>JAWKZI010000029.1:0-1826 GCA_041396045.1 Gammaproteobacteria bacterium | reverse complement strand
AACCTGAAGCAGTGACGAGGAGCGCCAATGACACGAAGAAATGCCTTCTACGCCCAATCTGGCGGAGTCACCGCCGTAATCAATGCTTCCGCTTGCGGCGTTATTGAAACGGCCCGCCGTCATCGAGACCGCATTGGCAAACTTTTCGCCGGACGAAACGGGATTCTCGGTGCGCTGGACGAAGATCTGGTGGATACCAGTCGTGAAAGTGCTGCTGCAATCGCGGCTCTGCGTCATACCCCTGGCGGCGCCTTTGGTTCGGCCCGCTACAAATTGAAGAGTCTCGAGCAGAACCGGGCGGAATATGAGCGGCTAATTGAGGTGTTTCGCGCCCACGACATCGGCTACTTTTTCTATAACGGTGGTGGCGATTCAGCCGATACCTGCCTGAAGGTCTCGCAACTCGGCGCCAGACTGGGCTATGGGATTACGGCGATTCACGTACCGAAGACCGTGGATAACGATCTGCCGATCACCGACACCTGTCCGGGTTTCGGCTCGGTCGCGAAGTACGTTGCGGTCTCCACCCTGGAGGCCGGGCTGGATGTCGCTTCGATGGCTCAAACGTCGACCAAGGTCTTCATTCTCGAAGTCATGGGGCGCCACGCTGGCTGGATTGCGGCAGCCGCCGGACTGGCTGGTGAATCGGCAGCCGAACCGCCGCATATCATCCTTTTTCCCGAAATTCCCTTTGACAAGGCGGCTTTTCTGGACCGGGTCGGCGACTGTGTGCAGAAGTATGGTTACTGCGTGATCGTGGTCAGTGAGGGGGCGCAATATGCCGACGGGCGCTTCCTGGCTGATACCGGCTCGGTCGACGCCTTCGGCCACAAGCAACTGGGTGGCGTGGCGCCTGTTATCGCGGCAATGGTCCACGATAAATTCAAGCTCAAGTATCACTACGCGATTGCCGATTACCTGCAGCGTTCAGCACGCCATATCGCGTCCCGGGTGGATGTTGAGCAGGCCTATGCTGTTGGAAAAGCCGCCGTGGAGATGGCGGTAAAAGGCAGGAATGCCGTCATGCCAACGATCGTCCGGCACTCGGACCAGCCCTACCGTTGGGGCATCGGAACTGCCCCGCTGAGCGCCGTTGCCAATCGGGAGAAGTTGATGCCCAGACGCTATATCAGCCGGGACGGCTTTGGAATCACGGCAGCGGCCCGGCGCTATCTGGCGCCCCTGATCCGCGGCGAAGACTGGCCGCCCTTCCGTGCCGGCCTGCCGGCCTATGTCCGCCTGAAACTGGTTCCGGTCACGAAGAAATTGCCAGCCCGTTCCTGATCAGCCAATCTTTAGTGCTATGATTGCGCGCCATTTTTTGATGGCTCGCAATCATTCCGCACGAATCGCCACCGGGGTCAAATCCGGGTGAGTGATGCACTGGCAATGAGGCAACTACAGTCAGGCCATAAAAATCAGCCTGGCTTCCAAATTAGGTAGTCTGGGAGGACTCGTCCATGTCAATCGACCTGGCCATTTCGTTGGCCATTGGCGCTGCGCTGCTTGCCCTGCTGTATGGCGGGTTAATGTCCCGCTGGATCCTGGCCCAATCGCCCGGCAATGAGCGGATGCAGGAGATTGCGGCGGCCATTCAAGCCGGTGCCAAGGCCTACCTCAACCGTCAGTACACAACGATTTCGATCGTCGGCGTGGTCCTTGCCATCTTGTTGGCCCTGGCGCTCGATGGCGCTACTGCCGGCGGCTTTGTGGTTGGCGCAGTCCTCTCCGGTGCAGCAGGCTACATCGGCATGAATGTCTCGGTACGGGCCAACGTGCGCACCGCGCATGCTGCCGGCATCGGCCTGAATCCGGCCTTGCAGGTC
>JAWKZI010000028.1:0-1959 GCA_041396045.1 Gammaproteobacteria bacterium | reverse complement strand
ATCGATCAGCACAAACTGATACCGCCACGGACAGGCGTATGCCCTACACCCTATCGAACACAGGCCCCGCCTCCCGGAATGGATCATGGGCCGGAATAATCCGCTTGTATCTGCGGAATCTGGTTTTGTCCCTGGTCATGACCTGCCTGATCGTCCCGCCGCTGCCGGCAACAAGCAGCGACTTGCCGGATATCGGCAGTCCGGGCGACTCGGTACTGTCCCGCGACCGTGAACTGCAGATAGGTCGCAGCATCTACCGCAGCCTGATCGACACCGACCGCGTCATGAGCGATCCGGAAATCCAGGAGTATGTGCAGGACATCGGGCAGAAACTGTCCGCTCAGGCACATGATGGCGATTTCCAGTTCAATTTCTTTGTCGTCAATGACAATGCGATCAATGCTTTTGCACTTCCGGGCGGCTATATCGGTGTTCACTCCGGCCTGATCCTTGCAACCAACAGCGAGAGCGAACTTGCCGGAGTCATGGCCCATGAAATCTCGCATGTAACACAGCGGCATATATCGCGTGCAGTCTATGCGAACCAGCGCAACAGCATTCTCAGCATGGCCGCTATGCTTGGTGCAATCCTGCTTGGAGCCGCAGGGGGCAGCAGCGATGCGATTACGGGCGCCATCGCCACCGCACAGGGCGTAACAGCCCAGCAGCAGATCAATTTCACCCGAGCCAATGAATATGAAGCCGACCGCGTTGGTGTCGGCGTGCTGGCCGCCGCAGGCGTCGACCCGGAAGGTATGCCGGCCTTCTTTGAGACCCTCGCCAGACAGACCGGACCGCTGGCGAGTCAGGCACCCGAGTTTCTGCGCACACATCCGGTAACCGTAAACCGCATCGCGGAAACGAGGGAGCGTGCCGCTTCACTGCCGCGTCCGGAAGTCCAGGATGCGGCCGGCTATTCCCTGACCAAAGCGAGGATACGTGTCCTGACCAGCCCCACGCCGGAAAAGGCGCTCGACTTCTTCCTCGGCGAACAGCAGAACCCGAAGAGCATCGGCAATCTGGGTACCGATTACGGGGTCGCGCTGGCACGTATGGAACTGGGCCAATACGACATCGCACGTGACCAGTTCAGAAATCTGCGCACAGCCCATCCGGGCGTAATCCCCTTCCATACCGGGCAGGCAAATGCAGAACTTGCCCTTGGAAACAGGAGCCAGGCCTTTGCCATATTTGACCAGGCAATGGCGCTGTTCCCGCGCAATGTACCGCTCACGGTGCACTACGCCGAGGCACTGCTCGCCAACGGGGACGCAAAAAAAGCCCACCACATTCTGCTTGATCTGCTCAACAATGTTCCACCGACCGCCAAGCAGGTGCGCCTGATCGCACTGGCCGCAAGCGCCGCCGGTGACACAGCGGAGGCGCATTACTATATGGCGGAGTTGCACCTGATCAAGGGTGATGCAACGATGGCGGCTGACCAGCTTCGGCTGGCCCTGTCCATTCCGGGGCTGAACAGCGTGCAGAAGGCACGTTTCAATGCGCGGCTTGAGCAGATCCAGGAATGGGTGGATAAAGAACAAAAAGCCCGCCGGCAAAACAACGGAAATGCACAATGAATGCCTGGGATAAATCGCGCTCGGCCGTGGTGGCACTGGTCTTGATTATCAGCAGCGGCTGCGCCAGTACCAAAGCTGTCGAGAACCAGGAAGCCTACGACCCGATCGAACCCTTCAACCGGGCGATGTACAAGGTCAACGACATCGGCGACCGGTACTTGTTGCGACCGGTTGCCGTGGGCTACGAGCGTGGACTCCCGCCCCAGATGCGGAGCGGGATCCAGAATTTCTTCAGCAACCTCAAGTACCCGATCACCATCGTGAATGATTTCCTGCAGGGAAAATTTCGCACCGGTGGTCACGATACGGGTCGCTTCGTCCTGAATACCACGGTAGGCCTTTTCGGTTTTTTTGATCCGGCGACACGGGTCGGGCTCAA
>JAWKZI010000027.1:0-2649 GCA_041396045.1 Gammaproteobacteria bacterium | reverse complement strand
GCGAAGGACGGGGGCAAGATCATGAATGCCCTGTACCGCGGCCTGGCTGTGTCCGGGATACTGGCACTGATCGCCTTCTTTTTCGTGTCGCGCGCCATGATGGGCGAGTCCGCAATGGGCTTGTTCGGCTGCGCAATCATCGGGTTGGCGCTGACTGGCGCTCTGATCTGGATCACCGAGTACTACACCGCCACGGAATTCGCCCCGGTGCGCTACGTGGCTGAGGCATCTCAGACGGGTCACGGTACCAACGTGATCGCCGGCCTCGCGGTCTCGATGAAGTCCACTGCATGGCCGGTCCTGTCCGTTTGTGCCGCGATCTGGGGCGCTTACGAACTCGAGGGTCTGTACGGTATCGCGATTGCGGCCACTGCCATGCTGTCGATGACGGGTATGGTTGTAGCACTGGACGCTTACGGTCCCATCACGGACAACGGCGGCGGTATCGCCGAGATGTCCGGGTTGCCGGCCAATGTGCGCACCATTACGGATGCGCTGGATGCCGTCGGCAATACCACCAAGGCGGTGACCAAGGGCTATGCGATCGGCTCGGCTGGCCTCGCCGCGCTGGTTCTGTTTGCTGACTACACCCACAACCTTGACGCTATCGGCAAGCTGGAAGTCTTCAGCCTGTCCGATCCGGCTGTGATCATCGGTCTGTTTATCGGTGGCATGGTGCCGTATCTGTTCGCTGCCATGGCGATGGAAGCTGTGGGCCGCGCTGCTTCATCTGTGGTGGTTGAAGTGCGCCGGCAGTTCCGTGAGATCAAGGGCATCATGGAAGGCACCGGAAAGCCTGACTACTCCAAGGCCGTAGACCTGCTGACCAAGGCAGCGATCAAGGAAATGATCATTCCTTCATTGCTGCCGATCGTCGTTCCGGTCGTCATCGGCTTCGGCATGAACTTCCTGATGGGTCCAGGCGCTGGCGTAAAGGCGCTCGGCGGCCTTTTGATCGGCACAATAGTTACCGGTCTCTTCGTGGCCATCTCGATGTGTACGGGTGGTGGTGCCTGGGACAACGCCAAAAAGTACATTGAGGAAGGCAACTTTGGCGGCAAGGGTTCCGAGGCCCACAAGGCGGCTGTTACCGGCGATACCGTCGGCGACCCCTACAAGGACACTGCCGGCCCGGCCATCAATCCGCTGATCAAGATCATCAACATCGTGGCACTTTTGCTGGTGCCGCTGCTGTAGCCGACCAACGCCGGACGCAGCAAGAATGAGGTTCTAATCCAATCTCCGGGGGCCCGATTTGCAGGGCCCCCGGAGATTGATCGGACTGCCCTCCAGCAGCAGCGCAGCGGCTGGGCCGCGCGGGGGGTAGGTCAGCGGGCCGTTCGCTGCGGCCATCCCTGGCCTCGCTCTCTTAACTCGGACTGGCGGCGGGCTGTCCTGCCCGCCTGGTCCTGCAAACCCGCCGACCTACCCCCCGCGCACCCCAGCCACCATTCACTTTCATGGCGATTAACGGGCTACGGCCAAGGAGCGGCGTGGTGAGGGCGGGGATGTCTCTGGCGGGCTCTGCGCGCCGAGCGTGTCATGGATGGCACTTAAGCGAGGCGCGCTTGATTCAAGGGCGGACAGGATGTCCGACCGCAGATTGCCCGCCACAGACATCCCCGACACCGACACGCCGCCGCGCCTTCCTGCAGGAGCAGCTAGCCGGCCTCGTCGAGTGCACTGATGTCCTTGGCCTGGCCCCGTTGTATCAGCAAAGCCTTGTTACGCAGGAAACGCAGCAACCCGGAGGGACCCATACGCGAGGCCCCCAATCCGGACAGCTTGAACGCATTCTTCTCGGCGTCGAATACTTCCGTGGTCAACCCGCCATCGTTGATGCTGACAGCACCGACGTTCAGACGACGGGCAACGGCCAGAGCCTGGTCTTCCTCACCCAGCACGGCGCCCGACAAGCCATAGATGGACTCATTGGCGAGGCGCACCGCGTCGTCGACATTCTCATAAACCATGACCGGCATGACCGGACCGAATGTCTCTTCGGTCAGCAGTGTCATATCGTGCCTTACGTCGGTCACTACAGTGGGTCGCAGCCACAAGCCGCCGCCGTGGCGTTCAATGTGGCCACCAGACCGGATCCGCGCACCTTTTGCTGCCGCATCCTTCAACTGGCCGGCAATGATCTCGGCCTGACGCTCGAAAATCAGCGGCCCTACCTGGCCACGGTGGCTGTCCGGGAAATTCAGCTCCACGGCGTCAGCCCTGGCCACCAGTCGATCGATAAATGCCGGGGCAATACGGTGATCAACGTAAACACGCTCCAGCGACTGACATGCCTGCCCCGTGGCTTGTACCGATGCACGAAGAACGATCGCTGCCGCCCGGTCAGGATCGGCCGAATCCAGGACGATCACCGGGTCTTTGCCGCCAAGTTCAAGAAATGCGGGGATGAATCGGGCCGCGCAGGCTTCCGCCACTTTGCGGCCGGTTGGCACGCTGCCGGTAAAGCACACTGCATCCACCTGGTCGATCAGTGCTGCGCCAGTGGCGCCATCCCCGGTGATAAATGCCAGCACTGCTGCCAGCTCCGGAAAACCCTCCAGGCTCGCCATCAGTGGCGCCACAAAGCGCGGTGTCACTTCACTGGGTTTGACGATCACTGCGCAGCCAGCCAGCAAAGCCGGGATT
>JAWKZI010000026.1:0-2757 GCA_041396045.1 Gammaproteobacteria bacterium | reverse complement strand
TGCCGACGCCGAACTGGTCAAGGGCTTTGTAACGACGCCGCTGGAGCGCGAAATTGCCAGCGCCGACGGCATCGACTTTCTGGAGTCCAGCAGCTTGCAGGGCGCGAGTTCGATCACGGCGCACCTCAAGCTCAACTACCCGCCATACGACGCCCTGACGCAGGTAACCGCCAAGGTCAACAAGGTGCGGGCAGAACTGCCGCGCGCCAGTGAAGCGCCCGTGCTGGAAGTCGCCATCGGTGAGACGACTTCAGCGATGTACATGAGCTTCACCAGCACGACCCGCCCACAGAACCAGATCACCGACTATCTGGTCCGCAAGGTGCAGCCGCGCCTGGAGGCGGTAGCCGGCGTCCAGCAGGCCGCGATCCTTGGTGGCCGCAACTTTGCCATGCGTATCTGGCTGGATCCGTTACGGATGTACGCGCTCGGCATCACGCCGGATGATGTCAACCGGGCCCTGCAGGCCAACAACTACCAGGCTGCCATCGGCAAGACCAAGGGTGATGCCATCTCGGTCAGCCTGACCGCCGCCACTGATTTGCACACAGCCCGGGAGTTTCAGGACCTGATCGTTGTTGACCGCAAAGATGCATCCATCCGCTTGAGTGATGTCGCGACGGTGGTGTTGGGTGCCGAGAACTACGACTCGTCGGTCGCATTCAACGGGCAGTTTGCCACCTTCCTGGCAATAGACGTCTTGCCCACCGCCAATCCGCTCGATGTGATCAAGGAGATCCGCAGGATATTTCCGGAGATCCAGGCAGAGTTGCCCGCCGATATCGACGGTTCCATTTCTTACGACACCACGCGCTACATCGATGACTCGATCACGGAAGTAGTGCGTACCCTGCTCGAGGCCACGATCATCGTGATGGTGGTGATCTTCCTTTTTCTGGGCACGCTACGCTCGGTGCTCATTCCGGTTGTGGCGATTCCCCTGTCGATGATCGGTGCGGCGGCAATCATGCTGGTGCTCGGTTACTCGATCAACCTGCTGACCTTGTTGGCCATGGTGCTGGCGATTGGTCTGGTGGTCGATGACGCGATCATCATGGTCGAAAACATCCAGCGACACATCGACGAAGGCCAGTCGAGATTTGATGCGGCCATACAGGGCGCACGTGAGTTGGCGCTGCCGGTGATGGCAATGACGGTGACCTTGTTCGCCGTGTATGCGCCCATTGGGCTGGCCGGCGGGCTTACGGGCAGCCTGTTCCGTGAGTTCGCTTTTACGCTGGCGGGTGCCGTGCTGGTTTCCGGCATCGTGGCACTGACCTTGTCGCCGATGATGTGCTCCAGGATGCTCCCGAGACGGTCGGAAGAGGCGCGGCTGGCGCGCTTTCTGAACCGGCAGTTCGAACGGCTGCGCAACGGGTATCAACGAGTTCTGCACCGTAGCCTGAACGCCGTGCCGGTAACGCTGGTGTTTTGCCTGCTGGTGCTGATCGGCATCTACTTCATGTTTACCACGACACCGGCGGAGCTGGCACCCACCGAGGACCAGGGCATTGTGCTGGTCATGTCGACGGCTGCCGCGGACACTTCGCCGGAGCAACTGACGCGCTATACCGGCGCGCTGGTGCGCGCCTACGAAAAGATTTCCGAATCCGAACAGACGTTCCTGTTCAACGGCAGCATCGGTAGCGGTCCGGTATCAATCAGCAACACAGCACTGTCGGGGCTGGTGCTAAAGCCCTGGAGCGAGCGCGATCGTTCCCTGAAGGAAGTGACGAAGTCCGTGCAACAGGCAGCGGACAGCATCGCCGGGCTGCAGTCAGCCGCCTTCAACCTGCCGCCTATGCCGGGTGCGGGCCGAGGGCTGCCGGTGCAGTTCGTGCTGGGCTCCACGCGGGAGCCGCTGGAGATGTTTGCCACGGGTCAGGCACTGCTCGGCGCGGCCTACGCCAGCGGGCTGTTTGTGTTCGCCGACCTCGACATGAAATTTGACCGCCCCCAGGCCACCTACGTTATCGACCGCGACAAGGCGGCCAATCTGGGGGTGGACATGGAGCAGATCGGGCAGGACCTCGGTGTCATGCTGGGCGGCAACTACACCAACCGCTTCAGCATTCAGGGCCGCAGCTACAAGGTCATTCCACAGGTGGATCGCCGCTACCGGCTCAATCCTGAACAGGTGGGACAGTTTCCGGTGCGTACTGCCAGCGGCAGTCTGGTGCCGTTGTCAGCGCTGGTCAGTGTTGACCGGTCGGTACAACCACAGGAGTTGAAGCGCTTCCAGCAACAGAACTCCATCACCTTGTCGGCTGTGCCGGTACCAGGCATCACACTCGGCACCGCGTTGGACTATTTACGGGACAAGGCGGCAGAGCTGGCGCCTGAAGGGTACCAGTTCGACTATGCGGGTCCGTCCCGTCAGTTCATTCAGGAAGGCAGCAACCTGATCGTGGCATTTTTCTTTGCCATCATCGTTATCTATCTGGTGCTGGCTGCACAGTTTGAGTCCTTCCGTGATCCACTCATCATGCTGGTCAGCGTGCCGATGTCCATTGCCGGTGCGCTGGTGTTCCTGACGCTTGGCGCAGCAACCGTCAATATTTATACCGAGGTCGGGCTGATCACGCTCATTGGTCTGATCAGCAAGCACGGCATCCTGATCGTTGAGTTCGCCAATCAGTTGCAGATGCAGGGTTTGTCCAAGCGTGAAGCCATCGAAAAGGCGGCCGGCATCCGCTTGCGGCCGATCCTGATGACCACGGCTGCCACCGTGCTCGGCGTTGTGCCGCTGCTGGTGGC
>JAWKZI010000025.1:0-8517 GCA_041396045.1 Gammaproteobacteria bacterium | reverse complement strand
GACGATGGCCGCACCGCTACCTACGCGCGCCATTGATCGGTCCAGACGCCATATTCACTTGACCTTCCCATAGTGGCAGGGTTGAGGATGGCGCAGCTGTCAAATCTAGCTGTCGCCAACAAGGAGGCCGTTCGTGCGCCTTTACACGTTTACGATTACCCCTAATAACCGAAAGGTCGAGGCCTTCGTCCGGCATTTTGATCTCGATATTGCTATTCACCATGTGAGCTTCAAGGACAAGGAAACCCAGAGGCCGGAATACCTCGCAATCAATCCCATGGCGAAAGTCCCTGCACTTGTGGATGGTGACTTCAAGCTGTGGGAGTCCAATGCCATCCTGACTTACCTCGCCACGAAATTCCCGGAAACCCGGGCGTTGCCCACGGATCCCCGGGGCCGCGCCGATGCCGATCGCTGGCTGCACTGGCAAAGCTGTCACCTGATGCCGGCGATGGGTGCACTGAAGACTGTGGAAGTCAAAGACCTGTCGACGCTGACCCCGCTGCTCAAGATCCTCGACCAGCAACTGGCTGGCCACGAGTTCATTCTCGGCAGTCTTTCGGTCGTTGACTTCGCCATCGTCGCCTACCTGATCACCAAGCTCGGCCGTCAACTCGACTACGCCGCGACCCCGAATGTATCGGCCTGGATTGAGCGCATGACGGCGTTGCAGGGGTTCCGGGTCACGGAGAACTGAGGTTCAGCGAGACACTGACATTCATCAGCAAGCAGACAGAGCCCGGAGATTCCCCGATGCAGAAAACCTCGACCCTGAAGCCTTTCGCGACCGGCGATATTTTCCTCGGCAATACTTACCTCAACGACCCCAACGACGATCATCGCGGCGAGGGCCGGATCATCCAGTTTGACCGGAACTGGGTGATGAAGGGCACCTGGTACACCACCGGTACGCGCTATTTCATCGTCGGCTGCAAGATTGCGCCTGATGGCACGCTCTGGGGCTTCGACTGCCACGACCACATTACCGTGCGCGCGACGCCTGACGGGAAGGAGCTGGCACCCTGGGATTCAGGACGTTCCTTCGGCAGCGTGAACTGGGATCAGGATGGCAACCACTACTTCGGCGAGTACCTCATCGGTACCGAAATCTGGAAGGGCACGAGTGCCAAGCTGCTGGCCAACGGTACGCTGGGCGACGGGCGTATCTACCAGTACAGCCCGGACCTGAAGCCGATGAAAAGTTTCCGCGTGGAAAACGCGCCGGAACCCACCCGCTTCAAGGGTGTCACCCACTCGGCGATGCACCCGTCCGGCGAGTTCATCACCTACACCACGGAACATCGCGCCGGCTAATGCGCTATGACATTCGCAACGACCGCCAGATGCCGGACCTCGCGGCCTATCTGGATGCCGACCCTTTGATCGCAGCGACCGTCGCTGGTTTATCGCCCCGGCCTACCTGGCCGATGGCAGACTGCTGTGTACGGATGCGACGGGCCTCGCCATCTACGATGAGGAAGGAAAGATGCTCCAGCACATCGAACTGCCTGGCTATGGCTGGGCCCAGGTGGCGCCGGATGTGGACGAGCGCTATGCGCTGGCGGCCAATGTCTGGACCGGTGTCGCCACGCATCGACCTGAAGGAAGAAAAGCTCCTGCAGCAGATGGACACGGGATTCATGGCTCCTTTCCGGTCTTTGGCAGGGCTGGCCGTGTTCCGGGGATGAGGCCAGCAGGATGTCATCACTCATGGCCAAAGGTCATTCGCAGGTACGCCAGCACGGTTGAAGCATCTGCTGTGCTCAAAGTGGGATCGCCGCCTTTGGGCGGCATGGCGACCGGAGACTGGATTTCGAATACCGTCGAGAATGCTACGTTGTAAGGCCTGATCGGGTTTGGTCAGCGGGCCACCAGCGGTGGTGAAGTCGGGCACACCGGGCAACGTGCCGCGTCCGTCCTGGCCATGGCAGGCAATACAGCTGCGTTCGAAAACAGCCTTTCCCGTCCTTACCTTCTGGGTAGTGTCTTGCCCAGTGGCCTGCGTTTGTACGGCCGGCGTATAGGCGGGCGCTCCTGCGCCGTCCCAGTAGCCGCCGTTGCTGGCCTGAGGAAGGCAAGAATGTCCCGCGCCTGTTGCCCATCAAGGCCGCCTCGTACCCGCATGTGCGCCATGATGACGCGCCACTGATCGTCACGAAACTCCATGGGGTCCCGCATGTTGTGGCAGCGTTGGCATTGTTGAGCCCAGGCGACAGCGCCGCGGGAAACGTCCCCTTCCGGGCCATCGGCTGCGGACACCGTAAAAATTCAGCAGACAGGCTGCTGCGATGACTGTGGCGGCTACCCGGTGCGATGTCTGTGGTTTTTGTATTCCGGTCATGGGAACCCCCGTTTCAGTAGCCGTAGGCAAGTTGAAGTAACCAACGGTTAGCGTCGGTTTCTGTCTGCGAGAGGCCGTCATTGAACTCATAACCCAGCTTGACCATCGCATTGGATGCAATCAGATATTCGAAGCCGATCATCCACTGATCCTGCCGCTGTTCCGGGTGCGGCGAATTGAAATCCGAATATCGGACTATGCCTTCCCATGCCGGGACCCGAGTCGGTATGCGAGTTGCAGATACCAGGCGCGCCAGGTGCCGCCTTCTTCAGCAAGACTGCCGGGTGCGTCGTCGACCTTCTGACGTATCAGTTCACCGCGACCCTCAAGGTCTTTCCACCGGTAAACAAGATCTGCGCCGAGTGCCCCGTAGTCCCTTGCGGGCTCGTCCCCGTCCTCGATTGCGACACCATCCGCCGTTGTCAGTGTCGCCTTGCCAACGGCACCGGAGACGCCGATCTCGAGATTCGGCATTGGCAGGAAGCCCAACCGCCCACCGACGACAGGATCATCTGCATTCCGCGTAAATCCTTCACTGACGATGCCGTGGATCTCGCCCCCATCGGCCTCCAGTTGCGGTCCGTTGCCAACATAAACCGCGTAATTCAGATGCGCTGCTCGGGGGAGCGGCAGTCCACCACGGAGCTGAACGCCCACGTCGGCCGCAGGTGCTGCGCCGTCATGTCCGAACCCCGGTGGTGCGGAGGGCAGCTTGTTAATCCATGCCGGATGAAGGTTTTGCCGGAACTGGCCAAGAGGGCTCAGGAATTTGCCGGCCAGCAGGGTGACATGATCATTGATCAACCAATCGATGGTGCTGTATTCAAGTGTCACATCCGTTGCGCCATCCTGGTCAATCTCCAGTTCCAGTTCGGACTCCCAGAGAATCTGGTTGCGATACTGGAAGTGAAGGATCGGGTTGAAGGTGACACCGCCGAATTCGCCGTTCGCACCTTCCTGGTCGACGTAGGAGGCTGCACCGTATCCAGACAGGTGGAAGGCTGATGTTGCGTTCTGCCATTCAGCTGCAATGCTGGCAGCCTCTGCACGGGCCACCGTTGCGGATTCTTCGCTGATCTGGCCGCGTTCTTCCTTCATGGCAGCCGCTTTGCTCGAATTCTGTTCGGCCAGACGGCCAAGTTCGCCGCGAAGCTCGGCGATCGATGCTTCCAGTTCCTTTACCCGAGTTTCCAGCGCTTCCACCGTGGGATCTGCGGCCAGTGCCGTCGGTAACCAACCTGGCCCAAGAACTGCTGATGCGGCGCAGAGTATGGCGATATGGATGGTCTTCTTCATTGGTGTACCCCCGTCTGCATTTGATAATGCCGGGCTTTTTTTTGTGGTTCATCGCGGAAACGTCTTGGATATATCTCGGTACCGTCTCGGTGACCGAAAGTTGTGACGGCTGCGAATCAGAAGAGGCCGGGATCCGGGGCGTGTATCGGGAGCTCAAAACTGAACCGTGTACCGATGCCGGGTCTGCTGTAGACGGCAATCGTTACGCCATGAAGATCAAGGATGCTTTTTACAATTGCCAGACCCAGTCCGGCATGCGCGGAATCGCTCGAACGGCTCGGGTCACCGCGATAGAAGCGATCAAAAATGTTCGCCTGTTCATCGGGCAGGATGCCCGTCCCTGAGTCCTCGACATCCACCCGTACACGATCCGGTGATTGCGCGGTTGCGCGCAGCGTTACTTTGCCGCCCGCAGGGGTATGCCGGATGGAATTCTCCACCAGGTTGTCGATTGCGCGTTCGATCAGGCCGATATCACCGACTACCCGGGGCAAAGTGCTTGAGTATTCGGCGCGAAGAAGGATGTCCTTTGCCGAGCAGCTGAGCGACAGTTCCTGGGCGATATCCTGCAAGAGCTCGGCCAGCTGAAACGGCTCTCTTTGCAGTGCGACCTGACCGGCATCGAGTTTGGCAAGCTCGAGCAGTTGATTGACCAGGCGGGTGAGGCGGCGTGATTGATTGATCGCCGTGGCGAGATACAGGTCTCGCTCATCGGGTGACAAATCAATATCTTTCAGGGCCAAAGTGTCCAGGTGAGCTTGCAGTGTCGTCAATGGTGTGCGCAGGTCGTGGGAAATATTCGCGACCATATTGCGGCGCATGTTGTCGGTGTCGCGCAGGCTTTCCATCTGGCTCTGCACATGACTGGACAGATTTTCAAACAGGTCTGCCAGGCGTTCAATCTCGTCACCTTTCGAGTTGGTCGGCATGGTGGAGCCGGTACCATCAGGGATCGTCGCGGCGTGAAAGCGCTCCATCTCCGCCTTGAGGGTGCTGAGACGCCGGGTAATCGAGCGAACCAAAACGAGCGTGGCCAGGATGGCCAGTACGCTGCATGAGACAAGCAGGCCCAGGCTTTCGTTGATGGTGTATGTCCTGCGCAGTTTCAGGACAGTGTCGTTGATGCGATTTCGACGCAGGATCACGTAAAGATAGCGTGCCGGGCAATCCAGAATTGTCACCGGCGCAGCGGAGAATATTTCCTTGCTGTCGATGAATCGCGGGTTATCGCCAAGAATAGGCAGGGGGACCGTATTGCCGAGAAAAGCGTCAATCGGAGCGACATCAACCCGTGTGCGCACCCATTGCACCGTTGGTACCGATGAGGCAATCAGCAAGCCGTCCGCATCAACGAGGTACAGGTCGACATCCGGGTTGAGTTCCGCAAGTTTTCTGATGCCCTTGTGAAAATTATCGGCAGTCAGTGGCTCATCACTGATGAGCAGTCGTGCATTGGCATAATGCCGGGCAAGTCGCCGATTGGCGATCTGATCAGCCTCGGAATGATAGGCTTCGTGAGAAACAAAGAGCACTGTGGCGAAGACCGCAGTCATTGCTATCCCGAAGGCCAGGATGACGACCAGCAGCCGGCGATAGAGTGTTCGGAACATCGCTTAACTCTCGGGTGGAAGCGATTCGGCAAGCTTGTAGCCGACACCCCAGACGGTCAGGAGCAGCTCAGGGCGGGTCTGATCCCGCTCTATTTTTTCCCGTAACCGGTTGATGTGACAGTTGACGGCATGTTCATAACCGTCGTGACGATAGCCCCATACGGTATCGAGCAGTTGTGAGCGTGTATAGACCCGCCCGGGGTTCCGCGCGAAATGCACCATGAGGTCAAACTCCTTGGGCGTCAGGCTGACAGCCTTGCCGCGTACCATCACCTGTCGGGATGATGGATTGATGCATACCGCATCACCGATCTGAATTGAACCGGTGCCTGTTGCATGGGCTGTCTCCATGCCTTCTATTCGCCGAAGAATTGCCTTGACCCGCGCTGTCAGTTCGGCGATGCCAAAGGGCTTGGCGATGTAGTCGTCAGCGCCCATATCCAGCCCGAGCACCTTGTCGACCTCGGTCGTCCGTGCCGTCACCATCATGATCGGTGTGGCGATCTTCTGGTCGCGCAGACGCCGGCAGACTTCGATGCCGTCCATTCCTGGCAACATCAGGTCCAGCAAGATCAGGTCAAAAGCCGCAGTCTCCGCTGCCCGCAGGCCATCATCGCCCCTCGATACCGTCTGCACCTCGAAGCCACTGCCCTCCAGATGCCGCTTGATGAGCAATGCGAGGTCCTGTTCATCCTCGATGATTAATACCCGTCGTTTCATGGAACTCATTAGCCGTCGTCGCCCTATATTGCTGGTATTCAGTATAGGTTACTGACTGGTTGTCAGGACTTACCCGTACCGCAGGCGGATCGAGATTGTTTTGAGACAACTTCTCCGCTGAATATCGGTAGGTTCTTCGCTACGTGTGTGATCTACGTGCAATGTGTAGCAAACGGCAGCAATATCCTCCCGGCTTCGGACAAGTTTCGGTGCAGCGCATCTAGAGGGAAATCGATGGCAGGTGGCAGGCATAAGCGGGTTACAAGTGGGTCCTTGGGCTGTGCTTTGGCTTGGGTGGCGCTCATGCTCGCTGGCGTCAACGCGGTAGCGCAACCTTCTACTGATGAGCAGGTGGCGCCAGAGCGCATAGTGACCGTGACGGAGGCAGATCTTCTCGCACCACTTTCCCTGGAAGTACTGGTGCCGTTCGCAGTCGAGAACAACCCCAATATTGGTGCCGTACGTTCCGAGTGGGAGGCATCAAAAGAAAGAATCAGGGCCCAGAGCTGGTACGAGAACCCGACGGTGACGCTGATTCCGGATACCGGCGATATGGCCGAGACACGGGCCGGTCCCCAGGGGAACAGTGTGGAAATATCCCAGGCAATTCCGTTTCCGGGGAAGCTCGGACTTCGTAGCAAGATTGCGGAGTCACGCTCTGAGGCAAACTACCAGTTGCTCGAAGCGGCAATCCAGGAAATTACTCGCCAGGTGCGGGCGCGGTACGCCGACTACAACCTGGCCAAGCGCTCGCTCGAAATCAATAACGATACAACCGACCTGACCCGCCAGTTTGCTGAAGTAGCTCAGGCCAGGTATCGGGTCGGCAAAGCCGCGCAGCGGGACGTGATCCTTGCGCAGGAACAGCTGAGCCGCCTTGCGGCTGAGCGTGTCGTCTACCTGGGGGACGTCGAGACGGCGATCGGCGCCCTGAATGCACTGCTCGACCGCGCACCCCGGGCACCGCTGGGTCCGCCCACTGATCTGGATGCGAAGCCGCTCAAGATTTCGCTCGCCCGCCTTGTTGATATAGCCGATGCAAACCGGCCGAGCTGCTTTCCCAGACCCACGTCGTTGATGCGAGTCATCAGTCCGAACGTCTGGCGCGGTTGGGTTATCTGCCTGATTTCAAGCTCGGCGTACAGTGGATTGATGTGCGGGGCGGTACAAATCCAGCCTTCGCGCGTGATGGCAACGATATCTGGATGGTGAAGCTGGGCTTTTCAGTCCCGCTGTGGGCGAACCGGATCGGTGCCGAGGTTCGCGATACGCAAGCCCAGGTGCGACGAGAAGAGTTCCACCAACGTGATCTCAGGAATCAGGTGTTTGACCAGGTACAGCGGCAGTACGAGCGCGTTGTGGTCGCTGCCCGGACCGAGGAGATTTACCGTGGAACCCTTATTCCCCAGACCACTGAACGTATCGCAGCAGCGCAATCCGGCTATCAGGCCGGGGTGGTGGACTTCCTGACGGTGATTGACAGCTTGCGGTCTCTTGAGCAGGTCCGCCTCCAGCGCGATCGGGCAGTGCGTGACTATCAGCAGGCGCTCGCCGACCTTGAGCGAGCCATCGGGCAACCGCTCTCAAACTCAAGGCCATAGATCCAGGTGTACGTTTTATGAATCGAGGTCTCATGCTGGTCGCGTCGGCTCTGCTGGCGGCACTGTTGTCGGCCTGTGCAAAGCCTCCGGCTGGTTCCGGCTCCGGCGCCGGAGAGCCTGCGCCCGAGGCCAGCGGGCGCAAGATTCTCTACTGGAAATCTTCCATGGACCCAACCTTTGTCGCAAAAAGCGCCGGAAAGGATGGGATGGGCATGGATCTCGTGCCCGTCTATGAAGGAGAGCTGGATGATGGCCCGCCGGGGAGCGTGCGCATTGATCCGGCGACGATTCAGAACATCGGTGTCACCACTGAAGTGGTGCAGTTGAAGCAACTGACCCGCGACATCCGTACCGTGGGGCGTGTCGGCTATGACGAGACGAAAGTGCGTCGCATCGCGCCGAAAATCGGCGGCTGGATTGAGGCCCAGTACATCAATTTTGCAGGCCAGGTCGTGCGGCGGGGCGAGCCATTGCTGGAAATCTACAGCCCCGAACTGGTGGCTACCCAGGAGGAGTACCTGGTGGCGCTCCGGTACCGGGCGCGGCTTGTGGAAAGCACATTGCCGGACGCCGTTGCAGGTGGCGTCGATCTCGTCCGTTCTGTCGAGATGCGATTGCGCTACTGGAATGTGACGGACCAGCAGATAAAGGCGTTGCGCGAGCGTGGTGAGATTACGCGCACGATGGTGGTGTACGCACCATTCAGCGGGATTGTCGTCGAGCGCAATATCCCGGAAGGCGGATTTCTGCAGCCTGGTCAGACTGTTTATGCAATCGCAGACATTGCCACAGTGTGGGTCTATGCGAACGTTTACGAGTATGAGGCACCGTGGTTGCACGTTGGTCAGGAGGCCGAGATGGCCTTGGCCTATCAACCCGGGGCCACTTATCGGGGCAGGGTCGCGTATGTGTATCCCTACCTGGACCAGAAAACCCGCACCATCGAGGT
>JAWKZI010000024.1:0-13646 GCA_041396045.1 Gammaproteobacteria bacterium | reverse complement strand
AGTACGATCAGCAGGCCGGCGGCACCAAGCCCCAGCAGGCCGGTCGGGTGTGCCCACCAGGGCCGGCGCCACCACCCGCCAAAAGTATGTCGTGGCCGGTCGTAGACTTCTGCACCCGCATCCTTGACCAGGTCTGGCGTAATCTGATGCTCATCGATCGTAAACGCACCCAGCAGCGCGCGATCGGCAATCACGTTGATCATTCGTGGCACGCCACCGGATAGCCGGAACAGCTCGCGCTTGGCGCCGGCCAGAAAAATGGGACCGATGGCGCCCGCAACTTTCAGTCGGTGATCCACATACGCGCCGGTTTCTTCGCGGGTCAGTGGCTCCAGGTGATAACGCCCGGTGATGCGCTGTGCCAGCTGGCGCATGTCATTGCGCGCCAGCAGTTCACGAAGTTCCGGTTGTCCGATCAGGATGATCTGCAGCAACTTCTGCTTGGCGGTTTCCAGATTCGTCAGAAGCCGCACCTGTTCAAGTACATCGACACGAAGATTCTGCGCCTCGTCGACGATCAGGATGGTGCGGCGGCCCTGACTGTGATTTTGCAGCAGGTAGGCATTCAGCGCATCGGTGAGCGCCTTGATGCTGTTGCGCTGCTCCGGAAGTACAACCTGCAGTTCTTCGCAGATCGAGGTCAGGAACTCGACGCGCGACAACTGCGAGTTCAGTACGACCGCAACGTCGGCAAAGTCCGGCAACTGCTGCAGCAGGCTGCGAACCAGAGTGGTTTTGCCGGTACCAACCTCACCGGTGAGCTGAATGAAGCCACCACTTTCCTTGACGCCGTAGATGAGGTGCGCCAGGGCTTCCGCGTGCCGCTCGCTCATATACAGATAGCGAGGATCCGGTGTGATCGAGAAGGGTTTCTCGTTGAGGCCAAAAAATCCGGTATACATCTGTTGTTCCGCCTGACCGCAGTCAGCCGTGCTCCCGGAGCACGATATATCGTGCTGCCCAGCGCAAGCCGTCGAATTCGTCACCGAAGGGTGCCAGCGTGTCCATGGCCTGCGCGAGCAGTTCATCGGCGCGTTGCCGGGCTCGTGGCATTCCGAACAGATGGGGATACGTAGCCTTGCCTTTGGCCTGATCCGATCCGCCCGTCTTGCCGGTTTCTTCAGTAGTGCCCTCGATGTCGAGGATGTCGTCCCGTACCTGAAATGCAAGACCCAACGCGTCGCAGAAGCGTTCCAGCGCATGCAGGGTGGCCAGTGGCACAGCCGGTGCGCAGCAAGCGGCAGCCATCACGCTGGCACGCATCAGGCAGCCGGTCTTGAGTCGATAAATGTGCTCCAGTTCAGCGGGATCAAGGCGCCGGCCTTCGGCCGCCAGGTCCATCGACTGGCCGCCGGTCATGCCGTTCGAACCACAGGCTGTAGCCAGCAGCGCAACCAGCTTCAGCTGTGCAGCGGGTTGATTGGTCAGCGCCGGATGCGTGGCAAGGATTTCAAAGGCGAGTGGCTGCAGGGCATCGGCGGCCAGAATTGCGGTGGCCTCGTCGTAGGCACGATGCGTTGTAGGGCGGCCCCGGCGCAGGTCGTCGTTGTCCATGGCTGGCAGGTCGTCATGGATCAGCGAGAAGGCGTGCATCAGTTCGATGGCAGCAGCGGGCGCATCAAGCACGTCGGGCGGGACGCTCAAGGCCTCACCGGCGGCATAAACCAGTATGGGCCGTATGCGCTTGCCGGCGCCCAGAGCCGAGTAGCGCATGGCTTCATGCAGCCGTTGCGGGGCAACGGCGGCGGCGGGCAGATGCTGTTCGAGCACGCTTTCGATACGTGTCACGTAGGTGTCAGCGCGGGAACCGAAGGACATACGTCGGGGGGCACTGTTGGCTAACGATTGAAACAGGATAGAGGGTTCCGGAGGAACGAGCCAACCCAGGCGCTATAATTCACGGCTCTGAAGCAACACCTCAATGAGGAGCCTCAATGCGGGCGGTCGCGGTGGCCCACCCGAATGTGGCCCTGGTCAAATATTGGGGCAAACGCGCGCCGGCAGGCAATTTGCCGGCCACCGGCTCCCTGTCTGTTGTGCTGGGTGGGTTGCTGACCACCACAGAAGTCGTTTTCGACCCGCGTTTGACGGGTGATCGTGTGTTGCTGGATGGCCACGAAGATCCCGTGACCACGCAGCGGGTTTCGGCTTGCCTGGATCTGCTGAGAAGCGACGCGGGCATTGCCCGGTTCGCGACCGTCGACTCCCGCAACGATTTTCCGACTGGTGCCGGTCTGGCCTCATCGGCCTCCGGGTTTGCAGCACTCGTAGTGGCGGCGGCCGCGGCCCTGGGCCTGGATCTGACACCCGACCGACTGGCCGAAATTGCCCGCCTTGGATCGGGTTCTGCGCCGCGGTCCCTGCTGGGCGGCATCGTCCTTCTGTGCAACCGCGACAATGACACGGTATCCGAGCAGTTGGCTGCGCCGGCTGAGTGGCCGCTGGAAGTTGTAGTGGCGGTAACCACAACAGAGGCGAAAGCGGTCAGTTCACGCGCCGGGATGGCGCTGAGCGAGCAGACCTCGCCTTACTACGAGGCCTGGGTCCGCACCCACGACGAGGATCTGCAGGCCGGCATCGCCGCAGTCCGGAATCGCGACTTCGCTGCGCTGGCGGTTCTGGCGGAGCACAACTGTCTGAAGATGCACGGCGTGATGCTCACGACACGACCACCGTTGCTGTACTGGACCCCTGGCACGGTGGCGTGTTTGCAGCGCGTAGGCCGCCTCCGTCAGGATGGTCTGCCGGTATTTTTCACGGTGGATGCCGGGCCCCAGGTCAAGGCCGTGTGCCTGCCAGATGCTGCCGATGTGGTCGCTGCGGCTCTGGCCGAAGTGCCCGGCGTCGTCGCTATCCTGCGCAGTCCCCTGGGCGAAGCTGCCCGGGTAGTCGGTAGCGATGGAAGCCAGGTGCCAGTCAATGCTGATTCCGGTCGATGCTGATTCCAGTCGATGCTGATTGAAGCACAGGCACCGGGCAAACTGGTCATCGTCGGCGAGTACGCCGTGCTGGAAGGTGCCCCGGGTCTGGCTGTCGCGGTGGATGTGCGCGCCGAAGCCCGCATTGCCACCCTGACCGGCAACAGAAACTCGAACGCCGGATATCCGCTGAACGGTAATCAGCTGGTGATTCCGGATATCGGCAAGAGCTATGGATTTCGCTGGGTGCCGGAATCAGGCCCGCACTGGGAAGGGTCTTCGCCAAGGGCTTTTGGCTTGCCGCTGACGGCGTGTACCGAAATTCTGTACGCCCGGGGGCTGTTTCCCCGCCCATCCGAATTGCCTGCCTGTCGTATCGAACTCAAAAGCGAGGCCTTTCATCAGACCACTGCCGATGGTCAGCGCGTCAAGCTGGGGCTGGGCTCCAGCGCGGCCATTGTCGTCGCCCTGACAGGCGTTCTGCTGCGCTTTGTCGGTGGGCCACCATTGCCGCGCCAGGATCTGATCGATATCTGTTGCCAAGTGCACCGCCGATTGCAGGGTGGAGCAGGCAGTGGCATTGATATTGCGACTTCCCTGACCGGCGGCGCGGTGGCCATTGAATTCAGCAGGCCACCCGGCCGCGCATCTGGCCCAACTCCAGGACAGGTCGCGAAGCTGTTCGTCCGGATGCCTCAGGCTCATCCGGTTTCCTGGCCCCGGCAGCTTCGTCTGGTGGCGGCCTGGTCCGGTGAGAGTGCGTCGACGCCAGCAATGCTGCGACGGCTCCAGAGCTTTCGTGAACAGGCACCTGCCGCGTTCGATGGCCACATGGGATCTCTCAACGCCAATGCCAGCCAGGCGATTGCTGCATGGACCAGCGACGATGTTGCCGGACTGCTGACTGCTATCGCGGGTTACGAGTCGGGTTTGCGTCGGCTGGACGAAGCAGCGCGCATCGGGATTTTCTCGGCAGCACATGAGCGGTTGCGCGCGATTGCCGTTCAGCATGGTGCGGTCTACAAACCTTCAGGTGCCGGAGGCGGCGATTTCGGCATTGCGCTCACGGACTCCCGAGATGTGGAACGCGCCCTACGTGATGCCTACGCAGCTGCCGGTATTCCAACCCTCGATGTCGAGTTGTGCGCCCTCGGCCTCCACGTCCGAACCCTCTAGCAGCGACTTCCGCTGCGCCCGTTCCGCAACGCACTTCGTGGCCCGCGGCATCCTGGCGGGAAATGCCTTTCGCTATAGCACTCTGTAGCACGTGGCATCCCGGCGGGAAATCCCTTCCGCCTGGCCCTCTGACTAATCGGATGGGCACGCCTTTTCGGCCGACAAGACACCCGCCACGCTGCCGCTCGCTGCGTGGGTGATCGAGTTCCCATCGACACTGACTACAACATGAAGCCCCCTCGTTGCAGCGGGTCGGCGGTGAGTGGGGTATCGCGGGTGTAGAAGGCCAGCCGGGCAGGACAGCCCGGCGCAGACTGAGTCAAGTGAGTGAAGGCCATGGACGGCCGTAGCGAACGTCCCGCGATATCCCACTCACCGACGGCTCTCGGGCTACGGAGGGCGGGCCGCAGGCTACGAAGTGCGTACCGGATCAGGCCTTAACGCCCTGCACAAGGGCGCGGCGCGGTCAGCGGGTGCTGGAATTCCGGACCAGGTAGAGGCGCGGCGCAGGTACAGTGCCGGCACCTGCTTCTGGCGTTGAAACCGGAACCGGCTCACCGGTTTCTTCCGGCATCATCCGCTCACGGACGGCAGCCAGTGCGTGTTCGATCCAGGCTCGGCGCCGCAATGTCTCTTCATTGCGGATCAGTATGCGATCGTGTTCTTCATCCGATATGAACATCAGAATCTCCAGTATCCGGTCTTCGCCGGCTTCTTGGCGGCTTTCGCCGACTGTGCTTCGTCTTACTTTTCTTCAGGGGTCCAGTCCCGGCGGACCTTTTCCGCCCAGTTCCGATAGCCCTTCCAGGTATACAAAGCCGGGTCCATCGCCGTGCGCCGCTTGTCTGGCAACTGCACGCGACTCAACCATCGGCGGTAGGCATCCCAGCCACTTACGTCCCGGCCATCCTGGCCAACGAGATTGGGTCCTGGGCGTTCCGTAACATTCTTCTTCTCGTTGTTGCTGCCCGAAACATTGGGAGAGTCAGGCTGATCTGTGTTGTTCGGCATATTTGATTTCCCCACTTCGTCAGCGTGGAGCAACTCTAGGGAGCGACACCCCGCATCGGAAGGAACTGGATCACAGGCAAACGTGCGACAGAAGTCGGCAGTACTCAGCCTGTACCCAAGGTGTAATGCGATTCGACAGAAGCCGGACTAGAGCGAGACACCGCTCCCATTTCTGTCGACCAGGGAGTTAGACCACAACCCGGTAGCAAGGTTCATATCGGCGGCCAGGAAGCTTCATTCGATTCTGCTCAACGAAAGCGCGCAACAAGTCGTCGAGCTGCGCGACGATGTCCCTGTCACCACAAATCTCGAAGGGACCATGCTCCTCGATCGCCCGTATCCCTTCTTCACGAACATTGCCACTGACGATGCCGGAGAATGCACGACGCAAGTTGGCCGCAAGCTCTGCTGCCGGCATATCGCGCCGTATTTGCAGTTTTGCCATCGCGTCGTGGGTAGCCACGAATGGCTGCTGGAATCCCTTGTCGATGTGCAATCGCCAGTTGTAGTAGTAGGCGTCGTTGTTTGCATGACGATAATCACGCACCCGCCGAACGTTGCGCAGGGCCCAACTCGCCACGGCTGCCGGGTCGTCAATGATGATCTGGTACTTCTTCCGGGCTTCTGCCCCCAGTGTGCCGAGGATGAATGCATCGATTCGCTCAATATAGGCCCGGTCGACTCAGGCCCGGTCAGAATCAGGGGCAGAGGAATATCCGCGTTGTCCGCAGCAGGATGCCCAGCAGAAACAGGATCTCCTCGGCCGTTCCCACACCCCCGGGGAAAATAATGATCGAGTGCGCGACCCGGACGAAGGCTTCAAGGCGCTTCTCCATGTCCGGCATGATCACCAGTTCATTGACGATGCTGGATTCGGTGACTCGGCGGCAATGATTCCGGGCTCGGTCAGGCCAATGTAGCGCCCGTTGCGGATACGCTGCTTCGAATGACCGATCGTTGCGCCTCTTCATCGGCCCCTTCATGGCGCCGGCCCCGCACCCGGTACACACGTTGAGCTTTCGCAAGCCAAGCTGATAGCCCGTTTGCTTGGTGTAGTCATACTCTTCACGGTTGATCGAATGGCCACCCCAGCAGACCACCAGGTTGGGCTCCATCCCGATTTTCAGCACACCGGCGTTGCGCAGCACATGAAAAACCGCGTTGCTGATGCCGGTGCTTGATTCCAGGTCGAATTGACCCCGGACCGTGAATTCACTGTTGATATAGATGACGTCGCGGAGAACAGAGAACAACAACTCCCGAATTCCACGAATCATTTCACCTTCGACGAAGGCGGTTGCGGGCGCATCAACAAGTGCCAACTTGATCCCTCGATCCTGCTGGATGATGTTGATGTCGAAACTCCGGTACTGCTCAAGAACTTCGCGGGTGTCATCGGTAGTACTTCCGGAGTTGAGCACCGCCAGCGCACATCGCCGCAACAGTTCGTGCTGACCACCCTCACCCTTGCTCCGCAGCCGATTGACTTCGTGCTGCGACAGGACCTCAAGTGAGCCCTCCGGCATGACTTCGATCATGGAGGGTGCGGACATCTTCAGTTGATCCTTTGCGTCGCCACTCAGTACCGGACTCGCAACAGCAGGTGTGGTCGCTGCGTGCGTCACGGGAGAATCTGTATCGGGGTGTTATCGGGCGTCATCAGCCAGATATCAACCATGTCGGCATTGGAAACAGCGATGCAGCCATTGGTCCAGTCCCGGGTTTCGTAGTAATCCAGCGGCTTGCTCGGCCGGTTGGGTTGGCCGTGGATCATGATCTGGCCGCCCGGCGAAGTACCAGCCGCAGCGGCGCGACGCAGATCTTCGGGACCAGGATAGGACACCTGAATCGCAAGAAAATAGTCGCTGTTGGCGCGACGCCCGGACAAGCGGTAGTTGCCTTCCGGTGTGCGGAAATCACCTTCCCGCTCCTTTGGTCCGTTTGGTGACAGGCCCAGGGATACCTTGAAGGTGCGCAGAATTTCGTCACCCCGCATCAGCATCAGCTTGCGCTCACCTTTGTGGATGACTACACGATCCGCCATCTCGACCGTGGCACCATGGGCTGACGTGCTTGTACCCGCAACAACAATAGCCAGCAGCAAAGCTGGCAGAAACGCCACTGACCTGGCGTACCCGCGCCTGGTGTAATCCGTCACTAGCTGCCCTCGCCGGATTTCGTCAGCCGCAAACGCTGGCCGGGATAAAGCCGGTTGGCGTTATCCAGGTCGTTGAGCGCCATCAACTGGCGTTGTGGCACACCCGTGCGTTTGGCAATGACCGACAGGCTGTCGCCGCGGCGAACAACGTACGTGCTGCGGGACGAACTATTCGCAGGGCCAGCCGAGGGCGCAGCACTGCCCGGCAGTTTCAGGACCTGGCCCACACGTATCAGGTTCTTTCTGGACAGTCCGTTCAGGCGCGCGACCGTGGCTGACGAAGTCCCGTAACGCGCAGCAATCCCGGAGACGGTGTCGCCTCGCCGCACGCGGTGGGTCCGCGGGGCCGGGTCCTGTATCTGGGCGGTCCGCATCTGTGTTGTCGATATGTCGGCGAGCCGGGCACCAGCCTCGGCGCCCGACAGGGAATCCGGCAAATGGAGTACCAGGCCACGTGGCACGTACTTTTTGCCGGTCCAGATCGGCGGCAGCAGTGCCGGATTGTAGGCTTGCAAGGCTTCCCGGGAAATTCCGAAGGCCTGTTCCAGCGTTTTGATGCTCAGATAGGCCGGTACCGCGATCACCGTAAGGTGCTCGGGTTCCTCACGTTGTACCGGGCCAAAGTACTTCTCGGCCGTACGCTCTACTTCCTCTGCAGCCAGAAAGGACACGTAGAAGTTCCGCGAAGCAAAGCCGAACGACGGCCCGTCGTAGTTGCGCATGATCGTTTCGATGTTGTTCGTGCCCAGGTCGCGCATTGCCCGACGCATGCCGCCAGTGCCGTGATTATAGGCAGTAATCGCCAGTGGCCATGAGTCCAGCTCACCGTAGTTCGCCTTGAGCAGGCGCGCGGCAGCCTCGCTGGAGCGGTAGGGATCGCGACGTTCGTCGACGGCACTGTCGATGCGCATAAATCTGCGGCCCGTACCCACCGTGAACTGCCAGAGTCCGGCAGCTCCGGCATAGGACCGGGCTTCAGGATTGAACGATGACTCCACATGCGGCAGCGCGGCCAACTGCTCCGGCACGCCCTGCAGGCGGAGGCTCTGCCGGATGTGTGTTTCCCATCGACCGGAGCGGATCAGCCCCTCGCGATAACGGTCGGACAAACCCTGCTGGATGCGCACCCGGTCAGCGGCAGCACGCAGTGTGGCGTTGCCCGGGCGATCAGCCCAAAGTGCCAGCACGCGACGCTCGTCCTTGCCCAGATTCTTGCAATCACCGCTGGCCAGGCGTTTGAGGATCTTGATGTAGTGATCTTTGGCAGCATCCAGACGACGTTGCCGGGCGGTATCAGTCGCCGCATCGGACAGGTCGACCGTCGCATAGACAATGTTCAGGTGCCGATTGTCGTGAGTCAGAGCCTCGTTGGTGGAAACTTCAGCAAAAATCTGTCGCCAGAACGCAATATCCGGCTCCAGGCCGGCCGGTCGCAGCAGCGCATCGGCTGCCGAAGCGGCACCAGTCAGCGATACGGCCATCAAGAGGGCGCTCACCCACTGACGACAGATCGTCCGTGCCACGCCTGTCAATTGGTCGCTCATGTGTGTTGCTGCGCCCTTCCCGCAATTCATTTCACTGCCCGGCATGCCCGCAGTTTTACAGGCTTGGCAAGCGGGCCCACGTTACCGGTCCACGAAACCCCAGACTGCCACAGATTTCACAATAACCGAGGACACACGGCACAACCACTCCGACGCCGGGTAACTGTGAGTCCGTCGCCCCCGGTGAAATCCGGCACGACATGCGCTACTGCCGCCCGGAGAAACCTGATACCGTTTCACAGAATCCTGCCCCATTTTCCTTAACCTTGCCGGCTGTGAGACTCCTCGTACTCCTTTTTCTGCTCGTGCCCCTCGGGCTCGTCGGCTGTAGCGGCGATGCGCCGCCCGTGGCGCCAAATAGTCCACCTGCTGGCACCCCCGGTGATCAGCCGGCCTCCGGTCCGGGTGTGCCACAGGCCCCTGATCACAAAACCGCTCAGGTCGATGGCCAGCTTCCAGGCGACGCGGATGTGCTGGACGCAGAGCCGCTATCCGTAGCCTCCGACCGCGGCGCACTGCAGCTCCTCGGCGAGACCATCCCGGCCGGAACCAGTCGGCGCCTGATCTGGGCCTCCGGACAATCCTTCGACGGCACCTCGGGTGACTCACCTGTGCTGGTGGTAAATGGCGTGGGTGACGGTCCGACACTGTGTCTCACCGGGGCCGTTCACGGTGATGAACTCAATGGCATTGAAATCATTCGGCGCGTGATTCAGGACCTTGACCCTCGTCGGGTCAAGGGTGCGGTTGTAGGCATTCCCATTGTCAATCTGCAGGGCTTCCGCAGGGGTTCCCGCTACCTGCCCGACCGACGCGACCTCAACCGCTACTTTCCCGGCAATCCC
The DNA here is from genome assembly GCA_041396045.1 of Gammaproteobacteria bacterium. GTDB lineage: Bacteria > Pseudomonadota > Gammaproteobacteria > Steroidobacterales > SHZI01. The sequence continues at coordinate 3,994 of JAWKZI010000024.1, read as the reverse complement.
ACCGGCAGTTCCGCGTCGCGCATTGCCGCCTCTCTGTTTAACGGCATCATCCTCCATTGCGACGGGCTGGTGGATATCCACACAGGATCGCTGAGCCGCACCAACGTGCCACAACTGCGCGCTGATTTGCGTAATCCCAAAGTGCGCGAGTTCGCCAGCGGCCTCGGTGCGCTGATGGTGTTGCACAGTGCAGGCACCGTGGGCACCCTGCGCCGTGCAACCACCGATGCGGGAATTCCCGCAGTCACGCTGGAAGCCGGAGAACCGGGCCGATTGCAATCAGCACAGGTCCGCGAAGGCACTGCGGCAATCGTCTGGCTGCTCGATGCCCTGCAAATCGTCAATCGCGTGAATGTACTGAAGGCGCCACGCCCGGTTTACTACCGCTCCACCTGGGTACGCTCCGACTACGGTGGCATTCTGTTTTCACTGGTTCGCCTGGGCCAACTGGTATCCGCAGGCGATATCCTGGGAACCGTCACCGACCCCATCACCAACGACCAGTTTCTGATCTATTCGCCAGTTCGTGGCCGGGTGGTGGGTATGGCGTTAAACCAGGTCGTGATGCCTGGCTTTGCGACCTTCCATCTGGGCATCGAAGAAGATTCGGATACCCGTGGCTCCTTGCACACCACGCTTGAGCCGCCGCCAGCGCCAGAACCGGACGATGCAAAGCCGGTCACCAATGACAGCCCGGCCGGGCCGGAGATCGACGAACGCCCGGAGTAGGAGCGGCATCAGTCGCACTCGCCCTGGATCGCACTCCGTGGCCCGCGTGCCGTCGGGGAGTCGGGATATCGCGTTGTTCTCGAGGTCGATGAGAGTTCGATCACCCCTACAGCGAGCGGCAGCGTGGCGGGTGTCCCTTCCGCCGAAAAGGCGTGCCGCACGCCAGGCGGAAGGGATTTCCCGCCGGGATGCCGCGTGCTACAGAGTGCTACAGCCGAAGGGATACCCCGACTCACCGACGGCACGCGGGTTACGGGCCACGAAGTACATCCCGGATCCGGCGAGTCTGAAGCCGTCTGGTCAGCAGGATCGACGTGCGGCCGGGGATTGGTCAGAATCGCTGCCGGGGGTAGTTAATGAGCCGAAAGTCAGCCGAGGTGCCGCAGGAGGCGGGTGAATTTCTCGCCGCCAATTCCGACGTGCGCGCCGTGGAGTTGTTGCTGCCCGATCTGAATGGAATCCTGCGCGGCAAGCGCGTCAGCCGTCGCGAGGTACCGGCGCTGTACACCGACGGCGTCAGCTTTCCGGCTACCGGCATTTTGCTGGACAGCCGTGGCGCGCTGATCGAAGGTCTGGTGCACGGCAATGATGACGGAGACCCCGACTTCGTCTGCGAGCCTGTTGCCGGAACTCTGGCACGTGTTCCGTGGTCCGGATCTCCCATCGGCCAATGTCTGATCTCGATGCATGAGCACGATGGCCGACCTTACTTCGCCGATTCCCGGCATGTGCTGAACAAAGTGCTTTCACGCTTTGGCGAGCTTGGCCTGACACCGGTCGTGGCCGTGGAATACGAGTTCTACCTGCTGGAAGATATTCGCGGTGTGACGCCGACGCGGCGCACCGGTCGGGCGCCTGGGAGTACGCGACGACCCGCCGGACCGCGGGCCTACAGTCTGGAAGATCTGCACGATCTGGACGGCTTCTTTGCCGGCGTGGCGGCAGCTGCGGAAGTGCAGGGTATTCCCGCCGGTGCGATCGTATCCGAGTATGGTGCGGGGCAGTTTGAAGTGAATCTGCACCATGAAGGCGACGCGTTGGTTGCCTGCGATCACGCCATCCTGCTCCGGCGATTGATCCGCGGCGTAGCACGTGAACACGGCATGTCGGCGACGTTCATGGCCAAGCCCTTCACCGAGCTGGACGGTTCGGGCATGCACGTGCATTTGAGTCTGGTGGACCGATCCGGGTACAACGTATTGGGCCCGGCACCATCCGCAGTCACGCCGGACTGCTATCCCGACACCCTGCGTCACGCCGTGGGTGGCATGCTGGCCGCGATGGGCGAGTCCAGGGCCATCTTTGCGCCCAATGCCAACTCCTATCGCCGCTTCCGGCCGGGTTTTTTTGTGCCAACCGCGCCGACCTGGGGGCCAAATCATCGACAGGTAGCGGTGCGCATTCCCTGTTCCGACGATGCCAACATGCGGCTCGAGCATCGTATTGCCGGCGCCGATTGCAATCCCTACCTTGCGATGGCTGCGATCCTTGCGGCTGCTCACGCCGGCATCAGCCGCCGCATCGAGCCGCCGCCGATGACTCGCGAAGGGGAGCCGGTCCGGGTGCCGACAGGTCCTTCACCACGCTGGGAAACGGCACTTGCTGAATTTGATGCCAGCAATCTGTGGCCGGAGTACCTGGGTACCGACTATTGTCAGGTGTTCAGCGCCGCCCGGCGCTTCGAGGCCGAGGCTTATCACGCCGAGGTGCCGGGCCTGGACTACGAGTGGTATCTGGCTTGTACGTAATTCGATAGCAATCAGGGGAGTCGTCATGCGTTTGCCCGTAGTTATTGTCTCGGCATTTTGTGCGGTCCTGCTGTCAGGGTGCTGGAACACCTTGAGCCAGCAGCGCGGTGGTGTATCCAGCAGTCTGGTGGACTTTCTGTACCCGGATGGCGAGGTGCCTCCACAGCAGACAGACACAATCCCGAACCTGCAGGTTCCGCTGCGCGTTGGCCTCGCCTTTGTCCCAGGGCGTAACGGGGCCGAAATCTCGGAGGTGCTCAAGACCCAACTACTTGATCAGACCAAAGCCGCGTTTTCCTCCTATGACTTCATCAAGGAGATTGTCGTGATCCCGGACGCCTATTTGCGTGCGGGTGGTGGCTGGACCAGCCTCGATCAGGTAGCGCGTCTGTACCAGACGGATGTCATGGCTCTGGTTTCCTACGACCAGGTTGCCAATGCCGACGATAACAAGGCATCCCTGCTGTACTGGACGATCGTGGGCGCTTATGTGATTCCGGGGACCAATCGGGCCGTGCAGACGTTTGTTGATACTGCCGTATTCGATGTACCCACACACAAGCTGCTGTTTCGTGCGCCGGGGATCGACCGGAACGAGTCTACGTCGACCCTCGTCAATCTGGACGAGGATCTGCGCAATGCAAAAAGCCGCGGCTTCACAGTCGCTTTTGATGACATGAACAAAAACCTTGACTCTGAACTCGGCAAGTTTCGCGAGCGGATCAAGACGGAGCATGTGGCCGATGTGACAGCCCGCAACGGTGGCGGCACAGGCGGAGGCGGTAGTGCGGGGCCACTACTTCTGCTGGCACTTTTTGCAATGGGCCTGGCCGGCAGGGCAGGTCGACGTCACACCAGTTGACTATCGGTGGGCAGGGCCATGCCTGAAGCCCTGCCGGCGGTTGCCGCGCCGGCGCTTGTTTCGCTGCTCGCCGACGGCGTACCCTGAGGATGTCCGGGCGAATTGGAAGCAGCGGGCACTTTCGGCCCGGCAAGTCGCACCATGAGGATGCACGCTATGGCTGACGCCTTTATATTCGATCACATCCGCACACCTCGTGGACGCGGCAAGCCTTCTGGCGCCCTGCACGAGGTGACACCCATTGAACTCGTGACGCAGGTGCTACGCCACCTGCGCGACCGGCATGAACTGGATACCTCCCGGATTGATGACGTCATCATGGGATGCGTGTCGCCGGTGGGCGAGCAGGGTGCCGATATTGCCCGCGTCGCAGTGCTGAATGCCGATTATGCAGAGTCCGTGCCAGGCAAGCAGTTGAACCGCTTCTGCGCTTCGGGACTGGAAGCGGTGAACAGTGCTGCTGCGCAGATCATGTCCGGCCAATCTGATCTGTGTATTGGTGGTGGCGTTGAGTCAATGTCGCGGGTGCCGATGGGTTCCGACGGTGGCGCGATGGCGAGTGATCCGCAGGTAGCCTACAAGACCTACTTCGCGCCTCAGGGCATTGGTGCTGATCTGATTGCGACGAAGTACGGCATCAGTCGCCAGGATTGCG
>JAWKZI010000023.1:0-24305 GCA_041396045.1 Gammaproteobacteria bacterium | reverse complement strand
GGCGAGGTCGTCAAGGACACCACCCAGACCCAGGTGCAGCAGGATCTTCGAACCATTCGACGCGAGCGTCAGTCCGGCGCCGACCTCGGCAAGCACCGGTGCCTGTTCATAGATGGAAACCCGGATCGCAAGTTGCTGAAGGGCGAGCGCAGTCGCCAGGCCGCCGATACCGGCACCGACGATGACTACATGGCTATCGTGCATCAGTCGGGGGAGCGTAGTTACTGACATCGCGGCCGATCTTCAGTCCGGCCTGGGCCTTGCCAGTAACCAGTCGAGTCAGATATTGAGGTGTAATCAGGTGGCAATATTGCACGCCACGGAACCTGGCAGGCATGGCAGAGAACCGTGGATCCTTCCAGTCCACACGAAATCCCTTGCTGCGAATGTGCAGCACGCCGGCCTTGTCGCGCCACGCCATGGTATAGGGCTTGAGCCAGTCCGGTCCGGTCATGCCGGGATTCTTGTCGTTCCAGACTTCCTCGGGTTCATCAAACACCACGTCTTCCACGTGCCTGGAGCCGAGACTGGCGCGTACCCATTCCCAGGTCAGTCGATTCATGTCCTGACAACGGCCGTTGCCAGCCGATGTGCCCGCCCCGTACGCCTCATTGAGGTGATCGGCACTCTTCAACTTGCAGGAAATCATCAGGGGCTTCGTCGGATCGTCATCTTCGTACCACACGTATTGCTGGATCGTCAGCGGGTCGATAGATGCTTTCGACTTGACGAAACTGTTGAAGTCCTGATGCACGACCAGCGCCGGCACAACATCCGTGCGGACGACTACCCGCTGCGCCTCAAGGCAGAATTCATCCAGTGGCGGCGCGTTTTGTGTGGTCGACGTGCTTTGTGACGCGCAACCGGCCACGAACACCAGGGAAACCATGCCCGCCAATGTTGCTACTGAGCTTGAAAGTTTCAATACGAATCCGTGCACGGTAAATATCCTTCAGGGGGCCAGTCGCTGAATCGTCCAGCCGGAGTTCGATGCACTATAAATGAATCGATCATGCAGGCGATTTTCGCGCGCCTGCCAGAATTCCACGGTTTCGGCGATTACCCTATAGCCGCCCCAGAAGTCAGGCAATGGCACTTCACCGGCATCGAAGCGGGTCTTGATCCTGGCGAATTTCGCCTCCAGCGAATCGCGGGTATCGATCAGCTGGCTTTGTGGTGAAGCCCAAGCACCAAGCTGACTGTCGCGCGGCCGGCTACTGAAGTAGCTGGCGTCTTCGGCTGCCGATGTGCGTGCCGCCAGCCCGGTGATACGAACCTGACGGCCGATCTCTGCCCAGTACAACAGTAATGCTACTCGTGGATTGTGGCGAATGTCGTGTGCCTTGTGGCTATCGAGGTTCGTATAGAACACAAAACCCCGCGCATCGAAGTGCTTCAGCAGTACGGTGCGCAACGATGGCTGACCGTCGACGCCGACTGTTGCGACGCTCATGGCATTCGGGTCCAGGGTGCTGGCGGCAAGCGCGTCGCTGAACCAGAGTTGGAACTGGGTCAGCGGATCGGGTGCCAGCGCCCCCCGGCGCAGTGGTCTGGTCATGAATTCGCGACGCAGGTTCGCAATGTCTACAGGTTCCGTCATTTCGTCATTCTATTCCCTGTGGTTCCAGACTCTGAAGCATGATTGTGACGGGTGCCCGGTCGTCTCGCGCGGATTGAGGTATCTAGGCCAGATGCCGATTGTCGCATCGCCCACCCAGCAGGCCACCAGACCGCTTCGGCACCGGCCACTCGCCGTACAGATTGCTGTGGTTCTGGCTATTGTGCTCCTGGGTGCCACCGCAGGTCTTGGCTTGATGATGCAACAGGTGGTTCTGCAAAGGTTTGCCGAGACCGAGTACGACCTGGTGGAACAGAACCGCACGATACTTGATCGAGCGATCAAGTCCGAAGTGGACCATTTGCAGGATATCGTAACGGACTGGAGTCAGTGGGATGATCTCTACCAGTTTGCACGAGGGGAATACCCGGCATTTGCCGCGACAGAGCTGGGCAACGTCGTTCTCGACCGATTGGGCCTGGATCTGATAGTTCTGGTTACCAATCGTGGCGTCCCGCTCTACAGCGATGTGCGCCCAACCACATCGCCAGAAGCAACCATTGCTGCCGACCTCGTTGCCTTGCTCAATGGCCAGGCCTCGCCGCGGCTGACCAGGCATCCGTCCGGTGTTTCCCTGCTGCCGATAGCCGGTAGCAGGGAAACAGTTGCCGGTCTACTGGCCGTGGAAGGCCGACCGGCGGTCATCGCCATGCGGCCGATCTCCCGGACCGATGGTTCGGGTGCTGCCGCAGGCACCCTGATCATGGGCCGGTATCTGGATCCAACACAGGCGTTTGGCGCGATCAGCGTACTGCCGGCAAAGATTGTTGTGCACGGTCTGCAAGAGGTGAGCCCAGCCATGCACGACATTGCACGATCGCTGGGCAGCAAGTCCACCCAATCCCGGCTTGTACTTCGCGATAAGGACATGTCGGATTTCAAGGTGTTCTCGAGCATTGGTGGCAAACCGGCCTTCATGCTGGAGACGCGTATGGCAAGGCCGGTGGTGGCGACCGGTCGTGAAACCGTACGCGATCTGTTACTGAGCCTGCTGGCTGTTGCGCTTCTTGGAGTTTTGGTACTGACGGCGCTCATTCGCCATCTTGTGTCAGTGCCGCTGGGGCGGCTTGCCCGCCACATGATCGCGCAGCGGGAAAATGATGAACCACTGGTTACACCCGGCAGGCAGCGTCGTGACGAGATTGGATCTCTGGCCAGGCGCTTCGATGAGTTGATCACCGCACGGTGGGAGACTGAGGGTCGCGTGCGCAATCTGACTGCCGTGGTGGAGCATACGGAGGAGGGCATCATCGTTCTCGATGCGCTGGCACGCGTTCAATACGCCAATCCGTCTTTTGCACGGCATCGTGGCATTGATGCCCGTGACTTGTTGGGTAAAACCCCGCGTGAGGTGTTCACGGCCGAAGCTGGTTCCGACGCCTACCGGCACATCTGGGGCACGGTGAGTAGCGGACACACCTGGAGCGGTCAGGTGGCCACCAGGCTTTCCGACGGGCAAGTTCGTATCGAAGAGGCCGTGGTGTCTCCAGTGGTTACCGATGGCAACCGGCCCAGCAACTACGTCATCATCCTGCACGATGTGACGGACAGGGTAGAGCTTCAGGAAAAGCTCGCCGAGGCCCGGAAGCTGGAAGCTGTTGCCAAACTGGCAGCCGGCGTTGCTCATGAGATCAATACGCCGACACAGTATGTAGGAGGGAACATTCGCTTCCTGCAGGACGCATTTTCCGGAGTCTCGGACTTGCTGGTCGAGCTCACGAGCCTGGCAAAGGAGGCTGGGCCCGGCGGGGTAATTCCGGTTAGCCGACTCGCCAGTGCGCTGGATTCGGCCGATGCCGGGTATCTGCAGACCGAGGTGGCTGTGGCCATCCGGCAGTCGCTTGAGGGCATTGATCGGGTGGGCGATATCGTGAAGTCCATGCGCGAGCTCAGCCACCCTGGTCAGGACATGCTGCCGGCTGATGTGAATGGCATAGTGGAGAGCGCTGTACGCATGGCCTCCCATGAGCTGGGAGCAACAGCCGACCTAGAGACTGACCTTCAGCCCGGTCTGCCATCCGTTTTATGCCGTGCTGGCAGCATCAATCAGGTCATCGTCAACATTCTCGTCAATGCAGCTCACGCTATAGAGGCTCGGGGACCGGACAGCCATACCTCACGCGGGCGCATCGTCGTGTCTACGCGGCAAGTGGGTACCGAGCTTGAGATTCGCATCGCCGACAATGGCGTCGGCATGTCCACTGAAGTGCATACCCGGCTCTTTGAGCCCTTCTACACCACCAAGCTGGTCGGTCGCGGCACAGGCCAGGGACTGGCCATTGCCCACAGCATCGTGCAGCGACACCGCGGCACCATTACCGTCCACAGTGAACCGGGTGTTGGCAGCACTTTCATGGTTCGGCTGCCGCTGAGCCGCGCCAGGCAGTCAACTATGCCGGAATCAATACGCGAAGCTTCCGGGAGTTAACCGTGTCGGCAATTTCCTTGATATCCTGCCCCGGCGGGACCAGTTGTTCCATCAGCCTGCGCGTCACTTCCTCGCCGCGAAACATCAGGGTATCTCCCGTCTTTGTCACGACGTCCTCATCCAGCACCATGCCGGGTGTCAGATCACCGAAACCAACGAAGCGGATATCCATATAGGCGCTGTGCAGATGGACAGTCCGGATGGCGTCGCCACCTTTACGGGAATATCCGGCCAGTCCTCCTTCAGACGTCGCAGTGCCGTTGCCGGCTGGTCGCCGGTGGCCAGCAACTCATCAAGTCGCGAGGCCGTGGCGAGGATCACCAGCGAAGTGGTGGCGCTGTCCCATGCTGTTGTGTCGGCAGGAAATTTGCGGAAATCGAGATTCTGCTGGCTGCGGATCATCGCCGCCACTGATTCCAGCCGGGGTATGCGCTCGATCAGGGCCGCTGCAACTGCCGGGTGTCTGGCATACAGATCCCGCTCCTCTGCACTGAGCTCCGTTCCGGCATAAACCTTGTCAAGTATTCCGTCTGGCAGGGTGATGCAGCCGATCTGGGACAGCAATGCCGCCAGGCGCAGATCCCACGGCATCGCGAAGTGCATGGCACCGGCAATCGCCGCTGCATACTGGCGCACTCTCGCCGTGCGGTGTCGGGCGACCGGGTTGGTCAGGCCAAGTATGTCCGTCAGGGTCTCGACCAACCCCTGCAGGGTTTTCTCCAGGAGTACCCGGCGCGTTGCCGTGAGCTGGTATTGGTCGATCCCGGCGCTCAAGGCGGCGCGCAAGGATGTTTCCTTGCAGGGTTTGGTCAGGAAACGAAAAATGTTGCCTTCATTGACGGCCGAGATCGCTGCTTCGATATCAGCCTGGCCAGACAAGATCATCCGGATGCAGTGCGGATAACGACGCCGCACAACAGCAAGAAGCTCGGCGCCATTCATCTCGGGCATCCGCATATCGGATACCACGATCGCGATGTCCGGTGTTTCCTCCAGTACCAGCAGGGCTTCGTGACCGCTCAATGCGGTATGTACTTCGTAGGTTTTGCGCAACTGGCGCCGAATGCTGTCCAGCACCTTGGGCTCATCGTCGACAAAGAGAACCCGCATGGGCTTCCGCTCCTGGCTCATAGAACTCCGCAATTGGGGAGTTATCGGCCGGCAAGCGGTTGCACCTTAGGCGCGGGTTCACATTTCAGGGAGCCCGATACGAGTATTTGCTGAAAAGCTGGCTGATTACTTTGTCCACAACCGGCTGCAGATTCGCCCGGTCCTTGTCCCGCACACGACCAACTGCCGTTCCTTCCCACACAAGTTGTTTGCGGGCAGGGTCGACGATATCCATCGTCAGCGTCCCCTCTGTGTACTGCGTTACCTCGGTGTCATAGCCACTCCACACGCCGTAGTAGCCGGAGCGATAGCCATAGTATCCGCGCATGGGTACCGCCGATTGCGTCGTCGTGGTTTGAACCTTTTCTTTGGTCGCGACGTGGAAATTAACGAGCAGATCCGGATTGTCACTGCGCTGATATCCTCTTGCTTCCAGCTCGCGGCTGGCTGCCGTGCGCAGGTACTGGCTCAGTACGGATGAATAGCCGTCCCGATCGGTGTCCAGAGGCTTGGCGAAATCGTAGGTTTTGTAAGTCGCAAAACTGGCACTCGGATCGCTATTCACGAACAACGACGGTCCGGACGCGCAACCGGCCAGCAGAATTATGCTCAACAGGGCGAGCCTTGGATGTACGAGAGCGGAAATCATGGTGGGCCTCCGTTATACGGCAACTATTGATGAATCAGGGTAAGCAGGTCGTGCAGAGCAGGTCACTTGATACCACCACCCTGCAGTGGCCTCACTGCAGTCAACCGGAGCGTGACCTTGCCCAGAATCTTGACGTCTCCGCTCAGTTCCAGAGGTGCGCGCGTGGCAGGATCTAGCAACAACTCCAGATTGCCACGCAATCCCAGCAGTTCCAGATCGTTGTCGTCGGGATCGCCACCGGGTACGGGCAGGCCCCGCAGGGACAGTCGCAACGGCACGACTCTGGCGTTGTGCTGAACAGTACCGGTTGGCCGTAGTTCGTCGTAGCGCACACTGACCTCACGGGGCGGAAGTACGTCGATACGCACAGTCTGGGTATCGTGCCGGCGGAATATCAGCACATCCAGGTGATCGCCTGGTGCGTAGAGTTCAGCGGCCGCAATAACATACAGTAGTCCGGTAGGCTCGATAACCGCCTGTGTATCCGGGGCGACCGGGTACGCGCGCAGGCCCTCGCTGGTGCGTGTCCAGCGGGCCGGCGGCAAGGTTTCCTCGGCATCCGAGGCCGGCCAACGGGTGCGCTGATAAGCTCCCTCACAACCAAAGCGATAGACCCGCCATCGGAACCTGCCTTTCTGATCGTGCTGGGATCGCTGCAAGGCGGCTCCGGAGCGCGGGTCCATCAGCAAAGTCAGGCTGGATTGCCGCCCGACGCCGCCGGCATCGTAGGTCAGTTCCAGAACTGTATTGCCAGGCTTCAATGGCGTGAAGCCGTCGGCGACAATGGGCGGCATCTCGGCGGCTGCCGCGTCACCGGAGATGGTTCGCAGGGCCAACCGCGCATTGGCAGTCATGAACAGCTTGCTGGCGGTCATCCGGATTTCGGACCAGCCCACTCTTGCTGAATCCAGGCTGAAGGAATCGGGGCTCACAGGATCGGGATGGGCAGTGTCCTGGTGGCCTGCAGCGGCTGCGCAGGATCGGGAGTGTGGTTGGTCGGTGGCGGTGGCCGGCCCGGCCAGCAGTAGTGCTGCCACCGCAACAGTTGTTGCCAGCGGTCCGGATTGCGGCGCAGGTGAACAGGGAATCATTCCGCGATAATAGCGCGGAGTTGCCAATGAACAGGGACCGACGACGAAATGCGTTTCGCAAGGCTTGTTGCCACGCTGCTCACCGTGGTGTTTGTGTTTTTGGCACTGGCCCCACCAGCAGTCCAGGCAGATGTGGATTTCTCAGGGCTCAGTCGCACCACCGAAAAGGCGGTACAGGCGACAGTTGATCTGGTCGATGAATCATGTGACGCACCGGATGCCCGGGTGCGCCGTCTGTTCAGGCGCGCCGATCGCCAGATTCGTCAGGCCCTCGAGGTCTATGGCTACTACGCTCCGACCGTCGACAAGTCGCTGACGCGCGACAGTGACTGCTGGCGTGCACGCTTTGAAATCGACCGTGGCCCCCGTGTGCATTTACGCAAGGTGTCGATTGGTGTTACAGGTCCCGGCAGCGCTGATCGGGAGCTGACCCAATTCATCGACAAAGAGTCCCTGTCAGCCGGCGATGGCCTGAACCAGAATGCCTATGATCGCCTGAAAGCATCGCTGGCCGGCCTGGCGCAACGACGCGGATACTTCGACGGGCGCTTCGTCGCCAGCCGCATCGATGTCTATCCCGGGCAACTTGCCGCCGACATATCGCTGGACTATGCATCCGGTGAACGCTATCGCTTTGGTCCCATTACGCTGGATCAGGATGTTGTAGATCCAGAACTGGCAATGCGCTTTGTGGAGTTCAAGCCTGGCGATCCCTACGATGGCGACAAGGTCAATGAACTTTATGTCGACCTGCTTGCCGGTGGGTACTTCCAGAATGTAGAGCTGAACACCACGCAGCGTCCGGCGCCTGATCTGGATGTGCCACTGACCATCATGCTGACGCCAGCACCGCCACGAACCTGGACCACCGGTGTCGGCTACGCCACGGATAGCGGTGCCAAGTTTCGCCTGGGTTTTCTTAACCAGCGCCTTAACCGCAAGGGTCATCAGTTTGAATTCGACAGCAATATTGCCGAAGTGCTGGGAGATATCACGGCCAGTTATCGCTTGCCGCAGGGTAGTCCGCGTGATGAGTGGCTGAGCTTTGACATCGGTTACAAGTACGACACTCCTGAAGACAGCCGCAGTGAAGAGTACCGGGTTGGCATCAAGCAGACCAAGCGTCGACGTGCGGAGTGGCGCGAAACCCGCTTCATCGACTACCGCCGCGAGAATTACCGTATTGGCGACACGCGCAATCACAGCGATCTGGTGATTCCTGGCATTGGCTGGGCCAAGCAGCCACGGCTACTGACGAGTCGCCCACGGCGCGGGCATCGGTTGTCGTTGACTGTCAGTGGTACGGACGAGGTGCTGGGCTCCGATACTGCATTCCTCCAGCTCGAATCATCCGGCAAGATCATTCTGCCGCTCTGGGCAACGGCGCGCTTGCTGTTGCGTGTCGACGCAGGCTGGACGATCAAGGACGACTTCGAGGCACTGCCATATTCGGTGCGGTACTTTGCAGGCGGTGATACCAGTGTGCGGGGTTACCAGTACAAGTCGCTGGGGCCAACTGATGACGACGGCAACGTCATCGGTGGTGCCGACAAACTGGTGGGCAGCGTGGAAATCGACCAGAAAGTGTTTGGCAACTGGTCAGTCGCCACAGCATTCATCGATGTCGGCAACGCCTTCAACTCTTCAAATCACTGTCCATGAAAACCGGCGTAGGTGCCGGTATTCGCTGGTACTCGCCACTGGGTCCGATTCGCTTCGACGTTGGTGTGCCCCTGGATTGATGCGCCGGATTCATTCCGTATCCGCATCACGCTCGGGCCGGACCTTTGAGTACACAGGGCGAAGCCCGGGACGCATCCCAAGCGACGCTTCAGGACGTTCAGCTTGCTGAAATCAGCGGGCACCTGCTGGCACGTGGCTTTTACCGCCCTGGTTGGGCTGGGACTGCTGCTGGTGTTCGGCCTGTTTGTACTGGGAACTCCACAGGGTAGTACGTGGATGGTGGATACCCTGTCGTCCTCTCAGTGGCGGGCGGGTGAAGGCGACCGGAGTTGCAGTACGCTGCTTGCCAGGCTGACCGTCGATCATTTTTGAGGTCCAGGCCGGCAGCACCCATGTGGTGATCACCGGCCAGGTTATGAAGACTGGCCGGACCTGTTGCGACGCCGGGTTCATCTGCTGACGGCACGGGCCAGCTCGATAACGATTGATCTTGGGCCACGCCGAACAGACGACCGGAAAGCCCGGTCGAGGCATTGCGGTTGCCGGTGACGATCAGCGTCGACTGGTTACAGATCGAAAGCCTGTCGATCCGCACGCCAGGCAGTCCGGATGGTACGGGGCAGCCATCGACCGTCGAGATCGGGCCGATTGCCTACGAGATCCCTGACCAGCGGCGTGATCAGATTTGATCGTCTGCAGGCGCAGCACGGCATCAATCTGGAGGCCGCCGGCCGCTTTGGTACGGGCGAACCGTTTGCGCTGAGCAGCCAGTTGCGATGGCGCATACCCGCGACACTGTCTCCGGCGCTGGCAGCGTGTCCGGCGATCTGGCCAACCTGCGATTCGGGCAGGTCGTGCAGCTGCCATCCATGGTTGAGGTGACCGGCGTGTTACGTCTGCTGGCTGCAGAGCCGCACATTGAAGCTGTTGCCCGCTGGAAGAATTTTAGACGGGCCCTGATTGAGGGTGATCCACGGTTCCTGTTGCGAAGTCCGTCTGGCACCTTGCAAGTACGCGGCTGGACGGATGATTTCTCGGCGGAATTAAACGGAGGTGCCGTCCTCGGCACTGATAGCGTCAACGCCAACAATGGCAAGAACCATAGACGCCTCGCAGGTTGCGGTACGCGCACAGGGCAGTCTGGACCATCTGAATCTGCAACGAATCGATATCGATGGCTTTGGCCAGGTACGCGGTACGGGTCGTGTTCAGCTTCAGGATGTCTTGTCGGTGCAGTTGCAGTTGCACGGCCAGAATATCAATCCGGGATTTATCGATACGCGTTTCAACGGAAAGCTCCGATTTCAACCTGAAACTGGCCGCCGATGCCGCCGGCAACTTTCGTGCCGAGGTGCCGGAAGCGAGCGGCACGCTGTTTGATCGCCCCTTGCGTCTGAGCGGTATTGTGACCCGCGATGCCAGGTCGCTGACGGTCGATAACGTGGTGCTGGCATCTGGCGTGAACCGCGTGGAAGCCAATGGTCGCTGGGGTGAACGCATTGCTGGCCGCTTCAGTCTGGATGCGCCGGACCTGGCGACCTTGTGGCCCGGGCTCAGTGGCCAGCAGAGAGCTCGAGCACCGCTGCCGGCACGGCAAAACAACCGCAGGTTACGCTGGATCTGACCGGTAACAACATCGGCTATGACGAGTTGCACGGCAAGACACTGCGGCTGCGCCCGGCGTCGGTCCGCGGCAATCGCCAGGTGATCAGCCTGGAGGCCAACGATCTGCGCTGGCGTGAATCAGCGCTTGGGAATCTGTCGGCACAACTCAGCGGGGTGGCTGATGATCACGAGCTGAGCCTGGCACTGACCGATGGCGAGGTGGCACTGAAGTTGCGATCCAGCGGCGCATGGCGTTCGGGGGTGCTCACCGAACAGCGAGGTCGGCGGACGTCGACGTGAAGGAGGCCAGCCATGGTCGTTGCGTGAACCGGCAGCGCTGAGGGTTGCGGGGGCGAATCTGACGCTGAGTGCGCACTGCTGGACCAGCAATGTGGAGAGCTTTGTGTCGCCGATTCCCGTTCTGACCCGGAGGGCATCAGCACGAGCCTGGATCATACCGTCAGTTCCAGCTTGCCAGCCTGTCGCCATGGTTGCCCGCCGACCTGCGTATCAACGGCACGGCCAGCGCGAGTTTGTCGGTCGCAAGCACCAGCGGACAATACTGGACAACTGCACGGCAGCCTGAGCGATGCCGTGCTCAGTTGGCGTACCCAGGACGATGATGAAGTGCAGACGACGTTCAGCGAATTTGTCGTCAATGTCGATCTGGCAGAAACCGGTCTGAAATTCGACGCGACCATGGCTGAGAGCTTTGGCCTGCAACTTAAAACCAGCGGTACGGTAGCAGCACCATTCAGCGACACACCAACCATCAACGCACGGATCGTTGGCGGGGTGCCAGACCTGGCTTCACTCGGACCGATGCTGGAGCGCTTCGTGGATATCGGCGACCTCAAGGGCCAGCTTGCGGTAGACACCACGTTAACCGGAGACGCCCGACAGCCAGATATCAGCGGCGGGGTCGAAATTGAACAGGGGGCGTTCACGGTTCCTGCTGCCGGCATAACCGTGGACCGCATCGGGTTGTCGCTTCGTGGTCGTGAAGATGGACAACTGGTCGTGGAAGGCCAGGCGCGGTCAGGCAAGGGTTTCGTTGCACTGGATGGCAGTCTGGCCTGGCAGAACCAGTTGGTACCGACCGGCGATGCCACGATCAAGGGACGCGTCATCGACGTAATCCGTCTGCCACAGGGTGTGGTTCAGGTATCGCCTGATGTCCGTGTGCGTCTTCGCGATGGTCAGTTTCTTGTGAGTGGCGAAATGCTGGTGCCGCGGGCCGAGATCAAACTGAAGAAGCTGGAAGAAAGTGCTGTAGAGCCATCGAATGACACCATTGTTCACGGTCGCGAGGAACTCGCCGCTGAGCGCAAGCCGCCACTGTTCAAGCTCGACAACCTGCAGGTACGGCTGGGCGAAAAAGTGAGCTTTGAAGGCTTTGGTCTCAAGACCCGGTTGGTCGGTGGCATGCGCCTGTCGCAATCCGTGGGTGCCGACGCCCGATTGGTAAACGGTGCAGGCGTTGTCACACTTCAGGACGGCCAGTTCACCGCATTCGGACAGAAGCTGGCTATAGACCGGGGTTCGCTATTGTTCTCCGGTGTGGTTACAGATCCCGGGCTGGATGTGAAAGCCAGTCGCGCAGTGACCTACGAGGGTCGGGATGTGACAGTGGGTGTGCTGTTGTCCGGCAACCTGTCAAAAATAATTACGCGGATCTTCTCGGAACCGGCCATGGGTGAGCTCGACGCGTTGTCGTACCTCACCACCGGCAAGCCGTTGTCGGCCTCCAGTGTTGGTGATCGTTCGGCAGTGGCAAATGCCGCGCTCAGTCTGGGACTCAGTCAGGCAATGCCTGTGGTCCAGCAAATCGGTTCGGCGCTCAGGGTCGACGAGATCGGCCTGGGCACCACGGATTCCGGTGACACTGCACTGGTAGTCGGTGAGCAACTGGGTAGCGATCTGTTCATTCGCTACAGCTACGGGGTATTCGATCAGCTCGGTACGATCAAGGTCACCTACCGCCTGTCGAGGCGCGTTAGCCTGGAAGCCAGTTCGGGCAATGAACAATCCCTGGACCTGATCTACTCGGTAACCTGGTAGGCCCGACGGCCTGGAGCAGAAATCAGGCGTTTCTCTTGCGTCCAGGGCGCCCAGGGCGTCCGGTAGTTGTGGTGGTCAATCGGAATTGCTCTACGGTTCAGCGCGGCGGCTGGGCCGCGCGGGGGGCAGGTCGGCGGGCTGTTCGCTGCGGCCATCCATGGCCTACGCTCTCTTAACCGGACTGGCGGCGGGCTATCCTGCCCGCCTGGTCCCTGCAAACCCGCCAACCTGCCCCCGCACACCCCGGCCGCTATTCACTGTGGTCGTGGTTCATGGCTACAACTGATGAGCGGTGTGGCGGGGGCGGGATATCTGTGGTGGGCTCTGCGCGCCGAGCGTGCCAGGGATGGCGCTTGAGCGAGGCGCGCTTGATCCAGGGCGGACAGGATGTGACCGCAGATTGCCCGCCACAGATATCCCCGACACCGACACGCCGCCGCGCTGAACTCGGCGATGGCTTCTACGTAATGATCAAGAGAGTCGGTCCGACTTCCCGGAGATCGGAGCTGAACCATAAAAAAACCCGCCAGCTCCGGGGGAACTGGCGGGTCACTCGCCGGGCTGTCGGCAGTCACCGCTGCGGGGAGGGGGATAGCAGCAGTGCGTTGAGCCGACTGACCTTACTCACAACCTGTCAGGACAGATGGCTTTTAGAACAGAAAGAACGCTACTGCGACCAGCAGTGCGGTAGCCACCAGCAGCAGGTCACCGAACTCGTACAGAAAGTTGCTATTGTTCAGGATGTCCTTGTTCATTCGCTATCTCCTTCAAATCAGCCCTTCGGACATCGCACCTTGCGCTGCCGGGCCTTAAGCTCATGTTGTGTATTCTGGACGTTCGCGGCCAGGTCTTCCTTTCGGGGGGGTAACGATTTGTATCAACGTGTAACTGCGCCGTGCTGCAGCTACAGTTGTGGACCTGCACATTCCCGGAGGCACAATTGAGTCAGCCTGCTCCCTCGGACATTCCCGAGCCGCTCTGGAATTTCTGGCAGCCGCGCTATTGGCTGCTATGGCTGGGTCTGGGCGTGATGCGACTTAACGCCCTCCTGCCGTACCGGGTGCAGATGGCCCAGGGTCGGCAGCTGGGCCGGCTGCTCTATCGGCTGATGCCGGGGCGGCGCCGGATTGCAGCAACCAATCTGAGGCTGTGTTTTCCGGAACTTGATGATGTCGGACAGAACAAGCTGCTGAAGGCGCATTTCGCGTCGCTGGGCATGACGGTAATGGAGCACGGGCTGGCGTGGTGGGGGAGCGATGCGCTGGTGCGCCGGCTGATCGATCTGCGCGGTCAGGAACATCTGGAGAGGGCGATGGCCGGCGGCCGTGGTGTGGTGTTGCTGACGGGTCATTTTGGCCCGCAGGAATTCACCGGACGGGCATTTGGTTTGGCCTGCCCGCCTGCGGCCGGCTTCTACCGTCCCGTCCGCAATCCGCTGGTAGACGAAATCCTGAAGAGGGTACGGCGCAAATCGGCAGCCATCCTGATTCCGAAGCTGGCTTTGCGTCAGGTCGTGCGTACCTTACGCAGCGGCATGCCCTTGTGGTACGCATCGGATCAGAGCTACCGGCGGGCACAAAGCGCACTGATCCCGTTCTTCGGTGAGCCGGCAATGACCAGCCTGGCATTGAGCGAAATCTGTCGTCTGGGCAAGGCGGTGGTCGTGCCGCTGTTGCCGACCCGACTGTCCGGCGATCGTGGCTATCGGCTGGAAATTCTGCCGGCACTGCAGAACTTTCCGGGCGAGAGTCCGGAAGCAGATGCCCGGCGGGTCAATGCGATTCTGGAAGACCATATCCGTATGGTGCCGGAGCAGTACTACTGGCTGCACCGTCGCTTCAAGGGTCGGCCGGCGCCGTATCCGGACCCTTACCTGAAGTCGTGATGGATGCTGCCCGGACCCGGCCATCTCTGGAGTGACTTCGCACCGACGGGTCTTTTTCTGGTCATGCGTATCAGCGGCCGCGCCCTTGATCCGGCACCTTGATCGTGAAGGCATAGATGCTGAGAATCGTGAGCGCCACAGCGCCCACAATCATCGGCCCGTGATGTCCCACATGGGTATAAATCTGCGTGCCGACCAGCGGGCCCAGGATCGCACCCAGGGTAGTGCCTGCGCCTAAATAGCCGGCGGCCGCGCCTTGCTCCCATGCCTCCAGGCACAGGCTCGCGCTGCCATTGATCCCCGGGCTCGCGCAGGCGAACGAGATACCCAGCACCGCGAAGCCGATGGCCATGACGGGCAGGTTCGGCGCCATGCCGATGATGACCAGGGCGAGCACAAAAAATGGTCCCAGCAGTCTCAACAGGATTTTCGGCCTCACCTTGAAAACCTGAAGAACGCCAACCTGTACTGCGACGATCGTTGCAGCCATGCATACCAGCAACAGGCTCACCTGGCGCACCAGCGCCTTCGGATCGGTGACTCCGAATTCGTCCTGCAGAAAAAAGCTCAGGATGAGTTGCAGGGCCATGAAGGACAGGAAAAACGTGAACCACATGAGCAGGAACGGGCGTAATCGCCGGTCGCGGAGCTTCAACGCAATTTTCTTGCCGGTATGTACTTGACGTTGCGGCTCCGGTAGCAGTCGCCAGGTCAACAATGCGCCGATCACGCCGATGCCGGCAGCCGCATACATCGCCATTAGCGGCCCCATAAATGCGAGTACACCGGCCAGTACCGGGCCGAGTACTGATCCCATCCCATTCGCTGCTCCGATGATCGCCAGACCCTGGCTGCGACTTTTCACATCGGTGACATCCACGATGTAAGCCGTGGCTGACGGGTAGATCGCCGAGGCCATGGAACCGTATAAAGCCCGCGTGATACCGAACAGCACGAGTAGCCAGAAGCCGGTCAGAATGCCGCTCACACCGAGTTGCAGCACGAGCGCGATCAGCAGCGTGCCGATCGCTGCCGCGCTGACTCCCATCAGGAAGACGGGTTTGCGGCCGACCACGTCGCTGCGACGACCCCAGAATGGTGCACCGAAAATCAGCGGCAGGCTGGCCAGCGTCAGCGTGATGCCAAAGCTCTGCGCATCAAAGCCCACCTGGCGCGCCAGTGGCGTGACGATAACAAAAGTCAGGGACTGACCGATCGCAAACAGCATTACGCCCATGCCGAGCAGCAGGCGGGCGCTGGCTGAATTCGTGGCTACTTCCTGAGCAGTATTCAGGCCGGCAGCTTGCTCGGTCGTGCGGCCAGTCGATTCGGTCATCGGGATTCCAGTGCGTGGGAGACAGAGGTATTTTTCGTGGTGCGAGGTGTTGTGGATTTCGGTAGTGCAAATGCCGTGATCTGGTCACCGGGCTTCTGGTAAACGAAAGGATGACCGCCGGAAGCAATCACCACATATTGCCGGCCAGCGATGGCGTAGCTCATGGGCAGCGCGAATGCACCGGTGGGCAGTGTCGCCTGCCACAGCTCGCGGCCTGACCCCAGATCGAAAGCGCGAAAGCGATCATCGCCGGTACCGCCCATGAACACCAGCCCGCCGGCGGTGATCATCGGACCCCCAAAGGTCGGGGTGCCCCAGGGCAGCGGCAGCGGGAGCGACCATGGTGCCGCCATCGGTGGGGGCAGGCTATGGTCCCAGACGCCGAGTGTGGAGCGCCACAGGATTCTGCCCGCCTGCAAGTCGACGGCAACCAGTTCTGCGTAGGGTGGCGCTGTGCAGGGCATCTGGTTCATCGGCGAGAGCAACGCACCCTGCTTCACCGCCCACGGCGTGCCCAGCAGTCGTACCGGTGCACCGAGCATGTTCTCAGCTGCGTTCTTTTGCATCTTGCCGGCTGCGATGCTTGACGCCTGCCCGTCACCGCCGGCAGGCACCAGCTGCACGTAGTGCCCCAGCCGGATGACGTTCGTAACGAGGATCCGCCGGGCCGGATCAACCGCCACGCCACCCCAGTTCACTCCGCCGGCGCTGGACGGATACAGAATCGTGCCTTCGACGGACGGTGGCGTATAGATGCTGCCGTAACGGAAGTTGCCGTAAGCTTTGCGACACGCTTTTCGCTCCCACGGTGTCAGACCCCAGAAGTCGTCGGCGGTGAAGGTCTGTGGTACCAGCGGCGGCGGTTTGACGGGAAATGGCTGGGTTGGCGAGAGGGACTCGCCAGGTACGCCGCCCTGGGGTACGGGCCGTTCCTCGATCGGAAAGAAGGGCTCACCGGTTTCCCGATTGAAGATGTACAGCATTCCTGTCTTGGTGGCCTGAATCACGGCAGGAAACGGACGCCCGTCGCGTATCAGCTCAACAAGTGTGGGCTGGGCCGTGTTGTCGTAGTCCCAGACATCGTGGTGAATCGTCTGAAAGTACCAGACCACTTTGCCGGTGGCGCCGCGCAGGGCGACGATTGAATCCGCGAACCGGTAGTCGCCGCGGCGGGTGCCGCCATAAAAGTCTGGCGAAGGGCCGGAGGTCGGCAGGAACACCAGGTCACGTGCCTCGTCTGCGCTCATGACGCCCCAGACATTGCCAGCGCCCGTATTGCGCGCAGAGTCGGCTGTCCAGCCAGCGTAGGCGGGGTCGCTCTTGTCGCGCGGTATGGGATCGAAGATCCAGCGCAACTGGCCGGTACGCACGTCGAAGGCGCGTACTGCACCATTGGGCGCATCGGCACGATTGAAGTCCCGCACAGCCGTGCCGAGCACGACCACATCATTGACCACGGTCGGTGGCCCGGCGAATTTCACTTCGCCCTTGACACCAGGCGGATGGGCGCCAAGTGCTGCAGGCTCAACATTCACGATGCCGCCATTGCCGAACCCCGGACATAGCCGACCGCTGGACGCATCCAGCGCAACAAGTCGCAAGTCGTGGGTTGCCAGAAACAGGCGGTCCCGGCACAGCGGATGGTCTGGCACCGGTGTCTGCCGATCGTGCCACCACGCAACGCCCCGACAATTGGCGAATCCAGGACTTTCGAGGCCGTCCGGATCGTTCGCCGTGGCATAGCCGCCGATGCGTGCAGCAGGCTCATAGGTCCAGCGCTCGGTGCCGTCTTCCGGATCCAGGGCCACAACCCGTCCGAATGGGGTGCAAATCACCAGATGTCCGCCAGCCTCGGGCGGCAGCAGCACGGGATTGACCTGCACCTTGGCCATGGCGGTATGCAGGGGTGGATGCCGTTCCAGCTCACCGGTGTGGTACTGCCACGCAACGGTCAGTTGGGCGACGTTGCCGGATGTGATCTGGGCGAGCGTCGAGTACTGCTGGCCGCCGGCGTTGCCGCCGTAATGGTCCCATTGTCCGGCACTGACCGCCGGCGCAATCGCAAGCAGGATCAGAATCGACAATGGCAGGCGGGTTCTGGCCATGTGGACTACGGCATCCATGCGGAATTTCCGGAGCTGAGGGCTGATGCGGCATGGTAGCGGCTGCAGGATGGTGGCTGACACCACTGGTTGTCGCTGTCAGCCGCAACGCTGCCCCGAATCGGTGTACGCCTGACACTGGTCTTGACCTTGACCTTGACCTTGACCTTAACGGGGCTCGCGGTCGGCGTGTATTCGTATCCTTGGAGAGTTGCCAGTAGCGGCGCCGATCATTTCTGCTGGCTGCCACTGGTGCCTTCCTGTTCGGCGGCAGTGCCCTGACGACAGCCACGACGCGCAGTACGTCCAGCAACACTGCCGCAGCCGGTCAGCCCACAGTTTTGGGTAACGACCCGTTGATTGCCATGCTCCGCATGCAGGCCCGCCTCGACGACAAGGATGCGCCCTGGTGGTACTTCGGTCGCATCTACGGCTTGCGCCCGGGCCAGCCACCCATTCCGCTGGTGCGTTATGAAGGTCTGGATCATGCGGTTGACCAGACTCGTCAATGACGAATACGCCGTCACCGGTGCCACGACCTCATTCTTTCTGGACTGGGACAGCAAGGCGCCGCTGGATACATTTAGCAATCCCGTGACCGGGCGTGTGAACCAGGTGAAGCCGAATCTGATCGGTGGCAAGCCCGGCGCGGCAGCGGCTTACTACTCACATCGTGGCGTGCGGCCGGGACGGGTCGCGGCGGCCGACTGGAAGCCGGACGGGCTCAGGTTGAGTTGGGATGAATACGGCGACGACCTCTGGCTGTCGTCCGATCGCACTTATCCGCCGGGTCTCCCGCAGCCGATGGGTGAATCCACCGTGTCGCGCGCCAAGCAGGCTGACCTGGCCAACAAGAATCTCAGGTTTGTGCCCGCCAGCTTTTCATCGACATATTTCGCGCCATGGCCGGCATGGATGGACATGCAGGGGGAGGCTGGTCACGTCGTGTGGCACGCGGATGGTGTGAAACTGGAATCTGCAAGCAAATTACCTGGACGGTTTCGTGGCTGGATGGAGCAGCGCTACCCGGATCGTCTGGCAGCACCGCCTTACCTGACGTCGTAAACGGGCTGAATTTCCTCAGGCGCCTGGACCACTGCCCCGGCGCTTAGTGGCAGGCCAATCAGACGGGCCGGCAGCGGCAACGCGCTGACGACCGACATCAGAACGGCTGCCAGGTAAGGCACGGTCTGGATGATCAGCACGGTTATCCAGACGGCGAGATCCGGACTGCCCATGAGTTCGATGTTGCTCACACCCCAGGCGGCAAGCAGCAGCGTCGAAGCCATCAGCCACTCTTCGCGGGCGGCGCCCACGGCCGCCAGCAAGGCATGACGTGGTGCCTGCTTGGGTGTACGGAAGAATGGCTTGTCACCATGCACCAGCCCGGCTAGAACCGCTGTTGCGACCGTATGGGAAAGTGCCAGGCCAGCCAGGGCGGCGGCGGCGATCTGTCGCGGCCGTGCACCGACGCAGGTGCGATACAGATCAATCAGCTTGGCTGCCTTGAAAGCAAACAGTGACAGTGGCAGTACGGAAAAGATCATGAGCGGCGGATCCACCGATCCGGGCGCGAAGATCATCGCTGTCGACCAGGCGAGTGCGGCGAAATTGAACAGCAGATTGGCACCATCGGCAATCCACGGAAGCCAGCCGGCAAGGAAGTGATAGCGCTGTCCGGCCGTCAGCGACGAAGGACGCCAGCCAAGCAGTGCACCACCATGGCGCCGGAGGATGCGCATCGCACCATATGCCCAGCGAAAGCGCTGCTGGCGAAAGTCCGCAAAAGTATCCGGCATGAGGCCACGGCCGTAGGACTGTGGCAGATAGGTTGCTTCCCAGCCCTGCATGAACAGGCGCAGGCCCAGTTCAGCATCCTCCGTGATGCACCATTCCGCCCAGCCGTTGACACTGCGCAAGGCTTCGCACCTGACCAGGGTCATCGTGCCGTGCTGGATAATGGCGTTACGTTCGTTGCGCGTCACCATGCCAATATGAAAGAAACCGGAATACTCGGCATAGCAGCTCGCCTTGAAGGCGCTGTCCAGCGGGTCGCGGTAGTCCTGCGGGGCCTGCACGATGGCCAGGCGCGGGTTGGCAAACGCTGGTATCAGATCGCGTAGCCAGTTGGCGGCCACGACATAGTCGCTGTCGATCACCGCAACAACAGTGACATCGTCTGCAGTTCTGGACAGCGCGAAGTTCAGTGCGCCGGCCTTGAATCCAGCCAGCGGCGCCGCATGGAAAAAGCGGAATCGGGAACCAAGCACGGCACAGTGTGCTTCAAGTGGTCGCCAGACTGATTCGTCGCGTGTTGTTGTCTGCGACGACCAGCCTCCAAAGTCCGGATAGTCGAGTTGCGCCAGTGCATCCAGGGTCTGGATAACCATCTCGGGCAGTTCGTTGTAGCAAGAAGGGCAGGTGGATGGAGACTTTCGGAGTCTGCCAGGCTGCCGGTCGGCATTGCAAAGTGCACAAAACGCCGACGCCAACAGCCCACTGTGCGCCGGCCCACTCGTGGGCTTCAGCCAGCACCACGGCGATAACCCCGACGGAACCAAAGACCAGCAGCAAACCGACCAGTACCGTAGTCACGGTGACATATTGCCAAGGAGTACTCATAAATGACCCAGACCACGCCGGTGGCGTGGCGTAGGCGGCTCCCTGAACCACGTCCCACGTTGGCAAGTTTCGGTTATCAACTGAAAAGGCCAGCAGGAGAATCAGCGCGAGACCGACGGCGATGCCCGCCAGAATCCGCCATTCCGGAATTCGTACGATGGCGGCCTTGAAGGCAAACTTTGCCTGGCGATCCACGTCGTAGACGCCCCAGTAAGAGCACCCACAGAGCCTTCCGTCTGGCCCTTCCAGGGCTGATCGAGAGCCTCCATCCAGGTAGTACATAGCCCTTGCTGGCGGCGGTCCAGAAAGCGGCGCAGGAACATGGCTTCATTGGCTTCGGGGCTACGGCTGCTTCGCGGGTGCGCCCATTGCTGGGCCAGCCTACTTCGGCCAGGACGATCGGCTTGCCTGGAAACCGGTCCTTGAGTGCCGCTACGTTGTCGTCGATATAGTCAACAGCAACAGTCGATCCTATACCTTCCAGTAGGGAAGCATGTGTACGGCGAGATAGTCGACATGATCAGCCAGTTCCGGATGGCGCAGCCACACATGCCAGGAGGTTCGGCCGTGCTCACCGGTTGACGGGCGGCACGGACCTGGTCGAGTGTGTGGATGAGTTTCCGGTACGGTGAGATCGCCGCGCAGGACGACCTCGTTGCCGACAATCAGTCGAATCACGTTCTTGTTGGCTCGCGCCAGCTCGATGGCTGCGACACCTGGGTTGAATTGTGCGCTTTACGGGTATCGAGCCGGGCACCGAGGCCCAACCTTGATGCCGTGGCGCTGAGCCAGGGCGGGAACATTGGCCAGCGTGCCGTCGGTACTGGAGGTTCGTACCGAGCGTGTGCGACCCTTGAGCAGGGCCAGGTCCTGGTCGATCTGGGCAACTGTGGGAAAGTCGCCGGCCACGGCGTCTGACCTGCCCGGTATGGCGAAAAGCGAAGCCCTGAATCCTGTGGCCCGGGGCGGTTCAGCAATCGGCTGGTTGGCAAGCGCCCACAGACATACCGTGATCGCGCCGGCGGCGCTGACGATGGGGATTGCTGCGCATTAATTTCTGATCTCCGTCACCGCGAGCAGCGGTCGGTTGGCGGGGCGCGTATTCTACTTGGAGTCATGCAGACAATTATTATTTCGCTGGTTCGCTGAACTGGCTCTGAATCCGATCGAAGGAGGGGTGGATAAATGCACGTGGTTATCACCGGCAGTGCCAGGGCATCCGGGTTCGGGATGGCCCGTGAGTTTCTGCCGCGGCGTGTCGTGGTGTCGACCGGGGCTCGGCGGCGGTGGAAAAGCCGTGGCGGCATTGCGTACCGGTTATCCGGAGCGAAAGGTCGTCGGCAGGTCTGTGATGTGGCTGATTATGGCCAGGTCCAGGGTCTGTGGGAGGCCGCGGTTGCCGGGCTTGGCAGTGTCCGACATATGGGTCAACAACGCCGGACGTGACGGTTGGAAGGTACCTTTTCATGATTCCGCCGGACGACTGTCAACCACGATCAATACCAACCTGATTGGTTTCGCTGATTGCAATCGCGTTGCGATTGAGCATGTACAAACAAGGTCGGGGAATGATCACCGGAACATGGAAGGTTTCGGCAGCAACGGTGCCGTCGCATCCCACAATCGGTCCTATGGCGCCACCAAATATGCGGTCAGGTATTTCACCAAGGCGCTGGTCGCTGAACTGGCCAAGACGCCGATAAAGGTGGGCTACCTGAGTCCGGGGATTGTTGTCACGGATCTGCTGGTGCCCGGGCCGGAGCACCGCGACAAGAACTGGGAGCGCTCCAAGAAGATACTGAATATTCTCGCCGATACCGTCGAAACCGTTACGCCGTTTCTGGTTGAGGGTATGCTCCGGGAAAATGGCAAAAATGGTGCTGCGGTCCGGTGGCTGACCGGCTCGAAGATCCGCTCACGCTTTTTTATGAGTCTGTTCAGAAAGCGCGATGTGTTCGGGCCGCTTGGCTATTAGCGGGGTTATTGACGAAGCTATTCAGCTGGTTTGAAAACCAGCCGGATCTCGGTGTGCACGGGCTGCCGTATGCCGTTCACCCTGGGGGGATCGAAACGCCAGCGTTTAACGGCGTCCAGGGCAGCCTCGTCGAAAATATCATCTGGCTCTGAACTCACAACGCGCGGATCCTGCGGCTTTCCCGACCGGTCGACGACAAAAGCCACGTGGACGGCACCCGCTACCTGCCGTGCCAGTGCAATGCGCGGATACCGCGGCTCCGAGAATCGCCGGATGCCCAGACTTGAGAACGGCACCATGTTTGCCGCAGGAGCAGCGGTCGCGGTGGCTGGCGTTACTGCACTATCCGGTAACGCTGGCGGTTGAGCGCTCAGCAGTTTCGCGGTCAGCGACCTGGTGGCTGGTAATGGCGTAGCTGGCAATGAAGTAGCTGGCATCGGAGTAGCTGGCAATGGAGCAGTTGGCGGTGCCGGACCCCGTGTTGGCATATCTGCAACTGACGGCGGTGGTGACTCGCGAGTGGGTGGCTCCGACTCGCTCGCCGGCGGCGCGGTCTGGCCGCGGATATCCGTCATCGGCTCCGGAACCGGTGTCGGTGGCGTCGGGTTGATTGCAGAATCGGGCGTCACGACCGGAACCCTGGTATCCATTGCCGTGGTTGCTGTGCCGATCCGGGCATTACCCTGGTCATTGCTCCGGTCACTACTCCGGGGACTGATCGGAAGACTGATCTCGGCGGTAACTTCGGGTTCACCCACCGGCTCGACCCTGGCAGGGATCACGGCTTTGGCATCCACTGCGGGTGTCGACGGTCGATTGAGCAACAGCACTGCTCCGGCCAGCAGCAGCCCCATGCCAGCGATGGCTGGCCAATAGCGCAACAGGCTGTGCGGATGCGGATACTCACCACTGTCGGTGTCGCCCGGTCCGGGAATTGCCTGCGGTAGCTCGGTATGCGTGACACTGTCGTCGCGCGCGTGACCTTCAACTGGTTGAGAAACGTTTCCACGTCCGGCTGCCGATCGGTCCGGTCATAAGCCAGGGCGCGGTCCAGTGCCCGCCATTGCGCTGGCGAAAGATGTTCCGGGCAGGCGGGTCTGGTACCTGCCGCTTCGGCGTCGGCCGCGGTACCGGTGCCGAAGGCGCGTTGGCCACTCAACATCCGATAGGCCACACAGGCAACTGAGAACAGATCGTCGACAGGCGTTGCATCTGCACCCCGCAGTACTTCGGGGCTGGCGTATTCCGGGGTATAGCCGTGAGTGTGCGGCAAGTCGTCGGCGCCTGGCCCGGACGCCACACCGAAATCGATCAGCGTCGCCTCGCCATCGGCAGTCACCAGAATGTTGCCCGGCTTGATGTCGCTGTGGGTGATGTTCCGGGCATGAAGATAGCTCAGCGCCTGACAGACGCCCTCGAGGATCCTGAGCGCCTGAACCCGGGTCATCGGACGTGTGCCCCGCGCGTCGAGGATCACCCCGAGTGATTCGCCATCGCGCCATTCCATGCAGAGGAAGGTGTGGGGCCCGTCGCGGTCAAGGCCATGAATGGCCAACAGGTTCGGATGGTTCAGCCCGCTCGCGATGGCAGCTTCCCGGCGCAGTGCCTGGACCGGCGCTGGCTCGTCGCCCGGCAGCGCAGTGACAATCTTCAATGTCACCAGTGCATCGGCCGCATTTTTCTCGGCGCGTCGCTGGTCCAGGGCGCGGAACAGCCGACTGGTGGACCCGGTGGACAGGCATTCGTACAAGAGGAAACGGTTCTTGAGAACATCGCCGGGCCGGGGTGGTGCCGGTGAATGCGCTGCAGGGCTGGCAAGCGGGTTGTCGAAGGTGCGCGCCTGCTCCTCCGACGAGAAGGTCGGCAGCTCAGCTTCATGCCGTGTAGTGCCGGGGATCCCGCTCGTGGCCATTTGCCTTAATGCCTTGGGCGTGGTCTGCGCAGACCGTAACGGAACGACGTTAACAACCACCATGTTGTGGAACCCCATACCACGTCACGTTTTAGTTTTTATCGGGAGATATTTGCCATGAACTCGGAGTGGGTGAACGGGCTGTTCGCTGGCCGGACGTCGACCGGCCAGATACTGCCGTCCAGCGGTGTATCGCCGGGGCCAATGCGCAATCTCGATTTTGACGAC
>JAWKZI010000022.1:0-30448 GCA_041396045.1 Gammaproteobacteria bacterium | reverse complement strand
GCAAAACAAGCGATGACGCGAGATGAAAGATTCCAGCTCTACGAGAAGCTGTAGTTCCACGAGATCAAGATGATCTGCTAGCCGATTTTCGGACCAACTGATTCGTTGGGAAGATGGCCCTGACCAACCCCGGATAAAGGCATGCAGAAATGACCAAGGAACAACTACAAAAACAAGTACCGCGGTTTGGTCCACGATCGGCCAGTTGGATCGGAGCCACTATTACCATGCTCCTGTGCTTCATCACCATTTCATTTGTTCCAAATGTTTTCGTTAGCGTAATAGGTTCATGGGCGATATTGGCGGTTTTTATAGGCTTTCGGATGAAGCAACGGTGCCGGAATTGTGGTCACGGCCTTTTGCAACGGCGTATCCGCATGTTTGGGCAGGACGTTTGGATTTTTCATGCAATCGTTGCGCGACAGTGTAGTAATTGCGGCTCGCTACAATAGATGGTTTCTACTAGTCCCAATGGCGGCGTCCTGGAAAGTACCTCGACAGTGTCATTCTTCGGAATCCGAACATTTGTCACCACGGCTAGTGCTGTTGAGTATTGGGATATCAATACGTTCGCTCGTACCACTATCAGGTGCAAGAAGACCGAAGATTGGGGGTACTGACGTGCTATGGCCACGCAACTTAAAATATTCATCAGATGGTGCGTCAGGTCGCTCTGGGGTCATCTGGTGCTCTGTTGGCTAATTGGCGTCATGCCAACTATGGGTTACCTCGCTTTCTACAACTACTCTGAATGGGTCATGAGTCTGGATTGGATCCTCACGTTGGTGGCTTCAGCCATACTTTACGATATCGCCCTGGCTATTCCATTGTGGTATTTCGTCACGAAGCCTCGCCTGAAATGGCGCAAGGAAATGGGGTTGGATTCCGGGCACCGACAAGTGTCTCGCGGAGGGCCGAAGTGATTGCATCGTCGATGATCTCTTCATCGATTATTACGCTGCTGGCGGTACCGGGTGGCATGGCCCTGGAACGCGCCACTGATCTGGCAGTTGACCCGATTGCACCTGGCGATGGAGATCGATTGTTATGACCGGGTGCTGGCCACTGGCGCCGCGAATGGAGAAAAACCAGCGAAGGTCTTTTCCAGGAATCGTATTCGACGCGTCGTTGAGGCTATAACTGCTGACTTCCCGCCCGAATTGACCCTCTTGGTCCAGCCTCAGGGGGGCGCTCCACCCCCGTTTATTGAAAAACTGTGGAAAAACAGCACCAAGCGGAGAGTGGCCAACCTGATCTCCGCGTTATATGCGGAAAAGAGCCTTTATTCTGCGGAGAATAGTCCGCATAATCTCCGCATATTGTGCGGAGAGTAGAGATGTACATCTGGGACAGATCCGGCTGGCCTGCCTTCACCTGGGCCGAACAGAGACTGTCGAAACTAGTCGCGACAGTCTCCCGCGAGCAAGGGCGGCTACTCGGCCAGATGGGGGCACTGGGCTTTGACCTGCGCAGCGAGGCGCATCTTCGCACCGTGACAGAGGATGTGGTCAAGTCGAGCGAGATCGAGGGCGAGAAACTCGACAGCGGTCAGGTCCGGTCATCCATCGCCAGACGCTTGGGGCTGGATGTCGGCGGGCTAATCCCGTCAGCCCGCGACGTGGACGGCATCGTCGAATTGATGCTCGACGCGACGGGTGGTTTTGAAAAGTCCCTCACCAGGGAACGACTGTTCGATTGGCACGCGGCGCTGTTTCCGACCGGGCGCAGCGGCATGCACAAGATAACGACCGGGGCCTGGCGCACTGACAACAGCGGACCCATGCAGGTGGTCTCCGGTCCTGTTGGCCGGCAGAAGGTCCACTACGAAGCACCGCCCGCGGCACGGGTGCCCCACGAAATGGAACTGTTCCTGCGGTGGTTCGCGGCTCCAGGTGACAGCGACCCGCTACTGGTTGCAGGCCTTGCGCATCTGTGGTTTGTCACGATCCACCCCTTTGAGGATGGCAACGGGCGAATCGCCCGCGCGATTGCGGACATGGCGCTCGCGCGTTCAGAGAAGACCCCGCAGCGCTTCTACAGCATGTCGGCACAGATCTGCCGTGAGCGCTCAGCCTACTACTTGACGCTTGAACGGACGCAGAAGGGCGAGCTCGACGTTACCCAGTGGCAGGATTGGTTTCTGAATTGCCTTCAGCGCGCGATCGAAGGAGCCCAGGAAACCCTGGGTGCCGTCCTCGACAAGGCGCGCTTCTGGGGGCGCTTTGCCAGGGAGCCGCTGAACGAGCGGCAGATTAAAGTGTTGAACAGATTCTTAGATGGCTTCCAAGGCAAGATCACAACGTCGAAATGGGCGAAGATCGCCAAGTGCTCACAAGACACTGCCTATCGCGACATTCTTGACCTCGTGGCACGCGGCGCTTTGCAAAAGGATGCCGGCGCTGGACGCAGCACGAGCTATTCATTGGTGGGTAATCAGGCACCTGATCCCCCTGCGGGAGTTTTGCGGGACTGAGTGATGCATCGTCATGCAGGGCAGGAATGATCGCAACGAGCGTCCCTTGGCGCGTGAAGATCGAGCAGTGCGACGCCGGCGATGTCGATGCCATCTTCGCGCTGTACGAGCACGCGGTGCGCCTCCAGCACGAAAAGGGAGCGACGCCGTGGCCGGTGTTCGACCGCGGCCTGGTGACGACGGAGATCAGTGAGGGACGCCAGTGGAAGATCGTGGTCGACGGCCACCCCCGGTGCGTGTGGGGGGTCGCCTACAACGACCCGCTGATCTGGGGAGAGCGGGATGCCGACCCGGCGATATACATCCATCGTATCGCCACTGACCCGGCATATCGGGGTCGGGGATTCGTGAAGGACATCGTCGAGTGGTCCAGGCGCTTCGCGGCTGCCAGAGGCCGGCGGTACGTGCGGCTGGACACCGTGGGCAACAACACCGGCCTGATCAGCCACTACACCAGATGCGGGTTCGCCTTTCTTGGTCTGACCAGACTTGAAAATACTGCGGGGCTACCGTCGCACTATCATCATGCAACGGTGAGCCTCTTCGAGTTAGACCTTGGGGCGTCGAGAAGCTGACACCGCCGCCGAGACCACGTTACCTCGCGCATGGTGGCGTTCTACCAGGCCAATGGTGCCCAGTTCGCCTGGGATCCGCGGGACTTTCCGCCTGGCTTCGGACAGAAGTACGCTGCGGCCTATCAGGACCGCAACGGCAATTGGCTCAAAGGGGAGCAAACGTTCCGGTGGCCGATTTCTGGGCACTGACCGTGTACGACGTGGAAACGCGCGCGCTGATCGAAACGGCCCAGCATCGGGCCGAAATCAATCCCGACGTACAGAAACTCAGGCCCAATGCCGACGGTTCGGTCGACTTGTACTTTGGCCCGAAAGCACCGGCTGGCATGGCATCAAATTGCGTGCAGACCATCCCCGGAAAGGCATGGTTCCCATACTTCCGCTGGTATGGGCCAACGCAGGCCTACTACGACAAGACCTGGTCACTGCCCGACTTCGAGCGGGTTCCGTGACATGAACCTGTAGTCGTAGAGGAGCATCGCATCAAGATCGGAGATGCCGGCAACGCTCACCCCGCGCACCGGCAAGTCTCCAGATTCCGGAACGACGCAAGCTGGGCAGCGTAGCTGCCATAGCACCAGCCCACGATGTACACCCGAGCGGCATCAGCCGTGCCGGAACTGGCCAGCCAGTTAACGCCATCATCGGCTGATGAGCTCAAGACCATGACGTTCTTTTCGGGTAATGCCTTGTTGAGTTCCGGGCAGTGCTCATTTCTCTCGTTGGCCATGTCCTGATCAGGATAGCCGTTTCGTTCAAGCCAGGTCCGGCAACGGCGACTACAGTGCGCTCCGTCCTAATTCAACTCAACCAGAACGGAGCGACATCATGGATACAAGCAACAAGGTTCTCTGCCGCTGCAATGCCTGCGGGAATGCAGGTGGTGCATGTGGCTGTCAGCAGTCAGTAGCGCAGGGCGTCTGCGCGTGCGGCAGTCAGTGTGACTGCGGTGATGCGTGCACCTGCACCTGCACCGAAAGCCAGGCGTAGGAACCTCCGGGAGTAGCCCATGGAACACAAGCTGAAATTCGGACTTGGAATCGTGGCTTTGTCGGTTCCGGTATTCGCCTTGTACCTTGGGCTCGCCACGCCGGGCCCCGCCACGAAGTTCTTGCCGGCCGTGTCGGCGAGTTGGCCCATGATCGTGGCGGGGCTCGGCTCTTTCCTGGCGGGTTGGGTGGCAATCGCAATCTGGAGTTTTCCCGAATCCGCCGACCGGCAAGAGTGTGAAGTTCAGCCGGCACCGGCGAGTCAACCAACGGACCTCAGGAGCCTTTCATGGCAAGTACACTCGAACTGAAGTTTCCGCCACTGCCTCTGGCACTGGTGGTGGCCGTAATAATGTGGGTATTGGCGCAGGCTGGACGTGGAGGCTGGGAAGTGCTGCCCGGGCAACGAACTATCGCGATAGTCGTCAGCCTGCTTGGTGCAGTAATTGTTGTGCTGGGCATCGTCGCGTTCCGGCGCTTCCGCACGACGGTGAACCCGATGAAACCCGAAGCGGTGTCTACCCTGGTGACGTGCGGCATCTATCGCCTGACACGCAACCCCATGTATGTGGGATTCCTGCTGGTCCTGTCGGGTTGGGCATTGTTTCTTTCGAATGCACTGGCTGTGTCTGGCGTTCCGGCGTACTTCCTGTATATGAACCGCTTTCAGATTGAACCCGAAGAGCGGGTTCTCGCCGCGACGTTCGGCCTGGCGTATTCAGCTTATAAATCCCGGGTGCGCCGATGGCTATAGGCACCCCTTGGTGGACAGGCCTGGGCCTGGCCCTCGCCGTTACGATCCTGGCCCGGGTCGTTGGCTTTGATCGCGATCGGGCGTTCTATCCGACTTTGCTGCTGGTCATCGCCTCCTGTTACGGCCTGTTCGCCGTCATGAGTGGTTCGATGTCGGCTCTGGTGACGGAGACGGTTGCAATGACCGGCTTTCTGCTCGTGGCCGTGCTGGGATTCAGGGCCAATCTCTGGTTCCTCGTTGCCGGATTGCTGGCACATGGCATCTTCGACTACGTTCATGCCTACCTCATACCAAACCCTGGCGTGCCAGCGTGGTGGTCCGGATTCTGCCTCAGCTATGATGTGATGGCAGCGGCGTGCCTGGCGGTACTTCTGGGTTGCTCCCGTATTCCGGCACGGCCACGCGCGTTGCCATGACCACCTCCCGTCGGCGCTCCCGGCACGTCTGTGCCGTCGCCTATAATGGCTGCGATGGGGAAAATCGCGGCCGGGAAAATCGCCTTCTGGGAAGGTGGCAGTCTCTGGGTCTTCAGCATCCCGGGCACATCCACAGCGCCCCGGCGCAACGCCATGCACTCGCACCACGCCTTTCAGCTGACCTTTTCGCTCGGTGGCAAGTTCAGCCTGCATCTCGACGATCGCGTCATATCGGGTCTGGCAGGATTGGTGGTGCCGGATACGCCGCATGCACTTGAGGCTAGTGGTCTTGTGGCTCACCTCTTCGTCGAACCCGAGAGCCCAGCGGGGCGTGCACTCACACAACTGACTGCAGGTCAGCCCGCCAAAACGCTGAGTGTTGAGCAGGCGCGTGATGCACCCACGCTGATCAAGGGCGCTTTCGAGCATCCGGATGATCGAAGAGACGCATTGCGCGAGGTTGGTCAACTGATTTGTCAGCGTATCGCCGGCCATGTTTCCGGCACCGAGCTCGATCCGCGCGTCGACCGGATGATCAAGTGGGCGAAAGAGAACCTCGACCGTGCGCTGGGCATCAATGAAGCAGCAGATGGCGTGGGACTTTCACCCAGCCGTGCCAGCCATCTGTTTGTAGAGCAGACAGGCCTGCCATTCAGAACCTATGTGCTTTGGCTGCGCCTGATGCGCGCAGTGGATGCGCATACCGGTGGTCTCAGCCTCACCGAAGCCGCGCAGGAGGCGGGCTTTGCCGACTCGGCCCACTTGAGCCGCACGTTCAGGCGCATGTTCGGCATACCTGCGGCATCGCTTGAGATGGTGTAGCCGGGCGCGACAAGCCGCAGCGCCGGCATCACCGGACGGAAGGCGATGCCGGGCTGACAGCGCGACCATATTTCCTGCCCTGGATCAGTGCCACCACGGTGACGACGGCGGCGACGGCACAACCAGCGGCGGCAGCCAGCCGCACCGCGTGATCTGTTTCCAGGGTCTGCAACACGATACCAAGTGACGCCAGGACGAACACTGCGGTATAGATGGCGTCGCGCGTGCGCACACCCACCGCTGTGTAGATGGCCGTTGCAGTGACGACGGTGAGAATCGCCCATTCATCCCGGGCCAGGTCGAATGGATACAGCTTGATGTCGTAGAACCATGCCGCGAGGTTGGCGAGCGCCGCCGTTGTGATCCAGCCCAGGTAGAGACTGAAGGGCGCGTCCACGCAGAGGCGTTCCGCGAGGGAGGCGGGTGGGTCCGCGTAAAGACGCACATACACTGCAACTAGGCTGCCGAGGATAACGAGCATGCAGACCAGGCTGCCCAGGATCACCTCGTAGTGCCACATGAAGATCCACAGCACATTGGCCACGCAACTCAGCACATACAGTGGCACAACACGTGACACCCGGGTGGCTTTGTCCGCAGCGGCCCGCGCCACAAAAACGGAGAACGCCAGCAGCCCGATATAAATCAGGCTCCAGATCGCAAAGACCCAGCCTGCGGGTGTGAAACCGGTCGGGTACAAAGCGCTCAGATCCCCGGTCTGTACGCCATTGATCGGCAAGATATTGGCTGCGGCATTTACGGCGATGACGACGAGGGTGGCGAATAGCGGGAGGTACTTGCGCATGCCTGGATCTCCATTGGAAGGGATAGGCGACGGCGGCGGGAAAGTTCTCGCACCCATCATAACCGACCATGAAGCACGGCCGATGCTGCGCTGGCGATTGCGTGCGTAGGACTCGGCTGATAGTGCCCGGACGTACAGAGGCGTAGGATCGGAACACTCTGGGGGGGTCCCTCAGAGCAAAGCCACAAAGGAGAATCCCGATGCGTAAGACTTTTGCACTGATTGGCGCTCTTGCTTTGACCGGTGTGCTGGCAGGGCCGGTCTATGCCGACTGCGCAGCCGGCATCAAGGTTGCTGAGGCCGCTGCCGCCAAGGCGGATGCGCAGACCAAACCCGAAGCTGAAAAGCACATCACCGAGGCCAAGAGTCATCTGAAAATGGGCCACGAGGATGTCTGCGAGCAGCACCTCGCGCAGGCCAATGCGATTCTGAAGGTCGAGGGGGCAAAAAATACCAAGCCGGTTGCCGGCTCCGGATACTGAGCTTCGCCGGGACGCAACCGGGGCCCGCAAGGGTCCCGGTTTTTTTTGAGTCGTTTCCGCTTGTTCACGTCGTGGTGCTGGAGTGCTGTCCGGGGGCTGACCTTGAGCCTGGCCCTGTTAGGCTGGCTGTAGCTGGTCGGTATTCGGGAGTTCCCGGAATCCTGCGATGACAAATCAAAATCACTACTGGTTTCGACGAATTCTGCTGGTCATTATTACCGGGCTGCTGATGGCCTGTGGCAGCAAGCCGGACCATCCTGGGGTGCTCGTTGACGGTGAGCGGCTCGCCGTGGTGGACATGCACCTGCACACCGGAAGCTGGGAGATGACGACGCCCGATTTCCAGGAGGTGCTAAGCGAGCGGGTGCCTGCCGGCTTCAAGTGGCTCATGCCGATACTCATGAACCACTGGCTGTCGGGTGAGCAAATTGTCCACGAACTGGACAAGGCGGGCATTCGCGCGGGCGGGGTGTTCGCGCTGTACAGCCCGCACTCCACGGGCATCGCGACGAACGAGTTCGTCGAGAAGCAGTTGGCGGTGAACCCGAAGCGGCTGTACGGCTTCGCCAGTATTCGTGTCGACCAATGGAACGTTGACAGTGCCGAACAGTTGGCCAAATTCGAGCATGACCTGACCCAGCTCGACCACTTCATCGGCGTAAAGCTGGCCCATGCGCATCAGAATTTCCGCTTCGACGACGAGCGTTACTATGCGATATACGAGATTGCGGGCCGACTCGGCAAGCCGATTTATTTGCACGCGGCAACCAGCCCCAACGTTGGCACACGAACGGAGCCGCCGTACACGAATGCGGCGTATCTGGAGGACGCGATCAGGCGCTATCCGCGGACGGTCTTCATCCTCGGCCATTCAGGGTATGACAGCTACCGGATTGCGTTAACCGATGTTGACACGTGCATCGATCTCGCAAAGCGTTATGAGAATGTTTATCTGGAACCCGGCGCACTCGGTGCCAAACGCGCCGCACCGCTGCTCGCGGACTACCTCCAGCGCATCAAGCGGGCGGGGCTGGCGTCGAAGTTGATCTATGGCTCGACGGGCCGCAGTTTCCGGGATACGTGAAGGATCATCTGGAGGCCTTCGTGAAGGGCATGCGCGAGGCGGGTTACGAAGGACGAGAATGCGGCTGATCCTCGCCGATAATTTCAGTCGCGTGTTCCGGCTGCCGAGGTTTGAGCCATGACCGGTACTTGTAGCGGTGTACTGCGCGCTTTATCCCCGCTGCCATCATTTTCCTTGCGGTCTCGGCGTGCGGCAAGGCACCTCATCCGACGCGAAACATCGAGGTCAGTGGCAACATCACAGTGCCGGTCGGCGTGCCTGCCGCGGCACTGTGCATGTGATGCTCCTGCACGCCTGGGAACTGAAGGGTGAGCTGCGCCACCCCCGCGGTGAGATCGAGAGCTTTGAGGCGAAGGTCGGCCCTTACACGCACACGTTTGCGTATCCGGTTGGCGTCGGCGAGGGTCTGCTGGTCTATGCTTGGCAGGATACCGATGGCGACGTGGGGTTCCTGCACGCCGACGCTCCGCGAAGTTACGGCCGGGCTGGTCGAGGTGCAGGGTTTTCCGGCTGATCGCGTTACCGCAAACGTCGAACTCACTGAACCGTGCCGTGGACCGGACTTCTTCTTTCCCTGAAGCCCCGGTAGAACCACACAGCGTTACGTCGCTAATGACGGTAGCTGGCAGGAAACCCGGGCCTGCAATGCCCAGGGTTCAACCGGGGCTCAACCTGCGGGCATGAACCACAGCAACGCTACGCCGACCACCAGCCGATAAGCCGCGAAGACGGTGAACTGGTGTGACTGGATGTAACGCAACAGCCATTTCACCGCGACGAAGGCAGTGATGGTCGATGCGATGAAGGCGATGCCCAGCGCAGTCCAGTCCTCGCCGTAGACCTGGTCAAGCCGGTAGATGGCCAGCAGTTCATACGCCGTCGCCGCAAACATGGTCGGGATACCGACCAGAAAGGCGAACTCGGTTGCGGCGGCGCGGTTGGTGACGCCGAAAAGCAAGGCGACGAAGATCGTTGCTGCCGAGCGCGAGGTGCCGGGAAATACGCCGGCCACGACCTGAGCGATACCCACCAGGATGGCAACCGTCCAGGTGATGTTGCTGCGTTCGCCCAGGGTCAGCGCGCGTCGCGCCGCGAGCTGCTCGGCCAGCAACATCCACACGCCGCCGATGATCAGCGCCCAGGCAATCGGCGAGATCGCATCATCCAGTTGCCAGCCCAGCTTTTTGACCAGCAGGCCCAGCACGGCGGTAACGCCGAAGGCGCCTGCCAATTTGAAGCCGTAATTGCGGGCCTGCACCGGATCCGACATCGCCGGCGCCACACTGCTGCGGCCATCGGGGGCACTGCGGCCGACAAAAGCCAGCGCGAGCGCCCACAGCCGCTGCCGGTAGATCAATACCACCGCCAGGATCGCACCGGCCTGAATGGCGATGTTGAACAGGTCACTGCGCGCGCCCAGCCAGTGCTCGGCGATCAGCAGGTGTCCAGTACTGGAAATCGGCAAAAATTCAGTGATGCCTTCAATAATGCCCAGCAACAGGGCGGCTAGCAGGTCGAACATGTAGAGTGAGACCAAAAGAGTGCAGCAGGAGCGCGAATGGTAAACGGGAATCGGCTGCTGTGTCCGTCGAATACCTTATTGCGCTACCCTCTACCGCAATACACCCGGCTTCCCGACCGGCAGCCGCGCGACTCGGCGAGAACTGGCGACCAAAGATGAAGTTTCGATACAAAGTACTGGTTACCTTGTCAGTCCTGACCATCAGTGCTGTCGCGATTCTCGCGGTTCTGATGAGTCGCAATGCGCCGTGCGGAAGCGCAGTGCCATTACCCGACAGCGCCGTGCCAATGCAGGCCGTTGTCTATCGTTGCTACGGTGGCGCCGAAGTGCTGAATCTCGAGGCGGTCGAAAAACCGGCCGTCGATGACGATCGTGTTCTGGTCAGGGTCCGTGCAGCGGGCGTCAATCCGCTGGACTGGCACTATATGCGCGGCGAACCCTATATTTTGCGGCTGGTGGATTCTGGCCTGGGCGCACCGAATGACATTCGCATGGGTGTGGACTTCGCCGGCACTGTTGAAGCAGTCGGCAAAAACGTCAAACGGTTCAAGCCTGGTGACGAGGTGTTCGGCGGGGCAACCGGGGCATTCGGCGAGTATGTGAGCGTCCGCGAGAATGGCGCAATCGCCAGGAAGCCCGCCAACATCAGCTTCGAACAGGCAGCGGTCGTACCTGTCGCTGCCGTGACGGCTTTGGAGGCCTTGCGCGACCTGGGCGAAATCAAGGCCGGCCAAAAGGTGCTGATCAATGGCGCGTCGGGTGGTGTCGGCACGTTTGCCGTGCAGATCGCGAAGTCCTACGGTGCCGAGGTTACCGGCGTATGCAGCACGCGCAACCTTGATATGGTCAGGTCGATCGGTGCGGACCACGTCATCGACTATACGCAAGAAGACTTCAGCCGGGGTTCGCAACGCTACGATCTGATCATCGACAATGTCGGCAACCATACCCTTGGTGACATTCGCCGTGCACTGACGGCGGACGGGATCCTGGTAAGTGTCGGCGCGCCCAGTACGGATCCCTGGATCGGGCCACTAATGACGCCGCTGAAGATCCTCCTGCTGTCACCTTTAGTGGATCAGAAGCTGCGCTCACTTATGGCGGGCCTGCGCCAGGACGATCTCAATGTCCTGGGCAAAATGATGGAGGATGGCCTGCTAATTCCGGTCATCGATCGACGCTACAGCTTGAGGGAAACGCCGGCCGCCATTCGCTACGTAGAATCCGGGCGCGCGCGTGGCAAGGTAGTCGTCGACCTGTAATGGTAATCTTCGGGCAATAGAATCAATCGTCTGTGCTGCGACAGGCCGGAACCGGGTTGGGAAATCGACAGGGGAAGCGTGATGAAGAATTGCAAAGGGATATTCAGGTTTGCTGCGGCTGTGGTGCTGGGCATCGGAGCAGGACACACTTTTGCCCAGACGGCAAATACCGCACCAGCTACGGCGGCCACTGCCACACCGGCCACTGCTACCAAAGAGCCTCTGGTTCGCCCGGACGGCACCTACCCGACGGCACCGCTGGCGAAGGACGTCATCGTCGTCAAGGTGGTGCAGAACGCGCCGATGAACCTGCAAAAGGCGCCGTCGATCAAGGAGGGGCTCGCGCACAACGTCGAACGGATGGCGTACTGGATCAACCAGGCCTGCACTACAGGCAAGAAGCCGGACTTCATCCTGTTCAATGAATTTCCGCTCACCGGTTACTCGGCCGGCTCGCGTGCGGAGAAGCTCAAGTTCACGATCCGCGTTCCCGGCCCGGAAACAGACCGCATCGGTGAGCTCGCCAAAGCTTGCGATACCTATGTCATCTTCGGCAGTTACGCCACAGATCCGGCATGGCCCGGACACATTCTCAGCCTGAATCCGGTAATCGGACGGGACGGCAAGATCAAGGCGACCTACTGGAAGACACGAAACATCCTGCGCTTTGCCGACGAGATTCCGACAACAACAGTCGAAAACGTCCACGATCGCTTCCGCGCGATGTACGGCATCGAGGCGGAGTTCCCGGTATTGAAGACCGAGTACGGCAACATTGCGGTCAGTACCGTGCAGATCGATCCGTTTGTATTCGCTGCCTACGCGATGCGCGGCGTCGAGATCATGTTCCGGACCGCAACGCTGTTTTCAAAGGTGGATGTTCAGGCGACTGCGATGTACAACAACGTGTATTCGGCGATGTCGAATATCACGTTCCCGCCGGATTCCGGCGTGCCTGCCAGTCTGGGAGGTCAATCCCTGATCGTGGACAACAAGGGCAAGGTACTGGCAGAGGACCCGAGCAATAACGAGAGCGTCATCGAGGCCGAGATCCCGATCGCCGAGTTTCGCAAGGGGCGCACAATTCCGCGCTATCCGCTGGAGGTCGTGAAGCCGGTATTCGACGCCTACGTGCAGGAGATACCGATGAACCACCTGGATCTGCCACCCGACAAACTCCCGCAGAGCAATCAGGACATGAAGGATCTGCTCGATTCGCAGAGCCGCTGGATCAAAAACTAGGCAACTGGCTCAGAGTACGCCCGATGGGCGTTCGTCATTCCGGCGGCAGCCAGGGATTCGTTTAAAGCCCCAGGCTGCCGCCAGATGACGACTGCGGAGGGAATTACCTAGGCTGCTTTCCCGGCAGCCAGCGCATGGACGTCGGCTGCCTTTAGCGTCTTGCCGCCGATCGCCCAGTCGCCGCCTTCGAATTCCTTGATGCGCACCCAGGTAACTCCGCGCAGAGCCTCTCCTTCGACCTCAATCATTGCTGAAGTAACTTTGGCGATGAGGTCCTGCTTCTGCTTCGGCGTGAAAACGTCCTTGATTACATCAATTGTGACCAGTGGCATATCGTTCTCCTTGAAAGGTTGAATCAGTTCGCCGAAACCGCTTCGGCGTCACGGTGCAAGTTGACCACGCGCTGCCGCCCGTCGCTTGAAGACCGCATGCAGATGGCGTGGAGGTCTCTGGGAGATTGAGGCGCCGCGTTCTATGCTGTAGGTCATGATTTACCGATTCGGGCCGTTCGAGCTGGATTTGGGAAGGGTGGAACTCCGTCGCGACGGTCAGGTGCGCCCCGTGGAGCCGCAGGTTTTTGCACTGCTTGCGTTGCTGGTCGAAAACCGCGAACGCGTGGTGTCCAGGGATGAAATCATCGAGAAGGTATGGGAGGGTCGCGTGGTTTCCGACGCCGCCGTCGCCAGCCGGATCAAGTCGGCCCGGCAGGCGCTGGATGACGACGGCATCACCCAGGGCTGCATCAGGACGATTCAGCGACGTGGCTTCCGCTTTGTAGCGGATGCGAAGGTTGTAGGGTCTCAGCTCTCGGTGCGGGATGATGCGGTACCCGAAGCGCCGTCTGCCGGTCACGGGTCTAGACCATCGATCGCGGTGCTGCCGTTCCGGCTCATTGGTGACACAAGTCCATACGCGGCAATCGCCGATGCTCTGCCGCATGACCTGATCTCTGAACTGTCGCGCCTGCGCTGGTTGTTTGTCACCGCGCGCGGATCGTCGTTCCGCTTGCGCGGCGCAGACGCTGATGCTGGTGAAGTGGGCCGGTTGCTCGACGTGCGCTATTGCCTTTCGGGCACGGTGGAGATTGCCGGATCCCGCCTCAACGTGACGATCGAGCTGACCGACACGCGGGACAGTGGCATCGTCTGGGCGGAGCACGTCTCCGGCTCGGTCGACGATGTGCATACGATCCGCGAGGATATCCGTAGCAATATCCTGTCGGCACTGGAGATACAGATTCCGCTGCACGAGGCAACTCTCGCACGCCTGTCGGTGACCGAAAATCTCGATGCCTGGTCAGCCTATCACCTGGGCTTGCAGCACATGTACCGCTTCAACAAAAAAGACAATGTAGCGGCTGCGGCGCTGTTCGCACAATCGGTGGATCGCGATCCCGGGTTTGCGCGTGCTCACGCGGGGTTGTCGTTCGTACATTTCCAGACCGCATTCATGCATTACACCGACGACCTGGCTGGCGAGATTGCACTGGCCAGGCAACACGCGTCGCGCGGGCTGGAACTGGACCCGCTCGACCCCTTTGTCAATTTTGCGATGGGGCGCACCTACTGGCTCGACGGCGATCTGGAGAGCAGCCTGGTGTGGCTCGAGCGCGCAACCTCGATCGGTCCGAACTATGCGCAGGGCATCTATGCCCGTGCCTGGACTGAATCACTGGCACAACGCAGTCTCGAAAGCCGCCGGCATGTCGATCTGGCGATGCGTCTGAGTCCGCTCGATCCGCTGTATTACGGGATGCTGGGAACGCGTGCGTTCACCCACATGTTCGTGGGCGAGGATGCCGAAGCAGCACACTGGGCGGAGCGCGCTGCACGCTCGCCCGGCGCACACGTGCTGATCGCGCTGATTGCGGTTGCCGCCCACGCCTTGAACGGGGACGAGGCCCGTGCCGCAGTCTGGGCAGCCGACGTGCGTGCGCGCAATCCCGAGCTCGGCCAGGCGGATTTCTTCCGCGTGTTTCCGGTGCAATCAGATGCTGTCAGAACGCGGGTCGCCAACGCGCTATCGCGCTGCGGGTTTTGAGGCGGCCCGGGGAAACAAAGCTGCTCAATTCCGTCCGGGCTACTATGGGCCCGGATGACTGTCGCTGCACGCGCCGATTTCGACTGCTAACTGGAAATACCATGAAAGCCCTGATTTTCTCCACTCTGTTGTTGTTCGCCGGAATGCTGGGCGCAGCCGATGCACCGCCTATAGGCAACCGCATGCAGGTGCTGCAGCCTGAATACCAGCTCGGCTCATATACCCACATGCAGCAGGTTTACCCGTCGCGGATCATTTCCCGGGGTGGACCGGTGCGGGAACTGCCAGCAAGCCGGCAACCGCTGACCGACGTCAGCTACGAATATGACGGCAAGCGCTACAAGCTGGAGGATTACCTCAAGCGCGTCGATGTCACGGGACTGCTGGTTCTGAAAGACGGCAAAGTGGCCTACGAAACCTATCGCCAGGGCACTGGTCACTACACGCGGTTCGTGTCCTGGTCCATGGCCAAGTCCTTTGTTTCCACGTTATTCGGCCTGGCGCTGGAGGACGGGCTTATCAAAAGCGTCAATGATCCGGTCACGCAATACGTTCCGGAGCTGAAAGACTCCGCCTACAAGGACAACAGTCTGCGCGATCTGTTGCAGATGAGTTCCGGTGTGAAGTTTGACGAGGACTACACCGGGGAGTCCCGCTCCCTGTCGGTGAAGGCCTGGATTGAGGGGGTCGCCGAGCAGAAGATCCCCTATAACCAGACCATCCTGTGGTTCAAGGAACGAATCAATCCGCCCGGCACACATTTCTACTACGCCAGCATCGAGCCGCAGGTCGTGGGCTGGGCGGTCAGCCGCGCGACTGGCAAGCACCTGGCCGACCTTTTGTCCGAGCGCATCTGGCAGCATCTGGGGGCGGAGAACGATGCAACCTGGATTCTGGACCGCACTGGCGGTATGGAAATCGCGTCGTGCTGCATCAGTGCCACGCTGCGTGATTTCGGTCGCTTCGGCCTGATGTTTGCTAACGGTGGTCGCGTGGGAGATCAGCAACTGATACCCGCAGAGTGGATCAAAGTAGCGACCCGGCCTGATCCGCAGCGGGAGTTTTTACACCCCGGCCATTTGAGCGACGGGCGTGCCTACGGGTACCAGAATTACTGGTGGCTGTGGCCGGGCGAAGAAGGTGCCTTCAGTGCACTCGGCTACGGTGGCCAGGAGATCTATATCAATCCGAAGCGCAACATCGTGATCGTGCGCACCGCTACATGGCCCGAGGAAAATGTTGAAGCGCTGCTCAGGGAAAGCATGGCCTTCGAACAGGCCGTAGTTAACGCACTACATTGACGCTACGGTAGCGGACGAAGGAAGCTCGTGGCTACTTACCAGCGACGGACGCGCCCCGTGTCGATGTGGACAAAATCAGAAGCAGGGTAATAACCCACGCCACCGGCATTCAGCGCCAGGGCAGCACGTTGAAGTTGTTGGGTCGCCACGCCGGGCAGGCGCACATCGATGGCCTGGCCGTTCAGGTGGAGGCTGTGGTCGGCCACGCCTCCACGCGTGCGGGCCAGCATCGCGTTGGTCGCCGGCGAGCGATAGCCGGAAATCACTTCGAAGCGGGCCTTGCTTCCGGTGCTCACCCTGACCTGGTGGAGCATGTCCAGCAGCGCGGGATCGATCAC
Organism: Gammaproteobacteria bacterium; assembly: GCA_041396045.1. GTDB lineage: Bacteria > Pseudomonadota > Gammaproteobacteria > Steroidobacterales > SHZI01. The sequence goes on along the minus strand of JAWKZI010000022.1, from coordinate 14,343 downwards.
GTGAATGTCGCCGCTACGGAAATCTCGCAGCAGATGATTTATCTCCTGTAGAGCGTCCGGCAGGTAATGGCCGTTATCGCTGTAAACGATATCCAGCTTTTCGCTAGTATGCGTATGGAAAAATCCCAAGGTACGGACGTCGTTCCCCGTGGCAATGGTGGCAGCTCTGGCAAACTTCGGGGCCAGGAGTGGCAGGGCGACTATGGGAACGAGAGTCATGGCAGTGGTCAGATAACGTCGCCGGCTGATCAGCTTCAATTTTCCGGACTCCGGTGAAGGCGCCGATTCGGGCCCACGTTTATTCGTCGATTGTTCCAGACGTTGACGGATGAGACAACGGGACGGATCCGGCAATCAACCAGGCGATTTCCAAAATGCATGGCAGATCACGTTCGCCAACCCTGTTTATCTTTGCCGCGGCGGTTTTCATGCTGCTGGCCAGTTCAATTCCAGCGGCTGCTGCAACGCACACGGGGGAGTTGCGCAACGCTATCCGGGCGCAGGCCAATCAGCTGGATGCGCGGGGCGGCCTGTATGTACAGGGGCTCGCCATTGCGTCCGGTCGGCTGCTGCCGGATTTCTATGCTGCGCGTGATTACGCACCGATCTGGACCAGCAGCACGCGGGTCGACGAATTATTTGCGCTGCTCGGGACGGCAGAATCTCATGGTCTCGATTCACGAGACTACTACCTGCCGCAATTGCAGCAGATGCGCGAGCGCTACCGGGAGAGCCAGTTGTCAGTGGAGGGTCGCGAATCCAGTGCGCGACTCGGTGCCGCACTCGACATGCTGCTGACCGAGAGTCTCATCCGCTTCGGTTACCACCAGCGCTACGGCAAGGTGAACCCACAGGCGATGGAGCCCACGTGGAATTTCACGCGCCGGCTTCCTGCCGGCAAGCAGCCGCTGACCATGCTGCAGGAGGTGGTCGTGGCACCGTCCCTGTCCGGAATTCTTCTTGGCTGGGTGGCGAAGGCACCGTTCTACCGCCGGTTGCAGGACAAGCTGGCCGAATTCCGGGAGATCGCGGCAGCCGGTGGGTGGCCGATAACGGCGGCCGGCGCAACACTGCGCGAAGGCGACCATGATGCCCGCATACCCGTGATCCGCCGCCGTCTCATGGTCACCGGTCAGTTGTCGCAGTCGGTCGTACCGGATTCGGAACTGTTTGATGCGGATCTGGTGGCCGGGGTTCGCAACTTTCAGGCCGCCTACGGACTGGATGCCGACGGCATCATTGGCCAACGCACGATCAGTGAGATGAATGTGCCCGTTGCCACGCGTATTGATCAACTGCGCCTGTCGCTCGAACGTGCACGATGGGTAACCGACCACCCTATACCTTCCGCCAGGAGCCTGGTCCGAACAACGCTCTAGGCCGCATCAAGTTCATGTTTCCCAATCCTCACGCGATTTATTTGCACGACACGCCGAGTCGCAGCCTGTTCGACCGTGCCGAGCGGCTGTTCAGTTCCGGGTGTATCCGGGTTGAGGCTCCGCTGAGCCTTGCCGAACTGCTGCTCACGGATCCCAAACGCTGGAACCAGGCTTCGCTCGAAGCAGCCATTGCGACCGACCGGACGCAGACCGTCCGACTGCAACATCCATGGCCCGTACTGATTCTGTACTGGACAGCCGAGGTTGACGGTCAGGGTCAGCTGCGCTTCCACCCTGACGTTTATGACCGGGACCCGCGCCTGCTAGCGGCACTGAATGGCGAAGTGCTGATCGAAATTCCGGCACAGGCCGTCATCGATCAGCGATGACGCTTAGCGCTTGCTGCTGGCCGCTTCGGTATCCAGCCGCGCCATCACCGCATCCGTGATGCGGGCACAGCGCTTGCCCAGGAACGGGAACGCTTCGTCCATGGTGTTCGACAATCGATCGTGCAGCGCGGTGCGCAGCAGGCGGCGGGCGCGGAACAGGCGGGTCTTGACCGTTTCCGGCTTGATGCTGAGCTGGGTGGCGGTTTCTTCCACACTGTATTCCTCGACGTCGCGCATCATGTAGACGACGCGAAAAGCCGGCGGCAAATCATCGATAGCCTGCTCGAGCAGGTGGCGGATCTGCGCGCGCGCAACAGACGCGGCCGGATCCTCGCTGCCGAACTTCGAGGGAAACTGGATGACCTGATGTGTGTCGTCAGGCGCCGCTTCGACCTGCTCCAGCCCGACCATGGGGCGACGCTTGCGCAAGCGCCCACGGGCCTCATTCAGCACGATCGTGGTCAGCCAGGTCGACAGGGTCGAATCGCCGCGGAATGAACTCAGCTTGTGGTAGGCGCGCATATATGACTCCTGCAACACGTCCTCGGCTTCCGAGTCGTTGCCGATCACGGCACGCGCGACGCGGAACAGGCGCTGGTTGCAACGCCGCATGATGAAGCGGAATGCATTGCGCTCGCCATTGCAAACGAGCGCCACCAGCGCGTTGTCGTCAAGGGCGCCATAGTCAACGGGTACGGCATGGGCAGGAATTGGCATGATTGTCTCCTTCTACACCTGATTCGATGCATCTGCATGCCCCGAGGTTCCCGGGCTCAACCGGCCAGGGCTGTCAGGACCTCCCGTCGCCGCGGTTCCCGGGCAAACTCACCGAGCAGGCGACGGGTCTGCATCGCCACCCCGTGCAGGCGCACGCCGCGCGATGACAGGCATTCATGGCTGGCCTGCACGATCACCGCCAGCCCGCGTGGCTGCAGCGTGTCGGCCAGCGCGTCGGCGATTTCCGTGGTCAGCCGCTCCTGGATCTGAAGGCGTCGGCCGAAGACCTCGACGAGCCGTGCGAGCTTGGAGATGCCGACCACACGATGGCGGGGCTGGTACGCGATGTGCACAACACCACGAATTGCCGCCATGTGGTGTTCACAAGTTGATTGCAGCGGAATATCACGCAGGATCACCACATCGTCATAACCCCCGACTTCGCCAAAAGTCCGCTTGAGCAGCTTGACCGGGTCCTGTTGGTAGCCGGCGAACCATTCTTCGTAGGCGCGGACCACGCGAGCCGGCGTGGCCACCAAACCCTCACGTCCGGGATCGTCGCCAGCCCACCGGATCAAGGTGCGTACTGCAGCTTCAGCTTCAGCGCGGGTGGGCCGTGGGCATTTGCTGGCAGGTAGCGATGCAGCAGCCAGTGGCGTAGCAAGGGCCTGGTTGGTTTCGAGCATGGCGTGCCTTCGTTGGGAGGACAGACCATACGATGCAACTGCTGCCACCCCGGTTCCCGTGGACATGGCGGGAACCTGCGCGCTGGTGCTGCATCACATGGGTACAGGCGACAGATGGTCGCCTTTCATCAACACAAGGAATTTCTCCCATGAACAAACCGTTGTTAGCATCGCCATCATCGTTGCGGCGGGCTCCATGGTCAGCGCAGACGCTGCCACACCTGCGCCTGCCATCAATGACGCGCAGATTGCACATATCGCCTATACCGCTGGTGCCATTGACATCACTGCCGCACAACAGGCGCTGCAGAAGTCGCAGAACCCGAAGGTGCGGGCCTTTGCCGAGGAAATGGCGCGCGACCATGCCGCTGTGAACAAACAGGCACTGGCGCTGGTGGATAAACTGGGTGTGACGCCACAAGACAATGCCACCAGCCAGTCGTTGGCCAGCAGCGCTGCCGCCGAACAGAAGACGCTCGCGACCCTCAACGGCACTGCATACGACAAGGCCTATGCGGCGAACGAGATTGCCTTCCATCAGACTGTTAATACTGCACTGAAGGACACCCTGATCCCGTCGGCGCAGAATCCGGAGCTGAAAGCACTGCTGGAGACTGGCCTGAAACTGTTCCAGTCGCACGAGAAGCATGCCGAGCAGCTCGCTCAGGGCCTGAAGTAAGGCACACATCATGATTCGTATCATGATCATGCTCGTTGGTTTGCTGCTGGCGGGTGCCGGAGTGGCACCCGCCACGGCGGCTGACGCGGCGCCGGCACCACGCGTGCATGTCATCGTGGTCGACAAGATGGAGTATGGCCCGATCCCTGCCGACATTCATGCCGGCGACACCATCGAATGGGTCAATCGCGACCTCTTTGAACATACTGCCACTGCCCGCGACGGCAGCTTCGATGTCGACCTCAAACCCGACACGACGGTACGAATGACCGCAAAGAAAGGTACTGTCGCGCTGTTCTGCAAGTTTCATCCCACGATGGAGGCGACTCTCGTGGTGAAATAGTCCGACCGCCAGGAGGTACTACGCCAGCTCGGCCTCGTCGCGGCCCAGTTGGCGTCGTATTGCCCTTCACGTGCATCATCAATCGCAGCAGCGTGCTGTCCACGTCGGCAGCACGCTCATCGCGGACGAATAATCCGGTAAGCCGGGTCTCCGGCTGTAGCAGGCCCGCTTCGAACAGCGCCCACATTTCCTCGCCGTAGCGCGTGGTCATCAACTCGGGTGCAAAGTGACCAAGGGTTGTGGTGATGTTGTCGACATCCCGCCAGAGCATCATCCGGGCATTGTTGTTGCTGGCGGCACTGACTACCTGGGGCAGGTCGATAATGACCGGGCCGGCCGGCCCGACCAGTACGTTGTACTCGGACAGATCGCCGTGGATCAGCCCCGCGCAGAGCATCCGCACGATCTGGCCGATCAGGAATCCGTGAAAGTCGCGAGCCTGCTCCGCAGTCAGTGCAACATCACCGAGTCCGGGCGCCGAAAAGCCCTCGGCGTCGGTAATCATTTCCATAATGAGTACGCCGTTGAAGTAGCCATAGGGTTCCGGTACGCGTACGCCCGCGGCCGCGAGCTGGTACAGGGCATCGACTTCGGCATTCTTCCAGGCGCTTTCCTGTTCACTGCGCCCGAACCGGCTGCGCTTGCCCATCGCCCGGGCCTGGCGGCTGCCCCGCACCTGCCGTCCTTCCTGGTATTGCACCCGTTGCTGGAAGCTGCGCTGTCCCATGTCCTTGTAGACCTTGGCACAGCGGATTGTTGTGCCGGAGCGCACGATGTAGACGGAGGCCTCCTTGCCGCTTTTCAGTGGTCTCAGAACCTCGTCGATGATGCCGTCGTCAATCAGGGGCTGCAGTGGCTTGGGGATTTTCATGCCTCACGGTAGCGTATCGGCAATATAAACGCTCCATTCGGCGACTATTGCCGGTCACGGCCGGGTGCGGGTTACCACCGTTAGGCCGCTTAAATTCGGGCAAACCTGCCCGGTAAGTAGTACTGTATGAACGCGTTAGTTCCCCTCTAAAACACAGGAGTGCTGATGATGTCGAAGGAACGGTCGAGCAGTCGCGAGGCCAAGAAGAAACCGGCAAAAACCATGTCCGAGAAAAAGGCCGAAAAGCGGGCCAAGAAGGAAGGCAAGACCTTCACCATGCGCTGATATTCTTGTTGCGGCGCGTCTATTCTTTTGCGTTTCGGCTCCGCAACATAAACTCCAGATAGTCCATCACTGCGAGACGAACTGATTGTTCGTCTCGCTTTTTGCCTGCTGGAATACAGGCGGTGTCATCCTCGGAGTACCAGGCGATAGCGTCGATCAGGGCTTTGCTTGCCGCAACTTCATTTTCCGGCATGTCGGTACGATTGGCCTCCCACCATCGCTCACAGGCGGTGCAAAATTCCTCCAACGGAATTTCGTCGGCCAGATAAAAGCTGGCCATATCGACCAGGTCAACGCGCGTTTCCATGATTCCACCCACACACCGCAAGTTGCCATCTATCGCCAATCTATCCTAATGGCAAAATAATATGCAGCGCTTCCGGGTGTGGGCGACGCAATAACCCGAATTACCCTTACCATTCGCCGCAGACGCCCTCGTCAGACACCCAGGCAACGGGTACGGGGAAAATTGCGATGAGCCTTGACGCCTGGATCACAATACTTGTGGTTGCCGGAACCCTCGGCACGTTGATCGGCACACGATTGCCCAACGATCTCACCCTCGTTGGTGCGGCCACCATGCTGTTGCTGGCCGGTGTGTTGACTCCGACCGAGGCGCTGGCCGGGTTTGGCAATCCGGGCGTCATTACCGTCGGGATACTGTATGTCGTCGTGGCTGGCCTGATCGACACCGGTGCGGTTCATGCACTGGGTGCCCGACTGCTCGGGCGACCAGTCAGCCTGATTGCCGCACAACTGCGTTTGATGCTGCCAGTCACGGCGATGAGTGCTTTCCTCAACAATACGCCGCTGGTGGCGATGCTCGTTCCCGTCGTCGGGGAGTGGGCACGTCGTTCCGGCCTGTCCGTTTCGAAGCTGATGATTCCGTTGAGTTACGCAGCCATTCTCGGCGGTAGCTGCACAATCATTGGAACCAGTACGAACCTCATCGTGCAGGGTCTGCTTCTCAAGTCGAACAACATGGGCCAGATGGGGTTCTTCGAGATTGGCGCTGTCGGCTTGCCGTGTGCCATTACCGGCATATTGTTCATCATGCTGGCCCAGCGCTGGTTGTTGCCAGAGCGCATACCGCCTCTGCGGGAGTCGCTTGACGTCCGCGAGTACGCGCTTGAGATGCTGGTCGAGAAGGGCAGCGGCCTCATAGGCAGAACTGTCGAGCAGGCAGGCCTGAGAAACCTGCCCGGGGCATTCCTGGCTGAAATCGGGCGTGCCGAAGTCGTCCTGCCGGCGGTGGCACCAACCGAAGTATTACGGGTTGGCGATCGCTTGCTGTTTGTCGGTGCGGTTGAATCGATGGTTGACCTCGTCAAGACTCGCGGTCTCGTGCCCGCGCCCGAGCAGTTGTTCGAGCCCGGTTCGCCACGTCCGGAGCGCTGCCTTGTAGAAGTGGTCATTTCCGACACCTGTCCGCTGGTGGGGAAGACGATTCGAGACAGCCGCTTCCGCTCGCGCTATGACGCTGTGGTGATTGCAGTTGCGCGCAATGGCGGACGTTTGAGTGGCAAAATTGGCCTCATTGCACTGCGCCCTGGCGACACGCTGCTACTCGAATCGCGGCCATCGTTTATGACCCGGCACGCCAGATCCCGGGACTTCCTGCTCGTCAGCGAAGTGCAGGGTGCAAGTGTGCCCAGACACGACCGTGCCTGGGTGGCCATAGCGATTCTGGTGGCAATGGTGAGCGTCGCGGCACTGAATATACTGCCGATACTCGAGGCGGCGCTGGTTGCCGGCGGGCTCATGATTGCCACACGGTGTACGACTACGGCCAAGGCGCGCGAACGTATCGATTGGTCCGTGCTTGTGACGATCGGTGCGTCGTTTGCCCTTGGGGCTGCAATCGAGAAGAGTGGTGTCGGCGCTGCGCTCGCCGGCGGCTGGCTCGACCTTGCCGGAGATCACCCGTGGCTCGCCCTGGCAGCGGTCTATACGCTGACGATGTTCCTGACGGAATTGATCAGCAACAATGCTGCCGCTGTGCTGGTATTTCCAATTGCCCAGGCCACCGCTGAAAGTCTGGGCGTGAGCTTCTGGCCATTTGTCGCTTGCATCATGATGGCGGCTTCCGCAAGCTTTGCCACACCAATCGGTTATCAGACGAATCTGATGGTGTATGGCCCGGGCGGCTACCGGTTTACCGACTATTTGCGCATCGGTGTGCCGCTGAATCTGCTGCTCGGTACAGTCACAGTGACGCTGGCGCCTGCGGTGTGGCCATTCTGAGCGCGAGGCTCTGGGCCGGAACATGAAAGCTCCCGCATGAAAACCAGCTCCAGCAGAATCCTGACGACCCATGTCGGCAGTCTGCCGAGAACGCAGGCTGTGGTTGATGTCGTCTTTGCGCGGGAAGCGGGCGACACCATCGACCGTGCCCGGGCCGACGCCGTGATCACCCGCGCAATCCGTGACATCGTCCAGCGCCAGAACCAGATTGGCCTCGATATCGTCAGTGACGGCGAACTGAGCAAGGTCAGTTACGCCACGTACATCAAGGATCGACTCACCGGGCTGGGTGGTGAGTCCGACCGTGAACCCGCACAGGACATGCTTGAATTCCCGGGAACCTTGCAACGACGGCAGGCGTCTGGCACGCGTTCTGCGGTAAAACCGCCCCGGTGCATCGGTGAGATCCGGGTCAAGGATCTGGGGCCGCTACAGACGGACCTCGATAACTTCCAGGCTGCCCTTAAGGCTTCGCCGCCGGTCGAGGCATTCATGAACTCGGCGTCTCCCGGCGTGATCGCACTTTTCCAGCCCAACGATTACTACCCCGGCCACGAGGCCTATCTGGATGCGTTGGCCGAGGCGATGCGTATCGAATACGAAGCTATTGTTGCCGCAGGATTCCTGCTGCAGATTGATTCGCCGGATATCGGCATGGGTCGGCACACGATCTTCAGGCACCAGAGCGATCAGGAGTACCTGAAACTCGCCAGCCTGCATATTGAGGTGCTGAACCACGCGCTGCGGAATATTCCGGCAGACCGCGTACGGCTGCACGTCTGCTGGGGTAACTATGAAGGGCCCCACCATCTGGACGCGCCGATGAACATGGTGCTGCCAGTGGTGCTGAAGGCGAGGGCGCAAGCGCTGCTGTTCGAGTCAGCCAATCCGCGTCATGCACATGAATGGACAGTCTTTCGTGACGCGAAGATCCCTGACGACAAGCTGCTGATCCCCGGCGTGATCGATTCGACTACGAACTTTATCGAGCACCCGCTGCTGGTTGCCGAACGCATCGGCCGGTTTGTTGATATTGTCGGTGTGGAGCGGGTCATTGCCGGTACTGACTGTGGATTTGCCACCTTTGCCGGGCACGGTGCCGTTGACGGCGATGTGGCTTTCGCCAAGCTGGGTGCGCTGGTTGAAGGTGCAAGGATCGCGAGTCAGCGCCTGGCCGATTGAGGCCGATCAAGGTGCTCGCAAGTTACTGCTACGTGGTTTGAAAGTGCTCACGTAGCCAGTCTTCCAGCGTGGTCATTCCAAGCGGACTTAGCAGGCGTTCGCAGTGTGCCTTGTCGTGCAGGGTCATGTCGAAATAGTTGCCGGCGCGGAGGTTTGCGTTGATCTGTGACGGGTAGCGGTACGCTGGCCTGAGGCCGACGATCACATGGTCGAAGAAGGCATTCTCGATCCACGTGGATTGACGATACTTCGGGCTGAAAGCAGGCATAAGCCGGTGGGCACGTTCGGCTATCTCTACCGGCGTCATGACCTCGGAAACGCCGTTGACAGCCTGGTGCATATAAGCGCTGCGATTGGCGAAAATCGCTGCGACCAGCTTTCCCAGATCCTCTTCGGCGACGAACGAAATACGCGTATCCGGAGGATACGGATACACCAGACGATTGCGGAACTGCATGCCGAACTTGAGCTGGCGCAGGTACGGCGACTGACGAAGGAAAGTCCAGGGCAACCCCGCCTGCTTGATGACATCTTCAAATTGCCATTTGGTACGAAAGTGGATGGGTGTCTCGAGGCCGAGAGTTTCCGGCGGTATCTCGAATCGTGTCATGGTCTGCCAGACGAAGTGCTCCAGCGTAGTGCACGACTTTGCCGCATTGATCAAGGCATGACACTGCGTCCTTTCTTCGGGATTGGCAGGTCGGTAACGCTTGGCATAGATGTTGTAAATGCTGGTTCCGTAGATTCCTTGTGCTCCGGCGAAGGCACTGCGCAGGGCGGTCTCATCGTCAGTTGCAGCCTGCACGATCTCGCAGTGACGTCCGTCGAACTCCAGGCGTCGGAGTCGTTCCGAGAGGGCGCTGTCGGGGCGCCGAACGGTGGTGCGAACGTTGAACAGCCCGGTTTTTAGCAGGTAACAGACAGACCAGTAACCCTCATTGGCAGTTCCATTGACCACCACAATAGTTGGCTTTTCCACTGCTTGCTCCAGGCGGGCAATCCGCTGCGACAGTTTACAGTGGCGCGGTTGCCGCAGAGATGGGATAGTAAATGCGCTACATCCTTTTACACTTTGCAGAGTTCATTTATGGCCGAAAGCCCACCTGATCGCTTGTCAGTCAATCCAAAGAGCCCGTTTTACGACGAAGCCGTTCTGGCGCGTCCGCTGGATGTGCGTTTCAACGGGCGAGAACGCAACGACGTCGAGGAATACTGCATGAGTGAGGGCTGGGTTCGGGTTGCCGCTGGTCGCGCTGTGGACCGGCGGGGTAATCCGCTCACCCTGAAGCACAATGGTCGTGTCGAAGTCAGCTTCAAGGATGAAACGGGCAGTTCCGATTCGCCGGTAGAGGGAAAAAACGGCATCTGAATTCGACGTAGCCGGCTGCGTGCGACAATAGCCGGATGTCAGCGCGCGACGGCCATGAATCCAACGAGCAGGAAGCAGGGCTGAGGCAACTGCTCTCGCGCGAAAGCTGGAAGCGGCGACTGGCATTGTGGGGCGGCGGCGTAGCGGTCGCCCTGGCGTCGCTGCTGTTTGCCAAGGCCAGCGATGCCGCCTTCTCGATCTTCGAACGAATCGTTTCCCATTCCACTTATTGGCCGCTGCTGCTGACGCCGTGTGTGTTTGCCGCGCTGGCCTGGTCCACCACCCGGGGTCTGCAGGCGATCCGGGGCAGCGGCATTCCCCAGGTGATTGCTGCGCTGCGTGCGCCGCAGTCGTGGCGCGAAAGCCAGTTGTCGATGCGGGTCGTCGCGGCCAAATTGGCCTTGACCGTCTTTGCACTGGTCGGCGGCGCGTCGGTTGGCCGTGAGGGGCCGACCGTGCACGTCGGCGCCGGCATCATGCAGGCCATCGGTCGCCGTCTGGGCTTCAGCGATCCGCATCAGACGTCCCGCTTTCTGCTTGCCGGAGGTGCGGCGGGTATTGCAGCTGCCTTCAACACGCCGCTCGCGGGCGTGGTGTTCGCAATCGAGGAACTCAGTGGAGCGTTCGAGCACCGGTTCTCCGGAACCCTGCTGACTGCCGTAATCGTCGGTGGGGTGGTGTCGCTGGGGCTGGTTGGCAGCTATTCCTATTTCGGCACTGTGACGACGTCGCTGCCGCTGGGTCAGGGCTGGCTGGCGGTGCTGGTCTGTGGCGCACTGTGCGGTCTGGCGGGTGGCGGATTCAGCCGAACCATGCTGATGGCGCTGGACGGCCGTCCCCGCTGGTTTGGCAAACTGCGCAGACGTCATCCCGTGGCGACGGCTGCTGGCCTGGGTCTGATCCTTGCGGTGCTCGGCATCGCCTTCAGCACTGGTGCTTTCGGTTCCGGATATGAGCAGGCCCGCGCGTTGATTCAGGGAGAGCCTGGCGTTGGTCACGAGTTTGGCGTGGTCAAGCTGGCGGCGAATCTGGTGTCGTACCTGGCCGGGATACCTGGCGGTTTGTTCTCTCCGGCGCTGGCAGTGGGCGCAGGCTTTGGTCACAACATCGCGGCGCTGCTGCCGAATGTAGACCACTCGGCAGTGGTGCTGCTCGGCATGTGCGCTTTCCTGACCGGCGTCACCCAGGCGCCACTGACATCTGCCGTGATTTCAATGGAGATGACTGACAACAACGCCATGCTGCTGCCGATCCTGGCAACCGTGTTGATCGCGCGAGGTGCCTCGGCGCTGGTTTGCCACATGCCGGTGTACAAGGCGCTGGCGTTGAGGCTGCTGCCGCCGCAGGAGCGGTCCCGGTAACTTTCAACCTGAGGTTGAAAAGCGCGCAAGCGCACACCCGATTGAAGAAGTTGGCTGCAGAAGTGTACAGGCCAGAAAGGCTATTGTTCTTTCTATAGAATCAGCGACAAACAGCCAGCCATACCCGGCCTCTCAGGAGTCATTACGAATGAACAACAAAACAACCGGTGCCGACAAGCCCGTCAGCGTGCCGCTCAGCGTGGCCGTCATCGGGGCCAGAAGCCTGGATGCTTCTCTGGACTTCTATGCCGGCACCCTCGGGCTCAAGGTCTCCGAGAAGCGGACCTGGCAAGGTGCCGAGTTCGAGCGTTACTGGCATCTGCCTGCGGGCTCGAAGGCCCACTGCGCATTTCTGGAACATGGTGCCGATCCGGTTGGTCGCATTCAACTCATGGAGTTCGATGCACCAGATCGAAAACTGGTACGGCCACCGGACATCCGTCGTGCCACCGGATTGTTCAATCTGAATATCTACGCCAGTGATATTGCGAAGGACCACGCCAAGCTAACGGCCAACGGATTTAATTTCTGGAGCAAGCCGGCGCGCAATAATTTTGGTCCGGCGGTGGGAGAAACCCTGGAGGCGGCCTTCGATGGTCCGGACGGTGTGGTGATCAACATGATCCAGTTGCTCTCCGACGATCCCAAAACAGTAATTGGGCACATCGTCAAATTCATCGACAAGTACGGTCGCACACCAACCGGCTTTACGTCAGTTGTCACCACGGCCCATGGCGTTTTCGACATGGACAAGGCGCTGGCTTTTTATTACGGGCCGCTGCACATGACGGTATTCATTGAATCCGTGCTCAAAGGTGCAGAAACGAATCGTGCCCTGTGTCTTCCCGAGGAAGCGCAGACCCGGAGTGTGCTTGTGCAGGGGTATCACGAGTACGGCAAGATTGCGCTGGCGACGCCGATGAACTACGAGGTGCCCAATCTGGTGCCTGATGCGGTGCCACCGAATATCGGTTACCTGGCCCAGTCCTTTCAGGTCAGTGATCTGGACGAAACGGCCAGTGCCTGCGCAGCGGTCGGCGCTGAAGTGTACTCGGCACCGATGGCGATCGATCTGCCGGGTCGTGGCAAGTGCCGGTCAATGATCGTCCGCAATCCGGGCAGCGGCGCACTGCAGGAACTGTTCGAGCCTAGCTAGGCTCACCGGCGCCGGTCTGGCGCCCGAACGCCATGGCAAGCAGAAAACTGGTTGCCACGGCTAGTACGACTGCGGCTCCGATGGCGAGGTCCCGGCCATCGGTCCAGCCACGCACTGTGGGTGAATACAATTTCAGTGCGCCAATGGCGGCCACCCCGAGACTCAGGCTGGCTACCGCAAGGCTCATGATTCGGGATGCGACAGCGGCCAGGCGATCAGCGCGGCCGAGCAGGCGGGAAATCCACAGTCCGTTCAGGCCATCGACGAGCGCCATGCCCAGCGTAAAGAGCAGCGCCAGCATCAATGTCGCCTCGATCCCTGCGTACTGTGCGGGTAGCACGGCGAACAGCGTTGCCTGACTCACCGTATCGAAAGAAACGGCAAACAGGGCACCCACGGCTGCGATGGTGATCGGATTGCTTGCGGTCATGAGCCGACCGAGCAGACGGCTCCGCATGCCAACGGGCCGCACTACCGCATTGCGTTTGGCGCGCATTGCGGCGAAGAGATTGGCGAGGCCCAGTAAAGTGAGAAACGCGATTGAAATCCAGGCGCCGATATTCATCAGTGCCGGAGGAGCCTGCCAATGGTCGGCAAGGAGGCTGACGGTGAGCGCGATGATAATGACGACGAGGCCATGTCCCATGGCAAAGTAGAGTCCGCACCATCGCGCCGACCCGGGACGGGCACTGCTGCTGTTGTTAAACCGGGCAAGACCGTCGATGGCGGCAAGGTGATCGGCATCGAGTCCATGCCGCAAACCGAGAGCGGCGGCGATCAGGCCCAGGGCGACCAGGCTGTCGGGGCTTGCAAACACTGAGCGTGACTGCCGGTGTCAGTGGCCGTACTGCCGGGCCCGCCCGGTAACCTCGGGATCCCGGTGCCAGATCTGTCGCGGCCCGTAACCGTCCTTGCGGAGCCACTGTTCGGTGTAAACGATGCGCTCCGGATTGATGCGTGCCAGTTCGATCTGTGGTGGTCGGTCCAGCGGCTTCCCGAGCTGGGCGGCTGATGCCTGCCAGCGATAAATCGTCATGGCGTGGTCATGCGACGGCGTTCCAGGCGCAAGGAACTCGACGTTGCCAAACAGCTGGGCACCGTGCACGCTGGCCCAGCCGCTGTTTTCGCCATAGATCGCCAGGCACACCCGTGGGTCTTTACGCATCGCTGCGAGCTTGGGGCTGCCCGGTTGGGGCAAGACGTAGGCGATGGTGCCCTCGGCGTGGTACTCGATGGGGCTGCCAATGGGCCCGTTTTTGCTGATAGTGCACAAAACCCCCATCCAGTGCGTTCCCAGAAAGTGTTCAATACGATCCGTCAGGACGTCGCGCGGTAGCGGTTTGGTGGGCCAGGGGGTTTCGCCAAGCCAGGGATGGGCGCTCACAGTGCAGGTTCTCGATTCGGGCGGCCAGGAAGGCCGGGGAGTGTAGCCCAGCGACTCCGTCAGGCAAAACCGTCGTGCAGAACGCCAAAGTCCGGATGCCGTGACAATTGTTAGAATCCCCGATGTCCAGAAATCATAGGATCATGGTCGTTAGTCTGCCGGTGCCAAAGGCCGGCGATTTCCAGCCAGTGATCAGGAGTGTTGCATGAAGCTGTCCGTCATACTTTGGGGAATCCCGCAAGCCATGCGCGCCGCAGCGCGCATCTACCCTGAATTCGCGGCACGGCTGAAGGAGAAA
>JAWKZI010000021.1:0-38226 GCA_041396045.1 Gammaproteobacteria bacterium | reverse complement strand
TGCGGAACTGGTCATTGAGATACCAGTTCAGACCCAGTGTGAGGTCGCGCTGCCGGCCACCAACGATATCCTTGTCATTCAGGTCTACGGAACTTGCTCGCAACCCCAACTCCCACGCACCCCAACCACCCTGCCACACCGGGCTGTTCGGTTTGACATCAAGAAATGCGCCAGTTGCCGAACTGTAGTTGCGCGAATCATTGCTTAAAAACCAGCTTGCATACAGGTAGTCACCGGTGAAGTGTACGTCTTCCGCATCATCACGAATAACCTTCGTGGCCAGCAACTCCGCCTGCCAGGAAAATTTACCGGCAACCTTGTTGGCTTCAAATCCGATTCGGAGAATTTCATCCGCCCCGTCGATTGCCCCGGTATCCACAAAATAATCATCCCCAACACTCACTTCCGGCAGCGAGCGCTCCGTGAAAGTCATGGCCAATCCGCTTGCTAACCGATTCCAGGCTATACGCCGGGCGAAAATCGGACTGCCGGAGATCATGCAGCAAAGTATGCTGATGACCTTCGGCCTCTTTTGCCGGTGAGGGCGTCACGGACTCCAGAGAATCTTCTGCTGACACCGGATTTGAAAGCAACCCTGCCAAAATCAACAGAAACCACACGTATCGTGCTTCTTTGTTCGGACGTGGTCTCATGAATTGACAATGAAAGTAAGTGCCAGCCGGGACAATGGCGAATTCTGCCTGTCGCGAATTGTATAGAAAGTAAGTGATCCCGATGGCGCTTCACGATACGCTTGCGGCCTGCTGATCGAACCACGACTTTTTTTGTACTTTGAACGAGAATCCCATATGAGAATTTCACGACAACTGCGGCTGGCGTTGCTCTTCGGAATCGTAGCCTTTGCCATGACCGGCCCAGCCTCCGCCCGGGACCGGGCCCAGACCTGGGATTTCAATGTCGGTTTGTTTAATTCCGACTCTGTGACCGTCGATGGCGAACAGGGCACCGGCCTGGATATCGACAGCGAGGTTGGCTTTAGCCTGGGTGGTGCCTACAACTTCACCAACCGTCTCGCCCTGGGCCTGGACCTTAGCTGGGTATCACCTCGCTACAAGGCAACCTTTCTGCCAGACACGGGCCCGCCGCTCGAAACCATCAGCGCACGGCTTGACGCCCTCTCCATCCAGGGCAAGGGTACGTTCAACTTCCTCCAGGGACCTGTCACGCCATTTATCGAAGTGGGCTTTGGATGGACTGATATCGATTCAAATATTGCCAACGGCCCTGTGAGTACAGGTTGCTGGTGGGATCCCTGGTGGGGCTACATCTGTGCATCGTACTTCGACACTTATAGCGATACCGTAACGACCTGGTCCGGGGCAGTCGGTATGCGCTGGGATGTCAACGACAACTTTGGTGTCAAAGCCTCATACGGCCGATCGACATGAATACTGGCGTGAAGAGCGGCGATACGGAGCTGGATATCCTGAAGGCCGACGTCGTCTGGCGTTACCGATACCCGCTGCTGGTCCCGTCACGGAAGCTTTGCAGCCCGGGCAACCATAAAAGGGAACAGTGCCGTGCCCCACTCATTGGGGCACGGCACTGTCGCAAGTAGCGCTAGAAGCGGTAGCTCAGGTTGGCGCCCACCTCGCGGCCCCGATCTAGAACTACGGCCAGGCACCTCTGGCCAGCCGCATAGTTTGGCTCGCCGGCCGGCGGCGCCAGATACAGGCAGGTGTTGGTCGCATTCGTCAGACCGGCAATCGGCTCGTCATTGGAGAAGAGGTCCTGGACATAGCCGGCCAGCTCCCAATGCCTGGTATTGAGTGACGCCCGCAGATTGACCCGGGTGATGTCCGGAACCGTGGCCAGGTTCGCCTGGTCGGCATAGGAGTCGCCCCGGTAGGTCACACTGCCATCAAGCACGAGCTCCATATCTGCCGTGACGGGCTGCACATACTGGGTTGATGCAAAGCCGGTCCATTCGGGCAGGCTCATTGCAGACTTGCCCTTGAAGGATTCACCATCGAACAGCCTGAGCAGGTTCGTGTCCGTCGGTGCGAAGTCGTTGGTGTACTCCTGGGAGGCATAGGCAATGCCGGCCGCCGCTGTCCAGCGATCGGTAATCACCACACGGGCGTCCAGCTCAAAGCCGTCAGCATCTGACTTGCCAATATTCTGGTACGCGGTCTGGGGGACACCATTGATCAACGCCACCGTCGAGAACTGCTGGTCCTTGACCCGGATCAGGAAGGCAGCCGCGTTGACAGCCAGGCGACCACCCAGCCAGTCGGTCTTGGCACCGATCTCATAGTTGCTGAGCTCCTCGGGGTCCACATACAGAAAATCGGTAGCCTGGTTGGTGTTGTAGCGGCCTGCCTTGGTGCCCTGGGAATAGAGCGCATAAAACATCATGGCTGTAGTCGGACGATAGGTCAGGGTCAGGCGCGGAAGAAAATCGTCATCCGTCTCGGTGGTGGAATAATCCCGTACGTTGGACGCCGAACACTGCCCCGTCAGGCATGGCCCCAGCTTGTTGTCTTCACGCTGCCAACGGGCCTCGGCCTCGACTGCCCACTGTTCGGTAATGGCATAGGTCAGCCCGCCAAAAACCGCGTAGTTTTCTACTTCCTGGCGCCCACGGAAGGTTCCATCGGGATTGGTTGCCGACTGGAGCGACGCCACACCGAAACGCTCGCTTTCGGAGAAGTAATACAGGCCCCCACGCCAGGTCAGCTTTTCGCCTACTGGCGAGAGCACGCGCAGCTCGTGGCTCTGATTCTTGTATTGCTGTTTCTGCGCGCTGAAAAATGGCGACGCCTTGCTGTCCGGGGAAGGACCGGGACGGCTGTAAACATCACCGAAGAACGGATCGGGGCTGGCACCGCGCAGGTACAGATCAGTATTGCTCCAGCGATCATCACTCGTCCAGCCGCCCAGGTAACTGATCTCATAGCTACCGAGCTTGTAGCTGATGTTGGTGGAGAAGAACTGCCGATTGCGGTCTACACCACAATTATTCGGGCGACCGGCGGCCGAGTCACAGCTCACGGCAGACGGCGATGGCGCAAAGATATCGCCCGTAGGCCAGAGCACGCCACTGCCACGCGTGCTGACAGGCACTCCGTTGGCGGCCCACTCCTGCGGATGGGTCGCAACTGCCAGTGGTGGACCATCGCGATCTTCGCTGAGCATGGCACGCAGCGTGATAGACAGGTTTTCCACCGGCTCTATCAGCAGCGCGCCACTGAAGGCCTCGGTCGTTTCCCGGCCCACATTGATCTGGCGATCCACCTCGTTAGCTGTATTCCTGTTTACCCGGGAACCGTTGTGGCTCATCTCGCCGAGCACCTTTTTGGTCCCGCCGAGCTCCAGCCACAGGGTGTCGTCGATCACCGGCACCCGGATATTGGCGCTGAGCTGCCAGTTGTCCTCTTCTGAACCGCGATTGGCCGAATAGTTGGATTTAACGATCCCTGTGAATTTTTCGGTGCGCGGCGACTTGGTCACGTAGTTCATCGCGCCAGCGTAGGTCTGTCGTCCGAAGGTGGTCGCCTGCGGTCCCCGCAGCACTTCCACCCGTTCGAGCTGGGTCAGGTCGAGGCTCTGCACAGCACCGCCAACATAAATCCCGTCCAGAAATACGCTGACACCCTGCAGACGGATATCACCGGTATTAGGCGCGATGCCACGGATGGCCAGTGTGCTCGGTGACTCACGACCGAGCCCGGCGGTGAATACCAGGTTGGGTGTGTATTCCGCCAGTGAACGCAGTTCAGTGATTCGCGCGCGCTCAAGTTCGGTCTCGTTGAACACGGCGATGGACAGCGGGACATCCTGCAACTTCTGTTCACGTTGCTTGGCGGTCACGATAATCTCGTCGATGGCCTCTGCGGGGGTAGACATGCCCGCCATCATGCCCAACGCAGCCAGCGCGGCCGGAATACTTTTACCGGAACGGTTTTGCAAAAACACCAACATCATCTCCCCACTACTAATGTTGTGCTGAAGGGTCAGCCAGCCTGAACATTCAAACAAGCTGCAGGCCTGCGCGCTTACACACAGCAATCCCGCCAACGGTCAGACCGACTTCTAAAGGAACCGGTTGCAACCGGCAAGTCAGTAGTTACCGCAATCGCAGGCGATATCAGGGCGATATCGGGATCCGGAGTAACGAAGGAACAACAGCGCGGATAGCGCTATTCAGATGGTGACTCGCGCATCGCCTTGAGACCCTTGGTCCAGCGCAGCAATTCATCCAGCAGCGTAATGGCGGACTTGTCGATCTTCTCGTTTGAATTGAATTTGCCTTTTTCATCAATTTGCCTGGCGACCATCTGCACCATGACGCTCTCGAACATCGGCATCATCTTCAGGGTCGTAATCAGCAGCTTTGTGGCTTGCACTGCACGCAGGCCGCCAGACACACCGCCATAGCTGACGAATCCACAGGGCTTGTAGTTCCATTCCCTGTAGACAAAGTTCAGCGCATTAACCAGCGCCGGTGTCGGGTTGAAGTTATATTCCGGCGTCACGAATACATAGGCATCGGCAGCAGCTACGCTCGCGCTCCATTTCTTCGTGTGCTCGTGCGTGTATTTCTGCTGAACCGGATGAACCGGCTCGTCATAGACCGGCAACTTGAAGTCAGCCAGATCCACGAGTTCTGTATTGAATTTGCCATGCTTCTCGGCAACCTCATGAAACCAGCGCGCCACGGAAGGGCCAACCCGGCCTGGCCGGGTGGAACAGATCACGATATGTAATTTGGGTAACATGGGTACTCTCAGAAGCTTTGATTCCAGCGGTAGGCTCGGTGCCATAACGGAATGTCGGGTGGAAGAATAATGCTGTCGATGAAATAGTCTGCCTGACTCTCGCGAAGAAAATGGAGTAAAACTCGACCGTGACTTCGGCCAGAGCTACGATAGCACGACAACTCCTGGGCGTACCTGAAGCAACCAGCAGGAAGAAATATTGTGAAACCGGAACCGGATGAGCTCAAAGAGCTTAACGAAAGCTTTCGCTACAACGACGCCAACAAGGACGGCCGCATCGAATTTGCCGAGTTCGTTGAAATGCTCGAACAACTCGAGGCCGAGGTCAGTGACGCCGAAGCACGTGTCGGTTTCGACGAGGTTGATAGCGATGACGATGGCGCAATCAACTTTGACGAATTTGTCGCCTGGTGGCGCGACCACTAACCGGCTGGCCGGCCTGCGCGAATTCGGAGTACACAGTGGCAGATCGGGAAATTCAGAATCAACTGCTTGCGGCACTGCCTGCGGCTGAGTGGGCCCGTATCCAGCCCCATCTTGAACTCACGGATATGCCGCTGGGGAAAGTGTTGTACGAAGCCGGCACTACGATGAAGGATGTTTTTTTCCCGACGACCAGCATTGTCTCCCTGCTGTACGTAATGGAAGACGGTTCTTCAGCCGAAATTGCCATCGTGGGACTCGAAGGACTGGTCGGCATCGCACTGTTCATGGGTGGTGAGTCGACGTCAAGTCGGGCCGTCGTCCAGAGTTCGGGCCAGGCCTACCGGCTGCGAGGCCGCTATGTGAAGGACGAATTTCTTCGTGGGGGACCCATGCAGCGCCTCTTGCTGCGCTATACACAGGCCCTGCTGACGCAGATGGCGCAGACCGCAGTCTGCAATCGGCATCATTCCGTAGACCAGCAATTCTGCCGCTGGCTGCTGCTCAGCCTCGACCGGCTGCCGACCAACGAACTGGTGATGACGCAGGAACTGATCGCCAACATGCTTGGCGTGCGCCGTGAGGGTGTCACCGAAGCAGCCGGCAAGTTGCAGAAATTGAAGGTGATCAAGTACAGCCGCGGCCGCATCACGGTGCTGGACCGCGCAGCGCTGGAGCACCACGCCTGTGAGTGCTACGGCGTCGTCAAGGAAGAGTTCGATCGCCTGCTGCCGAAGGGTTTTGCGGTCTGACGACCATCCCGAAACTGCCCGCCACACGATCCAATGTGCGACGGCGAACAGACGACCCCTTTGCCATAAGGTTGAATACACCCCTCTGAGGCAATCTGTGCGTCGCCCCGCTATGGCCAGTGTCGAGCTTGCCGGCAGCACGCCGGTCCAATTATCGGTAGTGCAGCAATTGCGCATGGCACTGGCTGGTGAGCGTCGGCAGCGCCGGCATCTCGAGCGGGAAGTCCTGGATGCGCAATCAGCACTGGTAAAAGCCCGTGCCGAGCTGGCTGGTACGCAGGCAGCGGAACAACAGGCCCGGCACCAGGCCCTGCATGACGGCTTGACGTCCCTGCCGAACCGCCGCTTCTTCCTTGAGCAGCTTGGCCAGGCC
This sequence comes from Gammaproteobacteria bacterium, assembly GCA_041396045.1. Classification (GTDB taxonomy): domain Bacteria; phylum Pseudomonadota; class Gammaproteobacteria; order Steroidobacterales; genus SHZI01. Next base: position 31,936 of record JAWKZI010000021.1, on the reverse strand, counting down.
CTTGACTGCTCCTTACCAGACAGCCCCATGCTTTCGGTGCTGTACCTCGACCTGGATGACTTCAAGCCAGTCAATGACCAATACGGGCATGAGGTCGGCGACGAGCTGCTGACGATTATTTCGGCGAGGCTTTCGCGAGTGGTTCGTGCCGAGGACATGATGAGCCGACTCGGCGGCGATGAATTTGCTTGCCTGGCGGCGGAAAGTCTCAATCGGGATGTGCTGGGTCACTTCGCACGCAAGCTGCGCGACACCGTATCGGCACCAATGAATCTCGGCACGCTGACTTTGAGCGTGCGGCCCAGCATCGGCATTGCCACCTACCCTGCCGACGGCGCCACTGCCGACGCCCTGCTCAGGAGTGCCGATGCGGCCATGTATCGTGCCAAACAGCTAAAGATCGGCCATCAGTTCTGCGATCACAACGCACCGGCTTCGAGGCCTGGTTTGCGTGCCCGATGGGCCGGGTCGCATTTGGAGCCCTTACGGAGACTGGGACACCTGTCGGAATCGTCCTAAATATATGTGAATTATGTTTAGAAGGCCCATTACCAAACGCGAACGAGTTGTCCAGACTACGGCCATCGCTGCCTGACAGTGCTCATAAAAAGAACGATAAACATGCAACTCAAACTATTCGGCTGCCTGGTGCCTGCCTTGGCGCTTGCTGGGCTATTTATCGCCGGGTCGGCCAACGCCGTGCCGTGTGGTGCCTTTGCGAGCGTCGGTGGCATCAAGATTGGTGCAACAGACCTTGGAACCTCGGCTACTACCTGCAGAAATGGTGGTATCGGTGATGCCAACGACAGCATCGGTGACCTCAACACGGGCGCTTTTTTTGGCAGCACAAGCTGGACTGAACTGACCAAGACCGACGAAGAACTGAATACCAGCTTTTGGTCATTTGCCGGTCAAGGCACAAAGAACGGCACATTCTCGCTGGCCAACGGCTTGTGGAACCTGTATTCCAATCTCGTTGTCGTCCTGAAGGACGGCGGCAGCACCACCAACAGGGACATCAAGTGGGCCGCCTACCTGCTGCCGGTTGATGTAAATGGTGTATATGACTGGTCGTATGACAATCGCAAGAATCTGTCTCATGCCACTTTGTATGGGGTCAAGGGTAGTCGAACCTCCGTACCGGAACCGGCAGCACTCCTGCTGATGGCTTTCGGCCTCGGTATCGCCGGACTCGCCTTGCGTCGCCGCCTGTCGCAGATCCGTTTATAGTTGGCACCAGCCATGTAAGTTGGAAAGCCCCGCTCCGGCGGGGCTTTTTTTTGCCTCGGTGTCAGCAGCGCCTATCAGCTACGGAACTACGAAGCGTGTCTTCGCGAAACCGGCACCCAGGACTACACGTACCCGATGATTTTCCCCGTCGTTCGCCAGCGTGATCAGCGCTGGCCCGTCTGCCAACAGTTGGCCATCCAGTTCCACGCTAACCACCTCTCCACCGCTGAGGCCCTCCGGGTTCTCGACGAGAATATCGTAGCGGGTTTTCTTGTACCGAAAGGTCATCTCGAAGCAAGGCCAGGTGGCGGGAATGCAGGGCGCAAGCTGCAGTTGATTGCCCAACAACTTGAAGCCCAGAATTGATTCAATACCCGCCCGATACAACCAGCCGGCTGAGCCGGTGTACCACGTCCAGCCACCACGTCCGGTATGCGGCGCGACCGAATAGATGTCAGCAGCAATCACGTACGGTTCGACCTTGTAGCGATGAACATCGACACGCGTTTTCGTGCGGTTGACCGGATTGAGCAGCGACAGCAGTTCGACTGCCTTGTCCGCCTGTCCGAGCAGCGCGAACGCAATCACCGACCACGCCGCCGCGTGAGTGTACTGGCCGCCGTTTTCGCGAATGCCGGGTGGGTAGCCCTTGATGTAACCGGGATCAAGTAGCGTCTGGTCGAACGGCGGCGTAAACAGCAAGGCCAGACCGTTGTCAGGGTCCACAAGTTGACTGTCAAGTGACGCCATGGCCTGGGTGGCACGAACGGTATCCGCTGCCCCGGATATTACGCCCCAGGACTGGGCGATCGAATCAATGCGACACTCGTCGCTGCTTGCTGAGCCCAGCGGCGTCCCGTCGTCATAATAGCCGCGGCGATACCAGTCACCATCCCACCCCGACTCCTCAAGCGCGCCCTGCAACTGCAGTGCGTGCGCTTGCCACCGCGCGACACGCGCCTGATCCCCTCGTGCCCGGGCCAGGGGCACGAAAGACTGAAGTGTTGCATACAGGAACCAGCCGAGCCAGATGCTTTCGCCATGTCCCAGTTCGCCGACACGGTTCATGCCGTCGTTCCAGTCGCCAGTGCCAATCAGCGGCAGGCCATGCTCGCCTACCGCGAGACTCTGATCGAGCGCGTGCGCGCAGTGCTCGAAAAGCGACGCCGTTTCATCCGAGACGGATGGCTCGAAGTACGCATCGTGTTCGCCCGGCTGCAAGGTCTGACCGTCGATAAACGGCACACTTTCCTCGAGTACCGCATGGTCTCCGGTGGTTTCGACGTAGTGGGCAGCCGCATGAGCAAGCCAGACGCGGTCATCAGATATGCGGGTGCGAACGCCCTTGCCGGTCACCGGCAGCCACCAGTGCTGAACGTCGCCAGCACTGAATTGCCGCCCGGCGGCCCGCAGCAGATGCTCGCGGGTCTGGCCCGGCTGAGCAATTGCGAGCGCCATCCCGTCCTGCAGCTGATCGCGAAAGCCGTAAGCGCCACTGGCCTGGTAGAACGCCGAGCGAGCCCATATGCGGCACACCAATGTCTGGTAGAGCATCCAGCGATTGAGCATGATATCCAGCGATCGGTCCGGTGTTTTTACCTGGACCGTGCCAAGAACTTCATCCCAATGCCCTGTGACGGTACTAAAAACCGCCTCAAGATCCGTCGATCGATAGCGCTCAAGCAGAGCTTCCGCTTTCTCTGCGTCCGCGGCCTCACCCAGGAAGATAACGACCTCGACGGTGTCACCCACCTCGAGTTCCACGGACCGCTGCAGGACACCGCAGGGATCTAGGCCCGCGCCGACCTGCCTGGACAATGGAGCCGTTCCGAGCAGCGCGGCGGGTGCCGCCAGCGTGCCGTGGCGGCCGAGAAATTCCCGGCGATCTCCCGTCCAGTTCGTTTGCCGACCGCCCAGATCCACGAAAGCGACCCGTGAACCAAACGTGGCGCTCCAGGGATTACGCGCGAACATTGCGCCCGTCGCCGGGTTTATGTCCGTGACAATGAACGGCGCGGAGGCGGCTCGCGATGTGCCCAGCACCCATTCGACGTAGGCTGTGATCGACAAGCTGCGGGCTCGACTGGGAGACGTTGTGAATCCGCAGACGTGAGATCTTGATCGGGTCCTCGATCGGGACGTACATCAGAAGATCAAGTGCCACGCCATGTGATTCGTGCGTGAAGCGGCTGTAACCTTGCCCGTGACGAGCCGAATGGAACGCCCGCGGGTCGTGAATCGGCGCCGCGGTGGGACTCCACAATTCGCCGGTGTCCTCGTCGCGCACATAGATAGCCTCACCCGGTCGATCAGTGACCGGATCGTTCGACCAGGGAGTAAGCTGATTCTCGCGGCTGTTCACCGCCCAGGTGTAGCCGCTGCCCTCCGCCGCCACCTGAAATCCGAAAGCCGGATTGGCCACGACGTTGATCCACGGCGCGGGCGTCGACTGGCCCGGTCCGAGCCGGGTGACGTACTCCCGACCATCTGCCGCGAATCCCCCGAGGCCGTTGAAGAATTCAAGGTCTTCAGGCGGCGGTTCCTGCGCCCCGCTGTCAGCAAGTGCCGACCGCCTTTGTACGGCGGAAACCATATCCATTGCCGGTCGGCGCGCGCGATCGAGTTGATCGGCCAGACTGCCTCGCTGGCCCGCGAGTACCACCCGCGCAACCGACGACAGCAATGCGCGCGTCTCCGCAGCGATGAGATCCGTGCGCAGGATGAATACTGAACCGTGTGGCGCGTCGGTGGCGATCTCCCGGCGGGACTGGCTGGTGCGCAGCAGGGTTTCCAGAGCGATCTGCAAATCCTGCACGTAGGAAGCGCCGCGTTCGTTGAGGATCACGACATCAACCGCGAGATGCTTCATCCGCCAGTATTCGTGAGCCTGCAGCAACTGGTGCACAAGCCCGATGTCCTCGATATCCCCGATCCGGAGCAGCACGATCGGCAGGTCTCCGGATATGCCCTGGCTCCACAATCCGGCCGGACCACCACCACCTCGACGGATAGCATGCGAAGAGGCGCGCAGAGAAGCGTCAGCGAACAGCAGGTGGCCAGCCAGCCGCTGAAACACCCCGGCCTCAGCGGTGGTTATCCCGAGATGGCGCAACTGCACCTGCGCCTGCGTCCAGGCAAGCGTCTTTGCACGTTCGAACGCACTTACGTCGCGGAGTTTGTCGAGCAGATCCAGGAGTCGTTCGCGCGATGGCGCCACGGCAGTCCAGAATGCAATGCGCACAGTCGCACCCGCCGGCACATGCAGGCAATACCGGAGTGCAAATACGGGATCCAGCACGGTGCCAACCGTATTCGACAACGGTCTGCCATCCATCACGGCCATCGGTGCGCTCACTTCGTGGCAGCGACCAATGAACTGCGCCCGGCTGGTGTCCACCTCCGGCGTGCCCACCACCGTGCCCTCGACAACCGCCTGGTGTCCCGCCCAGATCTCCGGCTCATCCGGCGAGCGCCGACGCCGCGTCGCCAGAATGGCGCCGTGCCTGGCCAGGTATTCGGTCTGTACAAACAGTTTCGAGAAGGCCTGATGGGCCGAGTCCGCTGCCGGCGGCGCGAGCACGAGTTCGGCGTAGGACGTTACCTCGATGTCCCGGACGCGACTGCTGGTATTGGTAATGGAGAGGTGGCGTACTTCTGCATCGTCTTCCGGCGAGACTACGACTTGCAGAGTCGTTGTGATCCGCGGGTCGCTACGGATAAATTCGGCACGATCCTCGGTAAATGTCACCTCATAGCTATCGGGCGTCACACCGCATGGCTGGTAGCCGGCTGACCATACCTCACCACTTTCAGTGTCGCGCAAAAAGATATAGCTGCCGGTGTCGTCGCGAGTCACATCCTCACGCCAGCGGGTGACGCCAAAGTCGCCCCAGCGGCTATAGCCGGACCCGGCCGCAGTAACCATCACCGCGTACCGGTTATTCGACAACAGATTGACCTGCGGCGTTGTGTCGGTCGCCGTGCGCAGCCGTCGCACGTCCGGCGGTTGCACGTCATCGAGCCGCGGGGCCGACCGCACCTCCTCCGCTCTCGGGTGCACCACACTGATGTCACGTGGCGTACGTTCCTGCAGTAGCAGTTCGGTTGCCTGGATTTCCGGCTCGGCATGAAAGCGACGACGCATAATCCCGGGCAGCACGACGTTTGCGATTGCCACCACGGTCATGCCCTGGTGGTGGGCCATGAAGGCGCGCACGATCGCGAATGGCGTGTCATCCGGCAGCCGGCTCCGCGTGTAGTCAATGGCCTCATAGAAGCCGTAACGGCCCAGAGCACCCAGCGACGACAGTCGCACAAAGTTGCGCGCCGCCTGTTCCGGTTCGACCATGGCGGCGAGTGCGTTGGCGTATGGCGCTACGACGGCATTCGCACTCAAGCCCCGCTTCAGACCCAGGCCTGGTACGCCAAAATTCGAGTATTGATAGGTCAGTTCCAGATCGCGCCCGTTATAGGCCGATTACATGCCCCACGGCAGACCAAGCGCGTACCCGTAGCTCATCTGCCGCTGGACGATCAGGCGGTTGGTCTGCTCCAGAAGACTTCCAGCCGGCGCGCGCAGCACCAGGGAAGGCATCAGGTATTCGAACATGGAGCCCGACCAGGAAATAAGCGCCGCGCCATTCCCTACGGGCGTGACCTGCCGGCCAAGCCGGAACCAGTGGCGGCTGGGGACATCGCCCTTGGCAATCGCCACGAAGCTCGCCAAGCGTGCCTCCGATGCCAGCAGATCGTAGCAACTGGGATCCAGTGTGCCGTCGGCGGGCCGATAACCGATGGAAAGCAACCGGCGTTGTTTGTCGAGCAAGAACCCGAAGTCCATCGCTTTCGCCATGGCTCTGGTCGTTGTCTCCAGAATCAGCAGCCGATCCTCAAGGGTGCTCAGTTCGACCGCTGTCTGCCTGACGTCCTGTCGCCTGCTGCTTATGCAGCGTTCAATGGCACCCGACCAGAAAAGCAGGTCGCGGAACGTGTCGTCGGCACTCTCACTGGCGAGTGCCCTGCCGATATCCACCAGCGTGGCGGCATGCGCCGCCATATCTTCCAGCAGTTTGTCGATATCGCCACCCGGCGCTTCGCTATCGCGCAACTGCAGCTCAAAGTCACTGAGCTGCCCTTCAAACTGCTGCCACATGACGGATCCGGTCCGCTTGTGGGTTGGAACCTCCTGCAGTGCCTCGCGCGCAAGAATGACTGCGTCGCGGACACCAGCAGCGAATTCGTATTTCGTCACGGCAATGTCGGCCCATTCACGGGTCGCATTGGCCACGGTGATGAGGTGCGCGGCCAGGTTCCCGCTGTCGACCGAGGAAATGTAGTGTGGCTCCAGCGGACGCAGATCCCGTGTGTCGTACCAGTTGTAGAAATGGCCGCGGAAGCGCTTGAGGTTACCCATGGTCTTCATGGTTACTTCCAGCCGGTCTACAGCCTCGATGGTGCCGATCCAGCCCAGATCGCGGGCACTGACGACAGACAGCAGGTAGAGCCCGAGATTCGTTGGCGAGGTGCGGTGGGCCAGAACGGGGCCTGGATCTTCCTGAAAGTTATCCGGCGGCAGCATCTGATCTTCCGCCGTAACGAAGTCCTCGAAGAAACGCCAGGTCCTCCGCGCAATCAGTCGCAGCGCGAGTGCGACTGAACCGGATACCGCCAGCTGGCTCGCCACGCGCGGCGAGCGGCTGATCCACACCGCGATTGCCGGGGCAGCGAGCCACAGCAGTACGAACGGTGCCGAGACCCACTCTGCGCCGCGTCCATAAAGGTAGACCACCACCATGGCGATCAGGGTGATGGTGACACCACCGGACATTCGTCGGTAAGCCAGCGAAACCCCGAGCCTGGCGCTGAGGGATACCTGGGCGGCAGTGACCCACTCAAGGAGGTTGCGGCGACTGATCAGCAGCCGGTAGAGGGTCCGGATGATCGCATCTGCCATCAGGTAGGCTTTGTGTGGCAGAAACGTAACCACAAACATCAACTGCCGCATGGCCAGCGAGACGTCTCGGCGCAGTGCCCGCAAATGACTGCGCGCCGTGATTGCGGCCCGCCGCGGCACGATCGCTGCCATCACCGGCAGCAACGTTGGCACGGCCATCGTTGCCAGGATGAAGGCGGTCCAGATCAGACCCGAACGCATCGACAGCGTCCAGCCGACCAGCAACGCAACGAAGCTTGCCGGCGCAGACAGCGTCCGGCGCAGATTGTCGAACATTTTCCAGAGACCGAGCAGAGGAATGGTACTGTGGGGCCGCTCCCTGCCGGCTGCATCCCGTCGACCCAGAATCCACGGCAGGAGTTGCCAGTCGCCTCGCGCCCAGCGATGCTGACGCGCCGCCTCAACGTCATAGCGGGCCGGAAATTCCTCAACGACCTCGATGTCGGATACCAGGCCGGCCCGGGCAAAGATTCCTTCGAACAGATCGTGACTGAGAAGGGTGCCGTCTGGCGCGCGGTCGGCAAGCGACGCCTCGAACGCATCGACGTCGTATATACCCTTCCCGGCGTAAGAGCCCTCATCGAACAGGTCCTGATAGACATCGGAAACTGCCCCGGCATACGGGTCGAGTCCGGGCGCGCTAGAGACAATGCGCTGAAAGATTGATCCCTCGCGACCTGTCGGCAGCGATGGCGTGACTCGCGGTTGCAGAACGGCATGACCCTCGACCACACGTCCGGTGGTGGCGTCGAAGCGTGGCTGATTGAGCGGATGTGCCATTTTGCCAATCAGCCGGCGAGCCATTTCACGGGGCAGGCGCGTATCGGCATCGAGCGTAATCACGTAGCGCACCCCGGATGGAACCACGACCCGACTCCCGCCGGAATCAAGGAAGCTCGTGTCGGTTGCACCTCTCAGAAACCGGTTCAGCTCGTGAAGCTTGCCCCGCTTTCGTTCCCAACCCATCCACTTTTGCTGCACATCGCACCACAAACGACGGCGGTGCAGGAGCAGAAAGCGCTGACCTGACTCAAGACGTGGGTAGCGTTGATTGAGTTGCGCAATGCCAAGGACTGCTGCCGCCAGAAGTGGCTCGTCCGCTGCGGTCTGTTCGGTCGATGCATCGACCCAGTCCGACAACAATGCAAAGTGCAGATGCCCCTCGGGTGATGCCAGGTAATGAATCTCGAGCCGCTCGATGACTTCCTCTATGGCCTCCGGCGTCGTCAGAAGTGCCGGGACTACAACCAGCGTCCGCAATTCGGCCGGCACACCCTCGCGTAGTGCCAGTCCAGGCAGGATCGTCGCGCCAAAGCCACCCGTGACCAGACGATTCACCACGGCAATCGCCGCATCCAGCGCCGGAGGAAGGCCTAGAAACGCCAGCAGCAGCAGGCTCCAGCCAGCACTCGCCGGCGTGTTCATGGCCAGCAGCGGCACGGCCAGCACGATGGCAGTGACGATCAGAATCCCGCTGATGTACGGGCGAGCGCCGTGCCGGATCAACCATCGCCCCGGCCACCGGCGCAGCGGGGCACGGTAGCCAACCACCTTCTCGAAGGCGAGCTGCCCCGATCCAATCAGGTGATAACCCGGATCCCGTTTACGGTCGTCGGAGTCCGTGACCGCGCATGCCGCAGCGACCACTTCCCGGGCTATCGCAAGTTCGGCGAGTTTCGAGCCGCGCGACAGCAGCTCGATACGGCTGCGATACAGATTGCGGGTGGCAAAATCCATCTGTGCCAGGTCGCAACCCAGACGCAGCGCTTCGTCAACCAGGCTGACGCTTTCGAAAAAATCTGACCATTCCAGCTCGGCAATCAGTCGCAAGCTGTTGATGGCGTTGCGCACGGTTACGTTCGAGCCGCCAAGCCGCTGGTGCTCTTCACGCACCACCGCATCGGGAGTCATTCCCTGCGCCGCAAGCCGCTCCTCCAGCCACATGACCGCCGGGGTAATCCGAGGATCCTGATCGCGGAGCCTCTGCATAAGCTGAACGACCAGATTGTTGGGCAAACTGGTCGTGCCCTCGTATTGCTCGATCAGCGCACCGGGCTCTGCCCCATAACCCTTGAGTCCCAGCAGTCGGTCCGCGATGTCATCGGCCTCCTGACGAGCTTCGCGACCGCTGACAATGAGATGCGCCGCCCGGCGCAGGTTTTCCACCAGCACAAGCCGCAGCGTGATCCCCACTGCCCACAGTTCCCCGATGGTCAGCGGCTGCACGCGCTGGTAGGCAAGCACGAAACGCCGCAGCGTGTCCGGGTCGAAATTGCTGTCTGTGTGCGCCACGAAGGCCCAGGCGATACCGAACACACGCGGGTAACCTGTCAATGGTCCACTCGCGAGCTTGGGCAGCTGCCGATAGAAGCCTGGCGGAAGATCCTGACGAATCTCGCGAATCTGTCCCTCGATCAGGTGGTAGTTGTCGAGCAACCATTCGGCCGCCGGCGTGATGGCGCCGCCGTCGCCGGCTACTTTCGCAATCGTGCGGTAGGCGCGAAGCAGCACCGCTTCATTGTCGTTGAGGCGTACGGCAAGCGAAGGGCGACGGGCCGGTTTGGCCGCACTCTGCTGGGCAACTGCAAGGCTGGCTGCATGCTGCTCGAGGCGCTCGATACTGAAGAGCTCCTCGCGCAGAATGTCATCGTTGTCCCAGGGCGAGATGCGTGACATGCGCCTACCGGCCTTCCGTTGGCGACGTCGCAGCAGCTTGGCTGGTTGCAAAATGAATGATTCCTCGCAGGATCACTACCCGTGAATGCCTACGGGGAACTGGCGGGGGTTCGCGTGGCTAGTGCTGGCCGCGCAGGAGAAGTTTCAGCTTACCACGCACAGCGAGCCGCCAAGCAGCGACACACCAATGACGATTGCCGCCACGCCAACACAGAATCAGAACATGGGCCAAAACATCAGAACAGGCACATCTACAACACCGCCATGGTTTCCCGCATCGATGCAACTCTCCGGATCAGTTTCGTTTGAAGATATCGATCACGCCGGTCCATTCGAGTATGAGCAGCACGATGAAGACAATACCAATGACAGCAATGACGCCATCACCACCAGCAGGCAGGGAATCGAGGTTTCTCGAGACGTCGGCCAGTTCCTGATCGGTAAGGGAAGCCACACGTGCCGCAGCATCCACCGGATTAACACCAAACTTTTCCAATGCGCTGCGCACATCGTCACGCGCGAAGGCGGCCTGCACTGATGCGATCTGGCCGGCGCGATCGGTGGCATTCAGGTACTCCTGCGTGCCAATAACACCCGCTGATGCTGTAGTGGCCTGAAGTCCGAGTGACAGGAAACTGCTGGCGGTAATTGCAACTATAGTTCGGCGTAGTCTCATGTTTTTTACCCTCTTCTGAAACAGAAGCCGAACGCTATATGTTTCTGACAGCCTGATCTGTACGCCACCGCACCCAAAGAGGCCGGTAGCCGCAATCAGGCCAGCACACACAAGGCCCGACGTACGGTGCCGCACAGACGATACAGAGCGGTATGCGTACAGTGACCCACAGTTACATCAATTAACCACAAGGGCCACTGGATATGAACAAACAACTTGTTATCGGCCTTGTCGCTCGGCGCGGTCGCAGTCACCGCCATTGGCGCCGTGGCCAGCTACCAGATGATGGACCGCACGAATTACGCCGAAGTGCTCACCGTCACACCGGCCATGAAGACCGTGAGTGTGCCCCGCAAGGAGTGCCGCGACGAGCTGGTAACCGTGACCAACCCGACCAAGGACTCGAAGCAGATCGTCGGGACAGTCGCCGGTGCGGTTATCGGCGGTGTGCTCGGCAGCAAGGTTGGCGGCGGTGACGGCAAGAAACTGGCCACCGTCGGCGGCGCCGTCGGCGGCGGTTACGCCGGCAACAAGATCCAGGAAGGCATGCAGGAACGGAACACCCATCAGGAGTCTCCAGCAAACCTGCACGACCGTCCGCGACAGCCGGCAGGAGCAGCAGGGCTATGACGTGACCTACCGTCTCGACGGCAAGGAACAGGTGGTTCGCCTGGATTACGACCCGGGCAAGCGAATCCCCATAGAGAACGGCGAACTGGTACTCAGAAAGTAAGGGGCACTCAGAACGCAGGAGTGCTCAGGAAATCGCCCAGTCCTACCTTCACGGATTCGAATCCAGAACCCTCGAATGACCCGGGTTGCCGTAGGGACGCGGCACATTCCGGGGAACGATGAAGGTTGCTGAATTAGCGCCGTAGAGACCCTCGGGAAAGGTCATCTCCCGCGTGACAACGTAGGTCGCGAACAAATACCGGTTCCCGCTTGAGGGGTCGAGCCTGTCCAGTCCCAGAGATTTTCGGTCCTTGCTACCGGTAGCAGCGACCCACGTGTCGACATCCCGGGGAGTCGCCCGACGCAGCACACCCTGACGCAGCAGCAGGTCGATGCCGGCCTCCTGAGGTCTGGCCGTAGCCGGGGGCGCAACTGCTTCGTTGGCCTGAGGATAGGAATATTGCGTATAGGTGCGAACACCATTGGCATCGACGGTCGGCGGCGGCACCCAACGCCTTGGTCGCGCCGGCTCAACCATTACCTCATCCCTGCGCCATTCATCGACAGCCGCTGGCAGCTCCTTCTCATTCGCGGGAGTTGCTGATTCAGAAACGAAGCCAGTCGTGTGTTCGTCACCAACATCTTCAACAGCATTCCCGGCAACATCACGCGTGGATTCAGGACCCTCGTACGGCAGCGCTTCGATTGCTGCGACAGAAGGAGCTGGCAGCGGCGCAAGCGGCTCTGCCGGAACTGCTTCGCGCGTGGCGCGTACCAGGTCGCCGGCGTCGTTCCGATAGACAAACAGGAACGCACTGATCGCCACCAGCGCGATGAACGTCCACGCCGTGCGGCGCTGGCCTGCATGACCATCATCACGTTCAGGCTTTGGAGACGGCTTCGATGCTTTGGGCGGCATCGGTGCGAGCCAGCCGACCAGCAGGAATATGCCACCGGCTGCAATCACCGCCAGGATGTTGGCCAGTTGACCGAGCGAGCCGAAATCGATCAACACGACCTTCAGCGCAGCGCCAACCAGAAGGCAGGCCCCGGTGACCCACAGGGTGCGCGAAGCAACTTGTCGCGACCAGACAGTGAGTACCCCACCCAATGCAGCCCACAACAGTGACACGACAGCCGGCCAGCGGAGGTCAAGAACATCGCGGATGCTCAAGACTTCCGCGCTGCTCAATACACGCAGCAGATTGGCCTGCAATAGCAGCGCCAGCCCGACGATGCAGGCCGCCACCGACAGGTCGGTCGGCCGCTGCAGGCCGCGTCGGGTCCACGTGACGCCGGCCAACCCCGCCAGTGTCAGGATTTCAAGAGAGATGGCCCACGGACTGCGGGAGATATACAGCAACGTGGCGCCGGCCAGCACGGCAGCGAACGCCGCACCGAAGACATCCACAGCATTCCCCAGCCATGCGCCTCGATGATCACGAGCCACACGGCCTGCGAGCAGCGCTGCGAGCCCGACCAGTGAAGCGCTGTTCAAGGCAAACGGGATCACTGCGTAACCCGAAACCGCAGCGACGTGACAACCCCAGACCGCTGCAGCCAGTGGCGCAGACAGCGCAGCAACGAGGCGCTCGTCGCGCGTGTCGTTCACCACATACTGCGGTCGGACCGCAATGCCGAGCAGCACCAACGGCGCCAGAATCATCGTCACCCAGGACGCAGTGATACCGGTGGTGAACGAGGACCAGGCGGCGGTAGCAATAATGAGCACGACAAGCGGCTTGATGGCGGAATCTGCCACCAGCACCCGGCGTCCCGGAATCCACAGACTGGCGGCCACCAGCAACAACGCCCAGTGGAGAATCAGCGGAAGCCCGGCGAGATCGAGCCGGATCAACTCCCCACCAACGGCTATCAGCCCCCAGATAATTCCCACCGCGAGCAGGAGCGTGTCCAGACTCTGCCGGATGCGCCGGCAAATAATGCCGGCGGTAATCAGTAGTGCCGAGCCCACAAGCCGCTCGAAAAATACGCCGTTGAGAAACGCGGATCCTTCAACTGTTGAGGCTTGCGAACTCAACACATGAATGGCCCCGAAGAGAACCACGAGACCGGCAAGATTACTGTGTAACTGGCTGAGTGGAGTACGCCAGGCCGCAACGGCTAGCATGCCAACAGCAAATGCCAGACTGATCAGCTCCCAGGGCAGGTTCTGTAATCGGGCAGCCACACCAAGGCCCAGAAGCACAGTCGCAATCACGGCATGGGCCGCTGCCCCGGCACGACCGAGCAACTGCAGGCTGATGGCGGCAAACGTCCAGATGATGCCAAGCAAAACCAGTGCAGTGGAAAATTCGATACGACCGGGAGAGATCGCAACGGCGAGCAATGCTGCGACAGTGGGTAGCGCAATCATGTACAGGAGGTCGAGCTGCTGCAGCCAGTAGGCTCGGGTGTTGCTTCGTTCGACCACGGGCATGGCCACATGTATGGCCGAGAGAACCAGCAGCGCCGGCAACATCACGTCGGCGTGAGACGTTGTGTAATATTCTGCGGTCCAGCCGAAAAACACACCACCAGCGAGCGTGAAGACAAAGCTCAGATGGATCAGTGGGCGCCAACCCCGGGCCATCACCATCACCAGCGTCAGCAGACTGGCACCGATGTAATAACCGTAGACCACTGCCGGGCCGGGGTCAGTGATGGCAAAAGCCGGCGCCAGATATGCACCGACCATCGACAGAACCGCCAATGACAACGCGCTGCGTGTAATCGCGAACACGGCCGCCGCGATTGACGTCAATCCCAGCAGCGCCAGACCAGTGGAATCTGCAACGTAATCAAAGATCCCGAACGCGCTGTACGCGGTCAGGTAGGCCACACCAAACGCGGCACCACCCAGGGCCAGCGAAACGGCACGTCCGCCCCGCTGTTTGCCCATCACCATTGAGCTGAAACCCAGTGCCAGGGCAATCACGATGCCCCCGATGATTTTCACCTGGGGCGGAATATCGATATTGATCAGCGCGTAACGAAGCAGCGCTCCAACACCCACGATAACGAGGGCGCCACCGACTTTTGCCGGCCAGTTGCCGCTGGTCAGCCACGTGATGAGCCCGATCGGGCGATTCAATCGGGCGCCGGGTTCGGTACTGCCCTCGATAGCCAGGACGATGCCGATGATCGCCGCCAGCGCCGCAAAGAACACCAGAGTCACCATCTGTGCCGACCTCTATCCGGAACCTGGGTGCAACGCATCATAAGGCGTTTCAGGTTCAGAAATGTGTCCTGGCGATCAGAATTCCCATTGCCACTGGTCCCCGGCTTTCACCAGGCTGTACCGGACGGCCGCGCCACCTGTGATCTGGGGCGTGAGTGTGGGAAAGATGCGCCGGAATTCCGGTGTCCGAACCCAGTCGTACCAGGGCTTGGCAGTCCAACGTCCCTTGATCGCGAACCGGCCCGGAATCTGGCTGCGGATGTCCAGAATCTCGAACTCCGAATCAGCAATGAGGAGGCATCCAAAACCCACCCTGTTACGCTCCACGGCATAGGGCGACCCCACGGAATAGACCAGTCGGGGTTTTGCTTGGCCGTTGGGGTACGTGTGCACATCGTTGTACCGGCGGGCGACTCCGAAGCCGGTGAGGACATCGAGCGAATCGCGAGCCTCCTGCAACTTCCGGAGATAGTCACCCCGCTGGTCGAATGGCACCGTGGCCGCAGTTTCATACTCTGCTCCCGGCGGATCGACGCGTGCCTCCAGCAGCATCGGCAACACAGCACATAGCGGTCTTGTCCATTCCGGGAACTCACCTCTGGCATCAAGCGCCGTCCTGATCTCTTCAGCAGTCGGCGGCATACCGGGGGCTGCCAGAAGTGCGTCGGGATGCGCCCGACCACTCCAGACCGGTATCCAGGTTTCCTTGTCCTTGGCCAGCACGACCTCCGCCGCGACACCAGCCAGTTGCCGGACAATTTCGGGAAATGCGTCGAGTACAACTGGCTGTCTGGCCCACGACACCACGTCGGCGACACCAAGCGTTGCCTGCACCGCGTACAGGTTCAGGTCACCAAGCTTCTGACCCAGGGGCCGGTAACTGGATACTTTCAAGACGGTGCGATCGGCATAGCGGAAGCAGAGGTCCCGATCCACGCTGCCCCAGCCCTCCCAGGTCAGGCCGAAACGAACACCCGCCAGTTGTCCGTCGACGGGTGGGAGTTCCGTGTCGGTCATCAGGCCCACCGCGGCCAGAACCTCGTACTGCCGTAGTGCCTGACCGAGATCCTCCGACGTTGTGTCGCCTTGGCGAAATACCACTGCAACCGTCGCCGGTTCCCAAAGCCCTGGCTTGATCGTGCGTTCCACCGGCTGCAGCCGCGTTGATGGTGTGACACACAGGGCCGGCGGCGCATTGGCAAGGGCTGCTGCCAGCACGGCCGCCTGCAGATTGTCGGTGCCCGGCCCGTCGGGAACGGCAACCGTCGTCCGGAGGCGGAGATCTGCAACGTAAGCCAGCAGCGAAAGTGCTTCGTTGGAAACCCGACCTGCCAGTTCATCGATACCGAGTTCCATACCATCGGCAAACCGGAAATGCTCCACACTCTCCGTGGCGTCCCTCACGGTACCGATCAGCAGATAGGTATTGGCATCCTTCCCGCGGACTTCGATCACCAGTGAGTCTGCCTCCCGACGGAGCGCCAGATCCCCGAGCGCTATACCGCCGGCAAATTCCACGGTGTCGTCACCCGACTCGTCAAGAATGGTGTCCATCCCGTCATGTGCGGTGATGAGATAGGTGTCATCGCCCGGACCACCCAGCAGGAGATCCGCACCCGGACCGCCGATCAGCGTATCGTCATCCGCCGACCCCTGAAGGGCATCGCGGCCATCAGTGCCCTGAAACAATCTGCCCATGTCTACCGCCGGCTGCAGATTGATAAAGGCTGGCCGGCCATTTTTCTTGCCCACGATGCGCGTGAAGTGTGTACCGAACGTACCCCGATACCAATTCACCAGCACGGCAACCGGCTGGTCGACTGCCAGGCCGATGTCCTTGCCAGCCGGATGAGTTGCCAGCGCTATTGCTGCCAGAGCCTGGGTTCGCCGCGGATCATTCTGATCTGCCTTCGGCCAGGCACCTGCCTCGCCGTGATAGACAATCACGAGATCGTCGTTGAAGGCCTGCAAGGTGATATCACGAATATCCCATCGGGCCGGCAGAATCACATCCGATTCGGAGCCTTCAGGCAGCCTTTCCAGCGCAACCACAGGAAAGCGCACGCGACTGCCGGCGTAGACCGATTCGTCGTTGTTGCCGGATGGCGGTGCACAGGCTGTCGCCACCATGGCGATTGCCAGGAAAGTGGTGCGGCGCCAAGGCGAGATACCCGTTTGTTGATACTTTCGCGTCACTGTAACAACGAAGCTGTGGCTTCAGCAGACTACAGTAACGCACTACCAGACCTGTGAAGGGATGGCTGATGTGGCGTGCGACGATCAGGCAAGGAGTACGGCGGTCCGGGGTTTCAAATTGCTCAGCCCGTTTGGCATTTGCCCTAACTTGCTCCCCTGACTCTGCGTGCAGCCCGCAGGCCAACAGCGCCCAGAGCCGTGACGAGGAGCCAGGCCGAGGCTGGTAGTGGTACGACGGCGGCCCGGGCCCAGTCGTAGCCGCTCTCGGACGTGAACTGCAGACCCTCGATGATGTTTCCCTGGCTGTCACGGGCCGTGATCCCGAGCCACACGATCGTATTGCCGAGGTTCGCTGCCGCGGATCCGGCCTGGCCGGGTCCGGCCGGGTTGCCGTTGGCGTTTACGGCGAATCGCCAACGCATATCGTAGGGCACGTCGAACAGAAAGAAGTCCGTCGCATTCGAGACCGTGGCTGGCCTGGCCGCTGTCAGGGTTACCGGCAGGCTCTGGCCACGGCTGCCGAAATCGCCGTCCACGGCACCGTCGACGGGTTCGATTCTGATCAGCGGCTGGACCAGTGCAAAGGTCGCATCGCGGTAGAGGGGCGCCTGGAAGGACGCTTCCTGTAGCAGCCAGTTGGCAAAGCCGTTGGTCTCGGCAAGCGACCCGGACAATGTGATGCTGAAAGTCAGGGACGCGCCAAGATCGGTATTGCCTGCGGGACGTTCCATGTTGATCCTGTCGAAGATGCCAACGGATGCGCCCGCCGAGTGGTCGGCACCAAACTGGGTGGTATTCGGATCACCGGACGGCCAGTTCGTGGCGGCGGTCAGACCGACAACGCCGGGTGAATAGCTGATCGACGCGCTGCTGCCGCCGCTGGCGGCGTTGACGCTGAAGGGCAAGTTCACCGGGACCTGCAGGGATTGGCCGTCGACGCCGGTTGTCGATGTGGCGGATATGCCGTATTCCACCACGCTGATTGCCGAGACCGCGCCGGGCATGGCCGAGAGCAGGACGCCGAGGATAAGGGCACTGGCCGGGTGCAGATACTGGCGTGACATGGATGCTCCCCTCGTACGTGCACTCGACGGGCGCCTTCTGCGGGCCGCTGCCGCCGGGGCAGGTTCGATCTACGGATCGTCATGCTGATACATATACGCTCCGTACTCACAAGCGACTCACAACCGGCTCCCAACCAGGTCAGCGCAGACTGTTGCGAATCGCGTCGGCCTGGTTACGGGTGAGATCCGACGGGGGCACGCCAAGTCCGGCCGCGCAGGCATCAGCACAGCGCGCGTAGGCTGCCAAGGCTTCGGTCTGCCGCCCTGCGGTGGCAAGCACCGCCATCAGTCGCCGGCAGACCGACTCCGCTACCGGATCAGACTCCAGCGCACGACGATAAAGGTCGACCGCGAGATCGGCTTGCCCGCTGGCTTCCAGCCGTCCACCCAGCTGCTCGACGACCCGCAGGAATCGCGCGGCCAACTTCTGACGCGACAACAGTGCCCAGCTTGCGTCAACGTCGGGAAGAAAAAGACCGCGACAGACTTGCAGGACGCGTCGTGCGAGGACTTCCGGCGGCTCTGTCAGTGATTCCGCATCAAGCTGGCGGACCACGGCGTCCAGAGTCCAGTTGTCGACCTGGCAAATCGCGCGATTCAGACGCAGGGTACCGGCATGCAGCAGAAGCGCATCGGGGCGTCCGAGGACCCGCCGCAATCGCTGCAAATTGACCTCGAACGCGTGATGCGCCGCATCCGCCTCGGCATCTGGCCACAGTGCGTCCGACAGGGCCTGCACGGTGGTGCCGTCCGGGTTCAGTGCCAGCAGAAGCTGCAACAACTGCAGCGGCTTGTTGCAGCCGTGACCGGTGGGCAGCGCATCCTCGCCGTCAATGGCTATGCGGAACATTCCGAGGGTACGAATCTTGACCGACGGGGATGGTTGCCGTTTGGGCGGTCGCTCACCGGATTTCTTTCTGGCCACCGTGTCGTGCTCTCGCCAACGGCCGAACCCAACGACCTGAATGTAACAGATGCATGGCATCGAGCCTGACAAGCGTCTGCGCAGGCGCCGTAGGCCGTCTGCGCCTCCCGGACCAGGCTAGTCAGGGCGTTGACATAATCTTGAAGCGTGGCGTTGCCGGCAAGAATAAAACTGCTAGGGTTGGTTACCAACCGATGCAAAGACCAAACAATTCAAGGGCTCCACAGCGTGCCCGAACCGGGATCATGGCAACGGAGTACTAACTGAGGGGGAATCACAATGATAGTCAAGCGGCTAGCGCCTGCAGCGCTAATGGTTGTGCTGGGACTTGGATATACCGGTGCATTCGCGGCTCCAACGCGGTGGCAAATGGCCAGATCGACTATTCGCTCGTACTAACCGGGCCACCGGATCGCGATGTGTTCGTGCTGGTCACCGCCGCAATCGATATTAGCGGCGGTGCCAGTGCGGTTGGCGCTTCAGCGCAGGGCCGCGGGGAGATCATCGGATTGCCGATTCCGTTCAACAGCTCGGTGGCCGTTTGCAGCTGGTTCGGGAGCCAGGTCCCATCTGCCCCAGTGGCCCGGTGGGAGGAGCGTCTTACTCGATCGGCACGAAGACTGTGCTTCGCACCGGCCAGTTGTACAGCTTCACGCTACGGGGTGCAGGCAGGGCAGTCGCCTCACCGATCGGCATGGGCAATAGCGCGGCCGCGGATTTCCAGGTGGTAGTTGATCCTGTCTTCAGCTTCGTGAATGCCGACGATGCGACTCTCTACAGCTTTGCCTTCAGCCCGAACCTGGCGCCAGTGCCAGCACCCGCCTCGATCTGGCTACTCGGTTCCGCCCTGCCCGTCGTCGGCTGGTACCGCCGTCGGCGGCGGCGCGCGCCTATCTGAACGGTACCTGACCTCCGGTTGCCAATCCCGATACAACGTTTGAATATTTCGGGCAGGCCGACTGAACACATGATCAACTGAACGTGGAACTGCGTAGCCACGTCATTGGCGTCGTCCCGGTCACGATCTTGAAGGCGCGAAGGAGTCCCGCCTGGCTACCGTAGCCAACCCGCTCCGGCAGTAGTTGCAGCGGAGTCCCCCGCCGCAGCAAGGACTGACTGATAGCAACACGCCATCGTGTCAGGTAGTCACCGGGCGTTGCACCTACCTCGCGCCTGAATATCGCCGCAAAGCTGCTGCGCGACATCCCGGCTAAAGCCGCCATACCTTCGAGTGACCAGTCCTTCTCGGGATGGGCATGCAGGGCTGTTAGAGCCCGGGCGAGTTTCGGATGAGCGAGTCCCCTGAGGAACCCCACACTTCCCTCATCGCGCCTGATTGCGACACGCAAAAGATCAATCAGTATTACTTCAAACAGGCGATCAAGTACTTGCTGGCGACCCGGGTGCTCCGCCGACGCTTCGGCGAACAAGGCGTCGAGTACCACCGCACTACCAGACAAATCCGCAAGCCGGCACTGAAAAAGAGGCGGCAGCGCGCGGATGACTGGATTGAACGATGCGTTGTCGAATGAAACGGACGCGCAAGCAAGGTCGGCGCCGGGTCCCGCACCACTGTCGAAGCTGTGGGTGAGGGGGCACGTATAGAAAACCAAGCTTGGTTCATCGAGACGAGCAACATTCCCACTGGTATCCCGGAGCGTGGCGGTGCCCGCGCGCAGCAAGTGCAAATATCCCAGGCCGCTGCTGTCCGGGAAATCAGCGTGGCCACAGAGCGTGCCGGTGTAGAAGAGACGCGCCCTAGCACTGAAGTGCGTAAGCAATGGGGCCAAAGCATCATCGACCATTTTGTACGATTCGTAACTTCTTATGGATCTTTGGACAACATTCATCCAAGTCTAGCACTGAAAATCTCGTCCGCCGACTCACTTTCGACACACGTAAACCTGCCCAACCAAGGAGAGATCATGACTTTCATTGCCCCACTCACGACAACAGAGGCCGGCCCGGAGGTCGCTGCCACCCTGAAAGCTGTAAAGACGCAGATCGGCACGGTACCGAATCTGTATGCCACGCTGGCCAAGGCGCCGGCCGCACTGAACGGCTTGCTCCGCATCAATGAGGTTCTCGCCGCGGGCACGCTCAACGCGAGCGAACGGGAAATAGTGGCGCTCGCGGTCTCCCAGGCGAACACCTGCCACTACTGCCTGAGCGCCCACACGCTGCTTGGCAAGAACACCGGACTGACCATAGAAGACACGCTCAAGGCTCGCTCGGCTGGCGGCAATACCGCCCGTGCCGCGGCCATCGCCGCCTTTGCGGTGGCTGTAGTTGAGAATCGCGGTCACGTTGCCCTGCACGACCTCAAGCAGTACGAGGCTGTCGGACTGTCAGAGCGCGATCTTCTCGAGATCATCGCGAACGTCGCCGCCACGACGCTAACCAACTACGCCAATAACGTTGCAGGGACAGAACTCGATTTCCCGGCAGTTGCCGTAGAAGTCGCCGCCTGATAACCCTCCTTTACTCTGAAAGGAACCCTCCTGTGAAAATCCATGATCCCAAAACCCTACTTGCTCGGCGCTCAATGATGATTGGCGCCGGCAATCTGGTCCTCTCGGCCGGCGCAATCGCCTTGCTCGGCAAGAACAGTCGCGTACTGGCACAGAACGCGCCGGTTCCGGCCGACGTGGCGATACTGAACGTTGCCGTCGGCCTTGAGTATGAAGGCATCAATGCCTATGCCATCGCGCTGAAATCCGGTCTGCTCATGGCACCGGGGACCAGGGCGGCACGCAAATTCCAGGATGACCACAAGCGACACAACGAAGTACTGATCGCCACGATCCGTAAACTTGGCGGAGAACCCGTGACCGCAAAGACAGAGGCCGAGTACGCGAAGGCGCTGCGTGTGGACCGACTCAAGAACCAGACAGACGTGCTGGAATTCGCGGCTGGTCTGGAACTCGGTGCGACCAATGCGTATCTGGGTGTCATTCCGGCATTCAAGGACCCGGAACTGGCAAAGGTTGCTGGCCGCCTGGCCGCCGATGAAGCCACGCACTGGGCCCTTCTTAACTTTGATCTCGGCCGGCCATTCGCGCCAGCACTGAACTTCGGCGCCTAGACAATGCTGACTGACTGCCAATGAGATGGTTACTTGTCACCGGCTTGATGTACTTGGCATCCGTCGCGGCGCAAGCTGACGGCGACGCAAAGCGGGGTGAGATGCTATTCGCTTCGCGTTGCGCTGCCTGTCATTCCCTGGATGCCAACCGCGTGGGCCCGGCACTGGCGGGTGTCGTCGGCCGAAGGGCGGGCACCGCACCAGACTACGCCTACAGCGACGCGGTGCGCGCAGCCAGCGTGAGCTGGAGCGAGGCCGCCATCGACGCCTGGCTCAGCAATCCCGAGAACCTGATTCCCGGCCAGAAGATGGGCTACTCGGTACCCGATGCACAGGACCGGGCCGACGTGATCTCATTCCTGAAGTCACAACACGATCGTCAATGACTTCCCTGCTGGCAGATGTGGGCGCCAGTCTGGCCAGCCGCTATTCCACGGCCTGAAGTACCAGCCGCGACATCTCGCTGCCTCGCCGGACCAGAAACTCGCCGAGTTCCTCCGCATAGTTTGCGCCGACGGCGCCGCGCACAGAGGGCCTGACATGCAGTGCCGCGCGCCACGCCTTGACCTTCGCCAGGGTATCGAACACCCCGAAATCCTCGATCGTGTCGAAAACGTCGAAGTAGCGAAATACCGGTGCGAAAGCCGCGTCGACTATTGAGAAGCCCTCGCCCGCGAAATAGGGACCGTTGCCCAGCGCTGACTCCACGCGCTTGAGCCGGGCTCGTATTTCGTTGATTCGGATCTGCAGGGCTTCGCGATCAGCAGCTGTATAAAGCCCGTAGATAGAGCCAAGTAGGGCTGAGCTGAATTCCACCCAGCTGCGGTGATGTGCCCGGTGCAGTGGATCGACCGGGTGAAGGCGCGGCAGAAGCGTTTCCTCCAGATACTCACAAATGACGGCAGATTCGAAGACCGGCTGCCCGTTGACGAGCAGTACCGGCGTACGCCCTAGCGGCGAGACGGCGAGAAACCAGTCGGGCTTGTTGGCCAGGTCGACGTTTCGCCGCTCGAACGGTGCGGATTTCTCCGCCAGTACGATGGCGGCACGCTGAACATACGGACACAACGTGTGAGATACGAGGATGAGTTGATGCTGAATCATGTTCTTGAGTTGCTCCAGTAGGCCGCGTAAAGCGATTCTTCGGCAAGCTGCTTTGCGATGCGGGCGGATGCGGCGGGTTCGTGTAACAAGACCATCTACTCCAATACGGGCTGCTTGGCGACCTTGGCCCCGGCATCAGCCCAGGAATCCGTGTGCCTGAGGCTGGGCGAGTAGTCCAGGAAATGCCAGCGGATGGGCATTGCTCGCCGGGTGAACCTGCCGTCGTGAATTCTGAATCGGATCAAACGTTCCGCGCCAGCGAACCAGCGCAGTTCCGGAGCATCCCACACAATGTGTGCCTCTCCCCTTAGCATCAGAAGGCTGCCCTCCTCGAAATTCGGGAACAGCAAGGCCACCATTGGATTGAGCGCAAGATTTCCCAGGGTGTTAAAGAAGGAGTTACCACGGAAGTCAGGCCAGGTGAGCGTGTACTCGTCGTCCACGCGCACAAAACCGGGCTTGCCACCACGGTGGGAGATATCGGCACCATGTGACGGCTTCGTACCGCGATCCGGATGGCAGGTGGCGATAAAGAAGGTATCGGTGCCGGTAATCAGTTCGGCGGCAACCTTATCCAGCGATCTGAGGACGCGAGGGTCCACGGCCCCGGCGACAGTGGGCGACAACTTCTCGGTCAGCACTTCGGGTGCTCTCGACTGAATGTACTGTGGGCAGTTTCCGAAAGCCTGGTCGACAGCGAGTATCGTCAGGTCGCCTTCGGTACGGGTAATCCGGCCGGCCAGGCGAATTCGCTCACGCGTAACGAAATTCATGCCAAGCACGCCTACCGGCGACCCGACAGCTCGAAGGCCCCGAACTGGATCGCCAGCAAGGAAGCCGCCGTTGATCGACAACGTGCGAGGGTCGGGACTGGTGACGAAACCCGGGCGGTTTACCAGCATCGATGCGAAAGGCCGTCCATACCCATCGACGGAGCCCAGCAGCAGCACTGGCAGCCGTCGATAAAAGGCCTGGTGATCTTCAGACAAGTGCTCATGAATCAGGCGCCTACCCATGGCGCCAACTCGGTCAGCACTGCGGAGACGCTCCTGCAGTGACCGCTCCCCCGCATGAAACGGTTGGGGTGACGGGAGCGAGATCACTGCAGGGCGCCTGATCGGTTGCAGTATTGGCAACAATGGCCGTCGTCAGGTTTGGGTTTCCGGCCAGCGACGGTTTTGGTCCTGGGTGAGCCGGGGTCTGGGAACACCGAAACCGGAGACAACAATGATCGCCGCCAATCCGGCGTGCAGCCATCGGTCAGCTTCATTGATGTGAACCAGGCCCAGTAGCAGGTGTCCCGAAGTCAGGAAACCCGCGATAGTGACGACGACGTAGGCCAACCCAATTGCCCTGGCGGTAGTGCAGGCAGTGTCTTCGTCACTGGCAGCACCCATCAGAAACACTACGCCAGTCATCAGATGCACAACATTGTGCATTGTGTTGACGGCGAAGATTCCATCGGGCGACACCAGCGGATTGGGTACGAATCCCAAAATCCCTGCCGCGAGAAATGTAACGCCGAATAGCAGGCAAACTTTGCGACTGGTAACGCTCATGTCAGTTCCCCTTCAGGATTTCGGTGTAGAACTTGCTAAAGACCATGTCCGCCGTGGCATTGGCCTGATGACATGCAGCGCAGTTCGCCGCTGGGGCAGCTGCTGCCGTCTTGGCATAGGGTGGCGCATGATGCCCGAAGTTAAAAAATCCCCATCCACTGGTTTCCTTGAAGCGCTTGGAATCTTTTACCGAAATATCGATGCCATTGCGCAGGCCAGGGAAGTAGCCGCGGCCTGAAGGCTCGACACCAGATCCATCCGGATTGCTGCCGGGCCGTGTGAGTTGCAGCTCCTTGAGCAGGATCGTGCCTTCCGGGAAGGTTCCGGTTTCCTGGTAGATTCGGAAGACTTCGGGATGAACATAGACGTTGTGGAACTCCGGGAATCCCGCGGCGCCATTATTCAGACCGTGCGGTGTGAGTGGCGACCCCAGGAAGACCCATTGGTGGTACCCAGTCGGCAAGACGAGCTCACCCCCGGCGGTCCACTGCGGCTGCCAGCCGGAAATGCGGTCGGCCAGCACGTTGGTGCTTATGGTGACTCCGAGCAAGGTCGCCAGGCCAATGCCAGCGACTCGGCTTGTAGCGAATGGCTTCATGACGGTTCTCCTGATCTGACTGGTTGATGTTTCTCTGATGGGAAACCGATCTGTTTCCTGCGGCAAGAGAAATAAACCGATCTGTTTCCCTTGTCAAGCCCCGCGCCGCCATCCGGCTATTATGATCATTGTAAACATCTGATTATTATGATTCTTATGAGGAAACATTTCTGTTTCCAAAGGGACCTGTATGCCCCGACCTTCCCGCCGTGAACACCTGATCAAGACCGCAATGGAACTGTTTGCCGAGCATGGCTACCACGCCACTGGCGTCGACCTGATCATGGCTACCGCCGGCGTTTCAAAAAAGACGCTGTATACCTACTTCCGGTCGAAGGACGAGCTGATCCTGGCCTGCCTGGAAAATTACGCTGACAAGTTTCGCGATAACTTCATGGCGCAAGTTGAACAGGCCGCAGAGACTCCGCGCGATCGCCTGCTCGCGATCTTTGATATCGCGGAAACATGGTTCTGCCAGGCGGATTTCTACGGCTGTGTCTTTATCAACGCCTGTGGTGAGTTTTCGGAGAAAGACTCTCGGATTCGTGAAGTCAGCCGAGAGTTCAAGCGACTTCTACTAAGCTACTTCGAGCACCTTTGCAGGCAGCTACCGGTTTCGGATCCTGACGAACTCGCCCGAGAGCTGGCGTTATTGCAAGAAGGCGCGATAGTGACGGCCCAGGTCTCGGGAAACTCCGCCAGCGCCCGTACAGCCCGGCGTGCGGCAGTGACGCTGCTGGAAGCGGCGATTGCCTAGCACTTTTTCCCGAGCACATTCGCGGCTCTCTCACCTCTTCGGCTCGGTATCACCCTTCCCGTTGCTCTCTATCTTCAACCGATACCGAATGAACTGCTCCCCTCCAACCACCAGTTGCCCATCTTCCTGGAAGCCCAGCCGGAGTAAGCCTTTGACCCGCTTCCTCGTCGCCGGAAGCAGCGCCGTAACCGCCACAAGCCCCATTTCACCAAAAGCCCGATCAATAATTTCCCTGTACAACATCCTTCCCAATCCCCAGTGATCAGGATGAAGCACCAACGCCACGTCAGCTTCCCCGTTCTCCGGCTGCAATCCACCCCAACCTACAAATTGCCCGTCGACGACAAACGCCCATGGACCATAGCCGTGTTCTTCCCACAGCCGTTGCTTGGCAGATATAAACGCCCCGCATTCGCTTTCTCCAAAGCGGCCGGTTACCAGGGGCATGTGCCTTCGCACCGACGGGTGGTTCATCAGGTCGATGATCTCAGCTTTGTCAACGTCAGTCAGTCGCTTGAATTCAGTAGCCATACAAATTCAATGCCGCGCAATTGCTTCGTTGACTTGAGGGATCGCAAGGAACAACGCTTTCGGGTACACATTAACCTGCTGCACAATCAGGCGATCATCACCAATGCGACCCCCATTCTTCAGCTACCCCGGAAAAAAAGAAACCCGCCGAAGCGGGTTTCCCTGGTCGTGATTGAGTACGAGACTCAGGCAGTAGCAGTGCGGCGCCGGGCGAAGCCCAGCAGACCCAGTGCGCCACCAAACAGCCACACGGCGGCCGGTACCGGAACCACGGAGTACTTGAAATTCAATTGTAGCCAATCGGGATCATTGACCGGTGATGCGTCGCGATTCGTGCGGACACGCAGGACCAGATCGTCACCATTCACAAGTGCGGAGAACTGATGCGTGAGCGCTTCCGTCACACCATCCGCCATCAAGCCGGTGTACCAGCTACCCGCGAACGACCGCTGATCAGCCGGGTTGCACAGGTGCGTAGCCGTGTTGTTGACCACGCAGGTTTCGCCCGCATTCTTGATCAGGCTGCTCACGGCACCCAGAGCGGAGGTGCCGGAGAACGTGTTGGTAAAATTGGCGCCAAAACCGATCAGGCTGTAGGTGATCGAACCGACGGTGAGGTTGCCGGCGCCATCATCCGTGACCAAGCTGCTGCCGCAAGTGCTGCAAACCGATGCAGCCAATGGGCCCGAACCAAAGGGATACTCCCCTCCAACGCTGCTGGTTTGCAAGCTGATCGAATCAAGCTGATAGACGGTTGCCGCTTGTGCGGTGCCGCCCGCCAGGGCAAGCAGGCCGATGGCGATTAATGGTCGTCGGATCGTGGTTCTGAATGACATCAGAGATACCCCCAATTAGGTGTTTAAGTCTTTTATATATCTTGCTTTTGGTCTTGGCCCCCACCGGATTTCATAGCCGATCGAAATTTCAGACGCGATGCTTAAGTAGCACATACCCCGGCAATAGCCTAATTTCGGCGAATTCCGGGCCGGGTCTTTACATAAGCAAATGGCAATGCGATGCGTATCAACGCGCTTCGCCTCTGGCAAGAATCCCGACGAGCCGAACTTTGCCGCACGGAACGTGCCTTTACGCGCTCTCCCGGTTTTCAGGCGTAGCGCGCGACAGTCAAGCCGCCCAGATCGATTTCCGGCTTGCGGCCCGAGATGAGGTCGGCCAGCACGCGACTGGTGCCGGCTGCCATCGTCCAGCCGAGCGTGCCATGGCCGGTCGCAAGGTACAGGTTGGGCAGACGCGTCGGGCCGATGACCGGTGTGCCGTCCGGCGTCATTGCTCGCAGTCCGCACCAGAACCCGGCGCGCGAGACATCGCCGCCGGCCGGGAACAGATCTGTCACGACGTGCTCCAGCGTGCGGCGCCGCGCATCGTGCAGTTCCAGCGAGTAGCCGGCAAGCTCGGCCGTTCCGCCAACGCGGATACGGTCCCCGAGGCGTGTGACGGCTACCTTGTGCGTCTCATCCATCACGGTTGATTCCGGCGCACCCGCCGGATTGGTGATCGGCACCGTGATCGAATAGCCCTTCACCGGATAGACGGGAATGCGAATGCCGAGCGGCTTCAGAAGCAATGGCGAGTAACTGCCGAGCGCGAGCAGGCAGGCATCCGCCTGCAACAAGCCGGTATCGGTAACCACCCCGTCAATCCGTCCGCCGGCCTGGCTCAGGCGCTCGATCGTGACTCCGTGGCGGAATTCGACGCCGCGTTTCGCGGCAAGGGCCGCGAGGGCCTGCGTGAACATGAAGCAGTCGCCCGTCTCATCGCCCGGCAGTTGCAAACCGCCCTTGAACTTTTCCCGTGTACGCGCCAGCGCCGGCTCGTAGCGTATGCAGCCGTCCATGTCGAGCAATTCGTGGGCGACGCCATAGCGCTTCAGGATCGCCATGTCGGCTGCCGTCGCATCCAGTTGCTGCTGCGTTCGAAAGAGCTGCAGCGTACCCCGCATGCGCTCGTCGTAAGAGATGCCGGTTTGTGTGCGCAACGCGCGCAGGCAATCACGGCTGTATTCGGCAAGCCGCACCATGCGGCTCTTGTTGATGTCGTAGCGCGCCGCGGTGCAATTGCGCAGCATCGCGAAGCCCCAGCGAACCAGTTCGATATCCAGATACGGGCGGATGACGAGTGGGCGATGCCGCATCAGCAGCCACTTGATTGCCTTCCACGGTACGCCGGGCCCGGCCCAGGGGGACGCGTAGCCCGGCGAGATTTCACCGGCATTCGCGAAACTCGTCTCCAGACCGGCTTCGGCCTGGCGATCGACGACGGTGACTTCGTGCCCGGAAAGCGCAAGCTGGTAGGCACAGGAGACCCCGATCACGCCACTGCCGAGAACTATCACCTTCATCTGACGGGCTTCTTCAAACTTGCTGCCGAGTATCCGGACACGCCGCCGCACCACATTCCTGATGTTTACCGGCCAATGGAACTGCTGCTATCTTGCCCAATGGATCGTCTTTCCGGTAAATGGTATGGGCAGTGATTTATACGGGCTCATTTCGGCTGTGATGTGCGTCAGGCGATCAAGATAGTCGAACTGTAACCGGACCTTGATTTCATCATCCCGGTAAATACGACAGATCTTGTTCTTGACCGGGATCCTGGCGTAGACGAGCGGACCGCCACCGCATTCAGTGAGATATCTGGGCTTCACTCGCAAGCACTGTTCTCGCGAGACAAGGACCTGCGGAATGGATCGTCTCTTCCAGTATTGAACAGCAACTGCCGACGACGTCAAAGTGTCGGCATCTGCATTGATGCGGTCAGATTCCGTCTTGAGTTCAGCATTACAAGCACCCTCCGTGAAGAAGGGGGGCATCAGTCCAAGCCAGACGACTATCAAGAGTGCAAAGAATTTCCACATGGTGGACTTCCATCCAGAATTGACCCAACGGGTGGTGCGATTTTCACCGGACATCGTAAACGCGATCACCCGTACACGCTGTGGCTATGCAGCTACAACCGTGCGCCCGACCAGATTTCGGTTTAGAAACCGGCAGCCGGCTGCGGCAACCCCGTATTGCTCGCAGAGGCCACCGGCGCGAACGTGTTTTTCTGGCAGGAGGAAAATCATGAACTATCAACACATTGAAGTTGTTCCGCTGACGCCGCGCATAGGTGCCGAAATTCGCGGTGTCGATCTCAGTCAGCCCATGGCTGCCCCGGTGATGGCAGAGGTTCGCCAGGCGCTGTGGGACCATCTGATGTTGTACTTCCGCAATCAGTCACTCGACGCAGACACTTTCACGGCCTTCGGCAAGCAGATCGGACCACTGCACGACGAGCCCTTCATCCCGAAACATGCAAGCAAGGAAGGCCTGTATCAGTTCCGCGGTGTCACCACGCAGCAACGCTCCGTTCAGAGTCTGCGCTGGCATGTAGACCACAGCTACGCGGCGAAACCCACGCTGGCAGGTGTTCTGTACGCTACCGACGTGCCGGCATCCGGCGGAGACACGCTGTTCGCCAACATGTACGCTGCCTACGATGCGTTGTCGGACGAGATGAAACGTATCCTCGACCCGATGTATGCAA
The DNA here is from genome assembly GCA_041396045.1 of Gammaproteobacteria bacterium. Classification (GTDB taxonomy): domain Bacteria; phylum Pseudomonadota; class Gammaproteobacteria; order Steroidobacterales; genus SHZI01. Next base: position 2,183 of record JAWKZI010000021.1, on the reverse strand, counting down.
TACACGACATTTTGAGTTACGGCCTGAGTTCCGGCCACTACTCGATGCAGACACCCCAGCAGATCGAATCCCTCAAGTGGATGCGCGAGAAATTTCCACAAGTGGAACACCCCGTCGTGTGCCGCCATCCGGAGACCGGCCGCCCCTACCTGTTCCTGAACCCCTGCTGGGTCGTGGGCTTCCGCGGCTTGAGCACGGAAGAAGGCGCCGGCCTTTTAAGTGCCTTGAATGCCCACTTGCTGAAAACCGAGTTCCAGTGCCGCTTCCACTGGCAGAACGGTACGGTCGGCATGTGGGACAACCGCTGCGTACTGCACAGCCCGGGACTGGATTACGTGGGCCCGCGCGCGATGCTGCGCCTGGCCATCGATTGCAACCACCAGCCGATTCCCTGGGTGGAGACCAGGCAGGCGGCGTAAAGCCGCCTCGCCCGTGGCATTCCGGGCGAATAAAGGAACCCGCCAGCGTGGCGGATAGCGGCGTGGTGAGCTGGCGGCTGGATTCAACTGGCGAAGCAGTTCAAGATCCATTGCATGCCACCACTCTCGATTCTCGATCTCGCCTTCATTGCGGCGGGCGCGACACCTGCCCATGCACTCCGCAATTCGCTTGACCTCGCCCGGCACGCCGAATCCTGGGGCTATCACCGCTTCTGGCTGGCTGAACACCACAACATGGCCGGCATTGCGAGCGCTGCAACCGCCGTCGTCATCGGGTATGTCGCCGCAGGCACCAAAAAGATTCGCGTAGGCGCTGGCGGCATCATGCTGCCCAATCATGCGCCGCTCATCATTGCAGAACAGTTCGGCACGCTGGAGTCGCTGTATCCGGGCCGGATCGACCTCGGTCTGGGCGCGCACCAGGCACCGATCAGCAGACCGTGCGTGCCCTGCGCCGCAATCCTGCCAGCGCCGAACGTTTCCCGACGATGTTCTGGAGCTGCAGGCGCTGCTCGGCCCCGTGCAGCCGGGCCAGGCGGTGCAGGCCGTTCCGGGTGCCGGACTGCAGGTTCCGTTGTGGATACTGGGATCGAGTTTGTACGGCGCGCAACTCGCCGCCGCCTTGGGCCTGCCGTATGCGTTTGCCTCCCACTTCGCGCCGGATGCCCTGATGCAGGCCTTGACGGTTTACCGCACCAGCTTCCGTCCGTCCGCGGCACTGGACCGGCCATTTGCCATGGTGGCAGCCAATGTCATCGTGGCCGACACCGATGCCGAGGCGCGCCGCCTCTTCACGTCCACCCAACAGGGGTTCACCAATCTCTTCCGGGGTGTTCGTTCCCAGTTTCGACCGCCGATCGACAACATCGACTCGTACTGGTCTCCTGCCGAGAAAATCCAGGTTACCCGAATGCTCAAGTGTTCCTTCATTGGAGCACCGCAGACGGTTCGCGCAGAGCTTGATGCATTCATCGCACAGACAGGCGCGGACGAGCTGATAGTGGCCTCCGGAATCCACGATCACGCCGCCAGGCTACGGTCCTACGAACTTCTGGCCGAGTTGCGCCAGGCTGGCTAGGCGTGAGGCCTCCCATCAGTTCCGGGGCTATGCAAAGCTCCTGGTGGCAACCGTAGTATCTGTTGATCCGCAGCACATGAAGGTCAGCGTCCGCTTTCGCGGGACGGTCTATATGAGCCTTACAGCGGCCGCGCGGGCTGCGAGGGGCAATATGGCTGGCTGTGTTGGAGACTGAGGCCATGGGCGCCACGTCGCAAGTCCGATGCGGCGCCTCAATCAGCCGGCTACAGCGCCAAAGCCGAAGCTTATAGTCTTTGTGACTACATTGTTCTAGACTGCGCCCGTATGGGCACATCGATCCATTTCCCAGCAGCAGAAGAACCCGATGGCCAACGCAAGGTCCTCAGGCTACGACTAAACGGTGAAGCCCCAGATCTAGCGGAATCGCTGCTTCAGCGGTCAAGTAGTGAACTTCGGTTAGCGCTCGGATATAACTACTCTGAACTTGCGGCAACTGCGCAGGCCGAACGACGCAGCATCAGTGCTCAGGCCATTTCGATACTCTCCGAGCGGCTACTAACAAACTCGGGACAATTGAGTGTCTTGCGTAGCCCTATGATCGGAACGTATCGCGGCGGCAAGGGCGACTTTTTTCATGATCTTTTTCCATACCTCGAAGCCTTTTCGCCGGGATTCGTAAGGGACCTCACGGATCGTTACGCGCC
>JAWKZI010000020.1:0-45217 GCA_041396045.1 Gammaproteobacteria bacterium | reverse complement strand
CGTGATCGCCGCAGCAGCGGCCGAAATGCACAAGGGCGTCAACTTCAACCGGCCGGCAGCGATCGAGCTTGAGTGTGCTCAGCAGTTCATGCGCTGCGTGCCCAACCACGACTGCGTCAAGTTCACGAAAGATGGATCAGCGGCCACCAGTGCCGCCATCAAGCTGGCCCGTGCACACACGGGACGTGCACTGGTGGGTATCTGTGTCGATCAGCCATTCTTTTCCTCGGAGGACTGGTTCATCGGCACCACCGCGGTTAACGCTGGTGTCCCTCAACAGATTCAGGACCTCACGGTGGGCTTCCGCTACAACGACCTCGACAGCCTGCGCGAACTCTTCGCCGCCCATCCCGGGCAGATAGCCGCCATCATCATGGAAGCCAGCAGAACAGAGGAGCCACTGCCCGGCTACCTGGCCGGTGTGCAGTCGCTATGTAGGGATGCCGGCGTCATTCTGATCCTGGATGAAATGATCACCGGATTCCGCTTTGCCGTTGGCGGCGCCCAGACCGTCTACGGCATCACGCCGGACCTTGCCACCTTCGGCAAGGCCATGGCCAATGGCTTTTCACTTTCAGCGCTGACCGGGCGGCGCGAACTCATGGAACTGGGCGGCCTGCAGCACGATCGCGAGCGGGTGTTCCTGCTATCCACCACGCACGGCGCAGAAACGCACGCCATGGCAGCCGGAATGGCGACGATGGAGGAATACCTGACCCGGCCCGTTATAGAAACACTGTATGCCCGGGGTGCCCGGCTACGTGAAGGTGTGAACCGACATATACAAAACCTGGGCGTGGGCGAGCGCTTTTTTCTCACGGGGCGTGACTGCTCGCTGCAGTTCAACACGCGGGACGCAGACGGTCAGCCCTCCCAGCCGTTTCGCACGCTTTTTCTACAGGAACTGCTGGAGCGCGGGATACTGGCCCCCTCCTTCGGCGTGAGTTACTCACATGCCGAAACAGACATCGATGCCACTGTAGACGCCGTGGGCGAAGCCTTGCAGGTCTATCGCACCGCACTCGCTGAGGGCGTCCAGCATTACCTGCGCGGCCGCCCGGTCAAACCCGTCTACCGCCGCTACAACTAGCCTGCCCTCCGGGCGTCCGGCGGTCGATCGGACTTGCTCTCCGGTGTCAGCGCGGCGGCTGGGCCGCGCTGAACCAGAAGATAGAGTGTCGGATTGGTTTACGCTTCGGCTGTGGCGGGATTTATGTAAATCCACAGTGTGCGGCTAAGCGCTTGCGGGGTATGCTGTTTGCTCCAGGGTGGCGTGCCGCGCTTGGAGCACAACAGGGCACACCTGAAGTCGTTGTCCTAAAAAAAGAAAATGTGACGTAAGTCACACTCTGGGCAGTTAGCGGTAAGCGGAGTTTCAGAACTATGGATGGTCGACTCGGGCGAATCGTCGGGTTATTTCTCATTGCTGTGCTGATGTCGGCATCGGCGGCAGCAACCACACTGCCCTCGGGATTTACCGAAACCGGCATTCCCAGCCCGCGAGCCGGTAGCGCTGGAACGAAGCCGTCGGTGTGGCCTTCTCCACAACCGGTCGCATGTTCGTCTGGGGCTGCCGGTGGCCGGGTGTGGATCGTCGACCAGGCCAATCCAGTCCCCCAGCCGTTCCTCGATATTCACGACGAAGTCCTCGGCTGGCGCGATCACGGCATGCTCGGCTTTGCCCTGCACCCCGACTTCAGCAACAACACCGGCTACGTGTACGTGATGTACACCGTCGATCGTAATCACCTGATGAATTGCGACTCACCACAAAACGGGGCACCCGTCTGTGGCGGCAGCTATATCGCCAGCGATACCTGGCTACCAAAACGAACGGTATCTGGATGCGCCGGCCAATACCCGGCAAACCCCGGCTACTTCAAGGCCACGATCGGCCGCATTGTGCGTTACCAGGCGGTGCTGCCGTCCGGTGACACCACCTACGAACGGGCCACCACCGTCGACTACAACTCGCGGCGCGTTCTGCTTGGCGACACCATGGCGGCGCTACCAAAGTCCGGCGGCATTCCCCTGACGCACGAGTCGCATGGTGTGGGTTCCCTGGTATTTGGCCAGGATGGCTCACTGCTCGTTTCGGTCGGCGACAACGCCAGCTACTCGTCGGCCGATGGCGGCTCGGCCAATGAGACCTATTACGCATCTGCCCTGGCCGACGGCATCATCGAATCCAAGGAAAACGTCGGGGCTTTCGCGCCCAGATGGTCGATTCCCTGACCGGCAGATCCTCCGACTGGATGCCGAGACCGCAACAACAGCGATGATGTCAGCAACCCCTTCTACTCGGCGGCCGCACGCGTGCTGCCCGGTCCCGTGTCTGGGATCTTGGCCTGCGCAACCCTTCCGTATGTCGATTCGTCCAGGCACTGGCAGCCATCTGCAAGATGATGGCAATCCCGGCGTGCTTTACATCGGCAACGTTGGCTGGACTGACTGGGAAGACCTGGCGTGAGCCGCGGTGGCGGCGGAGCTTTGGCTGGCCGGTCTACGAAGGCATGAACATTGATCCTGGCTGATGCCCGAAACACGCGCAACCAGGATGCTCCGAACCCCCTCGCCAACGGCGGGAGCTGCCCGGACAATTTCAAGTTCGAGGATTTGATCAAACAGGAAACCGCGGCCACGCTGTCGTTCCCCAATCCCTGCAACACGTCGCAGCAGATCCCGCCAACTGTGGATGTGTTCGAACACACCCGGCCGGTACTGTCCTGGCAACACGGTGTGAACGTTACGTTATGGGGTTCCTTCGACCCGGCCGGCAATGCGGTAACGGTCAATCTGGGCGAGACTTACAACGGCAAGACCATTACCGGCACACCGTTTGCCGGTAATGCTGCGGTTGGCGGTGTCTGGTATACGGGCACCGATTTTCCGGCTGCCTACCGCAACACCTATTTTGCTGCCGACTACGGTACGAGCTGGATTCGCAACTTTGTTTTCGACGGCAACGACAACCTTCAGGCAGTCAACAGTTTTGCCACGGGTGCCGGTGGCGTCGTCGCCATGGCCACCAACCCGCAGACTGGCGGGCTCTATTACATTTCGTGGGCTTCCAGCCTGCGGAAGGTCAGCTTCCAGCCTACCCAACCGGTAGCACTGGCTGCAGCCACACCGGTGTACGGCGGTTCGCCCCTGGTCGTGTCGTTCGTGGGCAGTGGTTCCTATGATCCGCAAGGGCTGCCGCTGACCTACCACTGGGATTTCGGTGACGGCACTAGCAGCACCCAACCCAACCCGGTCAAGACCTATTCGGTCGCCAACGGGCAGATCCAGGATTTCGTGGCCAGCCTGACCGTGACGGATGCCACCCAACTGACTGCACAGGCCTTCATCTCGGTATCCGTCAACAACACGCCGCCCACGGTAGACATCACCTCGCCAGTCAACGGCAGCACCTACTCGGTATTGGAACCGACACCGATTACGCTGAACGCCGTCATCGGCGACGCAGAAACGCCGACCTCTCAGTTGTTCTGCTCGTGGGTGGTGGTCATGCACCACAACAACCACGTACACACCGATCCGGCCATTACCGACTGCAACACGGCCGCCACACTGTCGCCGGTCGGCTGCGACGGAGAAACGTATTTCTATACCACCGAACTGACCGTCACCGATCCGCAGGGACTCTCGACGACTGATGTTGTGCGGCTCAATCCGGCCTGTGAAGGCACCCCGACGGACAATACTGCCCCGACCACACCCGGCAACCTGGCCGGCGTTGCGGTCAGTGCCAGCCGGGTCGATCTGAGTTGGGATGGCAGTACCGATACCGGCGGCTCCGGCCTCTCCGGTTATCGACTTTACCTGAATGGGAGCAGCACGCCGCTGATCTCACTGAGTACAACCAGCTACTCGCACATCAGCCTGCAGCCCAGCACAACCTACGTTCCGCGTATCGGCCTTCGACAATGCCGGCAACGAGTCATCGCTGTCGAATCCGGTCGCGGTCACCACACCGGCGGCGCCAACCTGGTCTAACGGTGACATCGGTGCCGTCGCCGCCAATGGATCGTTCATCGACAACGGCAGCAGCCTGTCGGTAACCAGTTTCAGGGCAGATATCTGGACGACCGCTGACGAATTCCACTATGCCTACCGCTCGCTCACCGGCGATGGCGAAATTATCGCCCGCGTCGTCAGCCTGACGAACTCGGATCCCTGGGCGAAAGCCGGCGAGATGATGCGCGACACGATCATGGCGAATTCACCCTTTGCCATGATGGTGATGACGCCAGGGTCGAATGGTGCAGCGTTTCAGTACCGGACCAGCATCAGGGCGCCGCGGCGCCAGTGGCAGCAACGATGGGTTTCCACGCTGCCCCGCTGGTGCGCCTGGTTCGCATCGGCAACACATTCAGCGGCTACCTCTCGACCAACGGCACCGCGTGGACGTTACGTAACTCAATCATCCGATGTCCGCCACATCACGGTGGGCCTCGCCGTCACCAGCCATAGCGACGGAAACCTCGCTACAGCCGTCTTCGACAACGTGTCGCTGGTCCTGCCAACGCCAGACACCACGGCACCGTCTGTGCCGCAGAACCTGGCCGGCACCACGGTGGGCACCAGTCGGGTTGACCTGTCCTGGTCGGCCGCAACCGACACGGGTGGTTCAGGTCTTGCGGGCTATCGTGTGTATCGCAACGTCGGCAACAGCACACCGCTCGCCAGTGAGCAGCACCGGTTACTCGGACACGGGCTTAAGCCCCAACACCACCTACACCTACAAAGTGAGCGCCTACGACGCAGCCGGCAATGAATCGGCCCAGTCGACGCCGCCGCTATCGATTACCACTCCGGACCTGCCACCACCGGATACGATCAACCCCACACAACCCACCAGCCTGACCGCCAGCGGCGTCAGCGCCAGCCGTGTCGATCTGAGCTGGACTGGCTCCACCGATGCCGGTGGCTCGGGTCTTGCCGGCTACCAGATCTTCCGTAACGGCAATCCGGCGCCGGTGAATGCGGTTCCTGTAGTCGCCACTACCTTTGCCGACATCGGCCTGGCAGCCAACACCAGCTATTCCTATCAGGTGCGGGCTATCGATGGCGCCGGCAACGTGTCGACCCTGTCCAACGCCGCCAACGCCACCACACTCGCGGCCGCAGCCTGGTCCAACCAGGACATTGGTGCCGTCGCCGCACCGGGCAGCTTCATTGATAACGGCGGAAACCTGTCGGTTACCGGCTCCGGCTCCGATATCTGGGGTTACGCCGACGAGTTCCACTATGCCTATCGCACGCTCAACGGTGATGGCGAACTGATCGCCCGCATCGTGAGCCTGAGCAACAGCGACCCCTGGGCCAAGGCTGGCGTCATGGTTCGTGAAACGCTGGATGCCAACGCACGCTTCGGCCTGATGCTCATGACGCCCGGATCGAATGGTGCGGCCTTCCAGTACCGCACCACCGCCGGTGGCGCGGCTGCGCCCAGTGGCAGCAACGACAAGGTCTCTACGCTGCCGCGCTGGGTTCGCATTACACGTGTTGGTAACGTCGTGTCAGGGTACTTGTCGGCTGACGGCACCACCTGGACATTGCGCAACTCGGTAACGCTGACCAATCTGTCGGCCAATGTTTACATCGGTCTCGCGGTCACCAGTCACAGCAATGGTTCCCCGGCCACGGGTGTCTTCGACAACGTGTCGCTGGTCCTGCCAACCCCGGATACGACGGCACCGACTGTGCCGCAGAACCTGACCGGTACCACGGTGGGCACCAGTCGGGTTGACCTGTCCTGGTCGGCCGCAACCGACACCGGTGGTTCAGGCCTTGCGGGCTATCGTGTGTATCGCAACGGCGGCAGCACACCGCTCGCCAGTGTGAGCAGCACCGGTTACTCGGACACGGGACTGAGCCCCAACACCACCTATACATACCGGGTCAGTGCTTATGACGCGGCCGGCAATGAATCGACACCATCGGCGCCGCCGCTGTCGATTACGACCCCTGATGTACCGCCGCCGGACACGATCAATCCGACCCAACCCACCAGTCTGACCGCCAATGGCGTCAGCGCCAGCCGCGTCGATCTGAGCTGGACTGGCTCGACCGATGCCGGTGGCTCGGGTCTTGCCGGCTACCAGATCTTCCGTAACGGCAATCCGGCGCCGGTGAATGCCACACCCGTTGTCGCCACCACCTATGCCGACATCGGCCTGACAGCCAACACCAGCTATTCCTATTCAGGTGCGGGCTATCGATGGCGCCGGCAACGTGTCGACCCTGTCCAACGCCGCCAACGCCACCACACTTGCAGCCACGGCCTGGTCGAACCAGGACATTGGTGCCGTCGCCCAGGCAGGCAGCTTCATTGATAACGGCGGAAGCCTGTCGGTTACCGGTTCAGGCTCTGATATCTGGCGTAGCGCGGACGAGTTCTACTATGCCTATCGCACACTCACCGGTGATGGCGAGCTGATCGCCCGCATCGTGAGCCTGAGCAACAGCGATCCCTGGGCCAAGGCTGGCGTCATGGTTCGTGAAACGCTGGATGCCGGCTCACGCTTCGGCCTGATGCTGATGACCCCCGGTTCCAACGGTGCAGCCTTCCAGTACCGCACCACTACCGGTGGCCTGGCTGCCCCCAGCGGCAGCAACGACAAGGTGTCGACGCTGCCGCGATGGGTGCGCATCACACGTGTTGGTAACGTCGTGTCAGGGTACCTGTCCGCTGACGGCACCACCTGGACATTGCGCAACTCGGTGACGCTGACCAATCTTCCGGCCAATGTCTACATCGGCCTCGCCGTCACCAGCCATAGCGACGGAAACCTCGCTACAGCCGTCTTCGACAACGTGTCGCTGGTCTTGCCAACGCCAGACACCACGGCACCGTCTGTGCCGCAGAACCTGGCTGGCACCACGGTGGGCACCAGTCGGGTTGACCTGTCCTGGTCAGCCGCAACCGACACAGGTGGTTCAGGTCTTGCCGGCTATCGTGTGTATCGCAACGGCAACAGCACACCGCTCGCCAGTGTGAGCAGCACCGGTTACTCGGACACGGGCTTAAGCCCCAACACCACCTACACCTACAAAGTGAGCGCCTACGACGCAGCCGGCAATGAATCGGCCCAGTCGACGCCGCCGCTATCGATAACTACCCCCGACGTACCACCGCCGGATACCATCGCGCCAACGCAGCCCACGGGCCTGGGCGCCAATGCCATCAGTGCCAACCGCATCGATCTGGCCTGGACGGCTGCCACAGATACCGGCGGCTCCGGTCTGGCCGGGTATCGCATCTATCGCAACGGCGGCAGCACGCCGCTGGCCACGGTGCCGGGCACTACATACGTTGATCTAGGCCTGGTCGCGAGTACGACCTACAGCTATCAGGTCACTGCAGTGGACGGTGCCGGAAATGAGTCCACCCTGTCGAACCCGGCCAGCGCCACGACGCTGGTTGCGACCGCCTGGTCCAGCCAGGACATCGGCGCTGTCACCGCTAGCGGCAGCTTTGCTGATAATGGCACCAGCCTCTCGGTTACCGGCTCGGGCGCCGACATCTGGGGTTCACAGGATCAGTTCCACTATGCCTATCGCACCCTGACCGGTGATGGCGAGCTGATCGCCCGTATTGTGAGCCTGAGTAACAACGATCCCTGGGCCAAGGCTGGCGTCATGGTTCGCGAAACGCTGGATGCCAGCTCACGCTTCGGCCTGATGCTCATGACGCCCGGATCCAATGGTGCTGCCTTCCAGTACCGCACCACCACCGGCGGATCCGCCGCTCCCAGCGGCAGCAACGACAAGGTCTCGACGCTGCCACGCTGGGTCCGCATCGTACGCGCCGGCAACGTGCTCAGTGGCTACCTGAGTACTGATGGGCTGGGCTGGACCCTGCGCAACTCGGTGACACTGAATAATCTCCCGGCCAGTGTCTACATCGGCCTGGCCGTCACCAGCCACAACAACGGTGCGCTGGCCACGGGTGTTTTCGACAATGTGTCGCTGGTCTTGCCGGTGGCCGACTCCACCCCGCCAACCGTGCCCGGAGGCCTGACGGCCACGACCCAGCGGCGAAACATGCTGGCCACGACAGTGCAGGTTCCGGCCGGGATCAAGCCACATGGCCTGGCCGTCGCGGACATCAACAACGATGGCTTCAAGGACATCATCACCGCCGATTCGATCAGTCACACGGCCAGCGTGTTGCTGGGCAATGGCGCTGGCGGCTTCACGCTGGCCAGCTCACCCGCCCTTGGCGACAAGCCGAAAGCAGTCTCGGCCGTGGATCTGAACAAGGATGGCAAACTGGACCTCGTGTCTGCGGACCAGGACTCCGGCGAAGCCAGTGTGCTGATAGGCAATGGCGATGGCACATTCGCGCCACGCGTCGTGCATGCCGCCTGCACCAAAGCGCATGAAGTGGCCGTCGGCGACCTGAACGGCGATACGTGGCCTGACGTTGCCATCGCCTGTCATGCCACCACACTCATCGCCGTACTGCTGAATGACGGCAGTGTCAATCTGCAGCCAGCAGTAGCCTACTCGATGGGTTCCGGCTCGCGACCCCACTCCCTGGTATTCGGCGACTTCAACCAGGATGGCAAGCTCGACATCGCTGTGGCTGATTACGGCGCCAACAACGTCGGCATCCGTCTGGGTGCCGGCAACGGCACCTTCCCGACCATGGCCACCTACGCCACCGGCACTGGTCCGCACAGCATTCGCACGGCCGATCTGAATGGCGATGGCAAACTTGATCTCGCCACGGTCAATGACCAGTCGGAAACGGCCAGCATCCTGCTCGGCAACGGCGACGGCACCTTCGCCGCCCGCATGGACTACCCGGTCGGCAAGGTACCGAAGGGCGTTGCCATCGGCGATGTGGACGGCGATGGCATCCCCGATGTGGTCTCCGGTAACACTGGCGGCAACTATCCGACCTGCTGTGTCGCTTCCGGCGGTGACAACATCAGCGTCCTGATCGGCAATGGCGATGGAACCTTCCTGCCCAAGTATGAAGTGACGGTCGGGCGGACCCCGTTTGCGGCGATCATCACCGACATGAACGGTGACGGGCGTAACGACATCGTGACCGCAAACTATGACGAGGCCGCAGCGGGTGTCACGCTCTCTTCCGGCAGCACTCATCAGGTGCGACTGAACTGGAATGGCGCCACCGACGCCGGTTCAGGTGTGGCGGGCTACAGGATCTACCGCAATGGCGCCCCGGTTGCGGTCGGCAGCTCAGCCACCACGACCTGGGTCGACTCCGGACTGACCCCGTCTACAGCCTATATCTACCGGGTGTCGGCTTTCGATAATGCCAACCCCGCGAACGAATCGGCCCAGTCGGCACCGGTGAATGTGACCACCCAGTCGAACTAAGCCAACGAGTTCACGCTTCGTGCATCCGGGTCGTGAGAAACTTCCCGGATGCACGTCGCTTTTGTGGTCAGCAGCTTCCCGGCTGTATCGCACACCTTCATAGATTCGCAGATCCGCGGACTCCTGAAGCTGGGCCACCGGGTCTCGGTGCACGCCTTCTCCAGGCCTGGCCCCGGCCTGACCCATGCCTACTGGACCGATCTGGATCATCCACTGGAGGTCTACTACGGGGCACCTCAGCCAAAAATTGGCTGGCGGCGCCTGGCAGAGGCTGGTCTCAGATTCCCCAACTTTTTGCGCCATCCCGGCGTCTGGCTGCGTGGCCTGCTTGATGCGCCGCATCATCCATTCGCCCGCCGTCTGGACCCCCTCTACTGGTCGTTACCCTTGCTGTCTGCAGTGCGTGCCGATGTCTGGGTATGCCATTTCGGTGACGTTGCCTTGCGGGCCCTCGCGGTTAACCGGCTGGTGCACCCGGGGGAGGAACGCACGTGCCGGCTGGCCGTGTTTTTCCACGGGGCGGACATCACCCGCTTCGTGGACGAACATGGTCCAGGCGTTTACAGCCAATTGCTGAGTGAAACAGATCTGTGCCTGCCCATCAGCGCACGCTGGCAGCAACGGCTGCTGGAACTGGGCGCCCAGCCGGAACGGATCAACCTGCACCGCATGGGCGTCGATTGCGATCGTTATGCATTCCTGCCCCGTAGCCTGCCCGACCATGGCCCCTTGCAGTTACTCAGTGTGGCGCGGCTGGTCGAAAAGAAAGGCCTGGAATATGCAATTCGCGCCATTGCTTTGCTGCCGCCGGATTTACGGGCCAGGGTGCGCTACGACATCATCGGTGACGGGCCGTTGCAGGACGAACTGCAAGCGCTGATCGACACGATGAAACTGCAGGATCAGATCACCCTGCTGGGCTGGCAAGACCAGACAGAAATCGTCGAGCACGTGACAGCGGCCCACCTGATGCTGGTGCCCAGCGTCACGGCGCAGGATGGCGACCAGGAAGGCATTCCGGTTTCGGCGATGGAAGCGATGGCAACCGGCCTGCCGGTAATGGCGACCTGGCACAGTGGAATTCCCGAGTTGGTCCACGACCGCAAGAACGGTCGGCTGGCTGATGAACGCGACGGCGGCTGGCCTGGCCGCGGCGATTGCCGAGACCCTGAGCAACCCCGCCGACTATGCCCGCCATGCCGTCGCTGCCAGAACCATCGTCGAGGCCGATTTCAACGAAGCCCGGCTCAATGCGGCGCTGGAGAAAAGTTACTGCGGCTGATTGCCTAGCAACGCCGGGCACGGCAGTGGAGCCGCTGCACAGTAGGTCCGGCCAAATTGCATGAGATCGCGCCGGGCACGGGCAGAATGTTCCTCGTTAACCGAGGATTCGAACGTTGTACTGAAGGCGATTAGTGCCTGCTGTGCCTGACGGCCGGAAAGCATACCCTTGAGTTCCAGAAGCTTGGCTTGCAGCCGGCTGTTGGTCGCTTCGCCGTTCACGACGTACCACGACCAGACAAACCTCGACACGCCATCGGGTAGCGGTGCGCCCAGTGCCGGACGCAGCACCGCTTCATCCAGGCCGCTGCGGGACTGACCGGCAACCTGCCGCCAGATCCGCTGGTCGAATACCCGATTGTCGGACTCCGTGAGTTCACCGGTATGCCGCGCCGGATCGAAAATTGCCACATAGACATCAACCGGGCGGGTACCACTACCGCCCTGATAGCGGGCTTTATGTTCGCCGGCGGGGCCGCGCAGGCTGGGCTGCCGGTCGCGCGCAGCCTCACTTGGACCCACATAACCATCTGGCGACAATGGGAACGGCGGCAAGCCAGCGTATCCAGCGCCTGCCATGCGGCTATGAAGCGCCGCGGGTGCTGCGCTTGTCGCCAATACCAGCAGGACGCTGGCCAGAGCGCTGCCGGCCAAAGCGACGCCGGGCAGAGCCGTCAGGCGCGGTGCAGTTAACGACGGTGAAGGCGAATCAGGCTTGACCGGTGCATCCGCATAGCGCGCACCGACCAGGAACAACGCCAGCAGAATGGCCGCGTAAAATAATGTGCCGTAAGTCACGTGGTCGCCGGCGAGCCGGCCGTCACTCAAGTGGACCATCATCACGACCAGCCAGGCACGCACCAGGTTGCCCACCACCGGGACGATCAGGCAAGCAGCGAGAAACAAAAGACCGCTTTGTCCATGAGCGATAAGCCACCCACGCAAACACAATGCCGGCTGCCACGGTGGCCATCAGAAAGCGGATGCCGCTGCAGGCCTTGATGACCTCGAAATCGCCACTTGGCAGGCTGAACACAAAGCCTTCCTGGAAAACCGGCACACCCGTGGCCGCAACTGCCACAACCGCAAAGTCCGCCGTCCAGCGCATCAGGGTTGGCACCAGAAACTCGCCGAACGGCACCATCAGCAACAGATAGGCGAGCGGAAACCAGATGATGCGCACAATCCGTGCGCCCAGCACGGCCCAAACTGCGAGAATCAGCAGCATCACCGCCGCGAAGTGGTGAACCAGATTGATCTCCAGTACTTCTCCCAGTACCCAGAGCACCCCGGCTGGCACCATCAGCGTGACGGCTAGCCAACTCGGCTCCAGGAGAAACACCAATCAGCCGCGATCGTTCGCGCCAAAGCAGGAACAGGCTGATCGGCACGATCAGAAATCCATAACTGAAGGTGGATGACGAACGCCACTGGTAAAGCATGCCGAGAAAGCTGTCGCGGAGCAGAAAGACGATGGCAAGCACCACGACCAGTGCCAGCAGCCAGCCTGAGGATATCGTCAGCCTCCGCGCGGCTGGCGAAACAGGTACCGACGCATGAGCAGTCACGGCTGGATCACCCCACTACATTGCCGACAGCATCTGCTCGGCGGCGGCCCGGCTGGCAAAGGCCTGGGACTTGTTCAACAGAGCCGTCAGCACGCGTTTGCCCTCGGCAGGTTGCCCGGTCTTCAGCAGCGCCACAGCCAGATGGTACTGGATGTCGGGATCGGTCGGTTCTCTATCGGCCGCCCGACGAATCAGGCTCATGCCCTGTTGAGGGTCCCCCAACTGCAGATGTGCCCAGCCGGCGGTGTCCAGCACAGGTGCTGAATCAGGCGCCAGCTTTACCGCGCGATCCCCAAGCTTGAGCGCGCGTTTATCGCCACGCTCCTGGGCCAGCCAGGCAAGATTGTTCAGAGTCTGCAGATCATCAGGTATCAGCTTCAGTACCTTCTCGTAGCTGGCTTCAGCCTCTGCCGTTTTGTTGTCGCCAAGGTACGCATCGCCCAGCGCCCGGGCAGCCCGCGGATCGTCGGGATTGCGCTTCAGCCAATCAACCAAAGCGGTTGCATCGCCGGTTCCTGTGGCCTGCTTGCGCGCACTCCAGGCTTTCACGGCCAGGTCGAGGTTAGGACGCTTCAGGTAGGCTGCCTGATACAAGTCGGCCGCCTCGGCTGGCTTGTTTTCTGCCAGCAGCAATTCAGCATCCATGGCGTCATAAAGAGTTTCATCGCCGAGCTTGTCTGCCTTGATGCCGTCCAGGATCCGCCGTGCTTCAGGAATCCTGTCCCGCCGCATCTCGCGCAGAAATTCCAGGCTGCGAAGCTGCAAGAGGTCCGGATTCAGCTTGCGAGCGGCAGCCAGCGCCTCGGTTGCCGCCTTGTCGTCGCCATCAATCAGATACGCTCGCGCCAGATTTACCCGGTACAACACGCCAGTTGGCCGCAACTCAACCGCTTTGTTGAACTTCACAATCGCATCGCGTGTCGCGCCGCTAACCATGTCGGCCAGACCCAGCAAATTCCAGCCTTCGGCGTTGTCAGGTTCGTCACGAGTCACCTGACTGGCCAGCTTCCGCACGTCTTCGGTGGCGCCGCGATCGAGCAGGATTGAACCAACCAGCAAGCGTGCCCGACTGGAGTTCTTCTGGAACGGTTCGAGAATCTTCAGGGCCTTTGGCACATCGCCCTGATCCAGTTGCAGGCGGGCCAGCCAGAAGGCGGCATCGGCATTGGTCGGGTCCTTGTCGAGAATGCGCTGCCAGGCAGCCGCCGATGCGGCCGGGTTGCCCATCAGCTCCTCGACGCGAGCCAGATTGGCCAGAGCGGCACTGTCCTTGGGATCGAGGTCCACCGCCTTGTCGATGGCGGTATGCGCTTCGGCGAACTGCCCCGTTGCCATCAACACAGAGCCCAGCAGGTTGTACGACCAGGCCTGGTCAGGAAACTTCTGTACAACCGAGCGAGCCGAGGCCAGTGCCTCGTCTGTGCGGCCCTTTTGCATGGCGATAATCGTCAGGAAAGTCGCGCGCGTCGCATCGGCTTCAGCGCCTCGCGCCTGACGCAGCAGGTCGGCAGCGTCGTCGGTACGACCTTCGGCGAGCAGTGTGAGGCCCAGGCCCAGCTCAAATAGAGGATTTTTGGGATAGGCCCTGGATCCTTCCTGGAAAATCGAGATCGCCCGCGCCACATCACCGAGTTGCAGGCTCGCCTGACCCTGCATTGCCAGCAACGACTCGCGCGACTCGGCGTCCGGCGCCGTTACGTTGTCGAGCAGGGGCAAGGCTTCTGCAGGCCGGTTACGGGCCAGGTGCACCGTTGCCAGCAAGCGCCGGGCGAACAGGTCATCGGGGTTGGCCGCCAGCACCGGACGCAAGTACATCTCCGCCAGATCGAACTGGTTCTCCAGGGTATAGATGGCGCCCAGCAGCCGCTGAGCTGGCGTGTAGTTCTTGCTGGTGGCCAGAATTTCCTGCAGCTCTGCCTTGGCACGCTCCAGATCCTTCTGCTCCAGCGCTACGCGCGCCCGCAGGTAACGAACATCGGGCTGGTTACCCACCACCCCGGCCAGCTCGTCGGCACGCTTGCCGGCCGCATCAAAGTTCCTGGCTGCCAGATCAAGCTCGGCCAGCGTGCCCAGCGCCATGGCCTGTACGGCGGTCTGCTTCTCCGCTCGACCGCGCTCCAGCGCCTGATCAAGCAGGGGTTCGGCACGCTTCCGGTCGCCCCCGGCCAGCACACGCAAACCTTCCATCAACAGCGCTTCCGGGTCGTCGGGTTCAAGCTTGAGGGCGGCAGCCAGCTCGGTATCTGCCTCGGACTGGCGATTGGTAGCGCCCAGAACACGAGCCAGCTCCACGTGTGCCGCAGCAGTCGGCTGAACGGCCAGGGATTGACGGAGGGCTGCCTCGGCCGCATCAAGCCGCTGAAGGCCGATCTGTGCCCGGGCGATCAGCAGGAACTGGCGGGCGTTATCGCCGGCGCTGGCAAATGTACGGGTTCCATCCGCGGTCTGCGTTGCATCGAGGGCGTCCTGGTAGCGGCCCAGTTCCAGCAAGGCCTGCAAATGGCCGTCCCAGGTCCGCGCCGGGTCCACGCCCAGACTGGCTGCACGCCGGAAATTGCGTTCGGCAAGGGCCGGGTTGTTACCTGCCAGCGCGACATTCGCCAGCATCAGTACCCCCTCAGCATTGTCGGGATCGTGCTTCAGCAGCGTCCGTAGCTGGATCGCCGCCGTCCGGTAGTCATCCCTGGCGGCATAGTCCCGGGCTTCCGTCAGCAGGGTTTCGGGCGATTTCTGGATACACCCCGTGAGCAAGGAGCTACAGCCTACGACCACCAGCAGCGCCACGAAGCTCAGGGAACGAAGAATCACATTTGGATACATCAACAACTCACTCTGCAGCACGGGCCCACCAGGCGCCGTGCATGGCTCACAATTCAACGCAGTACACAGCCCAATGCCATCGAGACTGTTAGGATTGTCGCTGCGAATCAGTATCAATCCGACCCACCGCCATGCCACAACCACATTCCACAGTTTCAGATTCCAAAGTCTCACATGACGGGTGCATAACAGCCACGTCCGGCGACACATTGCCGACAATTTCCATAGCGCCAACGCTGGTGCAGGACCTGATTTTCGCCAGTGCCGCCCGGCAGGGTACACGCTCGGCCATCCGGGCCGGGCATACCGTGCTTAGTTACCACGAACTGGCCGACCTGGTCACTGCAACTGCGACCGGGTTGCTGGGCCTTGGACTTGGTGCCCGTGACCGTGTGGCTGTCTATCTGCCCAAGACCGTGGAAACGGTGGCAACGTTCTTCGGTACTGCCCTGGCAGGCGGCGTGTTTGTGCCAGTCAACCCGGTTCTCAAGGCACCACAGGTCGGCCATATACTGCGCGACAGCGGCGCGCACATCCTGGTCACATCAAGCGGGCGCCTGACCGGCTTGCAGGAACTGTTTGACTCTGGTGCCCGGTCGGCAACTGAATCACTGCCAGACCTGAAGTATGTCGTGCTCACCGACAGTCGACCAGCCAATGTGCCGAACGGCATCCGTGTGTTGACCTGGCAGGAGCTTGTTGCGACTGCCAGAACTGCCGATGACCCGCCTATGCCATTCCACCGTCGTATCGACGGCGATCTCGCGGCCATCTTCTACACCTCCGGCAGCACGGGACTCCCCAAGGGGGTGATGCTGTCACACCGGAACATCGTGGCGGGCGCCGTGAGCGTGGCGAGCTACATCGGCAACCATCCGGAAGACCGCATCCTGTCGGTGTTGCCACTGAGCTTCGATGCCGGCTTCAGTCAGCTCACTACCGGGTTCGTATCCGGTGCGGAAGTCACGCTGCTCGATTATCTGTTACCCAAAGACGTCATCCGGACCGTGGCCCGACTCGGGATCACGGGCATTACCGGCGTTCCACCGCTTTGGGCCCAGCTCGCCGATCTCGACTGGGCAGATAATGCCGGCGGCAGCATGCGTTACTTTGCGACCACCGGCGGCGTGATGCCACGCACTGTGCTGGGCCGGCTTCGTCAGGCAATGCCAACAGCGGCGCCCTACCTCATGTACGGCTTGACCGAAGCCTTCCGTTCGACGTACCTGCCACCCGCCGAAGTGGATCGCCGCCCGGATTCCATTGGCAAAGCCATTCCCAACGCGGAGATTCTGGTGCTGCGGCCGGATGGGTCGGTGTGTGAAGCCGATGAGCCAGGGGAGCTGGTACACCGTGGCGCCCTGGTGTCGCTGGGCTACTGGAATGCGCCGGACCTTACTGCCAAACGCTTCAAACCAATTCCCGGCGGCATCACCCAGGGTGGCCAGGCGGAGTTAGCCGTGTGGTCCGGCGATACGGTGGTCCGGGATTCAGACGGCTTTCTGTACTTTCGGGGTCGTCGCGACGAGATGATCAAGACTTCCGGTTACCGGATCAGCCCCACCGAGGTGGAAGATCTGGTGCTGGCCAGCGGCCTTGTCAGTGAAGTTGTGGCCCTGGGGATGCCGGATGCACGGCTTGGTCACTGTATCGCAGTGCTGGTTGTGTCGGCCGGCACCACAACCGACGAGCCGACCGAGGCGCTGTTGAAGTACTGCAAGGAAAACATGCCCCTGTACATGGTGCCCACGCACATACACTGGCGCAGCGCCCTGCCCCGCAATCCCAATGGCAAATATGACCGGGTCGCGCTGCGTACCGAGCTTGAAAGCAGAATCGTGCCATGAGCGAGACTCCGCTACCCCTGCACACCACCATCGAAGGTTATGGCGTGCGCGACGATCAACTCACCGTCGATGGCCACACGCTCCGGGAGCTTGCTGAACGTGCCGGTCAAACCCCCCTTCTATGTCTATTCAAAGCGACTGATCGACACCCGGCTGCAGCACCTTAAAAGCATTCTGCCGGACGGCATTCATCTGCACTATGCGATGAAGGCCAACCCGCTCCCGGAAGTCGTGCGCCATATCGCGCCCCAGGTGGACGGCCTGGACGTTGCCTCCGCGCGGGAACTGGCCGTGGCCATGACGAGCGGCACAAAACCGGAGCTGATCAGCTTTGCCGGCCCCGGCAAACGCGACGTCGAACTCAAGGCGGCCCTGGACGCCGGCATCGTCGTGAATGTGGAATCGCCAAACGAACTGGAGCGGCTGGCCGCGATCGGCGCCGCCAGCGGGCAGCGACCCAAGGTCGCCATCCGCATCAACCCCGACTTCGAACTGAAAGCTTCCGGCATGCGCATGTCCGGCGGCCCCAAACAGTTCGGCATCGATGCCGAGCAGGTACCGGACGTATTGCGCCGCCTGGGCGAATTGCCGGTCGACTTCGAGGGCTTTCATATTTTCAGCGGGTCACAGAATCTCGATGGTCATGCCATCGCCGACGCCGAGACCAAGAGCCTGGAACTTGCCCTGCAGCTTGCCCAACATGCGCCTCGCCCCCCGCGCTTCATCAATCTGGGTGGCGGCTTCGGTATTCCCTATTTTCCGGGCGACAAGCCAGTCGATCTTAGCCCGGTGACCGCCGCTCTGGGCGCCGCCCAGGCGCGGCTGGCCCGCACCTATCCGTCGTCGACCATCGTCATCGAGCTTGGCCGCTACATCGTCGGCGAAGCCGGCCTGTACGTCTGCCAGGTGATCGATCGCAAGATTTCCCGGGGTCAGGTCTTCCTGGTGACCGACGGCGGCCTGCATCACCACCTGGCTGCCTCCGGCAACTTCGGCCAGGTGCTGCGCAAGAACTACCCGGTACTGGTCGGGACCCGGGTGCGCGGCGAACCGCGCGAGGTGGTCTCGGTAGTTGGCCCCTTGTGCACGCCGCTGGACCTGCTTGCCCACCGCATGGAGATGGGCCGGGCAGAACCTGGCGATCTTGTGGCCGTGTTTCAGTCAGGCGCCTACGGCGCTACCGCCAGCCCGATCAATTTTTTGAGCCAGCCAGGATTGGTGGAGATTCTGGTTTAAATGTCGGGTTTGCTGTTCATATCGTGGGCCGAGGACTGCAGCCGCAGCGATAACATCGCCCGTCAGCTTGGCGGTACGTCGCATATGATTTATTCCCCGCGTTGGGGAAGCCGTTACGGAACAATTCTGTTCAAATATCTTTCGCAAACGCTGAAGACGCTGAAACTATTATGGCGGGAGCGGCCCAATACGGTGTTCGTCATGACCCCGCCGCCGTTTGCTTGCCTACCGGTCTGGCTTTATTGCCTGGTTACTCCGGCATCTTTCGTGATTGATGCACATTCAGCTTCTTTCCTGCACACGAGATGGAAGAAACTGCCATTTATCCACCGGTTTTTTTCGAAGCGTGCCCGCGCCACGCTTGTTACAAATACGGAGCTCGAGGCACTAGTACATGCCTGGGGTGCGACGGCAATGATCGTTCCCGACGTACCAATCCGATTCAAGGATCCGCAGGAATTTCCAACGGTACCGGGAAAGAAGCTTACGCTGGTCTCAACCTTTGCCCATGATGAACCAGTCGAACTACTAGTCGAGGCAGCCAGATTGCTGCCCGATGTCCACTTCTACATCACCGGGAATACGGCCGATGCGCCGCCCGGACTCATTGCCTCCATACCCGCAAATGTCACTGCTACCGGCTTCATCCCTCGCGCGAAATATATTGGTCTTTTGATGGCATCGGATGCCGTTATGACGATGACCACCAGAGACAACACAATGCAACGGGGTGCCTATGAGGCCATCTACCTCGGGCGCCCCGTGATTACTTCTGACCACCCGTTCTTGAGGCAGGAATTTCGGACAGGTGCGGTCCATGCCGCCCTGTCGGTGGATGGCCTTCGGGAAGCAGTCGAGGCCTTTTATCGGGATCCCGACCACTACGCCGACGGTGCTGCTCAGCTCAAAAAGTACAAGCTTGAGCGGTGGAACCTAGTCAGTCGCCAGTTGCGCAAGGTTGCGCAAATCAGCGAACCCACTGACAACGCGTAGATAGTGCTTCGCTGGAAATTTTCCCTGGTCCGCATAGCACAGCGCCCTAAATGTCGGCATCACGCTACCGACAGGTCGCTTTAGCTTTATCGGCTAATTGCCTAACTGGTAACGGTGATCACACCGTACGTTCCAGTCCGTGGTGGATATAAAGATACAACCGGCATCAATCATCTGCCGGCCGGTTTCCGCAAGTGCTTATTATTCAGAATCCATTCAAGGTTGACATAAAAGCGGACTTCGCTCGTAAATATTGCAGTTGTTGTTGGCAAGCGGGATACACAACCGTAATCTA
Source organism: Gammaproteobacteria bacterium (assembly GCA_041396045.1). GTDB lineage: Bacteria > Pseudomonadota > Gammaproteobacteria > Steroidobacterales > SHZI01. The sequence goes on along the minus strand of JAWKZI010000020.1, from coordinate 25,817 downwards.
CGGCCCGTAAAAGCCAAACCCGTCGAGAGGCGGGGACGGAAAGCCACCGGTCTTCGGGAATGGGTCCTGATGACAGCGGGGTTGCCACCGGGACAGACTGCGGCAAGTGGGCACATGCCACTTACGTGCTGCTCTTGGATGATTTGGCGATTCTGCTATCACGATTCCCCTCCTTGGCAGTAATTCCCTACGTTGGAGTTCGCTGCCTCAGACCGGGTCCATGGATGGACGGTATTGAGGGGTTAATGATGCGTTTGGTCAGCCTTGGGAACTGCAGCCTGCTAGCGGGGCAGTCTCTCTACAGAATTTTTAGAAACTTCGGGATTGTCGCGCTCTGTATTGCTCCACTCGGAGGTACAGCCTTCGCGGCTGGTTCGACGCCACCGGCCTGGGTCAATCAGGTGGTGCCTGGAACCTGGGCTTCAATCAGTCTGAATACGATTGCGGATGTGGATCCGGAGAAGGACCCTTCCCTGAACAGTAACTTTCCCGGCGACGCCCCTTGGCATGGAGTCGAAGGCGTCAGTGGCGTTATTGAGGACTGGAATGGCGGCACATTTGCCACCAATTACGGTACTCATGGTGCGCTACTTGTCCTCGGTGGTGGCCACAAGGGTTACTACGGCTCGGAAGTCTATGCCTTCGATCTGGGCACCCAACGCTGGAAGCGACTGACCAATCCATACCCGGGGCCGTTTAATTGGCCGTATGCGAACGGCACGTATCCTGAAGGTTCTCCAGTGCCTGCCCATACCTACGACTACGTCGAATATCATCCAGCCACCAATTCGCTGGTCGTACTCAAGGCGAACGAGGATGCTCGCCTGGGTGATGAAGGCAGCCGGTGGATCACCCACATGCTTGATCTGGATACGCTTCAGTGGCGTCGCAGTCCCTTGAACTCGGAACGCACTTCATTGCGTGTCGGCGGTTCGTCCTGCTATGACCGCAATCGTGATGCATTCTGGACAATGGCACCTGGCGTGGACATCAACCTTGCTAAATTCGAACCGTCTGTTACCAATTCCAATGGGAGTGTCGGCCGCTTTACGAACTATCCTGGGGACAATACAAATATCGATGCCAATGCCGAATGCGATCCGGTTCGCGACCTCTATGTCTACACTGAGTTCAGGTACACCGGCCACATCTATGCACGTGACCTGAAGAACCTGTCAGCACCGCGCATCACGCTCAAGGAAACTGGCGACATACCGAGCAAGAGCGGCGCAGGCGGTTGGGCCTGGTCGGACAAGCGGCAGGCGTTTCTCTATTGGCGACGTGGCGCTGGCGTTTTCGAGCTAAAGCCGCAGTCCAGTAGTGCCACTGGTGACTGGAAATGGAGCAACCTAACGAGTGGGGCAAACACGACTCAGCCTCAAGCCATGGACCATGACAATGGGGTATACAGCCGGTTTCGAATTGCGCGGTTCGGCAATGAGGAAATTGCAATAGTCGTAAATCGCGTCAACGGCCCGGTGTATGCATTCCGGATCCCGGACGGCGACACTATTGCCTCACCTGTTTCGGTAAACCTGTCAGCGAGTCCCAGAAACCTGACTCCGGGCGATTCCACAACCCTGAGCTGGAATTCCGTTAATGCCACCAGTTGTACGGCATCTGGCGGCTGGTCCGGTTCACGTCCCACGAGTGGTACCGAAACCATCAGCAACATCCAGACGCCAACGTCTTACGCAATGGACTGCAGCAATACGACTGGCTCAAACGGGCGCGCAACCGTCCAGATTGCCGTGGCATCTGGTACAGCGGCAACCAATACGCCGCCGACCATCAGTGGATCACCCGCCACAGTAATTGGTGCTGGCGAAACCTACTCTTTCGTGCCGAAAGCCAGTGACGTCAATGGTGATCAACTGACCTTCACGATATCAGGCCGTCCATCCTGGGCCCAGTTCAACAGCGGAAGCGGTGCTCTTACCGGAACGCCGACGGCCAGTGACGCTGGGGTCAATGCCGGCATCACAATTTCCGTAAGTGACGGGTTCGCAACCAAGGCTCTGGCCCCGTTCAGTATCACGGTAAGCGCACAATCGACACTCGGTGGAACCCTGTCATGGGAACCCCCGACCACACGCTCTGACGGACAGCCTCTCATTGACCTTGCCGGGTTCAATATCTATTACGGCAATGCGTCACGGAGCTACACACAGAGTATCCGCGTGAACAATCCTGGACTGTCGAGCTACTACATCGACGGGCTGGTCCCTGGGACTTACTATTTCGCGGTGGCAAGTTTTGATTCTGCTGCCAATGAGAGTGTTCCGTCCGACGAAGTACATGCCACCTTGAAATCACCGCAAGCGGCAAGCCCGAGTGTGCCGTCTACTACCACCCCGCCACCGTCCGCACCAACGTCAGGAAGTGGCAGTAGCAGTAGCAGTGGCAGTGGCAGTAGCAGTGGCAGTGGCAGTGGCAGTGGCAGCGTCGGGAGCGGCTCAGATTCGCCTGCCGACGCGACTGGCACCACCAATGGCGTCAGTGCGATTTCGCCAATTGAGGCACTCGTTTACCTGGCCTTGATTTTGATCACCCTGCTACGGCGAGCGAAAAGCAATGGAGTATGCAGAATGCCCGGAAAACGATTCGCGACCACATTAGCCGCACTAGGCTTGATGACCAGCTTGTCAGTTCACGCTGACGATGCTGACTTTCAAAGTCGCTGTGCAGCTCCTGGAGTTTTGAAGTGTGTCGGATTCGATTCTGCCAGCAGCATTCCGCAAAATTCAAAACTGATCAAGGCGAGTGATGGTCGTTTTCTGGGCACCATTGACACCACCCAGTTTGCCTCAGGTAGTGGATCATTACGCTTCGAGATCCCGTCCAATTCCGGACAAAACTCTTCTGGTTACTGGATTGATGATCTCGGCGCGGCGTTCGGCGAAGGATCACGATTCTTCGTCCAGTGGCGGCAACGTTTCTCCCGCACCCTGCTTGACACTCGTTATACCGACGGCGGCGGCTGGAAACAGATAATTCTTCATCGCGATGGACCCTCCTGCGCCAATGTCCAGGTCGTCATTCAAAATGTTTATCAGCGCAATATTCCGGTTGGATACTCACACTGCGGTAGCCCTTCCGAGTACCACTTTGCAAATGACCTGCCGGATGGCGATACCCAACTTCAGCAGGGTGACTACAATTGCCTGCGTCGCTCACTCAAACCATCCGACTGCGCCAGCTACGTTGCCGATGAATGGATGACCTTCTATCTCGATGTGCAAATTGGAACTTTCGGTGAGGCCAACAGCCATGTGCAAGCGTCCATCGGCTATCCGGGGCAACCTATGAAGAAGTTTATCGATATGCCGAACTACCGTTTTGCATTTGACGACGGTCACGGGGATACATTCCGCAAGGTCCAACTGACTCCCTACAATACAAATAAGAGCTCCGCGCAAAGCCACCCGAGTGCATTCACGTGGTATGACGAACTGATCATTTCTTCCAAACCTATTGCAGGACCGGTTGGTTCGCCATCTGCGCCATCCTCACCAAGTGCAGTAGCAGCGCCGGCTGCCCCATCCAATCTTTCTTTCCAGCAATAGCCGGCAACGATCCGCATTAAGGCTATGGAATAGCGTTGTTGCCTAAATGAGGACAAAGGGCCGCGGCAAGGTGGATTTGACACCTTTGTAATCTCGCGCGAACCTAGCTCGTTTGACGACTAGCATCCTGGCTGGCGGGGTAGTGAGTGTGGTTAGACGAGTTCTCAAAGTCATAGCGACTGTGATTGTGCTGCTTGTTGCGGTCATCATGACCTGGGAAAGCTTGCCGGAAACGCTGACTATGGTGCCGGATGCCAGCACACCCCCCGCCGGACAATATCCATACCAGAGCATTGGTACACTGCACGACCTTAATGTCGCCTTCGCGAATCGTAACGGCAGGCTATACGGAATCCAGGATCAGTACGTTTTCATCAGTGAAGATGGCGGACGAACATTCGTTCGTCGCGGGAAGCTGCCACCAGCCCGTGACGATTGGACCACCATCATCAAGGATCGTATCGCCCGACTGAAGCTGACGCGCTGGATTCGGCGCAATAGAGGCCCGGAAAACCTCGTTGTGCTGGACTCTGGAACAATCCTTGTCTTCTGGGATCGCATTTACCGATCTGCCGATGACGGAGCATCTTTTGAAGTCGTCTACGATAGGCCCCAGCACGGAATTCTTGCCCCCTTTGGCAACAATGAGGGAGTAGCTGCGGGTCCTGGTACGGTCTATTTTGGCGAATATTCAGCATTGCCTCGACCTCATGCCATTCGACTTCTGGAGGGGTCGAACGACGGCCGGGATTGGCGAGTTGTCCATACCTTTCCATCCGGAGATATCTTCCACGTCCATTCCATCGCCTACGATCGCTTCCGAAATCGGTACTGGGTTTGCACCGGCGACAATGATTCCGAAGATCGGATCCTATATACAGAGGATGGCTTCAAAACGTTGCAGCTGCTCGGTGGCGGCTCGCAGGACTGGCGCTGCGTGTCACTCATGATCACCGAGAAGGCTTTAGTCTGGGGGTCTGACAACAATCAAACAGCGGCCTCGATCAACCGCTGGAATTTCGCAACACAAACTTTGGAGAAAGTGCTGGAGGTCGGCAAACCGACCTACTCGTCCACTGTACTGAGCAGCGGACTACTGGCGCTCAGCACCGTCTATGAGCCAACCAGTCCATACACCCAACAGTTTCATCCAGAGCCAACAACCGACCTCTGGGTATCAATAGATGGCACCTGCTGGAACCGCATCCTCAGCCTGCCCTATCGCCAAGAAACTGACCGCGATGGGCATATGACGCGTGCATCACTCTCATTTCCGGCGGGTTTCCCGACAGATGACCTGTACTTCACCCCGCAAAATACAACGCTCTTTGATTTTGAAACTCGTATCCTGAAACTGAGTCCGGACAAACTCCCACCGTGCCCGGAACTGCAAGCGGCTGACGCCGCTAAGGCAGGTTCCGCACAATCCGTGGGCCAATGATATTGGCTACCGGCACCGGCAGTCGCTGCCAGGCCCGGATTGCCAGGGCATACTTCGGGCTGCTGGGTGTCAGGTTGGGCATAGGCTGCCCCGGCTTCAGCCAGTAGTGCCAATACAGTTGATGCGGTTTGGCGCCCCACTGAGCCTTGAACTTGTAGGTGCCGGCATCCACTGACGAGCGCCCGAAGTCGAACTGCCGTATTCCGGATTCGATGGCGTCCTTCAGGATGCTCCAGTAAAGCTGCATGTTGACGCCTACCCGGTTGAACTCGCGCAGCGAGGAAGCCCAGGGAATTTCCATGCGATCCCGGTATCGCAGCGTGAAGCCGGCTGCAACAGGTTGCCCGGCTAGCGAGACCACCGCAATTCTGGCGTGCTCCGGCAGAGCATCGGCAATGCGGCTGAACAGCGAACGCGCATACACCGGTGTACCCAGATCACGCATGTTGCGGGCGAATACCCGGTAGAAATCAGGTACCAGTTCGGCACCACCGATATGCGTGGTGGCGCCCTCCTTCTCCGGGCGCCGGATCTGGGCCCTGAGCTTCGAACCGAACGCTGCGAACTGCTCTTCGGATGAGTGAGCCAGATCCAGGACCATCGCCACCTTGTCGACCCGCTCGGGCCAGCCCTTCCGGGGCTGCTGGTCACGGAACTCGATGTGGCTGACGCCCAGGCGTTTCGCCAGGCTACCGGCGGCCGACATCAGCGCTCTCTCCGCTTCATCGTCCACAGCCAGGCAACCGCCATAGTTCACAAACGGTAGCGATACCAGGAAATCGCCAAACAGACGGCTCTTCAACCGGATCAGCGGCAGCACGCCACGTACATCGTCGGTTGAACCGGCCAGGAGATAGTGCGGCTTGCAACCAAATTCGGCCGTCAGGATGTCGCGCCACTGCCAGGTGTGATACGCCGATGCCGAAGCCTGCCCGGCAACAAATCGGTCCCACTGAGCAGCCGTGTCAGGGCCAACCTCCGTGACCTGTATCTGGCCCGTCATGACTTCTCAGCCTAAACCCAGAACACGGTCGAAACGGTCCCAGGCAAATTCACCCAGCAGCCGGTCCAGGCGTTCCTCGGTCTTGTGCAGGTTGGTGTAGTGGCGGAAGCGGGACTTCCAGGAAGCGCCAGGAATACGCGGCTGCTCCGGATCTACCTCCCAGGGATGCAGATAGAAATAGCAGGGATGCCCTGCCTGGTTGACCCGGCGGAGCGCCCAGCGGAACAGTGCGGGCGGCAGGAGCCGGAAGTAGCCCCCTCCACCACAGGGCAGACGCTGGCCAGCCAATTCCAGCGTCGTGATCGGACATTCAGTCAGCGAGGTTCCAGCAGGCTGGAAGTTGAAGCGCGGCGCATCCGGGAAGCCGTAAATGTCGTGGCGAACCGGATTTACGCTGGATGAATAGCGGTAGCCGGCCTTGTCCAGCTCCTCAAAGGCCCACTGATTGCGCTTCACGATCGAGAAACTGGCAGCGCGATAGCCAAGTACCGGCCGACCAGCAATGTCTTCCAGTATCGTTTTGCTGCGCCTGACATCCTCGGCAAAGACCTCGCGAGTCTGCCGGAATGCCGGAACATGATTGCAGCCATGGCTGGCCACCTCATGCCCTTCGGCAACGATGCGCTGGATCAGCGACGGATGGCGCTCGGCAACCCACGCCAGTATAAAAAATGTCGCCTTGATTCCGCGTCGCTCGAACAACGCCAGCAGGCGTTCGGTATTGGCTACAACCCGGCTTGGGTGGGAATCCCAGGTGGCGCTGTCAATCTGCTGGTCAAAAGCTGCGACGTGGAAATGTTCTTCCACATCTACCGACATGACGTTGGTAATGCGAGCTGGAGTGTTCAGAACGTCCGGCCGATAGCCAGGCCGACCTGGTTTTCGGTGTAATTGCTGAATTCAACTTCTGAACCACTGCGCTCCTCCCGGCTGACCCAGCCGGTGAGGTCGGTGCGCTCGCCAAGCTGATAGCTCAAACCCAGGCGTAACCGGAACAGATTGTCTTTTTCTTCAGCCGCGGACACCCGGGAAAACTTTCGCTTGGCATAATATCCATCCAGGATAGTACGGGTACGAGCGCCGATGCTGTACACCCAGACTGCCGACAGACCCGTCTGCCTGGTGTGGTCGCCGTCAGTCGGTACAGTCTCATCCAGCGTCACTTCATCGCTGTAGAACAGGTTTAGCGACACATTGTTGCGATTGAAGGCCTTGGCCAGCAGGAAATCGGCGCGCTTCTGCAGATAGTATTCACCGGTTCCAGGGCCATTGAGATCAGGTGGTACGGTTGGCGGCGGCACAACCGGAACTGGCGGGGTCGTGGTCCAGGTTCCGTGCTGGCCGTTGGATCAACCGGCCGTTCCAAAGTGCTGCTCATATCTTCATTCGTACGTGGGGTTTCGTCATACGAAAGACGAAGAATATCGCCTGAACGGGCACTGTACTGCCGCTCAAAGGTGGCGCCCCAGGAAGAGCCGAAGCTGCGTTCACCTGCATACACCTCCAGGTAGGTGCGATCGGTCGTGCGGCGCAATCCGGCTCGCCAGATGCCATCCGTCAGGAGGCGTTGGTGCGATCGTAAACATCGCTTTCCATGCCGCCGGACACAAAGGGTGCCCATCCATTGCCAATCTGGAGAATCAGCGTGAGTTCGGCCAGCTGCCGTTCGGCACTCGGTGAAATATCATAATCATATTTTAGATATTCGTGGTGAACTGCCCATGTCAGACCACGCTCCTTGTCTGGTCCGGTCCAATCCGAATTCAATACCTGAAAATCACCGTCTTGCAGGGTTTCATCGTCATAGTTCACCCGCCCGACATCGTAGCGAATGTTCAGCGATGTACCCAGAAAATCCTGCCGCAACTCCGGACCGAACTGGTAGCGCACGGCGTCCGACCGGTTATTGATTTGCGGCAGATTAGTGTTCGAAAACGGCTGCTTCGGATCAACCACAACCTGCGCGATGCTGGCAGATGTATTCAGAAACAGATGTTCCGGAATAATGCCGAGGTCCAGGTTCACATCGCCCTGGTTGAATATCGACGTGCTATCCGGTTGGTCCACGTAATAAAAGGCTTCCAGCGTGTAGTCCAGCCGAAAGTCGTAGCGGCGACCGACAGACGCGATGAAAATACTGGGATCTGCACGGAAAATGGTGTCGCCATCTTCCAGGCCCTTGGGCGCGAGGGTCACATTGTCGCTGTAGATGGCGCCGACCGATACCCGGCCGCCGATATCGACAGCCAGTGCTGGCTGGCTGAGCATTGACGCTGCAATCAGAACGATCAATCTTCGCGGCGTCAATCGGCAGGTCACCCGTGGCTCAGTCATCATCTTCAACAGCTCCATAGTAGTAGTAGCTGCCATTGGACAAGCTCAGCAGTGGCGAGCGCGGAACCTTGTTAAGGACCAGCCCGATGGGTTTGTCCCGGTTCAACAACTCCAAAGCCTGCGTAACAGTTGGCTCCGTGGAAGCGCCAGCCTCCACTATCACCAGGATCTGGCCGACCAGGGCTGATATTGCGACAGCATTGGGCGTACCCAAAAGTGGCGGGCAATCGATCAGTACCAGTCGGTTGCGATTCTCTTCGGACAATCGCTTGATGAGATCGCGCGCACGATTGCTGGTCAGAAGCTCCAGCGAATCGTCGAAGCGACTGCCCGCCGGCACGAAGTCCAGCCCGGGCACATCGCTGGCGTATCGGCATGCATCCAGTGACAGGTTCTCGTCCTGCAGGACGTCGAAGAATCCGCGTCGGCCATGCAGGTTCATTGCGCGGCTGAGTGTCGCGCGGGTGTCGTCCGCATCGATCAACAGCGTGGTCCGGTCCCGCTCCATAGCCAGCGCCTGAGAAAGATTGGCGGACATGAAAGTTTTGCCGGCACCAGGCAAGGCGCTGGTAATCATGACCACATTGGTGCCGGCATCAGCCAGGGGTCCAAACGCGCACTGTAGTACTGAACGCTTGAGGTGCCGCAATTCGGCACGTGATGCCGGATCACCGGGTTCAATCTGCAGGAAGCCGTTAGCAACCAGAGGTTCGAAGGCAGCCGTGCCGGATGGCCGCACATCAGCCCGCGACGCAGCGGGACGCTGGCGCTGAGGCTCTTCGGCGGATTCCGCTGCCCGGCGCACACCCAGGCTCTGCACGGCCTTCTGAATAATGCTCACGCTGAAACCTCAGGCCAAAAAATCAAGCAAGTGAAATGCCGGCTATGCTCGTCACCAGCAGAAGTACAAAGGCCACCAGCAATCCCGATGTTACGCCAACAAAAACATAGTCGCGCCGACCGAATTGCTGGGCATGCGCCATGCTCACCGAGCCAAAGATCGGCAGGCCAGTGGCCGTGCGAAGCTTTTTGCTGGAAAAGAACACCGGGCTGTGCTGATTGAGCAAAAATGCGGCACCTAATCCAGCGATCAGAGCTGCGACCAGTACCGCACAAAACAGCAGAATACGGTTGGGAGCGGTTGGAAACAGCGGCAGTCGCGGTGGCTCGATGACGTCGAAAGTCACGTCTTCCTTTTCCGCCTGCACTTCTTCGGTAAGTCGGGCGGATTCCAGGCGCTTCACGAGCGCGTCATACTGCGACTTCACGATGTCGTAGTCGCGATTGAGACGATTCAGTTGCGCCTCCACCTCGGGGATCGTATCGACCGAACGACGCAGATTGCTGACTGTCGCCTGGCGTTGGGCCAATTGGCTGCGCAAACTGGCCAGCTCGACTTCCGTGGCGCTCAGCGAGACGCGCATCTGCTGATACACGGGGTTGGTATCCAGAGGGTTACTCGCGGGCGCTGTGGTTCGCGCCTTCTTCAGTTCACTCTCGCGTACCTTTTCCAGGTCGGCCAGGGTTTGCTTGACACGTACCACATCGGGGTATTTGTCGGTGTACTTCACCCGCAACTCGGCCAGTTGATTTTCCAGGTCCGCAATGGCGCCATCTACTGAGGTACCACCAGCAAGAGTCCGGGAGCTCGACAGGCCAATCACCGGCTCCTCGCCATCAACCTGGCGTTGCAGTTCAGCCTTGCGGTTCTGCAGTTCCGCAAACTGTGCCTGGGTTTGCTTCAGTGCCGCCTGGGCGGCGTCAAGCCGGCTGAAGTAGTCGCCGCCCTCACCGGGCATCAGGCCCACATTCTTCTTTTTAAAGTCCGCCAGCCGGTCTTCCGCCTCGGTGAGCCGCTGCTCGTAGAGTTTGATCTGCTGCGTCAGAAACTGCTGGGCCTGCACGGAGCTGGTGCGGTCCTTGCGCAGCGAATTCTCCATGAAGTTCGTCAGAATCACTTGCACCACATTGCGGGCCATGGCCGGGTCATAGTCCCGGTAATCGATGGTGTAGACATCCTCGCGTGGTGCCTTGGTGATGCTGACGCTCTCCTTGAGACTAGTCAGCAATCGATCTAGCTGTTCCGGCGTGGTGGCCCGGGCCTCAAGGCCGGTTTCCAGCGCCACCGTTTTCAACTGCGGCCGGCTCAGCAGCGCCTCGGTGACCATGGCGACATCACTCAGGGTATTTGAATCCACAGTGAGATCCCGCATCAAGGGCCGCAGCATGGTTTTGGTATCGACGTAAACACGAGCCGAGGCGTCGTACTGGTTGGGAAGCTGCAGCACCCAGACCCAGCCAATCAAGGCCGCCACCCAGGCAACCGCCAGCGCGGTCCAGCGAGAGCGCCACATGCCGTAGGCATCTTCAATCAGATCGGAAGTCAGTTGTCGCAAGTCCATGGCGGGTATTTCTGCCTGTCAGCTTGTCTACAGCAGGGATTCGGGAATGATCAGCACGTCGCCAGGCTGCATGCGCATGTTCTTGGAAATATCACCCTTGTTGATCAGGTCCGAGAGGCGCACCTTGATCTCTTCTTCCTTGCCACCCGAGCGGCGAATCACCTTGGCACGATTGCCGGAAGCCGTTGGCGACAGGCCACCGACCTGAATCATCACGTCGAGCAATGTCATGTCCTGGCGGAAGGGAATGGCTTGCGGCGCGGCTGCCTGGCCAACAACCCGAACCTGATTGTTAAATGTGCCCACGAAGTTCTGAACGATCACGCTGACCGTGGGTGCACGGATATATTGGCCGATCGCCCCTTCCAGATCACGTGCCAGTTGTGTGGGTGTCTTGCCCACCGCCACGATGTCCTCAACCAGCGGCGTCGAAATCCGTCCATCCGGGCGTACCGGAATCGTCACGGACACTTCGGGGTGCTGCCAGACAAAAATCTGCAAGGTGTCTCCGGGCCCGATTACATACTCGCTCTGGACATCCGGTGTTGCCGACACGGGAACCGAATCGGTGGTGCCGGTAGTCTGGCACGCAGCAAGTCCGGTGGCGGCTAACAGTGCCAGCGCCAGACCCCGGCCCAGGCTTCGGTATGTATTGATCTTGTTCCAAAGTGCGTTCATTGCGACTCCCCTTCCAGCCTGAATTCCAAGCGACTTCAAATTATAGACCAAGGAGTTGCCCGGCTTTTTGCATATGGAACCTTGGCCCCAGTTTGAATGCCCAGGCACGCCGCCATCCACCGAAGGCGTCGCACTCTTTTGCCGCTGCCTTTTACTTCGAATTGGATTTGGCAGGGCAAAAACAGAGCCGCGAAAGGGTACTGGCAATCCAGAGGCCGATCTGTGACTTGCGTCCGCTAACCGGGCGGATCCAGGCGGCCAAACCGGGCAAGATAGCGGTCTTCTTTCGTCACGCAGTGAGCTGCTTGCATGCCGGCGCCCCTGATCGCGCATATCGTCCACCGGCTGGACTACGGTGGACTTGAGAACGGTCTTGTCAATTTAATCAATGGCTTGCCCGTGGATTCATATAGTCACGTAATCATCAGCATGACCACGGTCACGGACTTCCAGAAGCGCATCCGCCGCCCGGATGTGCGTGTTCACGAATTGCGCAAAGCACCCGGCAAGGACCCGGCCGCCTATCTGCGGCTGTGGCGTCTGCTCCGCCGCCTGCGGCCGGCCGCGGTGCACACGCGGAACACCGGCGTTCTGGACTGCCAGATTGCGGCCTGGCTGGCTGGCGTCGGGCACCGGATTCACGGCTATCACGGCTGGGACGTCAACGACCTGGATGGGACCAACACCCGGCAGAATCGCCTGCGCCGCCTGTGTGACCCCTTCGTGCAGCGCTACGTGGTGGTGTCTCGCCAGATTGGCGGCTGGCTGACGGGGACTCTGGCCGTGAATCCCGCCCGGGTCACCCATATCTGCAACGGGGTCGACATGCAGCGCTTCCACCCGCTGGATACATCGCCCGCTCGCCGTACACGTTTGAGGGGCCCCTTGACTATCGGCACCGTCGGCCGGTTGCAGACCGTCAAGAACCAGATCCTGCTGGTGAGGGCTTGCGGGCTATTGAGAAGGCAGGCACCGGAACTGGCGGCAACGTGGCAATTGCGCATCATCGGGGACGGCCCGGAACGGGCCTTGCTCGAGGCGGCCATCGAAAGTGAGGCCTTGAGTTCGCAGGCCATGATCACCGGGTGGAACGACGATGTACCGGGCGCGCTTCAGGAACTCGATATCTTCGTCCTCCCATCACTCAATGAAGGTATTTCGAACACGATCCTTGAAGCCATGGCGAGCAGCCTGCCGGTGATCGCCACTGCGGTCGGCGGCAATCCCGAACTGATCACCGACAACGAGACGGGGTTCCTGATTCCGGGCAATGACGCTGCCGCCCTGGCGGAGCGGCTGTTAGGCTACTTGCGCCGCCCCGAACTTGCGACCAGTCACGGGGTGGCCGGACGCGAGCGCGTAGAACGGGAGTTCAGTATCCAGCGCATGCTGCTGGACTACGACCGCCTGTACCAAGAGATTCTTCAATCCTGACTGCCACTCGAATATCGGAACAGCATGTGCGGAATAGCCGGAATCGTTGACCTGAAGGGTCGCCAGCCCATCAATGAGGGCCTCCTGCGAGCCATGAACGACCGCCTGACACATCGCGGTCCGGACGGCTCGGGCGTGCATGTGGAGCCGGGCGTGGGCCTGGCTCACCGTCGCCTGTCGATCGTTGACCTGGCAGCCGGCCAACAGCCCATGTACAACGAAGACCGCAGCGTCTGCATCGTCTTCAACGGCGAGATCTATAACTTCCAGAGCCTGGTACCAGAACTGGTTGCACTCGGACATGTGTTCAGGACCCGTTGCGATACCGAAGTAATCATCCATGCCTGGGAGGAATGGGGCGCCGAATGCCTGCAGCGCCTGAATGGCATGTTTGCTTTCGCCATCTGGGACCGGAACCGCCGCCAGGTCTTCGTGGCCAGGGACCGGCTGGGTGTAAAGCCCCTCTTCCATGCCACCCTGCCGAACGGCACCTTGTTGTTCGCAAGCGAACTCAAGTCCCTGCTATTGCATCCGGAACTGCCACGCAAGTTGCTGCCACGAGCGATTGAGGACTATCTGACCTTCGGCTATGTGCCGGAGCCGGATACGATTTACAGCGACATCCACAAGCTGGAGCCTGGCCACTTCCTGCTCATTGAAAACTCGGGCCAGCAAACCATTCGACGCTACTGGGATCTAGACAGCAATCGTTTCGGCAGCTACCAGCCGTCCGAAGCCGACGCGCAGGCCGAACTGCTGCAACACCTGACCGACGCAGTCAGTCGTCGGCTCATCGCCGAGGTGCCATTGGGTGCCTTCCTGTCGGGTGGCGTTGATTCAAGTGCCGTGGTGGCTGTGATGGCTGGCTTGATGGGCGACAGCGTCAAAACCTGCTCAATCGCCTTCGACGATCCCGACTACGATGAATCCAGCTATGCCCGGCAGGTGGCCCGGCAATATCACACCGATCACAGTGAACATATGGTTGAGGTCGACGACTTCGGCCTCCTGGAGACGCTGGTCGGCATCTACGACGAGCCCTATGCGGATAGTTCTGCAATCCCGACTTACAGGGTGTGTGCGGCCGCACGCGAGCGCGTTACCGTTGCGCTATCCGGTGACGCGGGTGACGAGAGTTTCGCGGGCTACCGGCGCTACCGGCTGTTTGCCGGCGAAGAGACAATTCGTGGCCTTATTCCAGCGGCTATACGCCGGCCAGTGTTCGGCCTGCTCGGACGCTATTATCCAAAGATGGATTGGGCACCGCGCATCTTTCGCGGCAAGACAACCTTTCAGGCGCTGGCCCGGGACAGTGTCGGTGCTTATCTGCACGGCGTGTCCCTGACGAAATCCGACACGCGCACCCGCCTCTACTCAGACGCCTTCCGCAGCCAGTTGCAGGGCTACAATTCCCGGGCGGTATTTGACCGGCATGTGCAGGGTCGCGAATTCCCGGACGCACTGTCGATGGTGCAATTCCTGGATCTTAAGACTTATCTCGTTGGCGACATCCTGACGAAGGTGGATCGCGCCAGCATGGCCCACAGTCTCGAAGTGCGCGGGCCTTTTCTGGACTACAAATTTATTGAATGGGCGTCAACACTACCCACCAGCTACAAGCTCAAAGGTGGTGTGGGCAAACACGTGCTGAAGAAAGCCCTGGAGCCAATGTTGCCGAATGACATTCTGTACCGGAAGAAAATGGGTTTTGCGGTTCCACTTGGCCGCTGGTTTCGTGGGCCCTTGCAGGAACGGGTCCGCGCCCTCCCAGACAGTCCATGGCTGAATGCCGACGGCATCTTCGAGCACAGCGAACTCAAGAAACTGGTAACCCGGCATCTGGCCGGCCAGCGGGACTTCAGCCCGGGCATCTGGTCGCTGTTGATGCTGGAAGGGTTCCTGCGATCGCCAGCACCGACCTACTCACCGACTGAAGTCCAGACCGGCGCATGCCACGAATCGTCACGCTGACCGGGCTCTTTCCGAGCATCGTCCGTCCACGACACGGAATTTTTGTCGAAGAACGCCTACGGCAACTCGTCGATCGCGGACAGGTCACTGCCAGCGTGATGGCACCCGTACCGTGGTTCCCGTGGACCCACAGCCGCTTTGGCGAATACGCAAAAATCGCCCGAACGCCAACGATGGACCAGCGCCACGGGTTGGATATTTCCTATCCACGCTACCTGTCCATACCCAAAATCGGCATGAGTGTGGCACCACTTCTGTTGGCCGCTGCGTTGATACGCCCCCTGCGCCGCCTGCGCCGGGCGCACCCGGATCTGGCGCTGATCGACAGTCACTTTTTGTATCCCGACGGCGTCGCTGCCTGCATAGCCGGGCGAATTCTGAATATTCCCGTGCTCATGACGGCCCGGGGTTCGGATGTGAACCTGTACAAGCGCTGGCTCATTCCACGCACCCTGATTCGCTGGGCAGTCCGGCAGTCAGCCCGGGTGATCACGGTGTCCGATGCCTTGCGCGACACGCTGCTGGCGCTGGGCGCCGAACCCGGGAAGGTGCTCACGCTGCGCAACGGGGTGGATCTGGAACGCTTCAAACCCATGAACCGGGCGGCCTGTCGCGCGCGGCTTGGCGTAGCCGGATTCACGGTGATATCTGTCGGCAATCTGCTACCCATAAAGGGCCACGACCTGGTCATTGATGCCCTGCGCCACTTGCCGGATGTGACCCTGTTGATTGCCGGTGACGGACCCCTGCGCGCCACGCTGGAACAGCAAGCAAAAGATCTGGGGGTGGCAGATCGAGTTCGCCTGCTGGGTAATCTCAGTCAGGAAGAACTGATCGCGGCTTACAACGCTGCGGATTTGCTGGTGCTGGCGTCAGCCAGGGAAGGCATGCCCAATGTCGTACTGGAGTCGCTCGCCTGTGGCACGCCGGTAGTTGCCACTGCAGTCGGCGGCACACCCGAACTGCTGGACGGCGAGGTTTCCGGGCGATTGCTCAACGAACGCTCTGCCGCTGCTATTGCGGCTGCTGTGCAGGAACTTCTGGATCATCCGCGGGACCGGGCGGTGGTACGCGACTACAGCCTGCAGTTCGCCTGGGAGCCAACGATCAACGGACTCACCGAGTTGATGCAGGCTGTGGCTACCAGGACCTGAGCCAATCGGCGCAGGCAGTACTCATCGCGTCCTGCCAACGCCGGCGCGAAAAGGTGTGATCAGCTTCCGGATAGTCCACCCGCTGAACATTCTGTCGCGCCAGTATTGGCCGCCACTCCTCTCCGGCGGCACAGGCCGCAAACTCCTGAGCCGTTAAATCCTGACCGCTCAGAATCAGCAGGACCGGCCCCGTAAATGTCGCGAGCGCGAGCCTGACGCGGTCGGGCAGGTCTCTGGCAGACGGTTGCTCTTGTGGCTTCTTTGGCGGTTGCTTTAGCCCGCTGGCGCCTCGCGCCTTTTGCACATCGCTGAAGAATCCACGCAGCGTTGCAACGATGTGCATCTCGCCCCGCAGCATCTTCTGCCAGAAACTCCACTGCAACAGACGACGGCCGTAGTAGCTGCGCACATAGGCCTGCGCCAGGCCCTGCTCCGTGCGCACCCACGGATTGACCATCACCAGACCGGCAACGGACTGCGGAAATTCCGCCGCATGAAAGGCAGCGGCACTGGCTCCGTCGCACAAGCCCCATAGCACGACGTCAGTCAGGGTCGGGCGAGCCCGCCTGAAGGCTTCCAGCGCAGCGCTGATATCGGCCGAGAGGTGCTCAAACCCGCGGTATTCGCCGTCGCTGTCACCCATGCCGCGGTAATCGAAGCGCAACACGGCAATGCCGCGACGGGCAAGCTCACGGGCCAGCAATACAAACTGCCGGTGACTGCCGACGCGGTATTGCGGCCCGCCAACGACGATCAGTACGCCGCGTCCGCCTGATGCAGTGGATAGCCCGGCTACGGCGGCTTGTTGAACCGGCTCGTGCAGAATACCCAGCAGGGTATCTCCATGACAGTCAATGAGCAGGCTGCGCTCCGTAAGGTTGGCATCCCCGCTCATCACGGGTCGTCCGCTCGCAAGCGGTCAGGCTCGGGCCTGGGCGCAGCCGCTGCGAAAAATTCTGCTGTACGCTCAACAAGTGCCGGACAACTGGTCAACTCGACGGTATTCCAGAAGGTGTCGCCAGCCAGCACTCCGCTCTGTGTTTCAAGACCTGCAGCAGCCCAGTCGCGCAGACTGTCGCTGCCGACCTTCGATAGCGCGTCCCCGGCACGTACTTCGAACCAGGCTATCGCGGTGCCATCCGGTGGCGTGCATGCGCGCAGTTCCATGGTCTGCAGATCCTGGGCCAGATCCGCGCTCAATTCGTAGCCCGCCACCTCCAGCGTTGTGCCGGCTGCCAGGTCTGCTGACAGGGACACTACCGTTTCCGAACCACCACCTGCTAAAAGGCCACCCGCGACGCGGAGGCGCAGAAACTGCTTGATGAGGAGGTCACCGGAAACGATTGGCTGCCACAAGGCCAGCCGCAACGCTTGCTGCCGCATAGTGGCCAGGTTCAATGCCAGAGCAGCACCAAAGCGCATACCCAACAACCCGGCAACGGGCGCGCCACTCGCCGCGGCCCAGTCAGCCACGCGATTCAGATTATCCTGCCAGTGCGCCAGCCGTGCGTCCCGAAACTCGCCTGCGCTGTCGCCGGTGCCGAACAGGTCAACGGCGATGGTCTGAATGCCAAGTTGAGCCAGGCTGCGGCCAAGCATGGCCTGCATGGTCCGGCACTTGTTCATTTCCTCGGCAAAGGCAGGCACAACCAGCACACTGGCACGAGCCGGCGTCGGCGGCTGCCAGCGAGTGATCCACAGGTCGCCATCGGGCGACGCCAGAAAGAAGCCTTGGAGACTGGTTGGCGTCTGAGTCGTCGGCATTCAGCCGATCTTGCTCTCGACAAAGATGGTGAGCGATCCGACCGTATCGAAGACCTCGGCCGACAGATCACCGTCGTCAACCGCGATACCGTAGTGTTCCTCCATCGCCGTCAGGACGGCGACAACGGCCATCGAATCCAGCTCCGCAACGTGGCCGAGCAGCGGGCGTCGATGCGTCGAAAGTGTCGGCACGTGGGCCCAATTGCAAGGTATTGCGCAGAATATCGCGGACAGCGGCAAGCTCAGACATGGGGACTTCCTAGGGATGGGGCATCCGGCCGGGAACTGGACCAGGTTCGGTATTCCTTGCCCCTGAATACTTCGACCAAGGCTACCAGACTCGCCAGATTGACCAGACAGAAATAATACGGGATGGTAGTGAACCGGGCCAGTGGGCCGCCCCGGCCGGCGAGCAGCCAGCCGACCAGCGCCAGGCCGTAAAAACCCAACTGGCCAATGAACAGCAAAAGGTAGAGCGGCGATGCGGCCGCAATCAGCATATTGCTGACCAGCACGACGAGCATGACCCACGGCACCAGCCAGCGCAAAACCTTGTGGGACAGAAACTGCAGGGCAAAGAATCCGGAACGGAAGGGATTGAGCAGAGCCTTCATCTTGAAGGTGGCGCGCCAGGCACGATTCACGATGCGGACCTTGCGACGAAATTCAGCGCCGTAGCCTTCAGCACCACCTTCCCAGGAAATTGCCTTGGGTTCGTAGATATTCCGGTAACCCTGGGCAACAATTTGCAGCGGATTCACGAAATCCGACAGGTCGCCAGGCGCCAGTTCGCGATACAGGCTACGACGTATCGCGTATATGGCACCGTCACCACCCACGACCGAGCCCAGGTTGCTCTCCAGTGCCTTGATCCAGATTTCATAGGACCAGTAGGCACCTTCGCTTTCTGTCGATGCATCGTCGGTACCGATTTCGTAGCGCGATTCACCGGTAACTGCACCCACGCGCGGGTCGGCAAAATTCTGCACCAAGGTACGCAGTGCCTGCCGCTCATACATGGCATTGGCGTCGGAGAAAACCACGATCTCGCCCTGCGCCGCCGCCAGAGCCGCATTCAGTCCGACGGTCTTGCCGCCGCGGGATGCCATGCGCAGCAAGCGTACTGGTGGACCCGCTGCGGTCACGATCTCGTCGGTGCCATCACTGGAGGCATCCGACACAACGATGACCTCAAGACAATCCCGCGGGTAGTCCAGACGCAGGCAATTGTCGAGCTTGGCGCTGATCACCTGACGCTCGTTGTAGGCCGACACAATCAGCGTTACCCGCGGTTCGACCGCGCGGCCACGTACCGGCCGCCGTACGCCGATGGCACGGAGCAACCACAGCAACCCGGGGTACAGCGCATACACCCACACGAGTAGAGCAAGGCCAATCCAAAATGTAATAACAACCAAAGTCACGGTATCCGGTTCCTGTGGTGGACACTCTAGTGCGCATGCTCAAGAATGCACGCTTATGTCCAGATTTCTAGATATTTTCCCGCCGAACCGCGCAGAGGATAGGCAGGCTCCACAGACAGCGCAAGGACGCTATTCCCAATTAAACGGCGTGCAGGTCATGATCAGTGGCCGTCCGTACTGGGGCACCGCCGAGGGGCCAGCCAGCACGTTTGAGGGCCTGGCCCAGGCCGTGTTCAGAGCCTACCGCACTCTGGGTCCGCATCTGTTCACGTCCGCCCGAGGCCATTTTGCCGTCGCTATCGTTGATCGCGCGGAACAACGCGTGGTCCTGGGGATCGACCGCATGGGCGTCGGCGAACTGGCCTGGGCACGCACGCCAGATGGCCGACTGGTGTTTGGCACCTCGACGGCTGACGTGGCGCGCCACCCGGCCATCGCCGCCGGAGTCTCGCGCCAGGCACTGTTCGACTATCTCCATTTCCACATGGTTCCCAGCCCGGGTTCAGCGTATATCGGCGTTGAGAAGCTGCGCCCCGCCCATTGCCTGGTGCATGAACAAGGTCGTAGCACCGTCAAGAACTATTGGCAGCCGAAGTTTGCCGATCCGCGTGCCGTGGCGAGTACCAACCTGCACGAAGAGATGCAGGAAATACTGCGGACCAGTGTAAAACGCGCTATCGGCACTGGCGGAGAAGTGGGTGCCTTTCTGAGTGGTGGCCTGGACAGTTCAACAGTCGTGGGCATGCTGGCCGATGTCAGCACCGAACGAGCACGGACCTTTTCAGTGGGCTTCGAGGCCGAGGAATATAACGAACTCGGTTATGCCCGCCTTGCCGTACAGCGCTACGGTGCGGAGAGTGTTGAGATTGAGGTGACGCCGGCCAATGTGACCGAATCCATACCGGCCCTGGCGGCAGCCTTCGACGAGCCCTTTGGCAACTCCTCCGCAGTGGCCGCCTACTGGTGCGCGCGTGTCGCACGGGAACACGGCATCACCCATCTGCTCGGCGGCGACGGCGGCGACGAGTTATTCGGCGGCAACAAACACTACAGCCGTCAGAATATTTTTCAGCATTACTACCGGCTGCCCGGTGTAGTCCGGTCACTGATCTGTGAAGGCCTGCTGCTGCGCGTGCTGCCGGAAAATGCCCCCTTCCCGATTGGCAAACTGCGCAGCTATATAGCCCAGGCCCGCATTCCATTGCCACAACGCCTGAAGTCCTGGGATTTCATGTTCAGGACGCCGGCAGAGCGGGTCTGGGATCCGGATTTTCTGGCATCGATTCACGTAGACCACCCCGACGATGTCATGACACCGGTCTACCAGGAGCCCGACATGGATCACATGCTGGACCGGCTGCTGTACTTCGACTGGCAGTTCGTGGTGGCCGATAACGATCTGCGCAAGGTCAATGGCGCCTGTGCCATGGCTGGCGTCGATGTCAGCTACCCGATGCTGGATACCGACCTCATCGATTTCTCTCTGAAGCTGCCACCGAAGGCCAAAGTTGACGGTCAGCGGCTACGACCGTTTTACAAGCAAGCGCTGCGTGGATTCCTGCCGGACGAAATTCTGGACAAGGAAAAGCATGGATTCGGCCTGCCCTTCGGGCTGTGGCTGAAGAACGACCCGGGCCTGCGCGAACTGGTGCTGTCCAGCCTGGACGCACTGAAGTCACGCCGCATCATTCGCCCTGAATTCCTGGACGAGGTGATGCAGGAACATCAGGCAGGACATGCCTCGTACTACGGCTATGTGATCTACGACCTGGTTATGCTGGAGCAGTGGCTGACGGCGCATCGCGTTTCAGCCTGGTGACCCGCTTAACCTGACCTGGCGTAGAGTCGCATCAGGTTCACCGCCAGTCGTGGGGCCGTCCGGCTCCAGAGTGTGATGCGTGGAATCTGGTAAGGGTCAGTGCCCTGCCGGCCCAAACCGGCTTGCGTCGTCAGCGCATGGCTGAAGCCGGCATCGCGGACCATTGCGGCATGCTCCGGCCCGAAGTCCCGTCCGGGTTGGCCATTGGGATAGGCAAACAATCTGGGTCGCGTACCCGTGATCGCCTCGAGTCGGGCAGCACCATCGGCAATCTCACGTTGCGCTTCATCCGGGGCAAGCCGGGTCAGTATCGGGTGATGGACCGTGTGGCCTCCGATTTCGATGCCGCGCTGATGCAGAACTTTAACTTCTGCCGAGGTCAGCATCAGATCCCGGGGCACCTGCACCCCGGCAAGATCGGCCATCCTGGCCACCAACTCAGTGCGTTCAGCCAGAGGGCGGTACTTGAGTTCGCCCAACAGTGATGCAATTGCCGACCGGCGTTCCTCATCGGAGGCAAGGCTGCAAGTGCCGAGCCCCAGGCTGCTCAGATCCAGTTGTGCCTGCCCGCAGCCACGAATAACCTCAATCACCCCATCGTTGAACATGCAGCCACCATCCAGGTATCCCGTGGCAACAAACACGGTGGCAGGCACGCTCAGGGATTCCAGAACCGGAAGTGCGTGGTGCAGGTTGTTGGCATAGCCGTCGTCGAAGGTGATGCTGACGGCGCAAGGTGGCAGGGTGCCCGCGGCGAGACGCTGCAATGCCTCACTGAGCAGAACAGCCATGTGTGGGCTGCCAGAAACTGGAGTTGAGTCTTGAATAGCTGCACATCCGGCTCTGACGGCAACAACGGGTCAGGTCCCGGCAAGACCCGGTGGTGTGGTAGGTAGCGAACGCAGAGTTCCTGGACGTCCAGACATCGCTGTAAGCCGCAGTGCACCTCTAAAGAGCAAATTGCGCATAGTCGGTAATGGTCGCTGAATGGTGTTGGATCCGCCATTCTCTCGGTCGAAAACCGGGGCAATTCCACTTTGAGAACGGCTGAATCGATTATTCCGATCTATCTGGCCTAAAATGTCCGGATCTTGTGGATCTTATAGCCGCGCAGCCAGGCCTCACTAAAACGGTCCAATCGTGTCCCTTACATCGATCATATTTGCAGCCTGCTTCCTGACCGCTTTGCTGGTGGCGCTGGTACGCAGCCCAATCTGGGGGCTTACGCGTATAGCGGAATTTTATCAAACCGTTGATCGTTGTGACATGATCTGCCTGACCCGCGTTATCGTTGCGGTTGGCGTTACCATTGCCACCGTTTTGATGAGATCAAATGATGCAGACCGACCGGAAGGACACGGCGCTGCGAGGATCCTTATCGCGCTAACCATCTGATATGGATACAAAACCCAGGGCGTTAAGTAGCACTGACCAAATGACATTGTCGGTGCTGTTTACCAAGCATCTGGTGTTGTTCTACCTGATGTAAACTTCTGGACAGCGAGGCGCGTAACGGCTTCCCTGCAGTTGCGAATAATCTTCGGATGCAGCGTATCCGGCTGGCCTGTTCCACGCAGATAGCGGCGGCCGCCTGGAAAGTGTTGGTGGACCGGCACGACGAAGCAAATGCCTCGGCATGCACCTTGGTGCCGTACTTTTTCTTCAGCATCGCTCATCCGTAATCGGTGGACACGCGCAATCGCGCCGTTTCGGCACCGCTGATCGTGAACGCCATCCTTCAAACTCAGAGTCGTGGAGCATTTCTGCATTGTCGGCGGCCTGGGGCTAATCTATCTCAGTCACAAGCAGTATCGAAAGTACTGCATGTCCTCGGCATCCTGCTTGGAAGTGGTGCTCTTACGAATGGCGCCAGCAAATTACTGGGAGCGTATTGATACGATTTTCGGTCCAACCGAGAATGCCGCTGAACGCGATCAGAGTGCTGAGACCCGGCTGGAGTTGATCGCCGTGCAGTGGAAGATGTTCCTTGCCTATCCGCTGGGAACGGGACATCGCGGCACGGCGGTTCTCAGCCCTCGCTATCTCGATGCCAAGTACCCGTCGCGAGACGGTGCTGGCGTCGTGGCAGAGCGCTCATCGCATAACACCTTTCTGACCTTGCTCGTCGAGCAGGGCGTCCCAGGAGCAGTTCTATTCATCGCCCTGCTAACTGGCTGTATAGAACCTGCACCAGATTGCATACAGTCACATTAGACGAGAAGTATGCAGAACTCGGGCCCATTCAGGCTGCTGTTGCAGGCGCAATGCTATCGGTCCTGGTGGCCGGACTGTTTGTTGACTACCTGAAGGCAGCGCATGATCTGAGCATCATTTTACTGGCTGTTTTCGCCTGCCTGTCTCGCAGTCCTGCATCAGAATTGAAACCAGCACCGTGAAAACCCGGGCATCCGGGCAAAATTCACTGGGCCAAGGGGAAGCGGGGGTTCTTATGATCAGGCAAGCCACATTATCCGCATGCCTGATGTGCATCCTGCACACCGCCCCGCGCGCCGACGTCGAGTTCTGGCCCACACAATCCGAGTTCTGGACCTTGCCGAATACTGCCACAGGCACGATTCGGGTCACGGTTTCCGAGCGTGGCAAGGCGGAGTATTCGCGGATGATGCCGAATGGCGACCGTAGATCTGTGGAAACAGCGCCTTGGACGGCTAACAGATCTATTCACCATCATTGTTTCGGCTTGATCTGGCTACAGCGGGCCATGGTTGAAACGGACCCCCGCCAACATGACTATGATCTGAAAACCGCACGAAACGAGAGTCTTTTTACCTTTGAGCGCGTAGATTCCAACCGCCCGATATTTGCCGAGATTGCTGGCACTGGGCACTGTTGCGCGGCACAGAAGGACTACCCGGAAGCTGACAGGTTTTACGACATCGCAATTCAAACGCATCCAGACTACCCGGGTGGTTACCAGGGTAAGGCACTGGTGCTACAGGACCACGGCGATTGGGCTGAAGCACGGGATATTCTTCTGCAGGGTAATAATGCGACAGAGGGGAAATCCCCGAAAATCAACTATTTCCTCGGGCTCACACTGGTCCATCTCAAGGACTACTGAATCTGCCAAAACCTATGCTGCCTGGCTCATGAGTTGTGGTACCCGCCATCCGGCCTCCGCAACAAACCGCGCCGCTGGCCATCCAATCGACTGACAGAATGCAATCCAAGCGTTTGTTACTGATTGCGTTTCATTTTCCGCCCATCCGCGGCAGCAGCGGATTTCAGCGGACGCTGGCGTTTGCAAAATACTTCTGGGGGAGTTCGGCTGGCAGACGACCGTCCTTTACCACCCAACGTATACGCGGACACCGCCGAAGAGAATGACCGTCTGATTCCTGACGTAACTCGTTCTTCGAGCACCAGCGCCTGACGCAGCCCGGGATCTGTCAATAAAAGGCCGCTACTTCGACTTCCTGGCGATACCGGACCGCTGGCAGAGCTGGATACCATCGGCAATCTTGCGCGCGCTTATCAGCATAAGGCGGGCCAGACCTGATGCATTGCTTTCGACTTTCCCCATCGCTTCGGCGCATGTGGTAGCACTTGCGTTGCATCGTCTGACCGGCATACCGTGGATTGCCGATCTGCGGGATCCAATGGATCAAATCACTTATCCGGCCGACCCTCGCGTCCGCAGGGCCTACCGATGGATCGAGGAGCGCGTGTTCCGCCATGCCCAGCGCGTACTGGTTACGACACCGGGAACCGCCACCCTGTATCGCGAGCGTTATGGACTATTGGCAACCGAAAAACTCCTGCTAATTCCCAACGGGTTCGATCCAGAGACATTTCCTGCGGACTTTGATTCCAATACTTATCGGCAACGGCGGTGCAGCGAAATCACCTCCGCCAACCCGCTAACGCTGCTGCACAGTGGGCAACTCTATCCGAGCGAGCGGGATCCCCGACCCTTCTTCAAGGCATTGTCGAGAATCAGAGATTCAAACCCTGAGCTGCTTCGAGACCTGAGAATTGTATTTCGAGCAACCGGTCATGATCAGGTATATGAGCCACTGATTGCACAGCACCGATTGAATGACCTTGTGATACTGGCACCACCCATACCCTATGCAGACGCCATAGAGGAAGCTCTGGCTGCTGACGCCTTGTTGATTTTTCAGGCCAGCAACTGTGATGGCCAGATACCAGCCAAGGCCTATGAATGCCTTTATGCGGACCGACCGATACTTGCATTTACCAGTCCACTTGGCGACACCGGCCAACTGCTCACTTCAATGGGCATCGACAGTATCGCCACCCTGGAAAGTGAAGATTCCATTTTTGAAATGCTGACGACAACCTTGCCAAGACTTCGCGCAGGGAATGCCACGCTTCCGGACAAAGCATCCGTAGCCCGATTGTCGCGCAAGTTCCGAACCGCGGAACTTGCCGATGCATTGGCAACACTATGAGTCGGGCCTGCCCTCACCCTGTGTCGCGATTCCGACCGTCGACAGAATAAGCCGGGGACATTGGCGTGGGTGCCACGTCAACGCGACGAACGGTGAGATGGTGGCAAGTAATAGCTGTACCTGCCACGCCTGGAAGAAAATCGCGCGGCCAATCCGCATTGAGCCCAGTCGCGCATGAGCACGGCGAGATGCCAGATTGAAACGCGTCATACGACTGCAGGTATAGCGAATTCCGCGATCATGCAGATATTTGCTGGCCCCGTGCCATATCCCGAGGAAAGCGATTCCCATGCGATGCTCTGGCAACACGTACAAATCGAAATCAAACACGGCAATTTCAGGCTCTGCCAGTTCGTAAATACACCGTGCCTCGTCCTCCACATATTGCCGG
>JAWKZI010000019.1:0-55000 GCA_041396045.1 Gammaproteobacteria bacterium | reverse complement strand
ACTCTTCAATTCAAGTCTTCATCTTGATAGCTAGATTGTTACTTGAGCTTAGAGAGATCCGAACTCGCTCACTTTTGCCGCACCGCTTTCGCGATACTGCATTGGCGAGTAGTCCAGTTACTCGACGTCAGTTACCTGACGTTATGGACCGATGACTCGGTCCGTTGACGCGAGTACCCACACAAATTACCTGTTTTCGGCAGTCTTAAAAAGCGAGCCCACTTTGAGGTGGGCGGGCCCGCAAGTATACAGGGGAGCAATGGCCGGTCAATACAGGACGACGACTATTTTTCAGGCGGGGTCGCCAGCACCGGGCGACGACAATCGTACGCGCTTGAAGCGCCGCTTACCCACCTGCACCACAACATCGGAGCCGACCGACAGATTCAGATCCCGGCTCGCAATCCGCTCTCCGGTAATGCGTACCGCGCCCTGCTCAATCATGCGGACGGCCTCGGCATTGCTGCTTACCAGGCCGGCCTGGCGCAGCAGGTGCACAACGCCCAGACCAGTGGTCGGGACATTCAGGTCAACGATCTCCAGATCTGCTGGCAGCCCGCCGTCCCTGAAGCGCCGCACGAACTCCGCCTGCGCCTCCTCGCCGGCGGTGGCGCCATGAAAACGAGCCACCAGTTCGCGAGCCAGCTCGAATTTGGCATCGCGTGGGTTGAGGCCTTCAATCACCCGCTGGCGCAGTGCGGCGAGTTCGGCCACATCGCGGAAACTGAGCAGCTCGAAGTAACGCCACATAAGGTCATCTGAAATCGACATCAGCTTGCCGAACATGTCGGCTGGCGCATCGGCAATACCAATGTAGTTGCCCAGCGACTTCGACATCTTGTTGACGCCGTCGAGTCCCTCCAGCAGTGGCATGGTAAGGACCGTCTGCGGCGGCTGGCCGTA
Source organism: Gammaproteobacteria bacterium (assembly GCA_041396045.1). Taxonomy (GTDB): domain Bacteria; phylum Pseudomonadota; class Gammaproteobacteria; order Steroidobacterales; genus SHZI01. The sequence goes on along the minus strand of JAWKZI010000019.1, from coordinate 54,097 downwards.
ATCCTGCTGCAATTGCCTGCCAACCAGCAGGTTGAAGCGCTGATCAGTGCCGCCCAATTCGACATCGGCTTTGAGCACCACAGAGTCGTAACCCTGAATCAGCGGATACAGAAACTCGTGAATGGCTATCGGCTTGCCCGCCGCGTACCGCTGCTGGAAATCATCCCGCTCCAGCATGCGGGCAACGGTGTGACGTGCGGCCAGTGCCACGAGTCCGGCAGCATCCATCGCACCCATCCATCGGGAGTTGAACTCTATACGGGTGCGCTCCGGGTCAAGGATGCTGAAGATCTGGCGCTCGTAGGTAGCTGCATTGGCCGCAATGTCTGCCTTGGACAAGGGTGGACGCGTCACATTCCGCCCGGTTGGATCGCCAATCAGGCCGGTGAAGTCGCCGATCAGGAACACAACGGTATGGCCGAACTGCTGAAAGGTACGGAGCTTGTTGATTAATACGGTATGGCCCAGATGCAAATCCGGTGCAGTCGGGTCAAAACCGGCCTTGACCGTCAGTGGGCGGCCGGCTGCAAGCCGCGTCCGCAATTCGGCTTCCAGAAGGATGTCGCTGGCGCCGCGGCGAATTTCAGCAAGCTGGGCGTCTACGGAAATCTGCATTTTCTGGACCGGCTCAACAAAAAACCATGAAAAGGTGAGGAGTTCGTCACGGCGGAAAGGGGCGTCGACGATAAACGATTCCCTGTATGCGGTCACCGTCCCGATATTTGGCACCAGGCGCGAATTTGCGCATTTTGTCGAACCTGGTCGTCACTACGGACGCAAGTTCGGCCGTATGAGGTCAGCAAACGTTAAAACCGTGCCAACTTTGGTTGACCCGTTGATCCCGAGGGTGGTAAAAAGTGCGCGCCAAACAACCAAATCAAAGACTTGCGGAGCTATCAGATCATCCCCATTCAATGTGGACGGATGGGTCGGTGGCGCCGTTCCCGTTTCAGGAACTGAAGTAATGAAAAGGACTCGCCGGTGATGGAGCGAAATTCCCCGCAGCGGGAGACCTCGCGCTCCACCGTCATTCGCCGCCCCGATGCCATACGAGCCGGTGTACTTGCAGTCACAATAGCCCTGTTCGGCGGGTACCAGCTAACCACCCAGATCAGTCAGTCACTCAGTCAATCGGCACCCGCCACGCCGATCGCGGCACAGGCTGCCCACGTACCGGTAGCCCCTGAGCCGGCGGTAGCCGATCCGGTTGAATCGCTGGCGCTTGAGGTCGCGCCGGGCGACACCCTCGACGGTCTGTTCCGCCAGGCCAGTTTGAGCATGGTGGATCTCACCAACATCCTGGCGCTGGACGAGGCGCGAAAAAACCTGCGGATTCTGCGCCCTGGCGACGTACTGCGTATCCGGCATGAAGACGGAACGATCCTGGCACTGGACCGGGAACTGGATCTTCGGACAAGCCTGGAAGTGAAGCGCCTCGCAGACGGTTCCTTTTCAGCACAGATTACTGATCTTCCGATAGAACATCGGATGGTAACGGCCAGCGGCAAGATCAAGAATTCGCTGTTCGAAGCTGCTCAGGATGCGCATATATCCGAGCGACTGATCATGAATGTGGCCAAGGTCTTCGAATACGACATCGACTTTGTCAGGGATATTGGCCAGGGCGATGAGTTTGCAATCGTCTATGAGGAACTGTGGCGTGACGGCAGCAAGCTGGGCGAAGGCGACATCCTCGCCGCCGAGTTTGTTAATCGCGGTGCCCGCTTTACGGCCATCCGCTACCAGGACAAGGACGGCCATGTTGGCTACTACAATCATGACGGGCAGCCGCTGCGCAAAGCCTTCGTGCGTGCACCGCTGAAATTTACCCGCATAAGCTCCGGATTCAATCCGGCGAGGCGGCACCCCATTCTCAACACCATTCGCGGCCATCAAGGTGTGGATTACGCTGCGCCGAAGGGCACTCCGGTGCAGGCGGCTGGCGATGGCAAGATCATCTTCCGCGGCTGGAAGGGCGGCTACGGAAACACCGTCATCCTGCAGCACGGCGGCAACGTGACCACGCTCTACGGTCACATGTCACGATTTGGCAACAGCCGCTATGGCGCACGCGTACGCCAGGGCGATGTGATTGGCTATGTAGGCGCCACGGGGCTGGCGACCGGGCCACACCTGCATTTCGAGTATCGCAAGAACGGCGTTCATCTGAATCCCCGCACCGTGATCCTGCCAAACGCCGCACCACTGAGCCCGCAGGAGCTCACGGCGTTCCGGGCGGCAGAGCAGCCCTTGTTGCAGCGTCTGGAGGCCCGCACCAGCATGCTGGCCGCCAACCGACCGGCAAACTGAGTCTGTTTGCGGGCCTGATCCGCCGTTATTGAGGCACTGGCACTGACTGGCCCGGAAGCCTTCATCGGACTGATGTCCGGAACGAGTCTGGACGGTATTGATGCCGTTCTGGTCGGGTTTCCGGACAACAGGTATCTGGTCTACGCAGAGCTGCATCACGACTACCCCACTGATCTCCGCGCCGAACTTGTCATCGCCAGTCGCGGCCCTGAACGCGTCACGCTACCCGTATTTGCAAACCTGGACGGCCGGGTCGCTGACGAATTCGCGGCCGCGGCCAATGCGGTTCTGTCGATTGCTGCAGCAAAAAATATCGCTGTTGTCGCGATCGGCAGTCACGGCCAGACCGTCTTTCACACGCCGGATTCCGCAGCCCACTCGACGGTACAGCTCGGCGATCCGGCCCGTATCGCCGTACGCACCGGCGTAACAGTCGTTGGCGACTTCCGACGCGGCGACATGGCACTTGGCGGACAGGGAGCACCGCTGGTCCCGGCCTTTCATCAGTACGCCTTTGGCGTGCCGGATGGCACTCGGGCAATCGTCAATATCGGGGGAATAGCCAACTTGAGTGTGCTAAGACCCAATCAGCCGGTAATAGCGTTCGACACAGGTCCGGGCAACACCCTGCTGGACGCCTGGTGCAGTAGCCACAATGGCAGCCCCTACGACGCCGGCGGGCGCTATGCTGCGTCCGGCCAGGTGTGCGCAGGCTTGCTGGCAACGCTACTGAATGACCCCTACTTCGCCCGCCGGCCACCAAAGAGCACTGGTGTCGACTACTTCAGCCCCGCCTGGCTACGCGAGCGGATTAGCCAGGCTGGCGCAAGTCAGCCCCCTGCCCCGCAGGATATCCAGGCCACACTGGCTGAATTGACGGCTGCATCGATCGCCGGGGCGATTACTGGCTACGACGCAGTGACGGCGGTGGGGATCTGTGGCGGCGGCGCTGCCAACGACGACCTTGTGGCTCGCCTGCGACGTCTGCTGCCAGACCTGCCGTTGAACAGCACTGCGGAATGGGGCCTGCATCCGGGCCTCGTGGAAGCCAGTGCTTTTGGCTGGTTCGCCCGGGAACGCCTGGCAGGCAGGCCCTCCAGCCTGCCATCCGTTACCGGGGCGACCGCCCCGATATCAATGGGGGGGGTCTACCTGCCGCCCGGCAGCCGGGCTTCTGCTGCGTCATACCAAGTGTGACGCTGACTGTTCGAAGGCTTGCAGCCGGCTGCTATAGTTTTTGCCGGCCTAGCTGGTAGCACGACTTGGATACCCCAAATTTCAAACTTCCCGACTATTTCATCAATCGGGAACTCAGTGCACTGGAGTTCCACCGGCGGGTGCTCCACCAGGCTAAAGATCCATCGATCCCGCTACTCGAGCGACTGAAGTTCCTCTGTATTGTTTCCACGAACCTCGATGAATTTTTCGAGATCCGCGTTGGCGGTCTGCGGCAGAGACACGAACTCGGTCTGCCCGCCCAGGGCCCGGATCTGCTTAGTGCACGTCAGGCTCTGATTGATATTCGTCAGCGTGCTCATACCCTGGTTGACGAGCAGTATCGGCTCCTCAACGAAGTCCTGATCCCGGCCCTGGAGAGCGAGGCCATCCGTTTCGTGCGGCGTACCAGGTGGCGGCCGGCACAGCGGGACTGGCTTAGGGATTATTTCCACCGGGAAATCGAGCCGGTCTTGAGCCCGATTTCGCTGGACCCCGCCCGGCCCTTTCCGAGGATTCTCAACAAGAGTCTGAATTTCATTGTCGGCATCAACGGCATGCACGCCTTTGGCCGCCCGGTACAAAGGGCCATTGTGCAGGCACCACGCTCCCTGCCGAGGCTTATCCGGCTGGACCCTGCACTTCCGGATACAGGACCTGACGACTTCGTGTTCCTGTCTTCGGTTATTCACGCCTTCATCGACGAACTGTTTACCGGCATGGAGATACTGGGTTGCTACCAGTTTCGGGTAACCCGCAATAGCGACCTCTATGTGGAGACGGAAGAAGTTGACGATCTGATGCGGGCCGTCGAAGGCGAATTGATTTCGGCGCGGTACGGCGAGGCGGTACGCCTTGAAGTCGCCCACGACTGTCCGGCGGAACACATGGACTACCTGCTGCAGATGTTCGAACTGGATCGCAGCGATCTCTATCCGGTTGACGGCCCGGTCAACCTGAACCGGCTGATGGCCGTGTATCAGCTGACGGACCGGGAGGACTTGCGCGAAATGCCGTTCGCACCCGGCCAGCAAAAGGCGATAGTGGCGGCAGATAACCTGTTTTCCGTGATCGCCGAGCGCGACATCCTGCTGCATCACCCCTACGAATCCTTCGCACCGGTCATTGATTTCGTGGCCAGGGCTGCGCAGGACCCGGACGTGCTGGCGGTGAAGATGACGCTGTACCGTACCGGCGCCAACTCACCGATTGTTGATGCCCTGATGCGCGCGGCACTGGCCGGCAAGGAAGTTACCGTCAGCATCGAACTGCGCGCGCGCTTCGACGAAGCAGCGAATATCGAGCTCGCCAACCGTTTGCAGGAAGCCGGTGCCCACGTGGTGTACGGCGTGGTGGGGTTCAAGACCCACTGCAAGCTGGCGATGGTGGTGCGCCGTGAGAGCGGCAGGTTGCGCCGATACGTACATCTGGGCACTGGCAACTACCACTCCGGCACTGCCCGCCTGTATACCGACTACAGCCTGCTTTCGGCCGACGAGGCGCTGAGCGAAGACGTACATCACGTCTTTCTGCAATTGACGAGCCTGATGCAGACTCCGCCGCTGCGCCGCCTGTATCAGTCGCCTTTCAACCTTCACGAACGGATCCTGGAGCATATCGACCAGGAGATCCGCAACGTCGATGCGGGCGGTGCGGGTCATATCATTGCGAAACTCAATGCACTGGTGGAGCCGGAAGTCATTCGCGCCCTGTACCGTGCATCCTGTGCAGGCGTGATGATTGATCTCGTCGTCCGGGGCATCTGCTGTCTGCGACCTGGCATTCCGGGTGTCTCGGAGAATATTCGCGTCCGGTCGATCGTTGGTCGTTTCCTCGAGCATTCCCGCGTGTACTACTTTCATGCCAATGGCGACGAGCACCTCTTCTGCTCCAGCGCCGACTGGATGGACCGCAACTTCTTCCGCCGGGTGGAAGTGTGCTTTCCGGTACTCAGCGAGAACCTGAAGGCGCGCCTGATCGCCGATCTGGATCTCTGCCTGTCAGACAACTGCCAGGCCTGGGAACTCCAGGCGAGCGGGGCGTACCGCCTGGTACAACCGGCGCCGGGAGATGAACTCGTATCGGCCCAGACGCGACTGCTGCGCGAACTGGCGGATTCCGCAGCGGGCTAGCCCGCGCCTACGAACGGCGCTGAATAATCAGCTTGTAGTCTGCTGCCGCAAGGTAATCACACTCGCGATCCAGGTCGGCCAGCGTCAGAGGATTGCTGGCCAGCCAGCTGGTCGCCACCTGCAAGCGCAAACTGCGGCCGTGAACCCGCAACTTCAGCTCGGGGGTCGGGCCACCCGTGCGGCTTCGATGCACAAGTGCCGCCAGTCGCAGCAGGGTGGCGAGCCTCAGGGTTGACCGTCGCAGGGCGCGCGGCAGTTGATTGACGACACTGCGGTCAAATTTTCGCCGGTGGGCGAGTACCAGGCAGGCCAATATCTGTTGCTCTTCGCGCGGAAAGCCGGGCATGTCCGCATTTTCGAGCACATAGGCACCATGCCAATGGTAATGCGCATGGGCAATATCCAGACCAAGCTCATGCAGGCGGGCAGCCGAATCAAGCAACAGCCGATGGTCGTCAGCGAGGCCCCAGTCGTCGTGGACCTGCTCGTAGAGCTTTATCGCGGTCGCGGCAACGCGCTCGGCCTGCTGCAGGTCAACCTGGTAGCGGGACGCCATGGCGCGAACCGTACGCACTCGCGCGTCCTCATCCGTCAGGCGCCCGATCATGTCGTACAGCAAACCCTCCCTGAGCGCGCCATCGGCAACGACCATCCTGTCGAGGGAAAGAGCCCGCATCACTTCTACAAGAATTGCCACGCCGCCATGAAACACCTCGGCTCGATCAGCGGCCAGATTGGGCAACTTCAGTTGGTCTGCACGACCCGCGTCGACCATGGAGGCAATCAGAAATTCCAGACCTTCGACTGTAATGCCCTGCGACTCCCGCCCCAGTGCGGTCAACACGTTTGCTGCCGCCCGGATGGTGCCGGCAGTACCCGCCACTTGCGCCAGTTCAACCTTGTGAAACTGGGAACGGACGGGCTCCAGCTCGAGGCGCACCAGCAAGCGTGCCTTCTCGAAGTTTTCCCTGGACAGCCGGCCTCCGGCAAAACAGCTTTCGCTGATCGTCACGCAACCCATGGCCAGGCTTTCCAGCGCAAACGGTTGCAGGCCGCGGCCGGCAATGATTTCCGTACTGCCCCCACCTATATCGACAACCAGGCGGCTGCCGTCAACGTTGGGCAGGTGATGGCTGGCGCCAAGGTAGATCAGGCGCGCCTCCTCGATGCCGGAAATAATTTCGACCGGATGACCGAGCACCCGGGCCGCGCGCTGCAGAAACCGGCTGGTTGCCCTCGCCCGGCGGAGGGTATTGGTCGCCACAACGCGGACCCGACCGGCTTGCATATCCCGCAATCGCTCGCCGAAGCGTTGGAGGGTCTCCATGGCCCGTGCCTGGCTGGCGTCTGAAAGTCGATTCTGCTCGTCCAGGCCCGATGCCAGGCGCACCATTTCCCGCAAGCGATCGATGACCGTGAGCTGACCGTGTGCAAAGCGGGCCACTACCATGTGAAAGCTGTTTGAGCCCAGATCGACGGCAGCCAGAACATCCTGCTCCGGTGGCGGACCTTTGCGTCCCGGCATGGCTATCCGGACCTAGGTATCGGGACCGGCAAAGTCGGCCGGAAGCGGTGGCGGGCCAGCCGGAAAGGCAATCGGTCCCAACTGAAGCAATGCTTCCCGGTAGACATCGCGCTTGAAGAAGATGACTTCGTGCAGCGGTTGCCAGTAATCGACCCAGCGCCAGCGGTCAAACTCCGGTGTTACGGTCGTATCAAGCTGTAACTGGCTGTCATCGACCAGCAGGCGCAACAGATACCAGCGCTGTTTTTGGCCAATGCACAAGGGACGTTTCCGACGCCTCACGTATTGCTCCGGGAGACGATAGCGCAGCCAGTCGGACGTAGACCCCAGCTCCGTTACATCGACCGGACGCAGGCCAATCTCTTCCCTGAGCTCCCGATACATGGCCCGTCGTGGAGATTCGTTCTTGCGGATCCCGCCCTGCGGGAACTGCCAGGCATTCTGGCCCACGCGGCCACCCACGAGGACCATTCCCCGCGCATTGCACACGATGATTCCGACGTTTGCCCGAAACCCTTCTGCGTCAATCTGATCCACGCACTATCCCTGACTGCTGCGGAATTCTTTCACAGCGGCTGAAGCTCTGTCACGGCTTGAGATCTCATCCAGTACACTTGTGCACCGTCCGGCACACCCGGCTGCCACGCACCCGGAAAATGCACTTAGCTCGCCCGCACCTGCTGACAATTCTCGCTGTTCTCAGCGCTGCGGCCATCCTCTTTGCCCTGAGTATGGGCAGTAGCGGTGGCGTCGCCGCAGGCGCACTGCGCGCATTGATCGACGGGAACACCGATGCGCAGGATATCGACATCCTCTTGCGGTTGCGCCTGCCACGTACGCTGGCAGCCTTTGGCACCGGCGCGGCCCTGGCGCTTGCGGGAGCGTTCATGCAGGTTCTGTTGCGTAATCCGCTCGCTGACCCGTACGTTCTGGGCACGTCCGGCGGCGCTGCCGTAGCAGCATTGACCGCCATTTTGCTGGGTGCGGCCGGTATCGTCGTGGATCTGGCGGCATTTGTCGGTGCCCTGCTGAGCACCATCCTGGTATTCACGCTGGCGCGTTCCCGGGGAAACTGGCACGACGGTCGCGGCTACGATGGCAGCGGCGCCACCAGTCGCCTGTTGTTAACAGGCATCGTCGTCGCTGCCGGATTTGGTGCGGTGGTGAGCCTCCTGCTGGTGATCAGCCCGGAATCCAGCCTGCGCGGCCTGCTCTTCTGGCTGATGGGCGACTTCTCATTTGCTGACCAGCCGTGGCCGATACTGATAGTGGCTGTCATCGGCACGATTGTGGGCTTGATGCTTGCGCGAACGTTGAACGTGCTGGGTACCGGTGACTGGCAGGCCATGTTGCTCGGCGTTGAGGTACGGCGTGTGCGGGGCATCATTTACACGATGGGGGCGCTGCTGACCTCCGTCGCAGTTACAACAGCGGGTGTGGTGGGGTTCGTGGGCCTGATTGTTCCGCATTTTGTCAGGCTGGCTGGCGGTAGCGACCATCGGGTGGTGATTCCGGGCTCAGCTCTCGCCGGCGGCATCCTGCTGGTTGTCGCCGACACCATGGCCCGTACGCTGCTGGCACCGCGCCAGTTGCCGGTGGGTGCAATCACCGCGGTCGTCGGGGTGCCGGCTTTTCTGTATTTGTTGCGCCGAAGCTTGCGCTGAGGCCGCTCCTTCGCCGGATCGGCAGGTTAACGTCGGCTTTCGAGATACCGCTGCCCCTGCTCCATCAATCGAACGAAAGCCGCTTCATCGCCCTGCCGAACAATATCGGCAATCCGTGTCACTACCTTCTGCAACTCATCCAGAACGGCCAGACCAAAAGGATTCTCGTGCTGGATCGAAAAATAGAGCTGTGGGCTCTCTTCGGAAACCCGTCCTGCAACCTTGAGCTGGCTGTCGAAGGTGGTGCTGGAGATGTGGGCCAGCTTGGGCACCGTTTCACCACTTTCGGCGAGCGCGGTAAAGAAGGCCACATTCAACGCATGCGACAAGCCAAGCACATAGGCGATCAGCCGGTCGTGTTCGTCGATATCCATGCGTATTCGTGCCGCCATCGTCGAGCTGAATAGCTGGGCCGCATCGGTGGTCGCGGCCGGACAACCAGCATCCAGCAGCAACACATGGCGACCGGACAACAAGTCGGTGTCCGGACCAAACATCGGATGTATCGATGTGGCATGCAGGCCTTGCTGGCACAGTGCCTTCAGGTCATCGATGAAGGGAGACTTGAGAGAGCCAATATCGAAAATCAGGCCACGGCGCTGACGTTGACCGACTTCGCGAAGGATCTGGCCGGTCAGTGGAATCGGTGCGGACACCACCGTTATTGCGAACTCGTCGGCCGTTTGTCGCCAGTCAGCGACGTGGGGGAAGCCTGGCAGCGGCCCGGCGGGATCCGCGACGGTAACGTTGAAGCCTTGCGAATGCAGGAATTCACTGAACCAGCGACCCATTTTTCCGGCGCCGCCGATGACGAGTGCAGGCTTGCCGGACCCTTGACCCTCGGCACGCACACGGGCCTGCTCCTGGTTGGCCAGCGACGATCGAATCAGCAAACGCAGCAAGTCCTCAGCCAGACCTGGCGAAATTCCTAGCGGTGCCGCAGCACTGCGGGCCTGGTCGAGTACGTGCTTTTCCCGGGCAAAGTCCCTGGTCGGCTGCCCGGAGGACAATTTGAAGGTGCCGATCTCTACGGACAGGCGCTGCCGTTCTGCCACCAACTCAAGAATCTGCCGATCGATGGCAGAAAGCTGATTGCGCAGATGTTCAAGGTCCATGGCGCCGGCGAGAGTACCCGGTCTGGTAGGCGGTTGAACAGGCAAGCAGCAACTCCGTGCGGGCTCGTTGGTTCGCTCATGGGCGCTGCCTACACACAATGACTGTTGGATTCCTTTACAGAATCGCCGGCGTTTTCAGTGCGAAAGTTGCTGCATTAAGGGAGGATTAAGGGGACGTAACCCGAAAATGAGGATCGCCCGAACCTGTAACTCACTGACTGGCCTGCGCTGTCAGGGCACCTGACAGTTGTAGTTGGTCCAGGAAGACATTTCCTTGGCGTCGGTATCTTTTACAGTTGTTAAAATCAACGTTGCCGGCTAGATGATGATTCCCGAGCAGGTCACTCTAAATGCAAGAATTTCCAATCCGTGGCATGAGACTTGCTGGTTAATATTTGAGCACAAAAAGGTCTCTGTGCTGCGCGGCAGGAACGCTCGACATCTGCCACAGACTGTGGGAATCAGACATCGGAGCCAGAAGACGCCCAAAAGAAGAAGAAGAAACCAACAATTAGAAGTAGAAGCGGCAAACAGAACTAGAACAATAATCCACCACACTGACGCACTCGCCGAGACCGAATTCGCGACAACAACAAAAACCGTTATAAACCCCGCCACTGGCGGGGTTTTTTTTGGTTCATCACCTGGCTCCGGGGAAGTCTGCCTCGCGCTTAACGGCGACGTAGAGATCATTCCGGCGGCGTTGTTTGTGGTGCGGCCCTAGTGAACGGCCCGCCAACCTACCCCCGCGCGGCCCAGCCGCCGCGGTAGCCGCAACCCTCCTTTGGCAGAAGCGATGATCGATTTTTGAGGTCAATGCCAGCTAAAGTGCTGGCCCCATGTTGACCTGTTCTGCTGTTGAGGTTGCCGTCGCCGGAAGAAGCCTGATACGTGACTTGAGCTTCACGCTGGCTGCTGGCGATCTGCTGTGCGTGCTGGGACCCAACGGCGCGGGCAAGACGCTCGCGCTGCATACATTCGCCGGGTTGCGCCCGGCCAGCCGCGGATTTATTCGCCTGGACGGCAACCGGCTCGAGCAGATGGGCCGTCGCGAAGTCGCCCAGCGTCTGGGCCTGCTATTGCAGGACGACACAGAGTCTTTCCCCGCAACGGTGATGGAAACAGCCCTGATGGGCCGGCATCCGCATCTGGGTGGTTCCAGGGCCGAGTCCACGCAAGATATCGCACTGGCGACGGCGGCGCTCACGACCATGGGCCTGGCCGATTTCAAGGAACGGCTGGTCGCCACGCTGTCCGGCGGCGAGCGCCGCCGCCTCTCACTGGCCCGGTTGTTGACCCAGGATCCCCGCGTCTGGCTTCTGGACGAGCCGGTTAATCATCTGGATCCGCGGCACCAGATCGCGGTGCTGACTCATCTGCGGCATCTGGCCGCCGCTTGTCGCGGCGTGGTGATGACGGTGCATGACCCGTCACTGGCGCTGCGCTTTGGTAGCCACGCGCTATTGCTGTTTCCCGATGGTACCTGGCTGCTGGATAGCGCCGGGGCGGCCCTGACCCCGCGCAACCTGGAACACCTGTTCGCGACGCCGTATGAGACTTTTGTCAGCACCACCGGTGAATTGGCCTTGCTACCGACGGTAGACCGCCCCCCCTGAGATATGCCGCTATCGCCAGCCGCGATTGGGATGGCGCTGCACATACTCAGGCACCTGAAACACCAGGATCAGGGCCGCGCCGGCCACGAATCCCCCAACGTGCGCCCAGAACGCCACGCCGCCCGCCTGAGCGCCGATCGAGCCCACGCCACCGATCAACTGGACGGCGAACCAGTACCCCATCATCCAGAAAGCCGGCACCGTGAACGTCGTGATGAAAAACCCCAGGAAGAGCAGCATCTTCACCTTGACCTTGGGGTAGAGCAACACATAGGCGCCCATGACACCGCCGATGGCGCCGGAGGCACCCACCATCGGCACACCCGCCACCGGATCAGCCAGCATCTGTGCGCCTGCGGCCGCCATGCCGCACAACAGATAAAATACGATAAACCGGCCATGGCCCATGGAGTCTTCGACGTTGTTGCCGAAGATCCACAGGAACCACATATTGCCGATGATATGCAGCCAGCCCCCGTGCAAAAACATGTGGCTCAGTACGGTGAGCCAGTTGGGCGTATCCGTCAGCACACAGAAAGTATTGGGACCTATCTGGAAACGGGTGCCGGCAGCCAGCGTCTGCAGCAGTTCACCCGGCACCAGACCCAGCGTACAGACGGATGCTGACAGCCGGGGCTCCATGCCCATTCCCTGCACGAATACCCAGACGAGCACGTTCAGCGCGATAAGCGCGTAGGTGACATACGGGGTGATGAAATGCGGGTTGTCGTCGCTTAAGGGGAACATGGTGCGGGCGGAATGGTAGCAACCCGCTGCCCGCGGGGCACAAGGGATTCTCCAGTAGTTGACACTGTCTATACTGCAGCCTAGGCTGCAGGCCATGATTCCGAGCCGCAGCTACTCCATAGCCGAACTCACGGCGGCAACGGGCTTCGACCGGCGAACAATCGTCTACTACATCCAGTCCGGCCTGCTACCCAAGGTCGGTCGACGAGGGCCTCATACGCGGTATCCCGAAGAGTGCCTGACACGGCTTGAATTCATTCGGGGTGTACGGAATTTGCAGACCGGGGGACAACTACTCACCGCCACCCTTGCTGAAATCCGGCGTGCCCTGGACCTCTGCGATATCGCCAGGGTGCGTGACCTGCTGAGCCGGAATCTGCCTGTGGATGTGGTAAAGGCGCTCTTTCAGGAGCCTGAGCCTGAGCCTGAGCCGGTGCCGGAGCCGGTGCCGGTGCAGGCACCTGAGCCAAGGGCCGGGGTGGAGGCGACGGTAGCGCCTGCGACAACCGGATCCGCGCCGGTCACTACCGGTGTGCGCGGCCCTTCCGGCGCACATCGCAGCTATGGCCTGGCTGATGCCGGGATCCGCAGACGCATGCCCAGCGATCCTACAGCCGACAAGCCGGCAGAAGAGCACGAAGAAACCCATCCGGGCCTGGCGGCCCTGAATCCCGGTGCATTTCAGACACCCGAACAGAAATTCCCTCGACCCGCAGACTCTGCGGATCCGCCAATCGGCCCGGAATCCCGCTCGGTGGGTGGCGCCCTCACCAACCAGAGCACCGACCAGGTCAGCGATCTCGGCCACCTGCTGCGCGAACTGGAGTTGCGGCCGACCATGAATACCCGGCGCAACGCACCTGGTGCGCCTGAACAGTGGACTGAAATTCCGATTACGACGCGCGTTTATTTATCGGTAAGGGGACTTTCGGCAGAAGATGCGCCGCTGGCCGAAGAAGTCGGCCGCTGGCTCAAGCGTGCGTTGCGGGCACGCCCTGCGGCCGGCTGAGGCAGTAACTGCTGCATGGCGCGGTTACTGCCAGAAGATTAGCGGTTTCGGTCTGGCCTTAGCAGCTCCCTGCTCTCCCACACCACGGTTGTCCAGATACCCTCACTGAACGCCTGCAAGTGACGGTCCCAGACCTCCGGATCCGTAATGCCCATATGACCGGACCCGATGTGACCGAATCCCAGCTGCAGCGGTGATACGGCGTCGGTGTTCTGGATGAAAAAGGTGGCGAGGCCCTCCGGGTCGTTGTCCTGTCGGTCGTAAAGCAGCGACAGGACCGTGCGCCGCGGCTCGCCGGCCAGAACCATCGACGCCCGGGTTTCGAGCTCACGCAACGCCGCCAGCAGATAGGGCTGCAGATCGCGGCAAAGGTAATCCAGGTAGATCGTGGAATGGCAGCCAGTGGCCTCGCAATTATTGAAATGGAGACCGTGGCGCTGGCGGATCGTGTCGCCGTGCCGATCGGCACTGAAATCATGTCGTCTGGCTTCGTCCATGACAGTTGAATCGTGGCGCGATTTGTCGTGCGGCCGGCGTGAGCCCCGTCACGAATTGGCACGAAGGCCGTGATGAATGCAATGAACTGGTCAGCCGGCCTGGGCAAGCAGCTGCTCGCCCAATGCCCGGAACTCAGCGCCGCGTCGCGACCCCTGTCGCCACGCAAGACCGATTTCGCGATAGCTTCGCTCCGGTAACGGATGGGTTTCGACCCGCGTTCCCTTCAGCAATGCCGAGCCCTCGGCCATCTTCGGCAAAAAGGTCACACCAAGATCGGCGTCAACCATTTCGATGAGCGTCAGCAGGCTGGATGCCGCAAACGGGCTGATCTTTTCCGAACTCTTGAGGCTGCAGGCAGCAATGGCATGGTCGCGCAGGCAATGGCCTTCATCCAGCAGCAGCACGGCCTCCCGATCAAGGCGGCTGTATCGGTAGTTGACCGGGTCCAGAAGTTTGGTTCCGCGCCGGCACGCCAGTCGGAATTCATCCCGGAACAGCGGCAGGATCTCCACATTGTCCAGCGGATAAGGCAGCGCCAGCAGCAGCACATCCAGCTCACCCTTCATCAGCTTGGCGTGGATCGCGCTGGTGGTGGCCTCATGCAGGAATAGCCGGAGCTTGGGCAGCGCCCTGCGCAACCGCGGCAGAACCCGCGGCAGTAGAAACGGGGCAATGGTTGGTATCACACCCAGCCTTAGAGGTCCTTCAAGTGGTTCCCGCTCAGTCTGCGCCAGGGCAACCAGGGATTCGAGGTCACGCAGGCAAAGCCGCGCCTGCGTGGCGACCTCCTGGCCCAACGCAGTGATGGTGACGCGTCGATTGGTGCGATCTACGAGGCGAACCCCGAGGAGCTTCTCGAGCTGGCGAATGGCCACGCTGAAGGCAGACTGGGACACGTGGCTGGCCGCAGCGGCCTTGCCAAAGTGCTGGTACTCGACCAGTGCCACGAAATAGACCAGTTGTCGTGTCGTGGGTAATTTGCTCATCTGTTTATTATATCGTTACGATCTCTTTATTGCATTTTCTATTCTCATCGGGTACCGCTAGAATGGCTGCAATCCAGATTCACAGGAGTAGAAATCATGTTGCAGAACCGCGAAGGGAAACGCGTACCCGAGGTCACATTCCGTACCCGGGGCGACCACGATTGGGTTAATCGTACGAGCAAGGAGATATTTGCCGGACGTACAGTCATCGTCTTCTCACTGCCAGGCGCCTTTACCCCCACGTGCTCATCGACACATGTGCCGCGATACAACCAGTTGGCCGGGGTTTTCAAGGCCCAGGGCGTGGACGAGATCGTCTGCATCTCGGTCAACGATGCTTTCGTGATGAACGAGTGGAAGGAAGACCAGCACGCCGAAAATGTGACCTTTCTCCCCGACGGCAATGGTGAGTTCACCGAAGCCATGGGCTTGCTGGTCGGCAAGGAAGATATCGGCTTCGGCCGTCGCTCGTGGCGTTACTCGATGCTGGTTCGGGATGGTGTGATTGAAAAGATGTTCATCGAGCCCCAGGAACCCGGCGATCCGTTCAAGGTCTCCGATGCCGATACGATGCTCGGCTGGCTCGCGCCAAAGGAACCCAAGCCGCTCGATGTTACGGTGTTTACGCGCAAGGGTTGCTCACACTGTGCGCGGGCCAAGGCTCAGCTTGCCGAGGCAAAGATCGACTTCGAAACGCTCACACTCAACAAGGACTTTTCTGACCGCACACTGAGAGCAGTTGCCGGCAGCACTTCAGTACCTCAGATCTTCGTCAATGGTGCTCACATCGGTGGCGCCGACGAACTGCAGAAGTGGTTGGCAGCGGGCAAGGCGGCCTGACGCCGCTTTACGGCTCACCGCTTCGTACCTGAACCGGCGCCGCCCGTACCCTCTGGGACGGGCGGCGCCATTCTTTCAGACCATTGATCGGATTCAGGGATCGGGTTCAGGAATTGCGCCGGATCAGCCGGGTGTTCGGCAGGCCTCAATATCTTCCGGGGAAATCCCCAGCGATCTGGCAGCGGCCGCCACGTCAGCGTCGGTGGCATCCGGCGAATATACGTCGCTGACGACCTGCGATGAATCAGAACCGGAAATGCTGCTGGTGACGTCTTTCGCGAGATTCCTGGCGGCACCAAACAGCTTCCCTATACCCTTCTTCGACTGTTGTGCACTCTGTACTTTTTGGTCCAGGCAAGCCTGTCGCGCAGCCTGCAGTTCGCGCGGAGCAGTTTCTGACGGCGCCGTAGCAGGGCTGGTTGCGGATGATGGCGCAAGTACCGCCTGGCTTTGCTCGACAGCGCCCGGCTGTGAGGTGCTCACGCTCCCCTGATCCCCCGGCTTTGGATTGACCAGTATCCGGTCTACGACGGTGACCATCTCCATGCCGCCGCCCGCAGCCATGCTGCGCATCATGTCCATCTGCGGACCCATCTGGCGCATGACCATCTGGCGTTGCGCAGCGGGCATCTCGGCGAGCTGCTTTTCCATATCCGCCATTTGTGCCTGGGCCTTCTGCATTTCCTGCTGCTGCTCAGGCGTCATCATTCCGGCCATGTGCATCACTGAACGATAGGGCTCATACATGCTGCTGCCCGCCACGTTGCGGTAGTCGGAATCTGTCTTTTCGATGGTGATCGGCCGTGACTCGCCATTGGCCGTCGCAATTCCTTCCGTGCGCATCTTCAGTGGCACATAAGCGGTGGTGTCGATCCACATGTGCACGGTGTCCAGCTTGAACTCCTGCCCATCGGCCTTCTGCACCTGATTCAGCCCTTCGGCAATCAGATGAAAGGCCGGCTTGCCATCCACATTCTCGGTTCCAGCCAGACGGGCACGCTCGGCGAATGCCGCCAACCCGTTCACAGTGGCCGCCGCATCGGCTGCTGGATCGCTCTGGTTCGGATCTCCCTCAGCGGCTGCGCGACTGAATGTGGCCATGCCTCCCATCATCACGCGAGGGTCGAGTGACGCCCACGGATCTCCTCCTGTCGCTTTCAATAGCCCGCGTGGCAAACCGGCCTGCTCAAGGCCATCTTCGATTTCATTGGCCATGCCGTCGCCCAGCGCCTCGGCCGCATTGCCATACTCCGACATCATGGCTTTGGTCGCGTCGTCCTGGCCGGATCCCGCCTGTACGCGTTGGAATACAGGATAGGTCTTGCCATCCGCACCCTTGATTTCGCCGCGCTCGAAAGCAAGGTTCACCTTGTTTCCCATCACGGTCTGCACAACGACGTACGTATTCACGCCTTTCCAGCGCTGAATCTGCATCTCCTGCTGTTTCTTGAGAATTGAATGAGCGTCTTCCGCATACGCCGTCAGCGGCATGGTGACGATGGCGATGCTCAGCAGAGCGATATGGCTACGCATGATGGATTCTCCACAACTCGATTCCGGCACAACGGCGATCCCTACCTGCAGGAGTCAGGCCAGGGCTCCCACCTTCCACCCGGTCCGCTCGTCGTTTTTCAGCGCATCCCAGAGCCAGGGCAGCAGCACGTTCAGCTTGCCCTCCAGCCCGAACGGCGGGTTGACGATGCACAGGCCTGAGCCGCGCATCCCCTGGTAGGCGTCGATCTCAACCTGCAGCTCAACCTGCAGGACCTTTGGCAGTCCGGCGGCGCGAACCTTGGCTGGAAAGCGCTCGGCAAGCGGGTGACGGAGCAGAGGGTACCAGATCAAAAAAACGCCATTGGCCCAGCGGCGATGACAGGACTTCAGCAAGTCCACAACCCCGACAAATTCTTCCTTCACCTCGTAGGAAGGATCCATCAGCACCACGCCCCGTCGCTCCGTCGGCGGCAGTAGCGCGGGTAGCCCTTCGAAGGTATTGCGATTGTGAATATGGATGTGGGCATTTCGGCCAAAATATCGGTGCAGCTGCGCCAGCGCGGCCGGGTGCAGTTCGATCAGCTCAAGATGGTCGGTGGGCCGCAATAACTGCCGCGCAACCTCCGGTGATCCAGGGCATAGCCTCAGCTCACCGCCCGGGTCAGCATGGCTGTTCAAGGCTCGCACAATGCCGAGATAGTCGTGGATCTCGACTGGCGGTAGCGGCTGGCCAAGCACCCGGCCGATCCCGTGCTCATATTCCCCATGTTTCCGGGCTTCGCGGCTTCTCAGATCGTAGATGCCCGAGCCCGCGTGAGCGTCCAGAATCCGGATCGGCGTGTCCTTCTTCTGCAGGGCACGGACGACGAGCGCAAGCACGCTGTGCTTGAGAACATCGGCATGGTTACCGACATGGTATTCGTGCTGGTAGCTCAACATCTGAGACAATCTAAGCTATGGGACGCATCTTCGAAACCAGAAAACATGTGATGTTTGCTCGCTGGGACCGCATGGCGAAGCAGTTCACGCGAATCGGCAAGGACATCACTATAGCCGTCCGGGGCGGTGGCCCGGACCCGGCAGGCAATCCGGCACTTCGCCGGGTCATACAGAATGCCCGCGCCATCAACATGCCCAAGGACAAGATCGAGGCTGCCATCAAGCGGGCCACGGGCAAGGATGTCGAGAATTACGAGGAAGTGATCTACGAGGGCTACGCGCCACACGGCATCGCCACCCTGGTGCAGGCGGCTACCGACAACCCGACCCGTACGGTGAGCAATATCCGCAACATCTTCAGCAAGAACGGTGGCAGCTTCGGTGCCACGGGCAGCGTCAGTTTCATGTTCCAGCGCATGGGTGTATTTCGCCTCGACCCGGAAAGCATCAGCGAGGCCAACATCGATCTGGAGGACCTGGAGCTGTATCTGATCGACCATGGCCTGGAAGAGATGGGCCACGGCACCGGCGACAAGGGTGAACCGCAAATCGTGGTCCACTGCCAGTTTGCCGAGTTTGGCCACCTCCAGAAAGGACTGGAGGACCGGGGTCTGGCGCCCCTGTCAGCCGAGCAGGAATATATCTGCGCCACGCCGATCGAACTGCCCGAAGACCAGGCTCACGAAGCCCTGGAACTGATCGACAAGCTGGAACAGGACGAGGACGTGCAGAAGGTATTCCACAACCTCGCCTAGAAGCCCCTTCCAAAGACTGAAAAGACCTCTTCTCCAGTGCCCGAGATCCGGATGAATCGGGCCGATCGGACTTGCTTGCCGGCATCAGCGCGGCGGCGTGTCGGGGTTGGCGGGTTTGCAGGACCAGCCGGGCAGGACAGCCCGGCGCCAGTCCGAGTTAAGAGAGCGAGGCCATGGATGGCCGCAGCGAACGGCCCGCCAACCTGCCCCCCGCGCGGCCCAGCCGCCGCGCTGACGCCAGAGGGCACTTCCCGCACCACAACCAGCGTCAGGAACGGAATGTCCCTGCGTTGCCGTCAAGCGCGAGCCTGACTCACCCGGAGATGGGCGATGAGCCAAAAAAAGACCCGGTGCGACGTGAATCGCCCGGGTCAGATATTCCGGTGTGGGCCCTGTAGTGAAGCCGGTTTTAGTTAACCATGGCCTTCAGCGCCTTCAGCGGCAGGATACGAACCTTCTTGGAGGCTGGTTTTGCCTTGAAAGTCATTTTCTCACCAGTGAAGGGGTTCGTGCCAACCCGTTCTTTGGTGGCCGGCTTTTTGACGACCTTGAGCTTCATCAAACCCGGCATCGTAAACATCCCGCTGCTGCGCAAGCTCTTGCGGATGATGCCGCTCAAGGCGTCCAGCACGGCGCTGGAGTCCTTGCGAGACAGACCCGTTTCCTTGGCAATGTGATTCAGAATGTCCGACTTGGTTGGTGCGGTGCCGTTCTTGGCCATGCGTGTGTTACTCCCTGAAATTAAGAAATTGTCCCCGGCTCACAGCAAAAATGCTGGCTCCGGCGCAGGAACATAGTGTGCGGCGATGTTCGCTGCAAGCCTTTATTTTGCGGGCCGCACACACTCCTTGTGCTTGCCGAACCTATTCTGGCAGGCAAATCGGGCACTTCGCGAATAATTGACGAACGACTGCGAGCATTTCAGGGCGGTCAAATTCACGTGCATTGCCCACCGTCTAGCCGCGTGCAATGACGTAATTTCCGGTTGAAATTGACAGATCCAGACCGGCCCGGCGCTCTCAATTCGAGCGCCGGGCCAGCATGATCAAGGGTGAAACGCGTCAGGCAGTACGGGCCGACTTGGGTGCTGCGGCTTCCTTGGGCGCGCGAGCAGATGCTTCCTTCGCCGCAGGCATCAGCGGGACCGGATCGAGCACCCAGTTGCCGGATTCCCGACGGGCCGGACTCGGGATTGCGTAGGCCACATTCCCCTCGTCGTCCTTCATGGCCTTCATGTCGATACGCCAACCCATGTTCTCCCATTCCTTGCAGTGTTCCCGATAGCGGAATACAGCATGGTCATTCGGCAGGAGGATTTCCTTGGTGTTGGTTTCCGGCGTACGGACGGGGTTGAGATGCTCAAGAACATCGATGTCCTCATGGACAATGCGCAAGGTCAGATCCTCTACGCGCTGGTCATGCTTGTCTTCCAGCAACCAGTTGCGCATGTTGAGGAAATAGATGCGCGTGTGGTCATTGTCGATGGGTTGCTCAAACAGGTACTGGTGAAAGGCGTTGGTTGCCGTCAGTTCGATCCAGGTCACCAGCTGGTTGGGTCCCTGATACCAGGAGCCCGCCATTCCGGTCCGCTCACCTTCCCGGAACTTGTTCATCTCCGTATCATCGGCCTTGCCTGCATACGGCAGAAACATCTTGCTGCCCCACGGGATATCTTCCATCGGTATCTGGCTGCGCATCATCTCCGGCGACAGCGACGGGGCGCCCTGCAACGGATGGACGAACTGGTTATGGATCGGGTCCATACCATTCTCCATCGACCGCTGATAATAGGCAGCCAGGTTGATGACGTAAGTCTGACACTTCCACTCCGGCTGCCCGAACTCGGCAATGTCGTGGAGTGGCGGACGCTCGGCCTCTGGCAGATCACCGAGGAACGCAAACACGATGCCGTAGCGCTCCTGAACCGGATAGGCGTCGACTTTGGCGCGGGCCGGAATCTTGGCATCCTGACCCAGTGACGGCACCAGTTTGCATCGTCCGTCGCCACCGTAGGCCCAGCCGTGATAAGGGCAAACGACATTGCCGTCGCGTACCAGACCTTTATGTAGCGCACCGCCGCGATGCGCACACGTGTCAGAAATCACCTGCGCCGCACCGGCGGCGTCCCGGAAGGCGACGAAGGGCAGCCCGAATACCTGGGCACGAAAGGGCTTGTCGTCAGTGATCTCCGTCGACAGGCCGATCGGGTACCAGAAGTTAATAAACATGGTCATTCTCCAGTGTCACGTGCCGCCACCGTGTGGCGAAACAACTTTGCCAATCCTATCCGTTTCCGAGCCTTTGCGTGACCGCAACCCGACTCCTGAAACCATTTGGGCCAATGAGCCGAACTACTATCCTGCAATTCGGCATTAGCCGCTCAATATAGTCTTGAACGCGGGCATTGCTTTACCACATAGGTACATTCCGACGTGACAAATTGCCTCATATCCCTGATCTGCAGCTACCGGGATCGCGCCAAGACCGGTCGGCTGATTGTCACACAGCCAGCAATTGTCCTGATCGTAGCGGCTTTTTGGTCCGGCTGTGCCGGCGCCTCGCCGCTGACTGAGCAGCTCCTGTTCGGCATTGAGGTGGCTTACCAGAATCGCGATCTGGCCACCATTGAAGCACTGCACAACGACTTGCTGATCGTGGCAAAAGATCCAGAGGCTGATCCAACGGAAGCGCTTGTAGCCGCCTATTACGCGGGCTATGCGCGCTTCCGCCAGGCGCTGGCAGCCAAAAACCAGCCGTCGCTGGCGCGCCGCTACCTTGAATATTGCATCGCGGAGCTTCGCGCTATGGTAAATCGCGTGCCGGAAAACGCGGAGGCACGGGCGCTGCTGGGCTCCTGCTACGGGATGAGTACACGGTATGGCGCGTTTACGGCGATCACCCGCGGGCTGGAATCCCGGCGCCAGATCGCCGCAGCGCGCGCCCTGGCCCCGGACAATCCCTGGGTGGTGATGCAGGATGGACTGGCGGACTGGGCTACTCCGCGGCTCTTCGGTGGGGATCGCGAGCAGGGCATCGCCAAGCTCGAGCGCGCCACGCGATTGTTCGACGCGGCGATGGTCAGAGGCTCGGACGCCGCCGCCTGGGGCGCAGTCGAGGTTCGCGAACAGCTTGCGCTACGCTACCCGGAACTGGGTCGTGACCTCGAAGCCACAGCAGCACTCGAGCAAGCGCATGAGCTTCGAAACAGGCGGCTGCAGCTGGCCACACGTTAGCGGTAGCGCAGCCGTTTGCAGATGTGAACCTCGCACTGGGCACATTTGGGCATAGCGCCGCACAGGTCACCATGGTCGCTGGACGCAAACAGCGCCAGCAGATTCGCGACCATCGCAGGATCCTCGCCAGCGCGTGTTGCCCAATTGACTATCACCTGGTCGGCGTCGCCCGGACTAACGGCGATATGCGACAGTCCCAGGCGGCCGGGACCGACCTGTCGCGCCACGAGGTCAGTTGCAGCCAGCTTCACCTTGACGGATCGCCCTTGCGCTGCCTGAAGCAGACCGTCGACATCGATCTTGTGGCGTCGGAATGTTGCCTTGATCTGCGCCAGAAGCTCCTGCGGATGTGCATGAGCACCGCTTCGTCGCAGCCAGTAATACGCCTGCGACATACCTCCGCCGACCAGCTCGGGCAGATCCTCGAATTCTTCACGCGCAAAGAAGCGCTCCTGCAGATCCGGAGCGAAGAAGGCCAGTATGTCCGCACGGCTGACCCGCCGCGGACCCATCTTGCCGCTGGGCTGACCCGGGTAGCGCGGATGCCAGTGCAGCAGCACAAAATCGGCGTCTTCGCCAATAGCCGCCAGGACGCGCTCGCGATAGGCCGGATAACGAACCGGATCCACGTTATGCAGCAGGCCATGATCCAGCACCAGATCGAATGGTTCGGGTACCGTCCACTGTGTGATGTCCGCTTCCACGGTTCTGACCGTAACGCCCGCCTCCTTTGCCCGGCGCTCGGTGAATTCCAGCGCCTTGGGCATGAAGTCCAACGCTGTTACGTCCCAACCCTGTCTGGCCAGGTACACCGAATCCGTACCAGCCCCGCAACCGATATCCAGGGCACGCCCCGGCCTTCGTTGCTGACAGATTTCAGAAAGAAATAACGTCGGCCGCTCATGTGACCACGGCAGTTCCTGCCAGCTTCCCGCCCATTCGTAGGTCGCCAGGAAGGTTTTCTTCTCATGACTGCTCATTGCTTTTCGCCCGTGGTGATTGCCGATGACTTTATGCAGGCACGCCTAGGCCTCGTTGAGGCGCCACTCCGCTTCATAACTGAGGCCGAGGCGAATGATCCGGTGAATCAGCGCCTCGTATTCAACACCGCCGGCATCGGCGGAGGCCGAGAAATCCTCGCCGTCGCAAAGGTTCGGATTGCAATTGGCTTCCAGCAGGAAAATCTCACCGTCGGCGCGCATCCGGAAATCCATGCGTGCATATCCACTCATGTATAACGCACGGTAGATACGCTTGCTGTAGCGGCTGAATTTCTCCTGATCAGCCGTACTCAATCCCGGCGCCGGGCCGGTTTGGATGTCGTGCTTCTCCTGATACTTGCGGGCCCACTTCACCTTGCGGGTAGCAATGCCGACCATGACCTCCGGTAGCGTGCCGAAATTGAGTTCCCAGACCGGATAAGTGGTGAGCCTGTTGTTGCCGTCTACAGCAACGTACAACTCCCGACCCTCGATGTATTCCTCGACGAGGGCATCGGTGCTGGTGTGCTCGTGAATGAAATCGATCCGTTCCTTGAGATGTGGAACATTGGTCACGATCGAGGCCTGCGATATGCCCAGCGAAGCGTCCTCGGTAGCGGATTTCACGAACAGCGGAAACTTTAGCCTGCGCGGTTGGCGAAACGCGCGGCCGCGCCTGAATACGTGAAACTGCGGCGTGGGTATGCGGTGATAGGTCAGAATCTGCTTGGACAGAACCTTGTCACGCGAGAGCATCATGCCGCGCGGATTACAGCCGGTATAAGGTTGCCGCATCAGTTCCAGGTACGCCACGATGTGCTGGTCGTAGCTCACGATGCCCTGAAATTCCTGCAACAGGTTGAAGGCGATATCGGGCTGCCACTCAGTAATCATCTGACGCAGATCACCAAGGTTGTCGTACATGCCGAGCACACGAACCTCGTGACCTGCATCGCGCAGGACCGAGATCACATCAAACTCGGTCTCCCACTCGTCGATTTCCTGATCTGTATAACCCTCCAGTGACTCGGGTGGCACCAGGCTTTCATGTGTCAGGACCAGAATGCGCTGCTTCTTCACAGGGCGTAGCCCTCCCGTCCACGTCGCACAAAGTCGAACAGTATGCGCTCCAGCAAACCGAAGGCCTCGCGTTTGGTCTGACGCAGCGGCCCATCAACGCACAACTCCAGCTCGCGCGACCGGTTAATCACCATGCGCATGACGTGATGTACCAGATAGGGATGCAGGCGTGAGCGCCGGATCAGCAAGCGCTGCAACTCCGGCCGTACCTGGCGCAGGAAGGTCGAAGCAGCCGGTCGGCCCGGATGCAGTTCGGCTGGAGCAAACACCCTGTGCAGGCGCACATCGTAGCGCTTGGTTTCGGAAACGCTGATGTAGCTGAGCTTTTCCTCGTAGTGGTCGCGCAAGGTCCGGCGGTCGGTATCCAGCGGCTCGACGCGCGTCTTGTTGCGCACAGGTGGCCGAAGATCGCGAATCTCGGTCATCAACTCATCGACATAGCGAAGCTTGCGCAGGGCGTGCCAGCCGGCGTAGTCAGTGCGCCAGGCCGAGTTGGGCCGGAGCCAGACGGCGAAAGTTTCTGCGAAATCTTCGGTCGGATGACTCTGGGCGTACCAGTGCCCGAGGTGCAGCACGTAGTTGCGGCTGGTGGTCCGTGGCGTGTAGCGGGTGGGATATGGCCGGGTCGCCGGGCCGAATGCCTGACGCCAGCCTTTGCGCCGATGCAGCCGGTAGGCGTTATCCAGCGCGTGGCCGGTTTCGTGACGGAGGATGCGTCGCAGCCAGTGCCGGTTGCCACCCTCGACCTCATGCATGAGTCGTCGTTCCAGGCGTGCGAGTCGCGGATGTGCCAGGAAAAACGGAATGGCGAATCCCGGCACACCATCCGGACAGAACCACTCCTGTGCGAGCCAGACATGGGGCCGGAACCGAAAGCCACGTCGCTCAAGCTCATGGTCCAGCCGCTTCAGCGCCGGTTTGAGCGGGCTTCTGTCGATAGTCAAACCCAGATCGCGAAAGCGCAAATTCAGCAGAGCCTCGTCGTCGAGGCGTGTCCACCAGTTCCATTGCCGGGCCATGAGTCGAGTGTCGGTAGCCGCTGATCCGGCAAGCGTTACGCACTCCACCAGAAAAAGAAAGAAGAAGGGCCGCATCGCTGCGGCCCTTCGTGAGACCGGGTGCCCCCAATCCCTTATCTTGCGAGCCCTTCTTGCAAGGGGCCGCGTTTCTGCCTGTCAGCTAACGGTCGTTATGCTTCAGCCAACCACCGGAAGGGGCTGGTCCAATGGTCAGGCCGAGACGCGAAGGGTGGACGGACACCGCGAGAAACTCACTAGACATTGATCACCTCCTTTTGCGTGGGCATTGAGCCCGTGGGAACCGGGGAAGTATCCGGTCTGCTTCTGAAAATTCCAAGATGCGGCTGCGGCATACATTTTCCGAAGGTACTTTTTACGGGTAGCAGGCACCCGGCAGGAGGTGTGCTAGTCTCTGATAAAGGGGGTACTAAAGCCATGGTCACATCGCCGCACCACCCGACCGCCAAGGGTGCTACCTCGAAGGTTACCGCCGCCGGCCTGCTGCTTATCGCGGGAATTGTCGCGGCGCCTGCGCTGCATGCCCAGGAAGCCCTGGAAGAGCATTGTCGTCACGGCCCGGAAGGTGACCGAGAGCATCCAGGACGCACCGCTCTCCGTCGTGGTACTGACTGGCGAGGCCATGGCCAAGTCCGGTGTCAGCCGGGTCGAAGAACTCGTGGCCTACGTGCTGAATTTGCAATGTCGGAAACCGGCATTGGCACCAACCTGTATGTGCGCGGTATCGGCTCGGGTATCAACCAGGGCTTCGAGCAGTCCGTCGGCCTCTATATAGATGACGTTTACTACGGACGGGCCCAGCTCACCCGGGCGCCGTTCATGGACACGGCGCAGGCCGAGGCACTGCGCGGCCCCCAGGCCATATTGCTGGGCAACAACAGCATCGCCGGCGCACTCAACTTCACCACTGCCAAGCCCACCGGACTATTTCACCTCCACGGTCAGCGGACTGTACGAACCGGACCACAACGAACAGGAGATCAACGCCATGGTCTCCGGGCCGCTGGGTGAGTGGCTCGGCGGAAGCTGGGCCGCCCGCTTCGCCGGTCGTTACCGGACGATGGACGTATGGCTACGTGAAGAACACCTCCTGAACCGGGATGAGCCAACCGGGATGAAAAGAGCGGACGCATCACCATCTCCTACACCGGCGATCCCTGGACGGCACCCTGAAGTTCGAAAAGAACAAATTCGACGTGAAGGGCCGGCAGATCGAGATCATTCGGGCCGATGATTCCGTTGGACAGGGCACAAGCATCACCGGCTTCAGCCGCAATACGGGAAGCTCCAGCTATTGGCGGCCGGGCCACAACTACCTCCAGTATCTGGACGTATTTTTCGATCCGACCGCTATTGATCCGAATACTTTCAATGCGAATACCGACTACGTGTACGACAACCCGAACCTGCAGGACCACACGCTGAATTTCAAACGCGGTTCCAATGGCGACAGCAGCAATAACGACATTACGGCAGTCGTCGGTACGCTGAATTACGCCATAGGCGACTACACCCTGACCGCCACCGCAGCACATCTGGCCTACGACTACGTGGAAGACTGCGACTGCGACTTCACAGCCGCTGATATGTTTCGCTTGCAGTCCAAGGAGAACTACAAGCAGGACAGCCTGGAGTTGCGCCTGACGTCGCCGCAGGACAACCGCCTGCACTTTCTGACCGGTGCCTACTACCAGTCAGACAATCTCAAATTCGGTGACCAGATTTTCCTGCCGGAGGACAGCGGCGTCGTGCGGCTGGTGGGTTATGCCACTACCGGTGATCCGGAGGGTGCCTTTGGTTCATTGGGCGACACGTCTGCATTCCGGGACTTCAAGCAAAACACCTACACCAGTTCCATCTTCGGGCAACTGGGCTATGACCTGACTGACCGCTGGCGGGCCAGTGCCGGCGTACGCTTCAGCCATATCGAGAAGGAAGCCATCCGCATCCTGCGCGAAGGTGATCTGAACCGGCGCCCCTTCAATCTGAACGACGCCAACGACGCAGATCGTCTGGCCAACGGCGCCGTGCTGTTTGCTTCGATATTCAACGTGGCCTTCCACAACCTCAGTGGGCACCGAACTGAAAACAGCACGGCATTCGAGTTCGTCACGGACTTCGATCTGACCGACGACATCCTGTTGTATGGCTCCGTCAAAACCGGCTTCAAGGGCGGCGGCTTCGACGTGCGCTCCAACAGCGAGCCGGTACCGGGATCTACCGGGGTGGGAACCCTGTTCCCGGCTTCGGTACTCAGCGCCGTGCAGAGCAACGTGGATCCGGGGTCTTTTGAGTTTGAAGACGAGAAGGCACTGGCGTTCGAGGCAGGTTCGAAACTCACCCTGCTCAACGGCACTGCCGAACTCAACATTGCGCTGTTCCGCACCGACTTCGACAACCTGCAAGTCAGCATTTTCGACGGCACGCTGGGATTCAACGTTGGCAATGCCGCCAAGGCGACCACCCAGGGCGTGGAGATAGACGGCCGCTGGGCGATCAGCGATCACTGGTCCATGAACGGTTCAGTCGGGTATCTGGACTTCAAGTTCGACGATTTCAAGAACGGCCAGTGCAACCAGGGGCAGACGCCAACATCCAGCAACGGCGATTGCGACTACACCGGCAAGACCAATCAGTATGTGGCCGACTGGTCGGGCAATATCGCTCTCAGTTACGAGCGCCCGATGACCGAGACGCTGGTGTTCAGATCCACTCTGGATAGCCAATTCACGACCAGCTACAACCCGTCCCAGAATCTGGATTCGCGCGTCGAGCAGGGTGGCTACGCCATGTTGAACCTGCGGCTGGCAGTGGCCTCGGCTGACGAAAAGTGGGAGATCGCCCTGCTTGGTCGCAATCTGAACGATAAGAAGGTCGTGTCGTATGCCAATGACACCCCGCTCGCCTTCAGCCAGTTCGGAGCCCCTACGTTTTACGGCTTTCCGGAACGATCGCGGAATATTGCCCTGCAGGCCAGCTACCGGTTCGGTGAGTAGGTCAACGTTGGCATGCAGCTCTTGCACTGCAAGAGTGCGGAATTATGTAAGGTCAGTGGTTTTTAATGAACGTGCGGAGCTATAGTCGGCTTAACTAAGAATTACCAATTCGTAATTTGCGTTGTTTCATAGAGCCATCAATGCGACACAAAAGGTGGCAAGTTCAATTCAGCAACTCTGTGGGGATTACTCTCATGTTGAACACGCTCACAAGCCGCCTCGCGATTGCGGCCTCACTCACCCTCGCCGCTTCCAGCGCCATGGCTATCGTGATTCCAATCAATACGGCCGATCCGGCCAATGGCCTGACTGACATCTACAGCGCCACATTCGACGGCGGCCTGGTGCCTTGCACTGGCAGCTCACCTTCGTACTGCTCGTTCTTTGGTGGCGATGCGCCCGCGGGTCGGCAGATCGTTCTGAGCCCGAATCCAAGTGGTGTTGCAAACGCTGTACCCGGTGGTATCGCTGGTGCAACGACAGGCTCTTCGCTCAACCTGACAAAGGTCGGCAATGATCTTCAACTGACCGGCGGAACCATTGCGGCCGCACCGGTCACCCTGACGATCAGTGGCACGACTACCGTCACGCCGAGTGGGACAGCTGGCTTTGTTCTGGATCCAGGTCTGCGGACTGCAACACTCAACGCCAACGGTCAGGCGGAATTCCTGGTGAACATGGCTCCCGGCACGGCTGCGGACTTCAGCACTTTCTCGAGCATCGTGCTGGCGGGTGACTGTACCGGACCGCTCTGCGCCCTGATCCCGATCCTGTCGCTGGACATGAACAAGTATCGCTTGTTCGTGGACTTCGACCCGACCTTCACCTCATTCACGGCTGACTTCATCGGGCAAACGAGTAACAACTCGCTGGTTTATGCCACGCTGAATTCCACCGTGATCCCGGTGCCGGCTGCCGTCTGGTTGATGGCCTCGGGCCTGGGTCTGCTCGCCGGATTCCGTCGGCGGGTAGCTGTCTGACAAAAACCTCAAACCCCCGGATCCTGAGCGGTCCGGGGGCTTGACCAAACAAAGACTGATGAAACCACAGAGGTTTATTAGCATGACCAGGAATTTCTCGGGCATCGCCACTGCTGCGGCTCTGGCCTTGTCGGCAACCGGTGCCATCGCGGCGACGGCACAGATCGATCTGTCCGACCCGGCCAATGGCCTCACGGATATTTACAGCGCCACCTTCGACGGTGGTCTGGTTCCCTGCAGCGGCAGCTCCCCGTCCTACTGCTCGTTCTTCGGCGGTGATGCGCCGGCCGGCCGGCAGATTGTCCTGAATCCAAATCCAAGCGGGGTCGCCAATACGGTACCCGGCGGCATTGCGGGAGCGGGCGCCGGTTCGTTCCTGAACCTGACCCCGTCGGGCAACACCGTGCAACTCACTGGCGGAACCATCGCTGCCGCGACTGTCTCTCTGACGATTAGTGGTGCGACTGCAGTATCTCCCAGTGGTGTGGCCGGCTTTGTTCTTGATCCGGGCCTGCAGACTGCGACGCTTAATGCCGACGGCCAGGCTGAGTTTCTGGTCAATATGGCACCCGGAATCGCGGCGGACTTCAGTACCTTCAGCAGCATCGTGTTGGCGGGTGATTGCACAGGGCCGTTGTGCGCTCTGATCCCGATCCTGTCCCTGGACATGAACAAGTACCGCCTGTTCGTTGACTACGATCCGACGTTTACCTCGTTCACAGCCGACTTCATCGGACAGACCAGCAATAACTCGCTGGTCTTCGCCACGCTGAACTCGGCGGTCGTGCCGCTGCCAGCAGCCGACTGGCTGCTGCTCACCGCCCTTGGCGGTGGCCTGGTGGCATCCCGTCGCCTGAAGCGCGCTGCCTGACGAGGATCAGTGCCGGCATATTTGCCGGTAGCTGTAGTGAGTAATCGCCGCCCGGCTCCGCAAGGATCCGGGCGGTTTGTTTTTGGGATACACAATCCGGGAATCACGTCATGAACAAAATGCCTGTTCACCTGCTTGCCATCGGCGCGCTGGCTGTTGCTGCTCCGGCGCTGGCGGACCTGATTGCCATTGACACCAGCAACCCGGCCAACGGCCTGACCGATCTCTACAGTGCGACCTTCGACGGCGGGCTCATACCCTGCACTGCTGGTTCCTCCGCCTACTGCTCCTTTTTTGGAGGGGACACCCCCGCCGGCAGGGCCATCACCTTCAGTCCGAATGCTACGGGCGTTATCAATGCCATACCCGATGGTTTCATCCCCGCTCCGGCCGCAGGATCCTTTCTGGATATAGCACTGAGCAACGGCAACAGCACCGCACAGATCGTCGGGTACAGCACTATTGCGCTTCCTGCACTGACGCTGACGATTGCGCACCAGGCTGGCCCGACCGTCGTCAATGCCAGTGGTGTGGGGTTTGTGATCACGCCGAGCGGCACAGCCAGTGTCAATCCCGATGGCCAGGTCGAATTTCTGGTGGATCTCGCACCAGAAAAGGCCGCTGATTTCAGTGATTTCTCGTCAATCATCGGCGCCACCAACTGCACGGGGCCACTTTGCTCATTGATCCCCTTGTTGAATTTCGACATGGTGCGCTACCGCGTATTTCTGGACTTCGACCCGACGTTCACCTCGTTCACCGGCAGCTTCAGCGGTGCAACAAACTCCGGGTCCCGGATCGAGGCCACGCTGAACTCCGCGCCCCCGGTGCCTGTCCCGGCAGCGGCTTGGCTCTTCGTTTCCGGGCTGGGTTTGCTGGGATCCCTGGCCCGCGGCCGGCCGGCTGCGCTGTAGCACTTTCACCGGCAGGATTGCCGCACTGGCGGCACGCCCGGTCCGCCGGGCCGGGCGGTGTTTTTCCGGGTTGCTCCAACCCGCTGGCTGGGTCAGACTCAGGCTACAGGTCGACCAAAGTCATTGGGGGTATGCGGTGAAGACCGGAACATTCCTGCAGGGCGCTACAGCTCTGATCATTCTGACGATTGGCGCCCCGGGGCTGGCGGCTCCGGTTCCCATTGATACCGTCAGCTCCAACAACGGCATCAGCGATCTTTACAGCGCGACTTTCGACGGTGGCCTAGTGCCCTGCACTGGCAGTTCCCCCTCCTACTGCGCGTTTTTCGGCGGCGATGCGCCGGCCGGCCGGCAGATCATCGTTACGCCAACGCCCACGAAGGTCGGCAGTGGCGTGCCGCTGGGCTTCACCATACCTCCGGCTGCTGGTTCATTTCTGAATCTGACACGTAACGCCGGCAACACGCAGGTGACACTTGCGGGCGGCACGATCAGCTTTCCACCTCTGACCCTGACGATCTCGGGGTCGACCGTGGTCAACGCCAGTGGCGCGGGCATCGTCTTCAATTCAGCACCGCAAGTTGCGACGCTGAATGCCCAGGGTCAGGCGGAATTTCTCGTCAACCTGGCGCCAACTACAGCGGTGGATTTCAGTGAATTTACCGTCATCACAAACCCGCCGGCCGGTTCCTGCTCGGGTCCGCTGTGTGCACTGATTCCCATACTCACGCTCGACATGCTCAAGTACCGCCTGTTTATCGATTACGACCCCACGTTCAGCACCTTCACGGCGAGCTTGATCGGGCAGACTGCCAATAATTCCCTGCTGTCCGTCACCATGGATTCTGCGGCGCCGCAGTTGCCCAAAATCGACGTCACCGACAGCGTTGCGCCCGCAGGTGACCTGAGCATTCCCTTCGGCAATGTGACGGAGACGGCGACTGCCACCCAGACTGTCACGGTCACCAACACCGGCAATGCCGATCTGATACTCGGTGCCATTGCGAGTGCCGATGCCCTGGCCCTGCCCTTCGCGCTGCCGCCCGCGAACGACACCTGCTCAGGTGCTACCGTGGCGCCATCGGCGAACTGCACATTCGACGTGACCTTTTCCCCGGCTTCATCCGGTCCATTCAGCGATGCCTTCGATATTCCGTCGAATGACGCCAGCACCCCCTCCGTGACCTTCAATCTGTCCGGCACTGGCGTCGCCATGCCGGTGCCGAAAATCGTTGTCACCGACTCGGTGGCGCCGGCCACCGACCTGCTGATTCCCTTCGGAACTGCCAGTGTAGGAACACAGGTCGATCAAACGGTGACCGTAACCAACACCGGCAACGCAGACCTGACGCTCGGCAATGTCGCCATGGCTGATGCGCTGACTGCGCCCTTCAGCATTGTCAGCGATACCTGCTCCAATCAGACGGTGGCACCCACGGTCAACTGCAGTATCGGTGTGCGCTTTGCACCGGTCGCGGCTGGCAGTTTCAGCGAGGCTTTTGATATCCCCTCGGACGATGCATCCGACCCCACGGTTACCGTGGCGGTCACGGGCACGGGTGCCTCGGCTGCTGCACCGGATATCAACGTGGCAGCAACACTCGACTTCGGCAAAGTCACCGAGAACACGACGCGCGACCAGAACATCACGGTCACCAACAGCGGCAGCGCGGCATTGGTTATCACCAGTGTGGCTGGCGCTGATCCGGTAGCCGCGCCGTTCAGCATCAAGACCGACAACTGCACCGGGATATCCGTCGCTCCGGGCGGGACCTGCACAATCGTTGTACGTTATGCGCCGGTAGATACCAGCGCCGCCAGTGACAGCCTGGATATCGTCTCGAATGATCCTGACGAAGCCTCGGTAACGGTCAGCCTCACTGGCACCGGGATCGCCGCGGCCGAAGGTGGCGTGGTCACACCCTCACCGTCCGGCTCAGACAGCGGCTTCATGGCTATCGATCCGGCCACTCTGCTGTTGCTTGGCGGTGCGGGCGTGTGGGCCTGGAGACGTCGCCGCCTTTGATGTCGCCTCTGACCTTGGCAGGTCCGAGCTTTGATCCGCCGCGGATCTATTCCGGGGGCGCCGAGGACTGGATGGTCCTCGGCGTTCTCATACTTGCCTCGGTGCTCGCGCAGGTATTCCTGGTTCAGCGCAACAGGCATGCGGACAACGTCCACAGTCCGCCACTCGCCTGGCTGCGCGCCGCCCTGTATTTCTGCACCATTCTCGTCCTGAGCTGGACTACAGGTGTTTTGCAGGCACTGGTGCATCTGCCATGGACCACGATTGACCAGCGCACCGAGCCCTCGTGGCTGGCACTTACGGCGTTGTGGGTAGTCGTCACGGTCTGGGCGTATGTTTACTGGTGGCCGCGCGGCACCCTGACGCACGACCGCAAGCTCTACCTGGTGCCTCAGCTTGTGTTCGGACTTGCGTGGGGCGCCACCTCAGGGCAACTCACCCTGATCTTCTGGGCTGTCGTTGAAGAATTCGGCTTCGCCCGCTGGATCACCGCACTGGTGGTGTTTTTCCTGCTGTCGGGCTATGGCCAGCTCTATCAATCCGGCTGGTGGGATATACGGGTATCCCCGCCCCACAACATCAGGGCAACGAACGCCAAAAAGGTGCTGTTCGGTCACATGCCGTTTCTGCTGGTAGGTCTGGCGCACTTCACCCTGTTCGGCAATGCGCTGCTGTTCGTGGCCTTCCACGCCGTTGCGCTGGGCTGTTGTTCGGTGGCAATGCGCTTCCCACCCTTCTGGGAAAAGGACGGGCCCGTGGTCAACCGGGAAACCGCCATCGGCGTGCAGGGCGACTGAACCGCTGGCAGTTGAAGCCGCTCTACCGGGGAATCGCTTCCGCGGCTACCACTTCACTACCGGCGGCGCATTCACGGCGGACCAGACTTCGTAGGGCACGAAGTTCCTGGCGAGCACATCCCAGAACAGCTGGTCTTCCAGCCAGCCCTTGCGCATCGCGTCCTGGGCGGCCAGATCATCGGCTGTGTAATTCTGGCGACGACGCATCTGCACCAGGTCGAAGTAGGTGTCCACGGCGGTGCTGTACAGCTCCGAAACCAGGGCAAAGTGTGTTTCGTCGGCCAGCATGTCCGGCCCGTACATGCTGACGCCGGTGCAGGTGCCCGGCCGATAGTACTTCCAGGGACCTTCACGCTTCTGGGCGCAGCCCTTGCCGCGGTACCGCTCACGATCGACGCCGTGCTTTTTGAACACGGCGGTGATGCGGTCGTCGAACAACGCCAGATCTTCGGGGCGCTGCGCAGCCTTCATCATGTCGATCGTGGCACCGATGTTGCCGTTGCCCTTGCTGGAGAACTGCATGGAAAACGTGGCATGCAGCATGCCGACCAGCGGCGTGGCCGGATGGGCTGCAACCTCGACGAAGCGATTCCACTTGCCACCAATGATGAAAGGCGGCTTCTCCACGGTGGTGGTCACGGTCATGACGCCCGCTTTTTCCACAACCTTGCCGCGGCGAACGCGGACTTCGTAATGGCCATTCTCTGGCGCATCCATCACCAGCGTTTCAGTCCTGGCCTTGTCGGGCTTTACCCCGTTCAGAGTGTCCACCCTGGACCAGAAGTGCGCCTCGATGCTGGTCATGAAGTCCAGCATCTGGCGAGCGACCTGCGCCTGCTCGGGCGTCAGTTCGTCCATAGAGTCGCCTGGACCATCGGCCCGGGCTGTAGTGGTGACAACCATGATCGCCGATAGTAATACCAGCAGGGATCGGAGACGAACGGGCGGCCACTTTCGCGACCGCAAGGTATGCAGCAAGGTCATTGTCATTCCTGAATACAGAGCGACTTCCGGCCAATAGATTCGCATGTGCCCTGCAACGTACACCGGGTTGCGACCTCGGGCTACCACCCTGCGGTCCATACAACGCCAGTTCGTCTAGAATCAAGACATGCGCTCCATGATCTGGTGTCGGCTGCTCCCCCTGATTCTGGTCCTTGGGCTGACCGCCTGTGGCACGAATCCGGTGACTGGCAAGAAGGAGCTGCAGTTTGTCTCCGAGTCCCAGGAGCTGCAGATCGGCAAAACCCAGTACGGGCCCACGCGCCAGAGCCAGGGTGGGGATTTCAAGGTACTGCCGGAGATCACCACCTACGTGAATGAAGTGGGCCAGAAGCTCGCGGCCGTTTCCGACCGGCCCCTGCCCTATGAGTTCACCGTGATTGAAAGCTCCGTGCCGAATGCGTGGGCCTTGCCCGGGGGCAAGATCGCCATCGACCGCGGCCTGCTGACGGCACTAGACAACGAGTCCGAGCTGGCCGCCGTTCTGGGCCACGAGATTGTCCATGCAGCGGCCCGCCATGGAGCCAAGGCCCAGGAGCGTGGCACGCTGCTGCAGGTCGGACTGATAGCCGCACAGGTAGGCGTGGCCATGAGCGACGTCGATGCCACCGCGGCCAATCTGATCGTGCAGGGTGCCGGGCTCGGTGCTGCCCTGACGGCGACCCGGTATGGTCGCGACGCCGAACTGGAAGCCGACCACTACGGCATGATTTACATGAAGCGGGCGGGCTACGACCCGCGCGGTGCCGTCACCCTGCAGCAGAAGTTCGTCAAGCTCGCCGAGGCTGGTGGCCGCAACCAGAACTGGCTGGAGGGGTTGTTCGCCAGTCATCCGCCCTCGCCCGAACGCGTAGCCAGGAACGAAGCCACGCTTGCCGAACTGGGCAACCCTGGTGGCGTTACAGGCAAGGAACGCTATGCAGCCCATATGGGCCCGCTGCTCGCCATCAAACCCGCGTACGACAAAGCCGACGAAGCACTTGCGCTGGCCCGCAAGGACGACCTGGGCGCTGCCAGGAAACTGGCAGCAGAAGCGGCGCGCATGGTGCCGAATGCTGCCCGCTTCCCGCAGCTACAGGGTGATATTGCGCTGGCACAAAAGGACCCGAAGGCCGCGCTGAAGTACTACCAGAAGTCTATCGCCCTGGATGATGACTACTTCGCTTCGTATCTGGGCGCGGGCACCGCCCAGTACAAGCTGAAGACCGGCGACCGGGGCAAAGGTTATCTGGAGCGAAGTACAAAGTTGCTGCCAACGGCGCCTGCGTACTACTACCTCGGCGAGATTGCCCGCGATGCCGGCGATCGGCAAAAAGCCATGGGGTACTTCCGCGAGGCTGCCGGCTCAAAGAGTGAGTTGGGCCAGCAGGCTGCTCGCGAATACGCCCGCCTGGATTTCAGCCAGAATGGCACGAAATACATCGCTGCCGGGGTGCAGTTCGACGCGCGCGGCAACCTGATCGTGGTGGTCGAAAACCGTGCGCCCTTCGCCGTCAGTCAGATCCTGGTGACCCCGGTATTGCTCGACAACAACGGACGCATTGAGCAGCAAAGCCGCCAGTTACGCATCGCACAACAGCTGCAGCCCGGCGAGCGGGCCGCCGTGAATGCCGGTGTCGGTGCTGTCAGCGACGATGTACGGCGGCGCCTGCGCGTCCGCGTGGATGCCGTACAGGCCGCCCAGTAGCTACACGGCCGCGGGGAACACGCGGCGGTAGTCGCCGATCTGCTGGTCCAGGATCACGTCGCGCTCGCGAACGGGGCGGGCAAGTGCCAGCCCTTCCAGGCTTCGGCAGCGCGACAGCGCCACGTAGGTCTGTCCATGGCTGAATGCCCCGTGGCCCAGATCGATATACACACGGTCGAAGGTCTGACCCTGACTCTTGTGAATCGTGATTGCCCAGCCCAGACGCAGCGGCAGCTGCCTGAAGGCACCGATCTGCTCCCGGGTGATCTGGCGGCTGGCGCGATCGTAACGATAGCTGAGGTTTTCCCAGGCGGTCTTGCCCACTTCATGCTCGGTACCATCTTCGAGCTGCACTGAAGGACCATCGTCGCCCAGCGCCGTGACAATGCCCCATGAGCCATTTATCCAGCGCCGCTCCGGATCGTTCTTCAGAAACATCACCTTCGCACCCACCTTCAGGAGCAGTTCCGATTCCGTCGGGAATGCCGTGGCATCGAATTTGCCGCTGACAT
Source organism: Gammaproteobacteria bacterium (assembly GCA_041396045.1). Classification (GTDB taxonomy): domain Bacteria; phylum Pseudomonadota; class Gammaproteobacteria; order Steroidobacterales; genus SHZI01. Next base: position 17,137 of record JAWKZI010000019.1, on the reverse strand, counting down.
CGGCTGCATAGCGCTTCACCTTCCCCGGCAGCGCCGCCAGGCGTCGGCTGTTTTCACGCATGGCGGCCTGGGTGGTGGCGGTCAGTACGATGTGGCTGTCCGGATCGGGCAGGCTCGCTTTGGAAATCACGCGGGCATTCAGCGCCCTCAGTGTTTCCTCATCCGGCTCTCCATCCCGGATGCTCTGCAGGATATTGCGGAACCCGGCATCGTCTTTCTGCCGGTAGATCTTCTGGAGGTCCACCGAGCGTCCGGCACACTCCCGCCAGACCAGTGCCTGGAAGAAGTATGGCCCACCGTAGGTTTCCTCGAAGTATTCCTTGAGCTCTGCTTCGCGCACCACCGGCGGCAGTTGCCACAGGTCACCAAACATCGCGAGTTGCACCCCGCCAAAGGGTTCGTCGTTGCGCCGGTTCAGCCGCAGCACCTTGTCGATGCCGTCCATCAGGTCGGCACGCACCATCGACACTTCATCGATGACCAACAGATCAAGGGCCTTCATCACGCCGGTATGGCGCATCGCGCGCAGCTCCTGTGGATCTACGAAGCGCGGCGGCAGCCGGAAGAATGAATGAATGGTCTGACCGCCAACGTGAATGGCAGACAGGCCCGTGGGCGCCACGACTGCCACGTTGCGAATCGTTTCATCCCGCAACAGGTGCAGCAGGGTGGTCTTGCCGGTGCCGGCCCGGCCGGTAATGAATACATGCTGGTCGCCGCCTTCAATCAGCGCGAGCGCGCGATCGAAGTCAGCACTGGGCTCAAGGCCGTCACGTACGGCAGGTTTGCGGGCAATCTGCGTAGACATGGACGAATTGTCCCGGAATTACCGTCCGGGCGTGCGCCAGGGAGTAATTACCGCCGTGACGCGGCTGGCTTGCCCGGCGAAACGAGTGCCTTCCGCCACACACGAACCTTGTCCGCGAGACTGGCAGCTGCATTGGCCGGGCTGGTGCTGGGCAATGTCGTGCGGGGCAGTTTCTGATGCAGATCAGTCAGTGTCGGCAGTACCAGGCGCGTGTACAACTCCCCGGCTTTCACCCCATTGAAGTAAACGTGGGTAATTGCCGCGTGCCTGGCAAAGAAGGCACGGAAGTCGTTGGCCACGGCATCGCCCAGGCGTATATCGGCATCCATGCTGCCCGGCCGATAGCACGTGGCCAGCGCATCCCACAGGGCGACCTGCTGATCCTCGAGTATCTGCAGGCGTGCTGCATAGTCCAGCTCCCGACCGGCGCCGAACAGTTGCCCCATGATCTGCCAGAATGCATTGCGCGGCTGTGCGTAGTACTGCTGTTCCTGCAGCGACAAGGTGCCCGGCATCGAGCCGAGAATCAGCAACCGGGCATCCGGCCGGGCCACGGGGGACAAACTACGACGCTTGGACATGGCCTATTTAGCCATAGCCGGAGCCCGACCATGGCATTAATGGAGACAAGTTGGCAGTCATGAGTAACAGATCCATCAACGTGACGGGCGTTTTCATGCGATGCAGCCTGCTCATTCTAAGCCTGCTGGTTGCCGGATGTTCGACGTTAGACACCAGGCCAGGGCTGGATGCCGAACGTCAAATGCTGTCCGAAGGCTACAGCCTGCTTCGGCACGATGCGCAAACCCTGGCGCGCATCAAGCTCATCCTCTATGTGAAATTCGAATCCGACGACTTTCAGGCACTGATTGAGCGCAGCTCTGCCTTTGGTGAGCAACTGGGTGCCGACCTCGACCGGATCGCCAGGGATTATCCCGGGGTAAGGGTGGATCTGGATCCGCTGCCAGAGCTCGAAAAGCGCAAGCGCCTGGCCACCGGAATGGACAAGGCCATCGCATCGGCGCCGGTCGTCGGTCGCTCAGGCGACGCGTATGAGCGGACGGTGCTGATCTCGCTGGCCAATGGCCTGAATCAGGAGCGCCACCTGGTCAGCGAGCTGCAGAATGCCGAACCGGACCAGGGCCTGAAGAAATTCCTGCAAGGCATACAGTCAAGGATGGACAGCTTGTACGAGGCTGCCGAAGGCCTGCTTGAAAAGCGGTATTACTGCAGCGTAGACGACCCGGCCTGAACCACTGCTTCTACGCTCTGCTGAGCGCGCGCATGGCCGTATCCAGACCACCGAGGGTCAGGGGGTACATGCGCCCGCCCATCAACTCGCTGATGAGTTCGATGGTGTAGTGGTAGCGCCAGTCGTTTTGCGGGGTCGGATTCAGCCAGACAGATCGCTGGTAGATGCCGGTCAGCCGCTTTAGCCAGTCGGCGCCGGCCTCGTCGTTCATGTATTCAAGCGAGCCACCCGGGCGCAATACCTCGTACGGACTCATCGTGGCATCGCCAACAAAGATCAGCCGGTAATCGTGGTTGAACTTGTGCAACAGGTCCCAGGTGGGGGTGCGCTCCGTGTGGCGCCGGTGACTGTCCTTCCACACGAAATCATAGATGCAGTTGTGAAAGTAGTAGAACTCCAGATGTTTGAATTCGGCGCGGGCAGCGCTGAACAGCTCGGAACACAGCCGCGTGTGTTCATCCATTGACCCGCCGATATCCAGCAGCAACAGTACCTTTACGGCGTTATGTCGCTCAGGCCGCAGCTGCAGATCAAGCAAACCGGCATTGCGTGCGGTGCCGTCGATGGTCGCGTCCAGATCCAGCTCGCTGGCGGCTCCCTCACGGGCAAACCTTCGCAAGCGACGCAGCGCCACTTTCATGTTCCGGGTACCGAGCTGCACATCGCCGTCCAGATTGCGGAACTCGCGTTGGTCCCACACTTTTACTGCGGAACGATTGCGTGACCGGTCCTGGCCGATACGAATGCCCTCGGGATTGAAGCCGTAGGCGCCAAATGGCGAGGTGCCCGCGGTACCGATCCATTTGTTACCCCCCTGGTGCCGGCCCTGCTGCTCATCGAGGCGCTCCTTGAGGCGCTTCATCAGTTCATCCCAGCCACCGAGGGATTCAATGCGCGCCTTTTCCTCTGGCGAGAGTTCCAGTTCGGCCTGTTTGCGCAGCCAGTCGAGCGGAATCTCGTGGCCGGGGCCGGCAGCCGACTCCACGCCCTTGTAGAAAGCGGCAAAGGCACGGTCGAATTTGTCGAACTGGCTTTCGTCCTTGAGCAGTGCCGCGCGTGACAGGTAGTAGAACTCATCGATGTAGGGACCGATGACGTTCTGCTTGAGGGCATCAAGCAGCGTCAGGAACTCGCGGATGGATACCGGGACCTGATGCTCCCTGAGCGTGAAGAAGAACCGTGTCAGCATGATTCTGTTGCAGGCGCCGCTTCAGCCGTTCCGGCAGGCAGCGCTGCTAGGGCGCATTCCGGCGCGACATGAACACCAGGCGCTCGAACAGGTGCACATCCTGCTCGTTTTTGAGCAAGGCGCCATGCAGTGGCGGGATGATCGATTTGCGGTCGTCGGTGCGCAGCGCTTCAGGGGGGATGTCCTCGGCCAGCAGCAATTTCAGCCAGTCCAGCAGTTCGGAGGTCGACGGCTTCTTTTTGAGGCCCGGGACCTCGCGCACCGCAAAGAAGGACTCCAGAGCCTCCCGCAGCAGCGCCTTCTTGATCGCCGGAAAGTGCACTTCAACGATCTGCTCCATCGTCTCTTTGTCGGGAAAGCGAATGTAGTGAAAGAAGCACCGCCGCAGGAACGCATCCGGCAGGTCTTTCTCGTTGTTGCTGGTGATGAAAACCAGCGGACGGTGTTTCGCCTTGATCAGTTGCCGCGTTTCATACACATAGAACTCCATCCGGTCGAGTTCGCGCAGCAGATCATTTGGAAACTCGATGTCCGCCTTGTCGATCTCGTCGATGAGCAGCACAACCGGCCGGTCACTGTCGAAGGCCTGCCAGAGCATGCCGGGCACGATGTAGTTGGCGATGTCGTGCACGCGGGAATCGCCGAGCTGGGAATCGCGCAGTCGTGACACCGCGTCGTATTCATACAGGCCCTGCTGGGCCTTGGTGGTGGATTTGATGTGCCACTCGAGGAGCGGCATGTCGAGGGCAGCGGCCACTTCCTCGGCCAGCCGCGTTTTGCCGGTGCCGGGTTCGCCCTTTACCAGCAGTGGCCGACCCAGCGTTGCGGCTGCGTTAACGGCCAGTCGCAGGTCGTCGGTTACGACGTAGGTTGCCGATCCTTCAAAGCGCATCAGGTTTACTGCCGGTTGGCCGCATGGGATTGGCACCAGCTTAAACGCAAAAACCCCGCCGAGGCGGGGTTTCCGGGAGTCCGTGGACTCAATTCAGATGTCAGGCAGCGCGGCGACGCAGCCAGCCGAGCATGCCGATCGCCGAACCGAACAGCCAGACGGCGGCAGGAACCGGAATCACCTGCACATCCATGCGCACCTGTTCGACTGCCCAACCGGCACGGCTGACCTGGATCGCGAAGTTGTATTCGCCGGTGGCATTCGGGTTGAAGCTGGTGAAGGCGCCACTTGGCGGCGTAAGTACACCCGGAATGGTGGTTGCCAGGTAGCCAAACATCAGGTTTTCGGAACCCTGTGCATTGGTGACCAGCGGATTGGCGCTGCCCAGAATGGCGTTGGTGACATTGACCACGCCCAGGTTGGCCGGGCCATTGTCGAAGGCGGGGTTGAAATCGTAGTACAGGTTGATCTGGTAGTCGGCCAGTTTGGCACCGGGGCCTACGACGTCGATGTAGTAGTTGAAGTTCCACAAGGCGCCGGTGGTGGAACTTTCGTTGTTCCCGCCGGTGTTGCTGCCGGTGCCGGCGAAGAAGGTGCCTGCACCGTCGTTGGTGACCACCGGGTTCGAATAGCGCTGGGTGGCGTTCATGGCGACCGTGATGGTGTTGGCGCCGTCTTCAAACTGGGAGGAGATGGCCACGGAATCGTTCGGAATACCGCTGCCGCCAAAGTTGGCGCCGGTCAATGGGCCGAAGGTGTCGTAGAGCGGTGTGGCGTTGACGGCGACCGGTAGCGCCATGATCGCTGCAAGCGCTGCCAGCGCTGAAACTCGTTGGCCCATCGTGATTTCCCCTGAATTGCGTGGTTATGGATTTTGTTAGCCCAGAGGTTAGCAGAAATTAATGTGACACAGGCGACAGATTCTGCGTCCGGCCAAATTTATTCTCTTATGTAACATGGCCTTATGTTAAGGCTGGCACTACCTGCTCGCCGATCAGTCGAATGGACGCCTCCGGATCGTCGTACAGGCACAGCGCGATTTCGGTCAGCCCGGCCCGCTGGAACTCACGGAACCGTTCGATTTCCCGGTCAATCCCGGCAACCGATGACGCCGAAACGCCATGATCGACAATTTTCGCGACGATGCTGTCGGCTACCCCGGCGATATCCGCGGTGCGTTGCTGGTACGCCGTAATAAACGACCGGCTGTGGGCCAGCACGATGTTGGCTTCTTCCTTGCCGACTACATCATGAATATAGGGGTCCCAGATCGTGCCGCGAACGGCGAGATAGATCCTGGCCTCGCGCTCGGCCTCTTCGCGGCTGGGCTTTACATGCCAGGCCCAGAAGTTGTTCAGGGGAAATTCGGTCGGCGCCACGCCGCGCTCCCCCAGCACCGGATCGATGATCTCCCGGGACCGGCGCACCCGCTCGGGCACGATGTCGCTCAGCATGATCCCGTCGGCATGGCGTGCCGCCATCGCCAGCATCTGCGGACCGTTGGCCCCCACGTAGATCGTGGGTGGCGGCGCCGTTACCCAACTCGCGTCGATCCAGCCGGTCGGATAGACCTCGCCCTTGTAGCCACCCCGCTTGCCGGAGGCAGCCTGCTTCAGGATCTCCACACATTCGCGCACGGCCCGCACGCGGCGTCGCGGTTTGGCGCCCAGCGCCTCGGCCGTACCGCCGCCGCCCCCGACGACAATCGCCGCCCGCCCGGCGGAAAACTCGTTCAGCGTCAGCAGCAGGTTCGCCATCCGCAGTGGCGGCAGTTCGAAGGGACTGACGGCAATCGCCCCCATGCGGATGCTGGCTGTCTGCTGGGCCGTGGGCACAAAGTTGACGAAGGGGTCCCGCGACAGGATGTTGTTGGGCACCCAGATCGCGCCGATGCCATAGCTCTCGGCGAGCAGCGCCAGCCGCGCCATCTCGGCGGCCGATCGATGTGGTTTCAGGATGATGTCGATACGCATGCATGCAATCCGGTGAGGGCCTAGCCGCCAGTCGGCAGGCGACGGCGTTCATTGGCTGCAGCGTGCATGAGCGGTGCCGCCGTCATCGCCCAGTGGCCCGACTGTTCGCGCCGGGCCGGTGACGGGATCGCATAGGCGACCCGGCCGCGATCGGCACGGATCCGGTCGTAGTCCAGCCGCCAGCCGCGTCGCGACCAGTCCACCAGACGTTTGCGATAACTCATGATGACGTCGTCGGCCGGCACGATGAATTCACCCACGGTCTCGGTAGACGGAATCTGCGGGTCCAGTTTCTCGATTACCACCCGGTCCTCTTCCACCGCGATACCCATGCGCTTCAGGAAGTTTTCGTCGAACTTCTCCTCCAGCATGCAGTTCCGCTGCATGACCAGGAAGATCTCCAGATCCAGTTCATCGCGGGGCACAGCGTAGAGATAAATACGCATGTGGTTGGTCTCGCTGAAATTCACGCGTGTCCAGGTCGATGCCGCGCCGTGATAGCCGGAGCCGGATTCGTTGCGCCCCTCGGGCTGCAGTTTCTTCATGTCCTGGTCAGGCAGATCCGGCGAAAAGAACACCACCATGGCGCCGGCGCCCCAGGCGCTCTCCTCCACATTGATCTTCGGCACCTGGTAGTTGGTGCTCTTGCCGGCCATGCCGAAGCCTGAATGCACATATTCAACATGTGAGGGATCGGATTGATTCTCGACCAGGCGGACGTAGTTGGTCTGCCAGCGATAGCGCATCGACAGGCTGCGCCAGCCATCCTGGCCATATTCATTGTTCGGCAGGATGGTCGGTCGCTCGGCCTCGGGCAGATCGCCCAGAAACACGAAGACCAGACCATAGCGTTCTTCCACCGGGTAGGCATCGATGCGCGCCCGTTCCGGAATCTTGTCCAGCGGACCCAGCGACGGGATGCGTTCGCAGGCGCCACTGCCGTTGAACTTCCAGCCGTGGTACGGGCACTGGATACAGTCGCCCACAACCTTGCCATCGCCCAGAGAGCCGCCGCGGTGTGTGCAGGTGTTGTGTACGCAATGTGCCTTGCCGGCACGGTCCCGCCACAGCACAAACCAGAGGCCAAGCATCTGGACTTTCAGGGGCTTGTCGGTGAGTTGGCTGCTTTGTTCTGCTGGATACCAGAAGTTGATGAACACTGCGGTCTCCTTGGTGCAAGAGGGAGGATTGTCGCGCAATTCCGCGGCGGCGGGGCCTTCAGGCGCGATCCGTTTGTTGATCGTTGCTCAAGCCGCTACCGCGGCGTCCATTCTGCATCCACAGATAAAGCAGGGCACCCACCGCACAGACCGCAGCGAGATAAATCAGCTGCTGCATATCCGAAGCGGCGACTGCCCAGACACAGAAACCGGCGGTCAGTGCGGCGATCAGTCGCATGGCCGAGTTGCGCGTGAAGCGCCACAAGGCGGCGCAACAGTACGCATAGATCACCAGATACAGCAGGGTGGCAAGATTGATCAGCACGGTGAACTCGGCGGCCAGCGTGGGCGCCATCGAACTCAGGATCACGATGACCGACATCAGGCCCGACACGATCAGCAGGTTGCGGCGTGCGTGAGTCGTGGACGCTTCGCGGAAAAAGGCCGGAAACACGCCCGACTCGGCGCCGCTGCGCGCCGACTCCGCCGTGACCAGCAGCCAGCCCGACAAGGTACCCAGGGCTTTCAGCACGGCACAGGCAGCCACCACGGCCGCGGCGGCCGGACCAACCCACCGCGCTGCCGCATCGGCGAAAGGTGCACTGGAGGCGGCCAGGGTTGCCGCCGGCAACAGACCATCAATGGCTATGGACGCGGCCAGGTAAACCGAGGCCGCCAGCGCGACACCACCCAGGGTCGCAATTGGCACATCACGAGCCGGATTGCGCACCAGGGCGCCCGCCACTGAAGCACTTTCCACGCCTACAAAAGCCCAGAAAATCAGCGCAAAGGTGGCCGGAATCACCCGCACATCCGACTGCCCGCTCACATTCCACGATTCCCGGAAAATCACCGGATCAAAGGCAAACCAGCCCAGCACGGCCACACCGAGCACCGGCAACAGACCTACCAGCAGAGTGGCACCTTCGAAATCAGCCACGCGACGCACGCCCATGAAGTTGATCAGGGTCATCAACCAGATCACGGCCAGCGTACACAGGGCCGTGGGCAAGGGACCGTTGAGTGCGGGAAAGAAAATCGACAGATAACCAGTAGCCGCCAGAGCCACTGCGACGTTGCCGACCCAGCCGGCTACCCAGTAGAGCAGGCTGGCGTGAAAGCCGAAGAAGTGGCCCAGCCCGTCGCGGATCTGGCGCACCATGCCCACGCTGTCCGGCTTCACGCGGAAGAGCATCACGAATACGCCGGCGAGCAGAAAGGCACCGATCCCCGTGATCACCCAGCCAATCACCGACACCGAACCGAAAGACCCCAGCGTTGCCGGCAACAGATACACGCCGGACCCGATCATGTTGCCGGCCACCAGGAAGGTGGCCCGCACCGGACCGAGGGTCTTCGCCTTGAACATGGGCGCGAGTGTAGCGCCCTGCAGCGAAAACAGGATGTATCCTCGGGTGATGACTGCGCGTATGGCAACCCTGCCCCTGCCCCTGCCTCTGCATCTGAATCTGCGTTGGCGCAGAGTTGGCCGCTGATGTGGCGCCGGGTTCGCATTGGCGCGCTGCTGGTTGTGCTGTTCGTGGTTGCAGGTGGCGCGTGGATTGATCGCCAGCGAACGACGAGCTGGGAAGACTCCCTGTGGATCGGCATCTTTCCGGTCAATGCCGACAACTCCCCGGCTACCAGCCGGTACATTGCCGCCCTGGATCAGGCGCAATTCGCCAGCATCGAGACCTTCTTCGCGCGGGAGGCCGGCATCTGGAACGTCGCTCTGGAACAGCCGGTCAAGGTCATTCTTTATCCGGCGGTGAACGAACAGCCACCACGCCTGGCACCAGGCGCTTCAGTGCCGGCCCGCATCTGGTGGAGCCTGAAGCTCCGCTGGTACACCTGGCAACAGGCGGGCGATACGCCGGCTGATATCCGGGTATTCGTTCTCTATCACGATCCCGAACGCCACAACACGGTGCCGCACTCGCTGGGCTTGCAGGCCGGGCTGCTTGGCGTCGTGTATGCCTGGGCAGACGACACCCTGGATGAACCCAATGATGTGGTGATAGCCCACGAGGTGCTGCACACCCTTGGCGCTACCGACAAATACGATGCGGCCACGAACCTGCCACAGTTTCCCGCCGGCTATGCCGAGCCCGAGGCAGAGCCGCGCTATCCGCAGACCCTGGCTGAAATCATGGCGGGACGCATTGCCGTCAGTGCCGACGAAGCGCAGATGCCCGACAGTCTCGACGAGGTCGTGGTGGGCGCGGAGACCGCCGCCGAGATTCGCTGGCAGGCTGCGCCCTAGCGATTGCTGTCAGGCGGCTGCTCACCTCGCGGACCTTCCCGCGGATCTACCTGCACCTTCAGTTCGCCGGACCGCACATGCAGATCGCGTTGCGGGAAGGGAATCTCGATACCTGCAGCGCGCAATTCATCGTCGATGGCCCACAGCAGCCTGGCCTGTGTGGAGTCCGGCACCGTGACCAGATCGCGCGTGACCCACACCACCAGCTCAAGTTCAGACTGCTGTCGGCAAACTGCACCAGCCATACATTGGGGGGCCGTAGCGGATTGTCGAAGATCACGCCGGGCACATGTCTGGCGGCGGCCAGCGCGGCCGTCTTCACCTTTTCCTTGTCGGTGCCATAGGCGACGCCAAAGGGGATGTGGATGCGGCGACTGTAATCGTCGAAGGTCCAGTTGATGACACGCCCGTTGACGAACTCGGAGTTGGGCACCAGCACGTCCACCGAATCGTTGGTCAACACCCGGGTGGCATGCATCGCGATTTCGACCACGCGACCCCGCACGCCGGATTGCAGATCGACGAAGTCGCCAACCTTCAGACTGCGCTCGACCAGCAGGATGATGCCCGACACGAAGTTGTTAACGATGTTCTGCAGGCCAAAGCCCACGCCCACACCGATCGCGCCGCCCACGATGGCGAGCTTCGACAGGTTCATGCCCATCGTGTCCAGGCCAATCGAGGCGCCGATCACGAAGACGATGTATTTACCCAGCCGGCCCAGCGCATAGGCCGCCGGATACACCGCCTCCCCCTCCGCCCAGCGACTGCCCAGGCGCCGGATGGCTCGTTCGGTGAGTTGGCCCGCCAGCGTGATGACGAGCACGAGGAAGATCAGCACCAGGGCCCGCCACAGGTCGAAGTGGTAGTCGCCTATGGAAAAGCTGGCCTGTCGGATCCAGGTCCATGAATCGGCGATGGCGGTCGTGAATTCGGCCATTGGAGCCTTGCCGGGCGATGTGCGTCAGTCGAGTCTAGTCGAATCCAGGGCAGTACTGCACAGACAACCAGATACCGGGGGCCGGATGGCCATGGCTGCTGACCTCAGCGCGGCGCGCGCCTGGCCATCGCACGCGCGTGAACGACCTGAAATTTCCCCTGATCGACTTCCTTTTCCATCAGCGTCTGCAGATACATTCCCGCCGTCATCGGTGATTCAGCCCAGTGGATATAACGCCAGCCCTGATCCGTCTTGCGCAGCACGGCACTCACCCGCACCTCTTCGCCGATCGGGGCCCGCCCGATGATCTTCATCTCGAAGTGCATTTCCCAGGCAGCGAGCGCGAGATCTGCGCCAATCTGCTTGACGTGGATATTGCGCATCTCCTCGCGAATGCCCTGCACCACGGGGCTTGGCTTCGGCGGATCCAGATACGCCTTCAGTGGCTGCCAGCCGATGAACCACTGGCGTTGTTCTTCCGCCAGATAGAACGGCGTGGCCTCGTCCGGATCCCAGAGCCCAAGGACCGAACTGTAGTCCTGGGAGTTCCAGCGCTCTGCCGTCTCGTGAATGACCGCGACGACTTCCGCCCGCACTTCGGCCGCGACTGCCGCGGCCTGTTCAACAGCATCCTGACTCATGCAGCGATCTACTCCTGTTCCACAAGACCAAGGCGTTCGTGCCACTGCGCTATAGACTCATCCGGATAGCCCGCAAAGATCCTGTCTTGCGGATCGGCATGCAAGTCTACCCACGACGCCCGTGAATCAACCAGCAAATGCGTACGTTCAGGCGGCCTCGGCAGTGGCGTATCAATAGCCGAAGCATGCGGGTGAATAAGCTCCGGCCAGCGCGCCGACCAAAGCCACAGCGCACTGCCACACAAACCACAGAAATTGCGCTCGCCGGAACTGCGCTTGGCCTCCGTTTCCCCCTCCCGCTGAACCAACGCCCGGTACACGCGCAGATGCTCGCGACCCTCGACCACCATCGTATCGGCACGGCCGCTGAGATTGATCGCAAAGCCACCACCACCGGCCGTCTTGCGGCAGATCGAGCAGTAGCAGAGGTTGAATGGATAAGGATGATCCGATTCGAGGCTGAACCGGACTGCCTGACAGTGACAGGAGCCTTGAAGGTGCATGGGGGGATTATGGCATCGGAGGCGGGGCGGGAGAGATCCACAGCGCTTGCCGCGGGGCACCAAATTGGCCTTTTCCGCTGTATAGTCGAGCCGTTTATTCACACACCCAAGGGGTTTTCCATGAAGGTCCAGCGAGCCTGTTTGGTCGGATTGATGATGACGCTGATCGTGGGTATGACCGGTTGCGCAACCATCCTCAACGACAAGACACAGAAGATCAACGTGACATCTTCAACTGGCGAGAAGTTCGCTTTCTCGATTGATGGCCAGTCATACGAAGGGCCTGCCATCGTTGACGTAACGCGAACAAAGGCCGACAAATTTATCGTTGCCGAATCGCCCAACTGCAACAAGCAAACCTTGCTGCCGGCCAAGGTCGACAACAAGTTCTGGATAAACATTCTTACGGGTGGAGTTTTCGGCTCTACCACTGACTACTCGACAGAAGAAATGTGGGGCTATGACAGCAACGCAGTGGTCAGCTGCACCAAAGAGTAGGCGCATAGCAGGCCTCAAGACGGGAAGCCTTCTGGCTTCCCTTCTTTTTTTGTCGATTCCCGCGTGGGGCAACAGCTTCCTCGTACAGGAACTTGTGCAACGGGCGTTGCATGCACGGCTGTATGAGAGCCCCACCTGGCATGCCCTGACCCACAGCGACGGGCGCAAGTCGAAAATCCGCAAGAGCTCATTCCTCCTCACCGGGAACCGGTTTACTCCGGAAGCGGAGCTGATTGCGACCATCTCCCTCCTTTACGGCAACGAAGAACCAGATAGCCGGCAATGCGACTATCCGGCCCGCAACCGGTGGATCGCGGAACAGCTGGGGACAGAGCCCGCATCCCTGCAGCACTGTCGCGAGTTGACCGAATATCTCGCCAGGGTCCCGGTCGATGAGGTGACCCTCGTTTACGCATCAGAAAACCTGAGCCAGCCCTCAAGCATCATGGGCCACATTCTGATCAAACTGGCGGGCAAGGATGCAGAGGGCCAGCGACGCGAACATGCGGTGTCCTTCTTCACCGACGTTCAGGGGGTCAACGTCCCGAAGATTGTCTACGACAGCCTGGTGGCCGGAAAGAGCGGTTATTTCAGCCTGACTCCCTACGAGAAGAAGATAGACGCTTATCTGGCTGGCGAGCAACGCAACGTCTGGGAGTACCGGCTCGATCTCACGGAGAGTGAGCGAAAGATGGTTCAGCTGCACATCTGGGAACTCAGAAACGCCAACCCGGCGTACTACTTCGATGCCTACAACTGCGCGACCCTGACCAATTTCGTGCTCGCCACTGCCAATCCGGCCCTGCTCGAGCGTGGCAGCTATCTGATGAGTCCGCTGGACGTTGTGCGGAACGTGCATCAGCAGAACATGATCGCGAGCGTCGTTGTTTTGCCGTCGAACAAATGGAAGATCCGGATGATCTCCGGAACACTAACGTCCCCCGGCAATGCCGCAGTCAAAGCTTCCGTGGACGCGGTGGATGCAGCCAGGCTGCCAGAGATGCCGTCGGGCGAAGAGCAGTTTCTGGTTTGGTCACTCGCGGACACCTACAACGACTACCTCGTGGAGACGGACCAGCGAAAAAGCGGGACTTGGCAGGAATACAAGACCCAACTGACTGTCCATTCACCGCCTGAAGACCAGGGCTATGTGATCGATGTTTCCCAGTACAAGAACCCGCTGAAGGCACCCAAGGACGGCCAGTGGCGCATGGGTTTCGCCCGGGCCGGGGATGACAACTACCTTCTGGTCGGTCTGTTGCCGGTGTCCCACACTTTGTCCGAGGACAACAGCCAGTACTTCAGCGAATCCGAACTCAGGCTTGCCGACATATCCGTCCTGATCAATGAAGACGACATTGAGCTGAACGAGTTGCAGCTCTACTCCGCATCGTCTTACCTGCCTCGCAATTCGTTTACTGGCGGCCTTTCCGGCACATTCAGATTCGGCATCGAACCGCACTACGACGAGCAGCTGGAAAGAAAGCTGGCGGGCAATGTCAGCGGTGGACTCGGCTTCACCTTCGCACCGATCGAGCAGGTGTTTGTTTACACCATGCTCAAAGCCGGCCTCGGTTATAGAGCCGGGTCGCCTTATGTGTACGCCGTGCCCGAGGTGGGCCTCATCGTCGACGAAGCCATGGGCATGAAGACCATCGTAACGGTCAACCAGACCTTCGGTCAGATCGACGCTGGCAGCTCTTACACCAGCGTAAACCTGCGGCAATCCGCCCGGCTGGGTGACACATACACCATTGCGTTGGAGGGCACCTGGTTCGTCAACCACACGGGTAGCGACCTGGAGTTCAGTGCTGCCTTGAAATACCTCTTTTAGGCAGCGCGGTGCCGCCGGCTTTGAAAGTTACGCCTTCTTTCTCTTGACCAGGCTGGCGAGGCCAAGAAGGCCTGAGCCCAGCAGCCACACAGCTGCAGGTGCCGGTACCACCGATACGTTGCGGTAGGTAGCACCGCTCTCACTGGTGAATGAAGCACCGGGCGTGAGCACATCAATATAAAATGACGCCGTCGAACCATACGATCCGATGGCACTGGAATCCCCATAATAGTCGCCATACTGTGACTGATCAGTCGTACACCAGATGTTGGGTACGGAACAGCCCAGGGCCCTGCCAGCCAGGGCGTTGACAGTCAGATCAAGTAACCCGGAAAGAGAAACTTCGTATGGCGTGAACGGGGTGTAGGCATCTAGAGCCAGAATCACACTCGTGGTGCCGGCGTCTGATAAATTCAATCCCCCCCCCGCGCCCCCCAGGAACCCCTGGCGAATGTTGAGCGACGAGTTGACAGTGACGTAACCGTTGCCGGCCACACTCCCGTTGCCATGGAGGTCGAGCGTAAATTGAAACTCCACCTTGTCACCGGGCCGGGCACCCGGTGCCGGATTGATTATCAGCGTATCCCAGAACTGGGCGTTGGTACTGCCGCCCGCCGAGGCCTGATAGTTGTTGTCACTGGCTCCCCCGTTGCCGAGAAGATCAGTGTAAAAGTAGCTCATGGGCGTTGAAGCGGCCGTGCCGCTTGCATTGGCTCCTAGCGAGCCCGTGCTGGCCACCCCGGAGGCCGACGAACTCCCCGACTGTGAAAAGTTGTGAATCGCCGGTCCGGTCGAGGTCGTGGCGTTGACGCTGACCAGACCATTCAATGCCGCTGCAGGCCCGCTTGCACACAGACCACCGCTGGATGTGGAGTCCTGAGTTACAGACGTGCCGTACGGCCCACCCATCGTGTTGGCGAAGGCCCATGTATTTGCATTACAAGAAGCACCGGAAATTGCCTGTGCCTGGGTTGATAGACACAGCATGGCGCCAAGCAGGGCTATAGAAGCCGGGATCTTGAAAGTACGTTGCACAGACATCTTCATCGCTGATCACCATCGTTATCGTTGTGTTTATCAAGGCAACCACCGACCACGCAGTACTCTTCAGGTTCGGCTGTTGCGGATTCTCTGCCGCCCAAATTAAAGACGCAATCTGGTTTGACGAATATTTTTTGTTGCTCAAAGAATCTTCAGGATTATGTCAGTACGTATGCGTTCCTTGCCCCACTGCTTCCAGAGACATCCGGATGCAAACAAATTGCGGGACTACCGGTCGCCGTATTCACCACGACTGTGGAGTTGCCGGCGCAGGCCTGCACACCGAACGACGGTAATCCATTCTTGGCATTCGGCAGACCAGACTCCGGGACGCTTTGCCCGGGTGATTGTCGGCCAGACAAAGTAAAGGGCCGGGTTGGCGAACCAACCCGGCCCTTTGTTCAGGCGTCAGCTGAGGCGAAGGCCGATCAGGCGGCGCGCTTGCGACGGGCCAGACCCATCAGGCCCAGGGCCGAACCGAACAACCAGACAGCGGCCGGAACCGGCACGACTGTCGTCTGCAGCGTGAAGCGTTGCAATACGTCGGTACCGTTGGTCGCATCGGTGCGACGACCGTCCCGGAAGACTTCCAGAAGTCCCGTGTTCGCGTTGAAGGTCGCGGCCAGATAGGCGACGCCGCCCGTGCCGTCCGGAGTCTGGCTGGCAATACCGGCGCGGGGCCCGAACTGCGCGGCCGTGGTACCGGCGTTGACAACGGCAGGACCACACCCAACGGGTGCAACGTCAGTTCCGTAACAAACCGGCGTGCCGGCCGAGGTGGCCACGTTCGTCGCGAAGTTGATACTCAGGTTGGTGTACTGACGCACCCACCACGTGTTGGGACCAACGACGACCTCATCGGCAATGGCGCCGGTCACGGTCAGCGCACCACCGGTGACTGCGTTCGTGACGCTGTCAACGAAGAGCGTGCCGCCGTAGGTGCCGTTCATCGCCGGAGGCGGCGACGTTACCCATGACGTGGGCGGACAGTTGAAGCAAGCCGGCGTATCGCCGTTGTCGTACACGAAAGGATCCGCAGTGCCGGTGGCGTTACCGCTCCACTGGGAGATCGAGTCCCAGTTGCCGCCGGAGATGGCGTACTGGACGATGGCGGCATTGGGGATTGCGGCGGGTTCGGGAAGTTTGATATCGGGCTAGAGGTCGTGTGACCGCATTGGCGGCGGCTGCAGGCGGACCGGGTCACGGTGAGTCTCATACATCCCGATTCAGCAGCTCCATGTATCTCCGGTACTCGAATACGCGGTTCCGGCGTCTACCTGTCACCTCGCGAACGATTCCGAGCTTCACAAGAATATCCAGCGCCTTCAGGATCGTGGGAGGCGAACGGTGGGTCGCGTTCTGCATTCCGGATACGTTGCGCAGTGGCCGCGCTTGCAGCGCCTCGTGGATCTGCAGTGCGGAGCCTGCCTCGCGGCCCAGGGCCTGGATGCGCTCACGGTCAGACTTGAAAAGCGCACCGAGTTGCCGGGCGGTATCCACGGCGCCCATAGCGGTGGTATTGACGGCATCCGCGAAGAACGCCAGCCACTCCTCCCAGTCGCCCTCGCGGCGGACCTTGTCGAGCAGCTCGTAGTAGCGCTGCCGGTTGCGATTGAAGTAGAGGCTCAAGTACAGCAGCGGCTCGCTGAGCACGCCTTCCGAGGTCAGCAGCAACGTGATCAGCAGTCGGCCGATACGCCCGTTGCCATCGAGGAACGGGTGAATGGTCTCGAACTGCACGTGGGCCAGCGCAGCCTTGACCAGCGTTGAGGTCTGCTCAGGCTGATTGTGGATAAAGCGCTCCAGGTCGGCGATGCAAGCTGCGATGTGCGACCACGGTGGCGGGACATAGACGGCGTCGGTCGGCGTTCGGCCACCGATCCAGTTCTGGGTGCGACGGAATTCACCAGGCTGCTTGCCGGCGCCTCGTCCGTCACGCAGCAGTGCGCCATGCATCTCGCGGATCAGGCGGGAAGAGATCGGGAGGCCTTCCTTGATGCGCTGGAGACCGACTTCCAGTGCGGCCACGTAGTTGAACACTTCGCGGACGTCGTCCAGCGGCACGCCGGGTGCTTCGTCGAGTTCAAACAACAGCAGGTCGGACAGCGAGGATTGTGTGCCTTCGATCTGCGACGACAGTACC
>JAWKZI010000018.1:0-57071 GCA_041396045.1 Gammaproteobacteria bacterium | reverse complement strand
AGCGACTGTTGGCTACGCGACTGTCGCCACCAGCAATTCTGTTGAAGTTCCGGGCCATGATCGCCTCCTGCAAGCTACCGAGAGCTCGCGGTCCTTCTTGGAGAGACCTTCCCGAGCGCCAAATTCCATGTGGCTACGCCCGAACAGCAGGCGCGCCGACTTGCGGGGCAATCTACAGTAAATCAGGGCTTTAAGTAAACGGCAGCGCGTTTCTGATGGGCGTCTTCAAATTCAGCCGCACTTGATCCACCTACCTCCAGATCGCGCAGCAGGCCATTGGCCAGGCCATAGATCCAGCCGTGTACCGTCACATTCTGGCCGCGTGCCCAGGCGTCCTGCAATACGGTGGTGTGGCAGACGTTGGCAACCTGCTCCTCGACGTTGAGCTCGCACAGACGATTCAGGCGAGCGGGCATGTCCGGAATCTTGTCGATCATGCAGTGATGCTTTTGTGCCACATCCTGAACATGGCGCAGCCAGTTGTCGACCAGTCCCAGGCGGTCGCCCTGATAGGCAGCGCGGACGCCACCACAGCCGTAGTGTCCACAGACAATGACATGCCGGACCTTCAGCACATCAATGGCAAACTGGAGTACCGACAGGCAGTTCAGGTCGGCGTGCAGCACCACATTGCCCACGTTGCGGTGGACAAAAACTTCGCCGGGCAACAGCCCGACGATCTGGTTGGCCGGGACGCGACTGTCCGAACAGCCTATCCACAAATATTCGGGGCCCTGCTGGGCGGCAAGCTTGGCAAAGAACTCGGGATCCTGCTGCCAGATTCGTTCTGCCCATTGTTGGTTGTTGTCAAACAGTCGTTTCAGCGTTTTCATCCGCAAAGTTTGCCGCATGCGCTGACCGTTTGCCAAATCGGGTATGCCTATGCATCGCGAAGGCGTCTGCCAGTTGCGCCCGGCCGATGCCACTCCGTACCATGCCGAAGAATGCGCACTCATTTGCCTGCTGTCAGCCTGCTCGTATCGCTGGCATGTTCTCCGGCTGCAAGTTTTGCCGGTCCATGGATCGACCCCGGCGACATCGGCTTGCGCAACGACATCCAGCTGCTGGCCGATGCCGGCGTTATCGGCTCGCCGGTGACGCAGTGGCCACTGTCCTGGGGCGATATTCTGTCGACCGATGTCGTCGAGCCCGAAAATTTGTCGGACGCCGAGGCGGCCGCACTGGTCCGGGTACAACGCCTGGCAAGGCGCGCCCGCCGGACTGGCGACTGGCGCCCGGCTGCCCGTCTTGCCGTCGGTAGCGAGGCGCTGGCCTTGCGGGATTTCTCGGACACGCCACGCGAGGCAGCCGAGGCAGAGTTGCAGCTGGAGTGGACAGGCGAACGTACGGCCATACGCTTGCGTGGCCAGTATGCCGCTGATGCTGAAGATGGTCAGGACTGGCGGGCCGATGGCAGCTACGCCGGACTCGCACTGGGAAACTGGATGGTCGCGGCAGCGATGACGGATCGCTGGTGGGGGCCGGGCTGGCAGTCGAGCCTCATCCTGTCAAACAACGCGCGCCCCATTCCGGCCTTCACGATCGACCGGAATTCCACAGCACCGTTCGAGTCCAAATGGTTGAGCTGGATCGGTCATTGGGATTTTGTGGCGTTGTGGGGCTTTCTGGAAAGTGATCGTGCGGTACCCGACGCGCGGTACTTTGCCATGCGGGCCACCGTTCGTCCTGCACGCTTTCTGGAGTTTGGCCTGTCACGCGCGGCCATGTGGTGCGGAAGCGGCCGTCCCTGTGGCTTCAGTACTTTCAAGGATCTGCTCTTTGGCAAAGACAATGTGGGTGACAACGTCAGCGCGGAAGACGAGCCGGGCAATCAGCTCGGTGGCTATGACATCCGCTTGAATACGGCGCAATGGGGTATCCCGTTCGCAATCTATTCCCAGCGTATTGGCGAAGATGAACAGAATCTGCGGCCTGCGCTGTTTCTGACGCAGTTCGGTATTGAAAGCTGGGGGACGCTTGGCAGTCTCGGTAGCTTGCGCGCCTACCTCGAAGTGTCCGATACACTCTGTAACGGCAATGTCACGGGCGGCGGTGTGCCGAATACCTGCTACAACCACTCTACCTACGCGACGGGAATGCGCTATCGGGGGCGCACCATCGGTCATACGGCGGACAACGATGCCAAGATCTGGACGCTGGGCCTGCTGTTAAACGACAGCCACGATGCGAGCTGGGCGTTGACGCTGAAAGCCGGCGAATTGAACCGCGTGGGTGAGCCGGACTCGGCCAATACCGTGACCCCCATCAAGCAGAAGTACCTGGGTGCAGACCTGCTGCATGCCCGGGCACTGTGGCTGGGGACATTGCGCGCCGGGCTGGGCGTTGAGTCACGCAAGACAACGCTTACGAATCAAACCGATGACGACTGGCGGGTATTTCTGGAATGGCGTCAGCAGTGGTAATACCCCAGTCGCCGGACTTTCGCTGCCGCCTGTGTGACTCTGACGGGCTCTACCTCTATTACACGCTGGGCAACCAGCGGGAGTGTCGCTACTACAAGTGCCCGGGCTGTGGCCTCGTCAACTACGATCTTTCCGGCGGACTCGAGCAGGAGCAATACACTCGCAAGCTGGTCGATCCAGCCGATGACCGGGAAGCGCGCAATCGCGACAATGACCAGGCGTTTCACTTTCTGCGCCGCCATGCCCCGGCACCGGGGCGCTTGCTGGATATTGGCTGTGGCAACGGGCGGCTGCTGCTGACCGCGCAACAGCACGGCTGGCAGGTCAAGGGGCTGGAACTGTCAGCCGAGATGGCCGCGTTTGCGGCAGAGCGTGTCGGCTGCGAAGTGTTGACAGACAATTTCCTCGATCTCGAAGTCGCTGCGGCCGATCGGGAGGCATTTGATGTTGTCAGCTTGCGTCATGTGCTGGAGCACTTGCCGGATCCGCTACTGGCAATGAGCAAGATCAGCGCACTATTGCGCCCCGGTGGCCTGTTTCTCGCCGAGATGCCCAATGTGGAGGGCCTGAGCAAACGCTGGGTGCGATTCAGCGAACGCTCCGGGTTGCACGATCGCCAGTTTCCGGAAGACTTTGCGGCGGGTCATGCCTGTGAGTATTCCCGCCAGTCTTTTGGAATTCTGATGGACCGTGCCGGCTTTGAGCTCACACGATGGGAGACCTATTCGAAGAAGCCGCTGGCCAACTGGTTGTTGTCCCGCTGGCCCATCGGCACGAAAGCACGGGCTCTGGCCAGAAAGCTTCAGCACGGGTTAAGCCCGGTGGCGCGATAGTTGAGCACCGTTGCCTCCGTGTTCCGTACCCCCGACAATGTCCATCATGTGCTTCCTCGTCCGCCGTGGTTTTGCCGGTGCAGCCCAACTCGTGATGCTGATGGTACTGGCTGGTTCCCCGGTGTTCATGGCAAATCTGTATGCAGCAGATACCGTGGTGCCAGACGGAATTTCCCAGGACGAGGCAGTGACTCTGGTGCGCCAGCACACGAAGGGCAAGGTCATTCGCGTTGACCGGAAGGCAGATGGTGTTACCGTCTTCTACCGGGTTCGGGTGCTGACTCCGGATGGGCGTCTTCGCGAGTATCAGGTCGATGCCGTATCCGGAGCCATTCGCTGATTACGCTCATTCCCTGAGGAAGTCGCCATGCGGTTGTTGATCGTCGAAGATGATGCTGACCTGCGCCAGTCACTGGCCGCCAACCTGCGGGCGGCCGGCTTTGTAATCGACGAAGCGTCTACCGCTGCCGAGGCCGAGTATTTCGCATCCGAGTTCGCGGTGCAGCTCGGTATCGTCGATCTGGGCCTGCCGGACCGTTCCGGTGTGGAGCTGGTGACCAGCTTGCGGGCCAGTGGTTGCGAATTTCCGATTCTGATTCTTACGGCGCGGGAGCACTGGCAGGACAAGGTCAACGGGCTCAATGCCGGTGCCGACGACTACGTTGTGAAGCCCTTCAATCTGGATGAACTGAAGGCCCGAATCAACGCACTGCTACGCCGTACAGCCGGGCAGGCCCAACCTGTGCTGCGAGCCGGCCCTTTGGAGATGCATACGCAAGCACGGGAAGTGCGCGTCAAGGGCCAGGCCATCGCGCTCACTGCCTACGAGTACCGGCTGCTTGAAATGCTGGTAATGCGTGCCGGCCGGGTCGTGAGCAAGCAGGAGCTGACCGACCAGCTTTACGACCAGGACTTCGAACGTGACAGCAACGTGGTCGAAGTGCTCCTGACCCGGCTGCGGAAAAAGCTGGATCCCGATCGGGCTCTGGGCCTGATTGAAACAGTGCGTGGGCAGGGCTACAGAATGCCACGGGCTCCCGAGGCTGATTCCCCGGATACCGGCATCGGTGACTCCCAAGCCGGCAGCCCTGCCTCCCGGAATTCCGACTGAGACCGGCAACCCATGACCTTTGGTCATGCGCTTCCACGGCCTTTGGTCATGACGCATCGGCTGTAAACAATCAATCATGATTCGCCGGCGCAGCTCGCTAAGTACCCGATTGCTGATCATCACTGCCGTAATGTTGTTGGCAGCATTTGGTATCACGATCGGGATCCTGGATATTGTCTTTCAGCGCAGCGCAGATGAGGCACTGATCGATCAGCTGGATACCCAGGTGACGGCACTTATAGGCGCCGTCGAGCCTGATGAAGTGGGTAACCTCACCATTCCCCAGCGTCTGCTCGATCCGCGACTGGGCAACCCTGGTTCGGGCCTGTATGCGGAAATTCTCGATGCGGCGGGACTACCGCTGTGGCGATCGCCCTCGGCTGTTGGCCTGGATCTCGCCAGTGGCACCACCCTGAACGCTGGTCAGCGCACGCTGTCACGGCGAAAGCTGGCCGACGGCACCCAGGCATTAATGCTGGGAGTGGCCATCAACTGGGAGCTGGGGCCGACCGCGACACCCGCTTTCCAGGTATTTGTGGCAGCCGATCTCGCCGCCTCCGTTCGGCAGCTCGTGCAGTTTCGCCGCCAGCTTCTGGGCTGGTTCTCCGGTGTGATGCTGGTGCTGCTGGCCGCGCTATGGCTGGCCATCCGCTTCGGTCTGCAGCCATTGCGGCGGATGTCGGCCGAGATTGCTGAAATCGAGAAGGGCGGCCGTGATGCGCTGAGCGACGAATATCCACGCGAACTGGAGGGCGTAGGACGGGGGTTCAATATCCTTTTGCGCTCCGAGCGACAGCGCATGGAACGCTATCGAACCACGATGGATGATCTCGCGCATAGCCTGAAAACGCCGTTGGCCGTATTGCGTTCCGAGGTCAGTGCCAGCGAGCCCGATCGCGCACTGCTGACCGGGCAGGTGAACCGCATGCAGGGCGTTATCGACTATCAGCTGAAGCGTGCAGCCGCGATGGGGCCACGCAGTCGCTGCGCGACCGGTGGCGCTGCTGCCGGTGCTGCAGGAGCTGGCGGCCAGCATGCGCAAAATTCATCGCGATCGGGCGGTGACTTGTGAACTGAACGTGCCCGAGGATGCGAGCTATCCGGCCGAACAGGGTGACCTGTATGAGATTCTGGGCAATCTGCTCGACAACGCATGGAAGTGGTGTAGTAGTCAGATCATTGTGACGGTTGAGTCTGGCCAGGAATTGCTGATCAAGGTGGAAGACGACGGCCCCGGGATCCCCGACGATCAGCGGGAGGCCGTGTTGCACGGGGCATCCGCGCTGACCAGCGTGGCGACGTCCCGGGTCAGGGCATCGGGCTCGCTGTCGTGCGGGAAATCGTTAGCCTCTACCTGGGCGAGCTGCACATTGATCGCGCGGCTCTGGGTGGCGCGGCAATCACGGTCCGATTGCCCCGGGCGGGCACGGGTTCAGAATAGAGATCCGGCCAGCAGGTTCAGAAACCGGGTGGCCGCTGGCTGTCCTGATACATTTTGGTCAGAAAGCCGCGCACGGCAGGCTCGGCTTCTTCGCGGGTCATCAGACGCTGGTCGGCCAGCAGTTTTGCCATATCGCTGATTGAACGACGACCGTCGATCAGGCCCATGATGAATCCATAGATTCGTGTGGTCATGGCCTGAAGCTGAAACGGCGGCAGTAGCGGCACAGGCTGCGTGCCGCTGACCAGCCAGTCGGGCAGTGCTTGATGCCGCTGCGGTTTCACCATGTCGCTGGTCTTGGTGGCGGCGATTGTCAAAACCAGCTCCCGGCGTCCATGCCGACTGGCCGGCGAACACATATATGGAATCTCGTCCTCACGTACAGCGGGTTCGGCGTAACCACTGTCCATGATGATCGCCAGAGCTTCCTCCAGACTGTAGCGACCGGCTGCCTCAGGTTGACTGAAGGCCAGTGAGCCAAAGCAGATCCAGCGTCCACCTGGCTTGAGCAGGCCATTGATACGACAGGCAAGGCTCCGGAAATCTTCAGGCAGGATATCCACGACCCACGGCGTCACGATCAGGTCAATTGTGCCGGGCAGAAGCGGTGGGTACAGCACGTCGGCCAGCACCACATGAAACCCGTCGTTGACAGGTTCCGGCGCGACCAGGGTTCGCAGCAGGGCATGATCGCTGAGCGATCGCGGTGCAATAGGAAACTCCCATAACCCGGTTTCCGTGCCATCAGCGGCCCGCCGGGCAATGAGTGACAGCAGCGGGTTAAAGTCCAGCACCACAGTAACGGCCGGTTGAACCGCCTGGTGCAGGTCGTAAGCCAGGCGTCCGGCTCCGGCGCCCAGCACAACCATATTCTCTGGCGTCTGATCGCCAATGACATCCATCACGAGACGGCTGGACGCGGAATTTTCTTCGTCGCCCCAGGCCCAGTCCCGGTGAACGTTCGCATAGTAGGTGGTCAGTCCCTGGTCCACTGGCAGGCGCGTCTGCATCGCCAGGTGCGTTGCCAGTGCAGTCCGGGAGCCCTGCAGTTCGAGGGGTGCGAGCAGGGTGGCGAGCCGTTGGGCCTGATCGGTGAAGGCATCTGCCATCAAGGTCAGCCGCTCGCGGGTCAGCGGTCGCAGCCGGGAGTTCTTGAGTTCGTTGCGCAGTCCCTGAGCATCCCGGCTCAGTTTTTCCATGGCGAAATGCCATCGTTGTCGCCACTCGGCCAGCGTGGCCGTGGGCTCGGCAAACAGGCAGGGAATACCGTCAATGGTTGGAAACTTCAGACCACAGGTGGCACAGCCAAACCGGTGGTCAGAAAGTTCCTGAAGGGCTGCATCACAGCGGGGACAGGCGAGCAGATCGACAAACGTGGGAGACGACATGAGATTGATTATGACATTGCAATCCCGCAGCCGTCCCCAGGTTGGCAGTACCCGCCAAACCCGCTATCGATCAGATAGTTCCGTTGACGATGGGCGCAAATGCAGTCAGTGAATCACGTAGCGTCGATGATCAAGCCCGTTGCCTGGAAACAGCGTCGGGAAATTGCCCTGGTCGCCATGCAATGCCATGTAGTTGAGCACCACGGTCTCCACCAGCAGGTTCACGTTATTTGCCGCTGGCGACGCGGCAGTTTCCACTGAACCGTCGCTGCGGAAATAGCCGATCTGCTGACGTCTGGCCTGCTGCTCGGGCGTTCCGCCCATCAGCGTGGGCCGTCCGCCAGGGTTGTAGACCAGGAAGAACGAGGCAGCGGTCGACTGGTTGTCGCTGCTCCATTCACCTTTGCCACGGCCATCAGTCGAGTTGTCAATGGCACCGTTGCTGGATACGGAGCCATCGCTGAACACATACATCATCAGCGGCACGCCGACCCGGGCGGCATATTCCAGGCAAGCGCCCATGCAGCGTCCGGCGCGGAAGTCCTTGACCTCACCTTCGGCCCGACGGCCACCATGGTAGTCGTATCCACCCATGGTGATTGTGCCGGCACCCGCGAAGCCGTTGACGACCAGCTTCATGACGGCAGCGGTCTTGCGGAACTCTGCGTCACTGTCGAACTCGGCCTGCGTGAAGATTCCACTCGGCCCGACGATTTCCGGATCGATTGACGGGTTCAGGCTTGTTGGATCGCCGAAGCGATCGGCGATATCTGCCGACTTCACATAGCCGCAGTTCACCAGGTCCTTAAGTACTTCGTCCTGGGTCACCGTAAGCCGCGTATCGACCCGCTGCAGTTTCATGTCACTGATGCGCTCGATTGATTCCAGCACCTTTACCGCGTCGGTCTGACTCAACAGGCCCACCAGTGCGCCGGTATCAACAAGGCCGGTGACATCGCTGGGTCGATCGACCTTGGTCGGCCGGTCTTCGGCGTTGATCATCATCACCGGTGCCATCGAGTTGCCGCCAGAATCGGAGTTGCGCGAACCAATGAGGCCCAACAGCGATCCGTCGGCACCCGTTCTGGCAATGCCATACATGGGGTTATGCGGATTGTTGCCAGTGTCATTTTCCGATCGCGCCGGAATGACCGCACCGTTGATGTTGGCGGCTGTGCCTGATGCAACGTTGGTCATCATGCCGCGGAGGAAGGCACTGTCGGTGTGAAAGGCCAGACCCATGGTCTGGTCTATGTGGTCCTGTTGCGTGATCGCGCTGACCACGGGTGGAATCATGTCGCCTGGCAGGCCCATCTTGTTGTAGCCGGCCGTGGACAGAAAGTCGAGCTGGCCGCCCGCGCCGCCGACCAGCACATTGGAGCCCGCAGTGTTGGCGCCACCAGCGAGGTCAAAGCAAATGAACGGAATTTTTCCCGCACCCTGCGTCGCAATTCCACACTGGGCTTTCAGAGTTTCCAGATCCGGGGCCAAGGCGGCATACGCCGCGCGCGGATTGGCAAACATGCTGAACACACCGGCGCCAATGACCGAGGCAGTACCAGCCCGGAAACCCTGGGCAATGAGTTGCCGACGGGTAACCGGACGTGGATGGTCCGGGTGTCGCTGCGGCTCGAAGTAGTTACGGGTCTTTCGGTTGCTTGCCATGTTCGTTGCCTTTACTGGACCAGTGTGGTGGCGCTGCCAACGGTGGCAGCGCAGACGGCCTTGACGACGGTTTTGGTGCGATCGGCGGCACACGAGCCGCCGCAGGACGTCAGGTCTTGCACCAGATTGTCGAGTTCGGTGCGCACGGCTGCTTCGTTCGGTTGGGTAGCTACGTTGGTGCCCATGGCCCGTGTCAGCAGCGGTACGAAGATCTGGTCCCGCTTGGCTGGTGAATTGAAGGCCGTGTTCGCCGGTGTGTTGAAGTCGAAGCCTGGCCACAGGGCCGAGCGCAGCGTCGGGTCTTCGACCAGAGCATTGCAATACTCTATGGCGAGCTGTGCGATACCCACCTGATGCGAGGCAAGGACTGCATTCATGTCAGACACCGCCGGCAGTTGCTGCTTCACCAGTGCATAGGTGGTTTTCACGGCTGGCTGACTGGCTGGCACACCGGTGATTGTCGACATGCTGGCGTTGATCTCGTCAAAGGTTTTCACGCCAATGTCGGATACCGGGTCTCCATCGGCAGGCGGTGGGGGCGCCAGCGGGGCTGGTTCAGTCACCACGTTGGAGTCGTTGCCGAGCACGTCGAAGGTCAGGAAAAACTCGTCCTGATCGGGGCCCTTTTCCAGAGGGATAATTGTCCCCAGGCTCGACAGCACCTGACCTGCTTCCGGCGTATAACCGTCGGCCGTGCTGATCTGTGTATTCACGTGCTGGTAGGCCTGGCTGAGTGGTACCACCAGACCATTGGCGCCAATTCGCAGGCCACGTATCGCGATGGGCGTACTGGGTGTGAAATCCGGATCCAGGCTGATGAACGTTGGTCGATTGAACAGATAGCTGTGACTGTCGAACTGACTCACTTCGAACATCAGGTAGGTGTCGGCAGCGCCGCTGTGTGCACTCACGTTAAAGAGCAGGAAGAACTTCTCGCCGACCCCTGCATCGTAGTTCTGCTGAACCTGTGCCGGTGTCATTGCCCGATTATGGATGGCGACCATACGCAGCACGCCCTGCCACTGGCGATCGCCGGACGGCTCGTTACCGAGCACCAGAGCGAAGGTGTCGTCCCAGTCGCCCAGTGTGCCCGCTGTGGCGGAATCCATGTCCTGGGTATCCTGGCCATTCACATAGACGTGCCGGCCGTTGACCGGATCGTAGGTCATCACGACGTGCTGCAGAGTCGCCTGTGCGTCTTCATCGGCATCCGAGGTCTGCAACATCGGTGTACCGTTGGCATCCGAGGTACTGCTGCGGTTGAAGAAGTCGTAGCTGTACAGCGTCTGACCCATGGTGAAGTTGCGGAGGTTCGGACCGGCTGAATAACTGACAATCCGGGCTTCCTCCTGATTGACGTTGGCTGGTGCAGCCCATGCCTCGATCGTGTACTCGCCGGTCGGAACGATCAGGTCGCGCAGCTTGCGACTCGCTGTCGTTGAACCCTGGGCACGACCGCTCTTGATATCAATGCCCCAGCCACCGACCCACTTGATATCGCCGGACAACGTCAGGTTGATGGCGGGTTGGGTGCCACTGGTATCGAAGGCCGTGGTGCCACTGCCTTCCTTGAATTCCCAGAGGGCAATCTGCCCGGCCTCGTAGCGGCTACCGCCGCTGGCTACCGTGCCGTCATAGAGAGTCAGTGCTTTGCTGAGCACCAGCGACTGATCCACGCTGGTCACCGGGATCTGCTGGGCATAGGTTCGAATCGCATTCTCCATGGTCTGTGCGTTCGCCGCACAGTTGTCCCAGCAGTTGTGGAATTCGTCGCGGAGGCGAACCACGAGCCGCGAGTTCTGTGGTGTGTCCAGATTGATCTTGGTCTTGACGGCGCTGTATGCAGATTCCAGGTCATCGTCGGCAAAGAACGGCGACTGCTGGGTGGCCGAGTTCGAGTTGTGGCAACCCGCGCAGTACTGTTTGACCAGTGGATACACCGTGTTGGCATAGCCAGCCGAATCGTCCGGGAAGTTGCGGCTCTGGCCCACATCCCGGTTGGGCGGCGCGACAAGCTGAATGGTCTTGTTGCCACCGCTCGCCGTACCCGCCAGCCAGTTCTGAACCCAGGTCTCCAGGGTGGCGGTACAGGCCTGGATAGCCGCCTGATTGCTGCCGAGCCAGCAGTTATGGCCACTGGCCATCTTCTGCACAATTACCGAACTGCCTGGATCATCGCGGTTGACCAGTTGATCGGCTTCGGCCCAGGCGAGGTTTACGTCGTCTTCACGGGCAAACATCGGTGTCTGTGTGCTGCCATGACAGCCGGAGCACTTCGCGACACCGCCATTGCGGACGTTGGTCCAGAAGGCGCTCATGAAGTTGCGGATATCGTCGGTAGCCGGCGGCGGGCCGGCGTACGTAACCGGAGGCGGCAGGCTGTTCGGGGGCAGTCTTTCAGTACCAGCACCACCACCACAGGCGGCCAGTACCACAGTCGCGCCAATCGCTGCGCCAACCAGGCGCAACCGGCCCGACACGTTCGTCATCCCTGATGCGTTCACGTTTCCGAGCCTCCGTTCAATCGCCCATACAGTACGCAGCAGATTCGGCGAAGACTTGCTTCAGCTTGTAGCCGCCGGACCGGAACGTACCAACCATCGAATCAATCTGTGAGCGATCGGTGCCATTCACAGGCGACCGAAGGCACACATTGCGAAATACCTTTTCCACCTGGCAACGCGCGAAAGCAGTGCTGTTTGCCAGTTCTTCACCCATCGATTTGGCGCCAATGCCGTTGCCAGGGAGCTGCGTATCCCAGCCCAGCAGGGCATTGCGGCCAGCCCGCCAGTAGTTGGCCCAGTGGTCATTGGGCGTGTGGTAGCCGTAGGGGAAGGTGGTGTCGTTCCGGTAGTACTTCGGTTGGACAACACCAGGGGTGTACTGAAGGCGCCCCTGGGCTTCGTCATAGTCGTAATAGGCAAAGGCCTGGGTCAGCGGGTCCATGCCGGTGTGGCAACCTACACAGTTGTTGAGAAAGATCCGGCTGTCACCGCCCGGGCTTCGCGAGACATCCTGGCGAATGCGGTCAGGAACCAGGCTGGTATCGTTCAGCTGCTCCAGGTCGCGACACAGGTGATTCAATACCGTGAAGCGAAACATCGCCCGATTGGTGCCAGCTACAAAGAATGCCTGGGCAGCGGCACGCGTTGTCAGCACGCCAGCCGTGGCCTCGGCAGGCAGGCCGCTGGCGGCGGTCTGCGTTGAAGCAGTCAGACGCGTCTTCAGATCTGCGCTCTGATCGTCCAGGGCCTCGTAGTTATCGTTGTTGGCAGGTGAATAGGCCGGAACACCGCTCCCTGTTCCGACATACACCAGATTTGCCGACAGCAGCGTGTTGAAAGGGACATCGTCGCGAACCATGCCAATTACTGTGGCGGTGTAGTCATTCAGCGGGACGAACACACTTTGATCGCGATTGGTCCATGGTGCAGCAAAGTTCTTTAGCGTCACGCTGTAGAAGTTGCTGTTTTCCATCGCGGTGAAGGCAGCGTCGGTCGCCTGACCACCAGCGACGTCTGCCTGCATGTCAGCCAGCACGGATTCAGAGGGGGGCACGCCAGCAAGTCGCTCATGGATACGGCGGGCCTGTTCGCGCGGGCCAGCATCAGCTGGCTTGCTGACAAACAGCGCGATGCAGGCCGCTGCAATGACCAGCATCAGCCAACGACCAATGTCCGTACGGGTTGCAGGTACACCAATCGCAGGCGCCCACGACCCGGGTATAGCGACGGCGCTGCGCCGTCCTGACAGCAAGGTGATCACGTTGTGCCCATCCCAAAATACGGCGCCTTGCGCGCCGGTGTTCATTTAGCGATCCATGCCGTCCGACGTTCTGTGACTGCCTTAACAGTTCCCTGAAATGCCAATGCATTACGTTAGGTCGACGGCAATCTGCCGCTGTGATTCGGGTCTTATGCATCACGGCCTGTGGGCGGGCCGGGATGGGGATGATGATGACTGCAGGGATGCACAAGACATCGTCGGGCGCTCGCGCGCGTCCGGCAAGCAAGCTTTTCACGATTTCCGGGTTGGCAACCGCGGTCATGGTGGCGGCGTTGACAGCGTGTGGTGGTGGCGGGGTAGGTGGCGGCCAGAGCCCCGATCCTGCCGTGCTTGATGTGCCCATTGCGTACGTCAAGCGACCGCTGCCGCTGGACGATCAGGGCATGCTTCAGCCGGTTGACCTGCGTGAAATGCGTACCTTCAATATCGGTGCCGACCTGTTTGTTCGCCAGCGGGCTGCTGTTTCCGCCGCCGAAATCAACGTGACAGACCGGATAACGCAGGGCAGTGGCCTTTACGATATCCGCGACCTGGAAATGTCCTTCGACGGCGATCTGGTGCTTTTTGCAATGCGCGGTCCCTTCATTGAAGGCGCCGATGAGGAAGATCAGCCGACGTGGAATATCTGGGAGTACGCCATTGGTACGGATACCTTGCGTCGTGTTATCGCCTCGGACCTGAACGCCGAGGAAGGTCAGGACACGGCGCCACACTATCTGCCAGACGGCAGAATCATCTTTTCGTCCACGCGGCAGCGGCAGTCCAAGGCTGTGCTGCTCGACGAGGGCAAGCCGCAGTTCGAAGCGGACAACGAAAACCGGAACGAACCGGCGTTTGTTCTCCATGTGATGAATGCCGACGGATCAGACATCCATCAGGTCTCGTTCAATCAAAGCCACGATATGGACCCCACCATTCTTGCCAATGGCCAGGTCCTGTTCAGCCGATGGGACCATGCAGCCGCCAATAACGAGATCAACCTTTACCGCATGAACCCCGACGGTACTGGCCTCGAGCTTTTCTATGGTGCACAAAGCCATGCCACGGGAACCGACGGTGCGACAGTCCAGTTTGTGCAGCCACGGGAGATGCCCGACGGCAAGATCCTGACCATCGTCAAGCCGTTTCAGACGACTGCAGCCGGCGGCAATCTGGTCGCAATTGATGCCCAGAACTTTGTCGAAAACCTGCAGCCGACTGCCGCGAACAGCGGAATGCTCGCAGGACCTGCCCAGTCCAGCGTTGTGGTAAATGACGTCCGCACGGATGACAGCATTTCCCCGGGCGGCGAATTTGCATCGGCCTATCCGCTCTTCGACGGCACCAGCCGGATGTTTGTCGCCTGGAGTCCGTGCCGGTTGCTGGATGCAAGCCAGCGGATCGTCCCCTGCAGTGCTGCCGCACTGGCCGATCCCAATGCTGTGGCCGCGCCGCCGCTGTACGGCGTATGGGTCTACGATCTGGTAGCCAACACACAGGCACCGGTCTTCGCGCCGCAGGAAGGCATCATCATCAGTGACATCGTGGCAGCACAGCCGCGGTCCGTGCCGCCGGTAATCTTTGATTGGGAATCGACCGGAACACTTGATCCGAACCTGATGGCCGAAGGCGCCGGGCTGATCGACATTCGCAGCGTTTACGATATCGATGGTACCGCGACGCTGAATATTGCCGCGTTGGCCGATCCGGCCCAGACCATTGCCGGTTTGCGCCCGGCACGTTTCCTCCGTCTGGAAAAGCCGGTTTCGCTGCCAGACCGGGACTTCCTCGACTTCGACAACAGCGCCTTTGGCGTCAGCCGGGGCCAGGGCATGCGTGAAATTCTTGGCTATGTGCCGATAGAGCCTGATGGCTCGGTTGTTGCCAAGGTTCCGGCCAATGTTCCGTTCGCCGTGTCGGTGCTTGATGAAAACGGACGCCGGTTCTCACCACGTCATCAGAACTGGATGCAGGTGCGGCCCGG
Source organism: Gammaproteobacteria bacterium (assembly GCA_041396045.1). Classification (GTDB taxonomy): domain Bacteria; phylum Pseudomonadota; class Gammaproteobacteria; order Steroidobacterales; genus SHZI01. Next base: position 42,461 of record JAWKZI010000018.1, on the reverse strand, counting down.
CGAGGTGCTGAGCTGTAACGGATGTCATGATCCCCAGAGCGGAAAGTCCCACGGGCGCCGCGCCGCGTTTAGCAGCGCGTGGTCCGGCGCACCTGCCGATGCGCAGCCGTTCCCCAACACCGAGTCGACGTACTTCGCTGACTTTGGTGAAACCATGGCGCAGGTGAAAAAGCGCATCAGTTGTGCCACCGATTGCGCATTGATTACCCCCAGCGTGGACATCCGGTATTCAGATATCTGGACCGATCCGGTGGCAGCCGGGCGCGCCAAGGATGCAGATCTTGACTATCGCTATGCGGATCTGACCACGCCGTTACCCACCCCCGGCGATTGCATTGCGGCCTGGTCGCCGCGTTGCCGGATCACAATCAACTATGAGACCCACATCCACCCGTTGTGGTCCGTCCCGCGGATCACCTTTGATGCGGATGGTGTGACGGTCCTGGCCGATCACACCTGCACCACCTGTCATTCGCCGACGGATGCCGCGGGTGCACCACAGGTGCCTGCCGGTCAGCTCGATCTGACAGATGGACCTTCCGACATCAACGCCGACCACTTCAAGGCTTACCGGGAGCTGCTGTCAAACGACAATGAGCAGGTTCTCGCTGAGGGCGCCCTGCAGGATCGGCTGGTGCAGGTCGGTGTCGACCCGGTTACCGGCGATCCGGTCTTTGCCACTGTCAATGTGCCCGCATCGATGTCGCCGGCCGGGGCGCGCAGTTCCACCCGATTCTTCAGTCGTTTCGCTTCCGACGGCACACATGCAGGCTGGCTTACGCCGGCCGAACTCAAGTTGCTGTCGGAATGGGTCGATATCGGTGCCCAGTACTACAACGATCCTTTCCAGGCACCGCTCAACTAATTCATCCGGGGACATGAATGCGTCAGCTACTTCTCATCGCGGCCCTCGGATTCGTGTCCCTGGTCACACCCGCTTATGGAAAAGCCAGCCACTATGAGGCTGTGGTGGCGGAGCCGTATCTGGAGCTTCACACCGGGCCGGGGCGGGGTTTCCCGGTGTTCCATGTGGTGGATCGGGGGCAGCAGATCCAGATCCTGAAACGTCGAACCGACTGGTTCAAGGTACGCACCGACAGGGACGTCGAGGGTTGGGTAAAGCTTGCCGAGATCGAACAGACACTGGATACCGCCGGCAAGCCGATCGAACTCGACGACCCGACGGCCGATGACTACATGGGACGACGGTGGGAGCTGGCGCTGGCACTGGGCGATCTGGATGGCGCCAGCGTCATCTCGGTGAATGGGGCATATCGATGGACGCGAAATATCAGTACAGAACTGCAATTTGCCGACATCAGCGGCACCTTTTCGGACGGCTGGCTGACGACGATCGCCATCACAATTCAGCCCTTCCCGGAGTGGAAGGTGTCGCCATACGCAGCGCTTGGCACGGGAATGATTCATGTACAGCCCAAGGCAACGCTGGTCTCCACGGAAGATCGTACTGACCAGATCGGGCAGGTCGGGCTTGGCCTGCGCATGTATTTGTCCAAACGCTTTCTGCTACGTGCCGAATACAACAGCTACCTGACGTTTACCAGCCGCGACGACAACGAGGAACTGGACGAATGGAAAGCCGGCTTCGCCTTCTTCTTTTAATGGTATTGGCAGCCACGATGTCGGCTTGTAGCGTTTTCGGGCGTGACAAGCCGCCGATGGAGGATGCCAATGCGTCCGCCCCGGTGATTTCGCCCGAAGTTGAGCGTCGGGAGATCAAGCGGCCAAAGATCGACACCGAGAATTTTGAAGTCGGCGCTTTTGCAGGCCTGCTGAGTGTGGAAGATTTTGGTTCGACCACGGTGTACGGATTGCGCGGCAGATATCACATTACCGAGGGACTGTTCGCCGAGGGCACCTATGCAACCTCCAGTGCACTTGGACTGACGAGTGCCGAAGTGCTCGCTGGCTTTGACTTGCTCGGCTCCGACCGGAAGTACGAGTACTACGATGTATCGGTAGGTTACAACCTGCTGCCAGGTGAAACCTTTATAGGTCGCAACTGGGCATTCAACTCGGCGTTGTACGTTATTGCCGGCGCTGGCCAGACGAGCCTTGGCGTTGATGACTACTTCACCATGACGTTTGGTGCCGGATATCAGGTGCTTGCTACGGACTGGCTGGCACTCGACTTTGGCGTTCGGGATCACCTGTTCGACCTGGAGTTCACCTCCGGCGAAAAGAAGAGCACCCACAACATCGAGTTGACCATGGGTATCAACTTCTTTTTCTGAGTTCAGTGACGACGAGGACCGCATTACCATGCACTTTCACAAACGGTTGCACACTACCCGCCGAACCCTGCTGTTGACCGCCGTACTGGCGATGGCCCCGGCCATTGCCGGCGAAAGTATGGCAGGCGGGAATGCCAGTCCTGCGGCACCTTTCAGTCTGAAGGCACGATCCGGTGAGGCGGTGTCGCTGGCAAGCCTCAAAGGCCAGGTGGTACTGATCAATTTCTGGGCAACCTGGTGCGCGCCCTGCCGCAAGGAAATGCCCTTGCTGGAGCAGATCCACAAGAAGTACGCATCACTGGGCTTCACGATGCTGGGTGTGAATGTTGAAGAGGACACTCGCATGATGGATACGTTCCTGAAGGATGTGCCGGTGGACTTTCCGATACTTCTGGATCCGGAAAACGGCGTCAGCAAGCTGTACAACGTCTCGGCAATGCCCAGCACCGTCATCGTCGACCGCAAAGGGAACATCCGCTTCGTGCACCAGGGCTACCAGCCCGGGGACGAAGGCAAATACCAGGACATGATTCGCCAGTTGATCCGGGAGCGCACGTGAGACCCGGCACGATCGCATTGTTGACGGTCATCGGAGCAGGCTTCGTGCTCGGTGGCTGCAGCTCCATTCAGCCCTGGGTCAAGCCCTATGAGCGGGACCGGCTGGCGGAACCGATCATGAGCTTCGACCGGAATCCGGTTTCAGGCGCATACCTCGATCACGTATTTGAAGCCCGTGAGGGAGCGCGCGGCGCCTCCGGCAGTGCGGGCGGCGGATGCGGGTGTAACTGAGATGTGCCGACGTAATTCCAGGAATCTGCTGCTTTCCGGTCTGTCGCTTCTGTGTATCCTGGCTTCACCGGCACTGGAGGCCGGCGTGCTGCCACCGGACCGCGCAGACTATCTGCATCATTTCTATGATGGGGGCGGTATCGAGATCAACGGCCCCTCGCTGCTGGTCAGGAAATCGATTGGCGAAAATGTATCGGTCACTGGCAGCTACTACGTCGACACGATCAGCAGTGCATCAATCGACGTGGTGACCACCGGGGCAAGCCCGGATGGCTACAAGGAGGAGCGCAAGCAGTGGGGCGGGGGTGTCGACTACCTGCACGGTGATACCACAATGAGTGTGGGCTACAGCTCCAGCAACGAAAATGACTACGAGGCAAAATCGCTGAATTTTTCCATCAGCCAGGATGTTTTTGGCGGGCTGACGACCATTTCCATGGGTTACGGCAGTGGCGCCGACAAGGTCAGCAAACGCGGCGATCCTGTGTTTTCCGATACGGTTGATCGCAGCGCCTATCGTCTTGGTCTGACGCAGATTCTGACCCGCAATCTGATCGTCGGCTTCTCCTACGAGGCCATAGCCGATGAAGGCTACCTGAACAATCCCTACCGCCGGGTCCGGTATGTGGATGCCAATGAGCCGCAGGGGTATGGGCTGCAATCTGAAGTCTATCCGCGTACCCACGCCAGCAATGCAGCTGCTATCCGGGCGAAATACCATCTCGCTTACGATGCGGCCCTTTCTGCAGAATACCGCTTCTATACTGATGACTGGGGCATAGAAGCCCACACGCTTTCAGTCGGCTATGCCCAACCCTTCCGCACCAGGTGGCTGTTCGATCTGCAGTACCGCTTCTATACGCAGACGGGTGCAGACTTCTACAGTGATCTCTTTCCGTACGCGAACTACCAGAACTATCTGGCTCGCGACAAGGAACTCAGCACCTTTCAGAGTCAGGGACCACACCTTGGCGTGACCTATACCTTCCTGGACCGGCAAGGCGATCGGCCACTCAAGGCCACTGTCAATGCCTTCATCGACTACTACATGTTCACCTATGACGACTTCCGGGATCTGCGCGTCAACACGGTCGTGGGTGACGAACCACTCTACGATTTTGACGCACAGATCTACCAGATATTCTTTTCGCTCTGGTTCTAGAGCCACGTCAGGCAGTACCATCGCCAGCTTGTCGATGAGAGAGCCCATGCTGCGTAGCTGTTTGAAGTTGGCCGTTGTTCTGATTTGTGCATTTGCCGCGACCGCTCATGCTGAGTGGTATACCGATACCAGTGGCAAGATGGGCACCCGCGTCGAAATCCAGATCTGGGCCGATAGCGAGGCACAGGCCAGGCCGCTGTTGGCCGCCGGGATGGCGGAGTTCGACCGCATTGAATCGTGGATGAGCACCTACAAGCCGGATTCGGAAATCTCCAGGGTCAACCGGTTGGCGGCACAGGAGCCGGTCAGGGTATCGGCAGAGCTCTTCGATATCGTCCAGCGCTCATTGCAAATGTCGGTACTGTCCGATGGTGCCTTCGACATCACTTTCGACAGCGTCGGGCGGCTTTATGATTTTCGGGCTGATATCCACCCGGATGCCGAAGCGATCCGGGAAAACCTGCCGGATATCAACTATCGGCACGTGCTTCTGGATCCTGACAAATCGACAATCCGTTTCAGCAAGCCCGGTACACGGATCAACCTTGGTGGAATTGGCAAGGGCTATTCCTGCGACAAGGTGGCCGACCTGCTGCGTAAAGCCGGCATTACTTCGGGACGGGTCAACGCCGGAGGCGACACCCGGCTGATCGGCGACCGCCACGGCAAGCCGTGGATCGTGGGCATTCGTGATCCTGATGTCGCTGATCGCTGGATCACGCGCCTCGCGCTGGACGACGAGGCCATATCGACCGCCGGTGACTACGAACGCTATTTTGATGAAGACGGTGTGCGCTATCACCACATCATCGATCCGAAAACCGGCGATTCGGCGCGCGGTATGCGCAGCGTTACCGTTATCGGCCCGGATGCCACCATGACGGACGGACTCGACAACTCCGTATTCATACTGGGCGTTGAGAAGGGTCTGGCATTGATTGATGCCACACCAGGCTACGCCGCCGTACTCGTCGACGCCAAAGGTGATGTGCACTTGTCGAGCGATCTGCAACCCGAGTAAGCCAGTCCTGCCACTGCGCTGATGGCGTACGCCTTGGCTTTGACATAAGCGTCCTGCAATTTGACTCACGCACGGAAGGACGTGAGCAAGGTCTCAGGAATTCACGCCAGAAATTGTCAACATTCCAATGCCGACAAAGGCAAACCCGCTGAAAGGCGGGGACGCAAAGCCACCGGTCTGCCAGCACGCCCCCGTTTTCAGGGCGCGCTAACGACAGCGGAGCTGCCGAACCCGAACGCAGTGCGCAGACTGCGTTTTTGCGCGTCCCCGATTGCAGCGCGTTGCCCTTGTCTGCCTGAACACGGCACAAGGGATCGATCTGAATGCACGCGGCAATGGGTATCTGGCGGTACGACAGATGGCGGCTGCCGTTGTTGCCGGTACTGCTGTTGGCCACAACGTTGTTCGCCACCGTTCAGGTTCAGGCGACCACCGCCGTTCCCGGCGAGCCCGCTCCGGATTTTGCACTTAAAGACGCTACAGGAAAAAACGTCCGGCTTTCTGAATGGCGCGGTGAGGTCGTCATGCTGAACTTCTGGGCGGACTGGTGTGGCCGTTGCTCCGAACAGCTGCAGGAACTCGACCGGTTACAGAAGCAATATGCCGCCAATGGCGTCCGGGTAGTAGCTATAAATATCGACAAGGATGCGCAGCCCACCACCGAGGCGAGCCGTCGTCTGAACCTGATGGTTCTGCATGACAGGGAGCGCTCCGTTGCCCGGCAGTATGACCTCTCCGACCTGCCGCTGACTGTCCTGATCGATGCTCATGGCAACGTCCGGTTTGTCCACGAGAAGTATCGGGACAGAGATGTCGCCCTGTACGACGAAGAACTGACCAAGCTCATCCGCGAGTAGTCGCGGAATTACCAATACCAGAACCAGGCATGCAGCCCAGGAAGTCAACCATGGCCAACAACCTCACGCAGTTTCATCTCATCAGCGGAGTGCTGTTTATCACCGGCATTCTCAGCACCTTTCCGGCACGTGCTGACGAAGTTGCACCAGCGGCAGCCAGCGTCGATGGCGAAGTGCAGGTGCTGAAAGACGAAGTGCTGGATCTCAATCGGGAGCTGTTTCTGCTTGAAGAAGAGCTGTTGTTTCCAGCCAATACGCAGGTGGCCGTTTTCGTCTCCATGGATGTAGGCGATTTCTTCGACCTGGATTCGGTGCAAATCCGCATCGACGACAAGCCGGTCAGCAACTATCTGTATACGGACCGCGAAGTCGCAGCCCTACTACGGGGTGGTGTGCACCGCATTTACCTGGGCAACCTGAAAACAGGTGAGCACGAGTTGACCGCCGTCTTTACCGGCGAAGGGCCGCATACCCGGGACTATCGACGGGGCGCCACGCTGAAGATCGAGAAGGGCATCGGCGCCAAGTTCGTGGAGCTGCGGATTTCAGATCGGGAGAGCAAGCAGCAGCCTGAGTTCCTGGTCAAGGAGTGGGAGTAGGCGGTGAGTCTGGCAATTGCCAACACGTCACGCACGTATGCCGTTACGCAAGCCACCAGCCGGACTACCGCTTTGGCAGTAGTCCGGCTGGTGGCTTGCGTAACGGCATTTGTCCTGGGATTGCAGATGTCGGTGGCATCAGCGGCCGGTTCAGGGCCCGCGGATCCCATGGCGGCCAAAGCTGTTCGTGATCTCTACTATGGTGAAGCGCTGTTCCAGTTCTATCAGGACAAGCATTTCGATGCCCTGACCCATTTGCTGGTTGCGCGGTCGACGGGGCGAGTCCAGAACCACGAGACAGAATCGGAACTGCTGCTCGGTGGCTTGTATCTCAACTACGGCCAGCATGTGCGGGCCGAAGAAATCTTCAATCGCCTGCTCACTGCCGACGTCTCGCCGTCCGTGCGGGATCGTGCCTGGTTCTATCTGGGCAAGGTGCGCTACCAGCGTGGTCTGAACGAGGATGCGTTGACAGCATTCGCCCGGATTTCCGGTGAGTTGCCGGCCTCGCTGTCGGCAGAGCTGCCGATGCTCAAGGCACAGTCGCTCATGGCCCTGGAACGTTTCGATGAGGCGGCCACGCTGCTCGATAACTGGAAGGGCCCCGACGGTTGGCTGCCATACGCCCGTTATAACCTCGGCGTGGCATTCATCCGTTTGAACCGGCTGAGCGACGGCGCGAGGCAACTGGATCGCGTCGGGCGCAGTTCTCCCAGATCCGAAGAACTGCTGGATCTTCGTGACAAGGCCAATCTGGCGCTGGGCTATGCGTATCTGCAGCAGTCGCTGGATGGTCAGGCACGACCGGTGCTGGCACGGGTTCGGCTGGCCAGTCCCTTTGCCAACAAGGCGTTGCTGGGCGTTGGCTGGGCAGACGCCGCTGCCCACAACTACCGTGCCGCGCTAACGCCATGGCTGGAGCTGAAGCAGCGTGATCTGGTGGACAGCGCCGTGCAGGAATCGATGCTGGCCGTGCCCTATGCCTATGCACAGCTCAATGCCCACGGTTCTGCAGCCGAAGGCTACCAGGCTGCCCTGGTGTCCTTTGACAGCGAGATTGGCCAACTGGACAAGGCCATTCAGTCGGCAGAAAACGGGGATCTCACTCGTGCATTGCTGGTCCGGGACGATCCGGGAATCGGGCGCTGGTATTGGGAACTGGAGCAGTTGCCGGACTCCACTGCCGCGCGCTACCTCTACCCGCTGATCGCCAACAACCGGTTCCAGGAAGGCTTGCGTAATGTCCGCGATCTGGATGCCCTGGATGGCCATCTGCAGGAGTGGCGCGACAAGCTGGCGGCCTTTGATGACGTTGTGGCAACACGACGCAAGGCCTATGGACAGCGGGAACCCGTGATTCGCGAGAGTCTGGACAAGGTGAATCTGCCGGCATTGCAGGCGCGCCGTGATGCGGTTGCCGCGCGGCTCGCGGAGATCGAGGCGCAGCGCGATATTGCCGGGCTGGGTACTGATGAGGAACTGGATCGTTCGCGGCGGTTGACGGCCATTGGCAATGACCCCGGACTCAAGGCCGCCGATGCCGGCGACTTGAATGACCGTTACCGCCTGCTGAAGGGCGTACAGCTCTGGAATCTTGATCGGGACTACAAGTACCGGCTGTGGGCGCAAAAGCGTGCCCTGCATGAACTTGACGGACTGCTCGCTGAAGCGACGAGGCGGCAGGCAGATACCAACGCCGTGCGGCGTGATATGCCGGCAAACCTCGACACCTTTTCCCGCCGTATTGCCGACGTGGTGCCGCGTATCGAAGGCATGCAGCAGGTCATTGCCCGCGTGCGTGGCCAGCAGGAGGGCCAGTTGCATGCGATGGCGGTGGAAACCTTGCACGAGCAGCGCGAGCGGTTGGCCGCGTATCGCGTGCAGGCCCAGTTCGCGCTTGCGACGATCTACGATCGGGCGGCTACCGCGGCGCGTACCGCCAGTACGGTCAGACATGAGCCCGAAGACAGCACTGCAGCACCCACGCTTCAACCGCGTTCTGTATCAGGGACAGACCCATGATGCAGACCGCGGCCCTTTGTTTGAGCATCGCGCTCGCCGGCGGCCTTTGGCCATTCGGCGGCAAGGATGGAGCGGCGTCTGCGGCACCATCGCGCGCCACCATCGGCACCCTCAAGGCGCAGGATCTGGCAGTTGATCCGGAGGCCCCGGCGGTCGATAGCGCCGAGCAGGCGATGGCGCAGTACCGGCGATTTCTGGCTCTGCAATCCGGCCCTACCGCGATGCGCGCCGAAGCGCTGCGTCGACTGGCCGACCTCAATCTGGACGCCGGGGTCAACGCTGAAAGCTCAGGTGAGCAAGCGGGTGGGGGTGTGACCTACTTCAGCGCGGCTGTCGACCTGTACACCGAGCTGCTGGGTGTGCGTCGTCAGTTGGGTTCTGGTGGCGACAACGCGGAGATTCTGTATCAGTTGTCACGCGCGCTGGAAGGCGCCGGGCGTGGCGACGAATCCTTGAAGACGCTGGATGCCTTGGTGGCTGGCACGTCACCGGGCGCAGCGCCTGACGCAGCCGTGAAGGCGCCAGTCATGGCGCATCAGGACGAAGCAGAGTTCCGGCGTGGTGAAACGTACTTCGTGCGTCAGAACTATGCCGCTGCTGAAGAAGCTTATGCCGCGGTTCTGGCTCAGGGAGAATCATCGGCCTTCTACGAGCAAGCCCTGTACAAGCACGGCTGGTCGCTTTTCAAGCTCGGCCAGAATGAAGAGAGCCTTCAGTCTTTTCTGACGCTGCTCAGACGCAAGCTGTCCGCGGGCGGTGCCGAACCCGCGGCCCTGGTGTCAGCCATGAGCCGAGCAGATCGCGAACTGCTGGACGACACCTTGCGGGTAACCAGCATTACCTACTCCTATCTGGATGGGGCTGCGTCCATTCCGGAGTCGCTGGCGGGTGGTCCGGAGCCTGGCTGGACCTACCTCCTGTACAGCGCGCTCGGCGACCTGTACCTGGACAAGGAACGTTTCCGCGACGCGGCTGAAACCTATGAAGCCTTCGTGGTACACGATCCGGTTAATGAACAGGCGCCGCGATTGCAGGAAGCCGCGATCGAAGCCTATACCCGCGGCAAGTTTCCCAGCCTTGTGCTGGAGGCCAAACGCCAGTTTGTACAAACTTATGGCCTGGATGCTGCTTTCTGGGCCAATCGTCAACCAGCCGATCAGCCAGAGGTGGTGGCTTCCCTCAAGACGCACCTGAGCGACCTGGCAGCTTACGATCATGCCGAGGCGCAGAAGAGCAAGCTCCCGGCGGACTACGAGCGTGCCGCGGACTGGTACCGGCGCTTTCTGGCGTACTTCCCCACCGATCCGGAATCGGCCGAGCGCAGTTTCCTGCTCGGCGAACTGCTATTCGAGTCCAAGAACTTTGCCGGCGCCCGCGATGCCTATCTGCAGTCCGCCTACCAGTACGGGCCGCACGAGCATGCTGCTGAAGCGGGCTACGCAGCCTTGCTGGCGTCGCGCGAGCAGGAGAAGCAACTGGCCGGCGAAGCACTGGTCACCTGGCATGGTGAATACATCGACAACGCCCTGCGTTTTGCCGCGACTTACCCGGCACATCCCGAGGCAGGCGTTGTTCTGACGACCGTTGCCGAGGAACTGTTCGCCGGTGGTCAGCTTGAGCGGGCAATGCAGGTCGCCGGACTGGTCGTGACGTTGCAGCCGCCGGCCACCGCCGACCAGGAGCGTGTCGCCTGGACAGTACTTGCCCACTCCCAGTTTGATCTTGGCCGCTTCGCCGATGCCGAACAATCGTACGTCCGGCTCCAGGGCTTCAACTTGCCGCCGGAGCAGCGCAAGGCCGTGACCGAGCGTATCGCTGCGTCGATCTATCGTCAGGCCGAGACCGCAGAAGCCGCTGGCAACACCGATGCTGCCGTGACCAACTTCCTGCGTATTGCCGATGCAGCACCCGATGCGGCCATTCGACCCACCGCCCTGTTCGATGCGGCCACGCTGTTGCTGTCAAACCAGCGATGGTCCGAATCGGTAGATCTGCTCCAGCGCTTCCGACGGGAGTTCCCTGACAACAAATTCAATCCGGACGTCACCGTGAAGCTCGCCGTTGCACTCAAGGAAGACGGCCGGGCGGCAGAAGCGGCGGGTGAATACGAACGTATAGCCAGCAGCACGGTGGATGATCTCAACGCCGGTGAGGTACAACGCGCGGCACTCTGGCAGGCCGCCGAGCTGTACGCCGCCGCTGCCCAGCCCGGCAATGAAGCGCGTATCTACGAACAGATTGTGGCCCGTTTCCCGGCACCGCAGGCCGAGGCGATGGAGGTGCTCAACAAACTGGCCGAGCTGGCCGCACGGAATAGCGACTGGCCGGCTCGCAAGCGATGGCTGGAAGCGATCGTAACGGCTGACGCCGCTGCGGGCACGAACCGCACGGACCGCAGCCGTTTCCTGGCCGCCACTGCCGCAATCGAGCTGGCGCGACCGGCCCGTGATGCCTTCATGGCTGTACGGCTCAGAGCACCCCTGGCCCAGTCGCTCAAACTGAAGAAGTCACGTATGGAGGCAGCACTCAATGCTTACGGCGCCGCTGCCGCCTATGACGTGGCACAGGTCTCGACAGCCGCCACGTTTGAAACCGCAGATCTCTACTACCAGTTAAGCCTGGATCTTCTGGCTTCCGAGCGACCCGGGAACTTGTCGCCCGAAGAACTGGAGGAATACAGCGTGTTGCTTGAAGAACAGGCATACCCGTTTGAAGAGAAGGCCATCGACCTGTATCGCGTGAATGCCGACCGGGCAACGGACGGCGTGTACGACGCATGGGTACGGGCCAGCTTTGCGCGCCTGAGTGTCATGGCGCCGGCGCGTTATGCGCGTACGGAAAGGAGTGAAGATGTTGCGATTTGGCTGGATTGACTTGATGCGAGCGGTGTCGAAACGTAGCGGGATCAATCTCTGCCGCTCACTCTGGTTGGCAGGGCTTGCCACGACGCTGGGTGCTTGTGGCTTGTTGGGCGGGCCCGGTCCGGAAGGCCAGGGCAGTACGCCCGCGATGCCGGGCGAGTCGCAGTCGCCATCCGTGCCGTCGCCCGAACTGCAGGCACGCTATGACAGCCTCCTGGCCCGGTTGCGTACCAGCGAAGCAGGCGATGCCGACCATGCTTCGGCCGTGCAGGACCTCGATGCCTTCAGTCGCGAACACCCGGATCTGTCCGGGCCACTGCTGACGTTGGGCCTGGTACGGGCTCGTGCTGGCGATGAGGCTGGTGCACGTGAGTTGTTCGACCGTGCGGCACAGGTGTGCAGCCGTTGCGGTCCGGTATGGAACGAGATTGGCGTGCTGACAGTACATCAGGGCCACTTTGCTGAAGCAGAGGAAGCCTACCGCCGGGCTATTGACCTGGAGCCGGACTATGCGGCGGCTCACTACAACCTGGCGATTCTCTACGAGCTCTACATCCCCAGGCCGGATCTCGCCGTGCAGAACTACGAAGACTATCTGCAGCTGGGCGGGGATGGCCAGGACGTGGAGAAGTGGCTGGTGGACCTGAGGCGCCGTGCCGGCGCGATGCCAAAAGCCGCCCGTGCGGAGGGCGGTTCATGAAATTACCGATGCGCACGGTTTGGTGGACCGCTTTGCCGGCCCTGATTGTGGCCTGGAGTGCTTTTGCCCAGGAACCTGCGCAATCAACGCCGTCAGCTGCCAAAACACCGACGGCCACGACCGCCCACGCACCAGACCTGACGTCAGCGCGCACCAGTGCGCTCACGCTGGATTCGACGGCGATTCGGGGCAATCAGGAGTTGCCGAAGGTCCTCTATATCGTGCCCTGGAAAGACCCTGCAGCCGTCGAACTGTCGGGCAGGCCGGTAAACAGCCTGGTCGAAGAGGTTGTGGCTCCCGTAGACCGTGAAGTGTTTCGCCGACAGACGCGCTATTTCAGTCAATTGTATGGGGCGGATTCGGCACAGCAGGGCGGCGGGCCAACGGGTGGGCACCCGGCGGCAACGAATCCACGGGGAACAGATCGTCAAGCGGCGGGCACGCAGCCGGCCAGTCGTCAGCAGAAATGAATACGGGATTGATCAAGGAGGCTTGGGAACCATGAGTACTTATACGTCGATAATCGGCTTCTTCCAGAACGGAGGGGTATTCATGTACCCGATCGCGCTGGTGTTTGCCGCGGGCCTGGCTGTAGCGATCGAGCGCTACATCTATCTTTCCAAAACGTCGTTGAGCAATCAGATGCTGTGGAAGAAGGTCACCCCCTTCATCCAGGTAGGAAAGTTTGCCGAGGCGGCCAGCTTCACCTCGAAATCGGGCGCTGCCATTGGCTCGATTCTTACTTACGGTCTGGACCGTACGCGTACCTCCACCCGTCGCGACGACATCGAGAAGGCGATGGAAGAGAGTCTGATGGAGGTGATGCCGCGCCTTGAGAGTCGCACGCACTATCTGGCGACCTTTGCCAACATTGCGACCCTGCTGGGGCTTCTGGGCACGATCATCGGCCTGATTCAGGCGTTCACGGCGGTTGCCCAGGCCAATCCGGCCGAGAAGGCCGACCTGCTCTCAGCCAGTATTTCCGTGGCGATGAACACCACGGCATTTGGTCTGATGGCGGCCATACCGCTACTGCTGGTCCACACCGTTCTGCAAAGCAAGACCACCCGAATCATTGACAGTCTGGAGATGGTGTCGGTCAAGTTTCTGAATGCGGTGGACGAGCGCAAAACGCCAGCAAGTGCCTGCTTAAGGCTGCTCTGGAACAGAGGCAGGCGTTAGTTAATGTCAGGACAGCAAGTCAGCAGGACAGGATCGGTCGATGCTTAGAAAGCGACGCAGGCGGCGCAATACCGAGACCCCGGGTCTGGAGATTACGGCCTTCATGAACCTTATGGTGGTTCTGGTGCCGTTTCTGTTGATCACGGCGGTGTTTTCGCGGCTGGCGATTATCGAGTTGAATCTGCCTGCTCGCGTCATCGGCGCCGGCGGATCCGGTGTTCCAGCTTGAGGTAGTGGTTCGCAAGGATGCACTCGAAGTTGGTGAACGCACCAACGGACTGCTTACCCGGTTGCCGCTGGTTGACGGCCAATACGACTACAAGGGCCTGGGCAACTATCTGCAGCGTATCAAGGCCAGCTATCCGGACATGTCGAATGCCACCGTGTTGCTGGAGCCCGATGTGCCTTACGACACGCTGGTGCAGGTCATGGACAGTCTGCGTTTCTATGAAGCCAGCCAGGAACGGCGAGATGATCCGGGCTGAACTGTTCCCGGATATCTCCATTGGCGATGCGCCGGTATCCGCTACCAGTGCCGCCAACGTCGCGCAGTCATCCACACGACGAACGAAGGGAGGCTGAGCCATGCAGATGTCAAAACGGGCAGTGCGCATGGAACGCCATCACAAGCGCACCAAAGGCGGCTCGCCCCTGAACCTGGTGTCGATGATGGACATATTCACGATTCTGGTGTTCTTTTTGCTGGTCAGCTCTGCTGAAACAGAAGTATTGCCAAGTCCCAAGGAAATCCAGCTACCGGAGTCAGTCGCGCTGGCCAAGGCCCGCGAGTCGGTTGTGGTGATGGTAACCGGCGACCAGATTCTCGTTCAGGGACGGCCAGTGGCCACCGTTGCGGCGGCGTTGGCCGGCGACGAACTCGTCATTCCCGAACTCAAGGACGCGCTGCGCCAGCAGACCGACCGCGTGCTGATTCAGCAGGCCAAAGCCGACATTGCGGCCCGTGAAGTCACGATTCTGGGCGACAAGGCCTTGCCGTACCGGTTGTTGAAACGCGTCATGGCCAGTTGTACAGCGGCCGAGTTCGGTCAGATTTCCCTGGCGGTGGTGCAGAAGCCTGGTGTGGCCGAAACTGCCCAGGTGGCAGCGCTATGAGTACGGCAACGGTCATGAGACCAATCGTACCGCTGGTACCGTATCGCCGTTACGTCCTTCCCTGGGACGTGTCAGTCGATGACGAAGAGCGCTTTCGCGAAATCGGCAAGCGAACCGCCATCGCCACGGTGCTGCTGTTCGTGGTGATTTCGCTGTTGCCGCTGCCGCAGGTCGATCCTGCAATGAATGTACCGGTGCCGCCTCGTCTGGCACGTCTGGTGCTGGAGAAGCCGGCGCCCATTCCGCCGCCTGCAGCAGTCAAACAACCGGAGCCGGAGCCGGACGTTCGTCCCGAGCCGGTGGCGCCAACGGAAAAAGCCGTTGTGGCGAAGAACACCAAACCCGTACCCGATCGCAAAACCTCGGTACGTGAGAAGGCCGGCAAGGCGGGCCTGCTGCCTTTCATGGATGAGCTCGCCGATCTGCGTGACAACCAGGCACTGACCAGCATCACCTCCGGCGGAACGAAGTTCACCGGCGCGGTGGGCGATGCACCGCAAGTCGAGCGCGCACTGATTACGTCGAAGGCTGGTACTGGCAGTGGTGGAATCAATACCGCCGGCTACAGCCGAAACACCGGCGGTTCCGGACTTGGTGGTCGTTCGACGACAAAAGTTGCCAGCAACGTTGCCGCTATTGGTGGTGGTTCCTCCGGCGGAGCCGACGAGGCGGGTAGCGCCAGCGGTCAACGCGCATCGCGGAGTCGCGAAGAAATCGAAATGGTCTTCGATCAGAACAAGGGGGCCATCTATGCGCTGTACAACCGTGCGTTGCGCAGCAATCCTGCCCTGCAGGGCAAGTTGGTACTCAAGCTGACCCTCGAACCGACCGGCCGTGTGTCCGACGTGCAGGTGGTTTCCAGTGACCTCGGCGACGAGGAGCTCGAGCGGAAGCTGGTTCAGCGCGTGCGGATGTTCAGCTTCCTGGCCAAGGATGTCCCGTCGGTGACCACCACCAAGCCAATCGACTTCTTCCCCGCGTAGCCGCTATCAGGCATCGATGGCGGTTAAGGCCGTTTCCGGGCGGGAACGGCGGCCGCGCCAGACAATCACGGCAATGAAGCCGATATATGACGCCGCCATGAACCAGAATTCGTGGATGCCATAGCGTTCAACGCCAAGACGCGCGATCTGCTCGAAGCCGATGAAAGCGATGGTGTATAAGATCGCTGCCACCAGACCAGCCAGTTTCCAGCCTGCACTTCGCCTGATTTGTCGCACGCCGACCTGCCACCAGGCCACCAGAAAGATCAGCGTGTAGGTGTTCAGCAGGGCGAACCAGAAAGGAGCGTGCTGGAAATAGTGATTGACCCAGAAGGCGCCGGCACCCATGAAGCTAAGCAAAACGTAGCGCCACTCCGCCAGCGGCGTGCCCAGGATCTTCTCCCAGAGGAACACCAGAAAGACATACGCCGTCCAGGTGCCGAATACGAGTTCGTAAAACTGGACCTTGCCAGCCCACGCGGGATCGATGGCCATCGATACTTACTCCAGGTTGCTGCAGGAGGCCCCGTACCTGAAGCAACTGTAGCAGCGGTGATGCTGCAGAAGGATCCGGGGCTTGAGCGCCTCCGCAAGGGACGCACCCTGATCGAAGCGCGGGTCATCGTCGACCAGCGTGCAGGCATAGATGCGCATCCGCCCGGCAATCTTTACCGCCATCTTGCTGAACGCGCACATGAAGGCACGACGGCTCTCCTCGGTCTGAAACCGTGTCATGCAATCGGTAGTTACGCCCGGTACCCGGGGATTGGCTCCGGGTGATCCGAAGTCAGGAACGACACTATCTTGAGGTCGGTCGGCAGACCTTCACTGGCCAGCAGTTCCCGGAACTCACGATCTACATCTGCCTCGTCACGGCCCGGCTGCATCTGCCGCGCCAGCGATACCGTGAACCCGGCCTTGTTCAGCCCGCGCAGTCCCTGCAGGGCCAGACGAAAGTTGCCGGCGCCGCGGCCGGCATCGTGACGCGCCTCATCAGCGAAATCCAGGCTGATGCGAAATGCAATGGGGTATGGCGTTCCCGAAAGCTTGCGGATCTGAGTCATCCGCCGGACAACCGGTGCTGTGCCGTTGGTCAGTACAAGACAGGGGCGTCGGGCGGCCGCGTACTCCAGTATGGCGACCATGTCCTTCACCACGAATGGCTCCCCGCCGGTGAAGGAGAATTGACGCACGTTGAGTTGCAGGGCTTCGTCGATCAGTGGCTGTACATCAGCAAGCGATACGCGTTGCAAGCGGGTGTCGCCGGGTCGGGAACCCTCCAGACAGAAGGGGCAATCGAGGTTGCAAGCCGTGCCAGTGTGAATCCAGAGTTCGTCCAGTGCGTGGGGCTGGATCCAGCCGGTGGACGTCTTTGCGGTCTCGGCTGCGACTGTGCGGACAGACGTCAACACGAGTTTCTGTTGGAGCGTATGTTCAGATTATCGTTGGGATCCTCAACCATATCGTCCTCCGGGCACTCAATCGGCCCCAGGGGTTCATAGTGTCGGGCCAGGCGGGATGGTGGAACTCCCAAACTGTAGGCTACCGCCAACAGCCGATTGCTGGCAGCCCGCCAGAGCCAGCCATCGTGCTCCCATCGACGGGGTGACACACCGATGCTGGTGGCAACCTGCGTAAAGCCACCCCGTTGTCGCAAGGCGCGTACCAGCGGTACTTCCTCAAACAACGGGGCATCGGCAAAGCCGCCTACGGCGTCATAGGCAGCGCGGCCGGCAAACAATCCCTGATCGCCGTATGGGGTGCCGAAGCGTGTACGCCAGTTGGTCAGTGCGGCCAGCAGGGTCTTGTACCACCGTGCCGGGCCACTGAAGCTGAAGCGAAAGAAGCCGCCGGAAGCACCATCGAGGTGCCGTTGCCGGATAAGGGCAATGCTGTCGTCAGCGGGGTTGGCATCGGCATGCAGGAACCAGAGGACATCGCCGGAAGCACGCAAGGCACCGGCATGCAACTGACGTCCACGCCCGGGCCGCGTTCCCACGTAAAGACAACGGAATCGTCTGGCAAGGCTGCGGCAGCCGGCACTCGCGCCGCCATCCACGATCACGATCTCGTCCGGGGGGGTATCAAGGTTGCGCAGCCTGGCAAGCAGTCCGGCCAGTACTTCAATGTCACCCACCACCGGGATGATCACGCTGACACTCGGGCGTGTGGCGGACGACGCCACCGCAGGGCGTATAAGGCTGACGACTGTACCGGGCGCTGCATTCATCGGGCGCAGTATCCCAGACTCTCCAATGCCCGGTACAGCGCTTGTCGCGCAGGCCGCTTGTCGGTCTGCAAATCGGCGGCCAGGCGCTGCAGATCGTTTGCCACGTCTATGTCATAACGTGTTGCAATATTTTCCACATTGAATCCTGCCTGCTCGCACCGGGATTGCAGTGCCGCATGCAACTCTGGAGTACCCCAGGGTAAATCCGCCAGTGGTGGCCAGGGATGGCGACTCCCCATGCAAGTAACTCCACCATCCAGCGCTGGGCCCAGCACCACATCATGACGGGTCAGCGCCGCCCGGGCTGCCAGATAGTCATCCGGACCGAGCACCGGCGCATCGCTCCCTATATAGAGGAGGGCAGTGTGCTGCTGAAGCCGAAGTAGCCGGTCCACAGCCGCTATGCGGTCGCCAAGATTACCGCCTGGCTGCGGGATTACGCCCGCACCGTCGACCGGCAGCGATCTTGCCCATGCTGCATCACTGGCGTCTGCCGGCGCGATGATTCGGGCGCCCGGCCAGTGCGCCAGATCCTCCAGGGCAGTCACCAGCATCAGATCGGCAAGGGTCTGCGTAGCGTCCTCGCCAAGCTCGCGGGCCAGCCGACGCTTGCCTGATCCGGGGGTCGGACGCCGACAGACAAGAACCAGAGTGGGGCTATCAAGGCTCATCCGGGTCCGTGGCCATTGGCCTCAAAAGTCAACCCCCAAAAACACTTAAAATCGAATGATTTGTGCGGCGCACAATATGCAAAGCAGCAAGTGATGCGAGCGCTTTAACATCTTATGTATCAAGAAGATATGTCTAATTCATTTGCCATAACGCGGCAATTCCGGGATCGCGACCCAGCGCCGGACGCAGACCGGAATGACTTGTATATACTCCGGTTCTGCACACCGCTGATGCCCCGATTTTCGCAGTCTAGCCCGGCGGTCCGAGTTCCAATCTGGTCATAGGTCCCGTGTCGGGGTACTTCTTGCCGGATTCGCTCGGGTCGCCGGGCCCTTTCAATCACCAGACTCTCCACTGCGACTTCTTCAGGTCGTGGGTCCATTAGCCGCCTGGCTCATTGGTTACAGGGAGCGACCGGTGAGCAATCACGAACTCCGTAACCGGGCGACCACCGATCAGGTGCTCCTGGATAATCCGTTCGAGCACCTCGGGTGTGCATCCGCGATACCAGATGCCGTCCGGATACACGAGTGCAATGGGGCCTTCCATGCACACCTGCAGACAATTGGTCTTCGTCCGGAAGATCCCGCCGTCGCCGATCAGTCCCAATGCCTTGAGGCGCCCTTTCAGGTAGTCCCAGGACGCCAGACTCTCTTCGCGTGTCGAGCACTTGGGCTTGCTTTGATCACAACACAGAAATATGTGCCGCCGGATCTGCTCGATGCCAAGGGTATGAATCTGGGTCGCAACCCGCGTGGCGGCTTGTTCGTCGAAGGCCATCTCAGTGCCTGCCCAGAAAGTCCAGCAACGACCGGCTGAACGCTGCCTTTTGTTCGCGGCCGGCGACCACGTGTGCGAAGTGTTCCAGGTGCAGGCCCTGCGCGTTGGGAATGCCGTGTTCCAGTGGCAATGTGGTCCGGGGTCCGGTGACCTGATCCTGGCCAGCGTGAATGATGAGGCTGGGCGCAGATACCAGATGCAGTCGCGTGGTGACATCGTGGTCCAGGCAGGCGGCGACCAGCCGTTCGTGAGCCGGGTAGCGACCGTTCAGTTCGCTCCACGGGCCATGCAACCCCAGCAGCCGTTCCCGGTTGTGATTGTAGTAGTCGGGGAGGAAGGACATCAGGCAGACATGTTTCTGGAAAGTCAGAAAGCCGCTGTCACGGTGAACATCCCTAAACATCTCCAGTTGCCCGTAGAGGAAGGGATCGACGCTGGCCCACGCACCCATGTTGACCATGCTTCGTACCAGGTCCGGGCGCCGGATCGCAACTTCCTGCGCAATGCAGGCCCCCATGCCGACCAGCCCCACAACATGCACGCGCGACCAGCCCAGATGATCCAGAAGGCCAATGACGTCGGTAGCGTGCAGCACCATCGTGGGCGCCTGCGCCGGGTCGTCGGTGGACTCGCCGATGCCGCGGTAGTCGATGATCAATACCTGGTAGTTGTCCGTCAGCCCGCGTGCCAGATGCCGTTCGCCGCCATGACAATATGTCCCCCAGCCCCCCATGCAGAGTGCCGGCTCGCCCTGGCCGTGAATCTCGTAATACATGGAATGGCCGTTGATCTGCACCGTGGGCATGTGGCGCTCCAAAGGGTTCGATCGTGGAATTATCACCTAAACTGCCCACCGATCGAATGATCGACGACGATTTGGAGCAGGAACCTATGCATACCCACCAGCACACACCAGCGGGCAATCAACAATGAACAAGGGCACCGAGACCAAGACCATCATGGAGTTCCTCGCCGAGAATCCCAGTGTCGATGTATCGCGGGCATGGGAGCGTTGCTGGAATATCCACTCAAAGATCGCCGACCGGGTGCAGGCCCGTTTTGACGTCAAGCGTCATCCGCAGACTGAAGGCGAGGACTACTGGAAGTCGCCGGACGGCCAGCTGGAAGGCTGCTTCAAGGCCTACACGGGTAATGAAGTGGACTGGCTGGTGCATTCGTGGCTGGGCAACCGCAAGGCCAGCATCCTCGACATGAATGCCACTGTGTTCCTGAGCCAGCAAAGCCGCGTGCCGCATCTGGGCGTCATCTTCGGCACGATACCGCGGCTGTATTTCTATGCCGAATACATGCCCCGGGTCGATTTGCGGACCAATCTGGATTATCTGCTGAAATATTACGAACCCGCGAACCAGGATTTCCTGAAGTTTCGCAGTGACCCGCAGTGGACCCGGTTCGTCAGTCATGGCACTTACCTGCGCGCCATGATGTCGCCGATCGCTACCAGCTCCCATGCTGAACTCAATGACGACAACATCGGTACCTGTGAGCGGTACCTGGTCAAATTTGTGGATCGCTGGTTTGGCTGGCTGGATGACGCCGACACCGTGCCGGAACGGGAGCGTGCGGCCCAGCAGGCTTATGACTACAAGGTCCGGGAGTTGGGTTACCGCACAGATCCAATGAACGTGCTGCCGCAGAAAGTACTGGGCATGGATGAGTTCAACCGGCGGCTGGACATGCGTATCGGCACCCAGCAGATTGCTGAAACCAGAGACCGCTGGAAGTAGCGGTCACTGGAGCAGGGGTTCGGTCAGGCCGTCAGGAAGGCTGCCAGAATGACGATTGGCGCCAGCAGAGCCAATGTGGCCAGCATCATGTCGCCAAACTGTTCGATATTGTTGTAGCTGAAATTCCGCAGCATTGTTCACGTTCCTTGTGTTGACCTGGTGTTTTTCAGGGGTCGGGTCATCCGACTGTGCGTACAGTACCCATTGACTGTCGCCAATTCCTTGCGCGGGGGTAACACACTGTAACACTTTGTAACGCCCAATCGCCCTTTTGTTTCAGGCGCTTAGAATCAAGTCGTGAACAGCGAGACAATACCCGTCAAAGCGGCGCGCATTACACTGGAAAGCCATCGGAAATTCTGTGAACCATGACGCGAATCCTGCTCATTGATGACGACGAGAAACTGGGCGAACTGCTGAAAGCGTACTTTCAGCGTTTCGACCTGCAACTGGACACGGCAACCCTGCCTTCGGTCGGGTTGGCGAAGCTCCAGCGCGACAAGCCGGATCTGGTCATTCTCGATGTGATGCTGCCTGAACAGGATGGTTTCGAGGTTTGCCGGACGATCCGCAAAACGAGTTCAGTGCCGGTGGTCATGCTGACAGCCCGCGGCGAAGTGACCGACCGCATTGTCGGCCTGGAGATCGGCGCGGACGACTACCTGCCGAAGCCCTTTGAACCGCGCGAACTGGTGGCTCGTATCCAGAACGTCCTGCGTCGTGGCCGCTCACGCGGCGACGACAAGTCACTGCGCTTCGGCGAGCTGGCCATCAATCTGGAGAGGCGCTCGGTCGAACTGGAAGGCGAGCCGCTGGACCTCACCACCATGGAATACCAGTTGCTGGCCCTGTTTGCAGCCAATCCCGGCAAGACCTTCAACCGCGATGAAATCCTGAATGACCTTCGTGGCATTGATGCGCAGTTGTTTTCCCGATCGGTCGACATCCTGGTCAGCCGGTTGCGCCAGAAGCTGAAGGACACCAGCCGACAGCCACGTTTCATCAAGACGGTATGGGGTACCGGCTATGCCTTTATCGCGGAAGAGGTAATACCCTCTTGATCAAGGAAATCAGCCGGTCCCTGTCGGCACGCCTGCTCGGCATTTTCATCCTTACCGCCATCGTTTATACCGTGGTTGGACGTTTCGTATACGTCCTGGTCCTCGATCAGGACTATCTGCGCGAAGTGGTCGGTGCGCATATTTCGCTGCATGCCGACTATGTGTTGAAAGACATCGGATCACCGCCCGATATCGCGAGGGCCGAGGCCATCACGCGTCGTGTTCCCGTCGATATCCGGATTTCCGGTCCGGGTGTGGACTGGTCGTCTGCGCCGTCACTGTTCCCGCCGATCGACAAGATCCCTTTTGGTCCGATACCAATCAACTTTCTCAATCTTGACGAAAGAAGCCAGCGCAATCTTGAGAGCTGGGCCAAAAACCTGAAGCTGGTGCGCTTCGCGGAATATCGGCGCCACGCCTATATCGAGCTGGTACGCGATGGCTACAAGATTGTCATTGCATCGCCACGTATGTCGGAGACGCCGCGGCCGGATCTCACGCAGCCGGCCATTGTTCTGATTTCGATCATTGTGCTGCTGGGCTGCTATTTCGCCGTGCGCTGGCTGGTGAAACCCATCAAATGGATACAGAAGGGCACGGCCAGAATCGGCCAGGGCGATCTGAGCTACCGGATCAAGGCCAACCGGCGCGATGACCTGGGTGCGCTGGCTGCTGACATCAACCGCATGGCCGACGATGTCCGGGACATGCTGGAAGCCAAACAGCAGCTCTTGCTGGCAATCAGCCATGAGGCTGCGCTCGCCACTGACCAGAGCCAAAGTTGCCCTCGAGTTTCTCGACGACAGCCAGGTCAAGCACGATCTGCTCGGCGACATGCGCGAGATGGAGCACCTGATTGCTGATCTGCTCGAAAGCGAGCGGATGAATGCCGGCCATACGACGCTGCACCGCTCACCGGTGGACGTCAAGGAGATGCTGCTGTCCGTGATTCAGACGGAGTTTGATGAGCGGTCGGACCAGATCAGGCTGAGATTGCCCGCTGAACCCGTCGTGCGTGAGCTGGACGAGGTTCGTGTGCGGCTGGTAAGCAAGAACCTGATCGAGAATGCGCTGCGCTATTCGCCACCCGACGTGGCGCCCGTGGAAGTCGAGCTCAGTGCCGTGCCGGGCATGATTTTATTGCGGGTCCGGGACCACGGCCCCGGAATTCCAAAAGAGCACCTGGCGCGTGTTACGGAGCCATTCTATAGAGCCGACCCTGCTCGCAGTCGCAGCACGGGCGGGCTCGGGCTGGGTCTTTATCTGGCCAAGCGAATTGCGGAAGCCCATCGTGGCTCGCTGGTGATTGAGAGCGAACCGGGGCAGGGCACCCTTTGTACAGTCACGTTTCCGGATACCGTGGCCACGGACGATGTCTGAACTCTGTAGCCCGAGGTCGGCTCTGGTAGCATGATCCGATCGAGGCGCCGGTCGAAGGAGTGGCGGTCAATGACCGAGAATGAAGGCGACAAAACACTACTGGATGAAGCTGCTGAGCATGTCATTGAGCTCGGTAACCGGTTGCTGGAAACCGACGAAGACTCTGATTCCTGGGACATTGCCGACGGATTGCTGGCTGGCGCAATCCAGTTCTGGCTGTATTCGCGCCAACCCTGCGATGATCCCCTGTGCGAAAATTGTGCCGACGTCAGCACGGCGGAACTGCGCCTGAGCAAACTTGTTGAAGAGGCCCGACGCTGGGCCGAAGACAGTACTTATTACCAGTCGCCGTATGATGTCAACGTAGGACGCGCCTGAACTCACTGCAGAGCAAGGCTGTGCTATATTCGCGCGCCTTTTTAAGGCCACGGTAACTCCGAGAAATGCCCAAGATTCATGTAATTGATCGTGCGGGTAATACCCACACGGTCGAGGTCGACAACGGCCTCACAGTAATGGAACCGCTGCGGGAACTGGACGACGGTGTCGAGGCCCTGTGTGGCGGCATGTGCTCCTGTGCGACTTGCCATGTATTTGTGGCTCCAGAGTGGTTTGACAAGTTGCCACATCGTCACAGTGATGAGCTGGAATTACTTGAAAGTACTGAGAATTTCCGCGCTGGTGAATCCCGGCTCTCCTGTCAGTTGAAGGTCACCGACAGTATTGACGGCATACAGGTCACCGTGGCCCCAGAAGAGTAAGGATGCCCATCGAGTACGAGCACCTGAAGTCGCTTCGGACGCGAGGCGAAAGAGTCAGTTACGGCGATCGGGACACACTCCTTTATGCCCTGGGTGTCGGCCTCGGCCGGGACCCGGCGAACCGCGAAGAATTGTCTTATGTCGCGCGCCGCGCCGGTCTCAAGGCGGTACCCAGCTTTGCCAGCCTGCTGGCGGCAACCAATCTCCTCGATGATTGCGGCTGGGATCTGCGCCAGGTTGCCCTGCAAGCGGAGAGTGTCACCTTCCTTCGACCTCTGGATGAATCAGGATCATTACTTCTGGACAGCGAAGTCGCTGCCGTCCTCGACAAGGGCAGCGAAGCGGGGGCAGTGATCTCTACGGAAATCCGGGCCCGGCGAGAAAGTGATGCCCAGCCGGTTTTCTCCGTGTACCGAACCTGGCTGGCCAGCGCCGACGGGGGCTTCGGCGGACCCCGACGCGGGTCAGAGCCGGCGGTCAGGCAGCCCGACCGTCCCCCGGATATGACCCAGTCCAACCTGACACGCCCCGACCAGGGCATTGTCTTCGGCCTGTCTACCGACCGGCATGTGCCTTCGTTCGGCACCACCGGATTACCACCCGCCGGCACACCGGGCGCCCCGCTGCATGCTCTTTGCCTGCAGGGCATTGCCTGCCATGCCATCCTGCGAATCATCTGTGAATACGATCACACGCTGATCCGCTCATTCAGCAACACCTTCACCGGCATCGCCTTCCCGGGTGAAACCCTGGATGCCGAACTCTGGCAGGAAGCCAATGTGGTGTATTTCCGGCTGCGCTCGCAGGAGCGGGACACCGTCGTGCTCGATCAGGGCCGCTGCGTTCTCCACGCCTGAGCAGATCCCGGAGCCTCGTTTATCGATTTGTTGCAGCCACGCTTTCGGCTAGACTATCGCCCTGCTGTGGGGCCGTAGCTCAGCTGGGAGAGCGCCGCGTTCGCAATGCGGAGGCCGGGAGTTCGATCCTCCCCGGCTCCACCATCACAGATTCCACGAAGTTCCGATAAGGCCCACCAAGCCCGCATAAACGCGGGCTTTTTCGTATCCGCGTGTACTGACTGGTTCCGAAGGGTTCTGCTTGAATCCGGGGGCAACTGGGGGCATTATTGGGGGCAACCGGGCCGGTCAAGGCCCATTCGCCGGGAGTTGCCCCACCATGTCTTTGACCCATGCCGCGATAAAGGCCGCCAAACCGCGCCAGAAGCCCTACAGGATGTTTGATGGCAAAGGGCTGTACTTGGAGGTTGCCCCCAGTGGTGGCCGCTGGTGGCGATTTAAGTACCGGTACGGCGGTAAGGAACGGCGGCTATCCCTGGGCGTGTTCCCTGATACGTCCCTGAGTGATGCTCGCGAACTGCTGGCCGAGGCTCGCAAGTTACTGGGCAATGGCATAGACCCCAGCGTTGAGCGGAAGCAAGCCAAGCTCGCACTAAACGAATCCACAGCGAACACGTTTGAAGCCATTGCTCAAGAGTGGTTCGACAGTCGAAAGGGTGCGTGGTCTCCGTCGCACTCCGAGAAGGTAATTGGCCGACTGAAAAACCATGTGTATCGGACCCTGGGCAAGCGCGGTATTCGCACCATCACCGGCCCCGAGGTGGTAGCACTGGCGAAGGGTATCGCCGCGAAGTCTCCGGATACCGCCCGCCGTGTATTGCAGGTCATGGGCCAGGTATTCCGCTACGCCATGCGCAGCCACCGGGCCGATCATGACCCGACCCACAAACTGTTTGAGATTCTTCCGGCTCGTGACTCTGACAGGCGACACTTTGCGGCCATCACGGAACCCCAAGCGGTGGGCGCGTTGCTGCGAGCCATAGACGGGTTTGAAGGGCAGTACGTCACACGCTGCGCGCTGAAACTTGCACCGCTGTTGTTCGTTCGGCCGGGGGAGCTACGTCATGCCGAGTGGACGGAAATAGACCTTGAAGCCGCTGAATGGCGGATTCCGGCTGCAAAGATGAAGATGCGTCGGGAACATCGGGTGCCGCTTAGCAAGCCGGCCATTGCCATCCTGCGGGAGTTGCAGGCCGTTACCGGACGTGGCCGCTACGTGTTCCCCTCCTTGCGGACTACCGCTAAACCAATGAGCGAAAACACGCTGAACGCAGCCCTGCGACGGATGGGCTACGCACAGTCGGAAATGTGTGCTCATGGGTTCAGATCGCTGGCATCCACGAACCTGCACGAACTGGGATATGCGTCCCACGTCATCGAGGCGCAGTTGGCGCACGTTGATTCCAACGAAGTGAGAAAGGCTTACAACCAAGCTGAGCACTGGCCAGAGCGGAAACAGATGATGCAGAAGTGGGCTGTCTATCTAGAGGGTCTGCGGTCTGGTGCCAAAGTCACACCGATCGGGAAACGTCGAGCGTAGCGAATCCGTTCTGAATTCGGCTGCTTTCCACGACGTTACGACTACCGCCGCTGGCGCTTGACAAGTGCCGGTCGGCCCGCTACTTATCCTTTATCGAGAGGCCCGTCGGGCCGTCCTGGATCTCGATATGCACACGTCCGATACCGCAGCCGGTTGTCTAACCGACGCGCCAAATCCGCCGCGTCTCCTTCGTCGGCCTGAAGTCAAACACCGAACAGGATTATCCACGTCCACCCTGTACGAATTGATGGCGCGCAATCAATTCCCACGGCCGATTCAGTTGACCACACGCACTGTGGCATGGTCCGAGTCCTCAGTGGATAGTTGGATCCGGGCCCGCATTGCCGCTAGTCGAAACGCAGCCTAATTCCCCACGAAAAAGGCCGACTGGCTCCCGCTGAAAGATGCCGGCCGGCCTGGAGATTTTCGACATGGATAGTGTACTCCCGCGCCAGGACGGCGCAAAGGTTCTCCAGTTTCGACGCCGCTGTGTGGCGTGTGGAACTTCAATCCATCCCCCGGCGCGTTGGTATCACCGCTGTGCGCGATGTTGGCAACTGTTGTGTCTCGGCGTGGTCTTGCGCCGAACCCAGCGCACGATGCAGGTGAGGGGATGAACGCTGCTGGTATTGCACAAGCGCTTGGTGGTGCTCGCTCATCTGGAACTGGGTACAAGGTGCGCTGCCCCACACACGATGATCAGATTGCGAGCCTGCAGATCGACGATAAAGGCGACAAGGTGCTGGTGCACTGTCACGCGGGCTGCGATCAATCAACGGTGATAGGTGAACTGAAAGCCCGTGGCCTGTGGGTAAACGGTCACGACACACCAACCAGCAAGCCCCGGATCGTCGCAACCTACGACTACACCGACGAGCATGGAACGCTGCTGTATCAGGCCGTGCGCTATGACCCGAAGGGTTTCAAGCAACGTCGGCCCGCTGGGACTGACTGGACGTGGAACTTGATGGGCGTCCGACCGGTTCCCTACCAATTGCCTGCACTGATTGCGGGTATCGAAAACCACAACCCAGTGTTTATTGTCGAAGGCGAGAAGGATGTCGCGGCGCTGGCCGATCTTGGTCTGGTCGCAACGTGCAATGCAGGCGGTGCAGGGAAGTGGCGGTCGGAATGGGCGACGATCTTCGCTGGTGCCGATGTCTACATTGCACCGGATAACGACGATGCTGGCCGAAAACACGCCACCCAGGTATTACAAAGCCTACAAGGTGTCGCTGCGAGTATCGCGGTCCTGAACCTGCCAGGACTACCGGAAAAAGGTGATGTGTCCGACTGGCTGGCGGCGGGTGGTGATCGGGAGCGGTTGCTTTCACTGATCGAACAGGCAAAGCCAATTCTTGCAAGGCCATCGATCATTGACAGTGATTCCAGTGATGATGGTCTGGCGCTGAGTTTTGCCAGTAGCCAGCCTAACTACAGGCGTGTAGCGGCGTGGCGAAGCTGGATGAAGTATGACGGTGGACGCTGGGCAGAGGACGCCACGCTATCTATTTTTACTGAGGTTCGTGAGTTCCTACGGTGGCGTGCCAAGCAAGAGAACGACAACACGGCGCGCCGGTTGCGCAGCAAACAGACGGTGGCTGCCGTAGAAAGTCTCGCCCAATCCGATAGGCGCTACGCGGCCACCATTGACCAATGGGATGCTGATCCCTGGGTACTGAATACTCCCGGTGGCGTGCTGGATCTACGCACGGGCACTTTGAATCAACACGCACCTGAGCAGTACCTGACCCGGCAGGCCGCCGCTTCTCCCGCTGCCGAGTGTCCGCGCTGGCTGACATTTTTGGATGAAGTGACCGGCGGTGATGCCGAATTGGCTGCCTATTTGCAGCGGATGGCGGGCTACTGCCTCACTGGTCGCACGACAGAGCACGCGCTGTTCTTCTTTCATGGGTCTGGCGCTAACGGCAAATCAGTGTTCCTCAGCGTGCTGTCGGGGGTATTGGGCGATTACGCGACAGTTGCACCAATGACTGCATTCGTCGAAACGAGAAACGAGCAGCACCCGACTGACCTGGCCGGCCTGCGTGGCGCTCGCTTAGTGACGGCCAGCGAAACAGAAGCTGGGAAGGCATGGAACGAGAGCCGTATAAAGGCACTCACGGGCGGCGATTCTGTTACTGCCAGATTCATGCGCGGTGACTTTTTCAAGTTCACACCCGCTTTCAAATTGGTGATTGCGGGGAATCACCGGCCCCGACTTCAGACGGTGGACGAGTCCATGCGTCGCAGGCTGCACATGATCCCGTTCGAGGTAACCATTCCCCCGGATCGACGAGATGCTGACCTGACTGAGAAGCTGCGGGCAGAGTGGCCGGGCATCCTTGGCTGGGCACTCGTGGGCTGTCTCGACTGGCAGGCACGCGGACTCGACCCGCCTGCTGCAGTTCGTGCTGCCACAGAGCAGTACATCAGCGCTCAGGATACGTTTGGCGGATGGCTGGCAGATTGCTGTGACCGTGGTCCTGACAAGTGGGATACACCAACCCGGCTGTTTGCTTCGTGGCGGACCTATGCTGAAGCTGCCCGCGAACGGGTAGGCACCCAGTCCGGGTTTATCGACCGGATGGAGGGTGCCGGTATCCACCAGGACCGCAACCGGCTACGGGGCAGGCACTGGGTCGGAATTGCTGCCAAGTTCACCGGTGGAGATGTGCACCCGTGACAAGCGTGACAAGCTCTCCGTTATCTAGCGTATGTGGAAATTTCTCCTATACGTCCCAAATGGTAGAGCCTGTCACGCTTGTCACAGGCACCCCGGAAACTGCCGTTGTGGTGGACGGATGCACCCCCGCAAATCAGCCCGTGAGGCCCGCAACGCTTGGCAGTCCCAGCGTTTCCGGTCGCGAGTTGCCCCCAGATATGCCCCCAACCATTGAGGATGCCCCGATGAGAAACCGCATAGGTGGTTTGATGGATCACGACGCCATGGCCCGCCTGCACAGACCGGATGACCCCGACTTGCTGGCCCGTGAAGCACGTTCCCTGGCCGACCGTGGATTGACTGCCCGCGACGTTGCCGCTGCCTTGGGTCTGGACGCGGTGCAAGTGACGAAATTTCTACAGCGACAGGAGGTCGCGTGATGAGCAGGGAGCGACGTATGACACCGAATCTAGAAACACGACTGGCAACGGCACGAGAGCAATTGCGGGCAGCCATTGAAGCCCGCGACGCGGCAGCCACCGCCGCTTTGGAGGATGACCGCGATGCACTGGCCGAACTGCGCGCCAAGAGAACTGAAGTACGCGCAGCCGAGGCCGAATTGGAAGATGTGGAATTCTTGGTCGAGACCCACCGCCAGGCGCAGAAGGCGGCCGCCGCACGGGATGCCCGCGACCAGTTGTCGAAGCAGATAGCTGACGCGACAGCGGCCCTGCAATCGCGTCCGGCCATTGCCCGGCGCATGGTGGCCGTGGTCGACGACCTGCGGGCGACGGTAGCTGATTGGGACGCGGCCACAGATGCCGCCCGTATGGGGCTTACCGTCCACGATGAATTGCGACGGCGCGAGACTGCGCTCCGTCCACTTCTGCAACCATGCGAGGAACCCTTGGCCGGCCTGTTGGGACTTGCTCTGCCTGGCCTCGTGCAGGCCGATCTCGCCTTCCAAGCTAACAGCATGGCCGGCGTCGACTGGGTGCAGGCTGTGGACAGTATCGGCCGACGTGCCGCGAATATTCTCAATTCTCAAATAGATGAACCGGAGGCCGCATGATCGATGCAACAACAACCCCCGTCCCGCTGAACGAGACGCCAACGACGATCGCGGCTAGTGAGGACGTGGCTGCAAAGGTGTATGACGCACCACCGCTTGAACACAAGGCGTACTCCGCTGGGAGCATGTATGCGAGTTCCTTGGAGAGCGGCTTGACTACCGTTGCCGGCCTGGCTGGTCTGGATTCGGCGGGCCGGTCGCAGTACCTGGAGGAGGTATCCGGTCTGTTTCAAGAGTTTCAGATTCCCCCTGCAGAAGCCGGGTCCATCCATGACGTGATCGTCCAACACCTGCAGAAACCAGCGAGCCAGGAACAGATTCAGAAATGGAACACCGAGGTTGAAGCCGATGGCCGCTATTCGTGGGGCGCACGCGAGTACGAGCAGCGCGTCGCTCTGGTGCAGCAGTTCCTCGCTAAACGTCCCGAGCTGCGCGACCGCTTGGCGCGGACTGGTGCCTTGGCGCATCCCAAAGTGTTTCGGGCGGCATTGAGCGCCGCCCACAGCCTGCCGCAAAAGTGATGCAGCCTATGAGTGAGGCCAGCGATTTAACAGAGTTCATACCTGCCGGCGCGGCGTCCGGTAAGAGTTCCACCGGAACCGATTTAGCGATTGGTTCGGCCGTTCGCGTCGGACGCCTGGAGGATCTGGTCTCGCTGCGTGCAGAAGCTGCCCGGCTGTATCGTGAAGCTAGACGGCGAGAGGGGCGCTATCCCGATGCTTTGACCGCTCAACGCCTGGCTAGCGTCTTGGGCAGCGTCCGGGGCTATATCGAACTGGTAGACCTTGAGCAACGCCTGGCAGCCGTTGAGCGCAGGGTAGAACGATGACCATCAAGCGGCGACTCGCCCGCCTTGAGGAGATGATCAGTCCGGACGAGGTCAACCTTCTGCATCAGATTCTGGCCACGGGTAGCGCTGAGTATTCTGCGTGGCTTGACGATGAAGTGGCGGCTGGCCGACTGCGACACGGGAACCTGACCCGTCTCATCCTGCAAGCTGGAAAACGCTGGTCAGATGAGGAAGTCGAGACCCTGCTGGCCGAGATGAACAGAACCAGCGGGGATCCGAAACCACCTAGACCCGCACCGCGTGTCGAGGCACGGATTCCCGCTGGTTACCACGTAGCAGCCGAACCGCTTCCCGAACTGCCGGCCGCGCCAGCCATCCCACCACCAGTCACGGCGGAGCCACCTGCGCCAGTCCCGACTGAACCGGCCCACGTGGTCCGATTCATTCGCGGAACCGTTGATGACGACGATTTGAACTACAACCCGATGAGCCTGAGTGGTGAGTGAAGTATGAACGGCACAGCAATTCCGCCCTGCATCAATGATTGGCGGCATCACGCCAGAAAACCGAAGGATTAGGTATGGCCATAATTGTTCCAACACTTGATAGACGATCAGTGCTGCCGAGCGCGGGCTCAGTGGTCCAAATTAATGAGCAACCGCCATCGCTCGGCACCGCAGAGGTGGCTGACGGGATTGGGGCAGTTGTCAGTGCGGGAAAGGAGGAATTACTGCGACGGGATCAGCAAGGTATTAGCCAGGCGGGTGGTGCTCTCTCAATTTTCCGCAATACGGCTGCCGAGCAGTTCGACCAACTGACGACTGCTGCGCCACTAGGCGGGGGTACTTCTACGCAAGACTTTCTTCAG
Organism: Gammaproteobacteria bacterium; assembly: GCA_041396045.1. Taxonomy (GTDB): domain Bacteria; phylum Pseudomonadota; class Gammaproteobacteria; order Steroidobacterales; genus SHZI01. The sequence goes on along the minus strand of JAWKZI010000018.1, from coordinate 10,493 downwards.
TGGTTCGATACCGAAGCAACCAAGATGGTGGACGACGCGCCGACACCCCGCACCAAAGACTACCTTGCGGCGCAACTTGCCACGGAGCGCGGTCGGTTTGAAGCTGAGGGCAGGGCGTTTCTCCAACGCGCAGAGCTCGACAAAGTCACCGTTGAGCAATCGACCGTCGTTGACCAAGGTCAACTGTTGCTTCGCCGTCGCCCGGAAGCGTTTGCTGACCTTCTTGCCGAGCAGGAAGCGTATCTGCAAACAACCGGACTGCCGGCTATGGCCCGAGAGTCATTGCGGACGAAAGCGCGTGAGTTGTTGGCAGTATCGGCTGTTGAAACGTTGGCGGAAAGGGATCCCAGTGACACGCTCCAAAGGTTGCGGGCTGATGTTGGGCAGTCCGGTGTAGAAGCCATCGAGGCGTTATCTCCGCAGTCCCGCGACCGAGCCATCAATCTGGCGGAAACCGAGATTAGACGGCGCGAAGCGGAAGCTCGGTCAAGGCAGGTTGAAGCACGAATGATTGCCGCCACTCAGGTGGCCGCGCTGAAGGACTACATGGGTGATGCACAACAACGCTTTTCCATGGGGTTTGGTCTGGACCCGGGTTATGGCGATGCCAGGCAGGCGATCCTGAACTTACCCGATGACACCCCGCAGAAGGCCGACTTACTCAGGAAGGATGCTGTGCTTTCCACACTGGACAACAGCGGCTTCATGCAGCTACCGCCGCAAGAGCAGGCTGACGCCATAACTGCACTTGAGGCGCGAATGCAGACTGATGCCAATGCGGTAGATGTGGATATTCTGAGAACTGCCAGATCGGTACAGGCTGAAACCGAAAGAGTCGCAAAGGCAGACCCCTTCCGATTTGCAATCCAAAGGGGAGTGATCCAACCCCCGCAGCAGACGGACGATCCTGCAGCGGACTTGAAGGCCAGGGCAGTAGCCGGCCTGAAGGTGTCTCAGTATCTGGGGAAGGACGTACCGGGGTTCACCGTGAGTGAACTGGCGAACCTGGGGGAGCGCTACACCAATGGGTCAGTGGATGACCGCTTGGGGATCCTCGCCGGCATTACTGATAGCCACGGACAAGAACAAGCCAGTACCGTCTTTGCTGCTATGGATAAGCAGGGTCAATCAGGCATGGCGTTTGCCGGGGCGTTGATGATGGATGACCCACAGGCGGCACGTCTCGTGGTTCGTGGGCAGAAGGCCCTGCAGGAGGGTGGGAAGGCTGGCGGTGTTTTGATTCCTAAGCCAGACGACATTAACCGGGGAATATCAGACCTGCTCGGCGACGCCTACGGTCTCGGCACGTCGGCCCGTGCGACGGTAGAGGATGCGGTCAAGGCAGCGTATGCGGCTGAGTCGGTAGATGCTGGTGACACCAAGGGTGACCTGGTAGATGATCGTCTGGATAGAGCTGTGCACGCCGTTACGGGTGGCCTGATCGAGTACCAAGGCCGGACCATGCCGACGCCGAAGCGCGGCGTCACGCAAGCGCAGTTCTCACTATGGGCTGAAACCCTACAACCCGAAGACTTCAGCAAGGTGGCTGGCCTGACGCCTGGGGTGGCCTTGCAGGCATTCAAACGTGATGGCTGGCTTGAAGCTGTGGGCCCGAACCAGTATGTGCCCGTCATTACAGGGCCAGATGGCCGGGATCGTTTTTGGCTACTCAGGACGGACAGGTGCTGACCCTGTCCTACGACGGTGGCCGGCGGCCAAATCTCCGCGAGGCTCATCCGGAGGTGTTCATCCCGACCATGGCCCCGTAGCCATACAATTCTGTTGACCGGCAGCTACAGGTAGCTTACCGTACGGATATGGGAAAAACTATTCGTAAGCGCGACACTTTGTATCTAGATCCTGAGAAGTTCGAATTGCTTCAGCATCTCGCCAAAGACACGCGCATACCACGGGCAGAATTACTTCGTGAGGCCGTTGACGATTTGCTCACGAAACACGGTGCGACAAGGAAATCGAAGGTTCGGAAACTGAAGTAGCGGCGTCAGGGACGGCGGTAACCGTCCCCAACGCCTAACCACAACCAACCCGTAGGAGGGTTCATCATGGCTAATTCGAAGTCTACTCGTTCAAGGAAGCGTTCTACTCGTTCAAGCGAGCCACGCCCCAAGCCGATGACGGTGCGAGGAGTCCGCTTGAATGGACAGCAAGCGGCGGAGTTTCGTATACAGCTTGAGCAGCGGAGTCATACCAACGCACGGGACGGATACCATCGGATCGAACAGCTTGCATTGGATGACGTCCTTTACAGATATTTGCCCAGCTCCAAGGCAAGGAGGAACTGCTAAGCATCTTCGACGATCTGACTCAGACCGCCATGGCGGCGGCGGCGCTCAATGAGTGGCCTTTCTACCGCGCTGACAGCGGTAAGCTGCAGCTTGAAACACTCCGTCAACTCGCTAAGCGGGTAACGAGTGGCGCGAGCCGTCTGCGGGTTCTGGAAGGGGCGTTGCGGGCTCAGTACAGAGGCACTACTGGAGTGTCGCCTTCCGCCCGTTAAGATATTGCGCATGGGTTTTTCTGCCGTCACGCTCGACACGTTTGCCGCCCTGCTCGATTGCGCCCACGGTCTCGACGCCTACTGCTCACGCTGCGAACGCTGGGCCGGTGTCGACCTGACCGGACTTGTGGCCAGTGGGCAGGGTGGGCGGACGTTTATTGGTCGTCGGCCTGTGTGCCGGGATTGCGGATCGGTAGGCCAGTACCAGGTGCGGCCACCGGTCCCGCAGACGAGTACAGCAGGGCCAGTAGGTCTCGGAGAGGTGGTCCGGCCCGCATGAGTCGGACCACCTCGACCGCGAGCGCTTGATCGCGTTCCGCCAGCGGCTAGTTCTGATGCATAATTCCAACGCCGCGATCCAGCATGGGATTGCGGCTTCTGCTATGTCAATTGGAGCTCTCCAGTGTTGGGCCAATGCTAAGGCGTGCTACGGCTGTCCAATTCGTGAAGCCGATGAGCACTGGCCGGAACCGGCCTATACTACTCGACTGTCAGCTAGAGACCGGGCTGCGAGTTTCGGTGGTAGCGAAGTGTGCGAGCGGTGAGTGTGGGGTATCTGGTCTGGTTCGAGAGGCGCTTGCCGCCGTATTGGCATCTGATCTTGGCCTGCCAGTGACTGAACCGCTTATCGTCGACATACCGAATGAGTTAGTGGACACAATTCCGGCGACGTTTGCCCAGGTGATTACCGACCTCTCGAACAGTACCGTTCCAGCGTTCGGCTCAAAGCTCATTCCACCAGGTTACGCTGTGTTACCCGTTGGTTTTCGAATACCCGAAGCGTGCCTAGATTCAGCGGCTGCTATATTTGCATTCGACGCGTTGTTACTCAACGTCGATCGGAAAGTGTCCAATCCGAATCTTCAGTTTAACGGTAAGGATTTTGCTCTTTTTGATCATGAATTAGCGCTAGTTGTTGCGGCCATTGGTGGTTTGACTCCATATCCGTGGTCGCTAAATGCATTGGGTTTTCTGACGCAGGGGCCAAGTGAGCATGTGCTGTATCGCGCGCTACGCGGCAAGGACATTGACTGGGCGCCGATACAGACTGCTTGGGAAGCGATGTCGGTTGACCGCTCAGTGGCAATTGCCGAGGCTCTTCCTGCAGAATGGAATTGCGTCGAAGAAGTGATGGAAATTAATCGCTATATTGAGCGCCTGACTGAGAATATCCCTGCAGCGTTTGCAGAAGTACGGAGGGTGCTGTCATGAGCAAACTTACGAAGTATACGTTTACGACGTTGCGGTACGTGCATGACACTGCGTCCGGCGAGTTCGTGAACGCTGGAGTGGTGCTGCATGCCCCTGACAAGAAGTTTTTGCGTGCGAAAATGCGGCACACATACGGGAGAATTACACAGTTTTTCCCTGGCGCTAATGGGCAGCATTTCCGAAGCGTAATGAATCATGTGGAGAAGCAAATTCAGAAACTCTCGTCAGACCTGAACGGCTTGTTCCCAGATTCTGATCTATCCGCAAGGGAATTCGCTGCGCGTACATTGCCCCATGACGATGGTGCTCTACAGTGGTCGCCTTTGGGTTCCGGGCTAACGATAGATCCTGCGGCAGAGCTTGATTCCATCTTTAATCGTATGGTTATGCGCTTTGAGCATTCTGCTCAAGAGAATCGGAGTGAAGAAGATGTGTGGAGGACATTTAGTGTCGAACTCGAGAAGAGAAGCGTCCTGGGGCGACTGACGGAAAAGACTATTGTAACCGCGGTTGATACTAAGACGTTCCAACATGCTTGGAAGAATGGCGCATGGCATTGTCTTGAGCCTGTTTCCTTCGATTTAGTTAATCCGGAAAGCATCCGGGCGAAAGCGCACAGGTATCTTGGCCAATTCACTGCTCTGGCAGAGGCTCCAGAGCCTTTCCAGGTGTACCTACTTGTTGGCGGGCCGAGCCATGCGGGTGTGAGTACGCCATTCGAGAATGCTCTCAAGATCCTGACAGCTGCTCCGGTGCAGACGAAGCTGTTTAGGGAGTCCCAAGCTGGTGAGCTCTCCCACCTCATAGCGCGTGAAATGAATGAGCACGACCAGGAAGATGCTGCGCGGTCATAGCCAACTAGATTAATTGGAACTCGTCTCAAGCCGCGCTCTAGCCTTACCCATCTGGGGGCAACTCTGGGGGCAACTAGGTAGAGGGATGACTCAGTTTGTCAGCAAAAATAAGTACTTATAGTTATATCGCGGTGGACCCCGGCTCCACCATCAACTCAAGTTCCGGCAACTCAATTAGCGAGAGTGCAGCCCCGACGGCCCCGGCGGCTTGCCAAAGGATGACCTCAAGATCACCAGGTCGGCGAAATTGACGGTGCCAACGCTGTCGAAATTGGCGTCCGCATTGGTAGTCCCGAATGCTTGTCGGAATATGGCCAGGTCAGCGAAGTTAATTTTGTCGTCATTGTCGAGGTCCGCATCGCAGCGGTTACCGTAGCCGTCGCCATTTGTGTCCCGCTGGTCCGCGTTGGCCACCAGCGTGCAATTATCCTCGTCATCCCACACCCCATCGCCGTCCAGGTCGGAGCGAACGCTGACCGATGAGTCGGAGAAAGCAAGCGAAGATCGATTCAGGCTATCGTCATCTGCAATGTCGATCAACCAGCTGTCCGGCGCCACCTGAGCGACGCTTGCATTGAATGCCGGGGGCTGGGAGGCCTTGCCCACCCTCGCAATAGTGACGAACCATTCGTCCGTACCGTGTCCGGTATATCTGGCAACAGGCGCCTCGAAACCCAATGTCATTAAGGATTCAGCTGCAACGCCAACCCTGTCGTCGCATGCACACCGCCCACCAGTATCCAGATGGCGAGTGACCAGCGATAGATTCTGATCGGTGTAGAAGTCCGGGTACCGGCCAGCAGCAGATGGCCCAGGGACAGAATACAAAGCGCAAGCAGATAGCTGGCAATCACATCGCTGGGCCAGTGCACCAGCAGATAAGATTCGCGAGAATCCAACGAGTGCCACTGCCGTCAGCAGGAGGGTGATCGTCATTGTTCGCCGCCTGTCAGGCTGCGCTGACGTCATCAGCCAGAGCAATACGGCAATCATTACGGCAAAGTTGGCCGCGTGGCCGCTGGGAAAACCTGAAAGCGGAAATGCCCTCATAGAGTGTGGGGGTTGGTCGGGCCCGTTGTACGAACAATTTGATGAGTTGAACGGACAAGGCGCAGCCGATGAAGACCGATGCACTGGCGAGGGCGAGGCGCCGGTGCCGGGCGGCAATCAGCAGTGCCACGATTGCTACATCAGTAATGATCAATACACGGGCGTCCGCCATGGAGGTCAGCAGGAACATGGCGTTGTCAGCCATGTCGGACCTCAGCACCATGACGTGGCTGCTGACGATCTGATCAATCGCTGCCAGAGGGTGCCAGTACATCACCAACAGCATGATGGCGACGAACGCGCAGCCGCTCAGTAGCGCAATGCCGGGAGCCCGCATGACGAACCAGCTAGTGGCGCGCCACGATCGTCTGGCCGGCGTCGGTCCGCAGGATCAGTGCACCAGTCGCATCGATATCGAATGTCATGATGGACGGCAGGCAGCTTGAAGTTTTCTTCCTGGTTGTCGACGGCTTCGGGGCAGGCCATCATGGTCGTGCCCATGGGTTCAATCGAGAGCTGTTTGCCCTGGAGTTGATATCTGCCGAAGATGCGGTTGCAGGTCGCACTGCCGGACAAGCGTCCATCGATACCAAAAACCAGACTGGCTTGCGGGTTGTCAATGACCCCGTCACCGGCAATGTCTTCAATGATCCATTCGATATCAACAAGGCCTGCGGTCGTCATTGGCGGTGGCTCCTTCGGGGTGAGCATGCGGCCAGAAACAGGTTAGTGCAGCAGCATAAAGGCGCGAACAGGCATTGATTTATCCCCATGGCGTGTGGGCCATACATATCGGACAGGTTGAAGTACGCTAGCAGCATGGCGGCATACCTGATCCTGATATCGCAAACGGTGACGCACCAGATGTATTGGTACGCCCCGGTAACATTGTTACCGGGAAATCCATGGTGAAGATGCTTGCCGCAGTGCTGTCGGTCGCTGTTGGAGGATGCTCATTGCCGGTTCTCGGAAGGGCACCGTGTCGGTCGCCACCAGCCGTGGCCAAACGATGGATACCGAACTCGGTTCGAGAATTGCCCCGCTGGCGGCAGCGCATCCGGGCAAGGACGGCATCCTGGGTTTTGAGAATCCGGTGCAATCGTTTGCGGCCCGTGTCGCACTGGCCAGGTCAGCAGAACGCACGCTCGATGTGCAGTACTACATCTGGCACGGCGACACCACCGGCATGCTACTGCTTCAGGCACTGCGCGAAGCGGCTGAACGCGGCGTCCGGGTACGTCTGTTGCTGGATGATAACGGCACCAGGGGTATTGATGCGGAACTCGCGGCACTCGATAGCCTGGAGCACATGGAGGTGCGGCTGTTCAATCCCTTCCGGAATCGCCGCTTCAAGTCTCTTGGATATGTGTACGATTTCAGCCGCCTGAACCGGCGTATGCACAACAAGTCATTCACGGCTGACAGTCAGGCCACCATGGTCGGTGGACGCAATGTCGGCGACGAGTACTTTGGTGCCACCACAGGGGTGCTCAAGGCTGATCTCGACGTCATGCTGGTGGGGCCGATAGTCGACAGTGTTTCAACTGACTTCGACGGCTATTGGGCCAGTGCTTCAGCCTATCCGGTAGCAGGGATCGTGCGGTCACTGACGCCGGACCAGCGTTCCGCTGTCTTGAGGACCATGCAGGGCATCACAGACAGCACTGCAGCTCAAACATACCAGGAGTCAATCAACGCTGCGACCAGGGATTTTGTGACATCGTCTGATGAGAACGCTTTTGTGTGGGCGAAGGTCCGCATGGTCACGGACGATCCGGCAAAGGGCATGGGCAGCGCGAAAAAGGAAGGGCTGCTAGTCACTCAACTGGACGAGATCCTGGAAAAGCCGACCCGCAGCGTCCTGCTGGTATCGCCATACTTCGTGCCGGGCAAGCACGGGACACAGATCTTTACCGATCTGGCGAAGCGTGGTGTCGATGTGCGCATACTCACGAATGCGTTGGAGGCGACAGACGTGATTGCGGTCCATTCGGGCTACGCAAAGCGGCGCAAACCATTGCTGGCAGCGGGCGTTCAACTCTATGAAATGCAGCGGCAGTCGGCGGATGTCAGGCGAAACAAGAGTGCCGGCCCCTTTGGCAGTTCGGCATCCAGCCTGCATGCGAAGACCTTTGCGGTGGACGGCAGTCGGGCATTTGTGGGCTCCTTCAATCTGGATCAGCGATCAATCCACCTGAATACGGAACTTGGTTTTGTCATCGACAGTCCTGAACTGGCACAGGAGATTGAGTCGGCATTCGACAACGGAATCCCGGAGAGTGCCTACGAGGTGCATCTCGATGACAACGGCCATCTCTACTGGCTCGATCGGCATGGCAGCGAAGTGACCCGTCTGGACAAAGAGCCCAACTCGGGCCCGTTCAAACGCCTGGCGGTAACCATGCTCGGCTGGCTGCCGATTGAATGGCTGCTGTAACTCAGAAAAGGGGACGCTACCCTTTTTCTGACAATGAAAAGGGTAGCGTCCCCTTTTGCGCGGTATAACTACGGAGCAGCAAGGAGATTTCCAATGATCAGAATGATGCGACGCCAGTGGTGGTCAATTAGGCGGCTGCGTGTGAGAGCCTTTCTGCTGATGGCCGGTCTGCTGCTGGGTGCAGCGGTGGCGCAGTCAGCCGAGCCGGTGTCGCCAAAACTGACGCCAAAGCTGCGGGACCTCCTGCGCCAGGAGATGGTCTCAGTCAATCAGGCCAGCCAGCAGATTCTGGCAGCGCTCGTGACCGGAGACGACGACCATGTAGCCACGTTGGCACAACAGATTCATGACAGCTTCATAATGAACCAGTCCATGACAGAGGCCGATGAGGCGGCGCTGCTGGCCGCTGTACCGGAAGCTTTTGTGCAGCAGGACGAGGCCTTTCACGAGCTTGCGGCCGCACTGGCCGGAGCCGCACGGGCCGGCGACAGACCGCAGCAGCAGAAGCACTTCAGCCAGATGATCGAAGCGTGCACTGCCTGCCATGCAACGTACGCCACAGACCGGTTCCCCCATTTCACTAGATAAGAGATAAGAGATAAGGGGACGCTACCCTTTTCAGTACGTAGAAGCGCCTGGGTTTACCGCCGTCAGGAAAAGGGTAGCGTCCCCTTTTCCGTCACACCGTGTCGCCGGTCTTGGGCGTCTGGCACGTTCCTCCAGCCGCCGGGTGATTTCACTGGCAAGGGCTGCTGATGCGCACGGCTCACCGTGCATCATGAACGTCCGGGTCGGCGGACGACGGAAGCCGCCCAGCCATTTCAGCAGGGCCGCCTGGTCGGCATGAGCTGAAAAGCCGCCCAGCGTGTGGACGCTGGCCCGCACCATAATCGTCCTGACCAAAAATACGGACCTGTTCACAAGCGCCATCCACCAGTCTTTTGCCGAGCGTGCCGCTGGCTGAAATCCATTAATCAGCACAGCGCTTTCACTGTACGGCAGATTGTATTTTAAATGATGCTTATGCGACCGGCGGTACACATGCCGCTGGCCGCAATAATGATAGCGCCGAACGAATATTGTTCAGTTCGCGCGACTCATCAACGCTCCCTGTCGAATTTAAGATTGGGTACGCTGTCGCCCTTGGCTAGCCAGGTGACGAGTTTTTTGGCCTCTTCGTCGAAGAGTTCCAGGTTGTTGCGCGTGATTTGGGTCACGGCAGTCGCCATCGGCGAGTCGACGTAGATGTCGAGGTCCCGGAAGCGGCCCTCGCGGGTCAGATGGTGGAAGTAGTAGAGGAGCTCCTGCGTCCGACCGACGGCGAAGGCCGGGACGATGACGTTGCCTTTCCTGATCTGCAGCGTTTCATTCACCACGGCCACGAACTCGTCTAGGGTATCGGCAAGGTTCTTGTGAAGCCGGTCGCCGTAGGTTGACTCAACGAACAGCAGGTCGGCATCCTCGATCAGGGCCGGGTCGCGAAGGATCGGACGGCCGGGCTGGCCCAGATCACCTGAGAACACCAGCTTTGTTTCGCGGGTGCCCTCCGTGACCCATATCTCAAGGATCGCCGAGCCGAGAATGTGGCCGGCATCGCGTAACCGGACGCGCGCGGTATCGCCCAGTCCGCAAAGCTCGTCATAGGGTACGGGCCGGAGTTGATCCAGCACCGCCTCAGCATCAGCCAGCGTATAGAGTGGCCCGGTTGTTGTGCGATCGCGGCCCCGACGTCGTCTGGAGCGCTCGGCATCCGATTCCTGGATGTATGCACTATCGCGCAACATCACTTCCAGTAGTTCGATCGTGGCCGGCGTGGTGTAGATCGGCCCGCGGAACCCGTCTTTCCACAGCTTGGGTAGCAGCCCGCTATGATCGATATGTGCATGGGTCAGGAGTACAAAGCTCAGTGTGCGTGGATCGAAAGGGAAGGCGGCATGATTCCGGCCGTCCGCTTCCCGACCGCCCTGAAACATTCCACAGTCGACCAGAAAGCGCAGCGTTGCGGTTTCAACCAGAGTGCAGGACCCGGTGACTTCCTGGGCCGCGCCATTAAAGGTAATTTTCACAGGCCACCAGTCCGCTGTGATCTCCAGAGAAAGCGCCAGGCGACCACCGAGATTACGATCCACACCATGCTGCGCAGGCTCATTGCGACAATCGTACGCTGTTCATACGCGTTCCCCGCCATGACATGAATGCCGAGGGCAACGAAGGTGGTCAGTGTGGCAATTGCGATAGCGAATGCCAGGGCTGCGGCCCAACGTTGCCTGAACCATAGGCCAATGCCTGCGCCCACATAGGCAAAGCCCGCCAGAAAGTTGAACCAGAGTACGAAGGGCACATATTGACCAGCCGCGATTCGTGCGGCTTCACTCCAGAACAGCACCGCGCTGCCTTCCCGAACGGTGAGGATGCCGAACAG
>JAWKZI010000017.1:0-60469 GCA_041396045.1 Gammaproteobacteria bacterium | reverse complement strand
GCCGAGCGCATGTCTGGTGCAGCGACAGTGGCAACGACCGACACGACGACGACGACGAACGTGAATAGCTACGATCTGGCTACGTCAGGTGTCAGCAACGAAGAGCCCACGCTCGCAAGTTGCTGATTAGATGGCGCGCCCGGACCGATTCGAACGGCCGACCCCCTGGTTCGAAGCCAGGTGCTCTATCCAACTGAGCTACGGGCGCGCTGTGACCACAAGATAATTCTATCGCCTTGTCAGTCTGCGGTTACTTCCTGGCGGCCATGGCTTTCATGAAGCCGTCGAAAGCGGTGGCGTAATCTTTGAGCACCGGGGCGCAATGAGCGTCATTTTCCATGGCTTTCCACCAGGTTGCGAGGCGGCCGCTGCTGGTGGGATCGGTGATGCCGAAATTGCCGGCAGCCAGCATCTTCTTGAACATCATCGTGCTGGCACCGAGGGCACAGTCGCCGAAGGTGGGGGTGGCGCCAACACAGAAGGGTCCGCTGCCCATGGCGTGCTCGGCATATCCATAAGTCTTGGCAACTTCCTTCGCGGCGGTTTCGACTGCGGCCTGATCGCGGGTGGCAGGACTCATCTGGCGGAAGAAGGGGCCGAGTTGGGGTGCAATGTACAGATCAGTGATACGGCCGATAAGACGCGTGCGCGCGCGGTCGAGCGGGTCACTGGGTAGCCCGGGCTTCTGCGGGAAGACATCTTCCAGGTAGTCGCAGATAACGGTGGATTCACCGATACCGCGGCCGTCGACATCGAGCGTGGGCATTTTGCCGATGGGATTGAGCTTCAGGTACTCGGGGCTCTTGATCCCACCACCGGGCGCTTCGACCAGCGGCAGGTCGATGCCCTTGATCCGGGCATACATGACCACACGGGCAACATAGGGGGAAGCAATGGCGCCATAAAGTTTCATCGTGTCGCTCCTCTAATTCAAAGTTGAAACATCAAAGTCGCGGACAATCTGGTCCGCCTGAAAAATCTTCAGAAGTATGGCCACACGCATCCACATGCCATTGCGCTCCTGGCGCCAGTACACCGCGCGCGGGTCGTCGTCGACGGCAGGCGAGATTTCCGGACCGCGCGGCAGCGGATGCATGATCACTGCGCTGGGCTTCAGTCGACTCAGGTTGTCCGGCGTGATGCTGTACCCACTGTAATCGATGCCACGGGTTTCGCCCACCGTATCCCATTCGGACTGCATGCGGGTGACGTAGATCGCGTCCAGCGAGGGCAGCGCATCTTCCAGTTTGGCATCGTCGATGAACGGAATATTGTGCTCACGAAGGTGGGCCTTGATATCCGGCTCCAGGTCAAAGCGTGGCGGCGCAATCAGCACGAGTTTTACGCCGTGGTAGTTCTTCATCAGGTAACACAGCGACCGGACCGTACGGCCCCGCTTCAGATCTAGCCCATCAGGCCGATCACCTTGCCGTCGATGCCGCCCTGCTGAAGCTGCGGTCCAGCGTGTAGATATCCAGCAGGGCCTGCGTGCCGGATGCTGATCCTGGCCACTGCCGGCATCGATGATCGGCACGGGTCGGGGAATGCGATTCATCAGTTCAGCCGCACGGGCCGCTTCGCCCGGACCGCGGCGTACGCATGACGATCACATCAACGTAGGAACTGAAGGTGCGGATGCTGTCCTCGAAACTCTCGCCCTTGACCTCGGACGAAGTGGGAGGGGTCGCGGATCTCGCTGGTCCGTATGCCAAGTACGTGGCAGGCGTTATTGAAGGACAGGAAGGTCCGGGTCGAGGGGTTGCACGAAATACAGCATTGCCCGCCGGTCAGGCAGCAAACCCAGCAGAAACCGGGCGCCTTCGGGGTACTTGGCCAGCAGGCGTACGCGGTTGGTCAGGTCGCAGAGGTCATCGAGCCTTGCCCGGTCAAAAGAGCGGGGATCGATCACGTGAAACAGGGGGCAGGCGCCGGCGGCATGGCTGTTCTTTTCGGGTTTTCGGCCGCCGCGAATGATACCAGCCCCGATAAACGCAGGAGCGGTTCAAGGCGCGAGCCGGCCCAGTCACCCGGCCGGCCGGGACTCCTTATATAGTACTGATCATGCAGCCGAGCCAGCCACGAGTGGTGGTGGTCGGCGGTGGATTTGCCGGCTTGTGGGCAGCGCGCGCGCTGCGGCGCGAGCGAGTGACCGTCACCCTGATCGACCGCGCCAACTACCATCTGTTCCAGCCCCTGCTCTATCAGGTCGCGACCGCCGGCCTCGCTGCGCCCTCCATCGCGGCTCCGCTGCGCTACATTCTTCGCCGGCAGAAGAACGTTACGGTTCTGCTCGGCGAGGTAGAGCGGCTCGATGTGCACGCCCGGCAGATCCTTCTGGGCGACCGGCCTGTGCCCTACGACCACCTGATACTGGCAACTGGCGCGACGCATGCCTACTTCGGCCACACCGATTGGGAAACTCACGCGCCCGGGCTCAAGTCCCTCGATGATGCGCTGGCAATCCGCCGCCGGATCCTGATGGCCTTTGAGCGGGCCGAACTCGAAGAGGACCCGATTGCCCGCGCCGCCTGGCTCACTTTTGCGGTGATCGGTGGCGGCCCCACCGGGGTTGAGCTGGCCGGAACCCTGGCCGAAATTGCACGGCACACTCTTGCCCGTGAATTCAGGCGCAGTGACCCGCGAACGGCTCGCGTCCTGCTGATCGAGGCCAGTGACCGCATTCTGGGTACATTCCCGCCCGCCTTGTCGGCACGAGCGCAAACCCAGCTTGAGCGGCTGGGTGTTACGGTCCTCACCGGCAACGCAGTAACAGAAATCGGCGATGGCTACCTGCGTCTGGGTGCGGAGCGCATAGCCACACGCACGATGCTCTGGGCCGCAGGTGTACAGGCTTCACCAATCGGCCGGCAGTTGCAGGCGCAAATTGGCGTCACACTGGATCGTGCCGGGCGGGTGCCCGTCAATGCGGACCTGAGCGTGCCCGGACATCCGGAGATTCTCGTGGCTGGCGACCTGGCCAGCCTGACCGACAGCGCCGGCAGACGGGTTCCCGGCGTTGCGCCAGCGGCCAAGCAGATGGGCCGCCACGCAGCCGGCAACATCCGCAATCAGTTGCGTGGCCGATCGGCAAAGGCGTTCCGTTACCGCGACTATGGCAACCTGGCAACGATCGGCCGGCAGGCCGCGGTGGTGGATGTCGCCGGTGTGCACCTGTACAGGATCCTGGCGTGGTGGTTCTGGTTAATCGCCCACGTCTTCTTCCTTATCGGGTTCCGTAACCGGTTGATAGTGCTCATTGATTGGGCCTGGTCTTACATGACCTATTCACGCAGCGCCCGTATCATTGTGGGCACGGAGCGGCAGGAATCCCGTTCCGACTAGCCGCCATATGCCAGGCCTGGCGCTATACTTCCCGGCAGCCAGTCCTTTTGATTCAGCAGGAGATTAGTCCATGCGCTTTCGCCAACTGACTGCCGCGTTTACCTTGATGTGCTTTCTGGGCCTGGGCCTGCAGTCCACCGCATCAGCCGGTGTGATTGGCACCGCGGACTATCTCGCCGCTGAGGCTCGCGCCGGCCATCTGGCCGATATCAACGCCGCGCTGAATCGCGACGACGTACGCACACAGTTGATTGCCCTGGGTGTAGATCCGGTCGATGCCGCCGGCAGGGTCGCCGCGCTGTCGGACAGCGAACTGGCGGATGTCGCCCAACAGATCGATACGCTGCCAGCCGGTGGTGACGGCCTGCTGGCCGTGATTGGCATCGTGTTTATAGTGCTGTTGATTCTCGAGATCACCGGCGTCACTGATATCTTCAAGAAAATCTAGGATTGCCGGACTGGCCAAAGTGGCTACTGCTACTGATCGCAGTAGCCATTTCTGCGTGCACGGCACCTTGGCGGACGTTGGCTGAGGATCCCCGGTACGAACTGACCACGGTTCCGTTCTTTCCACAGACCATTCATCAGTGTGGGCCGGCTGCGCTGGCCACGGTGCTGGGTGCCACCGGCATCGCCGTCGAACCCGAAGCACTGGCGCCCGAGGTCTACCTGCCCGGCCGGCGCGGCAGCCTGCAGGTGGAAATGCTGGCCACCGCCCGCCGACACGGCCGTCTGGCCTATGTGATTGAACCGCGCATCGAGACCTTGCTGGCGGAGATCAGTGCCGGCAACCCGGTGCTGGTGCTGCAGGACCTGGGCGCATTGGGCATTCGCCGCTGGCATTACGCGGCGGTGGTTGGCTTCGATCCGGTTAGCGACGTGCTGGTGCTTCGCTCCGGCAAGGACCGTCGCCACGTGGTACGCCGCGAACGTTTCCTGCGCACCTGGCAGGCAAGCGACAACTGGGGCGTGGTCGTCAGCCGGGCGGATACGCCGCCAGCCACAGCCGCCGCCAGCGGCTACGTGCCGACACTGCTGGCCGCGGAACCCTATCTCCCAGCGGCTGACATTGACGCCGCTTACACGATGATGCTGGCGCGCTGGCCGGCTGACCCGTTGGTGCGGTTCGCTGCCGGCAATCATGCCTACGGCAGCGGACACCTTGCCGAGGCGATCAACGACTACCGTACGCTGCTCAAGGTCGATCCGGTTCACATCGCCGGGCTGAACAATCTGGCGAATGCGCTGCTTGATTCAGGTTGTGCAGTTGACGCACTGGCAAAGCCAGGCGTGCAGAAAAGCTGGTTGATCCTGCTTCCATTGGCCACTGCCGTGGCTGACACCCTGGACAAGGCACTGGCTGCAACAACCAGTGTCAGCGCTACAGAAGGCACCGGCGATTCAGTCTGTACCGCCGAATAATTCTTCAATCTTGTTTACCAGCCGATGCGCATCGACTGGTTTGCGCAGCAGGGATACCCGCGACAGCGACTCGATGTCGGCCAGCATGGACGATGTATCGCCGCTGAGGATCACTGCCGGCAAGTCACGCTGCGCCCGGACCCGCAGCGAATCCAGCAACTCCACGCCGTTGCGTCCGCTGGGCAGATGATAGTCGCTAACCACAACATCGATCCCGTCACCGTGACTGGCGAAAATCTGCTCGGCGTCCTCGGCGCATGCGGCTACTCGTGTCGGGTAGCCCTCCAGGCCCAGCACCAGCTCCAGGGCGTCGCGTACCGCGGTATCGTCCTCCACGATCAGGATGGCAGGCTTGTACATCGCAGAGTGCCTGGCACTTTGAATTGACCGGGCAATCTGCTGATCGTGTATGTCAACCACGGCGGACAAGGGCATGTGCACCGCAAAGGTAGTGCCACGACCTGTCATTGACTCAACCGTCATCCGGTAACCAAGCAGACGGCTGATCTGCCGGACAATGGTGAGTCCCAGACCGAAGCCGCGCTGCTGATTGTCCGGGGAGTTCACCCGATAGTACTCATCGAATACGCGGTCGATTTCATCGTCGGGAATACCAATACCGGTATCGCTAACTTCAATAGCCAGAGCCTCGGCTTCGTGGCGAACCGCCAGGGTGACGCTGCCTTCACGCGTGTACTGAAGCGCATTGGTAATCAGGTTTTGCAGCAATTGGCGTAAAAGTACGCGGTCGGTAGACAAATACACCCTGGTTGCCGGAACCAGCAGGGACAGGCCGCGGGCGCTGGCGAGATCTTCCGATTGCCGGCGAATATCGGCCAGAACTTCCATCAATGGCACGACAACCAGATTGGGCCGCACCGCGCCGGATTCCAGTTTGGTAATGTCGAGCAGCGAATTGAGCAGATCCGCCATCGAATCCAGGGCCGCTTGCTGACGCTGCACCAGGTCCCTGCTCTGGGGATCCTCCAGCTTGCGGCTCAGCGCCGCGTTCAGCAGTTGCAGGGTTTGCAGCGGTTGACGCAAGTCGTGACTCGCGGTCGCCAGAAAGCGGGTCTTGGCCTTGTTCGCACCGTCCGCTTCAGCCCGTGCCGCCCGCAGTTCGTCGGTCATGCGCCGCCGGTCGGTGACATCCCGAACGGCAGCCAGCACATAGCGCTCCCCATCCCGCTGAATTGGCGCCAGCCGAATCTCGGCCGGAAACTCGGACCCGTCGTGGCGAAGTGCCGACAAGGCGACCAGCCGCGCAGCCATCTCACGAGTCGTGGGGGCTACCTCGAAGCCGTGTCGAAAACGCTGGTGGATATCGCGCGACTGCTGCGGCACCAGCAATTCGATCGCCTGACCCAGTAATCCGGTGGGTGGATAGCCAAAGAGTGTGGTCGCCGCTGCGTTGATTGCCACGATCAGGCCGCGGTCGTTGACCAGCAGCAAGGCATCGGGCGCCTCCTGCAGCATCTGGGCGACCAGCTCAGGCCCGGCGGCCGCGTTAGCGCCAAGGTCGGTCAGCTCCACGGACGCACCTGCTGGCTCACGCCTAGGGGGAATTCCTTAGGGAGCCGTCGCCAGTCGCACATTAGGATCGTCATCATCATGAGCACGCCCGATCATCAGCCGGTCGGCGCGGTGACGCAAGCACTGGTCGCCAGCGCCGATTCGATGACGGCACCCGACGTTCACCTGCTGCGCGACCTCGCCGCAGGCTTCGCCCACGAGTTAAACCAGCCGCTGGCAGCAATTGCCGCCTATGCGGATGGTGCCTGCACCCTGCTTCGCCGTGATCCGGACAACGGCCTGCATGCCTTGAGCATCATCCAGGCCATATCGGGCCAGGCCATGCGGGCCGGCGAAGTGGTTCAGCAACTGCGTGCGGTAGCCGGTCCGTTTCCACCACGTGGTGTGCCAATCGATCCCAATCAGCTCGTCCGCACAACCCTGCCATTGCTGCAGTCTCTGGCAGAAAGCCGATCGGTGCACCTGCTGGTGGAACTGCGCACCCCGATCGCAGCCGTCGTCGCTGATCCGATCCGGCTGCAGGCGCTGCTGATCCTGCTGTTCGGCAATGCCCTCGATGCACTGGACAGCTTGCCTCCGGCGCGGCGACGCGTCACGATCTCCACCGATGACGGCGGCAGCACGGTAGAACTTGCCGCCACAGAACCGCGAGGCAGCCTGTTTCAACTGCAGTTGCCCCGCGTCCCGGCCTGAACATGGAGACGGAGGCAGACATCGCGGTGATCGAACGTGTACCCCCAGCGACAGTATTTGTTGTCGATGACGACGACGGTGTGCGCTCGTCACTGGGCATTCTGCTGGATGCGGCCAATTATCCGGTCCAGACCTATGCGTCGGCAGCGGTGTTCCTGGAAGAATACGACCCGGCCCGGCCCGGTTGCCTGTTGCTCGACATGCGCATGCCGAACATGAGCGGCATGGAGCTGCTGCAGCGCCTGGCCGATCGTGGAGCCTTTCTGCCCGTGATATTCATTACCGGTCATGGCGATGTGCCAATGGCCGTTGAAGCCATGAAAACCGGAGCCTTCGACTTTCTGCAGAAGCCATTCAAGCAGGATGATCTGCTGGACCGGGTTGCCCGGGCACTGGTTGCCGATAAAGAGGCGCGGGACGCCCTGTTGCATGTCGAGGAGCTGCGCCGGCGTCATGACACATTGACGCCACGGGAGCACGAGGTCATGGCGATGGTCGTCGCCGGCAATGCCAACAAGGTAATTGCGCTGGACCTGAAGCTCTCCGAACGCACTGTGGAGATTCACCGTGCGCGGGTCATGGAGAAGATGCAGACCCGCTCAGTCGCTCACCTGGTGCGCATGGCCATGGAGATGACAGTCCCGCATAAGTAGTTCCTCGCACTGCCCGGATGCCGGGATTATTGAACAATCTGGCCTCGCCTGACGGAGAGCCCGCATGTACATTAATTTCTGGTACCCGATTATCCGCAGCGAAGATCTGGGTCCGGACAAGCCGGAGCGGGTCAAGGTTCTGGGCCTCAATTTTGCGATATTCCGCGAAAGTACGGGGCAGGCCCGGGTACTCAGCGACACCTGTGTACACCGCGGTGGCTCACTCGGCGGAGCATGGGAACTTGGCAAGAATCCACGGATTCGTGGTGACTGCGTTGTCTGCCCGCACCACGGCTGGGAATTCAACGGCGCGGGGGAATGCGAAAATATTCCATCGATTGGTTATGGCAAAAAGCCGCCACCCCGGGCCAAGGTCGATGCCTATCCAACCGTCGAGAGATACGGCATCGTCTTCGCGTTCCTCGGCGACCTGCCGGAGGACCAGCGGCCTCCGATGCTCAACATCGAAGAGTATGACGACCCCGCGTGGCGGGCCAATTCGGTCCTGCTGCTTGACGTTGGCTACTACTACGAACGTTCAATCGAGAACGGGCTGGATCCGGCCCACAACGAGTTTGTGCATCCGACTCACGGCCACCAGGGCATCAACCGCGATACCTACAGCGTGCGTGAGTACGATGTGGAGAACTATCCGCAGGGCTGGGGGATGTGGTTCACCCACCGGTTCAGCGCCCCGGGACTCGGCGACAAGACCTGGAAGGATGTGCGTGCGACGGCTGGTTCCCCCGGTGACGTCTATGCAAGCAGTGGCACGCACGGACCCAACGCCATGATTACCGAGATCAACGTGGGCAAGAACCAGAAGTTCCGGCAATATTTTTTCGAACAACCAATTGACCAGTCCCACACGCGCATCTTCTTCGTCAACATGCGCAACTTCATGCTGGAACCACGCAACGATGGTCCCATCCACGCCCGCAACAAGGCAGTGGCACAGCAGGACATTGAAATTCTGTTGGATGTCTACCCGCCCCGCACCCCGATCAGCAATACCAAGGAAGTGCTGATGCCTGCCGACAAGGCTGTCGCTACCTATAGGGAGTGGTTGAACCGCTTTGATGATCGCGGCTGGCGCATCGACTGGGATGACTTCACACGGCGCAATGGCAAAGATACCGGCTTTGCCATTCCCTCGCCGCGCCGACGTGAATCGGGCAACTGGGTACTGGAACCGGTACCGCTGCTGCCGTCACGAACCGGCCGCAAAATGGCCCGCGAATCGACCAGCTGACGGCGAATACACGAGCATCTGTGTCAACAGAAACCCGGGGCAGAAAGGCGCGGCAACAAACAGGAGAAGTGCAACATGGCAGCAGGTAATCTGGTGGTCTTTCCCACCGACTTTTCGCAACAATCGCTGGCTGCACTGCCATGGGTACAGCGCATGGCACAGGTGCTTGAAGCAGACACGCGCTGCGTCTATGTAGTCGAGGAACCGCAGATCTACAGCAGCCTGGACATGGGACCAATCGCCATTCCCTCGACCAACGAACTGGTACGCGTCGCTGAAACCCGGCTCGACAATTTCATCAAGACGAACCTTCAGGCCTTTGGCAAGCGGCCTAAAGCCGTGGTGCTTGTGGGTCGACCGGCAGCAGAGATCGTGAGCTATGCAGCCGATCACGCTGTCAGGATGATCGTCATGACCACCCATGGTTACAGTGGCTTCAAGCACCTGCTGCTGGGGAGCACGACCGAGGCCGTATTACGTAATGCCACATGTCCGGTCCTTTCCATCCGCGTTGAACCTGACTGAGACCAGCCACACGCGGTATCCGCACGCCATCTGGCGTTCGAGTTCCGGTGGCATCGCCACCCTGTGGTCAGGATCGCTGATGTGGCTATGAAAATTGCCCGATGTTAATGATCGTGTATTACTCGGTGCTGCCGGTTCGGCCCGGCAGGCGGAAGCAGAAAATATACAAATCAATCCATCCAGAGTGGGGAGTCAAAAGTGAAAAAGTATCTGTTGGCCATTGCGGCCCTTGGTCTGTTTGCGTCCGGTGCAAATGCCGCACCGATCAATTATCAGTTGTCCAGCATCAAGTATGCGAACCTCTTCGCGCCAACGCCTACCGACGTCACGGCGTGCACAGGCTGCGGGATCGCGACTGCCACCGATGATGGCGCAGGCAATATCACGCTCACGGGCATCGCCTACAGCTACACGGGCGGCGGCAACTCCTACACGACGTCGTACAACGCCACGACCACGCTGGCAATCGGCACCTCGCTGATCAAGGATCCTGGTGCTACTTGCGTCGACATCACGGGGACCAACTGCGTCGCGACCAATGTAATTGCCGGCCTGGGCGGAAATTTCTACACCGGCATTGGAAGCGATCTGGTCACTGCCTGCGCAAATGACCGTTGCCGCGTGGACGTCAGCAACGTCGGCAGCGATCTGGTGGTGCAGATCAAGCGCGCCCTTTCGGCATCACCCACCTCCACCGCCTTCCAGCAGTACACCATGACATTTGCCGTGGTTCCGGTACCTGCCGCAGTCTGGTTGTTCGGTTCCGCGCTGGGGCTAATGGGTCTGGCACGCCGCAAGACGGCCTGATCCCGGCACTTTCCAGTACCGCACTCAAAGGTGAATACGATGAAAACATTGGTGGCAATCGCCACCCTGTCGCTGATGGCAGCGTCCGCTAATGCGGCGCTGCTCAGCCGACTGGGTGGTCAGGCTTACTACGACGACGTGCTGGGCATCACCTGGCTGGCAGACGCCAACCTCGCGGCATCCAATACATTTGGCGTGAGTGGCATCAGCAATGCGCCGGCCACAATTGGCCAGATGTCCTGGGATACGGCTGTGAGCTGGGTCGGCGCGATGAACGCCGCGAACTATCTCGGCGTCAGCAACTGGCGGCTACCGCACATGGTGGATATCAATAACGACGGTTGCCTGAATTACCTGTCGTTCAACGGCCCGGACTGTGGCTATAACGTTGTCGCTACAGGTCCCGACGCGTCCGAGATGGCCTCGCTTTTCTATGTGACGCTGGGCAACCTCGCTTACTTCGACACCAACGGTACGCCGCAACTGCCAGCTCTGGGAATACAGAACACCGGTCCGTTTTCCAATCTCGGGAATACCCTTTACTGGTATGACCTTGAGACCGTCAGCAACTCGCCACAGCCCGATCTGCCTACGGCCG
The DNA here is from genome assembly GCA_041396045.1 of Gammaproteobacteria bacterium. GTDB lineage: Bacteria > Pseudomonadota > Gammaproteobacteria > Steroidobacterales > SHZI01. Next base: position 49,644 of record JAWKZI010000017.1, on the reverse strand, counting down.
AAAACGCCTGGTACTTCGGTATGCCCTCTGGCGGACAGCGCCCCACCGGTAAAGTGACCATCACGCCGATGACGGCGTGGGCAGTCGTCGATGGCGATATTGCTGTCGTCCCGGTGCCCGCGGCAGCCTGGATGATGGGGTCTGCCCTCGGACTACTGGGCTGGCTGCGTCGTTCCAAAGCGCAGCCGCCGGCAAGGCCGGACGTGCGGTGGACTTAGGGAATCGCACCGTCCTGCCGAAGCTTGCGCACCAGTTCGTTGGCAACCTTGTCGATGACGGCAACATCGCTATTCCGGTCAAGGCTGGCGGAGTTGCTGATCTTCACGTCGGTCCGCACCGTATAAACCTGCTTGCCGTTGCTTGTATCGAACAGATTGGTAGTCAGTGCCACATCCCGATTGACGATCAGCGATGACGGTTCCCAGGTGACCGTGAAGTCGTACATGTAAAGGTCGTACCCATAGCCGTACCCGTAGCGGTTGAAGTCTTCCAGACGACTATCCGGCGTGCCCATCTTGAGCACTGTCTGCCCCCGCTTCTCCTTGAGGCTGACGTCCGTATTCACCAACCGGGTCACCAGCACCGCGTCGGCACCACTTTGCCTGACGAGTGCCGTTACCGATTCACGACTGAGTACATCGGTAGTGCGCATGGTGCGCGTACTGGTCGTGCCGCGTACACCCTGGGCCGCCAGGTCCTCACCCACGGCATTCTCAAACAACCGCCGCCGATCGAAGTCCTCCGAAACAGCGACCACCAGAACATTGCTGTATGGCTGTGCAGGTCTGGACTCCGGCTGCCAGGTCGATGCCATCTTCACTGGCGTGGAGCACGCCGAAAGCAACAGCAGGACAGTAGCCGCAACGACAAGACGAAACATCAAAACTTCTCCAGTTATCTGCAAGCCGGATTATGCGGCCACTGGCCGCCGGTGAAACGAATTCAGCGCTTCGCTTTCTGATGCCAGGTGACGCTGTACAGATCGTGCCGACGATCCTGGAGATTGCGCACCGTCCCGTGATACCGGGCATCGCGCAAGGCACGCAAGCTCAGGTCGGCAAAAGCCACCATCTCGGAGTTGGGCGTGGTATCAGCGGCCACCCCATCCCGTGCAAACGGAAAGTCACACGGCGTCAGAATACAGCTTTGCGCATAGTGAATATCGTTGTTGTGGACGTTCGGCAGGTTGCCACAACTGCCTGCCATCGCTACATAAATCTGGTTTTCAACGGCACGCGCCTGCGCACAATAGCGGACCCGGCAATAGCTTTGCCGTTCGTCGGTCAGGAACGGCACGAACAGGATATTGATGCCCTGGTCGACCAGATGGCGGCTGAGTTCCGGAAACTCGGAGTCGTAGCAGATCAGCACGCCAATCGGCCCGCAGTCGGTATTGATCAATGAGACTTCATTGCCACCGGTGATGTTCCACCAGTACCGCTCGTTCGGCGTGGGATGAATCTTGTCCTGCGAGTACATCGAGCCGTCGCGGAGAAAAACATGGCAGACGTTCCGCACCACATCACCGCGCATCGACGGAATGGAGCCGCCAATGATATTGACGTTATAGCGTATGGCTGCATCCCGCATCATTTCGCAGAACTGTGCTTCGTAGCTCGTGACCTTGGTGATCGACTCGTGGGCCGGCACCTCTTCGTTCTCGATCGACAGGAGCTGCAAGGTGAACAACTCGGGGAACAGCACAAAGTCGGCACCGTAGTCAGCCGTTACATCGACGAAATACAGGACCTGACGACGAAATTCGTCGAAAGAGCTGATGCGACGCTGCCGATACTGGACGGCGGCGATGCGGACCCGATCAAGTGCCGAGCCTGCTGGCGCGGAAGATCGCGGATTGGATTTGGCGATAAATTGCGGATTCCGCCATTCCAGATGCACCGCGTAGCCACCGGAGGCTTTGTCCCCCGGCAAGTAGTCCGGCAGAATGCCGATCGGCTGAAAGCCCATCTTGTTCTGGAAACTCAAGACCGGATCGGAGATTTCCTTGCGCAATACCGCATCGACATAGGCCTGCGGCGAACCATAGCGCTTGGCATTACGCGTATAGCTGGGAATCCGGCCAGCAATCACAATGCCCTTCAGACGCAGGAACTCGCAGAGCTTCCAGCGTGCCTTGTAGAAGCGCTGGCCAATCCGGAAGCGTCGCTTGGCCGGATCCACACAGACTTCATAACCATAGAGGTACTCGCCCTTGGTATCGTGGGTAGCGCCGTAACCGCCACCGGTGATCTCGCGCCAGGTGTGAGGCTTCAGGGCCTTGTCGCCGGACAGGCGGATCGTGGCGCAGTAGCCAACGATATCGTCGCCCAATTCGGCAACCCAAACGCCTTCGGGAAAGGCATTGATCTGGCCGGTGAGCATTGCCACGGGATACGGGGCCATGCCCGAATACACGCGCTCTACCAGCGACGATATGCCCGGGATGTCGGCCAGAGTGGCCAGTCGAACTTTCAGTTTTGCCGCCATCGGCAGTTTCCTTGTCAACGGGGTGCAGCAGATCGAACCATGGTAACGCCCTTCAGCATCGGCAGAGCCAATAGCGAGATGCCAACCAGTAACAGTAATGTAGGACCGTAGCCCACCACAGCCTGCAGACGCCCACCGCTAAAGCCACTCCAGGCTTCGCAGGCGTTGGTCATCGCCATGAAAATGGAGAAGCGCGTTGCCGCCAGTCCGCCCCTGGCGAGCCCCATAAACAGTGCGTAGGAGGCAGCCGTGAGAAAACCGATCGCGAGGTAAATGCAGGCCAGTGCTGCCAGCAGGGCCAATCCGCTTGGCGAGCGGTCGGCGCTGATCAACGCACCGAGCAACCCCACCAGCACGGCGACGCCAACGATACCCAGCGCCGTACCCCGCGCCGGCGCCAGCCGATCCGTCAGCCGGCCGCTGTACAGCGCCCCAATGGCCAGGCCGGCCGGCGCAAGCAAGCCGAAAAATAGCGAGAGCTGCGCATCAGTAACCCCATCCTGAACCAGCAAGGGACCAACAACCACGGCCAGGAACTCGAAACCGGCGCCGGCCGTCAGCGCAATACCGATACCCAGTACTGCGGTTCGTCCGGTCAAGGCACCCAACCAGTCCTTGAAGGGCGGGATGGTTACCTCCGCTGCCGAAGCTCGCGGCGCGGATCGCCAGACCAGTACCATCGGCAAGGCAATGATCACGCTGACTGCTATCACCGGTGCTGCCGGACCGAAGCGGTTGGTCATGATTACGGTCCCGGCAGCCACCACCGCCCGACCCGTGAGCATGCCTGCCTGCATCCAGCCGTTAATACGCCCAAGCTCGTTCGCGGGAACAACCCGGATGGCCAGGGTATCTATCGCGACGTCCTGGGTTGCCGCACAGACTGCGTGGCCGACCAGCAGCGCCGTAAGCAGGGCGAGCTGATTGGGCCAGTCCACCCATGCGACTGCTGCCAGGCTGCCAACCATCGCGGTCTGCGCACAGAGTATCCACGTGCGCAACCGGGCTCCGCGCAGCAGACTCAGGTCGATGACCGGCCCGGCGAGAAACTTGAGCACCCACGGTAAGGTGGCTGCGGTGCTCAACGTCGTGATGGCGACCACGTCGACGCCTTCCCGGGCCAACAGTGTCGGCAGGGCCCACCAGATGAATCCCATCGGTGCACCTTCAGTGGCGTATAGCACCGCGAAAAACCAACGCCGGCCGTTCGGCGTGTCAAGCATCGTCAATGGCAGTTTGCCTGGAAACGCGATTTAAGTTACAATAGTTCAACAAATTCAATACCTTCCACGCGTCATCCTGGCTGTCGGCCAAGCGGTTCTGTCGATTCCTGCGGTGTTGCCGGCCAAACCAGCCTCGCCTGGTAGGGTCACCACATTTCCAACTGATGATCGTTGGTCGCGATATCTGTAGCAGCGATGTTGCCAAGTTTCCCTGCCCAGCCGAGGAATTAACCCAGATGGTGCCTTTTGCGATTGCCGGCGTGCAAATGCACGTGCCCGCCTCCCACGACAACGTGCCCGCGATGCTCCAGCGTATTGATCTCACCATGGCACGCTTTCCCTGGGTACAGATGATTGTCTTCAGTGAACTGGCCGTGTGTGGCCCGGTGCCCGGCGTAGGCATTCCCGCCGAGCCTCGTTTGCAGGCGGCGGCTGTCCGTCATGGCGTATGGTTGCTCACTGGCTCCAACTATGAACGGGGCCCTGCCGGAAAGCTCTACAACTCGGTATCGGTCATCGATCCCGCCGGCAAAGTAATCGCTCGCTACCAGAAGATGTTTCCGTTTCGGCCCTACGAACGTGATGTCACTGCGGGAATCCAGCCGTGTGTGTTCGACGTGCCTGGTGTCGGCCGTTTTGGCGTATCTATCTGCTATGACATCTGGTTCCCGGAAACCACGCGAACACTGACCTCGATGGGCGCCGAAGTGTTGCTGCACCCGGTACTTACCGGAACCATTGATCGCGACATCGAACTGGCGATTGCCAAGGCCACGGCAGCGCAATTCCAGTGCTATGTGTTTGACATCAACGGTCTGGGATCAGGTGGCGTGGGCCGATCGTGCATTGTGGGGCCTTCAGGTGCGGTGCTTTATCAGGCGGCTGGACAGGAAGAGATCTTCCCGCTCGAGATTGACCTCACACAGGTTCGTCGGCAGCGCGAAACAGGTGTTCGCGGGCTTGGTCAGACGCTCAAAAGTTTCCGGGACCGGTCGGTGGATTTTCCGGTGTATAACCGCCAGTCAGGCGCTGATGCCTACCTGCATACGCTGGGACCGCTCGCCATGCCGGTACGTGGCAGCCGCGCTGGCATTGATAGCGGCCCCCTGGGCAGCAGCGGCAAACCGGGAGACAGGAATTGAATGATCGAACACCTGCGACGGTAATCGTCGGCGAACCCTTTGCCGACTACTACAGCGCCACCCAGCTGCGCAGCGATCGATGGTCGGCGCTGAAGGGCGCCGCGCAGCAACTCGCCGGCACGAGCCCGAACAGGCGCCAGCACGAACTGGTCGACCAGGTTCGCGACCTGCTTGATGCCCTGCGCCCCATGGAAATGTTCTGGGCCTTTCCCAGTCGCCACGGCCTGGAATATCTGACCCGCCAGTTGAATGACGAGCAGTACGCGGACTTCAGCCGCACCGTGGCCTACATGGTTCGCGCACAACTCACCGGATCCTACCGCCGCAGCTTTACCTACATAAGCCACGACGAAACCGATGTAGACCTTGAGGCTGCAGCCGAGATCGGCGACAGCGTCTCCGAGCGTGGCCGGCCCTATTTCGAGGTCCTCATCGTGGATCTTCTCAGCCTCGAGCAGGAAGCCGTGCAACGTACAGCGCTGCGGGAGACTCGTCGCGACGACGATCAGTTCATCTACGAACCGGTAGTCGTACCGAGCTTCGAAGACGCCCTGATTGCCGTGCTGTTCAACCACAATATCCAGTCAGTGGTTGTCCGCTATGACTTTGAACTGGAATCGGCTCTCAGCAGCGACCTGCTGGAGCGTTACCTGAAGCCGATAGATGCCGACTTGTCGAGCATTCCCCCTGAAGAGTTTGGTCCGGAGCTCTGCCGGCAACTGCGCATGCTGCGCCCCGAACTGGATGTATATCTGGTCACGGACCGCTCGGTGGAAGATATCGCAGGTCGTGATCTGGGCGGCTGCCGCCGGGTGTTCTACAACCAGATCGACTACATGGAACTGCACCTGAATATTTTGCGTGGTGTCGCTGCGCGCTACGAAACCCCGTTCTTCAGTGCCTTACGCGAGTACTCACGCAAGCCAACCGGCGTGTTTCACGCCATGCCGATCAGCCGTGGCAAATCCATAACCCGGTCGCACTGGATCAGGGATATGGGCGACTTCTACGGCATGAACATTTTCATGGCGGAAACCTCGGCAACCTCCGGCGGACTTGACTCGCTGCTCGACCCGCACGGCCCGATCAAGCGGGCACAGGAACTGGCCTCCAGGGCATTCGGGTCGCGGCTCACTGTATTCGCTACCAACGGCACATCGACCTGCAACAAGATTGTCGTTCAGGCCATCGTCCGGCCCGGCGACATCGTGCTGGTCGACCGCGACTGCCACAAGTCACACCACTACGGCATGGTGCTCAGTGGCGCCCAGGTGATCTACCTCGATAGCTATCCCTTGAGTGAATACTCGATGTACGGCGCTGTGCCCTTGCGCGAGATCAAGCACAGCCTGCTCAAACTGAAGAAAGCCGGAAAACTTGACCGGGTGCGCATGTTGCTGCTCACGAATTGCACCTTCGACGGCATCGTCTACAACGTTGAGCGGGTGATGGAGGAATGCCTGGCAATCAAACCGGACCTGGTCTTCCTGTGGGATGAAGCCTGGTTTGCGTTTGCGCGATTCACGCCCACCTATCGGCAGCGTACCGGCATGCATGTGGCGCAGTTGCTTCGCGACCGGTACCGCAGCGAGGCCTATCGGGCAACTTATGCTGCCTACCAGAAAGAAGCCGCCGGCTTGAGTGACGACGAGTTGCTCGACCGGCGGCTGCTACCCGATCCGGACCGGGTGCGTGTTCGTGTCTACACCACACAATCCACCCACAAGACCCTGACGTCGCTGCGACAGGGCTCGATGATTCATGTCCGTGATCAGGACTTCAAGGGGGAGGTTGAACAGGCTTTTCGTGAGGCCTACATGACGCACACCTCCACGTCACCCAACTACCAGATCATCGCCTCGCTGGATGTCGGACGTCGACAGGTTGAGCTGGAGGGCTTCGAGCTGGTCCAAAAGCAGATCGAAGCGGCCATGGCGATGCGCAAAGCCATCGATCTGCATCCGCTGCTCAGCAAATACTTCAAGGTTCTGTCCGTGAAGGAACTGATCCCGGAGCAATTCAGGACATCCGGAGTCAGTTCCTACTGGGACGAAGGTCGCGGCTGGACTGATATCTGGGACGCCTGGTCCGTAGACGAATTTGCTCTCGATGCCACTCGTCTGACCCTGGCCGTGGGGGCAACCGGCTACGACGGCGATACCTTCAAAAACGAAATACTGATGAACCAGCACGGGATACAGATCAACAAAACCTCGCGCAATACCGTACTTTTCATGACCAATATCGGCACCACCCGGTCGTCCGTCGCCTACCTGATAGAAGTACTAGTCAAGGTGGCGCGGCAACTGGATGCTGATCGCGAAGACTCCAGCCCGATGGAAGCCAAAGCCCTGGCGCGGCGCGTAAAGTCGCTGACCGAAGAACTGCCACCGCTGCCTGACTTCTCGCGTTTTCACGACGCATTTCTCCCGGGCGACGGCACAAACACCGGCGAAGGTGATATCCGCAGTGCCTACTTCCTGGCCTATGACGAATCCAGGTGCGAGTACCTTCCGCTGGAAGATGACTCGCTGGAAACCGCGATGTCCGCCGGCCGCGATCTTGTTTCCACGTCCTTCATCATCCCCTATCCACCGGGCTTTCCAATTCTGGTTCCCGGGCAAGTGATCTCCAGAGAGATCCTGACCTTCATGCGTGCCCTCGATGTGAAGGAGATCCACGGCTATCGTCCGCAGCTCGGCATGCGTGTATTTACCGAAGCGGCTCTGGCCACCAACCAGGAGTAACCATGGCAACAGGCAAGAGACTGAAGAACATCTCCGAGATCCGCCGGTACTTCCACCGCAACGAACATCCGATCTACTTCGTCAGCGCTACCAACTTCAATTTGCTGGGGCTCGATGAATGGGTGCGTAATTTCAAGTACATCAACTACCTTGACTGCTACGACGGTCGCCACCCGAATGTCTACTGTCCCGATGAGTTGCCGCACGAGGAATTCCAGTCCATCGAGGACATCAACAACTATCTTCTGCAGCACAAAAGCGTTGTCGACTACGTCAATGATCGGGGTAGCAGGCCCAAACTGGTATTTCTGATGTTTGACGAGAAGACCGAGGAACTGGCAAAAAAACTGGGCGCCGAGATCTGGTTTCCGCCAGCCGAACTTCGCAATCGGGTCGACAACAAGATCGAGACGGTCCGCATCGGCAACAAGGCCGGCGTTCCCAGCGTGCCGAACGCGCTGTCCACGGTTGAAAGCTATGAGCATCTCCGTGAGGTAGCCGACGAAGCGGCCCTGGGTCGCGATCTGGTGCTGCAGTCAGCCTTCGGCGACTCCGGTCACACCACATTCTTCATCAAGTCTGCTGCGGACTTCCGCAAGCACGCCGACGACATTATCGGTCACGGCGAGATCAAGATCATGAAGCGGATCAATTGCCGGGGCTCGGCCATCGAAGCCTGCTCCACCAAACGCGGCACCATCGTGGGACCACTGATGACCGAACTGGTGGGCTTTCCGGAGCTGACCCCGTATCGCGGCGGCTGGTGCGGCAACGAGATCTTCGCCAACGCCTTTGCGCCCAGGGTTCGCAAGCGTGCTCGCGAATACACCGAGATGTTCGGTAACCAGTTGCGCAAGGAGAAGTATCGCGGCTATTTTGAACTGGACTTCCTGATCGACCAGAAATCCCGCGAACTCTATCTGGGCGAACTCAACCCGCGCATCACCGGCGCCAGTTCCATGACCAACCACGCGGCATTTGCCCATGCTGATGCGCCGTTGTTCCTGTTCCATCTTCTGGAATTTTCCGGCATTCCTTTCTCCCTCGATATTGAAGAGCTGAATCGGCGTTGGGCGGACTCCGCCAATATCGATTCCTGGTGTCAGCTCATCATCAAGCACACGGAGGACTCGGTGGATCGCATCACGGCCGCACCGGAAACCGGCATCTGGCGCATGGCCGCCGATGGCTCTATCGAGTACGACCGCTTCGATTACCATCGCCGGGCTGTGGAAAGTGAGCATGAAGCGTTTTACCTGCGCATCATGAACACGGGCGACTATCGCTACGAAGGAGCGGATCTCGGCATTCTGGTTACCCGTGGGCGGGCGATGGACAGCAAGTTCCGGCTGACGTCACGGGCCAAACAGTGGATCGCAGGAATTCGCGGCCAGTATCGTGCCCAGCCGCTGGCCCTGGCAACTGCCCCTCACATCGCAGCTCCCGCCTTCAAGATACTCTAGCGGCTGGGTATGGGCTGGCTCTTGCGCCAGTCCGGCGATGGCCAATCAGGAACAGCTCGATGCAATTGCAGTTCAGGGCACTGTCGGACGATGGCAGTGGCAGTCGCTGGTTAACGCTGTTCAAACGCTTCTGGCCGGCATACCGTTCGTGGTATCTGCGTGAGGGTTATCTGGCACGGCCCACTTACCTCCAGTGTCGCGAAGCCCTGACGACCTATCTGCCGGGCTTCGTGCCGATCTGGGAGCAACTGGTAGAACAAGCCGGTGGTGGCGACATTGCGGCGCGCTTTCTGAGCCTCTATTGCCCTCCTCCCTACCTGGCAGGCTGTTCCCAGGCGGTATGGCCCGGCCGCGATCCACTGCTGGTTCGCAACTATGACTACGACCCCAGGACTTTCGAGGCTACCGTACTTCGGACCTGCTGGGGTCAGCGTGCTGTCATGGGAACCAGCGATTGCCTGGTCGGACTCGTCGACGGGGTCAACGATGCCGGCCTGGTCGTCTCGCTCACCTTTGGCGGACGGCGGGTCGTCGGTGTCGGCTTCGGCGTACCGCTGCTACTCCGCTACACACTGCAGATGTGCGACACGACCGCGGATGCCGTGCGCTTGCTGACCCGCATTCCCACACACATGGCCTACAACGTTACGATTGTCGATCGACACAGCCAGGTGAAGACATTACAGCTATCGCCCGACCGCCCGGCGATCGTGCTGGATACGTCGGTGGCGACCAACCACCAGGAATCGATCGAATGGGTAGCACATGCGCGCGCGACGGCCACAATCGAGCGGGAGCGGTTTTTGCTGAAGCGCTTGACTGCCCATCCGGAATCAGCCACCGACTTCGTTGCTGCATTCCTTCGCCCCCCGTTGTATTCGGTACACTTCAACCGCGGTTTCGGCACGCTCTACACGGCGGCTCTGTCACCACTGAAGCGCGAGGTCACTTACGCGTGGCCAGGTTTTGAATGGCGGCTGGCTCTGGCGGATTTCCATGAATCGACAAAGGTCATCACCTATCAGCCAGACGCAATCCGGTAGAGGCTGCCGCTGGCTGCTGTATGGTAACAACCTAACCGCACCAACCCTGATCAGGAGTAACTCCCGTTGGACAGTCGAACCAGTAACCTGATCCTGATCGGCATCGTCGCTGCCATTGTGCGTGCCTTCGCGAGTGTCGCCGTCTTTGGCGAAGCGATGACGAGTGTCGAGTGGATCGGCATGCTTTTCCTCAAGTCACTGAAGATGATTATCGTGCCGCTGGTCATGGCCTCGATGATCGTCGGCGTGACAGCGCTCGGCGATGTCCGTCGGCTGGGCCGGCTGGGCGGGGCCACCGTGCTGTATTTCGCGGTTACTACAGCGATCGCCGTGACCATCGGGCTGGTTATGGTCAACCTGTTGCAACCCGGTGTCGGCATGTCCATCGACGACATGGTGATTCCGGCCAATGTGGCCGCCAAGGAGGCCATCACGCTGCCCGACCTGGCACTGTCCCTGGTCTCGGACAATATTGTGTCATCAATGGCAAACATGGAATTGTTGCCGGTCATCCTGTTTTCGCTGGTTTTCGGCGCGGTGCTGAGCACGATTGGCGCGGTCGGCGAGCCGGTCGTACGCTTCTTCGTTGGTCTTAACGAAGTCATGATGAAGCTGGTCATGCTTCTGATGTACGTCGCGCCGATCGGCATCTTTGGTCTGGTCGCAGGCCGCTTTGCACGGGCTGGTGATATGGGCCAGCTGATCGGTGGGCTCGGCCTGTACATGGCGACGGTAATCGCGGCACTGGCATTCCATGGATTCATCGTGTTGCCGGCCATTCTCTGGTACTTCGGCCGGCGAAACCCCTACCGCTATCTGCTGAACATGGCCACGCCGCTGCTTACCGCGTTTTCCACTGCCTCTTCGTCCGCCACCATGCCGCTGACAATCCAGGCCGTCGAAGAGCGCAACAAGGTGTCTCCCAAGGCGGCTGGATTCGTCATTCCGCTGGGCGCGACAGTCAACATGAACGGTACGGCACTCTATGAGGGCATAGCGGCGATGTTTATCGCCCAGGCAGTGGGGCTGCACCTCGGCCTAGGACAGCAGGTTCTGGTACTGCTTACCGCCACCCTGGCCGCCATCGGCGCGGCAGGTATTCCGGAAGCCGGACTGGTCACGATGGTAATCGTGTTGAACGCTGTCGGTTTGCCGGTTGAAGGAATCGGGCTGATTCTGGCCGTGGACTGGTTGCTCGACCGGTTCCGCACCACCATCAACGTCTGGGGCGACGCCTGCGGTGCGGCGGTCATCGAGCATCAGGTGCTGAACAGGCCGGACGGTCCCGAACTGGCTGAATCGCGCCCGCAAAATCCCCTGACGCGCTGAATGCGGAGGTTGCTCATGCGTGTAATGCTGCTGAATCCCGCCACCGGCACCCTGGAGGTCGACACCCTCCCCCTGAGCGAACGGCTCAGCCGCCCCAGACCACCGGGCGTCTGGCTGTGGATCGATCTGGACAACGAATCGGCAGAAGCTGAACGCGAACTCCTCACCGGCCAGCTGGGCATCCACCGGCTTGCCGTCCAGGATGCACAGCGTGACCGACATCCGCCCAAGGTCGAAACCTTTGACGCCAGCACGTTCCTGCTACTCAAGGGTCTGACCGCCGACACCACGGACATCGACTTCGACACGCTGCAGATTGCCCTGTTTTTCTGTCCTGACTTTCTGGTTACCCGCCGCGTTGAGGAGTCGGTGAGCATCGATGGCGCCTGGCAGGACGTAATCACGGACGGCAAGGCAACAGGGTTGCGGCCAGCCGATGTTGTCTACCGGATATCCCGGCGCATCACCGATCGTTTTCACAATATCCTGATGGCGCTAGAACTCCGGCTGGAGACGCTGGAGCAAAACATGTACGAGCACCCCAGCGATGATCTGCTCTCGGAGTTGATGGAAACCAGTTCGCGCCTCAAGAAGCTGCGGCGACATCTCACCTATCAGCAGAACCTGATGCAACGTCTGGCCCAACCGGGTGTGCCGGGCATCCCGCCGGACACGCGTCATGAGTTCACCGACCTGTTCGAGAACACTGAACGGCTGGTGTCGCTGTCAGCGCTTTACCAGGAGCTGATCAATGACCTCATTTCGGGCTACATTTCGGTGTCCTCACACCGGCTCAACCAGGTCATGAAGGTACTGACGATCGTCACCGTCCTGTTCCTGCCCCTGGGCCTGATCGTTGGCCTGTACGGCATGAACTTCGAGTACATGCCGGAACTGCGGTTCCGCTACGGCTATTTCATCGTATTGGGCCTGATGGCGACCGTTGTGACGGTTCTCCTGCTGGTATTCCGCCACAAACGCTGGCTATAGAGGATCGGAAACCGGATCTGCAGCCAGAAACCGGAATCTATTGCTTGACCAGTAACGGTCGCCAATTATGATGGCGGCGACCCCCCTCTGCGTCGCTGGAGCCTCCCTTGACCTATTGCGCTGCCATCACCCTGAATCGGGGCCTGATCTTTGTATCGGATTCGCGCACCAATGCCGGCGTGGACCAGATTTCCACCTACAGCAAGATGCACACCCTGATTGCCGACGGCGAGCGCATGATCACGCTGTTGTCCTCAGGTAATCTTGCCACCAGCCAGGCGGTGGTCCGGCAATTGCGCCGCGATCTGGAAACTGGCAATGCCTGCAACCTCAAAACCGTACAGCACCTCGCTGAAGTTGCCGAGTACGTCGGAGAGCTCAGCGTGGAACGGCGGCTCAAACATCGCAATGCTGCCGATGCCAAGTTCGAAACCAGGTTCGATCCGGAAGCCTGCTTTATCGTTGGCGGTCAGATCGCGGGCCGGGAGCCACAGATCTTCCTGGTTTACCCCGAAGGAAATCACATTCGTGCATCGGCCGAAACGCCGTACCTGCAGATTGGCGAGGTCAAATACGGCAAGCCGATTCTGGACCGCATCATATGTGACAACCTGTCCCTGGAAGACGCGGCACTCTGCGCCCTGGTCTCCATGGACTCCACCGTACGCAGCAACGTCACGGTAGGGCCACCCATTGAATTACTGATCTACGCCACCGACAGTCTCAACGAAGGCAGTCGCCTGTTGCTGGCCGAGGATGACCCGTACCTGTATGCGCTACGCAAAGGTTGGCAGTCGGGATTGCAAAAGGCCTTCGCAAGCCTGCCCCGCTTGCCGGGATCGGCTATGCCCCACGTCCGACTAGTTGATGGATGAATTCAAGGCGTCGCACGGCAGTCGGCGCCAGTACAAACGGATAGGGATCGTCGAGCCCCAGTCCACGGTTCAGCTCGTTGAGAATCACTGACAGATTGCCCCACTCCAGAATCCATGCCGAGGCCGCCGTCTGATCGGTAGTCAGGCCGACCACCCCAAAAGCATGGCCGGTCTCCAGAGCATCAACGATGTGCAGATAGTGGGCGAAGGATTCCGCCCAGTCCTCCAGCGGATGAGCGGTAGCATAGGCGGACACCCATTGGTTTTCCCAGTTGAGTGGTGGTCCGTTGTCGTAGTAGGTACGAAGCGCGGCCTGGTAGTCCGCACGTTCGTCGCCGAACAACTCGCGAAATTTCTTCACAACAGCCGGCGCAGAAATCAGGGCCGGAAAGTAATAGTGCCCTGACTCATGGCGGAAATGCCCGAGCAGTGTTCGATACCGCTCGTGCATGTACTGGCGTATCTGCTGGCGAACCAGATCGTTGGCCTCGGCCAGATTGAGCGTAATCACACCACCGGCGTGGCCGGTGGTCACGACCTCTTCGCTGACCTCCGGGTTGCGCGATCGGTCTTCCATGAAACGAAAGCGCATGCCCGGCAATACACCGGCCGGGCCCAGTGGCAAGCCCAAACCCAGCAGGGTGTATATAAGACGCCGCTTGGCGGCCTCCAGGCGCCGCCACAGAATGACGTTGTCACCACGTCCCAGGTCCGGAATGATGTCGTTCAGGCGGCACGCCCGGCAGTATGCTTCGTCGTCACTGGCGGCGGTGAGCCAGTTACACGCCTCGTAGTCCAGGCGGTTGCGGCAGTGCCTGAAAACCCGACGGTCAGGTGTGCGCAGTTCTCCGGCGGGATCGCCGGTCAGGGGCAACAGGCTCTGCGTATCCGGATCGAAACCGAGCTGCTTGCCACAACGGCCGCAGACGGTGTTGTCGAAGAAGATACGTTGGCCGCAAGAGCAGAAAAACAGCTTCACGCTGATCCAATCTATGAAGAAATCGTGGTGCCAGAATCTGGTTCAAACCAGGTTGTACGTGCAACATTATGGAGCTCGGCAAAGCGCTGCTGAAGCTGGTCTACAAAATCGTGCACTTCGGTAAAATCCAGGCTCTCGACTGCTGTTCTGTCCAGGACCTGCCGTACCCGCCTGATCAGTGCAACGGGTGGACCTGAGTTCGGCAAGCGCGCACTCGCCAGCTGTATTTCGTCCATGCACCAGACCACTGACCGGGGAAATTCGGCATCCTTCAACAGAAAACGCAGCACATCGGCCCCATAGACGCGGCGTCGCACATGCTGACGATACATCTGGTAGGCACTCAGGCTACGCAGTACCGAGACCCACAGCGTGTTCTCGTAAACCTTGAGCTCTTCGCGGCCGCTCATCAGCAATGCCGCTGCCACATCGACGATGCGGGTGGTCATCTCGGCACGCTCCAGGTAGCGGCCAATAAGCAGGAACTGGTAGGCCGTGCCGTGACTCATCGTGCCGGTCAGCAGGCCGGTGATTTCCTGGACCCGGCTGACCAGCGTACCGAGGACACGACTCCGATACCGTCCAGCCACCGCCTTGACCAGTTCACTGGTGGCGTACATGTGCAACTCGTTAACCGCATGCCAGGCTTCGGCCGGCAGCAGATCCCGCGTGGTACGGGCGTTCTCGCGTGCATTGGTCAGGGACATGAGTAGCGAATCGGGATTGCGCTTGTCTATCAGCAAAAAGTGCAGCACTGCCCGATCGGTCGGCTGTCGGCGCTTGCTGCCGGTCATGCCAGGATCGCCAAGGACAGGTGGAATGTCCCGCCAGCTGAGACCCGTACTCCGCGGAATATCCAGCAACAGATCGCCATACACGTTGATCAGGCGCGCAGCGTC
Source organism: Gammaproteobacteria bacterium (assembly GCA_041396045.1). Taxonomy (GTDB): domain Bacteria; phylum Pseudomonadota; class Gammaproteobacteria; order Steroidobacterales; genus SHZI01. The sequence continues at coordinate 34,467 of JAWKZI010000017.1, read as the reverse complement.
TTCAGCTCGCTCAAGATAGCGAACCATCCAGTAAACCCGTTCTGCAACGCGCGACAGCATGAGTTAGCTATACACCTCTAGCCGACCACCCAGGTATCTTTGCTGCCACCGCCTTGCGACGAATTGACAACCAGCGAGCCACGGCGCAGAGCCACCCGCGTCAGCCCGCCAGGTGTCACATACAGCTCGCGCCCCTGCAGGATGAAAGGCCGCAGATCAACATGGCGGCCTTCCACCACCCCGTCGATCAGGGTCGGTACCGTGGACAGGTTGATCACCGGCTGGGCGACATAGTTTCTGGGATCATTGCGCAGCCGGGCATGAAACTCTTCACGCTCCTTGCGGCTCGCGTGTGGGCCTACCAGCATGCCGTAGCCCCCCGATTCATTGGCCGGCTTCACGACCAGCTTGTCCAGGTTGGCCAGTACATGGTCCAGACTCTTCTTGTCGGCACACAGATGCGTCGGCACATTGGGCAGTATCGGCTCCTCATCCAGGTAGAACCGGATCATTTCCGGAACGTAGGCGTATACAACCTTGTCGTCGGCAACGCCGGTACCCGGCGCATTGGCCAGGGCCACATTACCGGCCCGCCAGGCACGCACCAGTCCGCGTACACCAAGGGCTGAATCCGGCCGCAAGGCATCGGGATCAAGGTACTCGGCATTCACCCGGCTGTAGATCACGTCGACGCGCGCCAGGCCATCGACACTGCGCATGTAGACGCAATCGTCGTCGTCGACAACCAGATCGCTGCCCTCGACCAGCTCGGCACCCATGCGCTGGGCCAGATAGGCATGTTCAATATAGGCAGAGTTGTAGATGCCCGGTGTCAGTACCACGACTTCCGGCTGGTCTCCGGGGCGCGGCGACAGCGACGCCAGCGTATCGAACAAGGCCGACGGATAATCATCAACCGGCTGGATGGTCTGGTTCGCGAACAGTTCCGGAAAAACCCGCTTGGTAACGATCCGGTTTTCCAGCATGTAGGAAACGCCGGACGGCACGCGCAGATTGTCCTCCAGCACGTACAGGGTGCCGTCTGCGTCGCGGACCAGATCGCTGCCGCAGATGTGTGCCCAGACGCCGTGTGCTGGCCGGGCACCTTTACAAGGCTTCAGGTACTGGATTGAGCTCTCCAGCAGGCGCCTGGGGAAGCGACGGCTTTTGAGGATGCGCCGCTCGTTGTACACATCGTCGAGGAAGCTGTTCAGCGCTCGCAGCCGTTGTTTGAGGCCCGCCTCGGTGCGCTGCCATTCCTGCGCGGGCAGCACGCGCGGGATTACGTCAAATGGCCACGCCCGATCAATGTTCTGGCCTTCGGAGTACACCGTGAAGGTGATCCCCATCTCGACGATCGACCTTTCGGCCGCATCCTGCCGGGCTTTGAGCTGTTTGGCAGTCAGGGATGACAGGTAGGCCGCCAGCGCCTCGGCGCTCGGCCGGGGCTGCCCCGGGGCCTGAATCAGCTCGTCAAAGCGATCCCCCGGATCGTAGGCTGCCCAGCTGATTTTCATGGCCTCACCTTGCCAGCCAGTAGGCTGCAGGGCAAATCACCAGGTGGTCGACTATCAGGGATTCTTACCGCAGTGCCGAAAACTGCACGCCACTTGACGGCTCCATAGAGCTACTGCATTAATGGTCTACGCGTGGGGACGTCGTGCCTGAACCGGTCGTGGAGAACCGGGATCAGATACCAGAAAAACTTGATAGCGGTATACTGGCCAAGCACAGAGAATTACAGCAACAGTCGGTCAAACGACGGTGGGGATGTCATGCCTGTCAAGATTTCCAGAAAGATTCTAAGCGCGCTGCTCGCGCCCGCACTTCTGGCCATCGCACTACCGGGTTACGCGATCACGGTCACATACGACTGGGTGCCCAATAGCGGCCAGGGCGGCACAGGCTATATGACATTTGCTGATGCCGGCATTGTCGATCCGGCAAATTTCTCTGGCATTCCGCTCAGCGCACTCACCGACCTGCAATATCAGTGGGATAACGGTGCAACGATCAACCTGGCGTCTGTACAGACGCTCACCACCAATCCCGCATCGTGGCAAGCCTCCGGTGGATTTCTCATCACCGGCTTCCAGTTGACGGCAAATTCAGTACCACCGACCACCGGCACCTTCAGCTTGCAGATGTCGCAAGGTCTGCCAGGCAATCCAGGGCCCGGTTACAACGCAACCAATTCGGTTCTGTACGGTGCCGAAGGCAATGCTGGCCAGTGGCAACTGCACGTTGTCCCGGTGCCAGCTGCTGTCTGGCTGTTTGGTTCGGCCGCAGCCGGATTGATGTTTTTGCGGCGCCGCACATGACCTGAAGTCCGCCAGGCTTGTACTATCAGGCTTCTGCCATCCGGCTTTCTCTATCTGAAGACCCCGCTACAGCGGGGTCTTTGCATTTGGGGACTTCAAAAGTGTGGAACCTTGCCATGAAGAACATCGTCAAGCGCACGACCCTGATCGTCAGGGACATGGATCGATCGCTCCGCTGGTACAACGATGTACTTGACCTGAGCCTCTACTACGACAAGCCCGTCACCTTGTCCGGGGTCGGCATGGCGGCTGGCAAGGCGGGCGACATCACCCGCCTGGTCATCCTCAAGGGCGATCACCCGGAGATCGGCATGATCGGACTGCTGCAGTGGGTGGATCCCCTGTTACCAGCACCGACCAATATTCCAACCCGCGTCAGTTACGGCAACCCGACGTTCGTCTGCAGCACCGACGATGCGCGGGAGGTCTATCGTCGAGCCATTCACCTCGGCACCCACGTGCATGCCGCGCCTCACGAGTGGTCGGTTGAGGGCGCCAACGGCGCCACCAAACATTTTCTGGGCACCTCATTGTTTGACCCGGACGGCTACTTCTACGAGTTCAACCAGTTACTGAGGTGAGAGACGACCGGAACTGCCAGTGGCGTGTTGCCGCGCGACCCGACGGGAACGTGCGACGAACGGATTTTGAGTACCGGGAAGAGCCGGTGCCAGCGATCGGCGATGGCGAATTTCTGGTACGCACGCTGTATCTGGGACTGCGGCCAGTCATGCGCATGTACATGCAGGGTCGTGTGGTGGCCGGCGAGAAGGCCCTGGCTATTGGCGATGTAATACACGGTCGGGGCGTCGCGCAGGTAATGGAGTCCCGGCACCCTGACTACCGGCCTGGCGACCTGGTGCACGGGCAGCTCGGTTGGCAAACGTGGAAAGCCTCGCGCGGCACATCGGCAGAGCGCTTTTTGCACCTTCGTTCTCCCGACCTGCCCGCTTCGCTAGGCGCCGGAGTACTGGGCATGAACGGGTTCAGCGCCTGGACAGGCTTCACCCGCTGTGCCGAGCCACACCCTGGTGACGTGGTGGTGGTTTCCGCTGCCGCCGGCGGTGTTGGCAGCACCGTGATCCAGATTGCACGAATTCTCGGCTGTCGGGTAATCGGCATTGCCGGCGGTCCGGAAAAATGTGCACTGATACGGCAGCTTGGCTGCGAGGCCAGCATCGATTATCGCAACGAAAATCTGCCCCAACGCCTGACCGCGCTTTGTCCGGACGGCATTGATATCTATTTTGACAATGTCGGTGGGGACATCCTGTCGGCGTGTCTGGATCGCCTGGCAATGGGCGCCCGGGTGGTCCTGTGTGGCTCGATCTCGGAATACACGCTGCCAGCGCCCTATGGGCTGAACAACTACACGCGCCTGCGCGCGGTGAATGGCCGTATGCAGGGCTTTTTCGTCTACAACTACGCCCCGTTGTTCGCCGAGGCGGAACGGCAACTGGCGGACTGGGTACGCACGGGCCAGCTCAAGCCGGTCCAGGTTATTGTGTACGGCTTCGAGAACATGCCGGAGGCCCTAGCGCGCCTGTATTCGGGGCAGAATGTCGGCGTGCAGATCTGTCAGGTACGCGAATTGACCGCTGGAACACAGGAATGAGCGTGTATTTTCAACGTGGCAATCATGTGGTCAGTGATCTGGACCGGGCGCTGGCCTTTTACTGTGACATCCTCGGCATGACCCTGGAGTTCCGCAAGGATTCCGCACCCGACTCCTACTCCTATCCGGTATTCGACATACCGCGCGAAGCGAAGCTGCGTTTCGCCGTGCTCAACACGCCGGAACAGCCACGGGTAATGGCCCTGACCGAAATCCGTGGCATCCCTTTGCCTCCGGTCCCGGCTCCACGGCGCAGTGCCATCGTGTTGCGAACGCCCGATATCGACCGGATCATCAGCGAGTCGACGGCGGCAGGACTCACGGTCTATCCCGAAGAACAGCTGCTGACCAATGACGGCCGGATCGGCCGCGAGGTCGGTCTCGTTGATCACGATGGCAATCTTGTGGTGGTCTACCACATCACGTCCGCCGCCAAGTGACCGCGACCGGCAATCAGCGTCCCCGTAGCCCGACGAGGCAGACACCGTTCAAACCAGCCTACGCCTGGTATACGGTCATACTGCTAACGCTCGCCTATATTCTGTCATTCGTCGATCGCTACATGCTCGGTCTGCTCGTCGAACCGATCAAGGCCGATCTCCACCTTTCAGATACGCAGATCGGACTGTTGCTGGGGCCGGCGTTTGCGATCTTCTACACCACGATGGGCCTGCCGCTCGGCTGGCTTGCCGATCGCGCACGTCGCACGTGGATTGTCAGTGCGGGCATTCTGCTCTGGTCGCTTGCTACCGCAGCCTGTGGCCTGGCGCGCAGTTTCGGCCAGTTGTTTCTTGCGCGCGTGGGTGTTGGCATTGGTGAAGCCACTCTGAGTCCGTGTGCCTTGTCGATGATTGCCGACAGCTTTCCCGAAGAACGCCGATGCAAGCCGGTGGCGTTCTATTCCGCGGCTTTGTCGGTCGGCGGCGGACTCGCGTCGTTGGCCGGCGCCAGTGTGCTGGCCTGGTCCAGCGCCGGTCACGAAGTCAGCCTGCCGGCATTTGGCGTCCTCACTACCTGGCAGCTGGCATTTCTGATTGTCGCAGTTGCCGGCGTGCCTCTCTCGTTACTCATGGCCACTCTGCGTGAGCCGGTGCGGCAGTCCGGGTTGCAGCTTGACGGCAATCAGGCCGCTGGTCTCGGTATCGCGCTCAGGTACGTGCGTAGTCGTTGGCGGGCCTTTGCCGGGTTCACTGCCATGGTGTGCGTCATGACCATCGTTGCCTACAGTCAGGGCTGGATGCCCGCGATGTTTCAGCGCACCTGGGGCTGGCCCGCCGAGAAATATGCCTTGTGGAACGGCATCGTCCTGCTGACCTTCGGGCCGATCACGGTCAATGCCGCCGGCTGGTTGTCCGATTGGCTGTACCGGCGTGGCTATCGGGATGCGCCGCTGCTGATTATTACCGCCGGGCTGGTGATATTGATCCCGACGGGCGCCATCGCCCCGCTGATGGCGACCGGCGCGGCCGCTTTCGCCGTGTTGGTCGTCAATACAATTGGCATCGCGCTGGTTTCGGCCGCCGGACCGACGACGTTGCTCAACATCACGCCGGGAGAAATTCGTGGCCAGGTAATCGCGATGTACTACATCGCCATCAGTCTGGCGGGTCTTCTGCTTGGGCCGACGACCATCGGCGTGTTGACCGACCAGGTTTTCGGTACCGGCGGACTGCGTTACGCCGCGGCACTGGTTCCGGTGCTGTTTGGCGTTCCGGTACTGCTCACCGTATTCGGCACGCGGCGCCACTACCTGGCCGAACTGAATCGATTGTCACCGCCCAAATGACCTTCAAGTGCATCAAACCAACGGCATGATATCCAGCAGGCTGGTCGCTACCCGACATGGTGATATGCATATCCGCAGCACGGAGCGTGCAGGGTTCCAGACGGCCCCAAATCCGCCACTGCTGTGCCTGCACCCGTGCCCCTTCAGTGGCCTCTACTTCACGACGATCATGCCGCTGATTGCAGATCGGGGCCTGGCGCTGGCGCCGGACTACCCCGGCTACGGCCACTCATACATTCCGCAGACTACACCAGCTCCCTCGATCCGGGACTACGCGGCCGCACTGCTAGAACTGCTGGATGTGCTGGACCTCGAAACGCCAATTGATGCCCTGGGTTTTCACACTGGCGGCCTCGTCGGCCTCGAACTGGCCGTCCTGGCGCCCCACAGATTCCGCCGACTGCTGCTGATCGATGTACCGTGCCACGACGAGGCGCAACGTCTCGAGTTGATGACCGCCCCCATTGCACAACCATTTCCGGTCGACAATCCGTCCGCGCTTGCCGCGGCCAGGCGGCAGCATACGCAGACACGCGAAGGGGCCATGTCGCCATCCCGGATCAATGAGTTGTTCGCTGAACACGAACGGGTACTGCCGCGAGCCCACTGGGGCTTCCGGGCGGCCTACAGTTATGACTGGCAAGCACGCGCAATCGCTCTGCGCACACCAACCCGCCTCATCGCCACCCGGTCGACACTGCTGGACCCCACGCGCGCGGCGGCCGCCGCACTGCCTGGCGCTGCACTCATCGAGCGACTGGATATACGGCGGGCGGTGTTCGAGGAAGGTGCGCCGGTCATTGCCGGGGAACTGCGGCAGTGGCTGGATTCATAGACGTGGCGTGCCGGGAGTAGCGGTGGTTACCACATCAGGCAACGGGCTGCGGGAGCAAATCGAGGCGATCTATCGCGCAGAATCACGGCGGGTATTGGCTACGCTGATTCGTCTGCTCGGTGACTTCACGCTGGCTGAGGAGGCACTGCACGATGCCTTCCGGGCCGCACTCGAGCAATGGCCGGTAGACGGGATCCCGAACAACCCGCGGGCGTGGCTGGTCTCCACCGGGCGGTTCCGGGCCATCGACGGGATCCGGCGGCAAGCGCGCTTCACCACACTGGATCTGCATGATGACCATATCCAGGCATTGCAGGCGCCGACAGAGGCTGATGATGAAAACAGCGTCGCTGACGACCAGCTCCGGTTGATCTTTAGCTGTTGCCATCCGGCGTTGACCGCTGACGCGCAGATCGCGCTGACCCTGCGCGAGGTGTGTGGTCTGAGCACTGAGGAAATTGCGCGCGCATTTCTGACCTCGGCGCCCACGCTGGCGCAGCGCATTGTGCGTGCCAAGCAGAAGATCCGTGATGCCAAAATACCGTACGAAGTCCCGACGCATGCCGAACTGCCGGCCCGCCTCCAGAGCGTGTTGCGGGTGATCTATCTGGTGTTCAATGAAGGTTACTCGGCATCGGCCGGTGAGGCTCTCATCCGGCACGATCTGTCGGCTGAAGCCATCCGTCTCGGCCGATTGCTGGTGACTCTGCTACCTGAGCCGGAAACCATGGGGCTGCTGGCCTTGATGCTGCTGCACGAATCCCGGCGCAGCGCGCGCGTGGACGAGCAAGGCGACCTGGTATTGCTGGCAGACCAGGACCGCGGTCGCTGGGACCAGAGTCTGATTCGCGAAGGACAGGCACTGGTTACCCGCTGTCTGGCAGCACCGACCATCGGCAGCTACGCACTGCAGGCGGCTGTCTCAGCCGTGCATGCGAGCGCTCATACCGCCAGCGAGACTGACTGGCCACGTATCGTCGGCCTGTATGACCTGTTGCTGCAGGCAGAGCCGTCGCCCGTCGTGGCCTTGAATCGTGCCGTGGCAATTGCCATGCGTGATGGCCCGGAGGCAGGACTGGACCTCATCGATTCTCTGCTGACGAAGAGCGAACTCAGAAGCTATCAACCGGCCCATGCTGCCCGGGCCGATCTGCTGCGCCGGCTGAATCGGCCCGCCGAAGCCCGCGAGGCTTATGCCCGGGCGCTGCTCCTGACCCGACAGCAGGCGGAGCGCCGGTACCTGGAGCGCCGGTTGGCTCAACTGCCGCAACAGGGCCCCATCTGACCGCACCCAACTGTACCGGGCGGATGGCAAACTATTCCTGTGGACCAGGTGTCGAAATCGGGTCATGTCAAACGACAAGAAGCAGGTTTTAATTTTTTCCGGCAGGAACCCTCAATGAAATATCTTTGCCTGGTCTACATGGATGAGTCCACCCAGGGACAGGTCCCCGACAGCGAGTGCCTGGATTGCGGCAACATCCTGCGGGAAAAAGGGCAACTCATTGCCGCTGAACCCCTGCATCCGGTCAGTACCGCGACCACCGTACGGGTCCGCAATGGCAAGATGAGTCTGACGGACGGCCCTTTCGCGGAAACCAAGGAACAACTCGCCGGCTTCTACCTGATCGAGGCCAGCGATCTGAATGCCGCCATAGAAGTTGCGGCGAAGATACCGCCGGCCCGGGTCGGCAGTATCGAAGTGAGACCAGTGAGGGAACTGAACCCGTAGTGAAGCAAGGCACCCGCAACTCTGGCGGTCGCAGCGAACAGGAGCTACGACTATGCGATTCATGATGCTGATGATTCCCAAGGGCTACGAAACGGCTGCGCCCGGCACGGTTCCGGATGTGCGGGCCGTGGAAGCCATGATGAAGTTCAACTCGGAACTGCAGAAGGCCGGCGTACTGCTCGGGCTCGACGGCCTGCACCCGCCGTCCATGGGTGCGCGTGTACACTTTTCAAAAGGACAGCCGAAAGTGACTGACGGACCGTTCATCGAGACTCGCGAAGTGCTCGGCGGTTACTGGATGATTCAGGTCAAATCGAAAGAAGAGGCCGTCGCGTGGGCCTGCCGCTGTCCGGCAGCTGACAACGAGATCATTGAAGTCCGGCAAGTCCAGGAGATCGAAGACTTTCCCGACGATGTGCAAGAAGCCGCAAAAGGTTTTGTGGAAATCCAGTCCTCAGGGAGATAGACCATGCCCAGATATGTTGATGGATTTGTAATCCCGGTACCCAAAGGCAAGACGGCCGCCTACAAAAAAATGGCCCGTACTGCCGGCAAGGTCTGGCGTGAACACGGCGCCCTGGAATACATGGAATGCATTGCCGATGACGTGAAGCCCGGCAAACACACGTCGTTCCCGCAAAGCGTGAAACTGAAGTCGAATGAAACAGTGTGGTTATCCTGGATCGTCTTCAAATCCAGAAAGCATCGCGATGCGGTCAATGCCAAAGTCATGAAAGACAAGCGGCTGGCCGCCATGATGGATCCGAAGAAGATGCCATTTGACGGCCGGCGAATGTTTTTTGGCGGCTTCAAGGTGTCAATCGAGCTGTAAACCTTCCAGGTTGCTGCCTGGCGGATCGCCGCGGCCATGCGGCGCGTAGATATCGCCCACCATGCCACCGTGTATTCCCCGGCAGTGCCGAAGGGATACAACACCAGTTTGTACAGCGTTGCGCTCACGCCCTGCCGTCTGCCGGCCGTATGGCGCTTACAGCATCACAGGGTGAGGAACACGACACCTGCAGTACGGGAATACCCACAAGGCCGTAGTTTTTCGGCACACTGGCCACAGTCATGAACGCCCAGCCCCCAGTGCAAGTGGACCCCGAAAACGGCAATCGCCTGCTGCTGGCGGGCTGCTGGACACTGGCCGAAGCTGGCGCCCGGCAAGAAGCGCTGGGCCGCGACTGGCTGGGTATCGACCAGATTGATGCGCAAAAGATCGAACGACTCGATTCTGCCGGTGCGCTGTTGCTGGTGCAATTGCTGGGCCGGTTGAAGCTGGAGCTGTCGCAGGTTTCACTCAGCCCGGCCCACGAACCCCTGTTGGCTGCAGTGGCCGCAGCCAGCCAGCACGAGGGCATCGTGCCCGAAGCCCACAGCGGCCTGCGAAATCTGCTGGCGCGGGTGGGAGAGACCACGATCGGGCTGTGGCTGCAGACACGCCTGTTCCTTGGCTTCATCGGGCTCACCCTCAGCACCCTGGCGCGTAGCCTGCTGCACCCACGACGACTGCGCGTCACCGCCCTGGTTCACCATATCGAAGCAACCAGTCTGGACGCGGTTCCGTTGATCGCGGTGCTGTGTTTCCTGATCGGCGCAGTGGTCGCATTTTTGGGGTCCACTGTACTCGCCACCTATGGGGCCACCATCTTTGTGGTCGAGCTGGTCGGGTTGTCGTTCCTGCGCGAATTCGGCGTGTTGCTAACCGCCATCGTCGTTGCCGGGCGCACCGCCAGCGCTTTCACTGCACAAATCGGTGCAATGAAATCGCGCGAGGAGATCGATGCGATCCGTACCCTTGGTCTCGACCCGATCGAACTGTTGGTACTACCGCGTATGCTGGCAATGCTGATTGGCGTGCCGCTGCTCACCTTTCTGGCCATGATCGCCGGAATCGCCGGCGGCATGACCGTCGCTGCATTGAGCCTGGGCATTACTCCGGAGGCCTTTATTACCCGTTTCCACGAAACAGTGGCATTGCGCCATTTCCTGCTCGGCCTGGCCAAGGCGCCGCTGTTCGCGGTGGTGATCTCGCTGATCGGTTGCCTGGAAGGTTTCAAGGTCCAAGGTACTGCACAATCGGTTGGCGAGCGCACCACGTCGAGCGTGGTGCAGAGCATCGCTTCGGTTATCGTGCTCGATGCCATGGCTGCTGTTTTTTTCATGGAGATGGACTGGTGATCAAAAGCATGCCCGTGCATGAGCCGGTCATTCGCATACGCGGGCTGGAGAACCGGTTCGGTGCGCAGGTCGTGCATCACGATTTGTCGCTGGACATGCAGCGCGGCGAAATCCTCGGCGTGGTTGGTGCCTCGGGCTCGGGCAAGTCGGTGCTTATGCGCAGCATTCTCGGCCTGCGCCGGCCACAGGGCGGCAGCATCGAAGCGCTCGGCCATGATGTACTCGCCGGCAGCGACGCCGGCCACCGTGTGATTGAACGCCGCACTGGCGTACTGTTTCAGGATGGTGCCCTCTTCTCGTCGTTGAACGTCGCGGAAAACGTGGCGGTACCGTTGAAGGAAAACCATGCCGACCTGCCGTCAGCGCTGCGCGATGAACTGGTCGAACTCAAGGTGCGCCTGGTGGGTCTGCCGATGACCACCTGCACGAAGTTGCCGTCGCAGCTTTCTGGCGGCATGCGCAAACGCGCCGGGCTGGCGCGGGCGCTGGTGCTAGATCCGGAACTGTTGTTTCTGGATGAACCCACCGCCGGCCTTGACCCAATCGGTGCCGCCGCATTCGATCAATTGCTACGCACGCTGCAACAGGCGATGGGCCTGAGCGTGTTTCTGATTACGCACGACCTGGACACCCTGTATGCCATCTGTGACCGGGTCGCAGTGCTGGCCGAGGGCAAGGTACTGACCATCGGTATGCTGGCGCAGGTGCAAGATTACGATCACCCGTGGGTACATGAATACTTCCACGGCCCGCGCTCGCGTGCGGCGCAGACTGCCAGGCGAGGTAGCTGATGGAAACCAAAGCCAATCATGTATTGATCGGTGCCTTTACCCTGCTTGTTTTTGTGCTGATGGTGCTGTTTGCCCTGTGGGCTGCAAAATTCACCTCTGACGCTGCCTGGCGCGAATACGACGTGGTCTTCAAGGAACCGGTCAGCGGGCTCTCCAACGGCAGTCCGGTGCGCTAACGGAATCGCCGTAGGCACCGTGCGCGACCTGTCGCTGGCACCGGATGACCCCCGCCAGGTGATTGCGCGAGTGAGGCTGCGAACGAGTGCGCCTGTGCTTGAAGACACCCGGGCCAACCTGGCGTTCATCGGGCTCACCGGTGTCGCCTTTATACAATTGTCCGGCGGCAGCCCGGGCAGCCCGCCACTGCTGGGCAAGGGCGGGAGCGTTCCCCGCATCGTGGCACATTCGTCCGCGTTCCAGAATCTCCTGTCCACCAGTGAGGATATCGCCGCCGCCACTCAGGTCCTGTTGCGGTTAGGTTCGATCCTCAGCAGGAGAATGCCGAACGCGTTTCTGGTGCGCTCGACAACATCAATGAGCTCTCCCAGACTCTGGCCGCCGAACGCGACCAGATCCAGGCCACCTTGCGCGCGGCGCGGCTGGCCAGTGAACACCTGGAAAGCATCATGGGCTCGGCCGAACGGGTTATGGGCCGGCTTGATCACGGCTCGGAAGTGATGGATCGAACCCTGATTGCCGACCTGCCGAAAATCAGCGCTGATCTGAAAACCGCGCTGGCCAGTCTGGCCAAAACCAGCAAGCAGACCGAGATGGTGCTTGGGCCGCAGGGCTCCGCAACAGATGCACTGGGCGCTCGCGGTATCGGTCAGGCCGGTCCAACCCTGGCCGAGCTGCGGGCATTGTTACGCCAGATCAGCAGCCTTTCCGCGCAGATAGAGCAAGACCCGGCCACCTTTTTGCTTGGCGGGGATGATCGCAAGGAGTTCAAACCGGAATGAAGCACACGCCCGCTATCGCAGCGTCTATTGTGTTACTCGGCGTTCTCAGCGGCTGCGTCAGCCTGCCAGCGCGTGAAGCCGTACAACTGTACACGCCGGCACTGAGCAGCACTGATGCAACCGACGCACCGGGTGTGCAATGGCAACTGGTGATCGACCGGCCACTGAGTGACCCGGCGCTGGACTCGCCGCGGATCGCGGTACGGCCACGTCCAAACGAGCTGCAATCCTATGCTGGCGCACGCTGGACCGCAGCCGCCCCCGACATAGTCGAAACCGCCCTGCTACGCCGCTTCCAGGATTCGGGGCGGATCATGGCTGTCGGCCGCGCTCGCGACGCCTTGCGTGCCGACTACGTATTGCAGTTGGACTTGCGGGCATTCGAGTCGGTTTACGACGTTGAAGGTAGCGCGCCCCACGCGCACATTGCGCTGTACGCAACCCTGCTCGATGCCAGCAGCCGCGATGTCGTTGCCAGCCGCCTGTTCGTGCACAACAGCACCGCCAGCGGCGAAGCGGTGCCCGCCGTTGTCGACGCAGTTGGTGTGGCTCTGTCCGCACTCAGTACCGAGCTGATGGAGTGGACGCTAAGCAGTGCCCAGGCGCATGCCGAACGCGCGGACTGAACACCACGACAGACACGCCACCAGCCCGCATTCGCCGCGCAAATTGCGATGGTGCACTGCCTCCTCCTACTGGACGGTAGCCGGATCCACGACTACCAGCTCGCTCATCATGCCGAGGGCTGCATGGGGAAAAATGTGGCAATGGAGTAGCCAGCGGCCTTTGGCCCCGCCCGGCAAACCGGTGGCAAAGATCGGCCGGTCAGCCAGGCGAACGCGCATCACGAGCTTGTAGAGTGATGGCACATCCACCGTATCGACGAACTCGTTGTAGTCGTACTGATAAACCGTGTTGTTGTTGACATCGGTTATGCGCAACGGTTGAAAGGAAAAGCCATGCAGATGCATCGGATGGTGCATCTGCGTTCCGTTGTAGAAAGTAAGCTCCAGGGTGTCGCCCACTGCGGCGTAGCGGCTGGATTGCAGGTGGGGAATATCGCGATAGTCGGCCGCACCTTGCTCAAGGACTGTGCCGAAAACGCCATCGATCGTGTGCTTCAACCCGACCACGGTCAACAGAATCTCTTCTTCCGGGGTTCCGATTGCCGGCGCAGCGAAACTGGCGGGGTCAAGCAAATGCCGATCGATTGTCAGGGTTTTGATTGATTCGACCGGATCGTTTACAGCAGGGTGCAAACGCAATGGATCACCCTCCGCAATGGCATACCTGGCAGTATCGGCTCCTTCCGCAACCCGGAAATGGGCGACCGGGACTGTAGGCAGGCCGCCATAGCCGTAGGGATACTCGGCAGTCCCGTAGTGCTGGTAGTCGAGCGTCCACAACGTCAGCACACTACCCGGCTTTGCCGTGTCCGGAATCCGGATAACCACGTCCGTGCGCTCCGCGACGCCGAGCAGGATCTCGCCGCGTTCAAATTTCGTATCCAGCTGTCCAATCTGGCCGCCCTCGACGATCACGCGGTCGAGCACACCACCTTGGCCACCAACCCTGTAGATCGTCTGCTGCTTTCCGGACTGGTCAGTCAGACGTAGCCGGAAGTAGCGGCTGACGGCCGCGTTGACCAGTCGCAGACGAACGCCACTGCCCGGCTCAACGGCGAATACGTCCCGGTCGCCCTGCAGAGCGCCTGGATTTTCGGGTGTACCCGCCCGGGCGGCGGCAACTACTCCATTGGTGAGTACCAGTTGCCCTTCATTGACCCGGCACGACTTTCTGGACTCCATGCCAAAGGTGTTGCCGCCGGCACTGCAACTGGTTGCTGGCTGGATATTCGGAATCTCGCCCTCGGCAAGCGGTCCTGTATCCGTGAATACACCGTGCCGGTCGCGTGGTGCTTCACAGAGATCCACGGGCGATGGATAGGCGACGAGTCCGGGGAACGGGCCAAGTCTGGCTGTGAAGGCCCATGGCCGTGACGGGTCCGCGGCGAACGTAGCGGTATCGTTCATCCCCGGCTTCTTGCACACGGTCGTGTCCGACAACACCAGGGTCCAGGTCTGGTCAGCGTCCGGCAGTACCTGCTTTTCAACCAGCCTGGCGTCACTATCATCAGTGACCACGATGGCCCCATAGAATCCCTTGAACTCGGGATTGCTCGGCATGGCGTGGGAGTGGTACCAGAACACACCCGGCCGCGTCACCTTGAACCGGTAGTCGAAACTTTCGCCAGGCCGGACCGGATCCTGGGTCACGCTGGTCCCGTCGTTGACATTGTCCAGCTCAATACCGTGCCAGTGGACAGTCGTCAGCTCTGGCAGCTCGTTCCTGAAGTGCACTACAGCCGTATCGCCCACATGCAGTCGCAATTCCGGACCTGGCACCTTGCCGTTCAGCGTGTAGGCATTCGCCATCAGTCCGCTACCTGTGAGATCTACGGCTTGCCGGGCGGCAACCAGATTGATCTCGACTACGCGAGGGTCGACCTTCCGACTGGACTGGTGCCGATCAGTGACGCAGGCGCCTGACAGGGCCACTGCAAGTAACAGTACCGTGGTTCGGCAAACAGCGGCCCACCGTTCCCGGCACGAACTCACCGATCACCTCGGGAACTGCTGCGCAACTGGAGGTAGCCACCCTGAAAGGAGTTGTTGTGTCCCTCAGGTACCTGGAAAACCTTGGGTCCACCCATAATGAAATACTCATTGGTCCAATAGCCCTCGGCGGCGATAACCTTTCCCCTGGCATTCGTCACCACCTTCAGGACCAGATTGTCAAAGCCCGGACCTTCGTTCCGGTTGCGCGCACCGGGCGCGGGCTCTGCCGACGGACTCCAGACAACGTTGTGATTCGGGCAGGTGACCTGGCCGCGATTGTCCACACAGGTGTAATCAGCAATGACTGCTTCCGTGGTGGCACCAATGTTCCCTTCCATGGCGGTGTCACGCGTGATGCCAATGGCTTTGGGGCCATCCCACGTGCTCACAGCAGTCTGGCCGTCAGTGGTCAGGCCGGCGTGCGCGCTGGGAAAACAGTCGCCCGGATCCTTGACCAGACACAAGCGCTCCGGAAAGCCTTTGGATCCGATCACGTAGTCGAAGCCACCGTGATCGTTGGGCGTTGCACTGTCGATGCGCGTCGGCGCCAGGGTGTGGGTAATGCCCGACCAGGTCATGACGGCGCGCGGCGGCGCACCACCTGTTCCTCCGGCAAACTCATTCACGTTGACGACAACGCTGCGCGCCGCCGGGCCGACAATCCAGCGGCCACTGATGGTGTCGTCGTCGGGTGCAGACGTACCGTGATCATCGACAGTAACCGTGCCATGCAGAGGTGGCGCAATACGGTCGTCGCCCGGCACCGGGACGTAGGTTGGCACCGCATGCGGACTGGTCACGCTGTAGTAGACGGGATTTACTGTGGGGCCGGACCACGGCAACTCCTGGCCGGCAACAGTTTTGTTATGGCGGGAATAGAAGCAGTCAGTCAGGTAAAAGAACGTCGATACGTGAATACACGCGTTCTCCTGGCTATTGTTGAAAGTCCCGCTTAGTTCAGTCGTAACCGTGCCGGCAACGGCCGGCACGGACCAGGCAAACACCAGAACCAGTGTGAACACCAAACGCATGGCAACCCCCGGGAAACTGCATTGTAATGTGGACATGATCATATAACATCGGCAGCTGAAACTTCGGCAAGGGCAGCAAGACACTGTGCGTATCGATCTGATCCTGGAATCCCGCGATCCTCCCGAACGTATCGCTGAACTGGCCCGAATGGCCGAAGACAATGGCCTGGGCGGCGTCTGGGTTTCCAGCATGCTTGATGCCCGCGATCCTTTCATGAACTTTGCCGAGGCCGCCCGGACGACCCGCCACGTCCGCATGGGTCCGATCGCCGTCTCGCCTTACGAACTTCATCCACTGAAAATGGCGACGGCACTGCTGTCACTGAACGAGGCCGCGCACGGTCGAGCCCAGATCGTGGTTGGTGGCGGCGGTGGAACCATGACGGCAATGAACCTGCAACCCACGCGCCGGGTGCGTGGCGTGCGGGAATGCCTGGAGATACTCAAACTCGCCGCCAGTGGCCAGCGCCTCAACTACGAAGGCGAACTGTTTACGGTACGGAACTACAATCCCGATTGGGCCACCAGCCCGCCGCCGACGATCTACGCCGGGGCGAACCGTCCACAAATGCTCAAGGTCGCTGCCCAGTACGCGGACGGGATCATGCTGTCAGACAAGATCGTGCAGCAGGTCAGGGAATCACGCACGATCATCGACGCGTCGCTCAAGTCAGTCGGCCGTGACCCTGCGGCCTTTCGCCTGACCAACTTCTGGGCCTGGCATATCAAGAAAACCCGCGAGGAAGCCGAAGCAGAAGCCCGGATCTGGCTGGCCGTGCGTGGTGTTCTGATGCGCAAGAACCACGTCTATTTCATGAATGAAGCCGACATGGATCTGGTCGATGAAAAGCGGCCGGCTTTCTTCAAAGCACTGCAACGCCGATCACCGCGCATTGAAGGCGTGCCGGACCGGATCATCAAGATCCTGATCGACAACCTGACATCGTGCGCCGCTGTCGATGACCTCGACAAGGAAATCGACCGCCTGCGCCAGTTCAAGGCCGCTGGCCAGACCGAAATTGCATTGCGAATTTACGACCAGCCGGAAGAGACCATCCGCTTGCTGGGACAGCGGGTCGTACCGGCCTGGCCTGAGGCCGCAGGATCTGTTCAGGAGTGGATGTACTGCTCCAGTTGCTCGATGACCTGCTGCTGCTCGGAGATCATTACCTTCACCACGTCGCCGATGGAGATAACGCCGACAACCTTCTTGCGATCCAGCACCGGCAGGTGCCGGACCCGCTTCTCGGTCATCATTGTCATGCAATCCTCGACGGTCTGCTCGGGACTCACACACATGACCTTCTGGGTCATGATGTCGCGCACCTTCGTCTCCCTTGAACTCTTGCCGACCAGTACGATCTGCCGCGCGTAATCCCGCTCGGAAAAGATTCCGGTCAGCCGGTCACTGTCCAGGACAACCAGCGCCCCGACATCGTGCTCCGCCATGAGTCGCAAAGCATCAAACACACTGGCGTCCGGCCCGATCACCAGCACACCCCGGGGCTTGTCGCCCAGGATCTGCCGGACTGTTTTCATAATTTTCTGCATGATCCCTCCTCTGCACTGATTGTGACTAGAAGCTGTAATCGGCTCCAACGTACCAGTAGGCGCCATTGAATCCAAACGGAGCCGAACGACGCGAGAAGTGGAAGACCCCGGGGTATCAACGATCGTATTGCCGTTGCCATCGACAATCATCCCGGCACGCGTCTGCCCAACGGTGTTGGTGTCCGGCACAGTATCGAAAATATTGTTGCCGCCAACCTTGAGGCGCAAGTGCTCACCAAAGTTGTACGCAAACTGGGCATCGACGAGAGTCTTGGCGCCGAAGGTCTGCCGCCCGCCGTCCTCAACGGTGTAGTCGCCATAGCGGTTGAAGGCCAGATTCATGTCCCAGTCGTTCTTGCCATAGTTCACCGACAGGTTGATGCGGTCCTCAGGTTGCCATTCCGTGATAATCGATCGATCCTGCGAGGTGAAAACCAGATCTTGTATGCCTGGTACGTTCGACAGGCTGTCCGGCGCCTTGACGGAATCGATATCGGTGTCGGTGTAGTTGCCCGCCAGTGACACCTGCAAATCACCATCCCAGAGTACCGTGCTGTAATCGACAATGAGGTCAACACCAGTAGTTGAGGTATCGGCCGCGTTCAGGAAGAACTGGGCGGAATTGGCGTTTGCAGCTGCCAGCGCCGCGTCCAGTGTGGGATCCAGACCCTGACCAATCGAACCGCTGATGACGATGCGGTCGCTGATATCGATGTTGTACAGATCCAGCGTCACGGTCACCGACGGCAACGCCCGCCATACAAAGCCGGCAGCCAGATTGACCGAGGTCTCTTCCTTGAGTTCCGGAATTCCGATGGCCTTGGCAACCGGACTGTCGTTGCGGAAGGTCCCGCGTTCCTGGGCAACGCCACCGACGAACTGGGTACTGGTGTTGTTGAAGAACTGCTGCTGCAAGGACGGTGCCCGAAAGCCGGTACTGACTGCGCCGCGCACCATGAAGGTATCGGTCAGATCGTAGGAAGCAGACAACTTGCCGTTGATCGTGCTGCCAAAGTCGCTGTAATCCTCAAAGCGTACTGCGGCGCCAAGCAGCAGCCGGTCGATCTGGCTGTATTCCACGTCGACATACAAAGACCAGGCATCCCGGTCTTCGTCGACCTGGTTAAGTGGACTGAAGCCCGGAAACACCTGAATCCCTGCTATGGCATCCAACGGGCCGATCGACACCCCGTTCACTGTGTCGAAGTCGCCGTAGGAGACCAGTTCGCCAGGCTTGATCTCGTAGGTGTCCTTGCGGTAAGCCGCGCCGAAGGCAACGTTGCCCCACGATACCGGCCGCGACGCGCCCAGATCCACAGTGAACAGGCCCAACGACAGCTCGCCTGCATCAGCCGCAGTCGGGCTCGTGCCCGTTGCGGACACCAGCGAGGCATTCACCGAGTTTGAAATGAAGAACCCGAAATCATTGCGACCGTAACCGACGTCGGCATCCCAGCTCCATTCATTGAACTCGCCCCGCAAACCACCGTTCACCGAGAAGTCCTGAATGTCAGTATTGATCAGCGGCAGGAAACCGTCCGGATAGAAGGCGTTGCCGTTGTTGACGGGCGTAACGCCATCCGACCTGAAAATCGGATTGTTTCCAGGCTGGTTGGCCCGGCGATAGAAGCCGCCAGATGTATTGTCGGAATCGGAATACGTGGCGAACGCATAGAGGTCGATGCCATCCACCAGCGGGATTCCGAAATTTGCCACCGCAGAGAACTGTTGTGAGTCAGCATCGCCGATCCGGAAGTTCTTCCGGTCAAAAATGATTTCGCGCGGATCCGTGGTCTGCTGAACACCACCGCCAATATCAACACAGGTGTTGACGTACTGGCATACGCCGGTAAGGCCGGCGCGATTGGTTCGCCCGCGATCACGGTAGTCGATATCCAGATTCAGGAAGCCACCGGACCCGATCTCCAGCCCGTCGTTCAGGCTGGCGACGAAAGTCTCGCCGTCGCCTTCAGTGTATTGCCCGTAGGACGTAGACACCAGACCACCTTCGCTGGCGTCCTTCAGAACGATGTTGATGACGCCGGCTATTGCATCAGAACCATATTGTGCTGATGCGCCGTCGCGCAAAATTTCAATACGCTTGATCGCACTGACCGGAATGGCATTCAGATCGGTACCAGCAGTGCCGCGCCCGACCGAGGTGTTCACGTGAACCAGTGCGCTGCCATGCCGGCGCTGGCCGTTGACCAGCACCAGCGTCTGGTCAGGTCCCAGCCCTCGCAACGTGGCCGGGCGCAGAGCGTCTGTGCCATCGCTGATCGTCGAGCTGGAAAAATTGAAGGATGGCGCCAGTGACTGCAGCATGCGCCCGACTTCCGTCTGGCCCGTCTGCTCAAGCGCATCGCTGCTCAACAGATCAACCGGAACCGGAGATTCGTCAACAGTACGGCCCGCGGTGCGCGTACCGATGGTGACGATTTCAACCATGATTTCGTCGGCGGCGATGGCCGGAACGGCCATCAACCCGCTCAGAAGCACCAATGCAACCGAGGCTGTCAGGCGACGAACCACGGTACACGAAGCGAAGGAATCATCTGGAGAAGCGGCTTCAGCCGCGATGGGCAAGCTGGCGGCACGCCGTACAAATAGCAGCATATTGTCCCCCTTACTCGTCAGATCGGCAGCGAGTACTGAGCCGGGGGCTAGTCGCGCGAATCACCCCGGTCTCCGGGCCCGCACTTGCAGCACCTTAGCACGGCACGTGCTTTAAATGGCAAAGCGACCGCTCTGGATATCGTTGATCGCCTGGCGGATTTCATCCTGCGTGTTCATGACGAACGGCCCATAGCCGCTGATCGGCTCGTCTATGGGTTCGCCGCTCATGACAAAGATGGCAGCGTCGGTTCGTGCCTCCAGCGTCACTCCGGAACCGTGACGGTCAAGCACCACCAGGTCACGCACGGTGGCCGGCGCGCCGTCATTGACGGCAAGCTCACCCTGCATCACAAACAGCCCCGCTGTGTAGCCCTCCGGCAAATCAAGCACCACGCGATGGGTGGCTTGCAGTCGGAGCTCGTAGAGAATCACGGGCGTGACCGTCTGCGCGGGGCCTGTAGCCACTGCCGTACCAGTTTCGGGCCCTGCCCCACGTCCGACCCCACGGCCGACCCCACGGCCGACCCCACGGCCGACCCAGGGGCCGACCCAGGGGCCGGCAATCACCCGTGCGCTGCCCGCACCGTCAGGCAGGTTGACGACGGGTATGGCTGTGGACAACAGCGCCTGATAGCGGGGCCGGGTAAGTTTTTGCTTTGCGGGAAGATTGACCCACAACTGCAACATCTCAAAAGGCCCACCACGACGGGCATAGTCGCGCCCGTGCATCTCCTTGTGCAGCACGCCGCCGCCTGCCGTCATCCACTGCACGTCGCCCGGACCAATACGTCCGCCATTGCCGGCGCTGTCCTCATGCTCGACTTCGCCTGCCTGGACGATCGTGACCGTTTCAAATCCGCGATGCGGGTGCCAGTCCACGCCGCGCTCCTCTGTCGTCGGGTCGAAGGACGTCGGGCCGGCGTGATCCAGCAACAGAAAAGGACTGAGCTCGCGACCGAGTTCCTGATAGCTGAAGATCGTGTGCACCGGAAACCCGTTCCCTACCCAGTGCCCATTGCTGACCTGGCGGATATCAAGAATTTGCTTCATGGCCATTCTCCGTTGCATGTGGACGTCGCTACCCGGACGCCATGGCATCATTTAATCATTGGCTAAATAGATTAAAAAGCACATAATAATGATCATATAAATCATATTTATTGATTATTAATGGCAGCACCCCGGATCACGCTGGACCAATGGCGCGCACTGCTGGCCGTGGTCGACGAAGGCAGCTATAGCAAAGCGGGCACCGCGCTCAATCGGAGTCAGTCTGCGGTGAGCTACGCCGTGCAGCAGATCGAAACGCAATTGGCTGTCGAGGCCTTTCGCCTGGAAGGTCGGCGCGCGGTATTGACCTCTACAGGCGAGCTGCTCTATCGGCGGGCCCGCTATCTGGTCGATGAAGCTGCCGGCCTCGAACAGGCCGCGCAGCGCGCGTCGGCCGGCTGGGAGGCCGAGATCCGGCTATCGGTGGATGTGATATTTCCGACCTGGCTGCTGCTCGATTGCCTGGCCGCGTTGAACATGGAAAGCCCGCACACCCGGATCGAAGTCATCGAATCGGTGCTCGCCTGGCGCACCGACACGCTGACCCGCGGCGAAGCCGATCTCGCGATCTTTTCGAGCATTCCGCCGGGGTTCCTCGGCGACGCACTGATGCGGGTGCGGTTCCTGCCGGTCGCCAGCCCTGATCACCCACTGCATCGCCTTGGAAAAAAGCTCACACTGCGAGAACTGCGGGCGCATCGGCAACTGGTGGTGCGAGAGGCCAATGCTGACCGGTTGACGGCCACCACCGTCGACGCGCCGATGCGCTGGACTGTCAGCCACCTGGCCACGTCGATTGAGGCCGTATGCGGCGGATATGGCTTTGCGTTTCTGCCGGAGCACAGAATTCGCAACGAAATGACCGCCGGTACCTTGAAGCCATTAACGCTTGCAGCAGGTGGCGAACGCTTCGCCGAGCTGTATCTGATTTTTGCTGACCGCGACCAGGCAGGGCCAGCGACGACGAGACTTGCCGAGCTACTGCGGGCGACTGTTGCCCGCGAATGCCGACTGGAGGAATCCCGGAATGCCAGCCAAAGTGCCGAGCACAAAACGAACCAAAGAATCGACTCGAGCTAAAGCGGCGCGCAGCAGTGACAGTAATCTGCCCCTGCGCAACGATATTCGCCTCCTCGGCGACCTGCTTGGCGACACCCTGAAACGCCTGGGCGGCAAAAAGCTGTTTGATGTGGAAGAGCGGGTGCGCGCCCTGTGCAAACAGCTCAGGGAGCAGCAACGTCGCTCAATGCCGGTGGCGGCCACCGAGCGTCAACTGAAACAACTGCTGCATGGTTTGTCCACGGCCGATGCCATCAGCGTTATTCGCGCCTTCTCCGTGTACTTTCAGCTCGTTAACATTGCGGAACAACATCACCGTATACGCCGTAAACGTTACTACGAGCTGCATACGCCCGATCAGCCGCAGCGCGGATCTATTGCGAACACGCTGCAGCAGATCAAGGCGGCGTATCCGGACAGCGGCACGGCCGCGTTTCGCCGACGCCTGCAGTCGGTTCTGGACCAGATGGATCTGGTGCCCGTAATCACCGCCCATCCGACCGAAGCGGCCCGGCGCACACTGCTGGAAAAACACCAGCGCGTGGCGCGCCTGCTGACCGAACTTGATGACCCCACGATTCCCGATCGCCGGCGTAGCGGCGTCAGCCGCCATCTGGCCGCCGAGGTCGAGTCAATCTGGCTCACCGACGAAGCGCGGCACAGCAACCTGCAGGTGCTGGATGAAGTCAATAATGCGCTGTACTACTTCGATACCACGCTCTTCGATGCCGTGCCGAACCTGCTTGAAGAGCTGGACCTGCAGTTGCAACTGAACTTTCCCGGCGTCAGCCTGCGTGAAGACAACCGGCCTCCCCTGCGCTTTGGCTCCTGGGTCGGTGGCGATCGGGACGGTAACCCCAACGTTACGCCCGAGGTGACCTGGAAAACCCTGTGTCGTCATCAGCGCCTGACACTGCGCAAGTATCTTCAGTCAATTGCCGCCCTGTCGCGTCGAATGAGCGAATCGGAACGCTTCGCACCACCGAACCGGGCCTTGCTCGCATCGATTGAACGCGACCGGCGTGCGATGCCTGATACCGCCGCAGAGATCTTCCGGCGTAACCCCGAAGAACCCTGGCGGCAAAAACTCTCCTTCATGTATCGGCGGCTGGAACAGACGCTGGCGCGAAATACCGCTCTCCTCGGCACAAGCGACGCACCGGGAGCGCTGGGCCGGGTTACACCCCGGGAGCTGATCCCGATCCGGCCGTCGACCGGCCTGATCAACACAACACCGTATTCCGGCTACAGCCGCAGTGACGAGATTGAAGCGGATCTGCGCCTGGTCCGCGACAGCCTCAGCGCCAGCAAGGCAGAACTTGCCGCAAGTCATGTGAACCGGCTGCTCCGTCAGGTTCGGGTGTTTGGCCTGCACCTCGCTGCGCTGGACCTGCGCCAGCACAGTGCGCGGCATGTCGCCGCGCTTGGCGAAATCACGCGCGGCCTGGGTGAGCGTCCGGACTACGCCCACATGGATGAGGCTGCCCGGTTCTCGTGGCTGATTGAAGAACTGCAGAACCCCAGGCCACTGGTTGCCGCCGATGCCAGTTACAGTCCGGCGACGACGGAAACACTGAACGTCTTCCGGGTGGCGCGCCGCGCTGTAGATCAGATCAGTCGACAGGCAATTGGCAGTTTCGTGATCAGCATGGCGCAGTCGGCCAGCGACATACTGGCCGTGCTGGTGCTGGCACGACAGGCCGGCCTCGACGTAAGCAGCGGATTACACATCCCGGTCGCGCCGCTGTTCGAAACCGTCGACGACCTGCGCAATGCACCGGATGTGCTCCACGAACTGCTGCGTAATCGTGTGTACCGCGCGATTGTGGCGACGCAGGGCGACGTACAGGAAATCATGATCGGCTACTCCGACAGCAGCAAGGATGGCGGCATTCTCACGTCAAGCTGGGAGCTCTACCAGGCACAGGAAAAACTGTGGGAAGTCGCCCGTGCCCATGGCGTGGCGCTACAACTGTTCCATGGTCGTGGCGGTACGGTGGGCCGTGGTGGTGGCCCCAGCCATGAAGCGATTCGTGCGCAGCCCACAGGCACCGTCGCCAGCCGCATCAAGATCACCGAGCAGGGTGAAGTGGTGTCATCGAAGTACAGCCTGCCGGACATTGCGATGCGCAGCCTGGAGTTGTCCACGGCGGCTGTGATTGCTGCCAGCCTCCCGTCACAGCAGACCAAGGCACACGTAGCCTCTGAACGGACGGCAATCTGGATGGGCGCCATGGCGGAACTCTCCGATCTTGCGCTGGAAGCCTATCGGCAGGTCGTGCGCCATACCGATGGTTTCCTGGCCTATTTCGAGCAGGCAACTCCGGTGGAAGAGTTTCAGTATCTGCGTATCGGCTCGCGACCTGTTCGTCGCAAGTCAGGCTCGAAGAGTCTGGATGATCTGCGCGCCATTCCATGGGTCTTCGGCTGGACCCAGAGTCGCCACCTGTTGCCCGGCTGGCTGGGCGTCGGCTCGGCGCTGGAAAGCTTCGTCAAGTCGGCACCTGTCAGCCTCAAACACGGACCAGGTGGCAGATCAAAGGGCCGCCAGCAACTGGAACTTCTGCAGGAGATGTACCAGCACTGGCCCTTCTTTCAAAGCACGATTGCCAACATCGAAATGACGCTGGCCAAGGCCGATTTCCAGATTGCCCGTCAGTACGCCCTGCGCTTGCCCGACCGGGACGTCGGCCAGCGCATATTCGGAATACTGGAAGCGGAATTTAACCGAACCTGCAAGCTCGTCCTGCAGATCACCGGCGAGAAGCAGCTTCTGAACAGCTCGCCCGTTCTGCAAAGATCCATAGCCGTACGCAACCCCTACGTGGATCCCATGAGCTATCTGCAGGTTGAACTGCTGGCACGCAGTCGCCAACCGAAGCTGTCGGCTGCTGAAAAGAAGCAGCTGCGCTATGCGCTGACGCTGACGATCAACGGCATTGCCGCAGGGATGCGTAATACGGGTTAGCCTGAGCAGTATCCTGACCGCGTACGCTATTCCTTGCGAGCATTGGCCGACAGCAGATCGTCCTCGCCGCCCGCGCTGCGATCTGCCGCGATCTGTGCATCCAGATCGTCCTGCGGCTCTATATCGATGGCGGTTGTGGGCTCTTCATTTTCTGCTGCAACCGGGTGCTTGCTTGCCGAGATCGTAGCCGCGCCAGTTGCAATTGCCGCAGGCAGCGTTCTCATCCGGACGTTGTAGATCGGCTCCGGCATGACGATTCCCGCCTCGTCGAATGCCAGCTTTACCAGCCTTATGGCTTCACTGCGCACTCTCAGAAAGTCGGCCGACCGCTGGTCGACCCAGCCGAATACGCGCAGCACTACGTTCGAGTCTCCCAGAGTCTCCACCGTGCAGTAAGGC
This sequence comes from Gammaproteobacteria bacterium, assembly GCA_041396045.1. Classification (GTDB taxonomy): domain Bacteria; phylum Pseudomonadota; class Gammaproteobacteria; order Steroidobacterales; genus SHZI01. The sequence continues at coordinate 8,952 of JAWKZI010000017.1, read as the reverse complement.
GCGGGATCATCCAGTACGCCTTCCATTTTTAGCAGTGTGCGCGCCGCGAGTTCTTGTGCATCGGCCAGGCTCTGCTCGGTGTCGACGCCCACATCAAACATGAAACGCCGCTTCGGATTTCGCGTGTAGTTGACGATAACGGCCTTGTAGACCTTGGCGTTGGGAATACGTGTGTGGTTGCCATCCAGGGTCATCAGGATCGTTGCACGCGGCGTCAGTCGCAGGACGCGACCTTCGCAACCTTCGATAACGACATGGTCGTTGCTGGCGAACGGCTGGCGCAGACTCAACAACAGGCTGGCAATGTAGTTTTCCACCGTATCACGCAGGGCAAAGCCCAGCGCCAGACCGACCACTCCGGCCGCACCCAGCAGCGTGGTCAGAATTGCAGTCGCATCCAGAATCTGCAGGGCCAGCACCAGGCCCATGCCGATGATCGCCAGGCGCACGACCTGGCGCACCAGGTCGCGCAGAAACGGGTTGCCCCTGAACGTGCGGCCGAACAGCCGGCTGCCGGAACCCAGCCTGGCCAGCCACCAGAAGATGGCGAATATCAGCAAAGCCACACCCAGCAGGGGCAGCAGGCCGACCAGGTTCGTGAACTGGTCGCGCAAATGATCCACAGTGGTCGACAACCGGCCCTGGACGTCGCGCGACTCAACGATGCGATCCTGCACATCCACCACGCTTTCGATGCGGCGAGCCAGCGCCACGGCCTGGTCGTGTGCGGCACGCGACGGCACGTCGCCGGAAAGCACGACAACCCCGCCATCCACGCTGACCGCCACACCGCGCAGATCATCCATGGCTTTGTAGAGCGTCAGCAATCGATTGCTAATTTCGGCATCGCGACGTTCCGTGGATTCGACGGCGATGGTGGCCGATGGCGTAGTGCTCTGGTTGGCCGAATCATTGGCAGTGCCACTGGTAATACCCACGTCGTCTGCGTACGCGGGTGCAAGCGGTATCGCCAGCGTGGCTGCCAGCAGTCCGACCAGCAGTGGAGCTGCCACTGCGCTAGCGCGGTTGATTGCCGGACCCGCCGGAGTACCCGTCACCACCGGCTTTTCAAAGTCGGCTGAAGCGGCGTGGACCAGGCCTGCAGCAGCGCCGGCAAGCGACTGTGCGGCAAGGTCCAGCGCGTCGATAGCGCACCGGCATTGCGCCTCGACCGCCTCGCGATCGAGCATTTCCGGAAGTTCAGCCGCTGCCCGCTCGAGCATTTGCGCCTGCACCAGCAGGGCGTCACGCTGGTTCTGCTGGCGCGTGAGAGGCGCCAGTTCAGTAATCAGCGATGCCATGTGCAACGAGACCTGCAGGCTGCTCGCGCTGTAATTCCGGATCGGGTCAAAGGCCGCCGAGACAAACTGCCGGAATGAGGCACCCTGCACGATAAGCCGCAGCGCGCCGTCATCATCCCTCCGGAACGAGGACGGCATCCGTCGCTGCAGAAGTTTGGCCAGTGCGATGCCCAGGCGGTTGAGGCAGGCTTCAGCAGTGGTCGGGTCGTTGATCGACGGCGACAGTGCACGCTGCGCGATCTCGACGATCTGACGTACGAGGTACAACACATCCTGCACCGGCGTACGAGTCGCGCCGATACTGAAGGCATCCTGAATCTGGCGGTTCACCTCAGGGCCGTTGGCACTGCCCGGCCAGACCCGTGCAATTTCAGTACCTGCAAGAACATGGCCGCCAGGTGCACGCGCCAGCCAGATCAGGCCGTCGATCGCCCTGGCGATGCGTACCAGTGCGCTGCCGTTCACCAACTGCACGTAGCCGGATTTTGGCGCCAGCACCGCGGACGATGCCACCGGAAAATCCGGTGGCAAGGCCGACGTGACTTCAGTGGCCAACGCGGCATCGCCGCTGCCGACCTCCTCCGGGAACAGTCGATCGATCGCGTCGTCCAGTTCTTCACCAACTACGGCAATGACATTCGGGGCCTGAATGGCAGCAGCCACGTGATGAATGAAATAGATCAGCACGGCCATGCTGATCAGGCCCAGCAGCAGGGCGGTTGACACCGAGGCACGAGGCACGAAGGCCACCTTGCTGCTGCCATCGACGACGCCAAGCACGCTGATGCAGAAGGCAAAGGTGGCAATGAACACGCTCAGGGACATCTGCATGCCCCGATCACGCATGAAGGTTCGCAGAAGGCGCGGGCCCATCTGCCCGGCGGCCAGCGACAACACCACAATGGTTACCGAAAAGACGGTGGCCGCGATGGTGATCATGGCGGTGGCGATGGTCGCCAGCATGGTACGGGCACCGACAATGCCCGCGCCGAACAGCCAGGTCAGATCCATCTGCTCGAGCCAGTCGGATCGATCGATCCGCACCGTGCCCTGGGCAAGCAACAGGGCAACAACGGACATGACGACCGGCCAGAACCACAGACTGGATCGAATGGAATCGAGGAGACTTAGCAGCCTTCCGAACATCAGCGCCTGTCCTGATCGCGAAGGATCAAAGCATACAGGCGTCCGGCTGAGCTTGCCGATAGTGAAGTAGTCGAGTGCATCGACCTGCCAGCCTTTCGCGCCGGCAGCAGACTTCAGCCCGGCATGGACCGCTCACGGCAATCACTCGCGACACGCCGTCGGCCGATTACGCCCAGGGCGCCGAATCCGCCAAGCATCAGCCAGGCTGCAGCAGGAATCGGCACGGTGGACAGCTTGAAGCTGCCCCCATCTACGACGTTGAAGCCCTGCAGTTCATAGGTGTCGTTGTAGACGCTGATATCACCCAGACCAATCCCCAGCAGCTTCTGGTAGAAGGGACCCACGCTGAATCCGCGGGAGCCCGTGTTACCGGATATATCCCAACCGATCCTGGCCGCTGCTTCGAGAATGGTGGTGTCGAGCGTACCGACAAAGCCCAGGCCGGTGTCGTTCTGGAGCGCTGCCTGAACCAGAAACGTGGTATTTACATCGACATCGGACGTCAACAGGGTGATATCAGGAATATTCTCGAACGCGCCAAACCAGGTGTTGGCTTCGCCCACACCGTCGATGAGTACGTTGTCGCTGAAGTTCAACTGAACGAGCACGATTGAGTTCAGGTTGAAATTCTGTTGCAGGTTGATATCCAGACCAGCATCCACGTCGACCACGTCATAACCCAGGTGATAGTCGATTGCACCCCAATCATGATCCAGGCTGTATCCGAGGGCGGCGCTGCCAAGAATGAGATGATCAATATCCAACGTCATCGTCATCAGTGTGTCCTGCCCTGACCCAACGAGGCTATTGCCCTGGAGGCCGCCGTTGGCGATTACATTCCAGTTGCCTGCCGTGAATTCAATGGGTCCGAGCGACACACTGGAGCCCGCACCCACTGTGTCGTATAGCAGATCTCCGTCTGTCAGATCGCTACCGCCGAGATAGCGAATGTAGCCGCTGGCATTGCGGTTGATGCCGATAATTTCTTCGTGCTTGTTGATGTTCACCAGCGTTGAGTAGGGCGAATTACTGGTGTTGTTCTTCGTGAACCCCTTGTTGCCCAGGCGCAGATCCTGATCGGGCAGGATACCTGGCTGGTCGTAGTCCACCCGCACGTACGCGCCGAGATAGGTTTCCAACACGCCATCCACGTATGCCGAGGCGTTCGCTGGCGAGGTCACGAAGCTTGACGTGTTCAATGGTGTTGCAGTACTCGTCAGGCTGAACTTCTGACCAACATGCAACGCGTCTGGCGCACTCAGATTCAGGTTGTAGTCCAGATTGGCGTTGATCGAGCCACTATTGACGCTGGCGCCAATCTCGATACCAACTTTGAAGTCGGTATCGTACTGCTGGTAAGGGTTGATCTGGTAGGTACCTACCAAAGGTACCCGGACTGACACCGTATCGCCTGATCCTGCTCCAATTACCAAAGGGGCTGGATTGGAATCTACGCCAAGGAACTTGTAGTAATTGAAATTGAAGGCAGAACCGGTACCCCACATGCTCTGGTCCGTGGTTGCGAACGACGCATTTGCATCAAGCAGATTCTGCTCGGCGTGCAGCAGTGATGGGATAAGTATGAGGGTGGATATCGCGGCCATCAGCCGCGCCGTGCCCATTCTGAACATAGCGCCCCCGCCTGTTCTTGTTATTTTGCTGTTTTGCAATTTAACGCCATAAGTTCCTCGTCGCAACCTTGGCTCACCATCCTGGTTGCAATGCAAAGAATTGGGAGCATGATTCAGCATCCTTTTTAGCAGCCTGATTAAGTGGAGTTGATTAATGAAGCTGAAGAACAAGACCATCTGGATCACGGGCGCCTCTTCGGGCGTTGGCGAGGGCATGGCGCGGGTCTTCCACCGCGAAGGTGCCGACCTCATTCTTTCTGCACGTCGTGTATCCGAACTCGAACGTGTCAAAGCTTTGTGTACTGATGGGCCTGGCAAGGTCGAAGTGCTGCCATTTGATATCTGTGATCCGCAAGCCAGGGAAACGGCTGCACGCAACGTACTCAAGACGCACAAGAGACTCGACGTTCTGGTCAATAACGCCGGCATTGGCCAGCGCTCACCCGCGAAAGACACCAGTCTTGATGTCGATCGGCAAATCATGGAAGTGGATTTCTTTGCACCGGTGGCCCTGACCAAACTGGTAATGCCGAGGATGATCGAACAGAAAGGCGGGCATCTGGTCGTCACGTCTTCAGTGGCTGGAAAGCATGCCGTCCCCCATCACAGCGCCTACTGTGCTGCGAAGCATGCCCTGCACGGCTACTTCGACACGCTGCGTGTCGAACACCTGGCGGACAACATCGACGTGACATTGCTTGTGATCGCCGGCATCAAGAGCAATGTGTTTCGCCACGCCCTGAAGGGTGATGGATCCGAGTACGGTGCCAGCGACTGGGATGATCGCAATGGCATGAGCGCCGAGGCCTGCGCGGAGCTGGTCGTCGAAGGCATGCTCAAACGCGAGCATGAGCTGGTCATCGGTATCCCGGTGGCCCTGGAGGCCATGAAGCTTAGCCGGAGCGATCCTGCGGCCTTCGTCAAGCGCATGGCTACAATGATGCAGTGGATGGAGAAGAGCTGAGCCTCAGCGGGATACAGGACGCCATCACGGCCTGCTCGTCGTGACGACCAGTCTGTTTGCCTATGCCTTCCGCCCGCATTTCCTGCTGGTGGGCCTGGGCGGCCTTTGTCTGATCCCCTTCTGGACCTTCGTCTACGTCAACCATAGCCCGTTGGTCGGCGGGTTACCGCCGTCTCTGTGGCACGCGCATGAGATGCTTTTCGGGCTGGTTAATGCAGCGATTGCCGGTTTTCTGCTGACATCGGTCGCGAGCTGGACCGGGCGCAAGGGGTTTGGTGGCTGGCCGCTGATCGTCATGTCCGCACTCTGGGTCGCTGCCCGCTTGCTGCTTGCCAGTCCGGTGCACGGCCTGGCTGTGGCCGGTGTCGTCGTAGACCTCGCTTTTCTGCCCGCACTCGCCGCGTTGATCGCACCACCGCTGCTTCGGGAAAACAACCGCAATACGCCGCTACTGGCCGTTGTTGCCTTGCTCTGGCTGTGTAACGTGGCCTTCTTCTGGACCGTCGCCACCGGGCATTTGCAACTGGCCAGCAGAGCGCTTGTTCTGACGATCGACGCCATCATGATTCTGATCACGGTGATTGGCGGCCGCATTGTGCCGGCCTTTACCCGCACCGCTTTGCGCCCCGCGGGCAGGGAGGGCATTGTGCGCTCGGCGCCCGGGCTGCGTGTAGCAGCAATCGGCGCGATGATTGTGGTCACGCTGAGCGACCTGGTGATGCCTGACTACAGGCTCACCGGTGTTGTTGCGGCAATTGCCGCGGGCATTCACGCCATACGTCTGTCGCAATGGGGATCGCTGCGCACGCTGCGCCAGCCACTCGTGTGGGTAGTGCACGTCGCCTATGCGTGGCTGCCAGTGGGGCTGGCACTGAAGGCATTCTCGCTGCTGGCTGATGGCCCGGGAAACCAGTATTGGGTACATGCACTCACGGTTGGAACCTTCAGCATGATGATCATGGGCGTGATGACGCGTACGGCGCTGGGTCATACCGGCCGCCCCATGACCGCACATCCATTGACGACAGTCAGCTATGTCCTGCTGCTGCTGGCCGCAGTAATGCGTGTGTTCGGGCCCACAGTGTTTGGTTTGCGCTTCAACAGTGCCATCGTGGTCAGTGCGGTACTGTGGACTGGCGCCTTTGCATTGTTCCTGGTGATTTATTTGCCGATACTGACGCGACCGCGTGCCGATGGCCGACCAGGCTGAATCACCATGACTACAGGCACCATCAGATTGAGGAGTTCACCATGTCACGCCTTGCCAGGTTTCCGGTACACGCACGGTGGCCAGCTCTGCACCCTGAACGGCTTCAGCTTTATTCCCTGAATACCCCAAATGGGGTCAAGGCGTCGATCATGCTGGAAGAGACCGGGCTTCCCTACGAAGCGCATCTCGTCGACATCATGAACGACGAAAGTCACACACCGGAATTTTTGTCGCTCAATCCCAATGGCAAGATTCCAGCGATCATCGATCCGAACGGGCCAGGTGGCCAGCCGCTCGCCCTGTTTGAGTCGGGGGCGATCCTGCTTTACCTGGCCGACAAGACGGGCAAGTTCATGCCGACGGACGAAGCATCGCGCTGGGAAACCATTCAGTGGGTATTCTTTCAGATGGCGTCCATTGGCCCGATGTTTGGCCAGTTGGGCTACTTCCACAAGTTTGCCGGCAAGGAGATTACCGACAAGCGCCCGCTCCAGAGGTATGTCGCTGAATCAAAGCGCCTGCTGGATGTTCTGGACAACCGGCTGGAAGGCCGATCCTGGATCATGGGCAGTGAATACACGATCGCCGATATCAGCCTTCTGGGCTGGGTACAAAACCTGATCGACTTCTACGAAGCACGAGAACTGGTGGCGTTCGACACGCTCACCCACGTCCCCGAATGGCTCAATCGCGGGCTCGCGCGGCCGGCCGTCCAGCGTGGGCTTGAGATCCCTAGGCAATCCTGAGCCGGTAAACGGGGTGAAAAAGGGTAGCGTCCCCTTTTCGGGCGGATTGTCGGCTGACATTTATTTGCCTATACTGCGCTGACCGTGAGCTGATGGTTGCCCAGGCCAAATAATCGCCACGGTACCGACGATTTTCCCTGATTTTTCAGTTCTGTTGCTACGTGGAGCCACCATTCGCTCTGTCCGACAACAGCGTTTAGGTTTTGTGGAGTACGACCATGGAGAACCAGCCCCCGATAGTGGTATCGCGCCTTGATCTGGCCCGCCTGGAGCGGTTCCTGTATGCCGATGCAAACAGGAATAGGCCCGGTATTGAAGCGCTGCAAGAGGAACTGGACCGGGCCACCATCGTCGAGCCAAAGGATATTCCTGCGGGGCTGGTCACCATGAACTCCAAGGTGCGCTTCGTCGACGAAGCCACCGGTGCCACTTCCGAGCTAACCCTGGTTTATCCGGACGCTGCGAGTGCACCAAATACGGTGTCCGTACTCGCGCCCGCTGGTGCGGCGCTGCTGGGATTAACCGTTGACCAGTCGATTTCCTGGCAGGTTCCCGGTGGGCGAAGTCTGCGTCTGCGCATTCTGGAGATCACCCATCAGCCAGAGGCCGAGGGGGAATTCAACCGGTAATTCGGTAGTGCCCGCTTTCCGCTACCTGAAAGAAGCCAGGTTGTCGCTGATGAACTGCTGTACCGACCTCGGTTCACGACCAATCAGTTTCCTGAACGTATCGGTGGTGTGATCGAGGCCAATTTCGGCGATCTCCCGGAATAGCTCACACACCGCATTCAGGTGCCACGGTTCCAGGATGTTGGCCATCTTCTCGCGAAACTGATCCATCGATAGCGGGACATACACAACCTTTTCTCCCAGCACCGTCGAGAACCGGCCGGCAACATCGTGGAAGGTCAGTATCTCCGGGCCGGTAATTTCATAACTCCGGGATGCGTGCCCCGTGCCGGTCAGTACCTCGGCACAAACGGCGCCGATATCACGAATGTCTGCCATGCCGGTAGTGCCATCACCCATCGGCAAAAAGAACTTGCGCTGACTCCGGATGGTGCCGGCACTGGCCAGCAGGTTCTGCATGAAAAAGTTTGGTTTGACCATGGTCCAGGCCAGACCCGACGATCGACCCGCCGCCCGGATATATTCTTCAGCCGCCCAGTGCCCCTGGGGAATTGGCGTCTTCGCATCAGCAACCGCTTCCATCGACGACATCTTCACCAGATGTTTGACGCCGGCTGCTACCGCAAGATCGGTGAACTGCTTTTCCTGCTCAAGCTGATGCTTGCCGTTCGGCAGTGTCAGAAACGCCTTCTCCACGCCGTCCAGTGCCCGCTTGACAGTGGCTGCGTCTGAAACATCACCAACCACCAGCTCTACCCCGGCAGCTTTCAGCTCTGCAGCCTTGGCTTCACTCCGCACCAGAGCCCGCAAATGCGCGCCCTTCTGCAATAACTGCCTGGCCGCTTCACCGCCAGTCTTGCCGGTTACACCCGTCAGCAAAATCATTTCGGTTCCTTGTTGTGCCTGCAGTTATTACGCTGCTGCCGAGAGTGTCATCACACCAAGATAGAGGCTTTCCTCGCCAAGTTCGAAACTCTTCGACGTGCGGCCCGATGAACCAGAGCTAGCCTCGATCTCATAGAGACCACTGCCTGTCTCCAGCTTGTCGAATTTGAACTCACCAAAAGTGTCGGTGGCCGTCCGCGCAATTTCGCTGCCCTTGTGTTTCAGCACAACCTCGGCACCTTCCGCGCACTCTTCAACACCCTTGATCATTGCGACAACTGTGCCACCAACCATGCAGGTGGTCATCAGATGCAGATTCTTGTAATACACCCGGGGTCTGGTTCCAAGCTCGGGCTTGAGAACTTCCAACCCCTCCTCTGCCTTGATCCGCTGCATTTCCTCATCATCGACCTTGACCGACCGGAATACATCCGTGGGGC
>JAWKZI010000016.1:0-65816 GCA_041396045.1 Gammaproteobacteria bacterium | reverse complement strand
TTACGGTGCGATCGCCCAGGCAGTGCAGCGGCGTTTTGCGCGTATCCAGCGCGGCGAGTCGCCGATGCCGGACCTGCTGCTGATCGACGGCGGTCGGGGACAGGTTAATCGTGCGAAATCTGTGCTCGAGGAGTATCAGCTTGGACATTTGCCGGTCGTCGGCGTCGCCAAAGGCCGGGATCGGCGGGTTGGTGAAGAAAAGCTGGTGATCCCTGACGAACCGCTTGAGCGTACCTTGCCGGCCGATTCGCCGGCTTTGCTACTGATCCAGCAGATACGCGACGAGGCACATCGGTTTGCCATCACGGGTCACCGTCAGCGGCGGGGCAGGCAGCGTCTGACTTCCAGCCTGGAGGCAATTGATGGACTGGGGCCACAGCGTCGTCGCGCGCTGTTACGCCAGTTTGGCGGGCTGCCGGGCATCAAGCAGGCGGGGGTCGCTGATCTGACCAAGGTGCCCGGCATCAGTCAGACGCTGGCCCAGCGCATTTATGATCATCTGCACGGCAGTCAGCCCTGATCCTGTCTCAACGGAAGCTGAAGCAGTCTAGAATGGCTGCGTGTATCCGCAGTTCAACATTGCCACCTCTCTGACGTGGTTCCGGATCGCCGCTGTACCCCTGGTGGCCATGGTTTTTTACTGGTCGTCGCCCTGGGCGCGACCGGCGGCAGCCATGGTTTTCCTGCTGGCAGCCATCACCGACGGACTCGATGGCTATCTGGCGCGCCGGCTGCGGCAGACATCCCAGTTTGGTGCTTTTCTGGACCCGGTTGCCGACAAACTCATTGTGTCGACGGCGCTTATTCTGCTGGTGCAGGCCGATCCGGACGTCGGGATTGCATTACTGGCCGCCATTATTATTGGCCGCGAGATTGCGGTGTCGGCGTTGCGCGAGTGGATGGCCGGCCTGGGTGCCGGTAGTCGCGTGTCGGTTTCCGGCTACGGCAAACTTAAAACCATCATGCAGATGACGGGTCTTTGCTGCATGCTCTTCGAGCAGCCCCTGTTCGGGCTGCCGACCTACAGAATAGGGGTGGTTTTTCTGGTCGTGGCTGCCGCATTGACCATCTGGTCAATGTTTGGCTATATCCGGGCCGCCTGGCCGGCCAAACGACCCGCAAAAACCGGCAATCAGGATAGTGCACCATTTTCTTGACACTCCTGTGGCGGCCAGTAGCATATGCACCTCTTGCAAGCGGGAATAGCTCAGTTGGTAGAGCGGTACCTTGCCAAGGTACAGGTCGCCGGTTCGAGCCCGGTTTCCCGCTCCAGAATATTGCCCCTGCTGGCATTGGCGGAGTCCCGCTGAGGTCGGCGCGTGGCGCGCCCCCAAGCGGCTAGGTGGCAGAGTGGTTATGCAGCGGCCTGCAAAGCCGTGTACGCCGGTTCGATTCCGACCCTAGCCTCCATTAGCCCGCTTCAGGGCTTCAAATAACATCAAGAATATTCAGTAACCTGCTGATTATAATGATTTATAAGTCATGCATCCGATCAAGGTGATATGAAATATCAATGAGCGATTTACCCAACTGCCCTGAATGTGGTTCCGGATACTCCTATGCAGACGGTGCAATGTACGTGTGTCCGGAGTGTGCCCACGAATGGAGTCAGCAGCCATCCGACAACAAGACCACGGGTGTGCGGGTCGTCAGTGATGCCAATGGCAACGTACTTGTTGACGGTGACACGGTATCGGTCATCAAGGATCTGAAAGTGAAAGGTTCATCGTCAGTCGTCAAGGTTGGAACAAAAGTGAAAAATATCCGGCTGGTCGACGGAGATCACGATATCGACTGCAAAATCCCCGGGATTGGCGCGATACAGCTGAAATCCCGATTCGTAAAAAAAGTTTGAGTGGCTGAGTGGCTTCCTCCATCTGGCAGCCATTCCTGGCTCCATCTACACAGCATGGCGCTTTACAATGCAGCTTGGCCCGGGTGGCGGAATCGGTAGACGCTACGGACTTAAAATCCGTTGGCCGCAAGGCCGTGCCGGTTCAAGTCCGGCCCCGGGCACCAGTTTTGGCGCCATTATTGCCGCCAGCGTCTGGGGCGCGGCTGCTGAAATGAGCACTGAATGATCGGACCTGACTGGCTGTTGAACCGCCTGCCGGTGCGCCACCGACTTGCAGTGGATCCTCTCGCGGATCTTATTGATCACAGTCAGCACTTCAGTCCGGTGCCCGTTGCGGGACTCAAACTGACCGGCAATCTTCACCGGACGTCCTTCTGCAACGCTGGAACGGGCGCCGTTCTCGATTGACCGGAATAAGAGCCTTGCCGTGGTGATACCGTTTCGCGATCGTGAAACCCATCTCGCCAGGTTGCTGCCGATGTTGTATCGCCAGCTCGATACACAACAGATCAACTACCGGATCTTCGTTGTTGAACAGGAGCCGGGGAAGCTGTTCAACCGGGCCAAGAATATCAATGGTGTCGATGTCGCCGGACTCGATGCTGACTATTTCTGTTTTTCACGATGTCTTATGCATCCCGAGCGGAGTACGGTTGTCGCTACAACCGTTACGACGATAAAGCGCCTGACGCAGGCAGACCGGTCTTGAGTTCACCGGCTGTTATTTCTCGGGCGCGATCTCGGTGCGCAGGCAGCAGTTCATGCAGGCCAATGGCTTCTCCAATGAGTATTGGGGCTCAGGCAGCCAGGATGAAGACTTCTTTTACCGCCTGCTGCTGCAGGGTTTCGTGCCATACGAAGATCAGCAGGGCGTGTTCAGCGACTGGATAACCCGGATTCCGAAACTCACCGTACGCCGTATTCGCCGCGGCAGCCTGGGATGATCTGGAATTGCTACCGGCGCCAGATCGGACGCAGTGGTATGGTGATTTGTCGTACCAGCTGATCGATCGCCAGGAGCAGGGGCCGGTGATTCGGCTCGGGTCAGCATCTGAGTCAGTAGATGGCGCGCGAGCGCCGGATCCAGTTCAGATAAACGAGAATATCCCAGAAGTGGCTGCCGCCGCGCTTGTTGGCAGATATCCGGCGCGTCCATATCGCACAGCCTTTGGCGAATCTTCGGGCCGTCAGCGAATATTTTATTTCATTGGCTGCCCGGCTGTCAAGCAGGTCTTCGGCCCAGTCGCGCAATTCACCGTTCAGCCAGCGCGATACCGGTACCCCCGAAGCCATGCTTGGGCCGGTCGATCAGGCTGCGAGGAACGTGTTTTGCCAGCAGTTGCCGTAACGGCCATTTGCCAACCCCATCACGATGCTTCATCGCATGGGGAAGTTACCAGGCAGACTCGACGACACGATGGTCCAGCAGGGGATTGCGGGCCTCCAGACTGCTGGCCATGGTTGCCCGGTCCACCTTGTGCAGTATGTCGTCTGGCAGGTACCGGGTCGTGTCGCGCAACATCAGGTAACTGCTGATGTCGGCTTCCAGAAGTAGTCCGGCGACCGTCCCACGGGTGTCTTCGTCTTCACCATTGCGCAGGATGTTCGATGGTCGTTGCCAGTGCAGCAGCATCGCGCGTGGATTGCTGGTGGACCAGCGTGACCCACCGGTGCGGGCCAGTTTGCCGACGCCGGCATTCTGCAGTGCAGCGATCGACCGATCAGGCGGCGCAGTGCGTGCGGCAACCGGGCATTTCTACTGTCGCGCTCGGTGCCTGCACGCTCATAGTGGGAATATCCGGCAAACAACTCGTCGCCGCCATCTCGACAACACCACTTTCACTTCTGAAGCAGCGAGCCGGCTGAGCAGCCAGGTCGGCAAAATCGATGCATCAGCAAACGGCTCGTCGGCAATCGTCGTGATTTCATCGACATGCTGCAGCAGTTCAGCCTGTCCGATGTACAACTCGTGATGTTCGGTACCCAGATGTTCTGCCACCGCTCGCGCGTACGGGGCCTCGTCCATGCTGGGCTCATGAAAGCCGATCGTGAACGTACGGATTTTTCGTGAGGAATGGCGACGCATCATGGCGACGATGGTGCTTGAATCGATGCCGCCCGACAGAAAGGCACCGAGTGGTACGTCGGCGATCATGCGCAGTCTGACCGCATCGTTGAGCAGTTCTTCGAGCCGCTCTACAGCTTCATCCGGCTGGATTGCAGCGGGTGTTTTCTGACCTTGCTCGGCAATCGAAATGAGGTCCCAGTACCTGGTGATGCTGGGCTGTCTCCCGTCTGTCGCAAAGCAGACGATGCTGCCAGGCGGTACTTTTTGTATGCCGCGATATATCGAGTGGGGCGCTGGTATATAGCCATAGCGCAAATACAGCGAACTGGCCGTGGCAGACAGGGAGAAATCCAGGAAATCGACAGACTCCAGTGCCTTGAGCTCGGACGCAAAGGCCCACTGGCCACCATTGAAGCCGTAATACAGTGGCTTGACGCCGAGTCGGTCGCGTACCAGGTAGACGGCTTTTGTGTTTCTGTCCCACACGGCAAAGGCGAACATGCCAATGAACCGCTCCAGTGACTGCTGCAAACCCCAGATTTCGATGCCGGCCAGGATGACTTCGGTGTCTGATCGAGTTTTGAAGGCATAGCCAGCCGTCTGAAGTTCGCTTCGCAGCGTCTGAAAATTGTAGATCTCGCCGTTGAAGGTCAGCACGTAACGCCCGCTGGCCGAAGTCATCGGCTGGTTCGCGACAGTCGAGAGATCGATGATGCTGAGTCGCCGATGAGCAAAACCTGATGTGCCGTCCGGTGCCATCCAGATGCCGTCGGCGTCGGGTCCGCGATGCCGGATGGATGCCGACATCTGCACCAGCAATTCTTCAATTGCGGGTGGGCTCAAGCGTGCGCTGACTCCGGCGATTCCACACATGTCGCGTGCCCGAGCGTCAGCTCAGCCCGTCAGACGCCGTTTGCACACGGTGAGCTCGCCCCATTCGCTGACTATGAAATTCTGGCCGTCGATCGCCTGGGCAAAGATTTGTGAGCAATTGCCGAACGATGAATCGTCATGCAATTCAATGACCAGACAGTCCACGCGGTCCAGCCAGTGCCGGTAGTTCGAGGCAAACACCACGCCTTCGGCGCCTTCTATATCAATCTTCAGGATCGAGATTCGCTGACGTCCGGAACGCGCCAGGAGCGATTCGATATCCACGGCCTGGAATCCGGGTTCGGCATCCGATGTGCATTCCCGAACCTGCACCCCCCATTCGCCGCCGCCTCCATACCCGGTCTCCGAGATGCAGAGGCGGGCCGGATGCGACCAGACGCCACTCTCGACCAGCGTCACACGATCGCCATATGGTGCAAGATTCTTGGACAGCAATCTGAAATTGCCGGGATCGGGTTCTACCGCGATCAACTCACTGCCGGGAAATCGTGACAGGAAATAGGCGGACGAATAGCCGACATTTGCGCCGCAATCGATAACCAGATCGGGTCCGGTTACATCGTCCAGGCAGCCGTATTCGCGCTCGACAAAAATCTGCTGAAAAACGGCCAGGTCGGTCGTTCGTGGCCGGAAGCAGACGGGATGATCCAGATACTTCGACGTCAATGGGCGCGGCGTGTTGCTCCCCCGGTTGCGCACCAGCTTTTTTGCCCAGTAGCGGAGTGCTGAAGCTGGCCCGAGATTCACAAAGGCGAGTCGGAGGTAACGCAGCTTTTTGCGGAGGCGGGTAAGGACTTTCCTGATTCGCTGCATCTGGGGCGACAGTATACGGTCTGTCGCGAACTGCAACGACTGATCGTTAGCCGGGTGTTACCTGCACGCGGCTGTCGAACCGCACGCGGAAATTGCCGATGGCAAGTATGTCGCCGTGTTCCAGCTTCTGGCTGGCTGTTTCCTGACCATTCACCAGCGTGGCATTGGTGCTTTGCAGGTCGACGACCAATACCTTGTCCAGCGTGACCACAAGCGCAGCATGGTGTCGGCTGACATAGCGACTGTTGAGCCGCAGATTGCTGCTCGGGCTGCGGCCAATGAGTACCCGTCCAGGCACCAGCTCACGTCGTTCGACGATCTTGCCGTCGAGCATGACAATGAGACTCCGCTTTTGCACCGTGGTGACCTCGGCGCGCTGGCCAAGTAGGCGTGCTGTCGATCCGGGTCCGTTGACGCCTGGCAAGGCAGCGGCAGGCACTACGGACATCAGCGAGCGATCCAGATCAAAGCGTTCGCGCGTGAACTGTTGGTGCCCCGCCATCCCGGGTGAGTCCAGAATCCGGTGCAGCTTGCTGGAGCCGGTTAGCACGAAGGTCATTGCCGGTGTAGTTCCGCCGCGCACCTTTACCAGCGTCTGCATGAATTCCAGGACCCGCGGGCCGAATTGTTCGGTGCTCTCGATGATGGCAACCGTTCGCCGCCCGCGTGCGCTTTCGTGTCGCAGAAAGACGATCAGCAGGTTGTGCAGGTCGTCGAGAGCGGCCTGTAGCAGTTCAAAGCCAAGTTGCGCCAGACAATCCGACAGAAATACCTGCACGCTGTCGGTGGGCGATGCAACTCGAATCAAATGCAGATCGTCGCGTGCCTGGCAGTCCGCCGTCAGGCGTTCAAGCAGGTTGGCCAGATCAACGCCCGTGCCAGTGATAACGCCAAACGGTCGATGGCCGCGCAGGCAGCGGGTCGAATAGGCGAGCGCGGCGATGACAGAGGGTGCGCAGGGGGGCAGCGTTTCCGCCAGCGCCGAATCGCTATGGGCCGCGTTGTCGAACAGTGCTGCCATGTGAGAACCCCATTGGGCGTATTGCCCCGGCTGGTTTCTTGTTGTGTGTGGGGCCGATACCGGATGTCAGCGATAACCCACACTGGTCGCGCATTGTGGCATGCGTCACCCTGAGTCTAGGCAGGGTCTTTCCTTATGTAAAGATAACGCCGGAGCGACTTGGTCAGGTTCGGGGAATCTCGTGAGAAATTTCCGAAAAGTGCTCTAGATAATTGTTTACAATGGAATAATCATTGAGTATGGCGCGCCGCCCAGAGTGGTGGCGACTGTGGAGACCCGCTTGCTGGCTGGCACTGAACTGACGTTGTGGCGGGGAACGACGCTGCTGTTCGACGCACTTTCCCTGAATCTGGGGCCGGGTGAGGCCCTGCTGATCAACGGACCCAATGGCGCCGGCAAGACCTCCTTGTTGCGGGTACTGGCGGGCTTGACGGTTCCCGACGGCGGCGCAGTGACCTGGAATAGCCGGTCACTGCAAGCGGCGCTACGGACGGCAGCGCTTCGGCTGGCCTTTTCCGGGCACAGCCTGGCGCTGAAGCCAGAGTTGAATGCGCACGAAAATCTGAATTTCTATGCCCGGCTTTCGGGCGACCCGGAACGGATTGATGAGGTTCTGGCGACGACCGGGCTCAGTGACTGCGCGACTTTGCCGGTTCGGCTACTTTCCGCCGGCCAGAAACGCCGGGTGTCGCTTGCGCGCCTGCTGTTATCCGATACCGAACTCTGGCTGCTCGATGAACCGCAGACCAACCTGGATACGGCCGGTCGTGACCTTCTGGAGCAGGTCATTGCCACCCACTTGCAACGCGGTGGCATGCTGGTCGTGGCTGCGCACCAGGCACTCGACCTGGGCCGTGGTGCTGTAACGCGGCTGACGCTGGGAGTGAACTGACGGTGACATCCGCGTCAGGACGTACTCAGGCCGATATGGGCCTGCTTAGACTATTTGGAGTCATCCTTGGTCGTGACCTCCGGGTGGGTCTGCGTCGGTGGACTGACGCCACCAATTCGGCCCTGTTCTTTATCCTGGTCGTCACCCTGTTTCCTCTGGCATTGAGCCCGAAGGCCGAAGCGCTGCGCGCGATTGCCCCCGGTGTGCTTTGGATAGCCGCATTGCTGGCTTCTCTGTTATCGCTGCATCTGCTTTTTCGCTCGGACCTGGAAGACGGCACGCTGGAACAGTTGCTGACTCTGCCGTATCCGCTGGGGTGGATGCTGCTGGCCAAGATAACGGCTCACTGGCTGATCACCGGTATTCCGGTCGTAGTCGTGGCGCCGGTGCTGGCAATCACCTACCATTTGCCTGCTTCGGCACTCGGTATTTTGACCCTGACTCTGCTGCTCGGCACGCCGACTTTGAGTTTGGTGGGTTCGATTGGCGCAGCTCTGACGGCCGGTCTGCGGGGATCCGGCGTACTGCTGGCATTCATCGTGGCTCCGATGATGTTGCCGGTACCGATACTCGGTGCGCGAGCTACCGACCTCGCCCTGGCCGGCGAGAACCCGACGGGTCCCATCTACCTGATGGGCGCGCTGCTGCTTCTGGCAGTCAGCCTGGCCCCCGTAGTGGCTGCCGGAGCCGTCCGCGTAAGTGCGGACTAACGAGCAGGTTGATCGAGGACTTGGAAGAATGTGGACCTGGTTTTACAGACTGGCGTCGCCGCCGCACTTTTACGCGCTGGCGGGCGCCCTCAGTCGCTGGTTTCTGATACCGGCGATTGCACTGATGCTGCTCGCCACGTGGGGTGGGCTGTTTCTGGCGCCGCCCGACTATCAGCAGGGCGACGCATTTCGAATTATATACGTGCATGTTCCCAGCGCTTACCTGTCGATGATGATCTACGTCACGATGGCGGTGGCCGGTGCCATCGGCCTGATCTGGCGCATGAAGCTTGCGCATGCGGTAGCCGCCAGTTGTGCACCGATCGGTGCCTCTTTCACGTTTGCCGCATTGCTGACCGGCGCCGTGTGGGGCAAGCCGATGTGGGGAACGTATTGGGAATGGGATCCGCGGCTCACATCCGAACTGATTCTGTTGTTCCTGTATTTCGGTTACATGGGGTTACGCGGGGCATTTGAAAATCTGGCCCAGGCTGATCGTGCCAGTGCCATTCTGGCCATTGCCGGCGTGGTCAATGTGCCCATCATCCATTTCTCGGTGATCTGGTGGGCCAGCCTGCACCAGGGTCCGACCCTTTCCAAGCTGGAGGTCCCATCGATATCCGGCGACATGTTGTGGCCCTTGCTCGTCATGATTCTGGCCTTCACGCTGTTTTTCCTGGGAATTCTGGCGGCCCGCGTGCAGTCAGAGGTGCTGGAGCGGGAATTTCATTCGCGCTGGGCGCAGGATATCTTGCGTGGTGCTGAAGCCGACGGCCCGGTAAATGCCGTGAGTGCACGCTGATGAGTGGAACTCTGGTGACAAGTCCCTATGTTGTTTACCTGCTGGTGGCTTATGGTGTAACCACACTCGTCATTGTTGGAAATATCGTCGCAGTACGGGGGCGACTCCGTCGGGTGAAGCGTCGGATGCAGCAACAGTTGCAACGCCGGTCGACGATTAGCCAGAAAACTGTAACGGAGAAACTCTGATGACACCCCGACGTCAACGCATGCTGGTAGTCGGCCTGGTCCTCGTGGGAGTAACGGGGGCTGTGGCACTGTCACTGCGGGCATTTCAGGAAAACCTGCTGTATTTCTATACGCCATCCAAGGTTCTGGCTGGTGAACCACCAGCGGGCAAGATGTTTCGCCTTGGCGGCATGGTGGAAGAAGGCAGCATGCGGCGGGAAGAAGGTGACATGGAAGTACGGTTTGACGTTACCGACAATGAGCACAAACTCACCGTGGTCTATTCAGGCGTGTTGCCGGATCTGTTCAGGGAAGGGCAGGGTGTTATCGCCAGGGGCCAACTTGAACCGAACGGTACATTCAGGGCCGAGGAAGTATTGGCCAAGCACGACGAGAAATACATGCCACCGGAACTGGCCGACGCACTTGCCAAGCAGGGGAGCCAGCCTCGGTCGATGCCCACCACTTCGGGTACCGCAGGATATACACCATGATTCCTGAACTTGGCCAGCTATGTCTGATCCTGGCGTTGTGCCTGGCCGTCTGCCAGGCAGTGTTTCCGCTGGTTGGTGCCCAACGCGGGCGTGCCGGGCTGATGGCCGTCGGGCCGATGGCCGCTGCCGGGCAGATGGTTTTTGTCGCAGGTGCTTTCGGACTGCTGGCCTGGAGCTTCTGGAGTAACGACTTTTCACTGCTGTACGTAGCCAGCAATTCGAACAGCAAGCTGCCGGATCTCTACCGCTTTGCTGCTGTCTGGGGTGGCCACGAGGGCTCGCTGTTGTTGTGGGTGCTGGTGCTCTCGATCTGGACCACCGCCGTCATTGCTGGCAGCGGCGGCCTGCCCAAGGAGATTTCTTCACGCATTGTTGGCGTCATGGGTGCCATCAGTGTGGGGTTTCTGTCCTTCATTATCTTTACCTCGAACCCCTTCCTTCGTCTGAGCCCGATTCCCTTCGACGGCAATGACCTGAATCCCTTGCTGCAGGATCCGGCGATGGCGCTGCATCCACCCATGTTGTACATGGGTTACGTCGGCTTTTCGGTGGCCTTTTCATTTGCTGTCGCCGCTATGCTGGCAGGGCGTGTCGACCAGGCCTGGGTGCGCTGGGCACGGCCGTGGACGATCTCGGCGTGGGTGTTCCTCACCGTGGGCATCGCTCTGGGCAGTTGGTGGGCGTATTACGAACTGGGCTGGGGTGGCTGGTGGTTCTGGGATCCGGTCGAGAACGCATCGTTCATGCCGTGGCTCGTGGGTACAGCGTTGATACATTCGCTGGCGGTGACGGAGAAGCGTGGCATCTTCAAAGGGTCGACACTGCTGCTGGCCGTCGCTGCTTTTTCATTGAGTCTGGTGGGCACCTTTCTGGTGCGATCCGGCGTACTGGTATCGGTGCATGCATTTGCGTCTGATCCAAGCCGGGGCATATTTATCCTGACGTTTTTGGGTCTGGTCATTGGTTCCGCGCTGAGTCTGTATGCATGGCGGGCGCCATCACTTGATCGCGCCGTTGGCTTCAAGGCTTTTTCTCGCGAGAGCTTTTTGCTGATCAACAATATTCTGTTGTGCATTGCCGCCGGCCTGGTGTTCATCGGCACGCTGTATCCGCTGGTGATCGATGCCGTGCGTAACGACAAGATTTCCGTGGGGCCACCGTACTTCGACACCGCGTTCCTGTTTCCGATGATTCCGCTGTTGATTGCGACCGGTATTGGCATGCACACCGCGTGGCGTAGCGCGAATGCTGCAGATGTGGGCCGGAAATTGCGTGTAATCGCTGTGCTGGCCGTGCTCGCTGGGCTGGTCGTGCCGCTGGTCGTTTACGGTGGTGGTTCGGTGCTCACGATCGTTGGTGTTGCTGCTGCAGCCTGGCTGATCCTCTCGGCACTACTCGACCCGATACGAGGTTTGGTCGGGCGTGGCCCACTCGTCACACGCAGTGCCTGGGGCATGAGTGTGGCCCACCTCGGCCTGGGCTTGTGTGTGCTCGGTATTGCGGTGACCTCATCGTTCGGTCTGGCGGAGGACCAGCGCATCGTGCCTGGAGAAACGGCGCGGGTAGGGGACTACGAAATTGTCTTTAACGGCACACATCCGGTCAGCGGTCCAAATTATCAGGCACTACGCGGAGAAATTGTGGTGAGCCGTGACGGCCGGAAAATCAGGACGCTGTATCCTGAAAAGCGAACCTATGCCGTGCAGACATCGCCGATGACCGAGGCAGGAATCGATGCTGGCTGGTCGCGGGATATTTTCGTCGCTCTGGGTGATGAACTGGGTGGTGGCGCCTGGAGCGTCCGCTTGCAGTACAAACCACTGGTACGGTTTATCTGGCTGGGCGCCATCGTGATGGCGCTTGGCGGCCTGCTCGCCGCCACCGACCGGCGGTATCGGGTCCGGGCTCGTGAGACCGTGGCTGTGCCCGGCACCGAGCCTGCGCGGCCCTGACTGGCCGTGAACAGCCCTGAGCGGAATCAAGTCCTGGTTTCAAATTCAGAAGTTGGTGCGACCCGATGGCAGTTTCTGCTGCCGGTAGTCATGTTCGTGCTGCTCGTGAGCGTGTTTTTTGTGGGGCTGGACCGGGATCCCTCGTTCGTACCATCGCCATTGATCGGCAAGCCGGCACCGGAATTTTCCCTGCCGCGCCTGGATGACCCGCAACAGACCTTGAGTCGGCAGGATTTACTGGGCAAGACCAGCCTCGTAAATGTCTGGGGTACCTGGTGTGTGGGATGTCGGCAGGAGCATGAAACGCTCCTTGTTCTGGCTCGTGATGCCGGCGTGCGTATTCTCGGGATCAACTGGAAGGATGATTCGGACAGTGCTCGCGAATGGCTCAGGACCCTGGGCAATCCGTATGCTGCTGTTGGCGTAGATCAGGATGGCCGCGTGGCCATCAACTGGGGTGTCTATGGTGCACCCGAAACCTTCCTGGTGGGGCCGGATGGCACGATACTCTACAAGCACATCGCACCAATGACGCTGCAGGTCTGGGAGCAGGAATTTCTGCCACGGATCAATGCCATTCAATCTTCACAGACTTCGACACGCCAGCCTTCAGCCGCAGTCAGTCAATGATTTTCCGCAACTGGCGTTTTGTAATCCTGCTTGTGCTGATCGGAATATCCGGACTGCCAGGCACCAGTGCGATTGCCATGGATGTTGATCCGCCGCTGGCTGATCCTGCCCAGCAGGAAGTCTATGAGCGACTGATACACGAGGTGCGTTGTCTGGTTTGCCAGAACCAGACGATTGCGGATTCATCGGCGCCACTGGCTGCGGATTTGCGCAAGGAAGTTCGCGAATTGGCTGCGGCTGGTCGCTCCGGCGACGAGATCAAGACCTTTTTGCTCGATCGTTACGGCGATTTCGTGCTGTACAGGCCGCGCTTCACCCTAGAGACAGCATTTCTCTGGCTGGCCCCGGGCCTGTTGCTCCTGGCTGGCGGCCTCGCACTGGGCCGCATCGTCCGACGTCGCGCTGCTCTGCCGGTACCGCCCGAGGATCCGGTGGATGATCCTCCCATTGTCTGAAGGCCCGGGAATGTCTGTACGCCAGCGTGCTCGTGCGCCGTCCTTGTCAGGAATAGGTCATTGACAGCTTTTGCAATCATTGCGGTCGTCTTTACGTTTGTCGCTGTCGGGGTGGTCGTCTGGCCACTGTTGCGTGCCGGTGAACGGCCGCACTCTGTAGTCGCGACGCTGATCGCACTGACGATTCCGGCAGTGGTACTGGTCGTTTATCTTCTTGTGAGCAATTACAACTGGTCAGGAGCCACCGGCGCGATACAGGCCTCGTCGGCAGGTCCTTCAGGGATGGATCAGGCAGTTGCTTCTCTTGAAGCAAAGCTTGCGGAATCTCCGAATGACGAGGAAGGGTGGATCCTGCTGGGCAGCTCCTATCTCAGCCTCAATCGGGCAGCCGATGCGGCGGTCGCTTACAAACGGGCTCTGGACATTTCGGATGGTCGGAATGTTGCTGCTCGACTCGGTCTTGCCGAATCGCGCATTGTTGTTGATCCGGGAACGCTTACGGGACCAGTCGGTGACGAAATCGAAGCGGTACTGGCACAGGAGCCACGGAATCCCAAGGCGCTCTGGTATGGCGGTTTGCTGAGTCTGGCACGGGGCGATACCGCAACGGCTGCCACGCGTTGGCGGATGTTGCTGGGCATGTCTCCGCCGGATCGCGTACGCGAGATTATTGAAACACAGCTTGCTGAGCTGGATCGGGACAGTGCAAGCAGCGCAGCGGGTAGTGGTGGCACTCAGCCTGCCAAGGCCACGGTGCCAGGCTCGGCACCAATCGGGGTAGCTGGCGAAAGCGAATTCGCCGTTGAGGTGTCGGTTGATGATGCGGTACGCGGCCAGATTTCCTCGGCAGCGCCATTGTTTGTGTTTGTCAGGGATGCGGGCGCGGCAGGTCCGCCGCTGGCCGTCATTCGTCGTCAGGCCAGTGAACTGCCGCTGTCAATCCGGATCAGTGACGCGGATATCATGTTGCCCGGACGGTCTCTGGCAAAGGTTCAATCGGCAATCCTGGTTGCCAGGGTTGCCAACGGTGGCGATCCAATTGCCCGGCCCGGTGATGTCTATGGAGAGGCTCGCTGGGAGCGTGGCAGTGGTGCCGATAACGGTGTCAGGATTGTGATCGATAAAGTCGTTGCGCCCTGATCCGTAGACCTCGACTTCTGGCCTGCGCCCGGTTAATCGAGGTCTGGATAGTCCAGGTCAGGGCGTCGCCATTATCCGGCGTGGTAACTTCAGATCACTGACCAGACCGACCGCGCCAAGGATCCGCAGGCCAATCCAGGTCGGATCGATTTGCCACCATTCCAGCCCGTGACGGGCAGAGTAGGCGAACTTGTGGTGGTTGTTGTGCCAGCCCTCGCCCAGAGTCAAAAAAGCGACCAGCGGATTATTGGTGCTGGTGTCGCCCGACTCATACGCGCGCTCGCCCCACACGTGGCATACAGAATTCACCATGAACGTGGCATGCCACAGCGCCACGGTACTGATCACGAATCCCCAGATCAGCATCTGTGCGCCTGAGGTACCTAGATCAGGAAAATAGTAATTGAGCACGACGCCCAGGGCATAAAAAGCCACCGCCTGGCCGACGACCAGCAACGGATAATGGCGTTGCAGCGCCTTGATTTCCGGAAAGCGATGCAGTTCTTTTACATTCGTGCCTGGCGATTCAAAGCTGCTCTTGTCCCACATCCAGCCCATATGGGAATACCAGAAGCCGCGGTGGCGGGGCGAATGCACATCCTTCGGCGTGTCTGAATAGCGATGATGGTTGCGGTGGTGCGATACCCACCAGAGCGGACCGCCCTGGGTCGCCAGCGAACCCAGCAGGGCCAGTATGAACTGCATGCCGCGGCCCACCTTGAATGCCCCATGGGCCAGGAGCCGATGGAACCCGGCTGTGACACCAAAGGCCCGGACGACGTAAGCCACACCAGCAGTAACAAGTGCCACAGTGCTGACGCCTGTTTCCCAGGCGGCCAGACAGGCAAGGTGGCCACCGATCATGCCAATTTGCACAGTACGTGCCTGGCGAGCAGCAGAGGACATCAAGGAATTACCTGGCGGCATCAAGGCCGCGACCCCAAACGAGTGGAATTATACAGGTTACTGAGGGTCGGAAGCGCTTCGAAAGGCAGACCCGGTCAGGGCGCCGATTATCTGCGACTCACACGCCACGCGATAATTTCCTTGGGCAGACTGAAGTTCTGCACATTCTCCCGCCGAATTGCCTACACCAAACGCAGGCATCAAACATCAAGCGTTGTGGTGTCACCAATGAACAGGCAGTACAAGCGCGCCTTGCGGAGTTGGCACCAGCTATCGCTATGGGGCTGCGCTCAGGTCGGTAGTCGCAGATAACCCCGGGCAGATTCGAGCAGCACCTGCCAGCCATATCTCTAACTTAACATAATATATATTATACGCAGAAGTGATCGGCCCACAGCCAAGGATCAGGCACCGGAGCACTCCTGCGGCTACCTACTCAGAAACAGGTTGTTAGCTGCCATTAGCCATGAAATACAGGGCAGCAAGTGGAACCAGGTTGAAGAGCAGAATGCCAACTTTGTAAATTGCCATTCCTGCGTAGTGCACTAGATCAAAAGCCTCTGGCGTAATGTTGAACCAACGGGAGTGCAGCCCGTAGAGCCATTTTCGGCCGAAGGCAAAGGCAGCAAACCAAACGAGTAAAACGCCGTAGTTGGCAAGCAGGCACCACAGCAGAAGGTCTTTCAGGAGCGCGATGTTCATTTTTTCGGATGCGTGGGGTCAGTAACTTCTGAACCTGCAGGGCCCTGGTATGAGTCAATTTCCTTTCCGGATTGACCCGGCAGGCCGTCAATACTTTCCTGATTCTCGGTCTGCAGATATATCCTGATCTTTTCGATGCCGTTTACCCGAATGTAGTTCGGGGAGGTGTCCCGCTGTTTCTGATACTGGTACAGGGGAACGCCGAACCCGCAGGAGTCGGAAATCTTTGTCACGCGGATGCGAATGACTGCGCGGATGCCAAGCACGCTTCGATCAAAGTGGCCGGCAAGTGCGTCAAACTCCTTGTCGAGCGGCGTTACGACTTCACCGACGCCATGGAAGCGGTATACCTTTGGTGGACCATCAAAGGCACACATCATGATAACGATGCGGCCGTTTTCGCGCAGGTGGGCAATCGTTTCAATGCCGCTGCCACCGTAATCCAGAAATGCCAGCGTGTGATCATCCAGCACGCGCAAGGTGTCATGACCCTTCGGTGAAATATTGACGGAGCCGCCACCAGATAGTGGCGCTGTGCCAACGAAGAACATGTGCTGGCGTTCGATCCACTGGCGGATCGTGAGGTCGATGGCCGGGTAGAATTTTCCCATGCGCCCGGGCCTCTCACACGGCGAGCTCTGATCGGCAGTGAACGTCGGGCATCACGGTGTTCCCTCCCCGTTCCGGTAGTTGGGCAGCAACGGTTGGTGCGCCGTTCAGGCCCGGTCGCCCTTGATGTCCGGCAGCGCGGGCCGTTCACTCCAGAGAAAGCGGTAAATCAGGCCGCCGACGATACCGCCGACAATCGGCATCACCCAGAAGAACCACAACTGTTGCAGCGCCCAGCCGCCCTGGAATATCGCCACGGCTGTTGAGCGCGCCGGGTTCACCGAGGTATTGGTGACCGGGATGCTGATCAGGTGGATAAGGGTCAGTGCCAGGCCGATCGCGATACCGGCGAAGCCGACCGGGCACTCTTGTGTGTTGCCCCCATGATGATGAAGATGAAGAAGCCGGTCAGCACCAGCTCGCTCAGTGCTGCGGAGCTCATCGAGTAGCCGCCTGGCGAGTGGGCGCCGAAGCCGTTTGAGGCGAAGCCGCTGGCGACGGCGTCAAAACCGGGCTTGCCGGAGGCAATCGTGTACAGCACCAGGGCTGCGAGGATGCCACCGATTACCTGCGCGATGATGTACGGCGCCACTTCACCCAGCGGAAACCGGCCGCCAGCGGCCAGGCCGCAGGTGACTGCCGGGTTGATGTGGCATCCGGAAATGTGCCCGATGGCGTAGCACATGGTTAACAGCGTCAGGCCGAATGCCAGCGCTACCCCGGCGAATCCAATGCCAAGATCCGGAAAGCCGGCAGCCAGTACGGCGCTGCCGCAGCCGCCCAGTACCAGCCAGAACGTACCAAAAAACTCGGCAGCAAGACGCTTGCTCATGCTCATGGGAGATCTCTTTGCTGTGGATCGGCAAGCGCAGTTTGTGCGCTAGCGGGTGCACAGATCAAGTCCCCGGCCTGGCATACAGGCCGGCGTTGCTCAGTTAGAAATTGCGTTGGTGCAGGGCGTCCACGACCAGATCAGGAAAATCCGTAAACAGGCCGTCTACCCCGAGTTGTTCAATAAACACCTTCAGCAGTTCATCGAAGCTGCTGACGCCTGCGGGCAGATCGTCGGCACAAAACGTGAAGGCGTGAACCAGCAATCCAAGTTGCCTGGCCCCTGCCATCAGGCCGGTATCCGGCCACGCCAGATTAATTGCTGCACCGATGGCGTTGGCGTAGTCCGCGATGGCGGATAGCGAGGCTGCCGTGCTGTTCGCCGCCTCGTCCAGCAGTCGCACCAGCGGTAGCCGTTCGCCGTAACGACTGCGCAGCCGGACGAGTTCGGGCCCGCTGAAACACTGGATGAAAAACGGATCGTTGCGCGACCGGTAACCGCAGGCATCGAGTGTAGACACGACCTGATCACCCAGGGACATTCCGTGCCGGGTATGCCATTCCGGATCCTTGATCTCGGTGTAGACACCAGCACAGCGACCAGTCGATTTATTCAAGCCCTGAATGAACTCGAGTTCGTCCCTCAGAGCGTGAATGCGAAAGTTGCCACAGCCTGGTGGAAACCGCCCGGGATAGCGTGCGCCCTCGCCGTCCTTGCGACGCCGTTCAGTCACGCGGAGCGTCCTGATTTCTGCCAGCGTGAAATCGATGCAGTAGTGGCGGCCATCCGGGCGCGCGCGGCCAGGAAAGCGCCGTGCGACATCAGTCATCAAGTCCAGGTAGAGATCGTGAAAGACGATCAGTTCGCCATCCGCGTGGCGATCACATCCTGCTCAAGAAAGTCGGCGCCCATTGCATGGGCCATTGGCCTTGGCCTCAAGCGTGTGTTCCGGCAGATATCCGCTGGCGCCTCGATGGGCGATGACTACCGGCCGCGTGCTCACGGCATGGGGTCCCTAATCCGGAACGCCCAGCCGCTTGTGCATGATCGGGCTGGTGGTGGTGTATTGCAGATGAACCTTCTTGCCCGGCTCGATAATCGCCTTGGCGGCAAAGGCGGCCAGCGCGGCTTCATGAAAGCCGCTGAGGATCAGCTTCTTCTTGCCCGGATAGTCGCAGATATCGCCAATGGCAAAGACGCCGGGAATGTTTGTCTGGAATGTGGCCGTATCCACTGCAATGGTTTTCTTGTTCAGCGTGAGCCCCCACTCGGCGATCGGCCCCAGTTTTGGCGACAGGCCAAAAAATACCAGCGCATGGTCAGCGTCAATAGTGCGTGTCCCGCCATCCTTCAGACTGATGTCCAGGCCGGTGAGTTGACCATTGTCCAGCCGAACGCCGGTCGCCGTGGCTGATTCGATGATTTCGACAGAGCCAGCCGCGGCGCGGGCCTTGAGTTGGGCCACCGATGCCGGCGCAGCGCGATAGTCGTCCCTCCGGTGCACCAGCGTCAGTCCGGCAGCGTCAGGACCCAGGGCAAGTGCCCAGTCCAGGGCCGAGTCTCCACCACCCAGAATCGCCAGACGTTTGCCCTTGAAGATCGCTGGATCCTGCACGCGATAGTGCACCGACTGCCCCTCGAGCGCGTCGGCCTCAGGCAGATGCAGTTTGCGCGGCTGAAAGGAGCCGACCCCGCCGGCGATAAAGATCGTTTTGGCCTGAAACTCCTTGCCAGCGGAGGTGCCGACCATGAAGCTGCCATCGACCGGCTGCAGCGACACGACCTCCTCGCCCAGATGGAACGTGGCAGCAAAGGGCTCGATCTGTTTCATCAGGTTGGCGACAAGTTCGGCACCCGTGCAGACCGGAATGGCCGGAATGTCGTAAATCGGCTTGTCCGGATACAACCAGGTGCACTGCCCGCCTTCGGTGGTCAGTGAGTCGACGATGTCGGCCTTGATGCCGAGCAGTCCCAGTTCGAATATCTGAAACAGGCCGCACGGGCCCGCGCCAATAATCAGTGCGTCGGTTTGAATAAGCATATTTCTGGAATGTGTGTGGCTGCGAGGCTTGAATTGCGCCGTTGGCGTGGCGATTGTCAGCGCCGGAAGCACGGCGAGACCGTTGCCTGAATGATACGTGAGGCGATAGGAGCGTCACAAGCAGGAACGCCCCTGGCTTGCGGCGTGTCGTCGCAGACAGGCGACGCCGGATACGCGGGTCAATCGTCGTCCAGCTTGAACTCCACGACATCCCAGCGGGCCGTGTTTTCATGGCGGGCATGCTGGCGAAGCGCGTCGACGATGGTGCGGGCGTCCCATTCCACCACTTCCGCGGCGCGCTCGAGAACGAGCTTGTGAATGATAACGGTTTCACCAAATGACTTGACCGCAATGATCGGCTTGCTGAAGGCGCCAGCGCAATCCATCTGAAAGGTCACGAGATCACGATTCTGGTCAAATATCGAGACCGGCAGGATCATGGCTTCCGACGCCTTGATCTGACTGCGCAATTCCTCCTTCAGCTCCTCCTTGCCGCCCGACGGCATTGCCTCCGGATCACTGACGTTCAGATACAAAAACTTGTCCCGGCTTTCCAGATATTCGAAAACACGCAGATAGTCTGTGTGCTTCTCGAACAGGTGGCTGACAAAAACCCGGATCGGACTTGAATCAGACATCGCCCTACCTCCATTCCTGTGCAGCGGTTCCGGATCGCAAAAGTACCACGGAGTTTCAAGAGTGGTGGCCCGGCATTACACTGCCCCCACCCATGCGACTCCTGATCTACAACATTCGCTATGCTGTCGGCGCCGGCATGCCGCCGCATTTGCCTGTGCCAGGGGCAGGCTATCTGTTTGGCAATCCCGGAAACCTCGACAACATCATAAAATTCATCAAATCGCGCGAGCCGGATGTCGTGGGCCTGCTTGAGGTCGACGTGGGCTCCGTGCGCAGCAACCGCGTGAACCAGGCCGATGCCATTGCCAAGGCGCTGGGACACTTCTCGAGCTATGAGTGCAAGTACGGCGAAGAATCACTGAACCAGATCCTGCCGATCTTGCGCAAGCAGGCCAACGCCTTTCTGGCCGCGCCGCATATTCTGGGTGAGCGTTTTCACTACTTTGACACGGGAATCAAGCGGCTGATCATCGAGCTGGAGCTGGATGGTGTAGTGATATTTCTGGTACATCTTTCCCTGAAGTACCGACACCGCCAGTTTCAGCTTCGTCATTTGTACGAGCTGGTATCCCGGGCCAAGAAACCGGTTATTGTGGCAGGCGACTTCAATACCTTCTGGGGCGAAAGCGAAATGTTTCTGTTCATGAAGGCGGCTGGTCTACGTAGCGCCAATACGGAGCGCTCGCCCTCATACCCCAGCAAGGTGCCGCGCATGGAGCTGGACTTCATCCTGTATGGCGCTGGCATCGAGGTTTCTTCTTTCGAGATTCCGCATGTCCTGTTTTCCGATCACCTGCCGCTCATCTGTGATTTCGAATTGAGGTAAGCCCATGACTGCAACATCCGGACGGCGCCACTGGACGCTAGAGTGCGATGCCGACACGATCGGCTGGTTGTGCTTTGATCGTCAGGATGCAGGCGCCAATTCGCTGTCTGCGGAGACGATGGCCGAGCTGCATGAAGTTCTGCAGGAAATTGCCGGCAGGCAGCTACGCGGACTGGTGATCTATTCCGGGAAACCATCCGGTTTCATCGTCGGCGCTGACGTCAATGAGTTCCCGAATCTGGACTCGGAAGAGCGAGCCTTCAGACTGGTGCGTGACGGGCAGACTGTATTCGACGAACTGGCCGGACTGCCCTGCCCCACGGTGGCCGTACTTAACGGTTTTGCACTGGGTGGCGGGCTGGAACTGGCGCTGGCTTGCAGCCGACGTATTGCGCTGGCTGGTGACGAACGGGTGTTTGGACTCCCGGAAGTTCAGCTTGGCGTTCATCCGGGATTCGGGGGCACGGTCCGCCTGCCTGCGCTGGTCGGCGTTCGCAAGGCCATGGATATGATCCTGACAGGGCGTTCTTCGCGTCCGGCGGAGGCACTGGCTGCCGGACTGGTTGATGCTTTGGTTCGCGACGGTGACTGGCGGCCGGTTGCCGTTCAGCAATTGCGGGCGGGCCGACGCCGGCCGGCTGTGCCGCTGCTCGATCGTCTGCTGGCTCTCAAGCCCATTCGTCCGCTGCTGGCCCGCACGTTGCGCCAGAAGACCAGCGCCAAGGTTCAGCCGGCACACTATCCGGCTCCTTTCGCGATTATCGACCTCTGGGAGAAATTCGGCGCTGAGCCGGTGACTGAATCTTTTGAGGCCGAGGCGCACTCCTTTGCCCGCCTCGTCGTGACACCAGCGTCCCGCAATCTGGTTCGTGTTTTCTTTCTGCAGGAACGCCTGAAGAAGCTGGCGACAGGGAAATCGGCAATTCGCCGCGTTCATGTCGTCGGTGCGGGAACAATGGGTGGTGATATTGCGGCCTGGTGTGCCATGCGTGGTCTGGATGTCACATTGCAGGATCGCGAGCTCAAGTACATCGAACCTGCGTTGGCGCGGGCCACCAAGCTCTTTACGCGCCGTCTCAAGAAACCTGCAGCAATTGCCGCGGCGACAGACCGACTGCGGGCAGACGTCGAAGGGTCCGGCGTGGCGGCTGCAGACCTGGTTATCGAGGCCGTATTCGAAGACCTTGATGTCAAGCGTCAGGTGTACGAAAAGCTAGAAGCACAGTTACGGCCCGGCGTGGTTCTGGCCACCAATACCTCAAGTATTCCACTGGAGCAGCTTAGCGAGGGACTGCGTGAGCCAGGGCGACTCATTGGCATGCACTTCTTCAATCCGGTTGCCAGCTTGCCGCTGATCGAGATCATCGCCGCCGTTTCCAGTGATCCCGCAGCTTTGAATACCGGCCTGGCTTTTGTGCGCCAGATCGGCAAGTTGCCGGTTCCTTGCCGCAGCCACCCGGGGTTTCTGGTCAACCGCATCCTGGCGCCCTACATGGCCGAGGCGATGGAGATGATTCGCGAAGGCGTCCCGCTGGCAGAGATCGACCAGGCTGCGGTCGAATTCGGCATGCCCATGGGGCCGGTGGAACTGGCCGATTCCGTGGGCCTGGACGTGGCTGACCACGTTGCCCGGATTCTGGCCCCGGTTCTGGGACGGCAGCCAGCTCCGGAGCTCGAAGAGCTGGTGCGCCAGGGTCACCTGGGCCAGAAGACCGGCCGGGGGTTTTATACCTATCGCGATCGCAAACCGGTCCGGCCGACCCCGGAATGGGGGGCAGCCGATCCTGACATTCAGGACCGGCTGGTTTTTGCCCTGCTCAATGAGGCCGCAGCCTGCCTCCAGGAGGGGATTGTCAGCGACGCCGACCTCGTCGACGCCGGGGTGATCTTTGGCACCGGCTTTGCCCCGTTCCGGGGTGGCCCCTTGCACTATGCGCGGGAACTGGGCATTGATGTCGTGGAATCCCGCCTGCTAGAACTCGCCAAAATCCATGGTCCCCGATTCACCCCCTCGGCAGGCTGGGCCAGCCTGCGGAACTGAATCTCACGGATTCGTGCGGTCCCTGCTTTCCTCTCGCAAAATCTAAGGGTTAGAATCCATCGCTGATGAGCGACTCAACTGTCACCCCTGAACTCCTGCGCCGGTTTTCCCCCCTTGACGGGCTGAAACGGGAAAACGTGGCTGCGCTCGCCAAGAAAATGGAGGTCCGCACCCTGGATAGCAGCAAGCCGTTGCTGCGCGAGGGCGATACCGACAAACGCACCTATTATCTGGTCGCTGGCACCCTCGAACTGACAGATCGCAATGGCAAAGTCCGCCTGCTCAGGGCCAATACGGACGAGTCGCGGGGCCCAATCACTCCGAACCTTCCCCGTCGCTACACTGTCCGGGCGGTCGACCGCGCCGAATACGTTTCGGTGGATACCGAACTGCTGGACGTGATGTTGACCTGGGACCAGACGGGCAGCTACGAAGTTAACGAGCTGCGCAGCGACGACCACGGCAATTCAGATGACTGGATGACCACCCTGCTCCAGACGAAAGCCTTTCACCGCATCCCGCCCGGCAACATCCAGGCGATCTTCATGCGCATGCACACGGTGAACTTCAGCGCGGGCGACGTGATCATCAAGCAGGGTGACGAAGGTGATTTCTTCTACGTGATTACTCGCGGCAAGTGCACGGTGACCCGCGAGACGCCACTGAACAAGGAAGGTATCAAACTCGCTGAGCTGAACGTAGGCGATACCTTTGGCGAAGAAGCGCTGATCTCACACAACAGACGCAATGCGACCGTAACCATGCTGACCGATGGCGCACTGATGCGGCTAGGCAAGCAGGACTTCAACACCTTGTTGAACGAGCCAATGGTCGCGTGGGTTGACCACGACGAGGGACAGCGAATTGTGGCTGCCGGTGGCAAGTGGCTGGATGTGCGCCTGCCCAGTGAATTTGAAACCTACCACGAGTCTGGCGCCATCAATATTCCGCTGTATTTCATCCGGCTGAAGCTGAGCACGCTAGACCCCGATACCACCTACGTGGTGTGTTGCGACACGGGTCGGCGGAGTTCGGCAGGAGCGTTCGTACTGAACGAACGGGGCTTCGACACGCGCGTGCTGCGCGGCGGGCTTAACCTGAGCGGACGCTGATCCGGGCCCGGAGTTGGTCCGTAAACAGTCCGCAGCAACTACATGGTGTGAGTGGGTTTGTCGCCGCCCAGTGCGCCGGCCAGGTAATTCTCGATTTTCTTTTGGGTGGCGCCACCATCCTGATCACTGAACTGCACGCCAATGCCCGCGGTGCGTTTGCCCTGGGCGCCCTTCGGCGTCACCCAGATCACGCGACCGGCAACCGGAATCTTTTCGTCTTCGCCCATGATGTTCAGCAACATGAAGACTTCATCGCCGATGCGATAGCTGCTGCTCGTCGGAATGAAGAGACCGCCGTTGCGGATAAAAGGCATGTAGGCGAGATAGAGGGCGCTCTTGTCCCTGATGGTCAGTGTCAGCAATCCTGGTTTCGACATATCCCTACCTGGTGGCCCCCGCTGCACCGTACCACCACATCAGAAGATCGGCGAATGCCGCTTCCATGTTCAGCGACCGGTCCTTGAGGCGCTGGGCCTCCACTACCTGATCGAGGTACGCAAAACAGGCTGCCATGTTCACGGCAGCCCGGGGAATTTTCAAGGAAAAGAGTTTTGCTCCGGATTCGGCCTGGGAGTCACCGATAAGCGCGGCCGTCTGCAGATAAAGCCAGCGCAGGCACACACCGCTATCGCGTCGGGCCCAGGTCCTTGCCACCGCGATCGGTGTCACCGAGCGATCCACCAGCTGCTGCAGGTCCGTGCCGAGCTCTGTCAGGGCTTTGCTGGTGCTAGATTTCCCGTCGCCGTCACCCAGCAGGCTGCGTGCCAGTAGCGGTGCCCCGGTTGCATAGGCGAGCGCGCGCTCGCAGACCGCACGATCCGGATATCCTGCGGCCAGCCAGCTCAGGGCAAGGTCATGCCCGGGAGGCGTGATCCGCAGACGTTCGCAGCGGCTGAGTACCGTTGCCGGCAGTCGCGCCGCAGAAGTGGCAACCAAAAGGACCGTTGTTCCCTCCGACGGTTCTTCAAGCGTCTTGAGGAAGGTGTTGGCCGCATTCGGGTTCATTGCCTCGGCCGGAAAAATCATCGCGACCTTTCTGCCGCGCTGGTGGCTGGTCATGTTAAGCACATGATTCAGCTCACGGATCTGGTCGACCTTGATTTGCGACTTTGCCTCACCCTCAATTCCCACAACCCAGAAATCAGGGTGTGGCACGCCGGGCAGTTCATCGCCATCCATATCCGGAGAAGGACGCCAGTCCGACTCCAGCAAACGGGCGGCAATGCTCAGGGCCAGATGTCGACGACCGCACCCAACCGGACCATGAATCAACAGACCCTGAGGCGTCTGGCCCCGTGCCATCCGTGCCTCGAAGCGTGCCAGCGGGTCCGAGAGCCAGGGGAGTACAGCCACCGGGTTCATTGCCCCAGTTCCGCCAGCCAGCGGCGTATGTCGGCCTGGACGGCGTCCAGTGGCTGGCTTGCGTCGACTACGCGGACCCGGCGCGGCTCCTGTGCGGCAATTTCCAGATAGGTGTTGCGGACCCTCTCAAAGAACAAGGATGACTCGCGCTCGAACCGGTCGTGGTGGGCGCGGCTGGCCTGACGATCGGTGGACACAGCCACGGGGGCGTCCAGCAGTAATGTGTGATCCGGTTTCAACGTGCCTTGCACCAGCGTTGCCAGAGTTTCGATACTGGACGCCGGCAGGCCGCGACCACCACCCTGATAGGCACGACTGGCATCGGTAAAACGATCGCAGACGACCCATTGACCTGATGTCAGTGCCGGCCTGATCACCTCGTCAATGTGTGTGGCGCGGGCTGCGAACATCAACAGCAATTCCGGCACAGGCGCAATCGGGTGGTCCGGGTTCAGCAGCAAGTCGCGCACACTTTCGCCGAAGGGTGTACCACCCGGTTCACGGGTTGCCACGACATCGTGACCGGCCCGCCGGAGTTCAGCGGCAATGAAGCCGAGGTTGGTTGATTTGCCCACACCCTCGATACCTTCAACGGTGATGAATCGACCAGGGCTTTTATTGACAGGATTAATCACGGCGGCGATCAAGTGTAGCGAGATAATCACGCACCGCGGCCTGATGTTCGCGCAATGTTGTGGAAAAGCGGTGGCTGCCATCGCCGGCGCCAGTGGCCACAAAAAAGAGTGCCGTGCCATCAGCCGGATGTGCAGCAGCCATCAGTGCCTCTACGCCTGGCGCAGCAATGGGTGTGGGCGGCAAACCGGGACGTGTGTAGGTATTCCATGCGGCATCAGTCTGCAGGTCCCGGCGCGTGAGGTTGCCATCAAAGCGTTCCCCCAGCCCATAAATTACCGTGGGGTCGGTTTGCAAAAGCATGCCCTTCTCAAGCCGGCGGATAAACACCCCGGCAATGATTGGCCGCTCCCGTGGCAGCCCCGTTTCGCGCTCGATGATCGACGCCAGAATTACCAGGTCATAGGGTTTAGCCAGAGGCAGGTCTGGTCGTCGCCCGGCCCAGGCCCGGTCCAGTTGTTCCAGCAGCGCAGCGTGAGCGCGCAGCAGCAGGTCACGGTCCGTGGTTCCGCGGGGAAAACGGTAGGTTTCCGGGAGAAAGGCGCCCTCGGCACTCGCCCAGGGCAGTTTCAGTTCACGGGCCAATGCATGAGCCTGCTCCAGGCTTGGCACAATGGCATCCACTGTAGTCAGGGTATTGAGAATGGCGTCATCGGCCCTTAGTGCCCGCAGGACGTCACGCACGGTCCAGCCCTCAACCAGAGTCCACTTGTGCAGCAGCACCCTGCCGGCCACCAATTCCTGCAGCAGCGACAATGGGGTGAGCCCCGGTGCCAACTGGTACTCACCTGCCTGGATGCGGCCCGCCTGACCTGTCCATTTGCCGTAGGTGGTCAGTACCGGTACCGCACTGACGATTCCGTCTGCGTGCAGTTGCCGGACCACGGCGCCCCAGGTGGTGCCGGGGGGCACTTCCAGGTGATAGCCACCATCCGGAATGGCCAGGGGGGCTTTCAGGTAGCCGTTCAGCCACCAACTCGCGCCGACCAGCAATGTGACCAGGATAACGGCAATGGTGCCACCGGCTATCAGCAGTCGGCGGAGCATTCCGCAACTCCCATATTTTTCAGTAACGCCTGCAGACGCTGTGTGATCGGGCCAGTTGGCCAGGCTCTGTCCTGTAGACGCGCCACGGGCCGGATTCCGGTCAGGGCATTGGTGACAAACAGTTCTGTGGCGTCGCCGATCAGTGCCGGACGTACATCAGCTTCGACAGCGCCGATCCCATGCTGGCGAGCGACTTCCAGTACCGCCCGTCGCATCACGCCCGAAATGCCGGAGTTGTGCAATGCAGGCGTCAGAAGGCGGTCACCCATCACCAGAAATACATTACTGGAGGTGCCGCCGATCAGTCGTCCGCTGGTATTGGTCATCAGGCCTTCCGTGATGGCTGGATCTGTCCATTCGCGCCGGGCCAGCACCTGTTCCAGACGTCCCAGCGTCTTGAGTCCTGCGGTCGCGCGATTCACCGACACCATGGTCTCACACCACCGCAGCCGGACAGGAAGGGGCGATACGAATCGAGCCGTTGCGATGCCCCAAATAATGCATGGTGTTGCCTGCGGCGGCACGGCGTAACCGCGTGGTCCCGTGCCGCGGGTAATCATCAGCTTGAGCACACCGTATGGCAGACCTTTAGCTGCCGCCTGCAGATGTGCTGCCAACGAGGTGCGCGACATTGGCGGCTGGATGCGCAGTCGCTGGCAGCCCGCGAACAGCCGATCCAGGTGAAACTCCAGCAAGCGCGTCCTTGTGTCACGGATGGCGATCGTTTCGAACAGTCCATCGGCATAGCTGAAACCACGATCAGCCACATTGATGTGATCGGCCGGCTGCCCGTTGATCCACCAGGTACTCATTGATTGCTGCGTGTCATTCAAGTTTTGCCGCCCAGCGCCATCAGCAGGCCCTTGGCCTTGGCATGAGTTTCGACCAGTTCGCGAGCCGGATCGGAGTCGGCCACGATGCCGCCACCTGCAGAAAATGCCAGCTTCCGTCCCTCCAGGACGAAACTTCGAATGAGGATATTCAGATCCATGCTGCCATCCAGGTTCAGGTAGCCCATGGAGCCGGTGTAGGGACCGCGCGATGCCGGTTCCAGCGCGGCAATAACTTCCATGCAGCGAACCTTCGGGCAGCCGGTAATGGTGCCACCCGGAAATACCGCGCGGATCACAGCGCCTGGTGTGGTCCCCGGCCGCAATTGTCCACAGACATTCGACACGATGTGATGCACGTGTGCGTAGGACTCCACAACCATGAACTCGTCAACGGTCACCGTACCTGGTTGGCACACGCGGCCCAGATCATTGCGCTCCAGGTCAATCAGCATGATGTGCTCGGCCCGCTCCTTCGGGTTGGCCAGCAGATCCCGGCGCAGCACGTCTTCTTCGGCAGAATTCTCAGCTCTGGGATAAGTGCCGGCAATTGGTCGCGTCTCGACTCGCCCGGCACGGCAGCGCACCAGACGTTCAGGCGACGAACTGATCACGCTCCAGTCGCCGCGAGTTGCAAGACCGGCGAAAGGTGCCGGGTTGGTCTGCCGCAGCCGATGATAGATCCCGGCATGGGATACCTCCTTACGAACAGTTGCCTGCCAGCGATGAGACAGGTTTACCTGATACACATCGCCATTGGCAATCAAACGCCGGACTTCGGCCACTGCCTTGAGGAAGATGGCGGAATCCGGCTCCCGGAGTTCACTGACCAGCGACACGGACCGTGGCAGGTGGCTGGATTTGGCCAACAACCCATTTTTATCGGACAACTTCTGGAGGTCATCCAGTACGACGCTGATGTGGTCGAGGTGCGAATCTTCCGCGATGATCCACGCTTGCTGGTTGCGTCGATTACGCACAATGGCCACCGGTATCCGGGTTGCGAACGCGATCGGCCCGCTGTTGGGCGTTCGGGTGTCGGGGTCCAGCGGCTCTATCTGACGGGCAAGATCGTAGCCCAGAAACAGGAACCAGCCGCCGCTGAATGGCAAGTGCCCAGCGGGCGGATGTGCAGGGTCAGTATCACGCCACCAGCTATCCAGCGCGCCTAAAAAATCAGCCTGACCTTCGGAACCCGGTCCGGCAAGCCTGAAGCTGCCATCAAGCTGCAGCGTTGGTCCGGGAAACGCAAAAAGCAGGTCCCAGGTATCGCCGGTGGAATCGGCAGCACGGTGGTCGACACTGCCGCCAGAAACGGTTTCCAGGAGGAAGGGATACCGATCGGGATGCGCGACGTGCAGGTCCAGCAGGTCAAATCCGTCAGGCAGGTTTACCGGACGCACTGTCGTGGTGGATGTCAGACGCGGCGAAAAATCAGGCTGCCGTTGGTGCCGCCAAAACCAAAGGAATTGGTGAGGACATTGTTGATCTTCATCTGCCGCGCCGTGTTGGGCACATAGTCAAGATCGCAATCGGGGTCCGGGGTATTCAGGTTGATCGTGGGTGGTGCGACCTGGTCGCGAATGGCCAGCACACTGAAGATCGCCTCTACTGCGCCGGCTGCGCCCAGCAGGTGTCCCGTGGTGGACTTGGTGGAACTGACGGCGATCCTGCTGGCGTGATCACCAAACAGACCGTGAATGGCCCGGGTTTCTGCGACATCGCCCAGGGGTGTGGAGGTGCCGTGGGCGTTGACGTACTCAATTTCGTCGGGATTCAGGCCGGCGTCCTTGAGCGCAGCAGCCATGCAGGAGCGCGCGCCCTCGCCGTTTTCAGGTGGGGCAGTGATGTGAAAGGCATCGGCGCTCATGCCAAAGCCTGCCACCTCGGCATAGATCTGCGCGCCACGCTTGCGCGCTGCCTCGAATTCCTCGAGCACCAGACATCCGGCACCGTCACTCAATACGAAGCCATCGCGGTCCTTGTCCCAGGGCCGGCTTGCGCCTTCAGGATTGTCGTTGAGTTGCGACAGTGCGCGTGCTGCACAAAAGCCGCCAAGGCCCAGTGGCGTGATCCCGTGCTCCGCACCACCGGCCAGCATGACGTCTGCATCGCCGTGCTCGATCAGGCGTGCTGCCATGCCGATACTGTGTGTGGCGGTCGTGCACGCACTGACCAGTGCAATGTTTGGACCGCGATAGCCGTACTGGATCGAAACATGCCCGGAGATCATGTTGATGATGCTGGCCGGGACAAAGAACGGCGAAATTTTACGCGGTCCGCCATCGTTCAGCCGTTGGTGGTTGCTTTCAATCGTGCCGACGCCGCCAATGCCGGAACCCATGGCTACGCCGATCCGGTCCGGACTGTAGCCACTGTCAGCCAGCCCCGCATGCGCAATCGCCTGGGACGCTGACGCAATCCCGAAATGCATGAAGGGATCCATCTTCTTGAGTTCCTTTACAGGAACATACTGGCTGGCATCGAAATCGCGAATGCTGCCGCCGAAGCGTGTCGAGAACTGGCTGACATCGAAGTCCGTGATCGGGCCGATGCCGGAGCGACCACCGACAACGTTCTGCCAGGCAGTCTCCAGTTCATTACCCACCGGGGCGATGATTCCCATCCCGGTGACGACGATACGTTTCTTAGCCATCCCGTGGCCGGTGCGCCCGGTCAATCAGCCCGCGGACGGACGCTGGCTGATGTAGTCGATCGCCTGTTGCACGGTTTTGATCTTCTCCGCGTCCTCATCAGGGATTTCCGTTTCAAACTCTTCCTCGAGCGCCATGACCAGTTCGACGGTATCCAGTGAATCGGCGCCGAGATCATCGACAAAAGAAGCCTGATTGGTGACTTCTTCTTCCTTTACGCCGAGCTGTTCGGCGACGATGCTCTTGACCTGTGCCTCAATGCTGCTCATGTGTGCTATGTCCTCTTCGTGAGACCGACCAGCCAGGCAGATCGGCTGCAAAAGCGCAGATCGGACCCCCTGACCGGCGGGTATTCTAAGTTAAGCCCCGCAACCAATCTAGCATTGCAAAAATATGCTCTGAGCCCGGAAATGGCTCAAACCATCAGCAATCCGCCATTGACATGCAAGGTTTCGCCCGTGATATAGGCTCCGGCACGTGAAGCGAGGAACAGTACGGCACCCGCTACATCGTCCACGCTGCCGAGCCGCTGTAGCGGAATCTGGGCCGCCAGTTTGGTGCGTTGCTCCTCGGGTAGCGCGTCGGTCATGTCGGTCTGGATGAACCCGGGGGCCACGACATTGACCGTAATGCCACGACTGCCGACTTCGCGTGCCAGCGATTTGGAGAACCCGATGATGCCCGCTTTGGAGGCGGCATAGTTCGCCTGGCCAGCATTGCCCATGGCGCCGATGACCGACGAAATATTGATGACCCGTCCACGGCGCAGTTTGAGCATGCCGCGCACAAATGCCCTGCTCATCAAAAAGACTGATGACAGATTGGTGTCGAGTACCGCCTGCCATTCATCGTCTTTCATGCGCAACAAGAGGTTGTCGCGCGTAATGCCGGCATTGTTGACCAGAATCGAGACCTGGCCTTCGCGGGCGACAATGTCCTTCTCCGCTGCAACCACGGAATCAGCTGACGATGCGTCAAGTTGTATGCCGCGGCCTTCAATGCCCAGTTCCTTGCAGCGCGCTTCAATCGCTGCTGCCCCGTCGGCTGTGGTCGCGGTGCCGATAACCCGGGCGCCTGCCCGTCCCAGTGCAACCATGAGGCTCGCTCCGATGCCCCGTGTTGCGCCACTGACAAGGGCAATTTCGCCAGTCAGCGACAGCAGTTGATCATTGTTTGCGGCTGTGGCTGATGCTACTGGAGTGTCTGTCACTGGTGATGCCTCCGCTGGCGATACAGGAATTCAAGTGCAACATACAACAGACCACCGATGGCGCCCCACAGGTGAGCATCAACGACCACGGCTGACCCCACGGTCTCGGCTGACAGCGGCAGTGCGCCCTGCCATTGTTCCCAGGCCAGTTTGCCGCTCCACACTGCCAGCAGAACCCAGCCCATCCGGTCACCCTGGCGTATCCAGTCAATCGCACCGATCATCAACAAGCCATGCAGCGCGCCGGACATGCCAACGCACCACTGGATATTCGGGCTGAAAAAATACAGTCCGAGGCTGCTGACCAGCGCACACACCGTCTGGGCAATGGCCCATGCTATAGGAGTACGTGCGGGGTAGAACACCCAGATGCCGATCAGCAAGGCCGCCACGTTCAGGGCCAGATGCCGCCAGCCGAGATGGATCAGATTTCCGGTGAGAATGCGCCACCATTGGCCGTGATCGATCGCTGCGCGGTCGAACCACATGGCCCGTTGCCATGTATCCGGGAGCAACTGCAGTGCGATGAGCAATACAGCAAAACCGGTTGCCCAGACCAGTGACGAGGACTCCAGGTATGGAGAAACGGTTATTTTCCGGCTACTTGAGCCCACTTGATAAAACCTGGATGAAATCTACTGACAGACACGGACAGGTGGCAGATAATCGGTGCAGGCTTTCTGCCGCTTCGGGTTGCGGCGGATCATCGCAGATTCACAGGGCCAATTCATGACGTTTGCGCACCGATCGTTGCGAGCCGCTCGCGGCTTTACGCTTATCGAAATTATGGTTGTGGTCGTAATTCTGGGCATTCTCGCCGCCCTGATCGCGCCCAATGTCATCAATCGCATCGATGATGCGCAGGCCGCCAAGGTGAAGCAGGACATCCGCGCCATCGAAAGCGCGCTGAAGCTCTACCGGCTCGACCGTTTTCGTTATCCCACCGGCCAGGAAGGTCTGGATGCACTGGTAACGCCACCGCAGGATTCTTCGCAGAAGTGGCCCGAGGGTGGCTATCTTGATCGCCTCCCCCGCGATCCCTGGGACCGGCCGTACATTTATGAGAACCCCGGGAAGCAGGGCGGCTCTTTCGACATTTACTCGCTCGGACGGGACGGCCAGCCCGGCGGCGAAGGTCCGGACGCCGATGTTGGTAACTGGCAGCTCGACAAGTAAGTGATCCAGCGCGTCGGTCGACGTGGTGATGAGGGCTTTACGCTGCTTGAATTGCTGGTGGTGGTCTTCATCATCGGTATCGTCGCAACAATGTTCACTCTGGCTGTTGGCACTGCCGGTGGCACCGACAAGGAACTGAGGCGGGAAACAGAGCGCCTGCAAACCCTGATCAAGCTGGCACTCGAAGATGCCACCTTCCAGGCCCACGAAATGGGTTTACGCCTATATCCAGATCATTACGAATTTGCGGTCTATGACCGTGGCAACCTGCTGGATCCAACTGACGACAATTGGATGCCGATCACCGATGATGTCTTTGCGCCACGCGAACTGCCGGCAGTGTTTGCCCTGGAACTGGACATCGAGGGCCGTGCCGTGAATCTGGAGCGCAGCGCCAAGGACGTTGAGAAGGCCTACAAACCGCAGCTCTTTATCTACTCGTCCGGCGATATCAGCGATGCCTTCGAGGTGAAAATTCGCAGCCTCGAGGAAGACCGAAGCTACACGCTGGCGGTGCATATCGATGGCAGTACGGAAATCACCAAAGATGGTGGCTAAGACCTCCCGGCAGCATGGTTTTACGCTGCTGGAAGTGCTGGTCGCCCTGGTTATCGTCGCGCTGGGTTTGATGGCAGCTTTCGGGCAGGTGAACCAGGCCCTGACTGCAACGAGCCGGTTGCGTGACAAGAGTTTTGCCCACTGGATCGCGCTTAACGAGATGACGCGGCTACGGCTGCTGGGAGAGTTTCCGGCCGTTGGTTCGCGTTCCGACAACGTCGAGATGGCGCGGGTCACCTGGCGTTACACGATCAAGGTCGCCAAGACTGACCTCGGTGCGATACGCCGGATTGATATCAGTGTGGCTTTCGCTGACAAACCCCAGGCTGTTATTTCCACACTTACCGGCTTTCTGGGGCAACCGCCTCCGACCCAGCCGGCAGCGAACCCCGGTGCCGGTGTCGACTGGCTGCCGCTGGAGACCTCACGTTGATCAGTCTCCTCGCATGGTCGTTGCCTGGGCAGCGCAACCCGGTGGTGGTGCGACGCTGTGTATACGGGCAAGCGGGATTCACGCTCCTGGAATTGCTGGTGGCAATGGGCATTTTCGCGCTGATCGGTGTCATGGCCCTGGGTGGCCTCAACAACATCGTGAACCAGAGCACCATGGCCGGGCAGCAGGACGAGCGGCTGGCCAGCCTGCAGCGTGCCTTGAGGATCATTGCCCTGGATCTGGGTAGCGCCGATCCACGGTACGTTCGCGATGAGCTCGGCGATCGCAAGGAATTGCCGTTTCTTGCCGAAGGCCGTGGCGATTATCTGGTAAGACTGACGCGTGGCGGCTGGGCCAATCCCGCCCAGTTGCCCTACCGGGGAACGCTACAACGCGTCCAGTATCGGCTTGAAGACGGCAAACTCCTGCGTGAATACTGGCCTGTGCTGGATCGCGTGCTGGGCCTTGAACCCCGACAGGAGGAACTGCTTACCGGTGTAGAAGATGTGAAATTGCTCTTTCTGGACACCTCGTCTGGTGCTCCGGAATGGCAGCAGCAGTGGCCTCCCCTGCGCAACTCCACAGGCGCTGCCGCCGGTCGACCCCGCGCGGTGCAGGTAACGCTTGAGCTCGAGGACTGGGGTGAGGTAGAGCGCCTGATCGAGGTCGTGCCGTGAAGTCACGACATCGCCAACAGGGTATTGCGGCACTCACCGCGATTCTGGTCGTGGCGATTGCCACCATTCTGGCGGTCAATCTGCTGTGGCAGACCAGTGTCGAGATGCGTCGAACGGAAAATCTGCTGCTGCAGGACCAGGCCAGGCAGTACGATCTCGGTGGTGAGGAGTTTGCCAAGTTCGGACTGGCTGAAGATTTCAGACAGAAGGGAGCCGGTGGCATCGATTCCATGGATGAAGGCTGGGCCAAGCCGCTGGCGTTCGAAGTTGAGGGTGGCAGCCTGCAGGGTTTCCTGCGGGATCAACAGGGACTTTTTGATCTCAACAGCCTGGTCGGCG
Organism: Gammaproteobacteria bacterium; assembly: GCA_041396045.1. Taxonomy (GTDB): domain Bacteria; phylum Pseudomonadota; class Gammaproteobacteria; order Steroidobacterales; genus SHZI01. Next base: position 31,296 of record JAWKZI010000016.1, on the reverse strand, counting down.
CCGATGGCAAGCGCAATCCACCCGCGGCAGATCAGTATCGAAGGTTGCTGACGCTGCTGGAATTGGAGCAGCCACTGGATCCGGGAACGGCGGAAGCCCTGGTGGAAACGACCATCGACTGGATCGATCCGGACACGCTTCCGGAATTGAACGGGGCCGAGGATGACCGTTACACCGGTCGCGACCCGCCGTACCGGCCGGCCAACTTCTGGTTCACGTCCACGAGCGAACTGCTGGCTGTTGAGGGTTATACGGGCGAGATCTACTCTGCCCTGCAGCCGTACATCACGGCATTGCCGCGGCCCAGCCAGGGTAATAGCTGGCCGTTGAACATCAATACGGCCCCGGAGCTGGTGCTGGCGTCGTTGATGGAAAACACCTCCGTGGACGACATGAAACCGTTTGTTAATGGCGCCTATGAACTGGTTGAAGATTTCAGGAATGACGTGCCGGGCGCCGCGCAGATTCCACAGGATCTTCCGCTTGATGTCCGCAGCAGCTGGTTTCTGTTAACCGCGTCTGCTTCAATTGGCAGTGCCCAGTCCATTATGTACAGCCTCCTTGAGCGCGATGGCGAGGTGATTCGTACCCGCCGCCGCACTTTCGAGGCCAAATAACTGCATGAAGCGCACCGCATGAACCAGGATCTGCCCAAAGGCTGGCCCCGTGCATGAGTGAAACCCTCGTAATCCGGCTGTTGCCAGCCACTGAGACCACGTCGGCTCCCGACGGACGCGCTGCGATCATTCCGGATGGCCATGCCCCGGATATGGATAGCGCCGGAACCACGGGTGCTGTTGCCACATCCGCGGCTGAGTGGGCCGTTGTAGATGGCAGTGGTGCCTGCGTAATCGCGCCCGCTACCGGATCACCCAGCCTGGCTCTCCCGGCCAGCGGCGGTCGACGGGTGATCGCCCTGGTGCCTGCCACCCGGGTGTTGAGGACTCGAGCCGAAGTTCCGGTAAAAGGAACAAGCCGCATTGCCCAGGCCCTCCCCTTTGCGCTCGAGGACCTGATGGCGGAGGACGTCGAAGAACTGCACTTCGCTGCCGGTCCACGCCTGCCAGACGGGCAGGTAGCCGTGGCCGTGGTTCGTCGCGAATGGATGGAGGGCTGGCGGTCGGAGCTGGCTGCCGCCGGAATTTCTGCCCAGGCACTGTATGCCGACAGTGACGGCGTACCGGAGGTAGCTGGCAACACCACGCTGCTGCTCGAAGAGCGCCAGGCAATTCTGCGCGATCCGGGGCTGGATCCGGTGGTGACCGAGCTGGCTGCTGTCGACGGCATGCTCGAACTGTGGCTTGCCCAGACACGGCGGGCCGGCCCGGATGGTGTGGTGCCTTCACGTCATCTGCAGGTTTATGACGCGACGGTAGACGGGCTACCGAACAGCTTCTGGGAGCACTACCAGGACCGGGTTGAGAGCCTGGAGGTACGTCGCTTGCCCGATGGGGCGCTGTTACGCCTGGCTGCATCGATAGTCACCCAGCCGGGCATCAATCTTCTGCAAGGTGACTTTGCACAGCGTGCCAGCGCCGCCAGCTACTGGCCCCGCTGGCGGTTGGCGGCTGCACTGGTTGCGGCTCTGGCAGTAACCATGACGCTTGTCGCCGGTGCTGATGTCTGGCGTCTCAAGAAGGAAAGTGCGGCCTTGCAGACCGAACTACGCGCCGCGGCGAGCTTCACTTTTCCGGGTGTCGATGTTGGCAGCGAATCAGGTAGTAATTTGCGGCGTCTGGTTGATGCGCGGCTGCAGGGCAGCGGTGGCTCAGCCGGGGTAGCCGATAGTCGCCAGTTTCTGAAGACCCTGCAGACGGTTGCCGATGCCGTGGCAAAAACCAGCGACGCCAGTGTAGAGGGCCTGAACTACCGTTCAGGCGTGATGGAATTGCAGGTGCGTGCGCCCAGCGCCGATGCCCTGGACACCATTCGCCGACTGGTGACTGAAGATGGGAAGCTGCAGGCCGACATCCAGTCATCCAATTCCGCGGGCGACCAGATTCAGGGTCGCATCCGTATTTCAGTGGCGGGCGCCTGAAGTGAACACAATGAATCCGGCAGCCCTCCGTGAATGGTTCGACAAGCTCGCCCAGCGTGAAAGATGGCTGGTGCTGGCCGCTGCCGTGTTTGCCGTGGTCGCTCTGGTTTATGCCCTGGGCCTGCAGCCGCTGCTTGCCACTCGTGCGCGAACAACTGCTGACGTGGAAATGAAACGCCAGTTGTTGAACGATGTGGATCAGGTGGCGAGCCGGTTCGGGCCTCAAAGCGGTGCCAGCAGCACTGCACTGGCCAGCGGGGAGTCTCTGGTCGTGCTGATCGACCGCTCTACGCGGGATCAGGGTCTGGGCGCTTACCTGAAGCGCAACCAGCCGGAAGGCGCTACGGGCGTTCGTCTGCGCATGGAGAATGTGCCTTTCGACGAACTCACGACATGGCTGGCGACGGTGCAGGCCAGAAATGGCCTGGGTATAGTTTCGGCGACGTTTGATCCTACTGGCGAACCAGGCCGCGTCAACTCGAATCTGGTGCTTGATCTGGCCGGTCGCTGAGGCCCTGCATGTCCGATAGCAGTTCGAACCACACGCGTCTGTTCCTTGCAGTCGGTATTGTTGCCTTGCTGGCATCACTGATCGTCCTGATCCCGGCTCGAGTGGTCGTAGGGCTCCTTGGGCTGCCTGCGGGGATAGTATCCGGCGTAACTGGTACGCTATGGCACGGCGAGATTGAACATCTGACACTGGGCAACCCTGGCCCGGATCAGCAGGTGCAGGGCATGAATCGCGGAAGCCGGCTTGGCCTGGGGCCGGTACGCTGGCAGGTCAAGCCCACACGATTGTTGCTGGGTCGCCTGGCTGCCGATATTCAGTCTGAATTGCCGGATGGATTCCTGAACACGACGATTGCCTGGTCTCCCGGCGGTACCCTGCGTCTGAGTGATCTGGAAGGTGCGGCGCCGATCGCCTGGATTGCGCCGGCTGCGGCCGATCCGGGTAGCCAGCTCAGTGCGCGGTTTGAGAAGCTGGTGATTGCCGACAACCGTGTTGCTGCTGCCATCGGCACCCTGCAGATGGCCGGTGTGGTGTTGCCAGTTGCGACGCGCGGTGCGCCGCTTCGTCCCGGCAGTTACACGCTGAGCTTTGATGCACCCGATGTGCCGGACGGCAAGCCGCTGACAGGCGAACTCAAAGATGCCGGCGGACCGCTGGAACTCAATGGCACGGTCACGATTACGCCGCCCCGCGCGTACGAGATTCGGGGTACCGCTCGTGCACGGCCCAACGCGCCGTCAGAGTTGCAGGACGCCTTGACCATGCTGGGACCGGCAATGGCCGACGGGACGCATGCCTTGTCGCTGGCCGGAACGTTCTAGGCAGGACTGCCGTCCGGACTCACGAGCTGCAGGTGTTGCAGCAACGGGAAGTACAACGCGGTTCGGATTTCGCGTTGTTCAAGCCGTGCCACGGCCTCGCGATAGGCCAGCAACTGGGGCGCATAGCGAGCAACTTCCGAATCGATAAAAGCGTCGCGGTTGCCACCTTCGTGGCTACCGGTCTTGTAGTCAACGATCCAGCGTATGCCCTCGCGATCAACAAAGGCGCGATCGATAACCAGCCTCTGAAAGCGGTTGTTGACGAGCACGGTAATTGCCCATTCGTTTTGCGGATCTGACTGGTTCCCGAGCAGCCAGGCACCTTGCTGATCGGCAAGGGCCATTGTCAGTACCTGCACCACACGTTCGGTACCCTGCTCCAGCGCGTCGATCGCAATACCTTGTCGCAACAGCAGCTGGCGAATGTGCGGCGACAATGCCTGGATTCGTGCTGGTGGATAGAGTTCTGCACCGTCGGTGGCGATCTGCTGCAGAAAACGATGGGCGACCGAGCCTGCGTGGCGGGTCCAGGCACTGGCCCAGTCATAGATCAGCAGGTCGCGCATCGATGCTGGCTCATCAGCCACTGGCAGTCGCAAGCTGTCCGGGGGCCGGGCCGGTCGCCAGCCGCTGGCGAGGCGTCGCAGTGGCGGCTGTTGCCAGTGGGGCTCCGTAGTATTCGAGCTAGCGTTCGGAGTTTTCTCCGATGAGGCCGGCGACAGGTTGGTGCCGGGATTCGTGGCCCTTGGCCAGTGGGGACTGACGACGGGCCACAAACGTTCCAGCAGACTTCCGGCGGCTGGCGAGTCTGCCGGCGACGTTGCCGTGGCTCCCCGCGGCGGACTGAGCTGACCAAAGAGGTGCAGGCTTTCACGTGCTCGGGTGGTGGCCACATACAGCAGGCGGTCACTTTCCGAAAGATCCTGCTGACGGCGCAGATCCCAGAGCCACTCATAAAGGGGATCAGTGGAATCACCACGGGGATTGACCGGCGCCAGCACCACGGCCCGCTCATCGGGATGGCTGTGTCCGATGCCACTTGGCGTAGATGCCGGTTGCAGGAATTGTTGCCACAATAGTGCTGGTCGCGATTCACCGCGCACTGTGTGGCCCAGGCCAGGCAGAATGACCGTGTCGAACTCCAGGCCCTTGGCCTTGTGAATAGTCATTACCTGTACGCGCGCGATGGCGTCGGGCAGCGAACCGCGGGCATTGTTCACGGCGCGTGCGAGTCGCAACGTGTCGGGCAATCTCCCGCCACATCATGGCGATCGATCTCGGCCAGAATCAGTTCGGCCAGCGGGAGTTCCAGGCCGGCGACTGCTGGCCCGCCCAGTTCCAGCCAGATGCCTTCAACCACATCACGCAAAGGTATCTGGCCAAGCCGCACAAATCCTGCCGAGAACGCCGTTACAACGCGCGACAGACGTTGTTGGCCATCTGCACTCAGCCGAACGGTGACCCCCGCAGTCTGGATCCGGTCCCAGAGGCTGTCGGCCCGGTTTGCGCCCGGTTGCGCCGGGGTGCAGAGGATGGTCAGGTCGGCAAGCGTCAGACCGCACCAGGGCGCCCGCAACACACTCATCCAGGCCAGGCGATCACCCGCATGCACCAGGGCACGCACGATCGACAGCAGATCATTGGTGAGTACTGACTGGCCGAGGGAGACCAGCTCATTGGCCGACAGAGGGATTCCGGCGGCACGCAGCGCCGGCACGATGTGCCTTGCGTGCGCACGACCCCGCACCAGAATACCGATGCTGCGCCCTGGCCACTCCTTGAGGGAGTGCCGAACGACCTCCAGTACCGCTGCAGCTTCGGCTTCAGGCTCCTGCCAGTTGCAGTCGTGCAGTGTCACTGCTGGTGCATCCTGCGCAGTAGCGTCTCTTGTGGACGCACTGGAAGCAAAGGAAATTGCGCCGCTCATGACCTCGTCCCGCGCGGGAAATATCTTCTCGAAGGAATCATTGACCCAGTCGATCAGCGCTGGCACTGAACGAAAGTTGGCACGCAAGCGCAGGAACTCCAGTTGTACATCAGGCAATCCGCTATCCCGTACGTCGATAAACAGGCCAACCTCCGCTTGCCGGAAGCGGTATATCGATTGCATGGGGTCACCAACCAGAAACAGTGTTCGGCCATCCCCGGGGGACCAGCCACGCGTCAAGGCCTGCAACAACTCGTACTGCGCGCGCGAGGTATCCTGGAACTCATCGAGCAGAATGTGTTGCAGTCGCCAGTCGAGCCGCAACGCCAGATCGGATGGCGGAGCATCATCACCCGGACCTGTGTCACCGGGACCTGTATCACCGAGAGGGGCACTGCCAAGGGCTGCCCTGCCCTCCATCGCCACTTCCGTATAGTCAGTGGCATTTTCAGCCGCGAATATCAGCTTCAGCTCGGCGACCGCGATGGGCAGCAGCATCAGCAATGCCTCCAACGCCCGCCACTGTGCCGGCGGATATTCAGGTGCCGGCAGCCGGCATACGGATGACAGTGCTTCCAGCAAGTCAGGACAATTCTGCAGTTCATTGAGTAGCGCCATGGCGTGCGCTTTCAGATCCTTCTGATCGGGCGGAAAGCCATTGGTCTTGTTCAGGGTTTTGCGCCATTGACAATTCTGCGTCAGAAGCAGGCGTGCCATGAACTGCCACCAGGCATGCCGCTCCGTCAGCGTGGGCTGGCTACCTGCCGGGCTTTTCAGCGGCGCCTTCAGGTTAAGCGCTGCCGCATGCGCGATTTCATTCAGTGCCTCGAACTGCGGCGGCGGTATTGCCGCTTCGACACGAGCGAGACCCGCTTCCACAATTGTCGCCAACGTCCGTTCAAGAATCCGGCGCATGGCATGCCGGTCACCCGCAGCACCGACCAGTGGCAGCCACTGGTCGCGACGGGCAAGCAGCGTGGCCAACAGGTTTTCGGCAACGCCTGGATTGTTGTCCAGATGACGAAGCAGGCTGGCAACGGCCGCGCCAGTGCCACTGGTCTCGGCAAGGTGCTGGATACTGGCTTGTGCCGCCAGCCGGTACAACCGCTCGGAATCGGCTGCAATCGGTCGCATTACATTGCCGCCGGCGGCAACGGGTGTACTTCGCGCCAGTGCTGCATTCAATGCATCGATTGTGCTGATGCGCAGTCGGGCCGGACAGGCGGTCAATCGCCACCCGCGCTCTGCATCACGCTGGCGTACCCCGGCCACCAGTGACTGCAACTCCGTATCGGCATTGACCAGATCCCGCTCGCTGGTCGAGAGCGCCCGAATTACCCGCTCCTGCATTTCTGCAGCGGCCTTTCTGGTAAACGTGACGGCGAGAACTTCCTCGGGCTCAGTGGCTTGAGCCAGCAGCGCGAGGTAACGGCGCACCAGCAGTTCGGTCTTGCCAGCGCCGGCTGGTGCCTGAATCAGGAACGAGCGGGTTGTATCCAGGGCTTTCGCCCGCTCAGCGGCATCCGGCGGCGTGGCGAAACTCACTCGCCCTCCTCCACCAATATGCCGGATTCGTCATTGCCGGTTGTGAATTCGAAAATGCGCGTCATGCTGACGAACTGACCGGTGGCGTGGGTCCGATCGGCAGGATTCACCCGAAAATCACCAGCGGAGAATTCTGCAGCCAGTTCGTGAAGTTGCCGTTGCCATCGCGCAAGCACCGCGGGCCAATCCAGTTGCTCAGCCTTGAAAAAATCCTGAGCGTGTTTCACACCGGGAACTGAAAGGGCCGGGTCGCCGACTCCAACGAGTTTCGCACCCAGTGGCAGAATCTGCACAACAGCGACCCCGCGCGCATTTTCGCTGAGTGCATACAATGGCAATTGACTATCCTGCAGGCGGCCCTTCTTCCAGCCCGCCGGCTTGAACTCGCCGGTCTTGTAGTCGATGACCAGATCACCGCCTTCATCCAGATGGTCGATACGATCCAGCCTTAAACTCAACCCCAGGGTGCCGACATCGATCTCTCGCCGAACTTCTGTCTCGACCTGAAAGTCCGGGCGGCTCGCGTCGAGCTCACGCAGAGCCTGCAGCTGGGTCCAGAGTCGTTCAATTTCCAGCGGCCGCAGTTGCGCACAGAACAGATTGCCGGGTGGCAGGAACTCGTCGAGTACCTTTGCCACGACCTTCACGTAATGTTGATGCAGTTCTTCTGTATCCAGTTTTCCCAGACCTGAACGGCAAGCTTCCAACCGGTACATTTTCTCGAGCAACCGGTGCAGGATGCGCCCGCGTGTGGCCGGATCCAGGGGACGCGCCGGCGCTCGCAGTTCCTGGCCGTTTAGCCGGAATTCAATGAAGGCACGTGCCGGACATACGGCCTGCAGCACCAGTACTCGTGATCCGCCAGACACCTTGAAAGTGGCATGGCCGTACGCCTGGTCGCCGGTGTTGGCATCCGTATTTGAATGTAGCGGTGGCGGATCATCCGCTACCGTTTCGACTATTGCCTCAGACGCCGTGTTCTGTGCAGCAATAGCGTCGCGTAACGGGTGGCTGTCACCAATCGGCTCAACGTCACGCTCATCTGACACAGCGCCCACAATCGTTTTGTCGTTCAGGAAAGGGCTGGGAAGCTGGGTGACCCCATCCCGCTCTGCCGGCCAGCTCAAGATCACCTCGCCGGCTGCGGCAGTCAGTTGTGCCAGCCGTTGACGCAGCAAACTTTCCTGAGTACCTGCCGCAGCCTCCGGTATTCCAGCGGCGCGTTGTAGTCGCAACGGCACCAGCGGATGCGGCCGCGCGGGCGCGGGCCACCGATCAGCCGTAAGACCTGCAATCCACAATCCGTCAAAGGACTGTCCGCCGGCTTCCTTGAGGCTCAGTACCTGGACTGCGCCCGCGGCACTTTCAGGTTCGAAAGCCCGGTCATGTGCTTGCCGCGCGAGGACCCCCAGTGCAGCCCGGAGGGAGATCTGGCCGGCGACTTCGTCCATGGCGGCAAAGCTGGACAGCAGCATTTGCCATGCTTCGGCAGCTTGATGCTCCACACTGTCCAGACTACGGTCGCCGGGCCATCCGGCTGCCGCAAGCCAGTCACTGAAGTGACCGGCCCAAGTGTTGGGCAACAGTCTGCGATCTCGTACGACGTCGACCATTGCGCTGGTCGTTGCCCATCGCTGGCCAATGACCGGCGCTCGTTCGCGCAAAACCGGCAGCAGCGCGATAACGCTGATCGGCTCAAGCGGGTACTCGCGTAGCTTCAGTTCCGCGGCGGCGCGGGCCGACCGTTCGGTCACTGCACCGGTAATGTACGGTGAGCGCAGCAGGTGACTCGCTTCTTCGAAGCTCGATGTTGCCGTGAACAGCCTGAGCTGCGCGAGTGCGGTAGCCACAACCGGGTAATCAGTCAGTTGCCGGCCAGCGGCCAGCGCCACAGGCCTGGCCGCCGGTTCGCGTAGTTGCCAGCCTGGTGCCAGCACGTTCATTCCAACCCGGCGTGCTTCCGCAGCCTGTAGTTCCAGATTGCCAAGCACGATCGCCACCGTTGCTCCGGGGCGTTGTTTTTTGAGTTCAGCGGCCCAGCGAAAGGCTCGGGCCAGTTCGTCTACATCATCACGGGCAAGCACTATCCGCGAGCTGGAATCACACGGCGTTGGAGCGACCGTGCGTACAGTGACGTCATGGCGCTCAAGGGCGGCGGCGAGCGCGTCCACTGCAGGCGTCCAGGGCACAAAGCCGGCCATGCCAATTTCCTGCCCGGCAATGATTCCGGCCATGGAGCCGGAGTCGTCCAGCACGGTCGGGAGCACGGTTAGCAGTGTCGTGCTGTCAATCCAGTTCCGTTCTGCAAGAACATTGTTGTAGGCACTTACCCAGCCGGCAAAGGCTCGGGCATCATCGGTGTCGGCAGACATGTGCAAGTCTGCTGCAGTAATCCCCCACAGCTGGCACAGACGCCAGCCCGCTGCAGCCAGTGGTGCGATCAGTGCGGCGTGTGGCAGATCTGCAGCATCGGCGAGCACCCGGTCCCAGACCATGCGGCACTCGTCTTCCGTGAGCAGCCGACCTGTCAGCAATCGACCCTTCGGCAATTGACTGTGGGCCAGCGGGTCGTTGTGCACAACCAGCCACTCCCAGGTTCGCCGCAGCCAGGCATCCAGCGGCAAAGCGTCGGCAGACAGCCAGGCAAGCTCGCCGCTGTCGGCTCGGGCTTGATCGTGGTTCTGGCGAATCTGACGGGCGAGTCGGCGCGTCGCCGTGAGCAGCGAGCACCCGCGCGCCAGAAGTTCTTCGGCTTGCGCGACTGCCAGTTCTGGACTAGGCCGCCCGTTCGGCGGCATGACTTTCCAGCAACTGTTGAAGCCGGGTAAAGACCTCGCGTAGCGTCTCGGCATCCGGCAGATTGGTTATGCGGAAATAGTTGTTGTCGCGCGTATTGAAGCTGGTACCCGGTGCGACCAGGACATGCTTCTTTTCCAGAAGGTCCAGGGCAAACGCCTGATCATCAAATTTCGGAAACTGCGCTTTGTCTACGCCGATGAATGCATACATGGCGCCGGCGGGCTCAACTACATGCAGATATGGGCTGGCTGCTACGGAATCGAGAATGACGCGGCGCGACTCATAGAGTCGCCCGCCCGGCCTGATCAGTTCGAGCATGCTCTGATAACCGCCCAGCGCCGTTTGTACGGCCCACTGCCCCGGCACATTGCTGCACAGTCGGAGCGATGCCAGCAGATCCATGGCCTGCATGTATTCCGCGGCATTCTCCCGTGTGCCACTGAAGGAGATCCATCCCACCCGGTAGCCGCAGGCTCTGTAGACCTTGGACAGTCCGCTGAAGGTGGCGCACAAGGTGTTTTCAACCAGCGTTGCCAGCGGCACGAACGTGGCCCCGTCGTAGGTCATGTGATCGTAAATCTCGTCGCTGAATATGATCAGCTGATGCTTTTCCGCGATGGCAACGATGGCACGCAGTGTTTCTTCCGAGTAAACAGCCCCGGTTGGGTTGTTCGGGTTGATGACGACAATGCCGCGGGTACGCGGCGTGATCAGACTCGCGATTGCATCGATATCCGGCTGATAGCCAGCGTCGGGCCGACAGGGATAATGCACGGGCTTGCCGTGGTTCAAGGTAACACTGGCGGTCCACAGCGGATAATCGGGACTGGGGATCAGAATCTCGTCGCCCGGGTCCAGCAGCGCACGCAGTGAAAGGTCGATCAATTCGCTGACGCCGTTGCCGATAAAGACGTCGTCAGCCGTCACCCCGAGTACACCGCGCGACTGCTGCTGCATGACTACGGCCTCGCGAGCCGGAAAAATACCCTTCTGGTGACAGTAGCCCTCGGCGCTGCCGAGATTCTCGATCATCGCGAGCCGCATGGTTTCAGGAGCCCGGAAACCGAAACGCCCCGGGTTACCGATATTCAGCGAGATAATTTCGTAGCCGCGCTTTTCCATTTCGTGGGCACGGTTGGCCAGTCGGCCCCGGATTTCATAGCGCACGCCACCTAGCGCATCACTGGGTTTGAAGTTGGTCTGCATCGCCGGTCCTCGGTGAAATGTCCTTCAGGCAGCCGGTACTGGTCGGTTCAATCGGAACTGTGTCGCCAGCAGCAAAGCAGCCATAACGAGGCCTGTAATCAGGAGGTAAGCCTGATCGTAGGATCCCGTGCGGTCAAAGATCGCGCCGATTACCGGTGGTCCCAGGCCGCCGCCCATTGTATCCAGAACGGTGATGACGCCCAGGATCTTGCCCAGGTGCCGCGGGCCGAAGTAATCGGCTGCCAGCAGCTGCAGCAGGGTATACAGACCGCCCCAGCCGAGGCCAAAGCACACCAGTGCGACCCATATGGTCTCGATCCCCGCCAGCGCCATCATCCCGACGCCGAGAACCATGATGAGCAACGTGCCGACGAAAATGCGGCGACGCCCAAGCCTGTCTGCCAGAAAGCCGCTGGTGAGCTTGCCAATCAATCCCAGGTAGAACAGCACGCTGTAGCTCAATCCCGCTTCCGTCTGATCGAAGCCATGACCGAGCATGAAGAGATTCAGGTGGGCCGTGGTACCGATGATCGCAAAGAAGGTGAACATCGCTATCAGGGCCAGGATCCAGAAATTTACGGTGCGAACCGCCATGCCCAGCGTCAGGCTCATGATTGGTGACGGTGCATCGCCATTTGCTTTCGCCACCGGCATTTGCCGATCCAGATTGGCGGGATGTTCCCGGATGACGAACAAAATTAGCGGAATCAGCAACAGCGGCAACAGGCTGATCCATCGGAATGCAGATTGCCAGCCGACCGCCTCCATCAGCAGCGCATTGAGCGGCGGCAGCGTGCCGTTGCCCAGGCTGGTGCCTGCCAGCGCAATGCCCAGGGCCAGGCCCCGGTCCTTGATGAACCAGCGCGACACCAGGATCACATTGACCACCAGACCACAGGAGGCAAGTGCCGAGGCAAACAGCACGTGGATGGCGTAGATGTTGCTCAGGCTGTCGACGGTTGCGTAAAGAAAGTAACCGGCCGACAACAACAGTGCGCCAACCACCATCAACGGGCGCACGCCAAAGCGGTCGGCAGCAGCACCCGCCAGTGGCGCCATGAGTCCACTGACCACCAGAGTGATCGCGTCCCGGAACTTGAAGTCGCCCAGACTGATGGGACCACCAGTGGCCTCCTTCAGCGCATCGAGCAGCGGTCGGTCGAAGACGCTCAAACCACCCAGCGTCATGCCGTTGGTTACCACCAGGATGACCGCCGCCGATATGGCGATAACCCAGCCGTAGTACAAGCCGCTGCCGTCTTTGACCGTCATGGATTGGCGCCCTGTTTGATGCGGCGCCCACAATACCGGAATCAGCATGCTTCCCCAAGGAAACGGTCAGCCGGTGGGGACTGGCGCCCGGGCAGGCTAGAATCAGCAGCTTCAGGTTCGCCCCTGGCACCCGTACGAGGTACCAAGATGTTGAAAACCATAGTTGCCGTGACCTTGATCGTTAACCATCTGGCAGCAATCGAGGGACCGTATACACAGGAATTGGGCTACAGCGCCGTCCATCGTGGTGTGGTCCCTGCAGAGCAATCGTCGCTGTGGGGCGCTGACGAACTGCGCGGGCATCCCTTTGTGATTCTTCAGCCCGCAAGTGGCAAACCGGTTTATCTCCGCTTTGTCGAAGACGTGACGGCAAAAACACCGGCAGCAGGAACGACCTGGGGCTGGAACGCAATTGAGAATGTCGTTGAGGACCCCGATGCACTTGTCCGACAGTTCAAGGACAGTGCCTTCGAGGTCGTCGGTCCACCCAAAGATCTCTGGCAGGCTCCCAATGCACCGCGAGCCATGCAGGCGCTGGGCCCTGCCGGCGAACTTCTGTATTTCACCCGGGTCATTCCTTCCGGCATGAACATCCCGATTTCGGCAGCCGCTACGCCCGTGGACCGTGTATTCATCATGGTGGTCGGTGGCCCGTCGATGCCTGCCATGCAGGACTACTACCGAAACCAGCTTGGCTTGCCCGTCACCAGTGCCAGCAATTGGCAGATAGGCGTGTTGTCGAATGCACTCAAGCTGCCGTCAGAGACAAAGTACGCGCTGGCACTCGCACCCATGCCTTCCGAGTTCCAGATAGAACTGGATGAGTACCCAACGCCGGCTACGGCCCGGACCGTCCCCACCGGCAGCGCACCACCCGGCATCGCGATGGTGACTTTCGGTGTGGACGACCTCGACGACTTCAAGCTGCCGTGGCGAGCGCCGCCACGGCAAATCGCAGAGTTTCCCTACAGCGGCCGCAAAGCTGCGGTCACGGTCGGACCGGCCGGCGAGTGGCTGGAACTGGTTGAACTGACGTCGTCCGCTGAGTGAATCAGGCGGTTTCATACTCCAGGTGCACCAGCTCATATTCGGTGAGCATGTAGCCGCCGATCACACCCTTCAGGAAGATGTAGTCACCGTCTGCCGTGCACCAGATGTCATAGGCAGGATGGGCCTGTGGCAGCCCGGGTGATGAGACAAAACGGAAGTGCAACGCATCGAATGTACCGGCTTTCACGGTGATGCTCTCCTCGCCAACGTACTCGACGCCGAAGCCGATACGGAACAACATGGGTCCCGTGGCTCCGCGGTGATCCGGAGACGAAAGCAGCATCTCGTCGATGCTTTGCAGGCCGGGGCCCTTGTGCCGGTCAAACAGCTGCATGTGCCAGGCGTCGCAGACGATGGCGTGGTTCTGGAATGCCTGCAGGCGGCCCCTGGTCTCCATGCGCTGCGTCACTCGCCCGTCCAACGCTGTATAGGTCTCGCATTCGGCGTAGTCCGGACCAAAGCGGAACCATCCGGTGCCGGTGAAACGATCGTTGACGGCCAGGCGAACAAAACAGTCGGTTGGCAACCATTGCTCGTCAAGACTGTAGACGATGTCGCGCATCACGCTGGGGCGATCATCAATTTCGGAATGGGCGCTGCAGGTGCGCCGCCCATCGCTATGCACGGTGATGTGGAAGTGCTCGCGGCCGCGGGCCTGCCCGACCCGGTCGGGTTTGTTGCTGAGGTAGGCAATCGTGCCTCGAATGGCGCGGTGGTCGCGCTGCAGGGTGCTGGTATTCATGCTTCAGGTCATCCAGACGTCAGATTGATGGGATCGAACACTATAACTTGGCGCCATGGAACTGAGGTATGCCGATCTGGGCTACCTGGACTCCAGACCGGCCACCGGCCGGTCCGGCGACTGGATCCATTCGCTCCACGAACCCGGATACAGCGCTGCATCCGGAATACCCGCCAGCTCCAGCGCCATGATGCCGTGACAGGCAGTAACGCCAGAACCACACATGCAGACAATTTCCGGGCCGCTATAGCCGGCGATCAGTGGTGCATAGCGTGCGCGGAGGGCAGTGCCCGCCAGAAAGCGTTGTTCCGCATCCAGGTTGTCTGTGCAGGGGGCATTAATGGCCCCGGGGACATGGCCCGCCACCGGGTCGATAGGTTCAACCTGTCCCTGGAAGCGTTCCGCTGAACGCACGTCCAGCAGTCGAATCGAGCCCGTGGTCAGGGCTTCCCCGATCTGCGCTGTGGTCATGACCGGCATGTTGCCGGGTTCGCCCTGGAAGCGCTGCTCCCTGATCTGCTGACCTGACGGTACTCGGCCAGCCTGCGGCAAAGCGCTATCCACCGGGAATCCTGCCTGCTGCCACGCTTGAAATCCGCCATCGAGCACAACAACGGCACGATGACCCATCCAGCGCAGCAACCACCAGACTCGGGCTGCCAGCATGCCGCCGCCGGCGTCATAGGCAACAACCAGCGAGCTGTCGTTGATGCCAAAGCCCTCAAACAGCGCGCGGAGCTGCCGCGGCTCAGGCAGTGGATGACGGCCGGTACCGGGGCCTGGCGCCGCTGACAGGTCCCGATTGAGGTCTGCGAACCATGCACCTGGCAGATGCTCCAGCAGGTACGCCCGGCGACCTGCCTCGGGGTCTGCCAGGTTAAATCGGCAATCGACAATAACCGGGACCTGTTTGCCGCCGGCGCGCAGCCTCCCGGCCAGTTCTCCGGCTGTCATCAGCAGGCTGCGACGTCGATCATCTACGGTGGGTGATGCGGAATCTTCATGCACAGCTTGTCCCTCGACCTGCAGTCGTTGAAAATAACGGGCTGCCTCGTTGATCATGACGGGGTGCCCCGTATGATCATGCCGGGCTGTCCCGTGGCTCCAAGGACCCGTGAATGCAGAAGATTATCGTATGCCTGAAACGTGTTGTTGACTTTAACGTCCGCATTCGCGTGAAACCGGATGGCTCTGGTGTTGTTACCGAGGGCCTGAAAATGAGCATCAATCCCTTCGATGAGATCGCACTGGAAGAGGCCTTGCGTATCCGCGATCGTGGCGATGCGCACGAAATTGTGGTTGTCTCGATTGGCCCCGACGATGCAAAACAGCAATTACGAACAGGTCTGGCGATGGGCGCTGACCGGGCCATCCTGGTTGAGACAACAGCCGAACTCGAACCGCTTACTGCCGCACGCCTGCTGCAGCAGATCGTTGCTCGCGAACAACCGGATCTGGTACTGCTCGGCAAGCAGGCGATCGATGATGACTGCAACCAGACCGGGCAGATGCTGGCAACACTCTGGGAACGCCCGCAGGCCACTTTTGCCTCGAAACTGGTCATCGAGGATGGCGTGGCCACAGTGACTCGCGAAGTGGACGCAGGGCTCGAAGTTCTGCAGGTCGATCTGCCGGCGGTGGTGACTACAGATCTGCGCTTGAACGAACCCCGTTATGTGAAGCTGCCAGACATCATGAAGGCCAAGAAGAAGCCCATCGAAACCATTGCGATCGACAGCCTCGGCGTGAATGTTGCTCCGCTGCTCAAGGTAACGCGGTACGAGCCACCAGCCGTACGCAGCAAGGGCAAGATGGTGAAGAGCGCCGAGGAGCTGGTGAGTGCGCTTCGGGATCGGGGGTTGTTCGCATGAGTGGCATCCTGATTATTGGTGAACACGACGGCCAGCACCTCAACCAGAGCACCGCCCGTTGCGTTGCTTGTGCGACAGAAATTGCTGCTGCCGGAACGGATATCGATCATGTTGACATCGTTATCCTCGGCGCCGACATCACGGCCATAGCCGCCGAGGCTGCGGCGTTGACCGGGGTGACGGCGGTGTTATCCGTCAGTAATCCGGCCAGCAGCGCACCGCTGGCCGCTGTACTGGCGCCACAGATTGTGAAGCTGGCAGACGACTACGATTTTGTACTGGCGCCATCAACCACATTCGGCAAGGATTTGTTGCCGCGGGTAGCGGCATTGCTTGGGGCTCCCCAGCTCAGTGACGTCATGAGTGTTGCCAGCGCGCGAACCTTCCAGCGTCCGATCTACGCAGGCAATGCCGTGGTCACTGTCGAAGTGCCGGCCGGGATGAAAGTCGTCGCCACAGTGCGGGGCGCATCGTTCAAGCCGGTCGCTACCGGTGGTACCGCCGAAGTCCGCTCGATTGAGATTGACGCGGAATTGCCGACCCACACCCGCTTTGTTGAGCTGCAGGCCGGCTCGTCGGACCGCCCTGACCTGCAGACAGCGAAACTTGTGGTGTCTGGCGGGCGTGGCGTTGGCAGTGCCGACAACTTTGCGCACCTCTACAAGTTTGCAGATCGCATCGGTGCCGCCGTGGGCGCTTCCCGGGCAGCGGTCGATGCAGGCTTCGTTCCCAACGACATGCAGGTCGGGCAGACCGGAAAGATCATTGCACCTGAGTTGTACATGGCCTTTGGTATTTCCGGTGCCATTCAGCACCTGACAGGCATCAAGGATGCCGGCACGATCGTTGCGATCAACAAGGATGCTGAAGCACCCATCTTTGAGGTCGCAGACTTCGGGTTGGTCGGCGATCTGTTTCAGGCGATTTCCGATATCGAGAAGCAGTTGGGTCAATAGCTGGCTGATGTTGAGCACGGCATGACCGCAATCGCAGTGCCTGATCGTGCGACGCCGCCTGGTCGTGCCCCATCGTTGTGGCTGCTGAGCGTGGCGAGTTCACTGTCGCCGTTCGGCATGATTGTCGTTGTGCCTGCCCTGGCAACATTTGCCGAACGCTATGGGGTGAGCCAGGGCGACGCCCAGTATCTGATTGCCACCTACCTGTTCGGATTGGGGGTGGGCCAGCCACTGGCAGGCTCATTGAGCGACCGCTTCGGACGTCGTCCGGTCATACTGACCGGCTTCGTACTGTTCACGCTGGCGAGTATTGCCTGCGTTATCGTTGATTCATTTTCCGCGCTGCTTGTCTGTCGCACGCTGCAGGCGCTCGGTGTCAGCGTTGGCACAGTGGGTTCCCGCGCGATCGTCCGGGATACACACGACGCTTTGTCCGCAACACAGGCACTGGCCTGGATTGGTGCGGCCATGGGAATTGCGCCAGTTATCGGGCCGTTGGTTGGCGGCCCATTAACTGCCTGGGGTGGCCCACGACTGGTATTCGTGGTCAGTGCGGCACTAGGGGTTGCCGTGCTGCTGGCCATGAATGCCCGATTGACGGAAACGCGGGTTGCCAGAGTATCTTCGGCTGAAGCCCAGCACTGGACGACGAGTTATCGCCAACTCCTGGCCTCAAGGGTGTTTGTTGGCTACACCTTGATGTATGCCTTCATGCAAGGCAGTTTCTTTGCCTTCCTGGCAGTAGCTGCCGTGGTTTTCTCCGATCACCTGGGGATGAACGAGGCGGTGTTTGGTGTGATCTGGGGAGCGATGGGCCTGGTGTACGTTGTCGGTGCCGCGAGTGGTGCTCGCGTGACCGCCTGGCTTGGTGTACGTCGGACCTTGGTGCTGTCGACCGTAATGATCACCGTCGCCGGCACCTCGTTGCTGATCGCCACTGTCCTGCTGGGTGTCACTCTGGCGGGCCTGCTGGTGCCATTGGGCGTGCTGATGTACGGCGCAGGAATCCAGACTCCGCTGGCGGTGGCCGGGTCGGTTAATTGCCGGCCGGATATCGCGGGCACTGCGGCTGGATTGTCCAGCTCACTCGCCCTGGTGCTAAGCGGAAACTTCAGTATCGTGCCAGCTACCTGGCAGCCGCCCGGTGATTTTCTGCCGTTGCCGTGCTGATTGCCGGTACTCCAGCATGGCCATCGTGATGACACGTGCTGGATGACCGGCAGCGACTCAAAGTCAGCAGCGCGGCGTCGACTCTGGCTATCTGATGGTCCGGGTACTTCGCGCCCGCGCCGCCTTCGTCGGTGGGAATTCACTCACCCCCACAGCGAGCGGCAGCGTGGCAGGTGTCTTGGTATCGGCCGAAAAAGGCGTGCCGCACGCCAGGACGATACTCCGCCGGGATGCCGCAGGCTAAATTGAAAACGGCGAACCGCATCAGCTGTGGAAGGCGGAAATCAGCTACTGTACCGCCCGCGGAAGGCGCCTCTACGCTCCGGTTTCCAGACCCCGGAACGCCGACAAGGCGACCCCGGCCAGATCGCCCACACATAGGGCCGGACCCATCAGCCCGTTGCGGGCTTTGCTGTCACTTTCGGGGTGACGCTTTGCCCCGCCATCATCTTATGAAACCTTCAATGAGGCGGGAGCTTCTTGCGAATCATGAATCCGCAGAAGATCAGGAAGGAAAAGATCAGCAGCTTGCCGGCCAGCCATGGGAAAGGTTTCAACTGCCCGTATTCAGTGATGAACTGACCGAGATCGGCAGCGCAAGATCAGTAATAAACCGACCAGTAGTCGCCCTGTGCCAGTATTTTTGCGCAGACGGCACCTTCTGAGCTGCACCAGGTAAATGACCCAGACCCAGATCGGACCCAGTGCCACGATGCCAACCATCTGCCGCGCTGCCCAGGTCGGATGTAATAACCGATGAACTCCGCGAATGCCGCCGATGGTCAGCATCCAATGCTGCCAGGCAATAGCGCGGCATGTCCCGAGATTGATGAAGATCTTGAATGCGTTAGCCGTGCTTCCCGTGTCAGCTTTTCGTTGACGACAAAGGTGCTGGAATAAGAACACCCCGGCATTACAGCCAGTACACAAACAGCAGGATGTGTACGTAGCAGATGCGGCATAGAAAAAGGGCAGCGTCTCGACCACATGGGTTTCGGGCATCGGATTCTTCCTGGACGTTTAGCGAGGCTTCGTATTAGGCGAGGCGGGTCGATCAAAGCTGGCCGAGCACGCATTCTGCAGTGCGCTGACTTTAAACTCCGCGGCGCCTCAACATTCAATTCCTTGACGACGCCATTGTCGACAATATGAATCGCTGACCGCGCTTGCCCATGCAGAAGCCGGTGGCATCCAGCTCGGGCCCAGTGCCCTGGTGAAGTCACCCGTTGCCATCTTGCCGCACCAGCGCATCAGTATCTTGTCGCCAACACCGCGGTCCTTGCCCCAGAAAGGCATCGCATGACAAAAGGCATCTCGTTCGGCCATGCGAGGCGGTATCTACGCCTTTGGCCTTGATGTCTACCGCATTCAGTATAGCCCGGTAGGTGGCTGTTTGAGCAGGTCTGGCGTCTGAACCGCACCTGGAACTGAAAACAGCACCACCTTCTTGCCACCAGAAGTTCCTGGGAGGTTAATCAGGCAGGGCCGTCCTTGGTCATGATGCCGAATTTTTCCATCGGGAATTCGATCGCTGCCTTGATTGCCATGTTCCGGTCCTCTGCTGACTGTAATGAAACAAGTAGATGGTCGCGGGCGATTCTAGCGCGTCTGGCACCAGACCGGCCAAGCCCGGCGCTATTTCCCGCGCGAGGGCCTCCGCCAGGTTGCGATCAGGAATAAGCCCCACGGACAGCGGCTGACATGAGCTGAGTGGCAACGGCTAAAAACCGGCTCATAGGTAGTGGTCCGAAACCCCAGCCTGCCTGCGCTCCGAAGGCACAGAGATAAACGCGCAAGCTGCCGGCAGCGCCGAACCCAGCCAGATGGTACCCTTCACTATATATAACGTGCGAACGGAGTGGGCCTGCTGTCCGGATCGCAAACATCGCCAGGGCAATCAGCGCCAGCGCGATCGCCGGCGATTTCGCCGATGCCGGCCGGCAGGCTCAGCACGACCATCACAGCACCAATCAGATGATGCTTTCGGGCAGTGTTCGGGGTCCGTCCCTGTCTGGCTGCCGGCCCAGAAAGCCGCCGGTCACCGGGCCTGCGTCTGGCGGCCGCCAGGAAGGGAATCAGGCAAAGGCCGCGATTTCCGCCAGGCTGAAACCGCGCGCCTGGGCCAGATACAGTGGCAACCAGCCCACAAAAAAATAAAAGGCGCCGTCATTGAGCACGCGGCTCAGCAGCAGCCCCCAGACTTCGATACGACGCAGGTGCTTCTGACGCAGACCATGCCTGACCGCTTCCTGCCCGCTCTCTGGCGAAGGCACCACCGGCTGTGGCATCCGTTCCGTATCTGGCGTATTGGTTGATGCTGGATACAGGCGCCACCAGAACAGCAGCCAGACAAAGCCTGCCAGTCCCGGGATGATGAAGGCCCACCGCCAGCCTGCCCACACGATGATGCCGCCGATCAATGGCGGCGCCTAATTCCGCGCCCAGACCGCCGGCCACTGTCAGGATACCCAACCAGCGAGCGTTCCTGTGCTGGAAAAACCGGTAGCGATGGCTTTGACCGCTGCTGCCGGGAAGTTGGCCGCCTCGAACAGTCCCAGCGTTGATCGCATGCCAAGAAAGCTCCAGAAGCTACCTGCGGCATGCAACATGCCGGCCAGGCTCCAGGCCACCACCGCCACACTGAAGGCCCGACGGGTACCAAACCGGTCGATGAGCGGGCCAACGATCAGGTGGCCGATGCCATGAAAGGAATGCGGACGTGATCGGTCCAAACCCTGTGTGCTGATCCCGAACTGCTCGACGATGGCCGGGCTGGCTACTGCAAGAGGCCTGACAGTCCAGATAGTTGATCGTGGTAATCGCACACAGCAGGCCGGCAATTTGCCAGCGTCGTTGGTTCGCACCTGGAAATCCGCTGAATTTCATATGGCCCGTAGCCTGCTGATTCGCCTTGTGGGTTGCCGTACGTCCTGCCGCCAATCGCCTTGCCTGCGGCCGGGCCCGGCACTTATGCTGGCGACCATCGCAACGGGAGACGATACATGAGTGCAGCGGCTGAGAACCTTACACCAAGCCAGGAAGCCCGGGAGTTCCTCGGTCGTGATCATCGCCTTTTTATCGGCGGACAATGGGTTGCAGCCAGCACGCGTGAAACCATTGAAGTCTTCAATCCGGCCACAGAGGGGCAAATCGCCCGGGTTGCCGCGGGCGGGAAGGACGATATCGATCGGGCGGTAACCGCCGCACGCAAAGCGTTCAAGGGTGAATGGTCGAAGCTGACGTCGTACGAACGTACCCGGCTGATCTGGAAACTGGCAGACGAAATCGACGCAAATCTGGCTCTGGCCAGTGAGCTTGAGGTACTCGACAACGGCATGCCGCTGATGGTCGCCCAATACTCGATTGCTGCTTTCGGTGCCGAATTTCTGCGTTACTACGCCGGCTGGGCGACCAAGATCACCGGCGATACGATTCCTGTGTCCCCTCAGGGTGTCCGCAATGGCGAATCGCTGACCTACACCCGGCGCGAACCCATTGGCGTTGTCGGTGCGATCATCCCGTGGAATGCCCCGCTGATCATGGCGATCCTGAAACTCGGGCCCGCGCTGGCCGCCGGTTGCACCGTAGTCCTGAAGCCTGCGGAACAAACCCCTATGACGGCTTTGCTGCTTGCCGAGCTGATCAGGAAAGTTGGCTTCCCGGAAGGTGTGGTCAATGTCGTGCCGGGCCTGGGTGAATCGGCGGGAGCCGCTCTGGCCAGTCACCCGGATGTGGACAAGGTTGCCTTCACGGGCTCTACGGAAGTCGGCAAGAAGATCATCGCTGCAGCGGCCGGCAATCTGAAACGTGTGACTCTTGAGCTCGGCGGCAAGTCTCCGATGGTAGTGTTTCCGGACGCTGATCTTGATCGGGTTATTCCGGGCGTGGCGCGTGGTGCGTTCTTCCTGCAGGGACAGAATTGCATGGCCGGCACACGTCTGTTCGTTCACAACGACATCTTTGACAAGGTCGTAGACCGCGTCGGCGATGCAGCCAACAAGTTCAGGCTGGGGCCGGGAATGAGCCCGAACAGCGATCTGGGCCCCCTGATCTCGGCTGAACAGCGTGAGCGTGTGATGGGCTTTATCACCTCAGGCAAAAAATCCGGTGCCGAACTGGTGTGTGGTGGCGAAGCACTCCCCGGGCGTGGTTACTTTGTGAAACCAACCCTGTTCAGCAAGACCAATATGGACATGCAGATCGCCAGAGAAGAAATCTTCGGCCCGGTGCTGTGTGCGCAGTCGTTCGACGACGCAGAGCTCCAGGCCGTGGCCGACGAGGCCAACAAGAGCGTCTACGGTCTTTCTGGCAGCGTCTGGACTCGCGACATCTCGGTTGCCCACCGTATGGCAGCACTCATCGATGCCGGACAGGTCAGTATCAATTGTCACGCGGCAGTTGATCCCGCGATTCCCTTCGGTGGCAACAAGCAGTCCGGATGGGGTCGGGAGTTTGGTCGTGAGGGTCTGGATGCCTACCTGAAGACCAAGGCCACCACCGTCATCTACTAGCTCCAGTGCCCGTACGACGGGTGTAGTTACCAGGCCACGGGCTTGCCGAACCGGTCGATGAACTGACCGCTGTGCGCGGGGGTCAGGGTAGCGAAGGTATCGAGCTGGTCGCGCACGCTGTCGGCAGGGTCGATCTGTGCCTGCGCACCGCCCAGATCAGTCTTGCACCAGCCAGGCGCCATCGAAACGATGATCAGGTCGCGCCACTCAATCGCGATGCTCCTGGTCAGCATGTTCAGCGCGGTTTTGCTGGTGCGATAAGCATGAGACTGCCCCTGGGTATTGTTGGCGATGGAGCCCAGATCACTGGAGAGCATCACCACCACAGGCCGTGAGGCGATACGCAGGATGTGGGCCATCGCCACCGTCATTCTGAATTGTGCCAGCACATTGACTTCGAGGATGTCGCGCCAGATCGCATAGTCCATCATGTCGAGGCTTTGATACCGCATGCCACCGGGCGTGCCTTCGGGTCCGAAAGTGCCGGCGTTATTGATCAGCATATCAAGCGGCTTCCCGGCAAGGTCCTTTGCCAGGTCCTCGACCTGACTCTCATTGACCACATCCAGACGCAGGATTGACACCCTGTCCCTGCTTGCGCGTGCCAGTTCTTTTAGTTCAGCAGCGCGATCTGGTTCGCGGCAAGCTGCCAGCACGCGCCACCCTGCTGCAGACAGTTGTCTGCAGTATTCCAGTCCAAGGCCCCGGTTCGCACCGGACACGAGGACCGTTCCAGGGCTTGCCCGCTGCTTGTTCATCGTGTCTCCTCTATCAATTCTGCAATGACTCGCTGGCGTTGCGCCGGATCCTTGACCGGCGCGAACCGCATGCGGCTACCCGGCACATAGTTGTGCGGGTCTGAAAGAAACGAATCCAGCGTTTCCGGGGTCCAGATTACACCGTTGTCGCGTGCCCTGAGGAAGCCTTGCGAGTAGGCAAAATTGGTCACTGTGCCGGCTGGTCGACCCATGATTCGATGCAGGTTGGGCCCTACACGGTGGCCCTCCCCGGCCTTCAGCGTGTGACAGAAGCGGCACCAGAGAAAATCCTCCTTGCGCAAAGCAAGTTCTTCAGCCGTGACTGCTGGTACGGACAAGGCGTAGTAATCCGGCAGATCGACGCCATCCATAAGCTGAGAAAGCTTTGCAGCGGATACTTCATAGTGCCGGGTATATGGAATGACGCCGAATATCTGATATGGCAGGTAGAGCGAGATGGCCAGCAGGCCAAGCAATACTGCCGCGTGTAGAAACCGTCGGCTTTGGCTCACGCTTCTCATACTCGACTGCCCGGCAACAGACGCAGCAACCCGGCCCGGTACCTCAGGTGTTGATAGATACCGACAAGAATCCACAGGCCGATCAACGCCAGATAATAAAAACCGAAAGCACTATGAAAATAGCCGCCAAACGTTCGCAACGGATAGCTCTCGGGTATCAGGACAGGCAGGTGAAAGCCGTAGAACGAGACCGGTTGGCCATCCGCGAATGCATAGATGACACCAATCATTCCTGTCACGAAAAAGGTCAACAGCAGCGCCAGCAGGATTGCTCTGCTGAAGGCAAAAGCTGCAGGTGGAAGGCCTGCAGGCGGTAGTGGTCGCGGGGCTCGTCTCCACCAGTACAGGCGTATGGCGACCAGTAGCCATACGGAGAGCCCCAGGGTGTAGTGAAAGGCCCGAAGCGCCATACGGGCACCTGGCGGATCAAGTGGTGTTGTCGGGATCGCTACCGTGTCGTAGAGCAGATAAGTAAAGACCGTGAAGATCAAGGCGCCGATTAGCGTCGAGGTACTGTCCTGACGCCCGGCTGGCAGCTGTGCATCCATTAACGTACATTCCTTTTGCGGTCACGCTAGGCGCAGCGCCTTGGGGAATCGCAACCAGGTGTAACAATTTGCCCGCAGGCTTGGCATTGACCGCAGTAGTGACTACTATCGTCCACCTGTCGGTCAAGCTAGGGCGCTCACAGACCTATGTCATCCACTCGTCCAATCCGTGCACTGCTGCGCGGCCTTGAGGTCCTTCACGTCCTCAATCAGCATAATGGAGCGACCGTCTCGGAGGTCGCAACCACTATCGATCTGCCGCGCACTACAACCTATCGCATCCTCGAAACACTGTGTAACGCCGGCTACGCCTATCGCGCTGTCAGCGACGAACGCTACCGGTTGACCATCATGGTGCGGGGTTTGTCCGACGGCTTCGACGACGAAGCCTGGGTGACCCAGATCGCCCGTCCGTTCATGTACGACCTCTGCACTGAACTGGTATGGCCAGTGGCAATTGCCACCCTGTCAGGTTCCAGCATGCTGGTTCGTCAGACCACGGATCACCGTAGTCCACTGGCTGTTGAAAAGCGGGGTCCGGGATTCCGTGTTGCCATACTTGGCTCTGCCTCCGGTGTCGCGTATCTGTCCTGGTGCTCGCCAGAACAGCGGGAGGTATTGCTTGATCTGCTGGCAAAATCCAGGCGCACGGATGACCAGCAGATCGTCAACCGGAAGAAGATCGATGAACTGCTGCAGGAAACACGCAAGCGCGGCTACGCGGCGTGGCGGCGTGCACGTCGTGTCTCGGACGAATTGAGCCTGTCGGTACCGATTCTCGCCGGCGAGCGTCTGCTCGCCACACTGTCGATCCGCTTTTCAAGCTCTGCTGTGCCGGAAGCTGAAGCGATCCAGCGCTTTGTTCCAAAACTGCGGGCTGCCGCTGAGCGCATCAGTGCAGCATTTCTGGCACAGGGTGAGGAGCAGCCCATCCCGCCCCCCGGCCAACCACCACCGTTGGCCGGGGATTGAGACTGCTACGCAGGGTCAGGCAGTACTTTTGCTGGCCTGCTTGCGAGTGGTCGACTTGCCACTGCTCTTCTTCTTGCGACCTGCCTGCTGGCCTGGCAGAGATGCTCCCTGCTTGACCCATGTCTGAAATACCGGTGGCGTGGGTGGCTCCAGACCGGTTTCTTTTTTGCACAACTTCTTCAGTTCCGGAATCGTGCCGCCGAAGTCGAACAGCTTGGTCTTGCCACGCTTCTTTGCCATCTTCATGCGCAACAGGGCTGTCGCCTTGTCGTCGACCGAGCCGTTAGGCTTGATGACCACACCGTAGCGCTTGGCACCCTCGCGGCTGACCAGGCCGGCCTCTACGTCGAAGGCCACCTTTTCGATTGGCCGCTTGAGTGGGTCGCCCCAGCCGCCGCCGCCCCAGGTATCAAAGTGCAGGAGATCACCCTCTTCCACTATCACCCGGTCGCACTTCGACGGCAGGATTTCCTTCTTGCCATTCTTGCGCACGAGCGTCTTGCGGCTGCGCGCACCCGGCAGCCCGCCATTGACACCCCAGGGGTAGGTCAACCATCGGTCGTCGTGAATGGAGATCTGGCCCGGCTCCAGAAAGCGATAGGCAACATGCAAGGCATTGCCGCCGCGATTCAGGCCCGGGCCACCGGAATCCGTCAGTGTCTCGTAGGCCTCAATGCGCAAGGGAAAGTAGCTTTCCAGGAACTCATTGGGGACGTTGGTAAAGCTCGGCCACATCGAATGTCCATCAGGTCCATCACCGAACGGCTTTCCGGGCACCCCACCAAAGCCGATGCTGTAGAGCTGGTACCAGTCGCCACTCTTGCGGTGACCTGAATACATGAAGTGCGGGCTGTCGGAGAATCCGGCAGCACACAGGAAGTCCGGGTTCCCCTGGCCCAGCAGACCACCGAGCATGTCAAAGATACGTCCGAGGGCATGGGTCCGACACGACACGGCAGCCGGAAACCGGGGTTTCAGCAGCGAGCCGTCGGGAATGTGGACTTCCATCAGATCGTAGAAGCCGTCGTTGAACATGATCTGCGGGTCAAACACCATGATCATGTACACGCCGCAGAACATCTTGAACATCTCTTCATTGAGATAGAAGTTCACGGAGCCGGTCGACTGCGGGTCGGTGCCTTCGAAGTCGAAGATGACCTTCTCGCCCTCACGCCACATGGCGCACTTGATCCGGTACGGGCCCATGCCCATGCCGTCATCGCACAAATAGTCTTCAAAATATTGTTTCTTGGTGGAAACGGCCTCCTTGATCAGCTTGGCCATGGCGCGCTTGTTGCGGTCGAGCAGTTCCTCGAGCGCGGAGTACAGGACATCGTCGCCAAAGCGGTCAGAAAGCTCGATCACACGCTTTTCTGCCGTCCGGACTGCGGCAACAATGGCGAAGAAGTCACTGCGGTTCCACTGGGGCATCCGGCAGTTGTGCAGCACCAGGTCGAGCAGGTCTTCCTGCAGGACATCCTTTTTGAAGATTTTGGTTGGCGGTATACGGATGCCTTCCTCGAAAATGGTCTGTGCGTCGGTCGGCAGGCTGCCCGGCACCTTGACGCCGATATCGGTCATATGTCCGAACATGGCGGCGTAGGCAATCAGGCGGCCCTCCTTGAAGATTGGTCGTAACAACAACCAGTCATTGGAGTGGCTCACAGCGCCGTTGCAGGTGTAGGGGTCGCTGGTAAGGAACATGTCCCCTTCTTCAATGGTGCCGTGAAAGGCCGCCTTGAAGCCGTAAATGAAGCTGCCAAACTGACCGACGACCATCTTGCCGTCGAGATTGGCAATCATCGGGAATGCATCGTGCTGCTCACGGATACCGGGCGACATTGCTGTACGAAACAACACCGCATCCATTTCCCATCGCGCATTCAGCATGCCGTTCTCGATGATGTCGAGGGTTATGGGATCGATCTCCTGACGCTTGAACGGCCGGGGCTTGGTTTCGATAATCTTGGCTGGCATTTGTCTATTGCTCCTGAATTCTGTAACTGGCTGACCGGGTGTGCCTTGCGTCAGGCTGGCGTGATGAGGATGTTGCCCCAGTCGTCGATAGTCCCGATATGGTCCGGGAGAATCAGCGTGGTCGAGTCCATTTCAAGGATAATCGCAGGACCCTTGATCACGTTGCCGGATTTCAGTTTGGCACGGTCGTAGAGCTTTGCGTTCTGGTCCTTGTCGTCCACGTAAATGCTCAGCTTGCTGGTGACGGCGTCCGATGCGTCGGTGCTGCCCTTTTCCAGTTTGGCCGCACGCACGTTGGTGGCCTTGCCCTGGGCAACAGCACGGAGATTTACCAGTTCCTTGTCGAGTGGCAGTGCGAATGTGAACAACTGCTGGTGCATGTCATCAAAGCGCTGGCCAATGATATCCAGACCATGTGTATCAAATTCGCTGATCTCGAAGTCGACGGTCAGCAGCAAGGCCTGGCCGTGATAGCGAATATCGACCTGGTAGCTCACGGTCTGATCGGCCTTGGGGATACCTTCCCGATCCAGCGCCTTGGAGGCAGTGTTGGCGAGTGTGCGGAAGGCCTTGGAGATTTCCTTCTGATCGGTCTCGCTGAAACGGCGGATAAAGGTTCGCGCCGCTTCATCCCGTACCCGTGTCGTGGCGTCGCCATAGGCACAGAGCACGCCGGGTCCCGGTGGGATGATCACAGGCCATGAATTAAGCAGCTTGCCGATCGCGTTGGCGTGCAGCGGACCTGCGCCGCCAAAACCGACCACCGAAAAGTCGCGGGGATCAAAACCCTTTTCAACCGACACCAGTCGCAGTGCGCCGTAGATGTTTTCATTGACGATATCGATGACACCCGCGGCTGCCTGCTTGATCGTCAACTTGAGTGGCTTGGCGATCGACTCCATGGCTTTCTCGGCCAGATCGCGCCGTATCTGCATGTCGCCACCGAGGCGAACCTCGCCGCTGGGCAGGTAGCCAAGCACCAGATTGGCATCGGTAACCGTGGGCAAGGTTCCGCCCCGGTCATAGCCAGCAGGTCCAGGCTCGGCGCCTGCACTTTCCGGCCCGACGCGTAGTGCCTTGGTCAGTTCCGGAACCTTGGCAATGGAGCCACCGCCAGCACCGACAGTACGAACGTCAACCGACGAGGCACGCACGGTGACATCACCCACAGTCGTCTCACGGCGAAGCTGGGCCTTCGCGTCCTGTACCAGACAGACGTCAGTTGATGTGCCGCCCATGTCAAAAGTCAGCAGGTTATTGAAACCCGCCTGCTTGCACACCCATATGGCACCGGCTACGCCACCAGCCGGTCCGCTCATCAGCAGGTTTACCGGGAAGTCTCCCGCCGCATGCGCAGACGCCAGGCCGCCATCCGAGCGCAGGATATGCAACTTCGCATTCTTCATGGTCTTTTGCAGTTGACGACCCAGGCTACGGACGTAGCTTTCAACCCTGGGCCGAACATATGAGTTAGCCACCGTGGTAATGGTGCGCTCGTATTCCTGCATTTCGGGAACGATTTGCGACGATAGCGAAACCGGAATGTCTGGCATCACTTCCGCGGCGATCCGGGCTACCTGTTTCTCGTGATCATCGTTCGCAAAGGAATTGATCAGGGAAATCGTCAAGGCCTCGATACCCTTCTTTTTGAGTGCGTTCAGGTCACGGCGCAACTTGGCCTCGTCGAGCTTCCGGACGACTTCGCCTTTGGCGCCTACGCGCTCATCCGCTTCGATCGTCAATGCCAGTGGTGCGATCGGCAGACTCTTGTTGTAAATCACCCAGCCTCCAAGGCCACCGGGGACGAAGGATCGCGCGATCTGCAGCACCTGACGATAGCCCTTGGTGGTTACCAGCCCCACCTTGGCACCGGTGCCGGTGAGTACGGTGTTGGTTGCTACCGTAGTGCCATGCATGAAGTGAGTGATTTCCTTGGGATCCACTCCGGCGTTCTTGCAAACCTTTTGAATACCGTTCAGTACTCCGATAGATGAATCCTGCGGCGTACTGGGCACCTTGGCCGTAAAAGCATCGCCATTCTGCTCGTTGACGAGTAGCAGATCAGTAAACGTGCCGCCAACGTCAACCCCAAGTCGGTAACTCATACAAGGCCTCTCAGATGTTTCAGTGTATGTACGCGACAGTACTGGCCAGAGTAAGCCACTACCGCCAATTTTCGATATCTAGCCCGCAAGGCGGGCGCGATTTACCTCGGCGATCTGCGGAAATATGCCCGCTTTGGGCAGCATGGCTGGCGTGCCCCTGCCCAGTTGTTCGGCGAGCCATCGGCTCGTATTGATGATTTTTTCCAGCGACACGCCGGTTTCGATACCTGACCGGTCAAGCATATAGAGCAAATCGTCGGTGGGAATGTTGCCGGTGGCGGCCGGCGCAAAGGGGCAACCGCCTATTCCGCCGATACTGGCATCCAGCGAGTCCACGCCGATATCCAGTGCTGCCTGGGCGTTGGCAATGCCGGTGTTGCGAGTGTTGTGAAAGTGGCAGCGAAGTGGCACGCCGGGTGCCCGACTGCGTACCGCACCCAGCAGGTCGCGGACCTGGGACGGCACCGCAACACCGATGCTGTCTGCAATGCCGAGCTCAACCGGGTCGCCTTCCATGACCTGGTCGACCAGGTCAAGCACGCGCTGCAATGGCACTTCGCCTTCGAACGGACAGCCGAACGCTGAAGAGATCATTACATTGGCGCGAATGCCGGCGGCCTTTGCGTCACGTGCTATATCCACCCAGGCTTTTACTGACTCGGCGGTGGGTACACCCTGGTTCCGCTGGTTGTAGGTATCACTGGCGACAACGGCCATGCCGATTTCGGGAATGCCGGTGGCCTGCGCGCGCTCGAAGCCCTTGCGATTAAGTACCAGGCCTATGTAGATCACACCCAGATCTTTGGGCAGGCCGCGGATAACATCTTCGGCGTCGGCCATCTGGGGTACTCGCTTCGGGTGTACGAAACTCGTCACTTCCATGCGGCGAATTCCTGCGTCGATTGCGCGCCGGATGAATTCGATCTTGGTTGCAGTCGTCAGCACTTCGGGCTCACTCTGGAGTCCATCGCGGGGACCGACTTCGATGATTGAAACGCGATTCACTGGCTGGCTCATGACCTTACAGGAACGTGGAAAATGGTTATTCTATACGCCGCAGTCAGCGTTACAAGAATACGTCGGGATTACCAGCCCGGTGTGAGCCGGCTGCAGCAATCAGGTCAAGCGGCAAATCGTCGCCATCCTGCACATCTGAATACAGGGCTTTCGCATGGCAATTGAACACACTTCGCCCACGGGCACACAGGCCGGGCCACTGGCCGGGCTACGAGTAATCGAAATGGGCACGTTGCTGGCCGGACCATTCTGCGGCCAGCTTATGGGGGATTTTGGTGCAGAAGTGATCAAGCTGGAGCCTCCCGGCCAGGGCGATCCGATGCGCGAATGGGGTCGGGAAAAGGCCCATGGCATGTCGCTGTGGTGGCCTGTGGTGGCCCGCAACAAAAAATCAGTAACGCTGAATTTGCGTGAGTCCGAAGGTCAGGCAATCGCCCGGGATCTGATCGCCAGGGCCGATTTTGTCCTGGAGAACTTTCGCCCGGGTACGCTGGAACGGTGGAATCTGTCTTTCGCCGAGCTGCACAAGATTAATCCCCGGCTGATCATGATCCGGGTTTCAGGCTATGGGCAAACAGGACCCTATGCCAAGCGCGCTGGATTCGGCGCTGTCGGCGAAGCGATGGGGGGCCTGCGTTATGTCTGCGGCGACCCGTCCACACCACCCAGCCGGATGGGTATCAGTATTGGTGATTCACTGGCGGCAACTTTTGCTTGTGTGGGTGCACTGTCAGCGCTGTACCACCGTGAGCGCACCGGCCAGGGGCAGATCGTTGATTCGGCAATCTACGAAGCCGTTCTGAACATGATGGAGTCCCTGGTTACGGAATATGACAAAACCGGCTATGTCCGGGAGCGCACCGGGGCAATCCTGCCCAACGTGGCGCCTTCGAATGTTTATCCGACGCGGGATAGCGGCATGATCCTGATTGCTGCGAACCAGGACACCGTGTTCGGCCGACTGGCCGAGGCCATGGGC
>JAWKZI010000015.1:0-68989 GCA_041396045.1 Gammaproteobacteria bacterium | reverse complement strand
TGATGAACACGTGCGCCCCGGAACGACCGTGGAAGCGCTGGCCGAACTGAAGCCGGCATTCGCGATTATCGGCGAGCAGTTTGGTTTTGATGCCGTGGCGTTGCTGCGCTACCCGGAGGTTGAGCGCATCAAACACGTACACACCGGCGGCAATTCCTCCGGCATCGTGGATGGTGCAGCCGCAGTGCTTGTAGGTACACGCGAAGTGGGCAGGGAACTGGGTCTGAAGCCCCGGGCACGCATCGTCGGCTTCGCATCCATTGGGTCGGAACCAACCATCATGCTGACCGGACCGGCGCCATCGGCCGAAAAAGTGCTGAAGCGCTGCGGGATGCAGGCCGGCGATATTGATCTCTTTGAGCTTAACGAGGCCTTCGCCTCCGTTGTATTGCGCTTCATGCAGTTACTCGATATTCCGCACGATCGCATCAACGTCAATGGCGGCGCCATCGCCATGGGTCATCCGCTGGGCGCCACCGGGGCGATGATCCTGGGTACCGTGCTTGACGAACTGGAACGTCGGGATCTCAACACTGCGCTGGTCAATCTGTGTGTGGGCGCCGGCATGGGTACTGCAACAATCATTGAGCGGGTTTGAGCGATGAACCTGAAAGCGCAAGCAGCCATCCGGTTCGACATTGATGCCGAGGGCATCGCCACACTGACGATCGATCAGGCTGACCGGTCGATGAACGTGATCACCCCGGAATTCACTGCCGAACTGGCGACGGCAGTCGACCGGATACTGAGCGACAAAGCGATCAAGGGTGCGATCTTCACCTCCGGCAAACCAGCCTTCATCGCTGGCGCGGATCTCAAGGGGATCGTCAATATCTACGGCAGCAAAGTTAGTCCTCCGGACCTGATGCGCGAGATCAGCAACTATGCGGCGGTACTACGCCGGCTGGAAACCGGCGGCAAACCAGTTGCCGCAGCGATCAACGGCACGGCTCTGGGTGGTGGGCTGGAGTTGTGCCTGGCCTGTCACTTCCGCGTCCTGAGCAATGACCCGAAGGCGGTGGTAGGCCTGCCCGAGGTGCAGGTCGGCCTGTTGCCTGGCGCCGGTGGCACGCAGCGCCTGCCGCGACTGATCGGCATTCAGCCAGCGCTGGAACTGATGACCCAGGGTACCCACGTTGGCCGGACAAGGCACTGGCCCTGGGCATCGTCCATGCGCTGGCGGCACCTGATGAGCTTTTGCGGGTGGCGCGAAACTGGCTTCTGGCATCACTGAATCCCGGAACAACCCTGGACAACAAGAAATTTCGCTGGCCCGGCGGTGCGGGTGCGCTGAATCCCGGAGCCCAGCAGACATTCATGGCGGGATCAGCCCTGATCGCCGACAAGACGCAGCACAATTACCCGGCGCCAATTGCCATTCTGTCGGCGGTATATGAAGGCAGCCTGGTGCCCTTCGACACGGCGCTGAAGATCGAAGCTCGCTATTTCACGAGCCTTCTGCTGAATCCGGTCTATCGCAACATGACCCGTACGCTGTTCATCAACAAGGGCGCTGCCGACAAACTGGTGCGCCGCCCGTCCGCGGTGCCGAAGTCGAAGGTCACGCGGCTGGGGATGCTTGGTGCCGGGATGATGGGAGCCGGCATCGCCTTTGTGTCAGCGCGGGCCGGCATGGACGTGGTTCTGCTTGATACCAGCATCGAAGCGGCGAAGAAGGGCAAGGACTATTCGCGCGGACTGTTGCAGAAGCGGGTGGATCAGGGGCGGACCACGACAGACGAGCGGGATGTCATTCTCGGTCGCATCCATCCGACAACCGACTATGCTGATCTCAAGAACTGCGAGCTTGTTATTGAGGCCGTGTTTGAGAGCCGGGAAATCAAGGCCGACGTCACCCGCAAGACCGAAGCCGTGATACCGGAATCAGCCATTTTCGCGTCCAACACCTCCACACTGCCGATCACAGGCCTGGCTGAGGCATCAAAGCGGCCGGCCAACTTTATCGGGCTGCATTTCTTCTCGCCCGTCGACAAGATGCCCCTGGTCGAGGTCATCGTTGCGCGTGAGACTTCCGATGAGGCGGTGGCCAGATCCCTCGACTACGTCCAGCAGATCCGCAAGACACCGATCGTTGTCAACGACAGCCGGGGTTTCTACACCAGCCGGGTGTTCATGACCTATGTGAACGAGGGAATGGCGCTGTTGCAGGAGGGCGTGTTGCCGGCACTGATTGAGAACGCCGGCAAACAGGCCGGCATGCCGGTAGGCCCGTTGGCGGTTCACGATGAAGTGAGTCTGGAGCTGTCGGCAAAGATCTATAAACAGACGCGTGCCGATCTGGGCGACAAGTACACCGGTCCGTCGGCCATCGCCGTGGCACTGAAGTTTGTTGAGGAGCTTGATCGCAAGGGCAAGAAGGCCGGCAAGGGCTTCTATGAGTATCCTCAAGCTGACAAAGCAGCCGACAAGGCGGCTGGCAGGAAATACCTGTGGCCCGGGATTGCCTCGGTCTATCCGCCGGTGGCTGTCCAGCCTGATGTGGAAGAGGTCAAGAAGCGTCTGCTGTACATCCAGGCACTGGAAACAGTTCGTTGCCTGGACGAAGGCGTAGTTACCGAGCCAGCCGACGCCGACATCGGCTCGATTCTGGGCTGGGGTTATCCGCCATGGACTGGCGGCACGCTGTCCTTCATCGAAACCATCGGCTTGAAGGCTCTTGTGACTGAGGCTGACCGGCTTGCGGCAGCGTATGGCCCGCGTTTCGAAGTCCCGGCGTCGCTGCGCGAGCGGGCAGCCAACGGGGAGCTTTACTATCCGCGCCTGCCACCGGGTACACCGGCCTGATAGCCGCCGAAGCACCAGCACTCCTGTGGAACGCCACCACCTAGAATCAGAACACCACATTTTCCGGGAATCGGTCCGGCGCTTCTTCCAGAAGGAAGTGGAGCCGCATCGTGAGCGTTGGCATGCGGCTGGCCTCATCGACCGGGAGATTTATCAGAAAGGCGGTGCGCAGGGGCTGCTGCTTATGCAGGCCGACGAACAGTACGGTGGTGCAGGCATTGATGATTTTCGCTACGAGCAGATCCTGATCGAGGAGAACCTGAGGTACGGCGACAGCGGGCTGTACTTCACCCTTCATTCCCGGCTGGTTGCCCCGTATCTCGAAGGTCTGGGCACTGACGAGCAGAAAAGGCGCTTCCTGCCAGCGTGCGCCCGGGGTGACAAGATCCTCGGCATAGCCATGACCGAGCCAGGTGCTGGCAGCGATCTGGCCGGCATCCGGACCCGGGCCGAGGAGCGGGATGACCACTATCTGCTGAATGGCGCCAAGACCTATATCTCCAACGGCATCAACGGTGACGTATTTGTTGTGGCGGCCCGAACCGGACCTGACCGTCAGCTGGGCCTGTTTCTGGTTGAGCGGGATATGCCTGGCTTCGCACGAGGGCGCAATCTCAAGAAGATGGGGCTGAACTCGCAGGACACGGCGGAGCTGTTTTTTGAGAATGTTCGGGTGCCGAAATCCAACGTGCTTGGTGATCCTGCCCGCGGCTTCTACTACCTGATGCAGTATCTGACCGAGGAGCGGCTGATTTCTGCTGCACAGTACGTGGCGGCAAGCCAGATCGCCTTCGACCTGACCATGGACTACATTCGCGAGCGACGCATTTTCGGCCGGGCGGTGGGGGACTTCCAGGTCAATCGCTTCAAGATGGCGGATATGCGTACACAGATCGATATCGCGCAGGTGTTTGTCGATCACTGTGTGCTGGAATTCAATGCAGGCCGTCTGACAGCAGCCGATGTTGCGCGGGCAAAACTTCATTGCAGCGAACTCGAAGGCCGGGTGACCGACGAGTGTGTGCAACTGCACGGTGGTGCCGGGTATATGGACGAGTACCGTATTTCGCGCATGTATCGGGACGCGCGCGTGTCGCGCATCTATGCCGGTTCCTCGGAGGTCATGCGTGAAATCATCGCGCGATCCATCGGTCTGGATCCCCGTCATAGACCGGACAGTGACTGATGGGGCCGCTGGCCGGACTTCGTATCATCGAGGTCGCCAGCATCGGGCCGGGGCCGTTCTGTGGAATGCTGTTCGGCGATCTGGGTGCCGATGTAATCCGTATTGACAGGCCGCCGCATGAACTGTCGGGCGAAAAGGCCATGCAGATGCTTGACCCGCTGCGCCGAAACCGGCGCAGCATCGCATTGAATCTCAAGAGTGAGGCGGGTATTGAGGTGTTACTGCGCCTGACCGCCGATGCCGATGCGCTGGTGGAAGGATTCCGGCCTGGCGTGGCCGAGCGACTCGGCTTCGGACCGGAGATCTGCCTGAAGATCAATCCGCGACTTGTATATGGCCGGGTGACGGGCTGGGGGCAGGAAGGGCCGCTGGCGCAGGCAGCGGGACACGATCTCAACTATCTTGCCTTGAGTGGCGCGTTGCACGCTTTCGGTCCAGCAGACGGTCCGCCCGTACCGCCACTCAATCTGCTGGCTGACTTTGGTGGTGGCGGATTGCTGCTGGCCTTCGGCATCGTTTGCGCATTGCTCGATGTGCGACGTTCGGGTCGCGGTCAGGTGGTAGATGCCGCCATGCTGGATGGGGTGAACGCATTCATGGCCATGTTTCACGGATTGGGCGCTGCCGGCCAGTTCGATGAACAGTCTCGCAGCCATTTCCTGAGCGGCGCTGCGCACTATTACGCGACTTATGAAACTCGTGATGGCAAATACATCAGCGTCGCGGCGCTCGAACCAGGGTTCTATCGGGAACTGATCGAGCGCGCCGGCCTCGATGCCGAACTTTTCAGTGGATGTGGCTTGAATCTGCAGTCACCGACGGCGTCAGTGTCGGCAGAGCTCAAGGCTGAACTGGCCAAGGTATTCCGTAGCCGCACGCGCGATGAATGGTGTGCACTGCTTGAAGGCACGGAGGCGTGTTTTGCACCCGTGCTCACGGTGAGTGAGGCGAGCCGGCATCCACACCACGTCGCGCGACGATCATTCACGACTGTTGGTGGTGTGCTCCAGAGCAGCCCGGTACCCCGCTTCAGCGCGACGCCACCGGGGGAGCCACGGCCGCCGCGCAATGCCGGCGCAGACTGCCGCGAGATACTGGGTGAAGCAGGATATAGCGCTTTGGAAATCGCCAGGCTGCTTGATGCCGGCGTCGTCCTTGAGCCGTGATGCCGGTCGACATTGAGTTCAATGCTGACGATGGTCAAACGCTGCGCGGGACCATTCATGATCCGGTTGAGCCTGCGGACACCTGGTTGCTGGTCAATTCTGCGATGGGCGTGCGACGGCGGTTCTACCGGCATCTGGCGCTGTATCTGGCCGGTCGGAATATCGGTGTTCTCACCTACGACTATCGGGGGCTGGGCGACTCCGTGCTGGAGCCCGGGCAGGCAGCCCGCGTCCAGCTTCAGGACTGGGGCCTGCAGGATTTTCCGGCTGCAATGGGCTGGCTGCGTTCCCACCGGAAAGTCCGGCGACTCGTAATCCTTGGACATTCTGTTGGTGGACAGTTCCTCGGGCTCACACCGCGCATACTGGAAGTGGATGGACTGGTGGGTGTGGCCAGTCAATCCGGCTATTGGCGACACTGGCATGGCACAGAGCGGGCCAAGGTTTTTACAATGTGGTACGTGGCAATACCGTTGCTGACCGCTATCGCTACAACCTTTCCGGCATCCCGTTTCGGTCTGGGACAGGACATCCCGGCCGGTGTTGCCCGTCAGTGGGCGAGCTGGGGCCGGGATCCGGATTACATCCGTAGTGATCGCGTGGGACCACAGCCGCAGTATTACGACGCCATACGATGCGCGCTGCGGACCTACTGTATTGAAAACGACCCGCTGGCCAGCGAGCCATCGGTGCACGCCTGGCACGCGTGGTTCCCAAACGCTGAACGCGAGTTCGTCAAGTTGGGAGCGCAGGAGGCATCCGGTCCGCGGATGGATCATTTTGGATTCTTCAAACCGGATATCGGTGGCGCACAATGGCCTGCGCTCGCCGATTTTATCGAGGGACGTTAATCATGCAGGGTCTGATGATGGATGTTCCCCTGACGATCACGGGGATTCTGCGTCACGCCACACAACATCATGGCAACCGGGAAGTAGTCTCCATTACGGCAGACCATCCCCGCCACCGCGAAACCTATGGTCAGGCCTTTGCACGGGCTGCTCAATTGGCCAATGCGATTGCCCGGCACAAGCTGCCGGTCTCAGCGCGAATCGCGACTCTGGGATGGAATGATTTTCGGCATTTCGAGTTGTACTACGCGGTCTGCTGTTCCGGTCTGGTGTTGCACGGTCAATCCCCGACTGACACCCGAACAGATTGCCTGGATCATCAACGATGGTGGCGCCACGGTGTTGTTCGCTGCCGTCGAATTCGCACCTTTGCTGGAAAAGATCGGGCCACTGTTGAAGAAAGTGACATCAGTCGTTTTCATGACTGATGGCGGGCATATGCCGGCGACGGCATCCACCGGGTTGTTGACCGACGCGATCTGCTACGAAACATTGCTGAATGCCGAGAGCGCGAGCATCGATTGGCCTGATCTGGATGAGCGGCTGGCAAGCTGTCTGTGCTACACGTCCGGAACCACCGGCAATCCGAAGGGCGTGCTCTACAGTCACCGCTCGACGGTGTTACATGCGATGGCAACCATCGGTGCCGATATCATGGGTATACGTGCCGTGGATGTCATGCTGCCGGTGGTGCCCATGTTTCATGTCAATGCCTGGGGCGTTCCGTTCACCGCGCCGATTGTGGGCGCCAAGCTGGTATTGCCGGGGCGTGCCGCTGGCGACCCGGCCACGCTCTGTGAACTGATCAATCAGGAGCAGGTGACAGTAGCTCTGGGCGTGCCCACAGTCTGGCTGGCACTGTTGCAGTATCTGGACAAGACGGCTATTACCCTGCCCAGCCTGCAGCGCACTATCGTCGGTGGTGCGGCCTGCCCGCCATCGGTTATCGATGAATTCCGCGAGCGGCATGGTGTGGAAACGCACCATGCCTGGGGGATGACCGAAACTTCTCCGCTGGGCACCTTCAATGCACCGAAACCACCAAGGGATCAGCACACGCCAGCAGAGCTTCGCGCACTCAAGGCCAAGCAGGGGCGGGCAGTATTTGGCGTGGAGCTGCGTCTGCGTAGCGATGCGGGGCAGTTGCTGCCATGGGATGGCAAGACCAGTGGCAATCTGCAGGTGCGTGGGCCGTTCGTGGCCAGCGGCTACTACGGTCTTGAGAGTAGTGACGCACACACCGCTGATGGCTGGTTTTCCACTGGCGACGTTGCGACCATCGATGCCGACGGTTATCTGCAAATTACCGACCGTACCAAGGATGTCATCAAATCGGGCGGGGAATGGATCAGTTCAATCGAGCTCGAAAATCACGCGATGGAACATCCGGCGATTGCCGAAGTTGCCGTGATTGGTGTCAGTCACCCGAAGTGGTCGGAGCGCCCTCTGCTGATCGCGGTACTGAAGCCCGGAATGACGGTATCGCGGGATGAACTTCTGGCCTTCCTGGTCGAAAAAGTGGCGAGCTGGTGGGTTCCGGACGACGTTATTTTTATTGCTGACCTGCCACATACTGCTACCGGGAAGGTCAGCAAGGTTCAACTTCGGGAACAGTTCCGGAATCATCTGTCCGGCAAACCAAGCTAGGAGAAACCTGTGTCAGTAGCAATTACGGCGATATACGCCAGCGTGCTGTCGGTTGTGTATGTGGTGCTGAGCTACCGCGTCGCGAAGTGCCGGATGCGCTTTGCAGTCGGTTTGGGGACGGCCCACAACGTCGAGCTGGAGCGGGCCGTCCGCATTCACGGTAATTTCGCGGAGTATGTGCCGCTGGCCTTGCTGCTGCTGGCATTCTATGAGGTTGGCGGTGGCGCCTGGTGGGCAGTGCACACGGCCGGCGCCTGGCTCGTCGTTGCCCGCCTGCTGCACGCCGTCGGGCTGACCCGCAGCTCAGGACGGAGCACGGGTCGATTCGCGGGAGTGGTCATGACCTGGACTCTGCTGCTTGCCCTTGCCGTCGGCAACCTCGTCTTGTCCCTGCGTTAGCCCGCGCCGGTTCAACCGCCCGACTGGACGCGGCCGGCACGTGCAAAATGCGTGCGCCAGTAGGTGCTGCCGAAGCTGTCTATCGACACCTGATTGCCGGTGTTGGGGGCGTGCACAAAGCGCCCATCACCCAGATAGATCGCCACGTGCGAGGTGCGGTTGCCGTTCTTGAAAAACAGCAGGTCGCCAGCCCGGGCATTTTCCAGGGTCAGTGGAGTCACCGCTTTCAGTTGTGCGGCTGCTGTACGTGGCAGGTGCATGCCGGCACTGGCAAAGGCGAATTGCACCAGACCACTGCAGTCGAAGCCCTGAGGCGTGGCGCCACCCCATTTGTAGGGCACACCCACCATCTGCATCGCAGTGAACACTGCCTGGGTACGGGCAGCATCGGTGGGGGCTACACCACTTGCAGCGATTGCTTCCGGGGCCGTGTCGGGAAGCTGCGGAGCACTGCTGCAGCCGGCCATCAAGGATGCTGCCGCCAACAGCCACAGTGTGGTGTACCATCGCCAGGCCCCGGATCGATTGTTCATGCCGCTTGTGCTCACCGTGTTATTCAGTGGTCCATAGTTCCGGGATTCTCCAGAATCCGATCACCTGAGTTTAGCGTCCTGGGCCCGATTGACGACCCGGGTCCGATCACAGATGTGGGTTTCTGCTCGACAGCACACTATAATTCCCCATCTTAAGTCCCCCCCGGCTGCCCCCCCATGAATGAAATCACGACCCCCGCCACGTCCCGGGCGACTGCCATGCTCCGGAATATCGCAATTATTGCCCATGTCGACCATGGCAAGACCACTCTTGTGGACAAACTGCTTCGTCAGTCCAGCACCCTTGAGGCCCGTTTCCAGCTGCCTGAGCGGGCGATGGACTCGAATGACATCGAGAAGGAACGGGGTATCACGATCCTTGCCAAGAACACGGCGATCCTCTGGCGGGATTACCGGATAAATATCATTGATACGCCCGGACACGCCGACTTTGGTGGCGAAGTGGAGCGTGTGCTGTCCATGGCTGACTGTGTGCTGTTGCTGGTCGACGCGGTTGATGGTCCGATGCCGCAGACGCGCTTTGTGACCCAGAAGGCCTTCGCCCAGGGCTTCACCCCCATTGTGGTGATCAACAAGATCGACCGCGATGGCGCCCGTCCTGGCTGGGTGCTGGACCAGACTTTTGAGCTGTTTGACCGCCTGGGTGCTACCAACGAGCAACTGGATTTTCCGGTGATCTATGCATCGGCCCTGAATGGCTATGCCGGCCTCGAGCCGGAAGTGCGCTCCGGTGACATGACGCCGCTCTTTGAGGCCATCGTCAAGCATGTCAGGCCACCGGCCGTTGATCCGGATGGCCATCTGCAATTGCAGGTTTCAAGTCTCGACTATGACGCCTATGTTGGCATGCTCGGCATCGGGCGCATCACGCGCGGCCGGGCAAATGCCGGCGCCACGGTCAGCATTGTCGGTGCCGATGGCAAGGTGCGCATGGGCAGGCTCGGCGAACTGTACGGGTTCCTGGGACTCAACCGTTACAAGGTCGAGCAGGCAAGTGCCGGCGATATCGTGGTTTTCAGCGGTATTGAGGAACTGTTCATATCCGATACCGTTTGTGACCGGGAGCACCCGGAAGCTCTGCCGCCGCTCAAGGTTGACGAGCCGACCATCACGATGACCTTCCAGGTGAACAAATCGCCGCTGGCGGGCAAGGAGGGCAAGTTCCTCACCAGCCGGCATATCAAGGAACGCCTGGAGCGTGAACTGAAACACAATGTGGCGCTGCGTGTGGAGCCGACCGGTGACCCGGACAAGTTCCAGGTGTCCGGTCGTGGCGAACTGCACCTCTCGATCCTGATCGAGAACATGCGTCGTGAAGGCTACGAGCTGGCAGTATCGCGGCCCGAGGTCATCCTGCAGGAGGTCGACGGCGTGGTCTGCGAGCCCTGGGAGCAACTCACCGTTGACTTCGAGGAGGACTATCAGGGTGCAGTGATGAGCCGGCTTGCAGAGCGCAAGGGGGAGTTGCTGGCCATGACGCCGGACGGTACCGGCCGCCTGCGCATCGAATACCGTATTCCTGCCCGCGGCCTGATCGGCTTTCGTACCGAATACCTGACCTGCACGGCAGGCACCGGCCTTATCTACCATGTGTTCGACCGTTACGACCGTCGGGTTCCTGCGGCTATTGGTCAGCGCGTCAATGGCGTGCTGGTGTCGATGGTTGCCGGGAAGGCTCTGGCCTATGCCCTGTTCAATCTGCAGGAGAGGGGGCGGCTTTTCATCGGTCACGGTGAGCCGGTGTATGAAGGCATGTTGTGCGGCATACACAGCCGTGGCAATGACCTTGTCGTCAATCCCACCAAGGCCAAACAGCTCACCAATATCCGGGCAGCCGGTACGGACGAAGACCTGCTGCTGACGCCGCCCATCCGGTTTTCGCTGGAACAGGCCCTGGAGTTCATCGATGATGATGAACTTGTGGAAGTTACGCCCTCAAGTATCCGTCTGCGAAAGAAGTTGCTGCTGGAGAGCGACCGACGCCGC
Organism: Gammaproteobacteria bacterium; assembly: GCA_041396045.1. GTDB lineage: Bacteria > Pseudomonadota > Gammaproteobacteria > Steroidobacterales > SHZI01. The sequence goes on along the minus strand of JAWKZI010000015.1, from coordinate 58,395 downwards.
GATTCCCGACAACGGGCATAACTTCAGGTGCTTTCCCGGGTTGCTGTCGTTGTTACCTCGCAGGATCATGAATCCTTCGACCGGAGCAGCTGTACCCTTGTAGGCCTGCCTTCAGGCGCGATACCTTTGTTAAGGTAGTCAATGAAGAAGCGCGGTTAAAGCCGTTCCTGTGAAGAGTTAGTCATATGTCCGAGTATCAGGCACCAATCAGAGAGATGTTGTTTGTGATTCGCGAGTTGGCGGAACTCTCGCGCATTACCGACCTACCAGGGGGGGAGGACGCCACGCCTGACATGGCTGAGGCCATCCTGGAGCAGGCGGCGGAGTTGGCCAGCAAGGTCATCGGCCCTACCAATCAGATCGGCGACCAGAAAGGCACACGCGTCGAGGACGGCGGCGTGGTGGTTCCCGATGAGTTCAAGGCTGTCTACCGGGAGTTCCAGTCCGGTGGCTGGTCCCTGGTGACTGCCCCCGAGGAATTTGGTGGTCAGGATCTGCCGTTCCTGTTTGGTGTCGCAATCGACGAGATGTGGTACTCGGCCAATCTGGCCTGGTCTTTGTGTCCGTTGCTGACCGAAGGAGCAGTGCGGGCGATCGATGCCCATGGCAGCGAGGAACTGCGCCGCATTTACCTGCCCCGGATGACGGCTGGCGAGTGGACCGGCACCATGTGCCTGACGGAACCGCAGGCGGGTACGGACCTGGCCGCGCTGCGCACACAGGCGGCACCAGACGGAGATCACTACCTGGTGAGTGGCCAGAAGATCTTCATCACCTGGGGTGACCATGACATGACGGAAAATGTCGTACACCTGGTGCTGGCGCGCCTGCCAGACGCGCCGCCGGGAGTGCGTGGCATTTCGCTGTTTCTGGTCCCCAAGTTTATTCCGCAGGCGGATGGCAGCCTTGGCGAGCGCAACGGCGTGCGGGCGATCTCGGTAGAGCACAAGCTGGGTATTCACGGCAGCCCCACTTGCGTTATGGCTTTCGACAAGGCGGTCGGTTTCCTGGTTGGCGAGCCCAACAATGGCCTTGCGGCCATGTTCACGATGATGAATCACGCCCGGCTAGGCGTCGGTCTGGAGGGTGTCGCTGTCTCGGAGCGCGCCTATCAGCAGGCACTGGCCTATGCGCGTGATCGGGTTCAGGGCCACGTTGCCGGCGAGAAAGGGCGTGCGCCGATCATCCGGCACGCTGATGTACGCCGGATGTTGCTGACGATGAAAGCCTATATCGAGGCAATGCGCGGAGTTACCTACGTGACTGCAGCCCATCTGGATCTGGCGCGACGACACCCCGATGCCGGGGAGCGTGCGCGGCATGAGGCCCGTGTGGAGTTGATGACGCCGGTTGTGAAGGGTTGGTCGACTGAAATGGGGCAGGTGCTCACTTCAATCGGTCTGCAAATCCATGGTGGCATGGGCTATGTGGAAGAGACCGGGGCCGCGCAGTATTTGCGTGACGCCCGTATTACCACCATCTACGAGGGCACGACCGGCATTCAGGCCAATGATCTCGTGAGTCGGAAAATTCTGCGCGATGGTGGGGAATCACTGAAGTCGCTGATTGCCGATTTGCGTGAATTCGAAGCTGAGATACGCACTGTGGCAGAGCTTGGCGTTATCAGTGAACGTCTTCAGAAAGGCTTGCAGGCAATTGAAAAGGCAGGAAAATGGTTGGCAGAAAATCATGCCAGTCATCCCGCGACGCCTGGTTCTGCGGCGTATCATCTGCTGATGTTGATGGGGACCGTGACGGGGGGTTGGCAGTTGGCGCGTGGGGCATTGATCGCTCACCGTCGGCTGGCCACAGACCTGAACGCCCCGGAGCGCAGCTTCCTCGAGGCGAAGATCATTACTGCCCGCTTCTATGCAGAACAGTTCATGCCGCTGGCAACCGCGCACCTGTGCGCTCTGCAGGCCGGTCCTGAGGCGCTGCTGGCCATTACCGACGACCAGTTCTAGGCCGGATCCGGTTTCCGGCTCCGCGCGTTACAATCACGGGTCTGCTCCAGGGCTCTGACCAATCGGAGGCCAATCGGAGCCCAATCTGACCAAGGCTCAATCCGACATGACCGACAAGAAGTCCGGGTTCACAACCCGACAAGTCCACAGTGGTGTGACCCCAGATCCTGTAACCGGATCGATATTGACGCCGATCTACCAGACCACTACCTATGTACAGGAGTCGGTGGATCGTTACATGGAGAAGGGATATTCCTACTCCCGCTCGGCAAATCCGACCGTGCGCGCACTTGAGCTCAAGATCACTGACCTGGAAGGTGGTGCGGACACCATCTGTTTTGGTACTGGCATGGCTGCCATCAATGGTCTCTTCCTGGCTTGTCTGAATGCCGGTGACCACGCCATCGTTTCGGACGTGGTCTATGGCGGCACCTATCGTGTGGCTACGAAGATCTATGCGCGCTTTGGTGTGGACTTTTCATTTGTGGATTCCGCCGATGCAGCCAATATCAGCAAGGCCATTCGCAAAAACACCAAACTTGTGCTGACGGAAACGCCGGCCAATCCCACGCTGAAACTGGCAGATCTTCAGGCCGTATCCAACGTCGCCCGTGACCGTGGCATCCCGCACGCCGTGGACAATACTTTCCTCACGCCGTATTACCAGCGCCCGCTGGAGTTGGGCGCAGACTTCGTTCTGCACAGCACAACAAAGTATTTCGATGGCCACAATGCCACGGTTGGCGGTGCGGTTGTAACGAAGACCAATGAGCAGGCCGAGGCCATTCGTTTTGTCATGAATGCCACTGGCATGATCATGTCGCCACAGGTCGCGTGGCTGACCTTGCAGGGAAGCAAAACACTGTCGGTGCGCATGGATCGTCAGGCCGCCAATGCGCTCCTGATCGCCCGATATCTGGAGGCACATCCCAAGGTGGCGCGGGTAAATTATCCGGGGCTCCCTTCGTTTCCGCAGCATGAACTCGCGAAGCGCCAGGCAACAGGCTTTGGTGCCATGCTTTCATTCGAGGTCAAAGGCGGTGTGGCAGCAGGCAAGGCGCTGATGGACAGCATTCAACTATGGGCCCTGGCGGAAAACCTGGGTTCGGTGGAATCGCTGATCACCCATCCGGCAACGATGACCCATGCCGATGTCGATCCCGCTGAGCGACAGCGCATCGGGCTGACTGATGGTCTGGTCAGGCTATCCGTGGGTCTGGAAGACGCTGACGACCTGATCCAGGCGTTGGCGAACGCACTCGCAAAACTGGCTTGAAATTTCCCTTGAAATTTTCCTGACCAACCCCAGATTCCTGTCATGCGCGGCCAAATGCGGCGGCGCCCAACGTTCAGGAGATCTGCACATGAGGTTAGTCAATTGGAGCCCCCTTCGGGAGTTCGACGATCTGTTCAATCAGTACGGGCGGCTTCTGGGCCGTTCAGCGGTGCCGTCGGCTGAAAATGGTGACGGCAATGCTGTCGAGTGGCGGCCCGTTGCCAATATTTCGGAAACCGAGGACGCCTATGTCGTAAAGGCCGAATTGCCGGAGGTGTCGAAGAAGGATATCGACGTCTCGGTCCACGAAGGGATTCTTACCATTCGTGGCGAGCGCCGTCTTGAAGACACGTCCAGTGACGAAAAGCATCACCGCATCGAGTCGTACTATGGGACATTTGCGCGCAGCTTCTCGCTGCCGGCAGACGCTGATGACTCGAAGATCCAGGCCGAGAGCAAGGATGGCGTACTGAGGGTGGGATTCCGAAGTCTGAAGCACGCAAGCCACGGGCTATCGAAGTTCAGGTTCGCTAGCTGCGATCGTCGCTGCTGGTCAAGCGGTTTAACTTAGGCCGCCGGCGATTTGACCGAATCCTGAATGTCGTTTCCGATGCAGTCGCGAACAGTGAGCCGGTGCCGCGTTTTGCGGCACCGCGCTCACTACGCTGTCTGCAAGTTCGCCACGGGATTCTACCGATGCGGCGCAGGCACGTCGGGTTACCTGGTCTGGTATTGGTGCTGGTCGTAATGGCTGGTCCCGATGCGGTAGCCGGGGATCTGTCCGGCGAGTCGCTGGACCTCACACTCACAGATCCGCAGGGCACAGATCCGCAGGGTCTGTTCAACGTGCCGGCAGGTCCGCCAAACTTCACCGCAGGCAATCTTTCCGCAGAAGATGAGAGCCCTCCGGGGAATACCGAACCCGGCTTCCGGTTTACGCTGAAACCGGACGCGCCAGACCTCTTTGTGGGGTGGCAATTCGAGTTTTAGCTGATCCCGGTACAATTACGGTTCGGCGCCACTGGCTGGCGCGCCACCTGCCCCGGCGAACCATGTTTTACGCCGCATCGCTCCGACCGTTTAGCCTTTGCTGTCGGCATTCCCGCGGCTGCTTGTCATTGTCGCCTCGACGATGTTGGCGACCCCCGGTGGGGCAGCCGAGGGCGACACGACCGGATCACCACTGACTCAATCCGGCCCGGCAATCGCCAGTCAGGAATTTACCGACCAGTTCGGCGCAGTCGACTCTCTGGCGCATCATCGGGGCAATTCCGTAACGGTGGTCGTCGTCACCATACGTCGGCTGGGGATGATTGAGCGCTGGGAGCGTGATCTGAGTGCGCGAGCCCCTGGCATGCATTTCATGAATGTCGCCGATTTGCCGGTTGACGCAAACGTCGATCTTGATCGGACTGCTCAAACGCTGCGCAAGCGCGTGCCGGCCGGTGTTGCTGTTCTGATGGACCCCGGCGGTGCCTGGGCCAAGGCCTTCCACCTGGATACGACGTTGCCGAATCTGTTGTTGTTCGATGCCGAGGGGAAGCTCAAGGCACGATTCCGCGGACGCTGGAGTCCAATGCTGGCCGATGAAGTGATGGCCGCTGCATCCGGGGATCACAGCGGGTGACGGCCGACACGACGGCCAACGTGCTGCTGGTGGGTGGCGGTCTCGCCAATTGCCTGCTCGCCCTGCGCTTCAGGTCGATTCGGCCGGATCTCTCGATATGCGTGCTCGAATCGGCGGACAGACTGGGTGGCAATCACACCTGGTCCTTTCACAGTGCGGACGTCAGTCCGCAGGTCTTGAGCTGGCTGCAACCGCTGGCGAGCCATTCGTGGTCGCACTACGACGTACGGTTTCCGGAACGGAAGCGTCGGCTGGATGGTGGCTATCACTCGTTGAAATCTGGCCAACTCCATTCTCATACCCTGCAAGCCCTGGGGTCCGCTGTGCGGCTCAATAGTGCAGTGGAAACCGTGGCGGGGGATCATGTGAGGCTGGCAGACGGTGAGGTGCTTCGCGCAGGTCTTGTGATCGACGGTCGAGGTGCCGGGCAATCGCTGGTGTCAGGCATGACCCTGCGCTACCAGAAATTTCTGGGCCAGCACGTGCGGCTGGCCACTGAACATGGACTCGATGGCCCGCTGTTGATGGATGCGACCGTCGATCAGGCGCAGGGCTATAGGTTCATCTACGTTCTGCCATTCTCCGCGACGGAACTGCTGATCGAAGATACGTACTACAGTGACGACAGCACTATTGATACCAGCCAACTACGCCAGAACATTGCCAGCTATGCCATGCACCGTGGCTGGCGAATAGAGGCCATGCTGCTTGAAGAAGCAGGATTGCTACCCATTGTTCTCGACTGTGATCTTGAGACGTTCTGGCCAGCTGCCGACGCTGTGCCACGCTCCGGTTTGCGTGCCGGCCTGTTTCATCACACCACCGGCTATTCACTGCCGGAAGCCGCTGCCCTTGCCGACGAACTGCCACGGCAGGCCGGCTTGACCAGTGTCCCGGTGTCGGCATGGATTCGCCAGCGGACAGCGCGTCGCTGGCGCGATCAGCGCATATTCAGGTTGCTGAACCGCATGTTGTTCCTCGCGGCACAGCCGGCCGAGCGTTTCCGGATCCTGCAACACTTTTACCGTCTGCCAACAGCGGTTATAGAGCGCTTCTATGCGGGCCGGCTCTCGACCGCCGACGCTGGCAGGATTCTCAGCGGTCGCCCGCCGGTACCCATTCATCGGGCGTTACGCTACGTGTTGCCGGCCAGCAGCCAGCCATGACCCGCCGGGTTGCAGTCATCGGTGCCGGTTTCGGTGGTCTGGCGCTGGCCATCCGCTTGCAGTCGGCGGGCGTGCCGACCGTACTGCTCGAGAAGCGGGCCCGACCGGGTGGTCGAGCCTATGTCTACGAGCAGGATGGCTTCACTTTTGACGCCGGTCCAACAGTTGTTACCGCTCCCAATGCCATCGATGAATTGTTCGCACTGAGTGGCCGGGCGACCGCTGACTACGTTGACATGCTGCCGGTCGATCCCTTTTACCGGCTGGTGTGGCCGGATGGCGTTACCCTGGAGTACAACGCCGACATCGAGGCGGTCAGCGAGGGGATTGCCCGCATCAACCCGGCAGACGTGGACGGCTACCGCCGCTTTCTGAAGTTTTCGGAAGCTGTTTTTCGCGAAGGCTACCTGAAATTGGGGACGGTACCCTTTCAGGACTTCTGGAGCATGGTGCGCGTAGCGCCTCAACTCATTCGCCTGCGCAGTCACCGCTCGGTCTACAGCGTGGTTTCCGGTTATATGAAGGATCCACACTTGCGACAGGCCTTCAGCTTCCAGTCACTGCTGATCGGTGGCAACCCTTTCCAGGTGTCCTCAATTTACGCCCTGATCCACGCACTGGAGCGCGAGTGGGGCGTGCGCTTCCCGCGCGGCGGTACCGGTGCGCTGGTGCAGGCGCTGGCCCGGCTGTTTCAGGATCTGGGCGGTGAACTCCGGCTTGACTGCCCGGTTACCGAGATCCGCGTACGACACAATCGCGTCACGGAAGTGGCAACCGGAGACGGACGCAGTGAGGTTGTAGATGCTGTAGCCAGTAACGCTGACATTGTGCACACCTATGCCGGGTTGCTGGCAGCAACCGATCGGGGCAAGGCAATGGCACGCCGACTGCAGCGCAGCCGCTTCAGCAATTCACTGTTCGTCGTTTACTTCGGCCTGAAACGGCAATACCCGGACGTTGCCCATCACACGGTTCTGTTCGGGCCGCGGTACCGGGAGCTTCTGACCGATATATTTGACCGTGGCATCATCGCGGATGATTTCTCGCTCTACCTGCACAACCCCTCGCACACCGATACATCGCTGGCCCCGCCGGGACAGGCAGGCTTTTACGCTCTTGCTCCGGTGCCACACCTGGGCAAGGCGCCGATTGACTGGAGTGTGGTCGGGCCAGCGTATCGCGACCGGATACTGGACGCGCTGGAGAAGCACACCTTGCCGGATCTGCGCGCCAATCTGGTGACCACCAGAATCTTCACACCGGCTGATTTTTCCACCGAACTGAACGCCCATCTGGGATCAGCCTTCTCGCTGGAACCGCTCCTGACCCAAAGTGCTTTTTTCCGGATTCACAATCGCGACGATCACATTCACAATCTGTACTTCGTGGGGGCCGGTACCCACCCGGGTGCGGGTATTCCGGGCGTTATCGGCTCCGCGAAGGCTACCGCGGGGCTGATGCTCGCCGATCTGGGAGCAACCTGAGATGGATGCGGTCGTCAGCAACAGCCGGGACATGATCCGGAAGGGTTCCAGAAGTTTTGCTCTGGCATCACGCCTTTTCGATTCAACAACCCGCGATGATGCCTGGATGCTATACGCCTGGTGCCGGCACTGCGACGATGAAATCGACGGGCAGGAGTTGGGCATGTTGACAGCCCGTTCAGCATCAGCATTGCGCCCCATGCGGTCCGGTGAAGCGGCAGGTCGGCTTGAGCGCCTGAGGGTGCAGACGCATCAGGCACTGGCCGGGAATCCGGGTCTGCCACCACCATTCATGGGATTGCAGCGAGTTGCTCGTGAACACATGATTCCAGAGCAATATCCGCTGGAGTTGCTCGCCGGTTTCGAAATGGACGTGAGCAACTTTCGATATGAGACGCTGGACCAGACCATGTCCTACTGCTATCGCGTTGCCGGGGTAGTGGGAGTAATGATGGCTCTGGTGATGGGCGTGCGGAAACGCCCGGCCTTGCAGCGTGCGGCCGACCTGGGTATTGCGTTTCAACTTACCAACATCTCGCGCGACGTGATTGACGATGCCCTCAACGGCCGTTGCTATCTGCCACTGGAGTGGCTGTCAGACGTGGGCATGACACCGGAGGCGGTGGGCGCTGCCGGCAATCGCAAGACGGTGGCGGCACTGGTCGAACGACTGCTGGCCGAGGCAGATCGGTACTATCAGTCGGCGACAGCAGGATTGCAGTCCTTGTCGTTTCGATCCGCGTGGGCCGTTGCCACTGCGCTGGGCGTGTATCGGGACATTGGTCGTGTTGTTCGCCACGACGGCGCCCATGCGTGGGATCAACGTGCTGTGGTGAGTCTTCCACGGAAGCTGTGGCAGGTATCCAATGGAGCCATGCGGGCAATACAAGCGGTGACCGTCGATCGCCGCCGTCACGAAGCGCCGCGGGCAAGCGATCTCTGGTTGATTCCGGACTAACGACTTCCGTGGCCCACATGCTGTCGGGGTTCATGTTGTCGCTAGTGTCGATGGGACTGCGATCACCCCTGCCGCGAGCGGCAGCGTGGCGGGTGTCCCTTCCGCCGAAAAGGCGTGCCCATCCGATTAGTCAGAGGGCCGGGCGGAAGGGATTTCCCGCCGGGATGCCGCGTGCTGCGAAGTGCGTTGAAACCACCGATCGCCACTTGAAGTCACGCTTAATCTTCGATCAGCCGCCGACCAAACCAGTGCGCCAGACCAAGTGCAACAATACCAACGCCCGCAAGTCCCGCACACAGGGGTAACAGGGCCGCCACTGCTTCACCCCGCCAGAACAAGCCGCTGTACGCTTCCAGTGCCAGGTATTGGGGGTAAGCCAGCCGATTTTCTGCAGCCACTCTGGCATGAAGAAGCGTGGCACCATGCTGCCGCCAATTGCCGACATGATGAGGATCACAACGGTTGGCAGAACTTCGGCCTGTGCGCGTGTTCCGCAACCAATAACCAGCAACATGCCAATGCCGGCTGCCAGCAGTGCGGAAGAAGCGGAGATGAGCATCAACCGGCAAAATTGCCCGGCACGTCGACGCCATAGGCCAGCCATGCCACCGCAAAAATCAAGCTGACCTGAACCAGACCCTGGAGCAACGAAACAGAAAGCGGCCGTTGATGACCGCTGATGCCGCCGGGGCCCGCCGCGATCCGGTCCAGAATTCCGGCGGCCTGGTCATCCAGAATCGCGAGAGCACCCTGGGCTGCGGCGAACAACAGAAACATGAAGGCCACAGCGCCGGCGTAGTAGGCCACGTTGTTGAGCGCTGCTGACTGGCCCGCGACGTTTTTCCGCTCCAGGAGGTCTTCAAAGCTCCAGCCGGATGATGACTGGCCGGCAGCCGAGGCACGCATTTCACGCAATCCAGCGTCTATTTCGGCCTTCTGAGCTGGTGTGAACTCAGTCAATTCGGTGCCAATCAATTCAGCAACCCGGCCGATCGCCAAGTCGGGGAGGGCGCTGAAGTAGGCCCGTTGCAGTTGTCCGGAGAGCATGGTGGCCGCCACGCTGCGGGACGGATCTACAAACAACAACAGCGGTGGTGCCGCCAGTCCATAAGCCGTCGCCAGGGTTTCTCCGTCGGCACGGACGACCAGGCCGACATCGGCAGTACCGCGGCGGACCAGGTCCGTAGCATCACTCCGGGTCAGGCGCCCGGGTTCCGCGCCGGACACGGGGTGAATCGACGGTACGGCAACCAGCGCATGCAGCAGTGCGATGGAATCGCCACTTTGTACTTCGTCGACAATGGCCACGCGAAGCTGCAACTGATCCCCGGCAGCGGTGGCAAATATTTCCGCGAAGATCAGAAAGAAAATTACCGGTACCAGGAGCGCCATGAGCAGTGCGCCTCGATCGTGCCATAGCTGCAGCATGGCCGTGCGTACGATAGCGAGGATCATGTATCGATACTCCGTGCCACTATTCAGTGCTCCGGCACTTCGCCGGTAAGTTCCACATAGACACCATGGAGACCCGGTTGCCTGACTCGCAATTCCTGTACGTCCGCGCCGGCGGCAATCAGCCGGGTGCGTACTTCAGGCAGTTGTTCCAGTCCGCCGTGCAGCCGGCCCATCCAGCGTCGGTCCTCATTGGTTGGCGAAAACTGGCTGGCACGCAGAAAGTCGCGCAGCTCGGGTGCGGGCGGCGCCGCCAGCATCAGCAGGACTTCCTGATCGTTGCCAAAAAGGCGGCCTACCAGGCTGGGAATGGTGTCGGCGGCCCGGACGACCCCGGCAGCCATCACGGCCACCCGGTCCGCCAGTGCTTCAGCTTCCACGAACACATGCGTGGTGAGAATCTGCGCCAGACCCTCATCACGCAGCCTCGCGAGTACCCGGTGGATAGCGTCGCCGGAAGCCCGGTCGAGTCCCACGGTTGGCTCATCCAGCAAGAGCAGGTCAGGGCGATGCAGGGTGCCGGCAGCGATGTTTATGCGGCGCTGCATGCCGCCAGACAGGGTGGCAACACGATCTGTTGCACGATCGGCCAGCCCGCACCAGTCGAGTGCATCGCGAACTGCGGCCGGGATATCCCGGCGCGAAACGCCGGCCATGCGACCCAGAATTTCCAGGTTGGTGCGCACGGGTAGCCTTCCCCAAAGCGCAATGGACTGCGGCACGAAGCCAACATGCAGCCTGGCCTGGTGATGATCGGGTGGCAGGCCACTGATACGAATAGTGCCCTCGTCAAGCCGGAGCCGGCCAGCGATGGCCCGCAACAGTGTAGATTTGCCGGCACCGTTGGGGCCCAGCAAAGCCAGCACTTCACCCTTGAGTAGTGAGAGATCCGCGCCGGCCAGCGCTGCCCGCTTGCCAAAGCGGCGGGTGGCTCCGCGAACGATCAGCAGAGGCTCGGCAGATGGTGTCCTGGCAACCGACACGGTGCCGGCCGGCTCAGAGCCCGAACCGTGAAAACAGGTCACGCTTTCGGCCAAGCACTTTGGCGTTGGCAAAGCGACGCAGAAGTTTGCCGGTGGTCATCCACGCTATCCGCTTGCCGCTCTCGCGATTCGATAGCACCTGGTCCACGAGCCAGGGCGTGGCAGTTTCAACGTAGTCACACAATATATTCAGCACCGGGCGGATCTTCAGCCAGTCCTCGTTGCTCATCTGCTTTTGCTCGTCAAACCAGTTGGGTGTAATCAGCATCCCGGGACTGATCGCGCCAATGATGATCTGCGGATTCTCGTTTTCGGCAACCAGATATCGGGTGAGTAACCAGTCGCCGGCCTTGGTCGCGCTATATACCCCCATGTTGGGCGTCAGGCGCTTGCCGTCGTAGCTGCCGCCCAGCATGTTGTACAGGTTGCCGGACCCCTGAAGTCGAAATCCGTCAATGGCAATCTGTGAACCGAAAATGCTGCCCTTCAGGTTGCCATCAACGAGCGTGTGGACGAGTTCTTCGGGCAGCTCATGTACCGCGTATCGCGACGTGGCCCGACCCGCATTGTTGATCCAGTAGTCGACCCGACCGAAAGCTGCCACAGCATGGTCCCACAGGGCCTGCACATCCAGCTTGCGGGTTACATCGCAGGTTGTTCCCTGAACCTTGCCGTAACCAGGGTGAGCGGCCAGTTCGCTCAGCTCCGCAACGGCCTTGTCGACATCGGCCTGGCGACGGCTGGACAGCACCACATTGTGGCCACGCTTTACAAATTCAGTGGCCAGACCGTAGCCAATGCCCCGTGTGCTGCCTGTAATGACGACCGTAGACATTTCAGCGGTTGCAATCGGCAAGTATCTGCTCAAGAAAATTGTCGGTAATCCGTTGCCATTCCAGTTTCGTCCACGGACTGTAGCGCGCGGGTTCCGCTGCTATTGCGCGAGTCAGTTCCGCAGGTGAGACCCATTTATGGTCAGCAATTTCTGTGGGGTCGACCGTCAGCTCACCATCCGGATATCCGGCAAAGACATGACAAAGCTCGTGCTCGGAGCCGACGTCACCAAATCGGGCCTGATACTCAAATTTATAGAGAAAGCGTAGCCGGCAATCGACGCTCAATTCTTCCCGGACCCGACGGCGGGCTGCGGCTTCAACATCTTCGCCGGGTCGTGGATGGCTGCAGCAGCTGGTTCGCCCAGAAACCGGGCCATAACATTTTGCCGGCGGCACGTTGCTGTATGAGCACCGATCCGGCAGTGTTGAACAGAAATACCGAGAATGCCCGATGAAGAGTGCCTGCACCCAAATGACCAGCGGTCTTGGCTAACGTCCCGATTTCCCGATCGGCACTGTCTACCAGGACCAGCATATCTTCCAGGGTTGCTGGATCCCTTTGCATTGTCATCTCTGCACCGTTTGCGATCATTCCATCAGTCATCTGTTACACCGTCACCACCGGCCGTGACCAGCAGTGCACGAAAACCTTGTCTTTCGATAGCTTGTTGTACCTCGGCGGCTGTCTCCCCGCAGTCGCACAGCGCCAGCATTGCGCCACCACCGCCACCACCGGTGAGTTTAGCGCCGGCCGCACCGGCCTCGCGGGCCACGTCAATCAATTTTTCCAGTTCAGGCGTTGACACCTGCAGTGCGTTCAGCAATCCCTGGTTGACATTCATGAGGTCACCCAGGGCGGTAACGTTGTTGTCCTGAATTGCCGATACGGCCTGTAGCACGAGGGCATCGATATCATCAAAGATCTTGTCGTACAGCTTCGGATTGCGCGCACGGGCGTCTCCGACGTTGGCTACCGTGCGGGCGGTAAGTCCTTCGCTGTGGGTCATGCCGACGACGATCGACAATGGCTGCGGAACATTCAGAAGTTCCACAAGTGGTGGCATGCCACGCCGAAAGACCAGCGGCTTGCCGTAGGTTGCAAGGGTATTGTCGATACCACTGGGGTGCCCGTGCGCAGTCTGTTCCGACAGAAACGCCAGGTCGTTGACTTCAGCATCGTTCAGGCCGAGGCGGAAGTGCAGGTCCAGTGCCCGGACAATGGCGACAGCCAGTGCCGCTGAACCACCCAGTCCCATGCCTCGCGGTACGTCCGGAAATACTTCGATCCGCATGGTGCGGTCCGACAGACCCAGTTTGTCCAGAATGGCACCGGCCGATTGTTCAAAGGAGCGGCGCAGTTCGCGTGGCTTCGCGAGTTGATACTCAACGCCCCAACGCGGGATCAGCAATTCAACTCCGCGATCGCCGTCGGTCACGATGGCGCGGATCGTCAGCGGTAGCGGACAGGCGAGGGCATGTCGACCATGGACCACGGCATGTTCACCAAGCAGGATGATCTTGCCGTAGCCGATACCTTCGCCAACGCTATCACCTTGCAGGCGCCGCAGGCGGCTATCCGGTGCCGTCGGCGCAAGCTGGCGAACCTCCTCAAGAATCTGCTGGGCTTTCCAGACCTTGATTTCCCCACTCTGGATCACCCGCTCAAGCACCTCATTGAAAAGTGCGGCGGGGGTTCCGGCCGCCTTGACCACCGTACGCGCATGCAGCGTCATGTGCCCGGACTGGATGCCGTCTGTCGCCAAAGCGCGCAGTGCCGCAAAGTTCTGTGCCAGGCCGACGGCCGCCATCACCTCGGCAAGCTCGGTAGCGGACTCCACCGCCAGAAGCCGCAGATTCATTGCGACACCTGGATTCGTTTCCAGAGGACCGCCCACGATGCCAACCTTCATCGGCATCTCGATCCTGCCGCGCAAGTTGCCATCTTCATCGGCCCACCACTCGGTGAGGGAGCCATAGCGGCCGTGGCGTGCAGCGTAGGCGTGGGCGCCGGCTTCCAGGGCGCGCCAGTCATTGCCGGTGGCCAACGCCACCGCATCCACGCCGTTCATGACACCCTTGTTGTGCGTCGCTGCACGATAGGGGTCTGCGTGGGCAAAATCTGCAGCGACAATGACGCCGTCGCGGACCCGATCACCCGGGTAGCCCTTGCCGGCAAGCCCCGCCACCGGGAAGGTGACTTCAGCGCGTGCCAGGGCACGATCGGCGAGGTTGGACAGGATACGCAGGAAAACCTTGCCCTCGGTAATTTGTTCGATCAGGGGCGCCACGCCTTCGCACATGCCATTGACCAGGTTGGCACCCATTGCGTCGCGGGTATCGACCAGGAGGTGTACGACCAGCATCTGGCCCGGCATGGAACGCAGCGGGTGGGTGTGCACTTCGAGGTCTACAGCGCCACCACCGCGTGCCACCATACGTGGGTGAAAACTGTTGGCGAGGTCGAGCAGATCGCGCTTGTGTTCCAGCAGAGCAGCACGGGCTCGAGGCAGGTTGTCGCACTCCAGTACCTGGATATGACCGATCTATATCGGTGGAGTCGAGCTGGTGGCAAAGCCGCCGGACTCCCGGGCCAGCTTGGCAGTGGCGCTGATGGCGGCCACGATCGACGGCTCCTCGACAGCCATGGGCACCACGTAATCCTTGCCGTTGATCAGGAAATTCAGACCGAGGCCAATCGGCATGCCCAGAACGCCAATGACGTTCTCGATCATCTTGTCGGCAGCCTGCAGATTAAGGGTGGTCATGCCGGCGGACAGCTGGTCGAAGTCTGCTTCGCTCAACAAGCCCCGATCACGTACCGCCTGCACACGTTCGGCCACTGACATCTTGTAGAACTGCGGAATCCGGGATCGGCTCAAGGGGTTCTCCTGCTGACTGCCGGGGCGACTGCTGCAACGGCGCTGCTGCCAAACCGTAGCAGCAATGCGGTATTGTCGCCACGGTTGTAGGATGCGTAAACCATGAACAAGCCTTGGATCAGGGAATACTCACCCGGCGTTCCAGCCAGTATCGATCTGGATCCGGACGAGTCCGTGCTGGATATTGTAGATCGAGCCGTTGAACAGTTCGCCGACCGCCCGGCATTCAGTAATCTTGGCGGGACGATCACTTTTGGCGAACTCGACGATTTGAGCCGGAGATTTGCCAGCTGGCTGCATGCCCTGCCAGGGGTCAAGCCGGGCGATCGGGTGGCCATCATGCTGCCAAATCTGCTCCAGTATCCGGTGGCACTGGTGGGGATATGGCGAGCCGGTTTGGTGGCTGTCAATGTCAACCCGATGTACACGGCATCGGAACTGGAGCACCA
The DNA here is from genome assembly GCA_041396045.1 of Gammaproteobacteria bacterium. Classification (GTDB taxonomy): domain Bacteria; phylum Pseudomonadota; class Gammaproteobacteria; order Steroidobacterales; genus SHZI01. The sequence continues at coordinate 43,321 of JAWKZI010000015.1, read as the reverse complement.
GCTCAACGATTCCGGTGTCACGGTACTGGTAGTGTTCGCACAGAGTGCCGGGACTTACGCAGAAGTCCGCGCCCGTGTTGGTGTGCGCCACGTACTGGTGACGGGCGCCGGTGACCTGCTGGGCTTTCCCCGCGGTCCGATCGTTAATTTCGTTCTCCGCTTTGTGCGCCGCAAACCCGTCCACCACGTGCCTGGTGCACTTGGCTGGTCGGCAATTTCAGCCTGCGAGCCACTGGCTGATATTGCGTCACGGCCGAAGGGCAGCGATCTTGCCTGCCTGCAGTACACGGGAGGGACTACGGGTCGCTCTCGTGGAGCGATGCTCACCCATGGGAACCTTGTTGCCAATGTGCGCCAGGTCAACACCTGGTTTGCATCAAGAACCCGGCGCGGTGAGGAGATCATGGTAGCGCCATTGCCGCTGTACCATATATATGCACTGACGTGTAACTGTCTTTGCTATATCGACGTCGGGGGGCACAACATCCTGATCACCGATCCGCGTGATCTGAAATCTTTTGTTGCTGAACTCCGCCGCCGGAAATTCACGGCAATTACGGGCGTAAACACCCTCTACCAGGCCCTCATCAACCATCCGGATATCCGGTCGGTGGATTTTTCCGCACTCAAGCTCGCATCTGCCGGTGGCATGTCAGTCATGCCGGCTACAGCCAGGGAGTGGAAGGAACTGACCGGCATCATGATTCACGAGGGCTACGGGCTGTCGGAAACATCGCCGGTGCTGACGACGAATCCCGTCACTCTGGCAGATTACAACGGCAGCATTGGCTTGCCGATGCCGAACACGTTGATCTCCTTGCGGGACGAGGACAAGGAGGTTCCGGCCGGCGAGCCGGGCGAGATCTGTGTGAAGGGTCCTCAGGTGATGCGTGGCTACTGGAACGACGAAGAGGGAACCGCTCGTGTCATGACGCACGACGGGTACTTTCGCACCGGTGACATTGCTGTGATGGATGAGCGTGGCTATTTCCGCATCGTGGACCGCAAGAAGGACATGATCAACGTGTCCGGACTCAAGGTTTATCCCAATGAGGTCGAGATGGCGATCACCAATCATCCGGCAGTTTTTGAGGCTGGTTGTATCGGTGTTCCGGACGAACACACGGGCGAGGCGGTCAAACTGTTTCTGGTGCTGAAGCCGGGCCAGACCCTCAGCCTTGAGGAAGTCCGGAGTTATTTGCGGGACTCCCTCGCTGCCTACAAGCTTCCCAGGCATCTGGAAATCCGTGATTCCCTGCCGAAGTCGAATATCGGAAAGATCCTGCGCCGCAAACTCCGTGACTAAAGCCACCGTCCGACAGGGGAGTGGCTGAACTCGGGCCTGCTGCAGTTCCGTCAGGAGGATCGGGGTCTGAGTGCGGTTGCGGCTGCAGTCCAGTGATCGGCATGCGTCCAGCAATTGGTGAAGCCGGACTCTTCTGTCAGCGTGAGCCGCTCATGCAAGGCCAGCCGTGTCGCGAGGCTGAGCTGTTTGCAGGCACGAAGTACCTGGACCGGGCGCTTCAGGAGGGGCGCGATGAAGCTGTCGGTACAAGCGGCCAGCGACTCATCGCCAACACAGACCCGTTGCAACAGACCCAGCTGCAATGCTTCGGCAGCCGGGATGCGCCGCGCTTCAATCAGTACGGCAAGGCCACGCGCCGGACCCAGTTCGGCAAGCAGGTCTATGCCACCGCCCCAGGCTGTAGTTACGTTCAATTGCGCCTGCAGAAAGCCCAGATCGGCCTGTGCTGACGCAATGCGCAAGTCACAGGCCATGGCCAGCTCCGCACCGCCGCCGAGCGCATGCCCGTTCAAGGCGGCAATCACCGGGACCGGAAAGCGGCGCACGGTATCAAGCGTAGACCGCACACGGCGCGACATGGCCAGCGTATCGGCCGTGCTGCGTATGGCATCAAGCTCCTTCAGGTCACCACCGGCCGCGAAGCAGCGATCGCCAGTGGCCGTGAGAATCACACACTTCAGACTGGCGTCGTTGACATGCCGTCTCAGAATGTCTGCGAGTTCGTCGAGAAGTGCCAGCGACAATGCATTGCGCTGATCCGGCCGATTGATCGCGATCCGCAGCCGGTCACCCAGATGCTCTGCAAGCAGTGGCTGGTTCAAGGGTCCGGCTTCAGAAATACAGGCGCATGACACATTCGGCGACACACGCCGGGCGATCCTTGCCCTCGATCTCGACGGAATATTCCTCAATCAGCTCGATGGTTTCTTTGACTTCCTTGGCCGAGACTATTTTGCAGTGTGCGCGAATTCGGCTGCCCACCATGACGGCATTCGGAAAGCGCAGCTTGTTGATTCCGTAGTTGATGACCTGTTTGACGCCAGGTGCCAGTGGCTTGCCGGAGTCAACGAGGCCCCGCAAAACCGGATAGAGCGACAGTGTCAGAAAGCCGTGAGCAATGGTTCTGCCATACGGAGAGTCCTTTGCGGCCCGTGCCTCGTCGACGTGGATCCACTGCCGGTCACGTGTGGCATTGGCAAAGTCGTTGATTATGGTCTGGTCGATAGTCAGCCAGTCGCTGGTATGGACTTCCTCGCCCACCCGCGACTGCAGGAATTTAAGGGCATTCGCCAATTGGCTGGTCGGGGAATCGTTTACGGTAGTGGCCATCGTGTCTGTCTCCGAAGAAGTGGCGGCAGGCTCTAACGCGGTGCAACGATGCTAGCAGACTGTGTTGCGACTGGCAGGAGTGGCGGCAAAATCACCCAAGCGGCAGTAATCGGCCTGACTACAACTACCGTGGTGCGGTGCCTGTATTGCAGCATTTGCCGGCCGTAGCCGACGAGGTATACTGACGATTGGTTTCGAGTTGCAGGCCCGGCCATTGAGGCAGTTAAACAAGGCATGACAGTGCGCTGGAAGGGACCCCCGTGGTGATAAAGCCCGCCGTGCTCCTGGCGAGCGCCCTGGCCATGACAGCCTGCGCCAGTGCCCGTGCAACGCCAGCCAGTTCGCGCAGTGCTTCTTCGTCGAAGCCCAGCCAGCCTGGAGCAGCACCCGGCGCGCCGAAAGTCCGGGCGCGACAGGTCCCAGCCCACAAGAGCCAGCCCGGCCAGACTGGCAAGGCAACCCAATAGCAGCAAGACCGAACGGCTGGAGCTCAAGCCGCCAGCAGCCAGACAGGCAAGCCGGGCAATACGAGCAACACAGGATCATCCGGGGGGCGCGTCGGCGGAGACGACCCGAAGCGGTGTTCGATCGTCGCTGGGTGACTTCGACAGTGAGATCGGCCAGGAGCAGGCCGCCATGGCCAAGTCAGCAAGGAGTTCCAGTCGCGCCGCCGAGTCGGGAGTCGGCAGATTCCGATTGCGGTGCGAACCGCCAGTCGAGGCGGTGGCGCTGCTTCCAGCGGGAACACGTCGAAATCCCGTACCAGCGGTGAACATCGGATGCTGGTGTCGGCGGGATCCGGCGCAGCCAGCGGTATCGGTGGACCGAAGTTCCCAACGGCAGGCGGCCCGGCGGATCAGGAAGGTTCCGGGGGCGCCGCCGCCGACGCCGACGGTGGCCTGGGGCCGGATGACGCCGCCGGGGAACCCGCCGATGGTTCCGGTGGTGCATCGGCCGAGGCGGCCAATGGCGGCAAGGCAGGCGGTGGACCGGTCCTCCAGTTTCGCCCGGTGCGGGCACGCTGCTGAACTGCCGGCTGACATTCCGCGGGACGGTGCTGGCGAAGATCAGGTGGCCGCCAGCTACGTGAGGCGGCCATGGCGGAAAAGGATCCTGCCATCCGCGACGCCTTGTGGAACGAGTATCGCAAGGTCATGGGAATGAAAAGGCCATGAGCGGTCTTCGGAATGCACTGCCGGCCTGGTTGATGCTGCCGTTGATGGGCGCCATGTTGCTCGCGCTAGGCGGCTGCTCGGTAGTCCGCACCATTGATTACGAGCAAACCAGCCTCAAAGCGTGCCGCCGCCAGGTTGCCGACGACGTACGGCTTGATGTCGGCATCATGCTGTTTGATTCAGGTATTCCGCCGGACAGCACCCGCGAGGAAAATGAAGAAACGCTGATCTTCAGCGAGGTGCGCCAGGCCGAAGCACGATACATGCCCTATCAGCTCAAGTTGACGCTCGAATCCAGCGGTCTGGCGAATCTGACCATGGGTGAGCCCGGAACGATCCAATGCCGTCGATCTCACGGTCTGGGCCCGCATCAACAAGTCTGATGGTCTGGATGTAGAGCTCCGAGTGGGCGCCTGGGATGCGACGGACGGGAGTGGCTCAGCCGGAGAAGTACAGCACCACCAGTGATCCGGAAAGGCTTACTCCCGGTATCGGGGAAGCTAACCGGATCTACCAGAGCCTGTACAACGATATTGCGAATGATTTGCTGCGGTACGCCAGAGTTGTCCGCCAAGGAGCTGGCCACCGTGCACAATGTGGCGGAGCTGCGGTACGGCGCCGACGTTGCCGGCTGCCTTCGCGGATTTGCTGGAACACGACGATTCGGAACACTACGAATTGCGGCGACTGCCGGCAGAAAGTCGTCAAATGGTGGCCCGCATGCTTGCCGTGCGCGAGCGGGAGTACACCCTGCTGGATGCGTTGAACGAGTATTACGCCAATCTCTACTATGAGATTTCCACGCCCTACGAAGACTGGCGCAAGATGTCCCGTGAAGGAATGATCCGGTATCAGGATTTACGTCGATCGGCGTTTATTCGCGGCGCTGCCGGGGCATTGTCACTGCTCGGAGCAATACTCTACGAGGGTCATGGTGGCGACAATGGAGCGATCACCATGGCGGGGGTCTATGGCGGTTTCGAGGGAATTCGCAGCGCGCTCGAAAAGCGTGGTGAGGCAAATGTGAGTCGTGACTCGCTGAAGGAAGCGGGTGCCGGCTTTAGCGCTGACGCCGAACCCCTGGTGGTCGAAGTTGAAGGCCAGACGAGGCGCCTCACCGGCACTGCTGAAGCCCGCTACCAGGAGTGGCGCCGGTTGCTGCACGAAATTTATGCGGCAGAAACCGGTCTCCCACCAGCAGATTCTGCCGGTGGGACTGCCGGCAGCGCAGAACCAGCCGCACCGGCCGTCACCACACAGTCAGTTCCGGCCACAGCGCCCGTCAACTGATCGCACGGTTTGCCTGAGCCCATGGCAGCACTTGCCGCCGGCGTTGAATTTGGCGGACGTTACCATCTCCTTCGGCAACTGGGCCGTGGTGGCAGCGCGGAAGTCTGGGCAGCCACAGATGGCGCGACAAGGACCGAGGTGGCGTTGCGGGTACTTGCCACGGCGAATGAGCACGCCGCGGTTGAATTGCTGGCGCAGTTGCAGGCAGAAACTGACCGTCTTCGTGGTCTGGTTCATCCCGGAATACTGAGACCGCTGGCAGTTGTTCGTGACGGGTTGCATTGTGCGGTCGCTTTCGAATGTGCCGACAGTGGTGATCTTGGCCAGCTTCGCGGAGCCAGCCACCAGGTTGTGCTCACCGCCATCAGCGAGATTGTGGATATTCTCCATTACGTTCATGCGCAGGGCCTTGTGCATGGCGACCTGAAGACTGCCAATGTATTGCGCGATTCGACCGGGCGCTGGCGACTGACTGACTTCCGCAGTATCGGCGCGCTAGCCGCAAGTCGTGCCGTCTCCTTGTCTACGGTTAGTCCTGCGCAACTGGACGGCGCGACGCCTGCGGCCGCTGATGACCTCTACAGCCTGGGCGCCCTGACCTTTGATCTGCTGGCTGGCCACCCACCGCTGCATCCGGGCATCACGCCGGAGCGTATCCGCACTGAAGTGCCGGTCCTGCCGCGCGTCGACGGTCAGGGGCAAATAATCCCGGTAGCGCTGGCACAGCTTGTGGCCGCACTGCTGCAAAAAGAGCCGGAACGACGTCCGGCCAGTATGGGCGCCGTTCGGGCGCTACTGGCCGAAATTCACCGCGTCGCACCAACGGTTGCTACAACTCGGGAATCTGCCGTGTTGCCGCCGGTACGCGCCAAAGCTGAAAAGCAGGGACTGCCGATTGGCGTGATCGGCGGTCTGCTGGTGCTGGTAGTTGCTGTCCTGGCGGTCGTGTTCTGGTTGCCGCGATTTGTGGCAGAGCGCGGTCCGCTGATCGCCGCGACCATACCGGCATCGCCAGCTACGACGGCGGAGGTTGTGCAGCCGCCTGTGGACCAGACACCACCACCATCTGTAGCGAGCCGCTCACAGGCCGACGCCGCACTCGCTGATCGCCTGAAGGCAGAGGATGCAGCGAAGGCTGCCGCAGCCGACCGCTGGGGTGGCGCTGACTGGCTGGAAGCACAGCGCGTAGCGGAGCAGGGGGATGCCCGCTATCGCGCAGAAAACTTCGATGGTGCTGTTGCCAGTTTCAAGGAAGCCAGCGAACGGTTCAATGCCTTGGCGAGCGGTGCGCCAGCAGCCTATGCGGCTGCCATGAAGTCCGGTGAGGACGCGCTACGGGATGCCGACCAGCCAGCCGCGGTGTCAGCCTTCGAACGTGCCCTGCTGATCAGGCCCGGCGATGCCGCGGCACAAGCCAATCTCAAGCGTAGTCAGCAACTCCACGATGTACTGCGAATGATGGCGGACGCGGCCGGGCAGGAAGCAGCCGGCGACCTTACAACCGCACGCAAGGGCTACGCCCGGGTACTTGCACTGGATGCGCAGTGGACGCCGGCCAGGGAGGCAGTGGCGCATATTGATGCGGTGCGCGCTACCGCCGAGTTCGAACAGGCAATGGCCACAGCGCTGTCGGCGATGGCGGACGGGCGGACCAATGTCGCGCGGCAATCCCTGAACCGGGCGCTGGCGCTGCGGCCTGGAGATCCAGCCGCCAGAACTGCCCTGGATCAGCTAGCCGTAGAAGATCGCGATCGTCGGCTCACTGTGCTGCAGGCAAATGCTGAAAAGCTGGCGGCCAGTGAACAATGGTCGGCTGCTGCCGATGAGTACCGCGCGATGCTGAAGATTGATCCCTCGGTTGCTGCTGCACAGTCCGGCCTGAAAATAGCCGACACGCGTGCCATGCTGGATAAAGAGCTGGAGGCGGCGCTGACCAAAAGCGACCGATTCAATGACCCGCAAGTTGCGGCAGCCGCCAGCGCCACGGTGCGCGTTGCAGACCAGGTAGACTCGCCAGGTTCCCGACTCAGCGGACAGTTGTCGGAACTCCGGCAACGGCTGGCCGAAGCGGCGACGCCGGTGAAGGTGGAGCTGACGTCTGACGGCCTGACCAACGTGGAAATTTACAAAGTGGGCAAGCTTGGCGCCTTTGCTTCCCGGTCGGTCGAGTTGCGACCGGGCCGCTACGTTATCGTTGGCAGGCGGGACGGCTACCGCGACGTGCGTCTTGAAGTCTTGATCAAAGCCGGCGGCAAGCAGGAACCCATTTTCGTGCGTTGCGAGGAAGCAATCTGATTCCGGCAATTACCATTCGCGACGCGGCTGGCGATCGGACGGTTGCCGAGAGTGATCTGCCGCTGCTGATTGGCACCGGACCATCGGCGGCATTGCGGATTCCGGGACCCGTGTCGGACGCCGGGCTGGCGCTGATCGGCTTGCTGGATGGTCGGCCATTCGTGCAGCTGGTGAACCAGGCCGCGGCAGTACAGCTAAACGGCGAAAAGCTGGTCGGCACCCGCTGGCTTGCCGATGGCGATGAAATCAGCATCAACCATGCCCGCATCAAGTGTGCAGTCGGTGGCGATGTGCTGGTCTTTCATCTGCACTTTCGCGATGTTGATTACGACACTTTGCCACCGGAGGAGCCAACGGTTGCACCGTCACCAGCGCCAGGCCTTCCGCGGGCGGTGCCCGTTGGTGGCAGACGGCAGTTGTCCGATCCCGGTTCGCGGTCCAGGCGACTGGCCGTGATTGTCAGCCCCTTGCTGCTGCTTGTCGGCGTTGGTTTCTGGTTGTTGACGGCGAGCGCGGTACTTGTGGTTACTGAACCCGCGTCGGCACAAGTTGCCATTGACGGAGCACCGGACATCAAGCTGGGGGGCCGGTATCTGTTACGACCCGGACGCTATACGGTGACGGCCACAGCCGATGGTTACGCACCGGCACAGATGGACCTGGAGGTGTCGGGCGAAGCGGACCAGAAGATCCAGTTGCAACTGCAACGGTTGCCGGGGCGCCTGCAAGTCAGTACCCGACCCGGGCTTGTCGCACAGGTACAGGTCGATGGCAAAGTGGCAGGAGATACACCACTCACCGATCTGGAGGTACCCGCCGGCATACACCGCATCACGGTATCGGCAGCGCGCTATCAGGTCTGGGAACAGACCATAACGATCGATGGTGGTGGCACATCCCAGTCATTGCTTGCAGATCTGACTCCAGCCTGGGCCGATATCACGGTGTCCAGTGTGCCCGCTGGCGCGGAAATCTTTGCGGACGGTGTGCGGCAGGGAACTACACCGATGACGGTTGAACTCATGCCAGGCAGCCGAACCCTGACCCTGGAGATGGACGGCTTCAAGACCTTGCGCCGGGAGATCAGCGTCACCGCCAACGAAGCGCAGGCGCTGACAGATCTTACGCTGGCGCCAGCAGATGGTCTGGTTCGCGTTATCACCGATCCCGCCGGTGCCGCCGTCACCGCTCGTGGTCGTTACCGTGGCCAGACGCCGCTGGAGCTCGAATTGCCGCCAGGACAGGTTCAGGTACTGGCGATTACCAAGCCGGGCTATGAGCCGGTGAAGGCTCAGGTGGATCTCAAGGCACACAAGGGCGCTACCGTGCGGCTGGCGCTTACGCCACGCCTGGGGACTGTGAAGATTGTCAGTGATCCACCGGATGCCGAATTGTTCGTTGATGGGCGTTCAGTGGGTCCGGCCACTACCGAACTTTCGTTGCTTGCCGTTCAGCACAAACTGGAAGTACGCAAAGCGGGTTTTGCCAGCTACAAGACCGAGATCACGCCGGATCCGGACCTGCCACGGCTGGTAGAGGTCAAGCTGCTGACGCCGGCGCAGGCAGTGATTGCTGCCACACCGCGCGTACTGACCACCAGGTCGGGCATCGCGTTGCGCCTTGTTCAGCCCGGCCGGTTTGAGATGGGCGCCCCGCGTCGCGAACAGGGGCGTCGGGCCAACGAAATCGAGCACAAGGTGCGCATTACCAGGCCGTATTATCTGGGCGTGCGAGAAGTCACCAATACCGAGTTCCGGAAGTTTCGGCCGCAGCACACGTCAGGCGCAGAGAAATATCAATTGCTGGCGGCCGGCGATCATCCGGTGGTCATGGTGAGCTGGGAAGATGCGGCAGCGTTCTGCGACTGGTTAAGCGACCAGGAGAAGCTGCCGCGGGCGTACGCTGTTACCAAAGGCAAACACGTGCTGGTATCACCGGCGACCACGGGCTACCGGCTGCCAACGGAAGCAGAGTGGGTCTGGGCGGCCCGCTACAACGGTGGTGGTGGCGCTCGCAAATATCCCTGGGGCGATAGCTATCCACCGCCGCCAGGTGCTGGCAATTTCGCCGACCAGTCCGCCAAGGGCTTCGTCAGTGCCCTGGTACCGGGTTACGACGATGGTTTCCCGGTGACAGCGCCGGTCGGCAGTTTCGCACCCGGTCCACTCGGTCTTTACGACCTGGGTGGCAACGCGGCGGAGTGGGTCTATGACCACTACAGCATCAGCACGAACGGTACTTCAGAGGCGGTAGATCCGACCGGGCCGGTGGAGGGGCAGTATCATGTCATCCGTGGCTCAAGCTGGCGCCAGGGTGGCATCAGCGAACTGCGGCTGGCGTACCGGGATTTTGGAGATGACGGCCGCCTGGATGTTGGCTTCCGGGTGGCACGCAACGCGGACCCGCAATGACGGAATACAGACGCATAACGACCTACTGGCGAACAGTGATCCTGCTGGTTGCGAGCCTTGGTGCTGCCTGGGCAGTCACGCAGGTGGGCGATGGCCCGCCCGGCATCGCGCCGCAGGCAACTGATACTGACCAGCCGGCCCCTGATCAGTCGGAGTCTGATCAGCCGGAGTCCGGGCAGGCTGAATCACCTGAACTGGATCAGGCCGCGGTCGAGGAGCAGATTCGCCGGGCCGAAACAGCACTAGGCGAGCGGGCCGATCCCGATCGTGAACTGCCCGTGGAGCCGTTGCGGGCCGACGTCGCCATTGCCCTGCCTTCGGACATCTGACTGCCTTCCGTGATTTTCATTGGACGCGAGCCTCATGCAGAAAACCTTTAGTAACGAATTCATCTTCCAGCTCTTCTCGCTCCTGCTGGCGGTGCTGGTTGTGCATGCCGTGTATGTCGCTGTGATCTGGCCGAATGCACGAGCGCACATCGAGCAGACGCGAATTCTGGTCAAGCAGGACCCCAACTACACGACTGAGCGATCGTGGTATGTAGTAGTAAAGGACTGGGAGCAGGAGTCCTGCTTCGTGCTAGGTCTCTGGGCGCTGGCCATCATGGCCTACAAACGACGCCTCGCTCGCGAGCGGCGGATACTCAATCAGCAACTGGTGCCTATCGCCGAAGGGATGCGCGTCCTGCCCGACGATACACGCGAGTATGTCCGACAATTGCAGACCCTTCCGGACGCGGAGCGTGGCCTGCTTTTGCCCCGATCGCTGCTCCATGCATTGCAACGCTTCGGGGCCACCCGCAACGTGCAGGATGCCTCATCAGCAGCGCAGACCGTCATCCTGTCCGAATCCGAGCGGCTGGAGGCAGAGTTGTCGATGATTCGTTACATCCTCTGGGCCATTCCCTCGATCGGGTTTATCGGCACAGTCCGCGGTATTGGCGACGCGCTGGGCGTTGCCAACAAGGCAGTCTCAGGCGATATCAGCGGCGTCACCGAGAGCCTTGGCGTGGCCTTCAATTCCACACTGATTGCATTGCTGATCAGCATCCTCCTGATGTTTCTGGTGCACCAGTTGCAGCTGGTGCAGGAGCGGCTGGCCTTTGAAACCGAAGACTATCTCGACGAGCAGCTTATTCGCCACCTGCAGGCGAACTAGTGGCGTGACTGTTCGTCGAAGGCTCAGGCCCGACATGGCAGCGCAATGACCGGCTTTGCCATTGATCTCAATGACGCCCAGATTGCCGTGGCCGATGGCAGTGGGCTGCTGCACAGTGAACCCGGCTACAGCGCCGTAGACGGCGTGACCACCCGGTTTGGGTCGGATGCCAGCGCAATCGTGCGACGCGACCCGCATACCTCTAGCCTTACGCACTGGCGCGACTTCGGGTCTGCACCGGGGTCCCCGGCAAGCGGCATGGCCTCACGCCGCTTGTACGGCCATGCCACAGCAGCGCAGAACTGGTTTCGGCGCAGCTTGCCCGGCTCTGGTCCCGATACGGCGCAAAACACCAAGGTGTCTGGTTTGCCGTGCCGACGCGCTGGACCAGCGCTCAGGTTGAGGCTCTACGAACGCTGGCGGGTCAACTGCATATCCCGGTGACGGGTATAGCCGCAGCGGCCGTCGCCAACTGCCGGCACCCGGAGCCCGCCCGTGAACTGCTATGCCTGGAAGCCGGACTGCACAGCGTGACGATGTCGCATATTCGTCAGGCCGGACAAGCTGTACTCGGCGCCCATGAGGAATACCCGGCGTTGGGTAGAGCCGTTGTTGCGTCTGGCCACCGAACTGCTGGCGCGCCGTTTCGTGAGTTGCAGTCGCTTTGATCCATTGCACAATCCGGACGCCGAGCAGGCGCTTTATGACCGGTTGCCTGACTGGTTTTCGCGACTGGCTCGCGACGGCGACCTGACGCTCACCCTGGAAATGCCCGGTGGCACATTCGACGCCACAGTGTCGGCCCTGGAATTCCGCACGCAGATGGCACTCGCCTGTGAACCACTGCTGCAACGCCTACGGTTACGGGTTGCCGAGCGGGGGCCACACCTGTTGCAGGTTCACGCACGCCTTGCCGAAGTGCCGGGCATCATCGATGGCTTGCGACGCCTGCCGGACACCGTGGTGCACGTACTGCCGCCCGGTGCCGCTGCTCAGGGTCTGGTCGGGTCCGGGGTTGTCCCGGGCGTGGGCCATCTCGTTGTGGAACTGCCGTGGGACGATGGGCCAGCAGACTTCAGTACGCCACCCAATGAGTTGTCAGCGCCATCGGCCAGCGTACCTACCCATCTGTTGATGGGGCATCAACTCTATCGCCTGGGGCCGCAGCCCTTCCGGATTGGTTCGGCGCTGGGCCCGGACGAGTCTGGCATTGCCCTGGATCCGGCCGTGCGCGGCCTGTCGCGCCAGCATTGCACGCTGCGCCTCGAGCAGGGTGCGTTGTTTGTCTTTGACCATAGTCGTTTTGGCACACGACTCAATGGCCATCGTATTGATGGCACGGCAATGCTGCAGCCCGGAGACAGCCTGTCGCTGGGATCGCCACCGATTGAACTTCGCCTGCTGATCGAGGGCGATGTGAATGGCACGTAAGAACTTCAACGTTTTCAGCCTTTCCTTCCTGGACGTCATGGCCTGCGGCCTCGGCGCGACAATTCTGTTCCTGATGCTGATCAGTGCCCAGGTTCGCGTGAAGGCGGACCGGGCCAATACGAACCTGCGTGCCGAGGCCAGCCTGATGGAGGAGCAGGTGCTGGATGCGCGCAAGGATCTGCTTCGTCTGCAGGACACGGCCGAAACTCGTGAAGAACGGGCAAGCAGCGCCGCGGATGAAGTCAAGCGATTGCAGAAACTCATCGCCGAGCTGCGCGCCGAGGCTGAAGCCAATGACAAGGACAGCTCAGCCAAAGCGGAGAGTGTCGAGCAGTTGCGCGCCGACGTGGAACGGCTCAAGGAGGGCAATCGTCGCCTGGTCGAAGCCCGGCCCGAGGCCGGTGAGGGACAGCGCATCCGCAGCTTCGTCGGCGCGGGGAATCGCCAGTACCTCACTGGCATGCGCATGGGCGGCCGACGCGTCCTGATTCTGGTCGACAGCTCGGCCAGCATGCTTGGCCGAACCTATGCCAATGTCGTTCGCTATCGTTTGATGACGGATGAGCGCAAGGTGCGGGCACCAAAATGGCGACAGACCCTGGCCACGGTGGATTGGCTCACCACCCAGATCGATCCGGGGGCGCGTTTCCAGATCTATACCTTCAACGAACTGGCGGCCAGCACTGTCGCGGGTTCAGAGGGAACCTGGTTCGAAGCACGAAACAGCGGCGACTTTGATGCGGCCCTGGCGGGTCTGCGCAAGGTAGTGCCCAACAAGGGCACCAGCCTCTATCGGGCGTTCGAAGCGGCCCGGCAGCTCAAGCCAGTACCGGACAACATCTTCCTGATCACCGACGGGTTGCCCACGCAAGGCAAGACGGCGCCGGCAGTTCCTGAGCCGGTGCGTGCTGATCGGCGCGCCAACTACTTGCGCCAGTCACTGGCCGAGCTGCCCTCACGTGTGCCCGTCAATGTCATCCTGCTGCCAATGGAGGGTGACCCCGAAGCGGCGATCGGATTCTGGAATCTGGCAATACGTACCGGTGGGTCCTTCCTGGCACCGTCGCACGATTGGCCGTAAGCAACGTCTGAATGAACATACGGAACAGAAGACGTCGCGCCAGGGCTCCAGCCGACACGGCCAATCTGTCGTTCCTGGACGCGATCTCCTGTGGCTTCGGCGCCGTAATCCTGTTGCTGGTGATCACGCTGCTCTTCGAGCCGGCGACCATTCAGGAATCACGCGCGGATATGCAGGCGCTGATCGAGCGGCTGCAGAAGGAACTTCAGGAGATTCGCGGCACCACCGGCCAGCTCCGCAGCGAAATGACGACCGCACCCACCAGTGACGAGCAGGTGCTGGCCCAACTCAAATCTGATCTCAGCAGGATTCGTGGCCGCTATGAGGCCAGCGTGCCGCCTGAGTCGGAGGCCGCCGAAATTGGCGAACTGCGCGCGGCCCGTCAGTCGCTTACGGAGGAAATGCGCCGGCTGCTCGCCAACTATAGACCGCCCCCGAAAGACACCACCGTGGGCGGCATTCCTGTAGACAGCGAATACATCATTTTTGTCATCGACAATTCAGGCAGCATGCAGTCGGTGTGGCCGACCGTTAAGGCCAAGGTCAAGGAAACCCTGGAGGTTTATCCGCGCGTGAAGGGCATACAGGTACTGTCGAGCAGCGGGAACTACCTGCTGCGCAGTACGGCCCGGCGCTGGATTCCTGATTCCAGGAGCAGCCGCGCGCAGATTCTGCGCAGCATGGACAACTGGCCCGGTTCGGTATCGAACCCCACAGAAGGCATCATCAGGGCGATAGAAACCTTCTACCAGCCCGACAAGCGCATCAGCGTGTATGTGTTCGGCGATGATTTTCAGGGTCGTGTTGTGGAAAACGTCATCCGGGCAATAGAGCGCATCAACAAGCCGGACGGCCGTGGCAAACGGCTGGTGCGCATTCACGGGGTTGGTTTTCCAACCGGCCCGGCAAGTGCAAATCCTGACGGGTTCGCCGCTTTCATGCGCGCCTTGTGCGATCGCAGCGGTGGGACCTTTGTGGCGTTGACCCAGGTCCAGCAGGGCCCGAGAATCATCATTCGTGGTCCGGGTGGCTGAGGCCACCACACTCGATCAGGAGAATTGACCATGACCAGCAAAAGTTCGGTGGATTTGACCAGCAAACGCTGCAAGCCCTGCGAAGGCGGTGTACCGCCGCTGTCCGCGGCTGCCGTCGCGGAATTGCGTCAGGCGCTGGATGATCACTGGGAACTGTCGGCAGATGGCAAGTGGATCAGCCGGAAATTCGAGTTCCCCGGTTTTGGACGAACGATGGGATTCGTCAATGCAGTGGCCTGGATTGCCGAGTCCGAGGGCCACCACCCCGATCTGGAGGTCGGTTACGGACGCTGCCTCGTCAAGTGGTCGACCCACGCCGTGGGCGGGCTGACCGAAAACGATTTCATCTGTGCCGCGAAGGTTGATCGTCTGGTCCACTGAAGTTGTTGGTCTTTGCAGGCTGCCGCGCTACAGTGCCGTCATCAGTTCAAGCCACTAAAAACCGGAATCCGGACCGAAGGAGTTCTCATGCAGTCATCTTACTCACCGTGGCGTAGTCGTTCCGTCGCCGGCCTGATGCTGGCACTGGCGGGCATTCTTGTTGCCGTTTTGCCGGCCGCAGCTTCCTTCGCTGCCGCACCCGATCTGAGCACTGCCGAAGGGCAACTGAAGGCATTGCGCAAGATTCAGTGTTCCCAGACTGACGGCAAACCAGTCACGTTCTACTGGAATGGCATGATGTTCAGCCGTGTTCCGGGCGAAGCTGACCGGATGCTGTTCAAGGTCGAGGGCATGAATATCCGTCAGTGTGGGCCTCTGGCCGGTGCGACGAACCCTGCCGAGTTTCGCCTGGTCAGTCGGGAGATCCTCCTGTACGAGGATCCGGTAACGGGCGAAGTACTGCAGACCTGGACGAACCCATGGACTGGCAAGACGGTCGATGTCATCCAGATCGCGAACGATCCGGTGAACGGCAACTATGGCCTGAAAGGCCGGGATGGCAAGCCCGTGAACCTGCCTTTTGGCAGCAGTGGCAACCAGTGGTGGCTGACCCTGGCAGTGCCGTTGTTTTATACCAACCCGCTGGCGGGCGATTACCAGCGCTATGTCGGCGGCACATATCACGCAACCGAACTGTTCAATTTCTTTGGCTCAATCGACGCCCTCGGCAACAGCAAACAGGACAGCGTACCGACCGCGGTGGGCTGGGAGCGGATTTCCGGCTGGTTGCCGTGGATGGAAATGGGTGATCGAGCCGGCATCATTTATTTCCACACGGCGGGCCGCAAACTCGACAAGTGGGATGATCTTTCGTCGACGATGAAGGCACAGATCGAGAAGAATTATCCGGCTTACCGCAATCCGCCACCCCTCGATGACAAACGGCCCAACGAAACCAGCTGGACGTACTTCAAGAAGGTCATCGACGAGCACAATAAAACTGCTGGTGGGAAATAGCACAGGCAGCTGGAAAGTCAGGGCCAGACGATGACCGCTTCATCCAAACGGAATATTCCGGTGCGCAACCCCCGTACCGGTGCGGTGGATCATCACATCGTTGCACCTGATGCCGACCAGCTGGGCCAGCTTGCAGCGCGCCTGCGTGCCGGGCAGGTCAAGTGGGCAGACGCGGGGGTCGCCCGGCGCATCGAGGTTCTGCAGGCGTGGTCGGCACGGTTAATGGCCACGCCAGCCCCGGTGATTGACGCTCTTGCGATCGACACTGGCCGGCATCTGCTGGCGCGCAGTGAACTGCAGTCGGTTGCCGGCATGGTGGCAGGCAATGTAGCCCTTGCCGGGCGCGTATTGCTGCCATCCGGAAGTGCGGCAGCGGAGCGCGCTTCAATGACCGCCGGTATTGGTATTCAGACCCAGCTCGTGCCATACGGTCTGATCGGCGTGATCAGTCCGTGGAACTTTCCGCTGCTGCTGTCGATGCTGGACACAATCCCGGCTTTGCTGGCTGGCTGCGCAGTGATCGTCAAACCCAGTGAAGTGACACCGCGCTTTGTGGCGCCACTGATGGCGAGCCTGGAGGGTTTTCCGGAGCTGGCAGCAGTGCTGGCATTTATCACCGGGGATGGCGCCACTGGCGCAGCACTGATCGACCAGGTGGATGCAGTGTGCTTTACCGGCAGCGTGCCAACCGGCCGCAAAGTGGCGGAAGCCTGCGCGGCCCGATTCATCCCCGCATTTCTTGAACTTGGCGGCAAAGACCCGGTGATCGTCCTGGATTCGGCCGATCCTGACCGGGCGGCAGCGATCGTTCTTCGTGCATCGGTACAAGCCACGGGGCAGGCATGTCAGTCGCTGGAGCGTGTTTACGTTGATCACCGTATTGCCCCGGCATTTATCGATCGACTGGTGGCCAGGGCTGACGCCGTGGAGCTGAATTTCCCGGACAGCCACCGTGGCCAGGTAGGGCCGCTGATTTTCGAGCGTCAGGCCGAGATCATTGCCGGCCAGTTGAAGGATGCGGCAGCAAAAGGTGCGCGGATCCGGTCTGGTGGCCACATTGAACGCCACGGCGGCGGCTTGTGGCTGCGACCCACTGTAGTGACCGACGTAAGGCACGATATGACACTGCTGACCGAAGAGACATTCGGTCCGGTCATGCCGGTCATGGTTTATGAGAATGTCGACGACGCGGTGCGCCTCGCCAATGAGTCCATCTATGGCTTGTCGGGCGCCGTGCTGGGTGAGGAAGACCAGGCTCTGGCCGTTGCCCGTCGTCTGAACGTCGGTGCTGTCAGCATCAACGATGGCGGGTTGACCACGGAAGTATTCGACGCCGAGAAGAATGCGTTCAAGCTGTCCGGATTGGGGGCCTCGCGTATGGGTCCCTCCGGGTTGCTGCGTTTCCTGCGTAACAAGGCTTTGCTGATACAACGGGGCCAGGCCAAGGACATCAGTGCACTCGACGAGGCCGGCTAGCTGCTCCTGCAGGAAGGCGCGGCGGCGTGTCGGTGTCGGGGATGTCTGTGGCGGGCAATCTGCGGTCGGACATCCTGTCCGCCCTTGAATCAAGCGCGCCTCGCTTGAACGCCATCCATGGCACGCTCGGCGCGCAGAGTCCGCCACAGACATCCCCGCCCCCGCCACACCGCTCCTCGTTCGTAGCCCATTAACCACGATGACAGTGAATAGCGGCTGGGGTGTGCGGGGGGCAGGTTGGCGGGTTTGCAGGACCAGGCGGGCAGGATAGCCCGCCGCCAGTCCGAGTTAAGAGAGCGAGGCCATGGATGGCCGCAGCGAACGGCCCGCTAACCTGCCCCCCGCGCGGCCCGGCCGCCGCGCTGACACCGGAAAGCACGTCCGATCGACCGCCGGATTCACCGGGTTCGTGGCGAGCGGAGCAGAGCCATAAAAAAGGCCGCCTTGCGGCGGCCCTTTTGTTCGTGGCAAGCCGGGTCAGGCGACTTTGCGTCGCAGTCCACCGAGTGCGGCAAAGGCCGACACCAGGAGAAAGGCGGCAGGCGGGATCGGAATGACTGCTGCTGTGGCGAAGTCGCCCAGTGCAGCATGCGCAGCGGCAGTGGGGTGGATGCCATCCCAGAAGAGATACTCATCCGGGTTGGCGCACACCGTACCGGGGCCGCCAACGCCTGTAGCTCCACTGAAGCAGCGATCGGTTGTATTGGTCAGCCCGAACAGGCTGGGGTTGCCGATGACATTGTTCAGGAAGGAGAACACATCCACGTCAGTGATATTTATGCCCAGTGAAGTCCGCAGGCCAGCCGTGGCGACGGCCAGTTGGGCATTGAAGCTTGTCGACAGGAAGGTCGCACCGGCTACGGCGGCCGGTCCGGCGGCCTGTGCCTCCGGAGTCAGCCCGATATTCGGCAGATTGGGCACCAGGAAGTTGGTGGCCCCGGCAGCGGCGAGCGTCGAGATGATTGAGCTGATATTGGGCACGGAATAAGTGAGCACCGACGGATCGCCTGTGCGGATATCGTTTCCACCGCCCCACACCACATAGAGTGCATTCGGATCAGCGACGCCACCGGCACTCGGGAGATAGTAGGTACTTACCTGTTGAGTCATCGTCGGGACTGCTGCCGTGAATGGTGAGCCGGTTGGCGCACCACCGAAGGCCCAGTTTGTACCGCCGGCCAGACCGGGGCTGGCGCTCAGGCCAAGATTGGCGGCAAGTGTTTCAACCCACACTGGTCCGTTGGAGAAGTGCCCGGTCGCGTATGGAGGTAGTGGTACGCCGCCAGTAACAATATTGACGTTACCCGTGTCTGACAGACTGTCCCCAAACACGTACATGGCCGAGTAGGCGGATGCCTGGGCCGAGGCAAAGGCAAGGATAATGGCGACGATGACGCTGATGCCATGCAGGCCACGAGCGACATGGTGCGCTGGAAATTGCTGCTTCATTCTGGAGACTCCCGCAAGGATTGTGAAATTTGTACTTGTTGGGAAACCGACGATCGAGTATAGGCACGTTCGGCCAAATCTGTACAAACTTTAATGTGCTGCATTTCAGCTTTGACATAAGCGGGGAGCGGGGCGGCGTGGCAGACAGGTAATGGCGGCAGCGGCAGCCGCGATCAATACTGATCACGGCCAAGCCGCTGCCGCCATTGCAGTATCAGAACATGGAGTTGTCGCTTGGACTGCCCGGGCTTGAACCGGGCACCCGGCTGGGAATGAAGTCGCCGGTAATCATCTGGTCGTAGGCCATGCCAGGCCCAACCATCGGATATACGCAGGCATCAGGATCGATGATGACCTCCAGAAGGCAGGCCCCGGATAGCTGATGAACGCCTTGATCACCTCTGCCACGTCTGACTTCCGGTCAAGTCGCACGGCATATTCGAAGCCGTCTGCTTGTGCCGCCTTCACGAAATCCTTGCGATGCAGTGACTTGTCGGTTGCTGACAGACGACCCTGGTAGTACAGCTTCTGCCACTGCTTGACCATCCCGTCGCCAAAATTGTTGAGCACGACCACTTTGACGGGTAGCTGATACGTCGTAACGGTTTCCAGTTCACCAATGTTCATGCGGATGCTGGCGTCGCCGTCAATATCGATAACCAGCTTGTCGGGGTGGGCAAACTGGGCGCCAATGGCTGCCGGCAGGCCGAAGCCCATCGTGCCCATGCTGCCTGACGTGAGCCAGAGTCGCGGTTCGCGGAAATCGAAGTACTGCGCCGACCACATCTGATGCTGCCCGACACCAGTCGTAATGATCGCTTTGCCCTGGGTATGCCGGTTGATCTCCTCAATAATGTAATTGGGCTGGATCAGTTCACTCTCACGATCGTAGTTCATCGCGTAGACGCGCTTCAGTTCCGCCAGTTCACCGTGCCATGTGCTGAAATCGGTATTTATCCGGTGCTTGTCGGCCCAGGTCACGAGGTGGCGCAGGTCGCGATCAAGCATGCCGATGTTGTGCCAGTGCACCGACTTGACCTTGCCAATTTCGCACGGGTCCACATCGAAGTGGGCGATCTTCATCGCACGCGGCGCAAACTTGTCGGGTACAGCAGCCACGCGATCATCGAAGCGGGCGCCGATTGCAATCAGGAAATCGCAGTCTTCAACTGCATAGTTGGCCGCCGGCGTGCCGTGCATCCCGAGCATTTTCAGGCAGAGCTCGCTGGTTGTGTCGCAGGCGCCGATACCCATCAGCGTTGTAGTTACCGGAATCCCGAAGCGGTTGGCGAACTGGCGCAGTGCTTCCGATGCGTTGGCACCCACCACCCCGCCACCGGCATAGATCAGCGGTCGGCTGGACGCCTTCAGCATGTCGAAGAACGCGGTGGCTGCACTGGCGGAGATTTCACTGGCCATCAACGCATCCACACGATGCCGATAGGCGTCGATCGGCAGCAGGCCGGTACCCTGGAACTCGCCAACCCAGTTCTGCACATCTTTGGGTATGTCGATGACGACCGGACCGGGCCGACCTGTCGCGGCAATCTTGAATGCTGTCCGGATCGTCGATTCGAGGCGGTGCGGGTTCGTAACCAGAAACACATGTTTGGCGACCGAACTCATGATTGCCGACACTGGTGCCTCCTGGAAGGCGTCAGTGCCGATCACGCCGGTCGGGACCTGCCCGCAGATCACCACAATCGGGACGGAGTCCGCCATTGAGTCACGTACCGGCGTTACGGTGTTGGTGGCTCCGGGCCCGGAGGTCACCAGACACACGCCGACACGACCGCTGGCTCTGGCATATCCGGCGGCCATGAATCCGGCCCCCTGCTCGTTGGCAGGAACAATCAGCGGGATCGGGGCGTTCCCGGCCTCGTCGCGGTGTTCGTCGTTATAGCGAAACACCGCGTCATAGGTTGGCAGGATGGCTCCACCGCTGTAACCGAAGATGGTGGACACGCCCTGGTCGACCAGTACCTGGACAATGATCTCTGCACCGGTCATGCGTTTACCGGCCAGCGGATGGGGGGAGGGTTGGACTGTCTGGGCTCGCGGCGTCATGTTTGCAGATCACAAGGGGATCATCCGAGTTTCCGCGATGTACTCCCGCATTGCAATAGATGCGGAACTCGGCGAGTATTTGCGGTCATTCCAGCCACCCTTCAAGCCAGAAATACCGACGAGCATGCGTCACATCATTTCAATCTTGCTGCAGAACGAAGCCGGGGCACTGGCCCGGGTGTCCGCGATGTTTTCCAGCCGTGGTTACAACATCGAGTCGCTGAACGTGGCACCGACGGACGACGTCCAGGTTTCGCGGCTGACGCTGGTTACGATTGGCTCAGAGCACGTAATCGGGCAGATCAACAAGCAGCTTCTGAAACTGGTTGATGTGGTCTCGACCGTCGACATGACCCTGGGCGACCATATCGAGCGCGAACTGTTGCTGCTCAAACTTCGCCTGGATGATGAAGGTCGCGAACGCATTCGCGAACTGGTTCGCCAGGAAGGCGCCCGTGTTCTGGACGATGCCGAAGCCCATTTCACCATTGAGCTCACCGGGGCGGCCAACCGTATCGATCAGTTCATCAACCGGGCAGCGGGTATCGCCGAAATCCTGCGCGTGGTCCGTAGCGGTCCCCTGGCCATAACTCGCGGCGCGCCTGCGCCCGCTACTGCAGTCTGAGCGGACGCCATGGCTGCGTCCATCCAGTCTGCTACCCGGCTGGTCCTGAAAATCGGTTCGTCGCTACTGGTTGATGCCGGGACCGGCAAGCTCAATCGGCTCTGGCTGGAGTCCATAGCCGACGAATTGGCTCGACTGCGCCAGCGTGGCCAACAGGTCCTGGTGGTTTCATCAGGAGCGATCGCGCTGGGGCGCCCGTATCTGGGGCTGTCGCGACACGAGCGTCGGCTGGAGGATGCGCAGGCGGCCGCGGCCGCTGGCCAGATTCTGCTGGCCCATGCCTGGCAAGGCTTGCTGGATGCACAGGGCATACGCAGTGCGCAGGTGCTCCTCACGCCGGAGGACACCGAGAATCGCCGCCGCTACCTGAATGCCCGCAATACCCTGGAGACATTGTTGCGTCTGGGCGTCATTCCGGTGATCAATGAAAACGACACGGTTGCCACGCAGGAGATCCGCTATGGCGACAATGACCGTCTTGGTGCGCGCGTGGCTGAAATGACCAGCGCCGACGTGCTGGTATTGCTGTCCGATGTTGATGGTCTCTACGACGCCGATCCAACCCGTAATCCTGATGCCCGCCTGATTCCCGAGGTGCGCGAGCTGACACCCGCCATCGTGGCACTGGCCGGGCCCGTCGCCACGGAGTTCGGTTCCGGCGGCATGGTGACCAAGTTGATGGCTGCAAGAATCTGCATGGGCGCGGGCTGTGCCACCGTGATCGCCAGCGGCAAACGTCTCTCGCCACTTCAGGCTATCGAGGACGGGGCGAACTGCACGTGGTTTCTGCCAGGCCACACACCGCGGCAAGCACGCAAACAATGGATTGCCGGCACTCTGGTGCCTCGAGGCACAATTCGGGTGGACGAAGGCGCTGAACAGGCTCTGCGCGGTGGCAGCAGCCTGTTGCCGGTTGGTATTCTGGAAGTCATCGGCACCTTCCAGCCTGGCGACGTCGTGACGATTCACAATCGCGCCGGGCGCGATCTCGGACGGGGACTGGTTGCGTACTCCAGTGATGAGGCGCGGCGAATTTCCGGGCGACACAGTGAGGAGCTGCCGGCACTACTCGGGTACAGTGGCCGGGACGAGCTGATTCACCGCGATAACCTGGCCCTGTTGGACAACTCTTCATGAACGCTGCAACACCCCGTAATTCGTCGAACCTGGCCCCCGCGGCTCGCAAGGCTCCCGATGATCTGCCGGCGGTAATGACCCGTCTGGGAATCCAGGCTCGCGAAGCAGCGCGCGACCTGGCGAAGGCGACATCAGCACAGAAGACCCGAGCCCTGATCGGCGCAGCGACAGCTATTCGTGCCCGGACTGACGAAATACTGGCCGCCAACGCCAGTGACATGGCTGCAGCACAGAGCCGCGAACTGTCCGGCGCCCTGCTGGACCGGTTACTCCTTGATCCGCAACGGGTGGAGGCGATGGCACGGGGGCTTGAAGACATCGCCGCCCTGGCGGACCCGGTCGGCGATGTGATTGCGGAATGGATCCGGCCGAACGGGCTGCGCATCCAGCGGGTGCGGGTGCCCCTTGGCGTGATCGGCATTATTTACGAGAGCCGACCCAACGTGACTGCCGATGCCGGTGCACTGTGTCTCAAATCGGGAAATGCCGTGATTTTGCGCGGTGGATCGGAGAGCTATGGCTCCAGTCACGCCATTCACGAGGCGCTGCTGGTTGGGCTCGAGGCCGGCGGCCTGCCGGGCACAGCGATCCAGATGGTGCCGACTGTCAGTCGTGATGCGGTGGGTTATCTGCTGGGTCACATGCAGCAGTATGTTGATGTTGTGGTTCCTCGCGGTGGCAAAAATCTGATCGCCCGCGTCCAGGCCGATGCACGAGTGCCGGTAATCGGCCACCTGGAAGGCCTGTGTCATGTGTACGTACACCAGTCGGCAGATGTCAGCATGGCTCGTGATGTTGTGCTCAATGCCAAAATGCGCCGCACCGGGATTTGCGGAGCGGCCGAGACCCTGCTGATTGACCGGGACTGTCTGGGTTCGCACTGGCCAGTGATTGCGGATGCACTGCTGGCGGCTGGTTGCGAACTGCGCGGCGATGCCGAACTTTGTGCGCGTGACCCACGGCTCAAGCCCGCCACAGATGACGATTGGCGTACCGAGTATCTGGATGCCATCCTGGCATGCCGCGTGGTTGACGATGTAGATGGGGCGATTGCCCACATTGCCGAATATGGCTCGGCTCACACGGAATCAATAGTGGCGAACGATGCTGCGGCTGTGGAGAAGTTTCTGCACGAACTCGACAGCGCCATTCTGTTGCACAACGCGTCCACGCAGTTTGCCGATGGCGGCGAGTTTGGCATGGGTGCCGAGATCGGTATTGCCACTGGCCGCATTCACGCCCGTGGTCCCGTTGGTGCCGAGCAGTTAACCAGCTACAAGTACGTCGTGCACGGTACCGGGCAAACCCGCCCATAGTGGCTGACACCCCAGACTTCGATCTGATTGTCATCGGTGGCGGTATCAACGGTGCCGGCATCGCGCGTGACGCAGCATTGCGCGGATTGCGAACCTGCCTGGTAGAGCAGGGTGATCTTTGTAACAGCACAACGCGCTGGTCGAGTCGGTTGATACACGGCGGGCTGCGTTATCTGGAATTCGGTGAGCTTGGACTGGTGCACGAGTCGCTGCAGGAGCGGGAGATCCTGCTGCAGAACGCTGCACACCTGGTGCGACCCATTGCCTTGCTCATTCCGGTGTATGACGGCGCCAGGCGAGGAATGACAACGATTGATTTCGGGCTCTACGTCTATGATTTGCTGTCCATCGGCCGTTCATTGCCCGGACACCGGCGCCTGTCACGCGATGAAGCCCTGCAGCGGGCTCCCGGCCTGGCTGCCGACGGACTGGAAGGAGCTGCTCTCTACTACGACGGTCAGGTGACCTACGTCGAGCGCCTGGTAGTCGAGAACGCCATCGCGGCCGCCGCTGCTGGTGCCACCATCGAAACCTGCACGAAGGTTGAAAAGATCCTTCTGGAGCAAAACAGGGTTACCGGGGTGGAGGTTGTGCACACACGTACCGGCGAACGATCCACGCGACGGGCGCGAACAATTGTGAATGCGGCCGGGCCCTGGGTGGACAGGGTTCTCGCCGCAGCCGGACGGCCACTGCCACGTTTTCTGGGGCCCACCAAGGGCACGCATATCATCGTTCGTCCGTTCTCCGGGCTGGGCAGCACAGCCTGCTACGTGGAGGCACGGTCGGATGGTCGCCCGTTTTTCATCCTGCCGTGGAACGATCTGGTACTGATTGGTACTACCGACACGCGTTCCGACGATGATCCGGGAGCAGTTCACCCGACGGAGCCTGAAATCAGCTACCTGCTCGACGAAACCCGCAACCTGTTTCCGGAATGCGGGCTGGACCGGGAGGCCGTGCTGTACGCCTACAGCGGTCTGCGTCCATTGCCTCGCGAGGGACTGAAACGCGCTGCCGCCATCACGCGTCGCCACATGATCCGTCACCACGGTCGTTCAGCCCGCGGCCTCTACTCGGTGATCGGTGGCAAGATCACGACATACCGGAACCTTGCCGAAGAGGTTGTGGATGAATTGACGCCACGTCTGCACCGGATCCTGAGCCGAAAGCTTGGTGCTTGTACGACGGCTGATCGGCCTCTGCCTGGTGGTGAACTCACGCGCGAGCAGGTTCTGACTGGCCTTGCGGGGTACAGCGCTGTTCCCGAGGCGAGTCGGGTCCATCTCTATGAGGTCTACGGTAGTCGGGCATTGAGGGTTGCCGGGATGACGCGTAGCCGCCCCGAACTTGGCGAAGTAATCTGTGCATCAAGCGGGGCAATTGCTGCGGAGCTTTCCTTTGCTGTTAACGAGGAATTTGCTGTGGGCCTCAGCGATATCCTGCTCAGGCGGATCATGATCGGCCTGGGCCCGGATCTGGGCCGCGCAGCATTACCAGCCGTGCTCCGGATTGCCAGGCGTGATCTGGGTTGGGATACGGATCGATGTCAATCCGAGGAAGCGGCCTATTTGGCAGAAATTGCGCCCTTGCTGGTTTCTGGCTGACGCCAGCGCTGGTTTCATGTCAGAGTCGGCCTGGTGCCGGAACTGCGGGACGGACCTCAGCAAACCGAACCGCCAGGAGACAGAGTTCGCAGGATGCGCTTGGGACGCAACATCGTAGCGATCATGGCGCTGCCGGTGTCAGGGTTGTGGATGGCGCCAGCGGCTTTCGCCGATGCAGCCGGACCACCCGCCCCGAGTCCGATAATGCCGGTGGCTCTCACACCCTGCGATAAGCCGGGGTCCAATACCGACGCATGGATCGACCGAATGCAGCGCGGCGTGTACAGCACGGTTTGCGGCACCGCTGCCTGGTTCGACGGTCTGTTCGGCAACCCACGTTTCGAGCAGGATTCAGATGAGACCTTCGGTCGTCTGGGCCTGTTCGAATCCTATGATCGCCGGGACAAGGCGGATACGCGACTCAGGCTGCGCGCACGGGTCGCGTTGCCCAACCTGGAGAATCGTTTCCGCGTGGTCGTGGGGCGCGGACAGGCGCAGGAACTGGTAGAGGAGCGGCCTGCCAGTTCGGAGAACCCGCTACCGCCCACATTCAACTCGGTTAATGACGAGGCCTGGCTGTTGGGGCTTGGCTACTCGAAGCAGAACGGTCTGGAGCGCGGTTTTGACTTTGGTATCGGTGTGCGGCTGCGCACACCGATCGATCCCTATGTAAAGGCCACCTACCGGCACAACTTCGTCTTCAATTCCGACACCATGCTGCGTTTCCGCGAGACGCCGTTCTGGCGCGACAGTCGGGGATTTGGCACCACGACCGAAGTAACGCTTGACCATCTTGTCAATCAGACCTTGCTGGCGCGCTGGAACAATACAGCCACCATTGCTGAAGACACGGAAGGTTTTGAATGGAGCTCGAATGTCAGCCTCTATCAAAGTATCAGCCGCCGGCGTGCCGTCAGCTACACGGTATTGATGGTTGGCGAGACCGAGGCTGATGTGAAGCTGCAGAACTACGGGTTTGAAGCCCGCTACCGGCAGAATGTCTACCGCGAGTGGCTTTTCATGGAATTGCGAGCCGGCTTGACCTGGCCCAAGGAAACGCTCGAAGAGGAGCGCAAGATCAACCCGGGCGTTGGTATCGGTTTTGAAATGTATTTCGGACCTGTGCCGGATAACGACATGCGATAATTCACGGCATGCCCGATCAGGCTGCTCATATTCTCCGTACTGTCTTCGGTTACAACAGTTTTCGCGCTCCGCAGGACGAAGTGTTGCGCGAGCTGATTGCTGGTCGTGACTCATTGGTGTTGATGCCCACCGGTGGTGGCAAGTCGCTTTGCTATCAGATACCCGCCCTGGTACGGCTGGGGACCGGAATTGTCGTTTCACCCCTTATTGCACTGATGCAGGATCAGGTAGCCGCCCTGAAGCAGGCTGGTGTCCGCGCGGCCTTCCTGAATTCGAGTCAACGGGCCGATGAGGGGCGACAGATCGAAGCGCAATTCCGCGCCGGCGAGCTCGATCTGCTCTACGTTGCGCCCGAACGTCTGCTGATGGATCGCACACTTGATCTGCTCGACAGTTCGCCTCTGGCCCTGATTGCCATTGATGAGGCTCATTGTGTTTCGCAGTGGGGTCATGATTTCCGTCCGGAATATCTGCAGCTGGCCCGGCTGGCTGAACACTTTCCCGGCGTGCCACGCATTGCATTGACGGCGACCGCCGACGAGCGGACCCGTCAGGAAATTGTTGCGCGGCTTGAGCTGACTGACCCCCGGATATTCATCAGCAGTTTCGACCGACCCAACATCCGCTATCGGATACAGGCAGGGCAGGGCAATACCAGAGACCAGTTGTTGCGCTTTATTCGCGCCGAGTATGCCGGCGAAGCCGGTATCGTCTATTGCCTGTCTCGCCAGAAGACAGACGATCTGGCCCGGTGGCTAACCGACAAGGGCGTGACAGCCTTGCCGTACCACGCAGGCCTTTCCACGGAAGTACGGTCGGGAAACCAGGCGCGATTCATCAATGAAGAAGGAATCGTGATGGTGGCCACCATTGCGTTTGGCATGGGTATCGACAAGCCGAATGTCCGTTTTGTTGCGCACCTGAGCCTGCCGAAAAGTGTTGAGGCCTACTATCAGGAAACCGGTCGCGCCGGTCGCGATGGTCTGCCGGCAACGGCGTGGATGAGTTACGGGCTGCAGGATGTGATCCTGCTCCGTCAGATGCTGGCTGAATCGACTGCGGTAGAAACTCACAAGCGTGCCGAACGGCACAAGCTGGACGCGATGCTGGGTCTGTGTGAGCTAACGGGCTGTCGTCGTCAGGCATTGTTGCAATACTTCGGTGAATCACTGTCGGCACCCTGCGGCAACTGTGATACCTGTCTGACGCCACCAGAAACCTGGGATGCATCGGTAGTTGCCCAGAAAGCGCTGTCCTGCGTACATCGCACGGGGCAACGCTTCGGTGTGACCTATCTGGTAGATGTTCTGCTGGGTAAGGATGACGAACGTATCCGGCGCTTCGGACATGATCGCCTGACGACATTTGGAATCGGGACTGAACTGGATGCCCGTGCCTGGCGCGGGGTGTTTCGTCAGCTTATTGCCCGTGGGTTACTGAGTGTCGATGTCGAAGGCCATGGTGGCCTGCATTTGACAGATACCTGCCGGGCCGTGTTGCGGGGTGAGGAAACATTGTGGTTGCGGCGCGAGGTGGCGCCGGTCCGTGCCCCAAGGTCGCGCAGCAAGTCAGCTCGTAAAGACGGAGCATCGTCGTCAGGCACAAGTACCCGGTTCACGGCGCCAGCAGATGTTGAACTCTGGGAGGCGCTGCGCGCGCTGCGGATGGAATTGGCAAAAGCGCAGAATGTACCGCCCTATGTGGTCTTCCACGACGTGACGCTCGCCGAGATGGTACGTCGCCGGCCCCAGTCATTGAACGAGCTGGGTGACCTCACGGGCATCGGCGAGCGGAAGCTGGCCGCCTTCGGCGACCGCTTCCTGGCGCTGATCGTTACAGTTCCCCGAGTGGACGCATAAAGGTGTAGCGCGCCGGCTTCTTGACGAGTTCATTGGTCGCTTCGTCGATATTGCCGCCGAGCGCACTGAATGGCAGCGTCACCACCCAAAGTACAGAGCCGACGACAGTGGCGCCGAGGCCGAGCGGGCGGGCGATGGCGGCATCCACAACCATGGTGCCGAAGGTAGCGTCGTCGGCGCGATGGCTCTCGGCAGCGGCTGCCAGAGGCGAGACGGCCAGCAGGGCAGCGGCAGCGAATCCCAGCCACCTCGGGCGCTGGCTGTGTTGTGCTGAACAGGTTGTCATGGATCGATACTCCTCGTCAGACTGCAGGTCAGACTGTGCCGGAACGCTAGGCCGTAACTACCGGATTGTCAACGCATTAGCGCACGATCATGCCATTCTGGATAGCGGTCAGGGACGCCCATTCCATATACTCGGCCCACACCCTTTGGGGAAATTCCAGTATGCATCACGCTTTAGACGCAACCGAAGCCAGGCCGTACCGCCATTTTCAGGTTGAGCCGCTCAGCGGCGCACTGGGTGCTGAACTGGCTGGCATCGATCTGACCACCGAATTGCCTGAGGCTGCAATAGCGGAAATCCTGCAGGTACTGCATCAGTTCAAAGTGGTGTTCTTTCGTGACCAGACGCTTGACGATGCCCGTCACCTGGCGTTTGTGCGCCGCTTTGGCATACCGCAGGGACCAGGTGCAGTGCCCTCGGTAGAGGGTTATCCGATGCTGCGCCATCAGCAGTACGACAAGCACGCACGCATGGGCAGCGACGTCAGTTTTCATTCTGATGATTCCTTTCGTGACTATCCGTCGAAGTTTTCCGTGTTGCGGGCACTTGATGTGCCGGAGCAGGGGGGCGACACCATCTGGGTCGACATGGAGAAGGCCTGGGAGGCCTTGTCACCTGCGATGCAATGGTTCATGGACGGCCTCACTGTGGAGCACACCGTGGGTACCGATCTCGGTCTGACCATCCTTCGTCAGGCGGGCGGCAAGGCCTGGGACGACATGATGCGGCGCAATCCGCCGGTCATACATCCGCTGGTCGTCACACATCCGGAAACCGGCCGGAAGTGCATCTACGCGAGTGAATTGCTCAGTTCACGAATCATGGAGTTGAAGAAGCCGGAGAGCGACAACCTCCTGCAGTTTCTGTTCCGTCACAGCTATCAGCCGGAGTTTCAGTGTCGGTTCCGATGGCAGAAAAATTCGGTCGCTATGTGGGACAACCGCTGCACGCAGCATCGTGGTATTGACGACTTCTACCCGGCGTATCGTGCCATGCGCCGCATTCCGGTGGTCTGTGACCGGCGCCCGGCGCGGGATCCGGCTGCCGAACCGGTCAGAGACTTCGGTAATGTGGACATGGTGCCTACCGAGGCCCTGTTTCTGCGCAAGCCTGAGTTGGCTTATGGCGGGGTGGATCCCGGTGGCAAGCCGGCAGCCGACAACTCGGGGGACGCAGCAGAAGCAGCACTGCTGGCCGATTTGAATGCCAGGGAACCAGGCATCAGATTCAGTCCCGCGGCGGCCACGCGAGTGGGCCGGATCCCGGCCATGTTTCGTGGCAATGCACTCAGTCAGATTTTCAGTATCGCCCGCGAACAAGGCAAGTCCGTGGTCGACGACGAACTGCTTGATCGGGTGATGGCCAAACGCGGCGGTTGACCCGCCAGGCCGCAGGCGGGTGGTGCTTATACCGTCGCCTATTGTTTGAGTACAAACTCAGCCAGCGCGCTGGCTTCTGCATCCGTCAGATTTGTGGAGTGCGGCATCGCCACCGGCCCCCATTTGCCAGTACCGCCTTCCTGAATTGAAGTAGCCACGGACGCCAGTGCATTGGCCTGGCCCTTGTAGCGCTTGGCGACGTCCTGAAATGCCGGACCGACGATCTTCTCGTCGACCGCGTGACATCCCAGACAGGCGTGATTGTCGAGCAAAGCCTGTACATCGATTTCGGTACCGGCCTTGGTGGCATTCCCGGCCGGGGCCGGAGCGGATGATGCAGCGATAATGCTGGCATCAGTCGCCTTGGCACTACCGTAGGCCACGGCCAGATAAGCACCAATGCTCTTTACCTCATCGTCGCTGAGCGGCGCGCCATAAGTGTGCTGCATCTTCCCGACCTCGGCAGTCCACTGTGCCTGGGTCAGGCCGGGCGCCTGAAAGCTGATGTAGTCGGCAGAATGGCAAATACCGCATTTTTGCAGCGCCAGGTTATACCCGGGCAACGTCGAGCTGCGCAGTCTGGATGTGTCCGGCGGCAGGTTGATGGTCCGGACTTCGGCGCTGCCTGCGGCAAGTGTCTGGCCGGCGATGAGGCCGGCAACGAGACCTGCCGTCAGGACCACAGTCAGGCCGGATATGGTGAATAATTTGGCATTCATGCTTTTGTCCTCAGCCGATAACCACGGGTGTGGATTCGACTACGTTGCGCAGATAGCCAGCCGGATTCCAGGTGGCCGTCATGGGCTGCACCTCACCCTTGTTGCTGGTGGCGCGAACCATCAGGCGCGCCTTGCCTTTACTTGCAAAGGTCACCGGCAGGTGCCACTCGCGGAACGAGAAACGGCCCAGATCCTGGCCCAGGGCAGCGTTCTGCCAGGCCTGTCCGCCATCGACGGATACAGCGATCGACTTGATGCCGGAACCACCATCAAAAGCGATACCCTTCAGATCCACGGCGCGGCCCGCTGGTAGCGCATCACCCGGCTTCACACTGGTGATGAAGCTGCGTACCGTCAGCTTCCCGATGGGGCGCATCTTTTCGGCGGCGGTGCCCGGCGTTACACAGTTGCAGTCGTTGTCCGGTATGCGGTATCCCTTGGTCATGAAGAAGGCATCGTGCCCCGCAAAGGTGTGATCGATCACTTCGATTTCCGACAGATGCTTGACCCAGTAAGTACCGTAATAGCCCGGTACTGCCAGCATCAGCGGATAGCCGTTGAGAAATGGCAGTTCCTCGCCATTCATGTTCCAGGCGAGCAGCGGCTCACCGTCAAGAGCATGATCGATGTCCAGGGCTTTGCGAAAATCCGGTGTGCTGCTCAAGACCGGCTTGTCCAGGCCATTGAATGTTACCTGCTTCGCGCCGGCTGAAATCCCCGCCTTGTCCAGAACCGCCTTCAGCGGTACACCCGTCCATCGCGCGTTGCCCATCGCGCCGTTGCCAAGCTGCGCGCCAAACACCCGCGGCGAGAAGTAGCCACGACTGTTGCCGCTGCATTGCTTGACTGCCACGATCTCGGTCTGTCCGGTCATCGATTTGAGGTCGGTCAGGGACAGGCTCAATGGTCGTTTGACCGTACCTTTGACCGTGAGCCTGAACGTGGCCGGATCGATGGATGTGGGAATGTCAGCCAGGTGGTAGCGCACGAAGAAGGCATCGTTAGGGGTGAGCGCGCCTTCGTTAAATACCGGAAAAGGTGTCTCCAGGTGGGGCGGGCGCGAATGCACCAGGATCATTTCCCGTTTGCCGGGGTAGCGTACCAGTGGCCGCGGACCGGCGGCAAACGTTACACCTTCAGAGGTGTCGGTGGCCGTCATCGCATTCAGGGGCGTAGCGGCCAGTGCGAGTGCGCCCGCCTTGCGCAGGAAGTCGCGCCGTGATGCGTGGGAATAGTGGTCGTCATTCATCTGAGACTCCAGAGCCGCTGCAATTCGCGACGATTGTACTGCTCACGGACTGCTACTGCTAAGCACAGCCTCGATACGCCGGTCGGGGATCAGCCACAGCAGGGCAACCAGCACGTACAGCGCGAGCGAAAGAGGCGGTCGCCAGAATGCAAGAGGAATAGCGGCGAGATACAGGCTGAACGACAACTTGCCTTTCCAGTCATTGCCAATCGCTCTTTTCAGGAGCGAATCAGTGCCTTGTGATCTGACGATGAGCTTTTGCAGGATCAGCCAGGCAACTGCTGCCATCAGCAAAACCACCCCGTACATTGCTGCCGGACCCGGCGTGAAATGGTTCTCACCCATCCAGCCAGTGACAAAGGGAATAAGCGATAACCAGAACAGCAGATGCAGATTGGCCCAGAGGATGGGACCCGTCACCTTGTGCGTCGCATGCAGCATATGGTGATGATTGTTCCAGTAGATACCGATGTAGATGAAGCTCAGCACATAGCTGAGAAGTACCGGAACCAGCGGCAGCAGAGTGGCCAGACTGGTGCCGTGCGGTACTTTGAGCTCCAGTACCATGATCGTGATGATGATGGCCAGCACACCATCACTGAAGGCTTCCAGCCGGTTGGTGTTCATGGATGTCTGTTGGGCAGTACATACCGGGTAGCGTCCTGAACAGGCGAAAGATCCGGATCAGGACTGCAAGTGCTCACGGCCATTCGATGGCATCCTTCGGCCAGCTTTTGCTCTGTACCGGTACAACGCAGAAGGGATGGCCACCCGGGTCTACCATGACCCACCAGTCTTTGACCTGATTGCGCTTCAGGGCGCCCAGCTTTTCCAGGCGGGCGACTTCGGCTGCAACGTCGTCTGTTTCTATGTCGATGTGTACGCCGGTATGTTCTTCATCGGTCTTCTGGATCAGGTAGTCCAGCTCACCTGGCAGGCCCGTGTACTTTGCGGCAGGGTCAAACGCGAGCGCTCGTCCCAGTGCGCCGGCCCAGAATCCGGCTTCTGCTTCATACGATGCTGAATTGACGTCGAAGAGGACTGCGCAAACTCGGGATCGATGGGGCATGGATGAACCTCTCAACTCAAGGTAATTGCGACATGCTCTGTAATTACGACATGCTCTTTGGTTTGCAGTCAACCACGGGAAGCCATACAGCTCGAATACAAGCCAATGCCTGGTGGTCGATGAGTTACCCTGAATCGCGCTGTGCTTTCACGCACACTGGTTGTCTACAAGGATGCATTCCATGAGCAGATCAAATGCACTTCCCTGG
Source organism: Gammaproteobacteria bacterium (assembly GCA_041396045.1). GTDB lineage: Bacteria > Pseudomonadota > Gammaproteobacteria > Steroidobacterales > SHZI01. The sequence goes on along the minus strand of JAWKZI010000015.1, from coordinate 9,821 downwards.
CTGGTACTGCTACTGGCCCTGTTCTGTGGCCAGGCATGGGCGCAGTCGGCCGCGCCGGCGCGGACATTGACAGTCGGCGTGACGGCCGCCCCACCGTTCGTGATCGTGGATGGCGACAACTACCGTGGCCTTTCCATTGATCTCTGGCAGGAATCTGCAAATGAAAATGGCTGGGCCTATGTCTACAAGCCTTACGGGCTGAAGGGCCTGCTCGACGCCGTCAGCAGCGGCGAAGTGGATGTGGGCATCGGTGCCATCACTGCCACCGCCGAGCGTGAGCAGCGCATGGATTTCGCACATCCGACCATGAGTTCGGGGTTGGGTGTGGCAGTGCGCGGAGGGCACACTGCTGGCTGGCTGGCGGTGGCGCGGGCGCTGGCCTCATCGGCATTCCTCAAGGTCATCGGGACGCTGACGCTGTTGCTGCTGGGGGTCGGCTTCCTGGTCTGGTTGGCCGAACACAAACGTAATCCGGAGCAGTTCGGCGGCACGCGTGGCCAGGGGATCTTCTCCGGCTTCTGGTGGGCCATGGTGACCATGACCACTGTCGGCTACGGTGACACCGCACCGCGAACCGTGCCGGGCCGGCTACTCGGCCTGGTCTGGATGTTGGCCGCATTGGTGATCGTGTCGTTCTTCACCGCCTCAATCACCAGCGCACTTACAGTTGGCCAACTCAGTAACCGTATCCGCAGCGCCGACGATCTGGGAAGTATGCAGATTGCCAGTGTGCCAGCCAGTACCAGCGCCAGTTGGCTACAGCGGCAGAAACTTGCTTACAGGGAGGCCAGCAGCCTGGACGCGGCACTTGACGATCTGGCTGCTGGCCGTGTCGACGCGGTTGTCTATGACGAGCCACTGCTGCGTTACTACATCCAGCAACGCTATCGCAACAGGCTTCAGGTACTACCGCTGGTGCTGGAGCGTCAGGACTATGCATTCGCCCTGCCTGCCCATAGCCCATTGCGCGAGCAAATCGATACCTCGCTGCTCAAGCGCATCAACTCACCGGACTGGCAACAACGCCTCGGCAGATATTTTGGTGATCGTTGACTGTGGCGTGTGCCTGGCGCGGCGACAGCCCGCCTAGAACCGCCGAGTGAGCCGAATGCCAAATACGCGCGGATCTGGCAGCGGGGCGAACGTAAACTGCACGCCGAGGCCGGCGACGAAGCCGAGTTCCGAGACTTGCTCGCCAAAATCCGGCCCCGAGCCGCCTGTTTTGATGGTGTTGTCGTCCAGCAGGTTGTCGATGTAGCCGACCATCTCCCACTTGTCGCCAGTCAGTCCAAGTTGCAGGTTGAGAAGCCAGTAGTCGTCCCAGTAGGTGAAGTTGTCCGGGTCCAGGTAACGCTTGTCCTGGTACGCGGCGTTCAGGCCGGCGAACCAGTTAACGTCCGCGGCGAAGAATGGCCGTTGGAAATTGACAGTAGCAACGACCGCGTTTTCCGGGGTCCGTTCCAGGTTCTTTCCCTTCTGGTTGATTCGGCAGGTCGGCGCACCATTGGCCGGGTCTGAAAGATTCTCCGGATTGCTGCCAAGTCCGCCCTTGTAGACGATTTGTGAACAGCCAGCGGCGGCGGCCCGGGGCAATATGGTGGTGTCATCGAGGAAGTCCTGATACGTGGCGTCCAGCCAGGTATACGACGCGCCGAGTGTCAGGCCTTCGAGTGCGGCGGGTTGCCATCTCAGGTCGAGTTCCAGCCCCCGGATTTCTGCGGAAGATGCATTGGTCACCCGGGGCGCCAGCGCATTGTCGACCAGGATCTGGGTTGTCACCTGCTTGTCGGAGTAGTCCTGGTAGAAGGCGGCACCATTGAGCTGCAAGTAGCCGGCAACGGCCCAGGTGGTTTTGGTACCCAGTTCCCAGGCTGTCATGCGCTCCGGCTCGAAGCGCTCGTTCTCGATTGTGGTTGCTGATGCGCCTGCCTCGAGCTGGTTGATGCCACCCGGCTTCTCGGCCTTGGCCCATGAGAAGTAGACAAGCGCGTCGTCGGTCGCCTGCCATTCGACCGTGACTTTGGGCGTGCTAAACCGGGAGGTCTCCTGACCTCGAATCAAGGCCCAGTCCAGTAATCCGCCAGGATCGCCGGGAGCAACGAGTTCTGGTCCGTTCGGATCCATCCCGCGTTCGACCTTGATACGGGCGTTTTCCCACGCCTCACAATTGACGTCTACGCCGGGGTTGGCGGCCTCGGAGACCAGGGGAACCACCAGGTTGCCACCCGCAACAGTGAAGCCGAGCGCGGCACAGGACGCCTGATTGGGACGCAAAATATCAAAGGTCTCGTAGCTATAGCGGTCTTCTACAGTGACCTTGAGAGCATCGGTAATTGACCATCCGACACTAAGGTAGCCGGAGAAATGTTCGGTATCGGTCTCCCAGACCGCACCTTTGAAGCCTGGCACCTCGGGCCTCAGGTCCTGGCGTACGTATTCCTGCCAGCCAGCGACCGAGACCAGCTCGCCCGGGGCGGCTGTTCCGTCACAGACCCCGGGCACATCGCGCACCAGATTGCCGGCAACGTCCGTCGTAATCGGCAGACAGGAGGCGATGATGTTGTGGTCGTCGAGGTCCCGCTGCTCGCGCCAGTAGAGTGCGCCGACTGTGACCTGTACTGGCCCGGCCCATGCACTGGTAGCCCGTAGTTCCTGACTGAACTGGGTCGTCTCCTGATGTGTATCCGTGATCATTTCGGAGATGAGCCGGTCCGGACGCCCGCTGGCCTGATAGTCCTGATCGTAATTCTGGTCCAGGGTCGCGTTTGTGTAGCCGGTATAGCTGGAAAGCAGGACAGGACCGGCATCCCATTCGGCAACCAGCGTTGAGCGCAGTAATTCGATCGAAGAACCAGGGAAGTCGCCACCGCTAAAGGGATTCTCGCTTTGCCTGACTTCGAGGCCACTGGCCGAACCGAAGCTTTGTGGCAGACAGTAGCCTGGTGGTGATCCCGCCGGCACCGTGATGTTCGGCGGGCAGTACACGCCGAAGTCGAGCAGTGTCGTCGCAGTACCATTAAAAGCCGTGCTGATCCCAACACCCGCGTCTACGGCTGCCTGCGGATAGAGTCCGATGGTGTTCCGTGGGACCGGTACGGTGGGCGTGGGGTCGTAATCCTCGTCGCTGTACTCGACCCGTGCCTTGAACTTCAAGGACGCCGTTGGCGTCAGGACGGCGGTCACTGCGCCGCCATAGCCATCACCGCCGCCAACGTCTTCACCCGACATGCTATTCGTGTAGTAGCCGTCCTCCGACCACTGCACGCCGGATATGCGCACACCAAGCAGGCCGGGGATCACCGGCCCGCCGATCGAACCATCGAGCTGCAACTTGCCGTAGTCGGCAGCATCGATACGAATCACGCTCTCCAGCTCGTCGCCGGGTTCCCTGGTTATGTAGCTGATGGCGCCGGCGAAGGCAGAGCGCCCGTATAGCGCGCTTTGGGGGCCCTTGACGACCTCGATCCGTTCGACGTCATTCAACAGCCGCTTGTTGGCGAGCAATCCTGATCCGGCGGAAATCACGTTTTCCGTTGTGATATCGATGCCGTCCACCAGAAACGCTACATTTGAACGGCCACGGCTGTTGGAAAGTCCGCGAATGGTGACCCGCGTGTCTTGCGGGCCAAAGGCACTGTCGAACTGCAAGCTGGGCACGAGCTGGGAAACATCGTAAAGATCGGTGATGCCCTGCCGCTCGATCTGCTGGGTGCTCAGGGCAGTGACGGAGATCGGTACTGATTGCAGGTTTTCTTCGCGCTTGCGTGTGGTGACGACAACCTCTTCCACCTGGGCATTGGCCACTGGTAGCAGACTCGTACCACACAGGAGTGCCAGGCACGCGTATCCCGTAGCCGCCCGGCACTTGGAATTCATTGCCGCATTCCCCCTTCGGACCTGCTGGCCCGTTCGTCTCTAACCGGTCATCCGTGGATGTCTCCAGAGGTCAGTCAGCAGCCGAAGACGACGCCTGCATGATGTATTGCCTGATTGTTCTGGAGCCGTAGCCAGGTGCCCGCATATCGTCGTGCGAGTAGTAGTAGATTATTCTCAGAAATTCGTGGAACACGCCAGACTTTCTCCAGAAGTGTCCGATAAATCCCGATATGCCGATTGCCGCCTGGAACAGCCAGGTGGGAACGCTGATCAGCTTCGGTTCTTTGCCCATCGCTTCGAATATCATCAATAGCGCATCCTTGGAGCTGATGATATTCCCGGGAACCTCCGGCCCGCCGATAATATGAATCCGGTTAATGTGCTCACTACTGCCGGCGCAGCCAACCATGAATTCAGCCAGATCTTCCTTGGCGATCGGATTGTGACGGGCTTGCTCGCCGGACCCTAGCAAAAAGCCCGGCTTGCCCTTTTTGATATTTCGGGACTGGGAATCAAATACCCAAAAGTACGCCGTCGGCCTGACGATTGTGTAATGCATTCCCGAGCGGATCAACTCATCCTCCATTTTCAGTTTGGCAAGCTGAAGTGGGAGGTCGGGCTTCCGCACGCAGATGGCCGACAGCAGGATGAACTGACTGGTTCCGTTCTGTTTGGCGGCATTGAGAACGTTGAGCGTTGCTTTGTAATCAATATCATCGAAGTCGCGGGCTACACCGGATCGGGTGGCCAGGCAGGAAATGACGACATCAATTTTCCTGTTGAATGCCCTGGCAATCGATGCCGGGTCAGAAACGTCAGCCATCACGACTTCCGCACCCTCAAACTGACTGTCGTTCTTGCGTGATCGTGTTACAGCAACAACCTGGTGCCCACTTCGAACCGCTTCCGCAACAACAGCACTGCCGATGTAGCCGGTTGCTCCAACCACCAGAATCGTCTTTTTGCTGTTCTGAACATCATTCATTTCATTCTCAATTTCTGCTTTTCAAAATCGCCAGGGTGTCAATACGACAGATTCAATACCGTGCCTAAACCTGCTTCCAGTTTGTCAGCGCATCACGATACAGCTTGTCCACTTCGGCAAAGGCATCTGGCGCGCCTTCGATCAGCAGTTCGCGATTGGTCTTGGGGAATTCGGCCTTGCCGCCTTCGCCGGGTAGCTGGCGGGTGGCATCGATCACGATCTTGCTGGTGCGGGCATATTCAACCTGGCTGGGGTCGGTCATCAGGCCGAAGGTCTTTTCGATGATCTCGGTGGCGGGGTAGGGCTGCCATCGGGAGCCGACGGCGAACATGACTTCGGTACGATCGAAGATATTCACGTCCTTGTCGACCACAATAACCACCTTGGCGATCGGATTGCGTTTGGCGATAGCCAGGCCACCTTTCAGTCCCTGGCCGGGGCCGGTCTTGTCGATGCTCATCACAACGATGCCCATCGTGTCCTGCGGATTGGTGTATTCGACAAACTCCGGGACCAGTTCCCGCAGTGTGATGCTGTACACCGCGTCCATTGGTGCGGTGACCATACCCCGCTGCATGCCGGTCATGGCGTTCATGATCCACGGATCCTTGCGATGCGTGATCGTGTCGATGGTCATGACGAAATTCTTTGGCTTCTTCGGACCCATGTAGCCAAACATCTCGCCAAACGGGCCTTCCGGCTCCATTGTCGATTCGTCGAGCTGAATCGTGCCCTCAATCACCATTTCCGCGTGCGCCGGAATCCGGATATCGGTATTCTCCGACTTGACCACTTCAATGGCCTTGCCGCGCATGCCGCCGGCAATTGCGATTTCGTCGGCCGGTATCGGGTTGGGAGCAAAACCACGCGGTGCCACGCGCGTGCCACTCAGCATCCAGATGACCGGATCCTGGCCAAGCACAATGGAATACTTCATGGTCTTCTCGCCGCGTTCGCGTGCGGCCATCAGCATCTTGTAACCGGTCTGGTTGGGTTCGGGATTGATGCCGAGCTTGCGCGGACCCTTGATCTGGCATCTATAGGTGCCAAAGTTCGGGCCAAACTTCGGGTCCACCATGAAATGTGAGCCGGTATTGACGTAGCGTCCGCCGTCGGACGGGTTGGTTTTGATGAAAGCGAACTTCGTGATGTCGACCTCGTCGCCGTTCAGTACCACTTCCTTTACGGGAGCCTTGTCGCGGGCAATCTCTACGGGCGGGATTTCCGGAAACCTGCCGCCATTCTTGACGAGGGTCTCTTCCAGGTAGTTGAGGGCGGTGCGATAGGTTTTGTAGTGATCCTGAGGGGTGACCGGCAGGCCCCAGATGATGGCATCCGTATTCCAGTGTCCCTGGGCGTTGATGATGAGTGGTCCTTGACCCACTTGCCGTCGATCTTGACCTCGTCGAACATCATCGCCGGCGTGCCGTACATCGTGAAGCGCTCGGTCGCGCGATAGAACAGGGCCGGGATCTGGTATTTGTCCTGATCAATGCGCTTGAAACGGAGCAGCAGGCCGTTGGCATCCAGGGCGGCTGTCCGGTCACGCAGGGAATCAAACGGTGCTTGCGGGGCACGGCTCCAGCCTGGCAGCCGATGCCGCCGCAATCAGCGGTGTGCCACTGGCAGTAGCGGTATAGCCTGCGGCGGTGAGTGCCGCAATGGCAGTACCTGCTGCGGACTTGTTGAGGAAGTCGCGTCGGGAGACTGGATCGACCCGACCTTGTCTGCCTTTTGTAGCGACCTTTGCTGGTGGCGCTTTCCGGATTGTCAGTGTCATCCATGGCCTGTTCCCCCTTTGCGCCTGTTGCAGGAGCGGCTTTTGCCGCTCCTGCAAGGTTGTTTACATGTTTTTGATCAGCAGATCACAGAAACTCGGAGCACTTCACTTCCTTCGCGCCATCCATCAGACGTGCGAAGTCGTAGGTGACCGTCTTGTCGGCGATGGTCTTGTCCATGGCGTTGATGATTGAGTCAGCGGCTTCAGTCCAGCCCATGTAGCGCAGCATCATCTCGCCGGAGAGGATGACGGAGCCGGGATTGACCTTGTCGAGATTGGCATATTTCGGTGCTGTGCCATGCGTGGCCTCGAAAACCGCGTGACCAGTGGTGTAGTTGACGTTGCCGCCGGGAGCAATGCCGATACCGCCTATCTGGGCGGCCAGCGCATCGGAAAGGTAGTCGCCGTTGAGATTCATCGTGGCAATCACGTCGAACTCGGCGGGGCGCGTCAGGACTTGCTGCAGGGTGATGTCGGCAATGGCGTCCTTGATGAGCACGGCACCTTTAGCCAGTGCGGCTTTCTGCTCGTCGTTGGCAGCTTTTTCACCCTTGTCAGCCTTGGTGCGTTCCCACTGGTCCCAGGTACAGACCTTGCCGGCAAAGTCACGTTCAGCGAGCTCGTAGCACCAGTTCCGGAAGGCGCCTTCCGTAAATTTCATGATGTTGCCCTTGTGCACGATCGTGACGCTCTTGCGCTTGTTGGCGGGGGCGTACTCGATGGCAGAGCCGGAACAGTCGCTGGGTACCTTCCTTTGAAATCGGCTTGATGCCGATGCCGCAGTTTTCCGGGAAGCGGATTTTGCCGTATTCCTTCGGAAAGGCGCTCTTGAACAGCTCCAGGAACTTCTTGTTGGCCTCGGTCCCGGCTTCAAATTCGATACCGGCATAGATGTCTTCGGTGTTTTCGCGAAAAATCACCATGTCTACATCCTCGGGTTTTTTCACCGGGGAGGGCACACCCTTGAACCAGCGTACCGGGCGCAGGCACACGTACAGATCAAGCAGCTGGCGCAGCGCCACGTTGAGGGACCGGATGCCACCACCGATGGGCGTGGTCAATGGGCCCTTGATGGACACCAGATACTCGCGACAGGCATCGACAGTTTCATCGGGCAGCCACGTGTTGTAGCTGTCATAGGCCTTCTGACCCGCGTAAACCTCCATCCAGTGAATCTGGCGCTTGCCGCCGTAAGCCTTTGCCACCGCAGCATCGAGAACGCGAACCGAGGCGTTCCAGATATCGGGGCCGGTACCGTCGCCTTCAATGAAGGGAATAATCGGGTTTGCGGGAACTGTCAGCTTGCCGTTGCTGATCGTGATCTTTGCGCCACCAGCGGGCGGCGTCAGAGTAGGGTTTGCCATTGGAACTTCCTGTCAGACAGTATTCGTGAACCAGTCATTATCGCAGCCCCGCGTCCCGTCCGTAAACGTCAGGCCGGAAGTTGACCACTCCCTGTTCGGTGACCCAGCTTGTCAGATACACCACGTAGACAGTGATGGCGCGGGGCAGCGGGATTATCCGCGTCTTCACAGGAACGTCATCTGCCGAAACACCTGCAGGCACGATCTGTGGGTCAATCTCGCCTGAAGCTGCTCCTGCAAGCAGGCGGTGTGCCAGTTCCTCCGGCTTCTCGAGGCGCACGCAACCAGAGCTCAGGGTGCGGCTGTTGAGGTCGAAGAGTCTGCGCGATGGCGTGTCGTGCAGATAGATCGACCACGGGTTCTGCATGACGAACTTGATCCGGCCCAGGCTGTTCACCGGGCCCGGGTCCTGGCGTAAACGATAGGGGAAGTGGTCCGGATCGAGTTGCTGCCAGTTGATGCGGGCGGCATCGACTTCATGGCCACTGGAATTGAACACACGGATGCCAAGGCGTGCCAGGAATGTGGCGTCCTCCTGCTGCCAGGGCAACAGGTCTTCCACAGCGATGGTGCGCGGCACGTTCCAGGGTGGATTCACCACGAGTGCCGTGATGGAGTCTACAAAGCTCGGCGTGGGCCGGTCCGGATGGCCGGCGATCACCCGCATTTCAAGCACCGCTTTGCCACCGTCGACCAGCCTCAGGAAGCCGCCGGCAACATTGACCCATAGGTATCGCGAGCCAAAATCGCGCGGTAGCCAGGTCCAGCGAATGAGGTTGGCATTCAGTTGGGCGACGCGGTCGGCGGCCGACACATTCAGTGCAGCGACCGTTGCTGCACCCACCTGCCCCGTAGCAGGCAAACCATGCCGTTTCTGGAAGCCGTGCAAGGCATCACGGAGTCCGCCATCGAAATACCAGGCATCGGCAGTCCCGGGAAGGCCGGCGAAGTCACCGGAAATGCGCAGGCGCTCGCGAAGTTCGACGACGCGGGGGTCACGCTGTCCCGCCTGCAAGCGTGTGTCTGGGGGCACCAAAGGCCAGCCGCCGGCATTGGCGAGGGATTGATAGTGCTCTAGTGCGGCGGCCAGACGGATGGCCGCCGGCGCGGTTTGTGCGCCTGCGTCAGCCTCCGCAAGGGGGATATGCCACTCCGGATCGAGAGTGGGACCGGCCGGGAATGCGGCGGTCGCTGGCAATGCACACGTCAGCCCGACAACCAGCGTGGCGGCCAGTTTGAAGGCCGGCCGGGCCGCCGCGAGCAGCGTCGGCCGGCAACCTGCCTTCATGAGTTCGTGTTCAGGCAGTGCGGCGTAGCCGGAACATTGGCAGCATGCCCAATGCGGAACCCAGCAGCCACATGCCCGCAGGTAGTGGCACGGCGGAGATTGACACCTCTGTGCCCGAAAAGTCCGGGTAGAAGCGCTGGTAGGTAGGCACGTAACTGGCAAAGCTGCCGGAGAAGTCATCGGCGTCGACCAGGCCGATCTGTGCGAGGCTGCCGGGCAAACCTGCCGCGGTGAATGAGAAGGTGCCGACCGTACCGTTATCCGGCGCATTGTCGAAGCCAAAACGCACGGTATTCGTGTTGCCAGTCGTGGTGGTGACCGGATCGATGTAGAAGCTCAAGCCGCTGGTCAACGTAAAGCTGTTGTAGTTCAGCAAAGTGTTGTCGAAGTCCACAAGGATCTCGCCACCGTACAGACCGGGATGAGCACCCGGCGCGTCGCTGGCGTCCAATACCAGATCGACAGTAAAGCCAGTGCCTTCGATGACTGTCGTGGCAGACGGCACCAGGCTCAGGCTGGCGGCCTGGG
>JAWKZI010000014.1:0-72058 GCA_041396045.1 Gammaproteobacteria bacterium | reverse complement strand
CGATCTGGTAGTAGCGATCGAAGCCCGACATCATCAGGATCTGCTTGAAGAGCTGGGGCGACTGCGGAAGTGCAAAGAACTGCCCAGGGTGGGTGCGGCTGGGCACGATGTAATCGCGCGCACCTTCCGGCGTCGCCCGCGTAAGCACCGGCGTTTCCACGTCGATGAAACCGTTCTCATCGAGGAAACGGCGCACGGCCTGTGTCAGCCGGTGACGCAACCGGAAACGGGACTGCATTTCCTCGCGGCGCAGATCCAGATAGCGATACTTGAGGCGCACTTCCTCGGACGTGTCCTCATCCTGATGAAAGGGTGGCGTCTCGGACGTATTGAGTACCGTCAGCGCCGTGGCCAGCACTTCCACCTCACCCGTTTTCAGTTTGCTGTTGACCGTGCCCTGCGGGCGCGGACGCACCAGGCCCGTGACCGTGACCACAAATTCACTGCGCAACTTCTCGCCGGCGGCGAAAACTTCCGCTGAGGACGGATCGAACACGACCTGCAGCAGACCTTCCCGATCGCGCAGGTCGATGAAAATCACACCGCCATGATCGCGGCGACGGTGGACCCAGCCTGAGGCAGTAACTTCCTGGCCAACAGCGGCGGCGGTGACTTCACCGCAATAGTGGGTACGCATGGAGGTGTTCATCCGAAAACCTGATCAGAAGTGAATGGCAGTCAGGGCGCCTGCTGCAGGCGCCAGTTCCGCAGTAGCGCCTTCAGGAGACGCTCCAGCATAGTGCGACTTAGTGTTTGTGACCACCTGGCCCGTGACTGTGGGTGTGGCCGCCGTGACTATGTGAGTGACCGTGATCGTGCTTGTGGCTGCTGCCGCTGTCCAGGGAATGGCCCGCTTTTTCGGATTTGCCTCCGGATTTGTCGGTGGACTTTTCGGCGGCAGACTTGTCGTTGCCGCCCTTGGCATCTGACTCGGCCTTTTTGTCAGCCTTCGCCCCGGCCTTGTCCCTGAAATCCGTTTTGTACCAGCCGGTACCCTTGAGGTGGAAATTGGGCGCCGCCAACTGCTTTTTCAGCGTCAGCTTGCCGCATTCCGGACACTTCCTGAGCGCGCCCTCCCCGACCTTCTGTAGAACATCGAAAGTATGGCCGCAAGCGCTGCACTGGTAGTCGAAAATAGGCATGTCAAAACCTCGAATTTCAGTCGGTCATTCTACCGTAGGCGCGCGTCCCGTGGGGTGCCCTAGGTGTGGAAGCTCAGCTTGTCGCCATCCACGTCTGCGATGATTGCCGCCCCTGGCGCGAAATTGCCTTTCAGGATCTCCTGGGCCAGCGGATTCTCGATCTGCTGCTGGATGGCACGCTTCAGCGGGCGGGCACCATACACCGGATCAAAACCGGCTTCGGCCAGTTTGTCGAGGGCGGCCTCGGAAACGGTGAGGGTCATATCGCGATCGGCCAGGCGCGCCTTCAGGTAGCCGAGCTGGATCTTCACGATGTCATGAATCTGGCTGGCAGTCAGGGTATGGAACACCACGATATCGTCGACGCGATTGATGAATTCCGGGCGGAAATGTTCCCGCACCACCTCCATCACCGCCGCCTTCATGGCCTCGTGACTGGCCTCGCCCGCCATGCTCTGTATACGTTGTGAGCCCAGATTGGACGTCATCACGATAACCGTGTTGCGGAAGTCCACTGTGCGTCCCTGACCATCAGTCAGCCGGCCGTCGTCGAGGACCTGCAACAGCACGTTAAAAACATCCGGGTGAGCCTTCTCGATCTCGTCGAACAGCACCACCGAATAAGGCTTGCGGCGTACGAGCTCGGTCAGGTAACCGCCCTCCTCATAGCCGACGTAGCCCGGCGGCGCGCCGATCAGCCGGGCCACAGAGTGCTTCTCCATGAACTCGGACATGTCGACGCGGATCAGCGCGTCTTCCGTGTCAAAGAGAAATTCGGCGAGCGCCTTGGTCAGTTCGGTTTTGCCGACGCCGGTGGGGCCCAGAAACATGAACGAGCCGCTGGGCCGGCGCGGATCGGAAAGCCCGGCACGCGTGCGCCGGATGGCATCGGAGACGGCTGTCAGTGCCTCGTCCTGGCCAATGACACGCCGGCCAAGCGCCTCTTCCATGCGCAACAACTTGTCCCGCTCGCCTTCCAGCATCTTGCTGACCGGAATGCCGGTCCACTTGGAGACGATCTCGGCGATCTCTTCTTCCGTCACCTTGTTGCGCAACAGGCGCGTTTCCGCCTGGGTGCCGCTGGTGGAAGCCGCCAGCTTTTTCTCCAGGTCCGGAATACGGCCGTACTGCAGTTCGGACATGCGCGCCAGATCCTGGCCGCGACGGGCCGCTTCCAGATCCAGCCGGGCCCGTTCCAGTGCTTCCTTGATCTGCGCCTCGCCCTGCACGGAGGCCTTCTCGGCCCGCCACACTTCGTCGAGGTCGGCGTACTCGCGCTCAAGCGTGGCGAGTTGCGTTTCCAGATCCTTCAGGCGCTTCTTCGAGGCCTCGTCGGATTCCTTTTTCAACGCCACCTGCTCGATCTTGAGCTGAATGATGCGACGGTCGAGCCGGTCCATCTCTTCCGGCTTGGAGTCGATCTCCATGCGCAGCCGCGAGGCTGCTTCGTCGATCAGATCGATGGCTTTGTCGGGCAGTTGCCGGTCGGCAATGTAGCGGTGGGACAGCGTGGCCGCAGCAACGATGGCCGGGTCGGTGATGTCCACGCCGTGATGCACCTCGTAGCGTTCCTTGAGGCCACGCAGGATCGCGATCGTGTCTTCAACCAGCGGCTCGTCCACTTGTACCTTCTGGAAACGCCGCTCCAGCGCCGCGTCCTTCTCGATGTACTGACGGTATTCGTCCAGCGTCGTCGCGCCTACGCAATGCAGTTCGCCACGCGCCAGCGCGGGCTTCAGCATGTTGCCGGCATCCATCGCGCCATCGGCCTTGCCCGCACCCACAACCGTGTGCAGCTCATCGATAAACAGGATGACCTGACCTTCCTGTTTGGCCAGGTCACTTAGCACACCCTTCAGGCGCTCCTCGAAATCGCCACGGTATTTCGCGCCGGCGATCAGCGAACCCATGTCCAGCGACAGGATGCGCTTGCTCTTGAGGGACTCTGGTACTTCACCGTTGACGATGCGCTGGGCCAGGCCCTCCACGATGGCCGTTTTGCCAACACCCGGCTCGCCAATGAGCACCGGATTATTCTTGGTCCGACGTTGCAGCACCTGGATTGTGCGGCGGATTTCGTCTGCTCACTGACCGATCACCGGGTCCAGCTTGCCCTTCTCGGCGCGAGCCGTGAGATCGATGGTGTATTTCTCCAGCGCCTGACGCGTTTCCTCGGCACTCGGATCGTCGATGCTCTCGCCGCCACGGACTTCGTCGATGGCCTTCTCCAACGCGCCCTTGACGACGCCGGCCTCCTTCAGCACCGCGGCCCAATGGCCTTGTCAGCCGCAGGCTGCAAGTACAGCTCACCAGAGATGTACTGATCGTCGCGCTTCTGGGCGAGCGATAGGTGAGATTCAGCAGGCGGCCGAGGTCGTTCGAGCCATGTACGTCACCGCCGGTACCCTCAACCTGCGGCGCACCTGGTCCAGCGCCGCGCCTTTGAGCGCAACTGATTGAGATTGGCTCCCTTTGTTGAGCAATGCGCCCCACGCCGGACCCGGCTGCTCCGGCGCGCGACCATGACGTGCGGAGCTCCTCAAGCTGATGATCGCGACCGACCGCCAGCGACTGGGCGTCCTGTAGTGCAGTCTGGAATTTGCTTCGGTGAGTTTGTCCTGGCGCATTGCTTACTCTCGGAAACAGCACTGTAGATTGGGCTAACTGGCGGGGATTTCAGCCCGGCCAGCGGTTGCTGCGTGGGAAACCGCTTCGGGCTCGATACGCCTCTGTTGCACTTCGTAGCCCGCGGCATCCCGGCGGGTGTCTTGTCGGCCTGGTGCGGCCTCCTTTTCAGCCGACGAGACACCGCCACCTTCCCTTTCGCTGTGTGGTGAATGAATTCCATCGACCCGGATGACAGCAGGGAATCGGTTGTTCATGGATTCCGCTAGGCAAACAGCGTGATCCGCCGTGAGCGGCAACGTGGCCAGTGTCCCTTCCGCCGAAAGGCGTGCCGCACGCCAGGCGGGCGTTCCGGCCGGGATGCCGCAGGCCTGGAGTGCTATAGCTGAGGTCGGTACTGGCCGGGATGCCGCGTGCTGAGTGCAATAAGATGTCGAGCGCGGCGGCAGGTGCTCACGGCGCCGGACTACGCCAGATCAAGGTGGCCTGGCGGCCGGTGACACCGTCGCGGCGTGGGAATAAGCGGTTTGCATCACTGAAGGTGCAATAGCCACACCACTGATGTGGGAGACGCCGGCGCGTTGCAGACGCTGGCGGGCGGCAGCATACAGGTTCAAAGCAACCAGTGGCCAGGCTTGCCGGCGACGAAAGGCACTGAGCGCTTCGGGGTCGCTGCGAATGAACGCGTCGCGGACCTCGGTGCCGACTTCGTAGCGTTCGGGGCCGATTGCCGGGCCCAGCCAGGCAAGCAGGGTATGTGCCGGTGCACCCGCAGCGACGAGCGCGGCGACCGTGGCTTCCAGAACGCCGTCGGCCAGACCGCGCCAGCCGGCATGAGCGGCGGCCACGTGAGTGCCTGCACGATTGCAGAAGAGCACCGGCAGGCAATCGGCCGTGAGTACGGCGCAGACGACGCCGGGCACGGTGGTCAGCGCGGCATCGGCCGTCGGCGTTGAATTCGCTGGCGCTTCCAGTATGGCGACAGCCTTGCCATGCACCTGATGCAACCAGACGGGCGCTGCAGGCAGGCTCAACCCGCTTTGCAGCAAGTGTCGATTGCGGGCAACTGCCATCGCGTCGTCGGCCACATGGTCGCCCAGATTGAGGGAGGCCCATGGCCCTGCGCTGACGCCGCCCATGCGGGTCGTGGCCACCGCCTGCACGCCGGGCGTAGCCGGCCAGTCGGCCCGGATTACATGCGCGGGCAGACTGGCAGTGGACATCAGTCCTCGTCCACCGACGACGAGCGTGCAGAACGGCGCGCTGGCCGGCGCGCTGGCCGACTTTCCGGCGAGCTTTCTGACCAGGGGTCCGTCAGCGGTTCGGGCCACGGCAAGGCTTCCAGGCGCGCAACTTCAGCCACGCTCGCCGCCGCATCAATGGCCGCCTCATTTGTGTTGGCTACCAGTGCCGCCAGCAGCACCCGGAAGTCGTCCGGCAGTGACGCCTTCAATTCAATAGTGTGTCCGTCAACCGGGTGAAGGAACTGCAGGCGATGCGCATGCAAGGCCTGGCGCCGGAAGCCGCGCAGGGCATTCGCCAGCACCGGCGTCGCGCCGGCCGGCACGATCAGCCGCCCGCTGTACGCCGGGTCGCCAACAATCGGATGGCGTATATGTGCCATGTGCACGCGTATCTGGTGCGTGCGCCCGGTATCCAGACGCACGGCAATGTAGGTGTGATGCGAAAATCGGCCCAGTACGCGGTAGTGCGTCACGGCCTCCCTACCGCCGAAATCAGTCACGGCCATTTTCGTGCGCTGGGACTGATGGCGGGCAATCGCCGCATCGACGACGCCACCGGCGGTAAGCGGACCTACACAGACTGCCCGGTACTCGCGCTGGATGTCGCGCGCCTCAAGGGCTTCCGCCAGGATCGTGTGTGCCTCAAGGGTCCTGGCCACGATCAGCAGCCCGGAGGTGTCTTTGTCGAGCCGGTGCAGAATGCCGCTGCGTGGCACGTCGGCCAGTTCGGGCGCATAGGCCAGCAGGCCGTTTTGCAGCGTACCCGTGTGATTGCCGGCCCCCGGATGCACCACCAGACCGGCAGGCTTGTTGATTACCAGCAGGTATTCATCCTCGTAGGCGATGGTCAGCGGCATCTCTACCGCTTCGGGGACAACATCGGGATCGAACTCGCTTGATTGAGCGCTATCGCCGTCCTCGCTGCTGTAGCCCTCCACGGCGATTTCCTGCCCCGCTGCAACACGCGTGCGCGGCACGGGCTGCTCGCCGTCCAGATGCACGCGGCCGTCGAGAATCCATTGTTTGAGCTGACTACGGGAAAGGTCCGGCAGCAGTTCGGCCAGCACCTGGTCCAGACGGCGGCCGGCGGCGTCGGCGGGAATGGTGAGGCGGTGCGGTTCGGGGTCCATATCGAGCCTAGGCTATACTGCCGGCCCCGTCGGCGACAGCGCCTTATCCATGCCTGCGAATTCACGCCAGAACTATTCGACCCTGGTTATTGCCCTCGCCCTGCTGCTGGTCTTTAGCGGACTGCTGGCGGGCTGCTCCAGCCGGTCCAAAGATGAACGGGATGCCCGATCCTCCGTCACCGAGCTTTACAAGCGCGGCAACAAGGCTATGGAATCCGGCAATTTCGGCAACGCGATCCGCTACTACGAAGCCCTGGAAGCACGCTTTCCGTTCAGCAACGAGACGAAGCAGGCACAACTGGACCTGATCTACTGCTACTACAAGGATCGGCAGATCGAAGCCACGGTCGACGCCGCCACCAACTTCGAACGTGAGAATCCCACCCACCCCCGGGTGGATTACGCCCTCTACATGCGCGGCCTGGCCTACTTCTCCGGTGAACACAGCTGGTATCACCGCCTGTTCAATGTGGACCTGTCGAAACGGCCGCCAAAGAACGGTCAGGAATCCTTTTCGGTATTTGCACAACTGTTGCAACGCTTTCCGGACAGCATCTATGCGGCTGACGCACGCCAGCGCATGGTGTTCCTGCGTAACCGGCTAGCCACTTACGAAATGCACGTGGCCCGCTACTACATGCAACGCGGCGCCTGGCTCGCCGCCGCCAATCGCGGCCGCTATGTCGTTGAGCAATACAACGGCGCGCCCGCCGTACCCGGGCCCTCGCGCTGATGGGCGCCGCCTACGAAAAGCTCGGCATGATTGACCTCGCCAACGACGCCCGCACCGTCCTCGTCGCCAGCTTCCCCGAGCGCGCCAAACGCGACGTCAAGCAAGCCGAAGAGCCTGGTCACAAATTCTGGTAGCAGCCGCTTCTGCTGTGCTCAACCGCGGATTTATGCTGTCATCCGGGCCGATGGCAACTCAGCTCACCTCCGCCGCGAGCGGCAGCGTGGCGGGTGTCTTGTCGGCCGAAAAGGCGTGCCGCACGCCAGGCCGACAAGATTTCCCGCCGGGATGCCGCGGGCCACGGAGTGCGTTGCCCCAACCCTTCGCAGCAATAAGCCGTTACATCTCAGCGATGCCGGTAACCAGAAGTCATCGGGTAGCGCCAGTCCCGCCCGAATGCCCGGCTGGAAATCCGCACTCCCGGCGGCGCCTGCCGGCGCTTGTATTCCGCGCGCCGCACCATCGCCAGCACCCGCACGGCCACTTCCGGCTCGATGCCCAGCGCAACGATCTCCTCGACCGAGCGGTTTTCGAGGATCAATTGGTCAAGAATCGGGTCCAGCACTTCGTAAGGCGGCAGCGTGTCGCTGTCCTGCTGGTCCGGCTTGAGTTCAGCACTCGGCGGCCGGGTGATCACGCGTTCCGGAATCACCTGGATGCCATCGGCGGCAATTGAATTGCGGTAGCGGGCCAGCCGGTACACCATCGTCTTGGTGCAATCCCTGATCGGCGCAAAGCCGCCCGCCATATCGCCGTAGAGCGTGGCGTAGCCCACCGCCAGTTCGCTCTTGTTGCCTGTTGCCAGCACCATGCGTCCGGTCTTGTTGGAAATCGCCATCAGCAAAATCCCGCGGGCGCGCGACTGCAGATTCTCTTCGGTGGTATCTGCAGCCCCACTGGCGTCATCGTCTGAATGTTCGGCAAACAGCGCCTGAAGTGCCGTTTGTGCAGCACCCACCAATTTTTCTATGGGTATGACCTGGTAGTTCACACCAAGTGTACGGGCCTGCCCGGCGGCGTCCTCGATGCTGATCGCCGCCGTGTATCGATAGGGCATCATCACCGCCTGTACGGCTTCTGCACCCAGAGCATCGACGGCGATGGCCAGCGTGAGTGCGGAATCGATACCGCCGGACAGCCCGAGCACGACGCCTGCAAAACCGTTCTTGCGCACGTAGTCACGCACGCCGGTAACCAGTGCGCCGTAGACACTGGCGACCTGTTCCGGCAATGGAACGACGTCTACTCCTTGGGTGCCGGCAGTCAGCGCAATCGTGCCGCCCGCGCGCCGCAATGCCACCACCGGCAATGCCGGCTCAAAGACGGGTGCACGCAGCACCAGCCGGCCATCGCCTGCCATGGCGCAGGAGCCGCCATCGAATACCAGTTCGTCCTGCCCGCCGACCATGTTGAGGTACACCAGCGGCAAGCCGGTGGCCTTGACGCGCGCTGCAATGACCTTTTCGCGCCGGATCTGTTTGTCGATCTCGAACGGAGAGCCGTTGACGGCAAGAATGGCTTCGGCATCGCGGGCGGATGCCATGGGTTCGGATTCCCAGATGTCTTCGCAGACACCCAGGGCAAACCTGAAGCCGCGAAACTCCACCACCGTGGGTCCGGTACCGCGCGTGAAATAGCGCTGCTCGTCGAACACACTGTAGTTCGGCAGATTGCACTTGCGGTGATTCGCCAGGCGCCGGCCGTCCGCGAAGAGGGCCAGCGAGTTGTAGATGCCGTTCTCGGTATATTCGGGATACCCGACGAGCACCGCGACATCGGCCGATGCGGCCGCCAGGCGCGCCAGGCTGTCGCTGATCTGGCGATGCAGGCCAGCGTGGAACAGCAGATCTTCCGGTGGATAGCCGGTGATCGCCAGTTCCGGACACATCAGCAGATCGGCAGACCGCGTCTTGCGGACCTCCCCGATCAGTTCGACGATGCGGGCGGTGTTTCCGGCCACGTCGCCCACCAGAAAGTTCTGCTGGGCGAGCGCGATACGCAGGGTGTCGGTCAGCGAAGCAGCTCCTGCATCGTGCTGCCCAGTTCGGCGGGTGAGCGCACGGTTTTTACGCCCGCCTTCTCCAGCGCCGCAAATTTGGCGGCGGCTGTGCCCTCACCACCGGAAATGATCGCGCCGGCATGACCCATCCGCTTGCCCGGCGGCGCGGTAACGCCGGCGTGTAGGCCACCACCGGCTTCGTGACATCTCCTGGATGTAGCCCGGCGTACTTCTTCGTCCGAGCCGCAATCTGCCCACCATGATGATGCCGTCGGTGGCCGGATCCTGCTCAAGAGAGTTCCAGGCAGTCGATGAAATTCATGCCGCGGATCGGATCGCCGCCGCTGCCGATGCAGGTGGTCTGACCCAGACCATTACGCGTGGTCTGGTACACCGCTTCGCCGGAGTCAGCGTGCCGGAGCGGGAAATTATGCCGACACGGCCGGGCTGATGGATGACCCGGCATGATGCCGATCTTGCATTCGCCCGGCGTAATGATGCCCGGACAATTGGGTCCGATCAGGCGGGCGTCGTAGTCCTTGAGCGCGGCACGGCGCGCCGTATCCAGCACCGGAATGCCCTCGGTGATGCACACGATCAGCTTGATACCAGCCGCGGCCGCGCGGATGGCGTCAGCCGCGCGGGTGCCGGCACAAATATCATGCTGACATCGGCGCCGGAGGCCTTGACCCGCTTCCGGGCATCGTGTTCCCGAACAGGAATGCCCAGATGCTCGGTACCGCCACGCCCCGGCGTGCAGCCGGCCACGATCTGCGTGCCGTACTCGATGCACTGCTGGGCGTGAAATGATCCCTGCCGGCCAGTCAGGCCCTGCAGAATGGCCTTCGAGTTCTTGTTGACCAGAACGCTCCTTGGCAGCTCCAGTACTGGCAGCCTTGCGGGCGGCGTGGTCAGGTCGTCGGCTGGCGGCGATCGCCAGTCCTTTCTTTCAGCATGGCGCGCCCTGGTCCACGTGGTGCCTTCCAGACGCACCACGACGGGTACCGCGACTTTCACATCCCGACAGCGCTGATGATGCCTTCGGCGATCGAATCGCAACGGACGATGCACCACCGAAGATGTTGACGAGAATCGCCTTCACCTGCCAGGTTCGACAGAATCAGCTTGAACGCGGCGCGACCCGTTCCGGCGGTAGCGCCACCACTTACGTCCAGGAAATTCGCCGGTTCGCCGCCATGCAGTTTGATGAGGTCCATCGTTGCCATCGCCAGCCGGCGCGATGACCATGCAGGCGATGTTGCCGTCGAGGAACGCGTAGTTCAGATCGTGCTCGGCCGCGCAGCGCCATGTCGTCTTCCTGGCTGGGATCGCGCATGGTGCAGATCGCCCTGCCCGAACAGTGCGTTTTCCTCGATGTTGATCTTGGCATCCAGCGCCATCAGATCGCCGGCCTTGGTGACGATCAGCGGATTGATCTCAACGAGGCTGGCATCTGGCGCTGTTGAACAGCCGATAAAGCTGCCCTGTCGCTGGCGAGCCATTTCCCTGCTCATTGTTCAAGCTGGGCCGTAGCCGGTCTGCCGGAGCCTGGTAAGGCTGCACAGCCGGCTGCGGGTTCTGGCGACCACAGCCAGGATCTTCTCCGAGGGGTTTTGGCCGCCGCTTCCTCGATATCCATGCGCCCGCAGCCGAGGCAATAAAGCGATGCTGTTGTCCGCGATCTACCAGCAGGCTCAGGCCGCAGCTCGCAGTCGATGGCGCTGCCGTTCTCCCGTAAACCTGGTTTACCGGCATGCACACCGGGCCGGTCTGTTTGGTTGCAGGCGCAATTTTTGCCGAGCATGCGCGACCATTGCCCGACTTCTTCCGGGCTCTTCCGCGAGCTTGGCGCCGCAAGCCTTGCGCCCGGCCGCCTTCACCGCCCGGCAGGCCAGATAGCGACCCTGGGCAGAACTGGAGCCGCCGTTCCTGCCGGGCGACCCGCTGCTGCTTTGGCGCAGGAGGGATGCAGCCACTTCGCCGCCAGGGACGGGGATGGGCCTGAACGGCTGCTGGCCTGATGCTCGTGGTCGCCGCCCGTTCGAGCAGCTATTGTGGGCAGGTGTGCGCTGGAGTCAAGTCACCTCACTGCCGGGCAAGGGTCCGAGGACACGGTCACATCCTGTCGTGCAGGGAGCCACATAATCCCCGGATGGCCTCTGCTCCTGCATGCATTGCGAACACCGGCGCCTGCATGAACTCCACGCGAGTAATCGGCAGTGACGGTGCCGCGCCGGATATGCGCGTTCGTCAGCATGTTCAGGCAGCGTCGCCGTCCTGCATGCTCGTCAGGCCGGCACGGTGGTGGACCAACGACCGATCCTGAGCGTGCGGATCGCGGCTGTTCCTCAATGCCGCGCCTTGCTTGTGCATGCCGTGCTGCTCATCGCCTGGCAGTGGCAGCGACCGGTGGTTCTGCCACGGATCGCACTGGTCGAGCTGGCGGTCGGCATCCTCGTATCACTGTCCTGATGCCACGCCAGCGGCGGCATCCGCAGCGTATTAGCGGCCTCGCAATTGGTTTTGTGGAAACCGGCGGTCTCCGCTGAGGGGCGGGAAGCATTTTTCACGGCCGCGCTGGCCGCGCTGGCCATCTTGACCGAGCAAACAATCAGCGTCGTTGGTGCGTCGGCACCGTCCCGGGAATTCATCGCGGCCGGCATGCTGGGGGCCATCATTTTCATGATTGCCTCGGCAGCCTATCCACTGGCGCGGCGTCTGGAGGAAACCGAAGCACTCGCCCGGCAGCGCGGCATCGATCTCGCCAATCTCGCCCAACTCAACGAGTACGTCATTCAAAACCTGCGCGAGAGTATTGTCGTGGTCGACGAGGACAATCGTGTCCGGCTCATCAATCAGTCGGCGGCCAAACACGCCGGCATACGCAGCCGCGAATCGGGGCAGGATCTGGCAGGGCTGGCGCCGCACCTCAGCCGGATGCTGGCTGACTGGCGCCGCCAGGGCAATATGCTGCTGCAGCCACCGTCTTTCATGTCTGCGGACGGGACCACGCGGATCAATGCCTATCTGGCGCCATTGGGCGGCGGTGAGGATGGTCCGGTGCTGATGTTCCTCGAAGATGCCAGTCTGCTGGCCGAGAAAGTCCAGCAGACCAAGCTGGCGGCGCTGGGGCGTCTGTCGGCGAGTATCGCCCACGAAATCCGCAATCCGGTCGGCGCATTGAGCCATGCCAGCCAATTGCTCGAAGAATCAGCCGAACTCAAGGACGAGGACCGGCGGCTGATCGATATCATCCAGGCCAACTCAAAGCGCGTAAGCGAAATCGTGGAGAACGTGCTGCAGTTGTCCCGTCGGGAGAACAGTCGGCCGGAACTCATTTATCTGCGCGACTGGACCCGGGAGTTTGCTGCCGAATTCAGTTCCACCCTGGAGCTTTATGAAGGCCAGGTTACCGTGGCAAACACTGAAGACATAGAGGTGCGGATGGACCCCGGCCATCTGCACCAGATCGTGTGGAACCTGTGCGAAAACGCCGTGAAATATGCCAGCTTCAATGGTGGCATCTCGGTCGAGATCGGCTTTGGACGACTGGCGGTCAACGATCGCCCCTATCTCGAAGTCGCTGATTCCGGTTCCGGCATTCCGGAAGAAATGCGCGACCAGATTTTTGAGCCCTTTGCCACGGGCCGTACCGGCGGCACGGGCCTTGGCCTGTTTATTTCACGCGAACTCTGCGAGTGTAATGGCGCAACGCTGATTTACGAGGCGCGCCATGGGGGCGGCAGCGTGTTCCGGATCATCTTTGCCGATCCGACGCGCTGGGAGCCGCAAGGATGAAAGCGCAGTCATGAGCAGACCCGTCGCCCTCATCGTCGACGACGAACCGGATATCCGCGAATTGCTGGCGATAACCCTGCAGCGGATGGACATCGAGGTCAGCGCCTGTGCCGATGTGACCAGTGCCCGCGACCGGCTCTCACGCCAGGAATTCCAGTTGTGCCTCACGGACATGCGTCTGCCGGATGGTGATGGGCTGGAACTGATCGAATGGATGCAGAACCGTGGCCTGAAAACCCCGGTGGCAGTCATCACGGCCCACGGCAACGTGGAAACCGCGGTACGTGCGCTGAAGGCCGGCGCCTTCGACTTCATCTCCAAACCGCTGGACGTGAAAGTGCTGCGCAAGCTGGTTGGCACCGCGCTGAAAGTACCCAGTGCCGAGGTCAGAAGCGGCAAAGCACAGCTGCTGGGCGAGTCGGAGGTCATCGAGCGCCTGCGCGACACCATCGCCAAAGTGGCCCGCAGCCAGGCGCCAGTCCACATCACCGGCGAGTCCGGCACCGGCAAGGAACTGGTGGCACGGATGGTCCACGAACAGGGCGCCCGTGCCGACGCACCCTTTGTGCCGGTGAACTGCGGCGCGATCCCCTCCGAACTCATGGAAAGCGAATTCTTCGGCCACCGCAAGGGTTCGTTTACCGGCGCAGTCAACGACAAGATCGGCCTGTTCCAGTCCGCCGAAGGCGGCACGCTGTTCATGGACGAGATCGCCGACCTGCCGCTGCCCATGCAGGTAAAACTGCTGCGCGTCATTCAGGAAAAGACGCTGCGACCGGTGGGTCAGACTGCCGAAATACCAGTAGACGTACGGATTCTGTCTGCAACCCACAAGGACTTGCGAGCACTGGTCGCCAGCGGCCACTTCCGCGAGGATCTGTATTACCGGATCAACGTCATTGAACTGGTCGTGCCGCCGCTGCGTGAGCGCGACAACGATACGCTGCTGCTGGCCGCACATATCCTGCGCAGGCTCAGCGCCGAGCAAGGCAGCGAGCCGACGCCCGAACTCACGCCCGAAGCCTGTGCCAAGCTCATGGATTATCGCTTTCCGGGTAATGTGCGCGAACTGGAAAATATCCTGGAGCGGGCCGTCGCGCTCTGCGGCGCCCTGATCACAGCCGATGACATCCGGATCCATCGCGTCGCAAATGGCGAAGATGCCCGCGACCACTCCGGCAGCAGCCAACAGACGACCGTTGGGAGAGGCCCCGCTTCCGCACCGGACGATGCAGCGGCAACCACGACGCCCCTGCTCGGCGACCGGCTGGATTCAGTGGAGCGGGAAGCCATCCTCGTCGCCCTCAAGCAGCATCGGTACAACAAGACGGCCACGGCCCGCAGCCTGGGCCTGACCTTGCGTGCCCTGCGTTACCGGATGCAGAAGCTGGGAATCGACTGAGTCAGCGTGTGTGACGCTCTACGTCATAAAGTGACGCTCAGCGTCCAGTCCCCATCCAGGGCTGCAAAATCTTATGTTGCACCGCTGGCAGTGTCGCCAACTCCGATGCTCAATTTATCATTTTTTTTCAAGCACTTATGTGCGCATACCCGAGCACTGGCATGAAAGCTGCACTACTGCTTGCGCAGGCTACGGCCGCAACGTTTTTTTGGCACTACACATGGAGATTTTCAAATGACGAAGAAAGTTCAACAGGGCTTCACGCTCATCGAGTTGATGATCGTGGTTGCCATCATCGGCATCCTGGCGGCCATCGCGATCCCGGCCTATCAGGATTACACGATCCGCTCGCAGGTCACTGAAGGCCTGAACCTGGCCAGTGCCGTGAAGACGGGTGTTTCCGAGTCCTTCGCCGACCGCGGTGTCTGGCCGGCAGACCTTGATGAAGCTGGTGGTGATGTAGCCAATCCGCCGTCAGGCAAGTACGTTTCATCGGTCACTGTCGACGATGGCACGATCAATATCACGTATGCGGGTGCCACCAGCGGTGGTCAGGCAAACGACAACATTGATGGCGTCATTCTCTCGCTGAAGCCCTTGGTCAGCGCCAACAATGACGTGATCTGGGTGTGCGGTAACCGCGCGGCTCCGGGTGGTGCGGCCGAAGCGCCTACCGGCAATTCCGGTGCCAACACCACAACGGGCGGTGTCGACAAGTACTTCCCGTCCAACTGCCGACTCTAAGCCGGCACCAGAGTCAGTCCCTGACTCAAGGAAGGGCCCCTGCCGCAAGGCAGGGGCCTTTTCTTTTGGGCGGCGGGAACGGTCAGAGGCGCCGCGCAATGAAAGTATCGAATTGAGCAGTTGCGCCCACTCCCGAACCTCAGTAAGACTACACTTGTAGGAACGTCGGGCCAGGGCTGGCCGGGCGGCATTGTCGTGTGGGCCGTATGTCGGCCAACATTGACTGGGGTAGCAAGGAGCATATGGCAGTTTCCGCCACCAATTCCGCCCTGAGCGGCCTGTCGCGCCGGCTGGTGCAGGACAGTCTTATCGCTGAGGAGGCCGTGCGGGCCTGAAGGGCGCGCGCAGGCACAGCGCATCAATCTGGTTGCCTACCTGGTGGGCCGACAGATGGTCGACGCCCGCAAGATCGCTGTTGCGGCTTCATCCGAATTCGGCGTTCCCCTGCTCGACCTGGATTCCATGGACCTGGACATGGAGGCGATCAAGTCAGTCGATCAGCGCCTGCTGGCCAAGCATCACGTGCTGCCGCTGGTCCTGCGTGGCAAGCGCCTGTTCCTCGGCGTGGCCGACCCCACCGACCTGCACGCCGTGGACGAGATCAAATTTCAGTCCGGGCTGCGTGTTGATCCGATCGTCGTCGAACAGGACAAACTGTCCGCTGCGGTAGGTCGCGCGCTGGAAGCTGTCGATACCTCGATGGCCGCCTTCAGCGAGGACGATTTCGACCTGGAAAGCCTGGAAGTCGCTGGTGGCGACGACGATCTCGTATCCGACGAGGTGACCCGCGACGACATCGAGGACGCGCCGGTGGTGCGCTTCGTCAACAAGATCATGCTGGACGCCATCAAGCGCGGCGCCTCCGATATTCATTTCGAACCCTATGAAAAGACCTACCGGGTCCGTACCCGGCTGGACGGCGTGCTGAAGCAGGTGGCTGCACCGCCGCTCGCCCTCACCAACAAGGTCACGGCACGTCTCAAGGTCATGTCCCGCCTGGACATTGCCGAACGCCGCGTGCCACAGGATGGCCGCATCAAGCTACGGCTGTCGAAGAACCGGGCCATCGATTTTCGTGTCAACACCTGCCCCACGCTGTTTGGCGAGAAGGTGGTGCTGCGTATCCTGGATCCGACGGCCGCAAAACTCGGCATCGAGGTGCTCGGCTACGAGGACTTCCAGCGCCAGCTCTACATGGATGCCCTGGCCAAACCCTACGGAATGATCCTGGTGACCGGCCCCACAGGCAGCGGCAAGACTGTGTCGCTGTATACCGGCATCAACATTCTGAACACCGAAGACCGGAACATCTCCACCTGCGAAGACCCGGTGGAAATCAACGTGCCGGGTATCAACCAGGTGAACGTGAATCCCAAGGTCGGCCTGCACTTTGCGACTGCCCTGAAGGCATTTTTGCGCCAGGATCCGGATGTGATCATGGTCGGTGAGATCCGCGACCTGGAAACAGCCGAGACGGCCATCAAGGCCGCCCAGACAGGCCATCTGGTGCTTTCGACCCTGCACACGAACGACGCACCGCGCACGCTCACGCGCATGATCGACATGGGCGTGAAGCCCTACGCTATTGCCACCTCCATACACCTGATCATCGCCCAGCGGCTGGCCCGCCGGCTCTGCGAGCAGTGCAAGGAAATACGGGACATTCCCGAAGAAGCGCTGCTGCAGGAAGGCTTCAGCCATGAAGCCATTCACAGTGGACTGCGGATCTACGGCCCGGTGGGCTGCCGGCAATGCAACGATGGTTACAAGGGCCGGGTGGGTATCTACCAGGTCATGCCGGTCACTGAAGCCATCGGCCGGATCATTCTGGAAGGTGGCAATGCGGTGCAAATCGAGGAGCAGTCAATCAAGGACGGCGTCTGGACCCTGCGACGCTCCGCGCTGCAAAAAGTTAAGGACGGCGTCACAAGTCTGGAGGAAATAAACAGGGTCACCCTCGAGTCTTGATATTCTGGGGTCGGGCAAGGTAGCGCCGGCACGGGGGCGCTCCTGATTAATTGATTCCCTGCCAATTATTTCACTGGGGTTTGCGGGCCATGGCCAACGGCGTTGCTATTACCAAGATGCCTTTCAACTGGGAAGGCACCGACAATCGCGGCCAGAAGGTGCGCGGCAAGACCATGGCGGCCAGCGAGGCCGCGGTACGCAGCGAGTTGCGCAAGCAGGGCGTGGTGCCGGTCAAAATCCGCAAGGAGTCGGCGCTATTCAAAAGCCGGGGCAAGGTCACCCCCTACGACATCGCGATTTTCAGCCGCCAGCTTGCCACGATGCTGACCGCCGGCATTCCGCTGGTGCAGGCCTTCGAGATCGTCGGTGCCGGACACGAAAACGCGGCCATGCAGAAGCTCATTCTGGGCATGAAGGCCGACCTGGAATCCGGCACGGCACTGGCAGAATGCCTGGCCAAGCATCCCCTTTATTTCGATGACCTCTATATCAACCTGGTGACGGCCGGCGAGCAGGCCGGTGCACTGGACACGCTGCTGGACAAGGTGGCGACCTACAAGGAAAAGACCGAGGACATCAAGAAGAAGATCAAGAAGGCGCTGTTCTATCCCGCAGCCGTCATGGTGGTGGCAGTGATCGTCACGCTGATCCTGCTGATCTTCGTGATTCCGCAGTTCGAATCGCTGTTCAAAGGCTTCGGCGCTGACCTGCCGGCCTTTACGCGCATGGTCATCGACCTTTCCCAATTCATACAAACCAAGGGCTGGCTGCTGGCGTTGGTGATAGGCGGCGGTGTCGCCTTCTACATCTATACCCGCAAGCGTTCCCACAAGCTGCGCGAATATGAAGACCGGGTGCTGCTGAAGATGCCGATCATCGGCAATATTCTGGAAAAGGCAGCCGTTGCACGTTTTGCGCGCACCCTGTCCACGATGTTCAGCGCCGGTGTGCCACTGGTGGAAGCCCTGCAGTCCGTGGCCGGTGCCACCGGTAACGTGGTGTTTGAAAATGCCGTTCTGGCCATGCGCGATGAGGTGGCTACCGGTCAGCGTCTGCAGCGGGCCATGGAAAACACCGGCCTGTTCCCCAACATGGTGGTTCAGATGATTGCCGTTGGAGAGGAATCGGGTTCGCTGGACGAAATGTCCGGCAAGGTCGCCGACTTCTTCGAGGCTGACGTGGACAATGCCGTGGACAGCATGAGCAGCCTGCTGGAACCGCTGATCATGGCGATTCTGGGCGTGCTCGTCGGTGGCCTGGTCATCGCGATGTATCTGCCGATCTTCAAGCTGGGCGCGGTCGTCTGATCGACGCGCCGATGCTGGCGGCGGTGCCGTTACTGCTGCCGGGCCTGGCCGTGCTGCTCGGCCTGCTGGTCGGCAGCTTCCTGAATGTGGTCATCTATCGGCTACCACTGATGATGGAGCGCGAGTGGCAGCAGCACAGTGATCCCTCGCTGGCGACTGAACCTGCCGAACCCTTCAATCTCATACGCCCGCGTTCGGCCTGTCCGCAGTGCAAGACGCCCATCAAGGCGTATCACAACGTTCCGGTGTTCGGCTGGCTCTGGCTGCGCGGCCGCTGCGCAAGCTGCCAGGCCAACATTCCGGTGCGCTACCCTCTGGTGGAAGCCGCCACGGGATTGATCTCCGGTCTGGTGGTCTGGCACTTCGGGGCAACGCCCGATGCGCTGGCAGCGCTGGTGCTCACCTGGGCCCTGATCGCGCTGGCCATGATCGATCTGGACCATCATCTGCTGCCGGATGCGATCACGCTGCCGCTGTTGTGGACTGGTCTGCTCTATCATCTGGTCAACACGCCACATGCGGTTGGCAGTCCGTTTACGAATCTGAGCGATGGCGTCATCGGTGCGTTGGCAGGCTACCTGAGTCTTTGGCTTGTGTATCACGGCTTTCGACTGGTCACCGGCAAGGAAGGCATGGGTTTCGGCGACTTCAAGTTGTTCGCGGCACTGGGTGCCTGGTTCGGCTGGCAGATGCTGCCGCTGATCATTCTGCTCTCGGCCTTCACCGGCGCAGCGACCGGCATTGCGATGATCGCCCTGGGCCGACACGGCCGACAGGCGCCAATGCCATTCGGGCCATATCTCGCTGCCGCCGGCTTTGTCGCGCTGTTGTGGGGTCCGGCGCTGATGAGCGCTTACTTCCGCACCTCGGGCCTGCCGGCGCCGACGTAGGCTGATTGCCGGGAGAACGCTGGATGAGCACCACCCCAGGCAACGTCCATAACAAGAACTGGAACTTTTATCGGGTGGGCCTGACTGGCGGCATCGCCAGTGGCAAGAGCACTGTCGCGAATCTGTTCGCCGCGCTGGGCGTTCCCGTGATCGACAGCGACGTGATCGCCCGGGAAGTCGTGGCACCGGGCACCGACGGCCTCAAGGCCGTGGTCGCGGAATTCGGGGCGGACGTTTTGCAGCCGGATGGCAGCCTGGACCGGCGACAGCTGCGGACCGTGGCTTTTGCGTCCGATGCCCGTCGGCACCGGCTGGAAGCCATCCTGCACCCGCGCATCGGCGCAGCGATGGAAGCACAGTGCCGCGAAGCCGGCGGGCCTTATCAGTTGCTGGTTATTCCGCTGCTGGTGGAAGCCGGTCTTGTGGATCGCGTGAACCGGGTGCTGGTTGTGGACTGTTCAGAGGATATTCAGCGCCAGCGCCTCATGGTCCGGGACGGGGAAACAGCAGCCGGCGTCGAACGTCTGCTGGCCGCACAGGTGAATCGCCAGTCCCGCCTTATGAAGGCGGACGATGTTCTTGTGAATAACGGCAGCCTTCACGAACTCAAGCAGAGCGTCGCGTCGCTGCATACCGGGTATTTGCGCCTGGCGTCATCTGCCTCAGGCAATAATTTGAACATGGCCAATCACTGAAATCAGGGAGGCATGGAGGAATCCGGTTTAGTTGAGCTTGTTGCCTGGCGATTTGCCCTTCCCACGGCGGGTAGCGCAGAATACCGGGGAAATTAAAGCCTCTGGTAACGCCTCTGGCCCGAAACCGGGTATTCATGGTTAGTATTCCAACGGTCGACTTGTTTACTCAAGCTGCAGCATCCACCGTCTCCGGGCTCTACGAGCAGCCACTGAGCGAACGGATGCGGACCTTCCTGCGCCTGGAATTTCTTTACCAGCAGTTGTGCTGCCACGTCGAGCAGGACTCCGAGTGGGGCAGCCGCGGCGCCATTTCCAGCATGCTCGACATCGTCGCGATTCTGGGTCGCGGCGACGTTCGTGGTGATGTGCTGAAGGAACTTGAACGGCAGATCGGCGTTTACGACCGTTACCAGCATGTGGCCGGCGTGGACGAAGCACGCCTCAAGCGGGTATTGCACAATCTGCAGGAACTGCGTCAACGCCTGTTTGCGGTCGGACCACAGTTCATGCAACCCGTTCGTGACAGCGAGTTTCTGGCAGCAGTCAAACATCGTAGCGCGGTTCCCGGCGGCACCTGTGAGTTCGACCTGCCGGAATTCAGCTACTGGCTAAGCCACAATTACGAACAGCGCGTCACTGACATTGAAAGCTGGATGAAAAATCTGCGGCCGCTCTGCGAGAGCATCGCAGAATTGCTGTGGTTATTGCGCGAAGGTGGGCAGGTTTCCGATGAAGTCGCCGTGCACGGCAGCTTTCAACACGGCACGATCGGCGACGGCGTCGTCGGCCTGCTTCGCGTATCACTGCAGGCCGGCAGCAATCTGTATCCCCAGATCAGCGGTAGTCATCACCGCTTCACGATCCGTTTCATGGAATGGCCGGACGCGCAGAAGCGACCGGTACAGACGCGAAACGATGTGCGGTTTCGACTGACGATCTGCTGAGCGGCAACTGCTGACAAACTAACCCGCGATCAGTGGAGCGGGATCCGCTACGACTGTGCGAGAGCAGTGGCGATGGGCAGATCGGCTGGCAGCAGGCCGGCAGACGGGAGCTCCGCGATGGAGATCCAGCGCAATGGTTGGCCTTCGACGCCGCGGGGCTCGCCCGTATAGGTCTCTACCAGAAACACGTGGAGCTCGACCGAGCGCTCCGGATAGTCGTGCCGGTAGTGCATAAAGGGTAGCGTCCCCTTTACGACTATGCCGAGTTCTTCTAGGAGCTCGCGCTTCAAAGCAAGTTCGGGCGACTCTCCGTCCTGCAACTTGCCACCGGAAAATTCCCAGTAGCCACCGACGTGACTGTGGGCAGGCCGTTGGGCGATGAGCACGCGGCCGCCTGAGTCCCTGAGAATTCCGGCGGCGACGACGATCAGGGCGACGTCACTCAAGACGGCCGTGACACTGCTTGTATTTCTTTCCCGAGCCACAGGGGCAGGGTTCGTTGCGACCGACTTTCGGGCTGCTGCGAACCACAGGCGTGACCGGCGCCGGTGCCTCGGGCTGGCCCTGTGCAGGCCGGGCGACCAGGGGCCGACGACCACCAGTGCCCGGATCACCGCCGGCATCAGGATCGGCGGCAGCCGGATTCATCGCTGACGGCGCTTCATCGTGGCGATACTGCAGTTGCGCGGCCATCCGTCGCCGTTCGTCTTCCGCAGCCATTTCGTCGGGTGTGCGAATCCGGGCCCGGGTCAGGATGGTGATTACTTCGTGCTTTACCTGGTCGAGCATTTCGCCAAACATTTCGAAGGCTTCGCGCTTGTACTCCTGCTTGGGGTTCTTCTGCGCATAACCACGCAAATGAATGCCCTGGCGCAGATAATCCATCGCGGCCAGATGTTCCTTCCAGTGCAGGTCCACCTGCTGCAGCATGAGTTGCTTCTCAAGCTGGCGTAATTCAGCCGTGTCGATTGCCGCGAATTTCTGCCGGTAGTCTTCCTCCACCATTTCCAGAATGCGGGCACGGATGCCAGCCTCGTCCAGGTTCGGCTCGTCATCCACCAGTTTTTTGACATCCAGCTTAAGGGCGAATTCCTTGTCGAGTGCAGCGGTCAGACCTTCAACATCCCATTGTTCCTCGACGCTGCCCGGTGCCATGTACGTGCTGATGACTGTATTCACCACCTCGGCGCGGATGTCGGTCAGTGCGTCTGAAATATCGTCCGCGCGCATCAACTGATTGCGCTGCTGGTAAATGACCCGACGCTGATCGTTCGCCACGTCGTCATATTCCAGCAGTGATTTTCGGGCGTCGAAGTTGTGTGCCTCGACTTTTCGCTGCGCACGCTCGATCTGCCGGCTAAGCAGATTGCTCTCGATCGCCTCGCCTTCCTTCATGCCGACCCCGCGCAACATGCCCTTGGTGCGCTCCGGATCGCCAAATATCCGCATCAGGTTGTCTTCGATGGCCAGATAGAAGCGGCTGGATCCCGGGTCACCCTGGCGACCTGCGCGGCCGCGCAACTGGTTATCGATACGTCGGGATTCATGCCGCTCCGTGCCGATGATCCGCAACCCGCCAGCGGCCAGCACGCGCTCGTGACGTTCTTGCCAGTCACGCCGGCCCTCGGCGCGCTGTTCGTCGGTGGCCTCCGGCCCGAGTTCCAGCAACTCCGCCTCCAGATTGCCACCCAGCACGATGTCGGTACCACGACCAGCCATGTTGGTGGCGATAGTCACCGCACCGGGCCGACCGGCTTCGGCGACTACACTGGCTTCGCGTTCATGCTGTTTGGCGTTCAGCACCTGATGACTGACGCCGTCCTTTTGAAGCAACTCCGCGAGGTACTCCGAAGTTTCAATGGACGTGGTACCCACGAGTACCGGCTGTCCGCGTTTTTGGCAATCCTTGATGTCCTCAATGATTGCCGCGTATTTGTCCTTCTGGGCGAGATAGACCAGATCGGGCTGGTCGTTGCGAATCATTGGCCGGTGGGTGGGAATAACCACCACTTCGAGGCCGTAGATCGACTGGAACTCGAAAGCCTCGGTGTCAGCCGTGCCGGTCATGCCGGACAGCTTTTCGTAGATACGGAAATAGTTCTGGAAGGTGATCGAGGCGACGGTCTGGTTTTCCTCCCGGATGCGGACCCCCTCCTTGGCTTCCACGGCCTGATGCAGACCGTCCGACCAGCGCCTACCCGGCATCGTCCGGCCGGTGAATTCATCGACGATGATCACCTCGCCATCACGGACTATGTATTCCACGTCACGGCGGAACAGGGCATGGGCGCGGAGCGCCGCCGTGAGGTGATGCATCAAACGGATGTTGGCTGCGTCGTACAGGCTGTCGTCCTCGCCGAGCAGCCCCTCCTTCAGCATCAGTTCCTCGACCTTCTGATGTCCATCCTCGGTCAGGAAGACCTGCCGGGCTTTCTCGTCGACTGCAAAATCACCGGGACCGCCATCGTCGGTGTCTGTGGCGACCTGCTCCTGGCGTACCAGGTGCGGCACCAGCTTGTTGATGCGCGCGTAGAGCTCGGCGCTGTCTTCCGCCGGCCCGGAGATGATCAGCGGTGTGCGCGCCTCGTCAATCAGAATCGAGTCGACTTCATCGACTATCGCGAAATACGGTTCACGCTGCACCTGGTCTTCATGGCGAAATGCCAGGTTGTCGCGCAGATAGTCGAAGCCGAATTCGTTGTTCGTGCCGTAGGTGATGTCGGCTGCATAAGCCACCCGCTTCTCGTCGCTGGTCTGACCGTTGCGGATCACCGCAACCTCAAGCCCCAGAAAGCGGTAGACCGGGGTCATCCACTCGGAATCGCGTTGTGCCAGATATTCGTTGACCGTCACCACATGCACACCACGCGCCGGCAGTGCATTGAGATAGGCCGGCAGCGTCGCGACCAGGGTCTTGCCCTCACCGGTACGCATTTCGGCAATTTTGCCTTCGTGCAGGGCCATGCCACCGATCAACTGCACGTCGAAATGGCGCAGACCCAGGGTTCGCCGCGACGCTTCGCGGACCACCGCGAAGGCCTCGGGAATCAGGGAATCCAGCGTGGCTCCGTCGGCCAGACGCTGGCGGAACTCAGTGGTTTTGGCTTGCAGCTCGGCGTCGCCAAGCGCTTTCAGGCCTTCTTCGAGCTGATTGGCAGCGGTCACAATACGTCCGTAGCGACGTAAAAAACGCTGATTGCTGCTCCCAAAGAGCCGGGTAATCCAGTTCAACAATGTTTGTGTCCTCGGCAGCCGGCCGGCCGCGACGGCGTATTCTAGCAGGGGTATTTTCCTGCCCGGTGGCCTGCAATGCGATCAGGCGTCACTGGGCAGTAGTCGTGCCGGATTCTGACGCTGACCGTGGAACAGAATCTCAAAGTGCAGATGGGTGCCGGTCGCCCGGCCCGTCGAGCCCATCAGGGCGATGGTCTGGCCGGGCTTTACGTAGTCCCCGCGCAGCACCAGATTGCGCGCGTTATGCCCATAACGCGTGACCCAGCCATTGCCATGGTCTATTTCAATCATGTTGCCGTAGCCACCATCAGGACCTGACCAGGTCACAACGCCGGTGGCCACGGCCCGGATAGCAGTGCGGCCAGCGGCGGCATAGTCCACGCCGCGATGGACCGCCGGACGCCCGGTAAATGGATCGGCGCGACGGCCATAGCGGCTGGATACCCAACCACCACTGACTGGTCGCAGCATGGCCAGCGCCTGTACGGCAGATGTGCCTTCAGGCGTGGATCCCGATGGTGAGGCAGGTGGTGATGCCGCATCGCTTGCAGGCATTGCGGCATGCGTGGCGGTACCAGCGGAAACTGGTGCATATGCCGGCGTGGTCTCAATCCCAACCAGCGTTGTCGGCGGCACGATCCGTCCGTAAGCACATCCCAGGGCGAATCCGGCGCCACCCAGTGTCAGCGCCACCATGGCGCCGACGAAAGCGGCAAGATAGTGACTGCGCAGCCCCTGACAATTAAAGCTGTGGCCATTAAAACCCGGGTCATTGAGGTTTGGCCGGAAGTGGCTCACGGTGCCGATGTTGTAGCGGTTGAACAACCGTCAGGATCCCTGGAATTTCATGGTCGATGCTGTCTGGTCGGCGACGCGGCGCCTGTCGAGGCCCGATAACTGGCCCGGTTACTGGCCCGGTTACTGGCCCGGTTACTGGCCGAGGACCGACAAGACACTTGGCACTAGACTATGCCGCACACTATTCGGGCACACAAGAAATGGATCACAGACCGTCAGCAAAGCATGACACCGGCAACCAGGTCGCCTCCGACAAGGGCTCACTAAAGGGTCTGGGCGAACTGCTGGGCGCCGACAGCGCCCTCGCCCAGCTGGCGCGGACCGCGGGCCGTCAGGTTGAGGTGGCGGATTGCGTCCGGCAGCAACTCTCCACCGATCTGGCCGGCGCGATTGCCGCCTGCAATCTACGCCCGGACGGCACACTGGTGGTCACCGCCCTGAGCCCGGAATGGGCTGCGCGGCTACGCTTCGAAGCAGATGCCATTCTGACCGGCTGCAGAGTGAACTGGCCCGCTGCGGCACGAGTGCAAATCCGTGTCGGCAGAGCGTAAAGCTTCGGTCTGAGGGAGTGGCTTAGCCGCTCCTGCAGATAGCGGCGTTACTGGACGCCGGCGGTGGCGGGGGCCTGGTAGGAAATCGGCGAGTGCCGCTGGTCCTCGAAGGTCACCATTTCGTAGGCACTGGCATCAGCCAGCAAGGTACGCAGCAACAGGTTATTGAGGCCGTGGCCGGATTTAAAGGCAGTCAGTTCACCGATCAGGCTGTGTCCGAGCAGGTAAACATCGCCAATGGCGTCGAGGATCTTGTGCTTGACGAATTCGTCCTCGAATCGCAGGCCGTCCTCGTTAAGTACGCGGAAATCGTCCAGCACCACGGCGTTGTCCATGCTACCGCCAAGGGTTAGCTGACGGGCACGGAGCATTCTATATCTCGCGCGAAGCCGAAAGTCCGGGCGCGGGAGATTTCCTTCAGAAAAGCAGTGGTGGAAAAATCCACGGTGGCCGTCTGCGCGTGGCGACGGAACACCGGGTGATCGAAGTCGATGCCAAAGTTCACCTTGAAGCCCGCATAAGGCTTCAGCTCGGCGTACTTGTCGCCGTCTTCGACCCGGACTGTTTTGCGAATGCGGACGAACTTCTTGGGCGAATTCTGCGCTCGGCCACACCGGCCGACTGCAGCAGGAAAACAAAGGGGCTGCGCTGCCATCCATGATCGGAACTTCGGCGGCACTCAAATCGACATAGGCATTATCGATTCCGAGACCGGAAAAGGCCGCCATCAGATGTTCTACGGTAGCTACCTTGACGTCGCCATGAACGCTGTCGCTCTGGACCAGCGTTGTGCCCAGCATGGTTTCGCCAACCAGTCGGGCGTCGGCTCGCACATCAACCGGTGGATCTAGATCGACGCGCCTGAAGACAATGCCGGTATTCTCGGCAGCCGGACGCAGCGTAATGAACACCTTGCGACCAGTGTGCAGACCCACGCCAGAGGCGCGCATGGCAGTCTTGAGTGTGCGCTGTTTCAACATCCGTCCCGCAGCCCGTATGAGTCGTCCCTGAAAGGTGGTCTGTGATCAGCTAACAACAGCATCATCACTCGGCAGAAGCGCAGCCATCGTGGATCTTCCACGCGACAGCCAGGTAGCGATTATTCGCCCAAGTCCCTGAATAGAAAATGAAAACACATGGCAGTTAAAGCGCGCTGCACTGTGCCAACATAGCTTGCCCTGCATAAACCCTAACACACGCCGGGAAATTTCTGCAACGCCGCTTGTCCAGGTATTGAACGGTCTGCCCGCTATCAGGGGACCTTATATAAGGATAGCCGGGGTCAGCTCACACCGGGGGCGGAAATTGAACTGCTTCCCCCCGGCAGACACACCTCGTCCGCCGGAGCGGCTTCACAGGCGCGATCGAACGGGATCGCGCCTGAAGCCGCTCCAACGGGCGGCGCCAGGCTCAATCGGCCTGGCGGCGCAGGAATGCCGGCACGTCCAGCAGATCGAAGGATCCCTCGCTGTCGGTCAGTTGGTCGCCAACGGCCCGCTGACGCATGAACGTGGGCTGGTCATAGGCGCCATAACTACCACCGTCGCCAGCCTGGGCTGCGGACTGGCCACCATTATTGGCTGCGGCTGCCGCAGCGGCACCGCGACGTTGCAGGCCCGACCGCTCGGCCGCCGCTTGACCCTGACCTGGCTGACTGCTGCTGTTTGCCTGACTGATCGCCGGGGCAACCACGCGCATATGTGGCTGCTGCCGGGCAACTGGCTGGCCCAGACCTGTGGCAACGACGGTCACCCGTATTGAGTCGCCCATTTCAGGATCGATGACCGTGCCAATAACTACCGTAGCGTCGTCCGACGCGCACTGCTTCACGGTTTCGCCAACCTGGCGGAACTCGCCGATACCCAGATCTTCGCCTGCAGTTACATTGACGAGGATGCCGCGCGCACCGGAGAGATTTACGTCTTCCAGCAACGGGCTGGAGATCGCCGCCTCGGCTGCTTCCCGTGCCCGGTCCTCACCCTTGGCCGATCCCGAGCCCATCATCGCCATGCCCATTTCGGACATCACGGTACGGACGTCTGCGAAGTCGACGTTGATCAGACCTGGCCGCGTAATCAGCTCGGCAATACCCTGGACCGCACCCTGCAGCACCTCATTGGCGGCCTTGAAGGCATCCAGCAAGGTTGTTTCCGGACCCAGCACCGACAGCAGTTTCTCGTTCGGAATCGTAATCAGCGAGTCCACATACTTGCCGAGTTCAGCAATGCCCTGTTCGGCGATCCCGAGGCGCTTCTTGCCTTCCATCGCAAACGGTTTGGTCACCACCGCCACCGTCAGAATGCCCAGCTCGCGAGCCACCTGGGCCACGACCGGCGCCGCACCGGTTCCGGTACCACCGCCCAGTCCTGCGGTGATGAACAGCATATCGGCACCTTCGATTACCTCGATGATCCGGTCGCGATCTTCCATGGCGGCCTGCCGGCCAACATCCGGATTCGCACCGGCACCCAGCCCCTTCGTGATGTTGCAGCCGATCTGCAAAGCAGTACGAACATTGGAAGTCCGCAGCGCCTGCGAATCGGTGTTGCAGCAGATGAAATCCACCCCGTCGATCCCGGTGGTCACCATGTGCCGAACGGCATTACCGCCGCCTCCGCCCACGCCAAGCACCTTGATCACCGCGTTCTGATTATTCGCATCCATGAGTTCAAACATTTCCAGTCTCCATTGGCATTTGGTTATTCAAAAATTTCCCTGAAACCAGCTCTTCATCCGACCCCAGACATCCCGCACCCCCGCACCGATCGGCACACCATCGGCCACCCGCATCGTCTTGCTTCTCCCGTAAACCAGCAGCCCAACCCCGGTTGAGTGAATGGGGTTGCGCACCACATCAAGCAGTCCCCGCACATGCTGGGGAACACCCAGCCTGACCGGGGTATGAAAGACCTCTTCAGCCAGCTCGACTGCACCTTCCATCTTGGCGCTGCCACCGGTCAGGACGATTCCGGCAGCGATCATCTCTTCGAAGCCACTACGACGCAGTTCGTCGCGGATCAGGCCGAAGAGTTCTTCGTAACGTGGCTCCACGACTTCCGCCAGCGTCTGGCGTGCCAGGCGACGCGGCGGGCGGTCGCCAACACTTGGTACCTCGATCGTTTCGTCGAGGTTGGCAAGCTGTGACAGCGCGCAGGCGTACTTGATCTTGATCTCTTCGGCGTACTGCGTTGGTGTACGCATCGAGATGGCGATGTCGTTGGTGACCTGGTCGCCGGCAATCGGGATCACGGCGGTGTGGCGGATCGCTCCATTGTTGAACACCGCGATGTCGGTGGTCCCGCCGCCGATGTCGACCAGGCAGATTCCGAGTTCCTTTCGTCGTCGGTCAGCACCGCATAGCTGGATGCGAGCTGCTCCAGCACGATGTCTTCCACCTCCAGGCCACAGCGCTGGATGCATTTCACGATGTTCTGTGCCGCACTCGCCGCACCCGTAACCATATGCACGCGGGCTTCCAGCCGCACGCCGGACATGCCGATCGGCTCGCGTATACCTTCCTGGCCGTCGATGATGAATTCCTGCGGCAACACATGCAGGATCTTCTGGTCCGCAGGAATGGCTACGGCCCGCGCCGCATCGATCACCCTGTCGACATCACTCTGGGTCACTTCCCGGTCGCGGATTGCGACAATGCCATGGGAATTCAGACTGCGGACATGGCTGCCGGCGATGCCGGCATAGACCTGCTGAATGTCGCACTGGGCCATCAACTCGGCTTCCTCGATGGCACGCTGGATGGATGTCACCGTCGATTCGATATTGACGACGACACCCTTTTTCAGGCCCTTCGAGGGGTGCGAACCGAAACCAATGACTTCGATCTGATTGTCGTCCTGCAACTCGCCGACAATTGCGACGACCTTCGACGTACCTATGTCGAGGCCGACAATGATTCCTTGTTCGTCTTTCCTAGACACGAGGCCGTTTCCATCCGATCGAAAAGCCGTTGGTGTAGCGCATGTCGACAAATTGCACATCGGCGGCTACGGGCGCGACCACCGTATCCAGCGCCCCGTAGAAGCGCGTGAGCCTGCCTTCGACATCCTGAGAGCCCAGACGCACGCCAATGCCATTGCTGAGGACCAGCCGCCAGGCACCGCGGTCGTCCAGTTCCAGCGCAGCAATGCGCAGGCCACGCTCAACTAGCCGCTCCTGAATCTCCACATAGCGGGCCGCCACTTCGGCCTCGGTGCCCTCCGGCCCGGCCAAGCGCGGCAACTCGGGCGGAAGGTGACTGACGTGACGAACAAACAACCGCCCCTGGGCATTCAGAAGACCATCAGCGCCCCAGCGCGCCGCCGGAACTTCTTCAGTCACCGTGACGGCCAGCGTGTCCGGCCACTGCCGGCTGACCTGGGCGGTGGCAACCCACGGCTGGGCCGCGATCTGCCGCTGAATGGCGTCAAGATCGGCTGCCAGAAAGCCCTTGCCAATTGACTGGCGCAGAACAGCACCCAGGTGATCAGCGGAGACCCGCTGAAATTCGCCATTCAGCACTACGCGCTCGACTGGCCGGTTCAGTATCCACCGGCCTCCCGCCACGACGGTGCCGACGATGAGCAGCAGAATCATGCCGGAGGAAATGGCCATCCACGGTATCGCCGGCAACTTCACTCGTGGCGGTTCCCGATGCTTGCGATTGCCACGCCCGAAACCAAACCCGGCCAGAAGCCCGGTCAGAAAGCCGGCAACATCTCCTGCGATGTACCCTGGCAACATCACAGGCTGGTCTCCAGGATGCGCCATACCAGGGTGTCGAAGTCCATGCCCGCAGCAGCGGCAGCCATCGGCACCAGGCTGTGACCTGTCATGCCGGGCACGGTATTGATCTCGAGAATCATCGGACCTGCGTCCGGTGCGACCATGATGTCGACCCGACCCCAACCCGAGGCACCCGCCGCATCGAATGCCGCCATGGCAATGTTGGCCAGTTCCTGCTCACGCTCGGGTGCCAGGCCGCAGGGGCAGGTGTAACGGGTTTTATCGCTGAAGTATTTGGCCTGATAGTCGTAAAGACCCTCAGCCTGAATTCCCACCAGCGGCAACACCTTGTCGTGGAGGACGGCGGCCGTATATTCCGGGCCGGCCACCCACTCCTCGGCAAAGACTTCACAATTGAACCTGGATGCGATCTCCCACACCGCGGAGGCCTGCCCGGCTTCCTCGAGCTTGGACATCCCCAGGCTGGAACCTTCGTCCGACGGCTTGACCATCAGCGGGAAGCCAAGCTGCTCGCCGGCGTCGACCAGATCGGCTGCATTCCGGATCACGCAGTAGCGGGCAGTTGGCAGGCCCACGCCCTGCAGCAGACGCTTGGTCCGCAGCTTGTCCATGCTGATGGCGGAACCGAGCACGCCCGAGCCTGTAAACGGCAGGCCAAGAACGGATAACAATCCCTGCAGGGTTCCGTCTTCGCCACCACGACCATGGAGGGCGATCCACACCCTGTCATAGCGGTTGTTGCCAGCGGTCAGACGCGTAACCAGATTCTCAGACGCCGAATCAGCCGCCACCTTCCCTGCTGGCTTGCGGCCGGCGTGCAGACCGGTATCCAGGCCGGTATCCAGGCCCTCGGCATTCACGCCCTTGTTGCGCAATGCCTGGAGCACGGCATTGCCGGTGAGCAGTGAAATCTCGCGCTCGGCGGAGTCGCCACCCATCAGTACGGCCACCCGGCCAAAGTCGGCGGGATCGGTAACCACCGGAAAGCGGCGAGCGCTCATGAGGCTACCCCCGGCGGTGTTTCAGTCGCGCTGCGTGATCCGCTGTCGGCAAACTCACCGACGATATGCACCTCGGTTTCCAGTCGCAGGCCAGAGCGTGCCTCCACCGTGGCGCGGACCTCCTCGATGAGTCCCTCGATATCAGCCGCGGTTGCACCACCGGTGTTGATGATGAAGTTGGCGTGCTTGGGCGAAACCTGGGCCCCGCCGCGCTGAAGGCCCTTCAGGCCGGCAGCC
The DNA here is from genome assembly GCA_041396045.1 of Gammaproteobacteria bacterium. Taxonomy (GTDB): domain Bacteria; phylum Pseudomonadota; class Gammaproteobacteria; order Steroidobacterales; genus SHZI01. Next base: position 40,876 of record JAWKZI010000014.1, on the reverse strand, counting down.
TCGATCAGACGTGCCGCGTGATCTCCGGGCGGGTTTTTGAAGACCGAGCCACAACTCGGCAGGCCGAGCGGCTGGCTGGCCTTTCGGTCAGAGACAAGTGTCCGGATGCGTTCAGAGGCCGCAGTGTAGTGTTCGTCGAACTTGAATCGGGCAGCCAGGAACCACTCCTCTTGCGGTTCACGCGTGTCACGACGGCCTACCTGCCGGTAGCCCGTTTCGAATTCGTCCCGGCCGCGGGTGCGCACAATCCCGTGCCGGTCTACTACGTCGACATCGACGACCTTCGTCCATGTCTCACCGCCAAAGGCCCCTGCATTCATCCGTAGCGCACCACCGACGCTGCCCGGAATGCCGGCAAAAAACTCGGCAGGCCCCAGCTCCCAGCGACTCAGCCGACGCGCCACCACCGTGCAGGGCACGCCCGCCTCGGCCTCGACAACTCCGCCTCCCAGATTGCGGAGTTCATGCAGGGCCTGACCAGTCGCAATGACGACACCCCGAATACCACCATCCCGCACCAGGAGGTTGCTGCCAAGACCAACGAAATAAATCCGCGTGCCTGTCGCCAGGTCACGAATGAAAGTCAGAAGGTCATCACGACAACGCGGCGCATAATACACGTCCGCACGCCCACCGACGCGCCACGTTGTATGTTTCGCCATCGGTTCGTTGCGCAGCAGTTTGCTGACAGGTTCGCGGGTCTGTGTCATCACGCTGAAGCCCCCGAACGATTCAGGTCGTGACTGTCACTGCCGGAATCATCGCGATCCGGAGTGCCGTACGTGTCACGCAATCCGCTGGCAACACTGCCGATGCTGCCGGCACCTAAAGTCAGAATCACATCACCAGGCTGCACGACACCAGTCAGCAGGCCACCAAGTTCCTCGACTGCAGGCACAAACACCGGCTCGATCTGGCCGCGACTGCGGAGCGCACGGCAGATTGCACGACCATCAGCTCCAGCAATGGGTGCTTCGCCTGCGGCATAGACTTCTGTGATCAGCAAACGGTCCGCCGCCGAGAGCACTTCCGCGAAATCATCGAGCAGGTCGCGGGTGCGGGTGTAGCGGTGGGGCTGAAAAGCGACGACCAAACGGCGGTTCGGCCAGGCCTGGCGCACCGCTTCGATAGTTGCAGCGATTTCGGTGGGATGATGGCCATAGTCGTCAACCAGGACCGCAGACTTGCCTCCCAGGGATATCTCACCCAGAAGCTGCAGGCGGCGATCGACACCCTCGAAACCTGCCAGCGCCTGCTGACACGCGCTATCGTCCAGCTCCAGATCGCAAGCCAGCGTCACGGCTGCCAGTGCATTCAGCACGTTGTGCCGGCCGGGCAGGTTCAGCACCACGGGCAGTGGCGCGGCACCGGGCCGAATGACGGTGAAGCGGGACTGCAGGCCGTCTCTGACCCAGTTCTCTACCCGTACGTCCGCGTCGGGCGAGAAGCCGTAGGTGAGCGTCGTCCGATTCAGCATTGGCAGAATCGACTGCACGCCGGGATCGTCCAGACAGACAATTGCCAGGCCATAGAACGGCAGGTTGTGCAGGAACTCGACGAAGGTATCGCGCAGCCGGTTGAAGTCGCCACCATAGGCACCGAGGTGGTCGTTATCGATATTGGTAACGACGGCGACCATCGGCTGCAGATGAATGAAAGACGCATCGCTCTCGTCTGCTTCCGCCACCAGATAGCGGCCTGCGCCCAGTCGGCCATTGGAGTCGGCGCTCTTCAGGCGGCCACCGATCACGAAGGTCGGATCTTCACCTGCTTCGGCGAGCACGCTGGCGATCAGGCTGGTGGTTGTGGTCTTGCCATGGCTGCCGGCAACCGCAATTGCGTGACGGAAGCGCATCAACTCGGCCAGCATTTCTGCCCGCTGCACAACCGGCTTGCGGGCAGCCCGCGCAGCCAGCAATTCGGGATTGTCCTGAGCAACCGCACCGGACACCACCACCACGTCGGCACCGGCGATGTACTCGGCACTATGGCCAATCCGGACCAGCGCACCCAGGCGGGTCAGCCGGCGTGTAAACGTGGATTCGCGCAGGTCAGAGCCTTGCACGGCATAGCCCAGGTTGAGCAGCACCTCGGCAATACCGCCCATGCCGACACCACCAATGCCAACCAGGTGAATGCGGTTGATATGACGCATGCGATCACGCATCGGCGTCACTCCGCTGCCCGGATTTGTTTTGCCCAGGCTTGTTTTGGTGCCGGCTCGAACCTGAACCCAGGGCTGCTGCCAGGCAGGCGTCGACAATCAGGCTGGTGGCATCAGGTCGGGCCAGTGCGCGGGCCCGCTCGGCCCGGGCCAACGCCAGTTCCCGTTGGTCCAGATAAGGCTTCAGCTCGGCGGCGAGCCGTTCTGGTGTCAATTCGGACTGCGGCAACAGCGTGGCGGCACCAGCATCAACCAGATACGCGGCGTTGCGCGTCTGATGATCGTCGACGGCTGCGGGAAACGGCACAAGGATCGCGGCAACACCAGCCGCTGCCAGTTCTGCCACGGTCAGAGCACCTGAGCGGGCCAGTACTACATCGGCCCAGCCGTAGGCCTCAGCCATGTCTTCTATAAAGGGGTGGATCGCGGCGGTGACGCCGGCATTGGCATAGGCCGTTTCGGCCACGGCCTGCGTGGTCGCCCCGGCCTGGTGACGTATAGCCGGTCGCTGTGCTGCCGGCAGCAGGGCAATGGCCGGCCCCACGGCGGTATTAAGTGCCTGGGCGCCCTGGCTACCACCGAGCACCAGCAAGCGCAGCGGACCACGCCGGTCGGCAAACCGGCTGGCTGGCGCCGGCAGCGCCGCAATATCGGCGCGCACGGGATTACCCGTGACGCGGGTGTTCAGCGATGACTCCCGGCTGGCAGAAAAGCTGCCCGGGAAGGCTTCCAGCACCTCCCGGGCAAATCTCGCCAGAAGTCGATTGGTCAGACCTGCGACCGCATTCTGTTCGTGGATCACCAGCGGCCGACGCAACAGCCACGCTGCCAATCCACCGGGGCCGGCGGTGTACCCGCCCATGCCCAGAACCACCTTGGGACGGCAACGGCGCACCACGCGCCACGCATCGCTGATGGCAATCACGACCCGCAACGGCGCAGCGAGCCAGCTCAAGATGCCCTTGCCGCGCAGACCACGAACACGAATCCTGTGCAGCGGGATGCCGTCTGCCGGAACCACTCGTGATTCAAGCCCGCGTTCCGTCCCCAGCCACACCACCGATTCGTTGCGCAGCCGCAGGGCGCGGGCAATGGCCAGCGCGGGAAAGACATGGCCACCTGTACCGCCCGCCATGATGAGTACCGGCGAACCGCGCATCGGGGTGTTGAGCACGCTGCTCATCGAGCAGCCCCTTTCTGGCCTGCACGGCGGCTGGAGTTGCCACGCCGCTTGCTGGACTCTGCCAGGCCACGATTCTCAAGATCGATACGCAAGAGCAGACCCAGGGCGGCCAGGGTCACGATCAATGAGCTGCGTCCGTAACTGACCAGTGGCAGGGTCAGTCCCTTGGTCGGCAGCACGCCCATGTTCACGCCGAGGTTGATTACCGCTTGCATCGCCAGCCAGATCGCCAGTCCAAAGGCGACATAGGCGCGAAAGCCGGCGTCCCGGTTGGCAGCGGCCCGTGCAATGACCAGCGCGCGCCAGATCAGCAAACCGTAAAGGGTGATCATCACGAGACTGCCGAGTAGTCCGAATTCCTCGGCGATCACGGCGAAGATGAAATCGGTATGGGCCTCCGGCAGGTAAAAAAGCTTCTGCACGCTGCCGCCCAGGCCAACGCCCCACCATTCCCCCGAGCCTATGGCGATCAGGGACTGGGTGAGCTGGAAGCCGTCACCGAAGGGATCGGCCCACGGATCGCGGAAACCCATGAGTCGGCGCATCCGGTATGGCGAGTAGCGGGCCAGGGCAAAGAACGCCAGGAACAATGGCACAACAACAACCAGCACATTGCGAATGCGCGCGCCGGCAACAAACAGGATCGCAAAGGAAATACCGACCAGCAGAAGTGCAGAACCGAAATCCGGCTGCAACAGCAGTAGCAACGCACCGATCAGGACGATAGCCATTGGCTTGATTAGGCCGGTCATGCCGGCGCGCAACTCGTCGTTGTGGCGCACGGCGTAGTCGGCCACGTACATGAGCATCAACAGGCGTGCCGGCTCACTGACCTGCATCACATTGATGCCGCCGATGCTGAGCCAGCGGGTGCTGCCGTTTGCCGTATGACCAAGGCCAGGTATCAGAACCACGATGAGCATGGCCAGGGCCAGCCCGGCGAGCCACACCCCGAGCCCCTGCCACAGACGTGTTGGAATGCGGACCATGACATAGCCGGCAGCCAGACCCATTGCCGCAGCCAGCAGTTGCCGCTCGAAGAAGTAGAAAGGATTGTCATGCAAGCGATCGCCGAGTGCCACGGACGCCGATGTCACCATCAGCAAACCGATCGCGAGCAACACGGCGACGACGCCGATCAACAGCGTATCGGGCCGGTCCTGCCCCGGGATGATGGCCTGCCGGCTACTCATCGCCAGCTCCGGTATTGATCAATGGCAGGGCGAGAACGGCATCGCTGAATGCCCGACCGCGGGCACTGTAATCGGTGTACATGTCCAGACTGCTGCATGCAGGTGCCAGCAGCACGGTCCAGCCCGGCCTGGCCAACTGTGCAGCCAGATGAACTGCGGAGGGCATGTCGGCAACCCGGTGCACGGGGCAGATGGGGTCCAGTGCGGCAGCCAGCAGGTCACGATCCCGACCCAGCAGAATCGCGGCACACTCGCGCCCGTTGAGCGCCGCAGCGATGGTTTCAAAACTGGCGCCTTTGGCATCGCCACCGGCGATCAGTACCAGCGGACCGTCGACACTGCCAATGCTGGCGACGGCAGCCCCGACATTGGTGGCCTTCGAGTCATCAACGAAAGTCACGCCCCCGCGTCGTGCGACCAGGGCCATACGATGCGGTAGCGCTTTAAAGCCTCTCAAGCCGGGCAGCAGGCTTCGCACATCGGTAACGCTCACGCTGGCAAGGGCGAGCGCCGCCATTGCATTCGAGACGTTATGCCGACCGGTCACCGACAATGCCGCCACGGGCATCAATGGTTCAGCACCATGGGCCAGCCACGGGCTGTCATCGTGTGTGATCACGCCAAAATCGCCGGGGGCCGGCACTTCCAGCCCGAAGCCGATTACCGGTGTCCCGACCGGCACCAATTCCGCCAGCTCCGGTTCGTCGCGATTGACGATGGCCACACCACAGCGGGCATAGATCCGCGCCTTGGCAGCCTGGTAGTGCGCCATATCACCATGTACGTCCAGATGATCCGGCGTCACGTTCAGCACCACGGATGCGGCGACTGGCACGGGCGCACTTCGCTCAAGTTGAAAGCTCGACAACTCCAGAACGTAGTGCGAGACCGTGGGCGACAGCAGCTCGAGCGCCGGCGTGCCCAGGTTACCGCCCACCGCCACGTCAAGGTTCTGGTCGGCCGTCGAGTTCGCCAGCATGGCGCCGACCATCGCGGTTACCGTGCTCTTGCCATTGGAGCCGGTGATGGCAGTAATTGGCGCGGTGGCTTCCGCTGCAAACAAATCGATGTCGCTCAGCACGGGCACGCCCCGTTGCCGGGCATCGTTCAGCACCGCGGATTTCAGATCGACACCCGGCGAGACCAGGATTCGTACCACGTCTGCAGGCACCGCGGCCAGCGCCTCACCCGAAACAAGGGTTGCATCGGGCATCGCCGCCCGAATGGCCGCCTGCCCTGGCGGCACGCGGCGCGTGTCGGCAAATATCGCGCGCTGACCACGCGATGCCAGAAAGCGGGCACAGGAAACGCCCGTTCCACCCATGCCCAGCACCAGGGTAAGACCTGGCTCAGGCACCGCCGGCGGCGAACCCGCGCCATGCATTTGATCGTTATCCCTGACTGCCGGCATGCTCATCGGATCTTCAGGCTCGACAGGCCAACAAGAACGAGGATCACGGTGACGATCCAGAACCGCACAATGACCTTGGGCTCAGCCCAACCCTTGAGTTCGAAGTGATGATGCAGCGGCGCCATGCGGAAGATGCGCCGGCCGGTCATCTTGAAAGATGCCACCTGCATCATGACGGAAACTGTTTCAGCAACAAAAATGCCGCCCATGATCAGCAGCACAAGTTCCTGGCGCACGATGACCGCAACGGTGCCCAGCGCGCCGCCCAGCGACAGCGCGCCAATGTCTCCCATGAAGACCTGCGCCGGATAAGTGTTGAACCACAGGAACCCGAGCCCGGCACCCGCCATCGCGGAGCAGAAGACCAGCAACTCACCGGCGCCGGCCACGTAGGGAATACCCAGGTAGCTCGAGAAAATCGAATTGCCGGCGACCCAGGCAAACAACCCCAGAGCCCCGCCCACGAGCACCGTCGGCATGATGGCAAGACCATCCAGACCGTCGGTAAGATTCACCGCGTTGCTGGTTCCGACAATCACCAGGTAGACGAAGGGCACGAAAAGCCAGCCCAGTGGAATCATGGTGTTCTTGAGGTATGGCACCAGCAATGAGGTGGAGTGCGGCGAGTCGGCATGCCAGTAAAGAATCACGCCGACGACGATGGCGACCAGCGACTGCCAGAAGAGTTTTTCGCGGGCTGTCAGCCCCTTCGGATCCCGCAACACCAGTTTGCGGTAGTCATCTGCAAAGCCCAGCAGCCCGAAGGCCACGGTGACGCCGATCACGAGCCAGACGTACAGGCTGCGCAGGTCGGCCCAGAGCAAGGTGCTGACCAGGATCGCCAGCAGGATCAGCGTGCCGCCCATGGTTGGCGTGCCGGCCTTCTGCAGGTGACTCTGCGGACCGTCATCCCGCACCGTTTGGCCGATCTGGCGAGTCGTCAGCCGGCGAATCAGCGCGGGCCCCAGCAACAGCGCCTTGGCAAGGGCCGTTAATGCACCGAGAATGGCTCGCAGCGTCAGGTAGGTGAAGACGTTGAATCCGGTGACCACTGGCGTCAGTGCTTCAGCGAGCAGAAGGAGCATCAGTGCTGACTCCCCGTGCTGGCCATATCTTCGCCAGTCAAGGTCTTCACCAGCCGCTCCAGCCCCGCACTGCGGGAACCCTTGACCAGAAGACGAACGTCGGCAGCCAGTTCCGGACGAATGGCATCTGCCAACGACTGCACGTCGGCAGCCCAATGAGCTGTCGGGCCAAATGCCTCGGCGGCATGCCGTGCCAGAGGCCCTACTGCATAGAAGCGGTCCAGGCCGCTGCTGGCTGCGAGCGCGCCCATCTCCCGATGCAAGGCGATTTCATCGGGCCCAAGCTCCGCCATATCGCCCAGTACAAACCAGCGCTGTCCCGCCTGGCTCGCCAGAAAGCGGATCGCTGCGCTGACGGAACCCGGATTGGCGTTGTAGCTGTCGTCATAGATCGTGCAATTGGCCGGCCCGATTTCCGAACGCAGCCTGCCTTTGACATTCTCCATGGCAGCCAGGCCATCGCGCACGGCGGCCAGCGACGCGCCGGCACCTGTAGTTGCGGCGGCGGCAGCCAGCGCATTCTGGACATTGTGACGACCCGCCATGCCAAGCTGGATTTCAACTTCGCCGTCCGGTGTCAGCAGGCGGAACTCCGTTCGGTCACCATTGACGGTACGGATGTCGACAGCGCGAAAATCTGCCGACGCTGCCAGCCCGAAGCTGCGATAGGCAATATCCGTGCGCAATTTTCGCCAGTAGTCGTGAAACGCATCGTCGCGATTGATGACCGCCGTGGCGCCGGCCGGCAGCTCTGCAAAGAGCTCGCCTTTCGCAGCGGCGACGTGCTCCAGCGTGCCGCCAAAACCAGCCAGATGGGCAGGTCCCACATTGGTGATCACGCCAACAGTCGGCCTGGCGATCCGCGTCAGCAATGCAATCTCGCCGGGAGCACTGGCGCCCATTTCAATGACGGCTGCCCGGTGCCTGTCCCGCAGCCAGAGCAATGTGATCGGCACGCCGATGTGATTGTTGAGATTGCCCCAGGTCGCCAGAACATCGCCATCGTCGACATCCGCAAGATCGCCTGCAGGACCGGCAACATCGTGTTGCACCGTACCGGCACAATCAGCGCGCAGGATCGCTGCCATCATCTCCTTCAGCGTTGTCTTGCCGTTGCTGCCGGTGACACCGAGGACCGGAATGACAAAACGCTGGCGCCACGCCGTGGCAACGGTCCGCAGAGCATCGCCGGCATCGGGCACGACCACTTGCGGCAGCGGCAGGTCCTGCAGATGCTCGACGATGGCAGCAACTGCGCCACGACTGGCCGCTTCGGTGACAAACGCTGTCGCATCGTGTTGTTTGCCGCGCAGTGCGACAAACAGCTGACCGGGCTCAATGCTGCGCGTGTCGGTACTGATCGAATCAAAGCCGACGTCGGCGCCGGCGAGCGTGCCTCCGGCGGTGTTGGCCACCCATGCCAGTGTCGCCATGGTCATGTATCCCTGCCCGTACGATTGCGGGCAGATGCCAGCGCCTCGCTGGCAACCTCTGTGTCAGAAAATGGACGGCGACCCTCACGCGTGATCTGCACCTGCTCATGCCCCTTGCCGGCAATGAGGACAGCATCTCCGGCACGGGCCAGGTGAATGGCTCGCTGGATGGCGGCGGCCCGATCCGGCACGACCTGGACGCGATTGACGTTGGCGATGCCGGCCAGGATGTCCGCAATGATCTGTTGTGGATCTTCCTGGCGCGGGTTGTCGTCGGTGACGATGACATGCGCTGCGCCCTCGATCGCTGCAGCTCCCATCAGCGCGCGCTTGCCCGGGTCGCGATCGCCACCACAGCCAAACACGCACCAGATGTCGCCCGTGCAGTGTTCACGCACCGCGGCCAGTACCTTGCGCAGGGCGTCCGGCGTGTGCGCAAAATCGACGAGTACGACGGGTTGGTCGTCCGCACCGGCGACCCGCTGCAACCGTCCCGGGGGTGCTGTGCAGTCACTCAATGCACCGGCTGCCTCAACCAGTGACCAGCCTTCCGCCAGCAGAATCCCTGCCGCCAGCAGCAAATTCTCCGCATTGATCCGACCCCAGAGTGCGCTGTGCAGCACCGCGGAATTCCCGCCGTAGTTCAATTCCACAACGATGCCTTCGGGCGACAGGGACTGCAGACTGCCCTGCAGAGTCGCGCCGGCAACATTGCGCAAGGACACTCCGATGAACTTTGTATCCGTATCTTTGGCGCCAGCAACCAGTTCAGCAGCCAGCTTGCGGCCGAACTCATCATCCAGGTTGATCACGGCATGGCCGGCACCGAGCCTGAACAAGCGCGCTTTCGCCGCGCCATAGCTGTCCAGGTCGGCGTAATAGTCCAGGTGATCGCGACTCAGATTCGTGAAGGCCACCGTGGAGAAACGGGCCCCGGCAACGCGGTCCTGGCTGAGCGCGTGGGATGACACCTCGGCAATGGCATGCCGACCACCACCATCCACGATGGCGCGCAACTGCCGGTGAAAGCTGATGCAGTCAGGTGTGGTGAGTGCGGCAGACTGAAGCTGATCGCTAAAGCCGTAACCCAGCGTACCCAGATAACCGGCACGGCTACCGAGGTGCCCGATGGCCTCGGCAACCAGCCAGGCAGTTGTCGTCTTGCCATTGGTTCCGGTGATGCCCACCAGCGCCAGCGCCTCGGAGGGCCGGGCAAAAAACCGGTTTGCCAGTTCGCCGAGCCGGGCTTTCAGCTCCGGCACTGCCACACCTGTGACGGTGTCTGGCAAGGCGGGTGCAGACACGCCGTCTGCCTCCCAGGCGATAGCCCCGACGCCAGCCCGCAACGCATCCGAAACAAAATTCAGGCCGTGCTGACGAGCACCCTGGCAAGCGAGGAACAAGCCGTCCGTCACCACGTTGCGGCTGTCGATGGTGATATCCACGATCTCGCGTGCCGGCAGCTTGCCACTTCCATCAGCGGCCGGTGAACCATCGGCAACGACTACCCTGGCGGGTAGTTCCCTGAAGAGCGTACGCAGATCCATGTCGTTTCGTTCGCTCGCGTGAATCATGGCGCGCTGGAGGCGAGCCGGGTCGGCGGCGGAGTGAACTGGTCAATGGCGTCGGGCGGAACCGCCAACAGGCGCAGCGCGCCCGCGGCAACGGACGAGAAAACCGGCGCGGCAAGTTCGCCACCGTAATAGAGATTGCCGCGCGGCTCGTCGATGACTACCACGATAGCCAGGCGTGGCGCTGTTGCTGGCGCAAGGCCGGCGAACACCGCTGTGTGCAGGTCCCGCGTGTAGCCCCCGGCACCGACCTTGCGGGCCGTTCCGGTTTTGCCGGCAATGCGATAACCCGTCACTGCGGCCCGGATCCCGGTGCCTTCCTCACTGACGACATGTTCAAGCATGGCGACGACGCTGCGCGCGGTATCGGGACTGATAACCCGACGCGCAATCGGTGGCCGATCCAGCCGCACCAGCGACACAGGCCGATGCAGGCCCTCACCACCAAGTACAGCGTATGCCTGGGCGAGTTGCAGGGGCGTCATCGACAGGCCATAGCCATAGGCCATCGTCGCCTGGCGTATGGGCCGCCAGCTTTGCCAGGGCGGCAGCATGCCGGCCGATTCACCGGGAAGCCGCTGGCAGTAAGACGACCGGCACCGAAGCGGTTGAGGGTGTCCCACAGCAGCTTCTTGTCGAGCTGCATTGACACGTGGACGGCCCCGACGTTGCTCGACTTGGCGAGAATCGTGGCCAGGTCGATCACACCATAGTTGTGTTCGTCTTCGATGAGCTTGGATCCAACCCGCATGAAGCCGGGCCGCGTATCGACCTGACTGCGCACATTGAATTCGCCACTCTCGAGTGCCGTCGCAATGATCAGCGGCTTGAAGGTGGATCCCGGCTCCAGAATGTCGGTGATCGCCCGGTTGCGGTACATCGCCGGCTTGATCTGGCTGCGATCATTGGGGTTGAACGTTGGCTGATTGACGTCGGCCAGCACTTCGCCGGTTGCGATATCCAGAACGACGACGGATCCGGATGCCGCACCCTGCTTTTGCACCATCGCCTTCAGTTCGCGGTAAGCCAGATACTGAATACGCAGGTCAATCGAGGTCGTGAGGTCGCGACCAGGTTGTGGCGACTGGATGTTCTCCACATCCTCGATCACGCGACCCAGGCGGTCGCGCAGAACCTTCTTCTTGCCGGGTACCCCATGCAGCCAGTTGTCGAAGGCCAGCTCCAGGCCTTCCTGACCCTTGTCGTCAATGTTGGTGAAGCCGAGCAGATGACCGGTGACTTCGCCCGCCGGATAGTAGCGACGATACTCGCGCAGCAGATGGACGCCAGGCAGCTTCAGCGCATCAATCGCGGCGGCATCGCTGGGGTTCATGTGGCGCCTGACGTAGTAGAACTCCTTGTCGACCTTGCGGGTCAGGCTCGCTGTCAGGTCGTCACTGTTGATCTTCAGCGCCTTGGCGAGCTGCCGGATACGGTCCTGGTCTTCCAGAAGCTGTGGCGGGTTCACCCAGACGCTGTCTACCGGCGTGCTGACAGCGAGTGGCTCACCGTTGCGGTCGGTGATGACGCCACGCGTGGCTGACAGGGTCTCCACGCGGAAATGACGGGCTGCCGCTTGCTGATTCAGGAATTCCGTATTGAAAACCTGCAGGTGTACGGCGCGAGCGGTCAGCGCAACCCCGGCCAGCAGCAGGATGATGCCCACCGTCCAGAGCCGCCAGACGAAGGTCTGGCCCATGGGGCCATTGCGGGACGCCAGGGAGCCGTTACGAGCTGCTTTGGATGTGCGGCCGGCTGCGCTCATGGCGACACCAGCTCCATGTCCTGTCGGGTCGGCGTGTGCATCGCCAGTTGGTCACGTGCCAGACGCTCGACCCGGGCGTGGTTTCCCTGGGTGCTCTGCTCGATCTGCAGCCGTCCCCAGTCCATCTCCAGCCGGTCGCGCTCCGTGACCAGCGTCTGCAACTCAACAAACAGCTTGCGTGCCTTGAACTTGGCATAGACGCTGGCCATGGCTGACACCATCACGGCAGCCGCCAGGCCGGCAAGCACCAGTCGGGAACGCTGCGCCGGGGTCATCGGTCCACTTCCACAGCTGACTTCTCGACTGCTTTTTCTGCTGCCCGCAGCACTGCACTGCGTGCTCGCGGATTACGGCCGACCTCTGCAGTACCGGCCCGGACGCCCTTGCGCGTCAACAGATTGAAGTCTGGCAGGAGGTTCTCAGGCACCACCGGCAGATCGCGCAACGCCGGGTCGATGCGGGAGTGATTGCGCAGAAACCGTTTCACGACGCGATCCTCCAGCGAGTGGAAGCTGATGACACACAGGCGACCGCCAACAGCGAGCACGCGGCGGGCACCAGCGAGACCAGCTTCCAGTTCGTCGAGTTCACGATTGATATGGATGCGAATCGCCTGAAAGCTGCGTGTTGCCGGATGCCGGCCAGGCTGCCCGCGGATCTCTGCTTCGATAATCCCTGCCAGCTGCGTGGTGGTTGCCAACGGTGTAGTGGTGCGCTCGGCGACAATTGCCCGGGCAATGCGCCGCGCCGCACGCTCTTCACCGTAGCGCCACAGCACGCCGGCGATTTCGGCTTCAGAAGCCGCGTTGAGCCATTCGGCGGCAGCGGAAATGCCGCTGCCGGGATCCATGGCATGTCGAGCGGGCCCGTAGCCCAAAGGCAAATCCGCGGGCGGGATCCTCAAGCTGCGGCGACGACACGCCAACGTCGAGGAGAACGCCGTGCACGCCACCGACCAGACCTTCGTCGCCAACGAGTTGCTCAAGATTGGAGAAAGCGCCATGGATAATGCGGAAGCGGGAATCCCGAAGCGCCAGTTCGCGACCGACCGCCACCGCCTCCGGGTCGCGATCGAAAGCCACCAGCCGGCCGTCGGGCCCCAATTGGTCCAGAATGGCTTGCGAATGCCCGCCGCGACCGAAAGTCCCATCGACGTAGACGCCGTTGGGCCGAATGGCCAAAAACTGCAGCACCTCGTCCTTGAGGACAGGTACATGTGGAACCACCCCAACACCCCGCGTCTTTCATTGAGGACGCGTTTGTTTACATTCTTGGCGTCGTCCGTCTGAATCCGGGACCTTGCTAAAGGGTCAGAGATTCAAGCTCGGCCGGAAGTCCCGGACCGTCGCCACCCTCGCCGTTCAACCAGCTGTCACGCCGTTCGTTCCAGCGCTGTTCCGCCCACAACTCGAACTTGTTGCCTTGTCCGAGCAGCATTACTTCCCGTTCCAGACCGGCAAAATCCCGCAATTCGCGCGGAATCAGCACCCGACCGCTACCATCCAGATCCAGTTCACTGGCATAACCCACCATCAATCTCTGCAGTCGGCGGGTGCTCGGGTTGAAACTGGACAGACGCATCAACTTGCGTTCGATCTCTTCCCAGTCCGGGAGCGGATAGAGGAGCAGGCAGTGGTCCTGGTCGATCGTGCAAATCAACTGGCCGTTGCAACGGGTCGCCAGCCGCTCCCGATAACGAACGGGAATGGCGAGACGCCCCTTGGCGTCCAGGGTGATCTGGGTTGCCCCCCGAAACATGGTTTTGAGGGCCTTTCAGCCCACGATCTCCCACTACGCTCCACTTCGCGACACTATAGGTTTCAGCCTGGGGAGCGTCAACATAAAGTGGCAAAAAAAGTCGTGAGCACAATCGCTTAGCGCTGCTCTGCAGGGATAGTCCAATCACTAATCATTGGCTTAGCCAGACTTCCTCGACGTTCCGTGCGATTTGGCGTGCAGCCGCTTTGTTATGGTAAAAAAGGTGCCTCCCGCTGAAAGGCTGGGCCGATGCCGCAAAATTTCCCCAACTTGATCCCGGACAGCATTACCAATGGCCGATAGTGAACGACCGCGCCGATCGGGCCCGAACTGGCTGGCCGTGGTGGTCGGCATCCTGGTTCTTGGCCTCGCCACCTACGTATTGCGCAACTGTTCCGCGCCGGAAGACTGGGTCCAGGAACCAACGACGGAAACGACAGCACCGCCAACGACCGACGAACCAGTCACCTTCGAATAGGCCCTGGTGGCATGACGGCTGTTAGCACGGCGAGCGCAACGGCCTCCTGCAATTCCGGGCGCCGGATCATCCATTTGGACATGGACGCGTTCTACGCGTCCGTGGAGCAGCGTGATAACCCGGCATTGCGCGGTCGTCCCGTCGCTGTCGGCGGCCCACCCGAGTCCCGCGGCGTGGTTGCGGCAGCCAGCTACGAGGCCCGCGTGTTCGGCATCCATTCGGCGATGCCAACGGCACGGGCCCTGCGACAGTGTCCGGATCTGGTGGTTATACGCCCTGACTTTGGCCGCTATCGCGAGGCGTCACGCCAGGTCATGGAAATCCTGCGGTCGGCCACCGCTCTGGTCGAGCCGCTCTCCCTGGACGAAGCTTATCTGGACGTCACGGAGAACCATTGGGGGCAGCCGCTGGCGACCGAAATCGCGAAGGAGTTGAAGCAGCGCATTCGGTCAGAACTCTCGCTAACCGCTTCTGCAGGTGTGGCACCAAACAAATTCCTGGCCAAGATTGCCTCCGGGTGGCAGAAACCGGACGGCCTGACAGTGGTATCGCCCGAACGCGTCGAGCGCTTTCTGCAGCAACTGCCCGTGGAAGCCTTGTGGGGCGTAGGTCCGGTGACCGCGAGAAAGCTACGGTCGATTGGCATCCGACGACTCGTCGAGATTCGCACCGTCGACCCGGCACAACTCACGGCGACGGTCGGCAGCCTGTCAGAGACGCTCAGAAGACTGGCGATCGGTGACGATCCTCGCGACGTCAACCCGGATCGACCGCGCAAATCGATATCGGCCGAGAGCACCTACCCATCTGACCTCAGTGACCCCGCGACCATTGCCATGGAACTCTCAAAGCTTGCAGAGCGTGTGGCGGCCTCCCTGCAGCAGAAGGTACTCGCAGCCAAATCGGTCGCCATCAAGGTCCGGTTTGCCGACTTCTCAACGGTCACGCGCAGCCACACCGGGGCGATGCCCACCGCAGACGCTGCAGAGATTGTGTGGCGGGCGGTTGCGCTGCTGGGACGCACGCAAGCCTCGTCCCGACCGGTACGATTACTTGGCGTCGGCGCGCATGGTCTGGTGGACAATCATTCGCATTATTGAGGCCGACAAACGGGATGCTGCATCCCTGGTGTGTGGCGGGGGGAGAGTTCGATGCGCGGGATTGTCGTTGGCGGGTTGTGGCTGATCGCCCTGTCGATCGTTGCCATCGTGGTTTACACGCGGGTCGCAGACCGGTATCAGCAAGATGGCACCGTACAGCTTGACGTGCTTGATGCACCGGTACGGATCAGTCGGGACGAACAGGGCATTCCGTACATCCACGCCGCATCACTGGACGACGCGATACGGGCACAAGGCTGGGTAACTGCCCAGGACCGTGGCTTTCAACTGGAATTCGAACGCTATCTGGCCAGCGGCCGGCTGGCCGAACTGATCGGTGAACCGGCACTGAAGGCCGATATTGAATTGCGGCTTGCTGGTACGGCGCGGCACGGACGCCACCACGCCGCGTTGCTGGGGCCGGCCGACCGACGCTTTTATGAACTGTATCTCGAGGGTCTCAACGCCTACATCGCCACACGGGCCAGCGAACAACCCTTTGGCTATGCATTGCTGGGCATGACACCCACACCCTGGACGCTAGAAGACATCATGACGCTCCAGTACTTTCTGAGTTGGCAAAGCTCGGTGAACTGGCAGGCCGAATTGATTGCCCAGGAAATCAGCGACCGCGTCGGGCCCAGGCGGGCGGCGGAAATCCGCCAGGTCACCATCAATCCCGACGACCACAGCGGTAGCGGCCTGTACAACCCCGCAGCAACGCCAGCCGCGAAGAAACAGCCGACTCGTGGCCGGGATACCCCTGGGCGGCCTGGCCACGAGGTGGCGGCTTATCACCCGCAGTCGGAATCAATCCAGCAATTGGAGTGGAAATCACTACTGCCGTGGGATTCGTCAGCCGTCACGCAGGCACACGAACTGGGCAGCAACCAGTGGGTCATGAGCGGCAGTCGCTCGACCAGTGGTGCCCCGATGCTGGTCAACGATCCCCACCTGGATGCACGAACACTGCCGGGAATCTGGCATCCGGTGGGCCTGATTACCCCCGATTTTCGAGCGGTCGGCGTGAGCGGCCCGGGTATCCCGGGCCTCGCTATCGGGCGTACCAGCCATGTGGCCTTCGGCGTGACCAATGCCTATGGCGATGTTGTCGATCTGTTTATCGAAACCGAAGACCCGGCACAACCGGATCACTATCTGGAAGGCGATCAGTCCTGGCCCTTCGAGATCCTCGAGGAGGTCATTCGCGTCCGCAAGCGCCCCGGCAGCAGCGAGTTTCGTGACGTGCCCTTGCGCATTCGCCTGACGCACCGGGGTCCGGTAATTTCCGATCATGGCTTCGCGGTCTCCAGCGGCAAGATGTTGTCGATGCGCTGGAGCGCGCCGGAGGCCATGGCCGCCGATACGGGCGCATGGGCACTGTTTACGGCCAGGTCGGTGGATGAGGCTCGCAGCGCAGTATTGCGTGGCACTATGCCATTCAACTACGTCATGGCTGACACGGCCGGCAACATCGGCCATGCCACCGGCGGGCGGGTCCCGCAGCGCTTGCGGGGCGACGGGTCACTGCCGGTAGAAGTACGCGACGGCACCGACAACTGGGCGGGATTCATTCCTGCAGAGCAGATGCCGGGCCAGGTGAATCCTGCGCGTGGCTGGGTCGGCAACGCCAATCACCGCACGGTACCGGGCAGTTTCACGGCGCCCTATTCCACCTATTTCGCCGCCTCATGGCGCTACCGCCGCATGCGCGAACTGCTGGATGGCCCGCAGAAGTTCTCGGCACTTGACCACTGGGGATTCATGCGCGACACACGCAACCTGATGGCCGCCCGGGTAGCCCCGGTAATGAGTGCAGCGCTGCTGGCGAGGACCGATACCCGGGAACTCGGAGAGTTGCTGGCCGCCTGGGATTACCGGGATGACGCCAACGCCGCTGCCCCGGCGGCTTTTCAGGCCGTGTATCGGCATTTTGCCCAGCGGGTGTTTGGCGATGATCTGGGCCCGGAACTCACGGCACGCTATCTGAACAGCTACTACCTGTGGCAGGAGCGGCTGGCGCTGATGCTGGAACAGCCCGACAACGACTGGTTCGACGACCAGCGATCCAAAGAGCACGAATCACGTGATGACCTCTTCCGGCTGGCTGCAGTCGATGCCTTGAGCGAACTCCGGCCAAAACTGGGATCGAGCCTTCGCGACTGGCAATGGGGCAAGGTACACACCGTCACGTTTTTCAGCCCGCTCGTGCCCGGCAAGGCTGCAGCGGGGGTTCTCGGCGGCGGCACCTATCCGCACGAAGGTTCAGGCGAAACCCTGAATCGCGGCACATTCAAGTTCAATGCACCGTACGAAGCAACCACGATCGCATCGATGCGCTTCGTGGCAGATCTGGGCGATCCCGACAAGGTCATGGGCGTGGTTACCGGCGGGGCCAGCGGCCGCCAGTTCGATCCGCACCTGAAGGACCAGACACCGGCATGGCTCAACGGTGAGCCGCGCTACTGGTGGTTCAGTGACGCGGCCATCGCCGAGCACCAGACCAGCGAGCTGACGCTGTCTAGAAGCGATTGATGTCCTTGCGCTTGCGCAATTCGGCAATTTTCTTGGCTGTGGCGCGACTGTCCAATCGCCTGGTGTCATCCTTGTCGGCGCCGCGCGCTACCGCCTCCTTGACCGCTTCCAGGCGCTGGCGGCTGTGCTGGACGGTCAGCGTGCGGGATGAGATGGCCCGATCAACCAGTTGCAGCGCGGACTCGACCGACGGATCACCGGCATCCAGCTTCGCCTGCAACTCCTCCCGGCGGGTCTGTAGTTGCCTCAGCGTGGCCATGATCCGGCCAACTGCCATCGGGAATCCGGACTGGCGCTACCGCATATGTGGCACCGGATGCGCTGGATTATGTCCAAATACATGACCATAAGGTGTGTGCTTTAATTCTTCCTGTCAAAGCGTATACTTGGGCCGACGACTGCGCAGGAGAAAAAAATGAACCCTCGCTCACTCGCACCACATCCATTCGCTCAATACTCACTGGCTGTCTCTCCTCTTTTTGCCATCCTGGCTTTCTCGACGCTGATGTTCTCTACAGCGCGGGCGGAGCTGATTAACGGAATCGACTTTCCCCAAGGGGCCTTGTCGTTTGCCGATGAAGTGGTGAACTTCAGTCCGGGTCCGGGGCCGGCCGCCGCCTTTCTCGAACCATTGAACGCTCTCGGCGTTCCCGACGTCAACACCACGAACGGACTGGCCTGCTTCACCGCGCCATCCACGGCCAACTGCAAATTCACGTCGCTTGGTGATAGTGGCAGCCTGACAGTTCGCTTCACGGACAACTTCCTCAGCGGCAGCAGTCCCTCCGGCACCAAAATTGGTACTGGAGATGGATTCAATGATCTCTATATTGTCGAGGTCGGGGTGGCTGAATCCACCAGCGTCGAAATCAGCGCTGATGGCTCGAACTGGTTCAATGCCGGCAATATCGGCGGCGGTGGCGGTAACTCCATTGGCGTCTTCAACTACGGTTTCGATATCGACAAGCTGGGTTTCGGCTTCACGGACCTGTTTACATACGTCCGTCTGGTTGATCTGCAGATTGACCCGGGGACCAGTCCACAAGGCGCCGACATCGATGGCATCGGGGCGATCCAGACCGTCGTTCCGGCACCAGCCAGCCTGCCACTGGCTATCACGGCTTTAGGTGCCTTGATGCTGCGGTCGCGACGTCGCCTCAACTTGAAAGCCAGTTGAGTGCCCGAAAGCGGGCGGGTAATTAGCGCTGCCTGAATGGCGACGCCGAACAGAGTACGAGTCGGCCGATAAGCCGGGTTCTGTCGTGGGCAATCATTCCTCTGGGACCGCTGTCACCAGCGGCCTCTAGCGACCTACCCGGAAGCCCGCGGGGCGACGGTGCGCTCCTTGCGAAGCACGGCTTCCCTATTTGGTCTTGCTCCGGGTGGGGTTTACCGTGCCGCGATGTGTTACCACCCGCGCGGTGCGCTCTTACCGCACCATTTCACCCTTACCGGGATCCCCGAAGGAATCCTTAGGCGGTATGTTTTCTGTGGCACTTTCCGTAGGCTCGCGCCTCCCAGGCGTTACCTGGCACCCTGCCCGCCGGAGCCCGGACTTTCCTCCCGTGTGCAAGCACACAAGCGATTGCCTGGCCGACTCGCGCGCCGACCTTAGTCTTTCGCCTTCTTCACTGCAAGGCTGCGGCTATGGTCTGCGCCGCGAGTCGGCATCGAACTCTGAATAGCCAACATCGCGCCATAGCGAATAGCCTCTACGCGCTTACGGTACGGCGACGTAACCACCCCAGTACCGCCAGCGACGAGCCGAACAGCCAGACGGCGGCCGGTACCGGAATAACGGCAACATTCAGGGTGTACAGACCACTGACACCGGTCGCATTCGCAGTTCCCGAATTGGCTATGGCAGCAGCAACCACGCGAGCAGTTATGGTCCCGCCGACACCGTCAACGAAGCCGCTCAGATCCCAGGTAACGGCTTGATGCCCAGATGCGCCAGAGATCTGCAGGCCGCCTGTGGTCGTGGTACCTGTGCCCGTATGCCATGGCAGGGTCTGACTGTCGCGGACGATGAAATTCGCACCCATACCGTCCCAGTTCCAGATGGAGGCATTGTTGTTTATCCCGCCCAGTTCGCCACTGGCGTCGATCTGTCCGGCCAATTGCCGGCACTGACCGCTGATACCCGTTCCGACGCCCGGGGTTGTCACCGGTACGCAGGTTGCGATACTTGCGCTGGTCGCCGCCGTGCCACCGCCGGATTGATGGTTGAGCTGGTTGGTCGCAAAGTTGTATGTCCAGACCAACGGGTTACTCAATACGCTCTTTACTACTGTCCCGCTTAGCGGATCGTTGTTCAGCAAGGTCGTATCGCCACTGACCAGGTTGTTCTGAACTGTCGCGCTCTGGTAGGTGGCATAGCTCAGCGGATTGAGCTGGTTGATGATCGCGGCCGTAACCGAACCTGCAACCACTGAGATCGTTCCGTTGACATTGATGTTGTTGAGCTCTACGGCAACGGTCGGGAATGTCGTGATATCTGCATCCATCAGCGGCCAGGATGCAGGGTCGGTCGGATCCAGAGTGCCGCTACAGGTGGACGGTGCAATACACGACGAGTAGTTGGCGATCTCTGGAATATTGGCCGCGCCGATCTTGCGCACGTCATTCAGAGTCGATGTGCTCGTAATGATGTAGTTGGTGGCCTGTGCAGCGCTTGCAGCCAGTATCAGTGTTGCAAATGCAATTAACCGAGTCATGGAAAACTCCCCCGGAAATACAACTTGTTGATGCAGATGTCTGTCAGACCTGCCGAAGCGGGATCTTGAGCGACTCCAAACGCGTGCCCACCGGTTGATTGACGTTCTAATTTCCTGGCGATCCGGCAGCCGAAATAATTGAAGCACGGCATTTAATCTGCCTGCAACTGGTAATTTGACATAAGTGCCCGGCAGCGAGGACCGGCTTCAGCAAGTCGCGGCAGGCTCCGGCCGCTGGTCCGTCGAGGGAGCCGGACCCCCGTCTGTATACTCCCCTGCTCGTTGGCAAGGCCGGTTGGCGACCGTGGAGCAGCAGTGATAATGAATTCAGCAAATTTCTGTCAGCGTAGCGCCCGCCTGCCGCTTGCTGTGTTGACCACCATTACGATGCTCTATGCCACTACCGCGCTGCCGCAGGCGTCCGTCGATGCGATTGCCACCTCGCCCGTAGCCCAGGCCAGCACCATATCCCCATCGGGCCCGATCGCGGCCACCGCGCCGCTGAACGAGGTCAGCCTGCGACTGACCCCGTTGACGCGCGACGAACTCGCCAAACAGGCCTCGGCAGTGCGTGATCTGGCCCGGGACAAGACGGCGGAGGTCGCCGCCGCCAGGATTGCAGTTCGCGAAGACGGTGGTGGTTCAGCAACGGCGGCGCAGAAACAGCTGCAATCACTTATTGCCGAACGCCGCATCCTGTTTGAACGACTGAAGCTCGTGCTCGATGACTGGACGGCCAAGGGTGGCGATGCCGACGCTATCGCGGAGTACCGGCAATACATGTCGGCGATCTCCGCCGAAGGGATCAAGGCCGTTGATTTCTCGGCCCTGTCAGCGCTCGCCATGAAGTGGCTGAAGTCGCCCGACGGCGGCATCAAGTTCGGCATCAAGGTGCTGGGCTTCATAATCGCCTTCCTGGTGCTGCTGTTTGTCGCCAGACAGGTATCGCGGCTGGTCAAACGCGGGCTTGCGCGTGCGAGCGGCCTGTCTACCCTGCTTAAGGATTTCCTCCAGCGTGCGACCTTTGTCGCCACAGTAGTCTTTGGACTGTTGCTGGTACTCAGCATGATGGGCGTGAGCATGGGTCCGGTGTTTGCTGTGGTTGGTGGCGCGAGCTTCATCATTGCTTTCGCAATGCAGAGTACTTTGAGCAATTTTGCCGCCGGCCTGATGATCATGATCTACAAGCCGTTCGACGTGGGCCACTTTGTGACGCTGGCTGGCGTCTCCGGCACCGTGAAGGAAGTCAGCCTGGTGTCAACCACCCTTAGCACTCCCGACAACCAGACGATCATGATTCCCAACGGCAACGTGTGGGGCAGCATCATTACCAACGTCACCGCAAACGACACCCGCCGCGTGGATCTCAGCTTCGGTATCGGCTATGCCGACGACGCCGACAAGGCGCAATCCATCCTGGAGGAAATTGTGGCTGCCCATCCGCAAGTCCTCAAGGATCCGGCGCCGGTGGTGCGTATGCACGAACTGGCCGACTCTTCGGTCAAATTCGTCTGCCGGCCATGGACAAAGACCAGCGATTACTGGGCGGTTTACTGGGACCTCACGCGTGAGGTGAAAGCCCGCTTTGACCGTGACGGAATTTCGATCCCCTTCCCGCAACACGATGTGCACGTCTATCAGCACAAGGCAGCGGAAGACGCCTGATACCCCACGCGGTGCAGTCCAGGGCGTAGCATCAGGTTCCGATGTCCGTGAAGGCTGAACAACCTGTGATCATCGTTGGCGCCGGGCCTGTAGGCCTGTGCACAGCGCTGCGGCTGGCGCGGGCCGGCGTGTCATCACTGGTACTGGAGCGCAGCGCAGGGGTGGGCGCTGATCTGCGGGCATCCACCTTTCATCCTCCCACGCTGGAGATGCTCACCGAACTCGACCTCACGCCTTTCATCCTCAAGCACGGCCTGATCGCCCCGACCTGGCAGATCCGGCAGCACGAAACCCATGAACGGGCCGTATTCGATCTGGGTGTGCTGGCGGCGGATACGCCCCACCCTTACCGCGTGCAGTTCGAGCAGGCAAAGTTGGTGGCATTGGCACTGACAGCTGCAAAAACCGATCCGCATATCGAGCTGAAATTCAACGCGGCCGTGTCCACCGTCGAAGCCACCGATGATTGGGTCCGGGTGCGGTGGTCAAATGAAGCCAATGGCTCAGAGGCCGGTCAGGCAACGGCTGCCTGGCTGATCGGCGCCGACGGCGCCGGCAGCACGGTTCGCGAACAGCTGGGCTTGGGTTTCGCTGGAACCAGCTACCCGGAAACAACGGTGCTGGCGACCACAACCTTTCCTTTTGAGAATTACCTGCCGGAACTGTCATCGGTGAACTATCTGTGGACAGCCGATAGCAACTTTTCCCTGTTGCAGCTTCCGGATCGCTGGCGCGTCAGTCTCTATCCTGATCCCGGCGAAGAGCCGGAGCGCATGAACACACCGGAATCCATTGAGCGCAAACTGCAGCGCATCGTGCCCCGCCCGCACCCCTACGAGGTACTGGAGCATCGGCCCTATCGCGTTCATCGACGGATCGTGGACACCTACAGGGTCGGGCGCGTCCTGCTGGCCGGTGACGCCGCTCATATCAACAGCCCGGCTGGCGGGATGGGCATGAATGGTGGCATTCACGATGCCTTTAACCTGGCCGACAAACTTGCGCGCGTACTGGGCGGTGAATCGGCATCGTTGCTGGACCTCTACGACCGCCAGCGTCGGCCCGTGGCCCGGGATGAAATTCTGATCCAGGCAGAGCGTAACCGGAATCGTATGCAGAACAAGGATCCGGCCTGGCGACGCACCGAGCTGGCACGCCTGAAGGCCATCGCTGCAGATCCGGCTGACGCCCGCGAGTACTTGCTGGCATCATCGATGATCACCGGCTTGCGGCGGGAGGCTGCCATTTCCTGAGAGGATTACGGGCATGGATAGCGAGTATGCAACGCGTGGGCGCATCGGCGTGGGCACACCCCAGGCCAATCCGACCGTGGAGGCAGAGTTTCGTCGCCTGGTGCCGATTGACCTGGCGTTGGTCACCGTACGGCTGCATAGCGCCAGCAGCAACCCGCCAGATCGGCTGATGGAATATCTGCAGCGGTTGCCGGTGTACCTGGCGACCCTGGGTGGCATGCCACTCGACGCCTTCTGCTACGCCTGCACCGGCTCGAGTTACCTGCTGGGTCATGACACCGAACGCAGGCTGGTAAGCGCCGCGGAACAACGCTACGGCTTTCCGATTCTCACGGCGACCGAGGCCATTGCCCGCCGGCTCCACCGGCTGAACGCCAGGCGGGTGGTACTGATGGCGCCCTACCCACCCTGGCTGCTGGCTGCGGCAACGACATTCTGGGAAGCGCGCGGCATACAACTGGTTGCCGGCCGGGAGATCCGCATCCGCGATGCTGACGACCTCACGAGTATCTATGCACTGAACAGTAGCGATGCGCTGGCTGCAATCCGCGAACTGGGTGCCGTAGACGCCGATGCCGTACTGCTGTCGGGTACCGGAATGCCGACGCTGCCGATTATTGATGAGGCGCAGACCGTGAGTGGCGTACCGGTGCTGAGCTCGAACCTGGCTCTCGTCGACGAAGTACTGGCCATGCTGGTGTGAACGGTAGACGCGATGCCGGACGTGGCTCGATGAAATTGACCCGGAAAAATTAACCGTGGCGGATACGGCAATGACCAAAGAAATCTGTACAGGCTGGCGCGACGGTGCCTGGGTACAACCCGACCCGGATGCGCTACGGCTGGATCTCATCAATCCGGTGACGGAGTCTTCCCTCGGCCAACTGGTGTCGGACTCCGCGGCTTCGGTGGATCGCGCCGTCGCCAGCGCCCGCGCAAGTTTCGAAGCCGGCACCTGGTCGCGGCGCAGTGTGGCCGACTGCAAAGCCGTGCTGCTGCGCATTCGTGATCTGATTCTGGCGCGTGGCGATGAACTGGCTGCAATCGAGAGCCTGAATGTCGGCATTCCATTGTCCCAGGCACGCCAGCGCCATGTACCCCGTGCCGCATTGAATTTCGAATTCTTTGCCGAGTTCATCAGTCAGGTACCGGACGCGGTGTATCACCAGGATCCGAAATTCATGTCGGTGGTACGCCATGATCCGGCCGGCGTCGCAGCGCTGATCGCACCGTGGAACGCACCGCTGGCCCTGGCGACGATGAAGCTGGCCGGCGCCCTGGCCTTTGGCAACAGCTGCGTACTAAAGCCCTCGGAGCTGACGCCGCTGCCCTTCATCCCACTGATGGAGATCCTCAAGGCAGCAGGCCTGCCCGATGGTGTCGTCAACATGGTCAACGGTGGCGGATCGGAAACCGGGGCGGCGCTGGTCGCGCATCCGGGCATTGATGTGGTGGCATTTACCGGCGGCACCGGGACCGGGCGCGAAATCGGCGCGGCGGCTGGTCGGGGCTTGAAGCGGCTGGTGACCGAACTTGGCGGAAAATCGGCGAACATCGTGTTCGCTGATGCCGATCTGGACAGGGCGTTGCACGGCGCGGTGATTGCCGGTTACTCAGCCAACGGCCAGCAGTGCCTGGCTGGCACACGCCTGCTGGTGCAGCGCTCGATCGCCAATGAGTTTATTCACAGGTTTGTGGCGCGGGTTCGGGCGCTGCGTGTTGGCCCGCCATCGGCGGCTGATACCGACATCGGACCGCTCATTTCCCGGGGGCAACTGGAGCGGGTAGTACGTTACGCCGCCATCGGGCGTCAGGAAGGCGCCGAGATCCTGACCGGCGGCAGGCGGCATCCTGATTTCGAACGCGGCTACTACGTCGAGCCCACTGTGGCTTTGGCAACCAGCAATGACGCCGTGCTTTGCCAGGAAGAAATCTTCGGACCCTTCGTGACAATCCTGGTGTTCGATGAACTGGAAGAGGCCTTGCAGCTCGCGAACGGCACCGGGTTCGGGCTGGTTGCCTATGTATGGACCAGTCAGCTCGCTACCGCGATGGCTGCAGCCGATGGACTGCGCAGCGGTGTGGTGTGGATCAACACCACGCTGCACCGGGAATTGCGTGCACCCTTCGGCGGCTGCAAGTCATCAGGCGTCGGCAGAGCCGGTGGCGAATGGAGCCGCACAGCTTTCACCGAGGAAAAAACCATCTCGATACCGCTGCGAGCCATGCCACTGCCGGCGTTTGGACCGCCATAGAAGGTTGCGCCGCCTGACTGACTGGCGGCGAGGGCCAGCCTAGGCTGGTGGCTCACCAGATTCAGACATGTGATCCCTGCCACTCGCCAGCCGGTAGGCAGCCTTGCGAGGGGCTCCCGTCAACTTCGCGGCCAGACCGGCTGCCTGCGAGGCCGGCAACTCCGCCGCCAGAATGCCCACAACACGGGCAAGTTCCACCTCGTCGACTGTCGCCACCTTGGTGTTGCCGGCCACCAGCCACGTACACTCGCCGCGACCTCCGCCCGGATCGGCAAGCACGGCTGCTCTGACTTCGGCGAGCGTGCCGCGATAGATGGTCTCGTGCAGCTTGGTCAGTTCACGGCATACCGCCGCCGCCCGCTCCGCGCCCAGGTTATCAATCGCATCACCCAGGGTTTCGGCGATCCGGCTCGCGGATTCGTAAAACACCAGCGTTTCGTCGCGCCCGGCCAGAGCCTTCAGGCGAGCAGCACTGGCACCGGATCGCGCCGGCAGGAACCCCTCGAAGTGAAAGCGATCGGTCGGCAACCCGGCGACGGACAATGCAGCAACAGCCGCACACGGGCCTGGCACGGGACTGACCGGCAGATCTGCCGCGCGGATCGCAGCCAGCAGCCGGTAGCCCGGATCGCTGATCAGTGGTGTGCCTGCGTCACTCACCAGCGCCACGCTGTCACCGGCCCGCAGGCGAGCCACAATCTCGTCGATGCGGCCTGCTTCGTTGTGTTCGTGCAGGGATACAAGCGGCCTGGAAATGCCAATTCTCAATAGCAATTGCCCGGTGTGCCGGGTATCCTCGGCCGCAATCAGTGCGGCGGTAGCCAGTACCTCGCCAGCACGCGGACTCAGGTCGCCCATGTTGCCAATCGGCGTTGCCACTACATACAGCGTGCCGGACTGCACGACCGCGCGGCGATCGCGCTCGTCGGCTTCTGCATGGCCCGGATCCGTGCTGCTTGCCTTGTCGCTCATGGCAGTCATTGTCGGAGCAGCGTGCCAGCCACTGCAACCGGTGGAAAATACGGTCGATGCGGGTAACGGGACTGTGCCGCACACCGAGGTCCGGCAGACCGGCGACCAGCACGGCAGGCAAGGTGCCAGCGGCCACGGCTCAAGAACCTCAAACCAGACCGCAACCCCCTCCACAGCATTTTCTGTAACTCCCGCCCGCACGCTGCCACTGGTCGCACTGCTGGTGCCATTGTCAGGTCGTCAACAAGCGCTTGGCGAAGCAGTCCGCGACGGATTCATCGCCGCCCATCTGGAGGCCCCGTCGGGTGGACGCGTGCAGATCATGATGATTGATGAGGCCGCGATGAGTGCCTCTCAAGCCTGGCAACAGGCATCGGACGCCGGGGCGAGTGTGCTGGTGGGGCCTTTGCTGAAGGAGTCGGTCGAGGCGATTGCGCCGCTGGCCGCAGAAATGACCAAGGGACTGTTCGGCAATGGCGCTGGCGACTTGACCCGGGACGCCACCACCTCCGCATTCGGCCAGATGCCCATTCTGGCGCTTAACAATCTGTCAGACAGCGACGCCGGTGTCGGCAGTATCTGGCAGTTCGGGCTGGCACCGGAAGACGAAGCCCGGGAAGTTGCGCAACGCGCGGTTGCGCTCGGTCAGCGCCGCGCTGCGGTTCTGGTCCCGGCCAGTGAATGGGGCCAACGGCTGCTCGACGCCTTCAGCAACGAGTTTGTAGCGCGGGGCGGTACCGTTGTGGAAGTGCGTACTTATCTGCCCGGGGCGCCGGACTACTCTGCGCCGATCCGGAGCCTGCTCCGCACGACCGAGCCAATGTCCGGGATTGCCGCCTCAGGCGCGAATCCGGGCGAAAAGGTCAATTTGGGCCCGGGACACCGGCAGGATGTTGACCTTATATTTCTGGCCACCAACAGCAGCAACGGCAGGCAGCTTGTGCCCCAGTTGAAGTTTTTCGGCGGCGGCGACCTGCCGACCTACAGCACTTCTGCTGTCTGGGAAGATAACGCCGGGGATGCCCGCGATCTAAATGGCGTGGTCTTTCCGGATGGCCCCTGGATAATTGCACCCGATGGTCGTGCGTCCCTCGTCAAGAACGGCATAACCCTGCATTGGGGCCGTGGTGCCCTTGCGCTGTCCCGACTGTATGCACTGGGATACGACGCTTACCGCCTGCTGCCAACTATCCAGAGCCAGGCCTATCCAGGCCCCTTCCTGACCGGAGAAATTCCCGGGAGCACCGGTGTGCTGTATGCCGATTCCACCGGTCGCATTCATCGCCGACTGGTATTTGCCGAGATCCGCGATGGCCGAATCATGCCGTTGCCGGCAGTCGGCACCTTTGGTGGGTCCGAAGCCGGCGGCTTTTGAAGCCTGTCGCGGCTCATCTGCGCCATGGCAAGGCAGCGGAAGCCCTCGCCGCCCGCTACCTGGGCAACCAGGGACTGCAACTGCTGACAGCAAACTTCCGCGCTCGATTTGGCGAACTTGATCTGGTCCTGCGTGACGGTCGTATCCTGGTGGTAGTCGAGGTGCGCGCACGCCGCGATGCACGGCGGATTCAGCCCGCGGCCACAGTCGACCGATACAAGCAACGTCGGCTGATTGGTGCTACCCGCTACTACCTGTTGCGCCACCGGCAGTATGCGCAGTGGCCCGTGCGCTTCGATGTGCTCGAGGTTCTGGGTGAACTTGCGGCACCCGAAATACGCTGGCACCGGGCGGCATTCTCACTGGATGACATGGCCGGAAACTGAACACTGACCGTATCATGGACACCAAGTTGGCCCCTGTCGGTGCCGAACCGGAGAAGCTGATGTCCATCGCCAAAACCCCAGCCCAGACCGCGGCCCAGCCCCTGATGGACGCGATAACCGCACACTTTGATGAAAGCATGGCGACCAAACAGGCCGCCAGGTCCGTGCTCGTTGCACCCGTTGCCGAGGCTATTGCCGTCCTGGCGCATGCACTTCGCAGCGGCAACAAGGTTTTGAGCTGTGGCAATGGGGGATCTGCGGGGGACGCCCAGCACTTTTCGGCTGAGCTGCTCAACCGCTTTGAGCGGGACCGACCAGGTCTGGCTGCGATGGCCCTGTCCACCGACACCTCCACTCTTACATCCATTGCCAATGATTACGCCTACGAACAGGTCTTCTCGAAGCAGATATTGGCTTTGGGTCGTGCCGGAGATGTCTTGCTGGCTATCTCCACATCCGGAAACTCGCCCAATGTGGTGACCGCCATTCACGCGGCACACGAACGGCAGATGGCCGTAATTGCCCTCACCGGTCGCAATGGCGGGCAGATCGCTGGCGTCCTGCGCGACGGCGATGTGGAGATCCGGGTTCCGGCGGATCGCACGGCGCGAATTCAGGAAGTACACCTTTTGGTGATTCACTGCCTGTGCGACGGGATCGACTCTGCGCTGTTCGACTAGGGCTACGGGAGCCTACTTGACGATCTTCAGGGAGGGACGGCCGGCGGGCGGGGGTGGCTTGTCGGGTGGCTCGTTGCTGGCACCGGTCGGCCCGGACGATGTGCCGTCAGTCGCGTCGGCTTCATCGGCTGTAGTGTATTCGTCCACGGGAAACACCAGGCCTTCGCCGGTTTCGCGGGCATAAATGCCCAGCACGGCCTGCAACGGCACGTAGACGGACCGCGAGACGCCGGCAAAGCGGGCATCGAAGCTGACTGCCTCGTTCGCCAACTCCAGGCGCGTAGTGGCCGAGTAACTGATGTTGAGCACAATCTTGCCGTCCTGAATGTGCTGCTCGGGAACCGCAACGCCTGGCTGGGTCGCATCAACGACCAGATGAGGGGTCTGGTTGTTGTCAATCATCCACTGGTGGAGGGCCCGCAGCAGATACGGCCGCTTGGGAGCAGCTACTGTCTCATCTCCAGTTCGGCCTCGGTCAGGCTGTCCTGGAACGGCCGCCGGGCAAAGATGGCATCCATGTAGCGCCGGATAGGCTGGGCACCCGTCCCGCTCAATTCGATGCCGTAAACCGGCAGTCGCCACAACAGTGCAGCGACGCTGGCATCTACCAGTGAAAATTCATCACTCAGGAAAAAGCGCTTGGCCGCAAAGACATCGGCACTGGATATCAGGCTTTCCTTCAGTACCTTTCGCGCCTGCGCGCCTTGCTTGCCGTCCGGCTGTGCCTCGCATTCACCAGCCATCGTGTACCAGTCTTTCTCCACGCGAAACAATGCCAGACGGACCTGCGCCCGACTGACCGGATCAACGGGCATCAGCGGCGGGTGCGGGAAGCGTTCGTCCAGATACTCCATGATCACCCGGGAGTCGTACAGGACCAGATCGCGGTCCAGCAAGGTCGGTGTACTGTTGTAGGGGTTGAGGTCCTGCAAATCCTCCGGAAGGCTGTCACCCTCTACCGGAACGATATCAATGATGATGCCCTTCTCGGCCAGCACGATTCGCGCACGGTGGCTGTGCAGCGCTGTTGGATTTGAATAGAGGGTCATCGCAGCCCGCCTGGCAGGTCCGCTGCCAAAACTGTTCCAGTCGTCAGACACCTATTTGACGTCCTTCCAGATTTCGAGTTTCAGCAGGTAGGCAAACAACGCAAAGACCAGCAGAAAGGCAATAACCAGAATACCGATACGCTGCCGCTCAAGCTTCATGGGTTCGGCAATGTAGGCGAGAAAATTGACCGTATCGCGCACGAACTCGTCGTACTTCTCGGGTGACAGGCTTCCCGGTGACACCTGCTCAAACTTGCTGAACACCTCATGCTGGGCGCCATCGTGCTCGACTTCCTTGTATTCGGCCTTCTGCAAACCCTGAAGCTCCCACAATACGTGGGGCATGCTGGCATTCGGCAGAATCAGGTTGTTGACGCCGTTCGGCCGCGAGGGGTCCAGATAGAAAGTGCGCAGAAAGTTGTAGATGTAGTCCGCGCCCTTGGCCCTGGCCATCAGTGAAAGATCAGGTGGTGCCTGGCCGAACCAGCGCTGGGCATCCGCCGACCGCATCGCGATTTCCATGGTCTCGGTCGGCTTTGCCGCAGCAAACATCAGGTTCTTGATGACCTGATCCTCGCTCATGTCGAGATCGCGCGCCAACTGGTTGTAACGCACGTATTTGGCCGAATGGCAGCCCTGGCAATAGTTGACGAAGTTGCGAACGCCCCGCTGCAGGGATGCGATATTCGCCACATCGTTGTTGGCAAACGCCAGCGGACCTGCTCCGCCTTCGGAGGCCAGCACCGGCGTTGAAATGCCCAGCCAGATGGCCAGTAGCCAGGTGACGGAGTGCCAGATGACGGAGTGGTGATCGACTGATTGCCTGTCCATGAAAAACCTACTCGTGCCCATGGTAAACGACGCGTTCCGGGACCGGTTTGGTCCGTTCCCGTGATGTATACAGAGGCATCAGCAGGAAGAATCCGAAGTAAAGGACCGCAAAGAACCGGGCGGCATAAACGTACAGCTTCTCGGTTGCCGGCTGCAGTCCCAGGTACCCCAGCGCGATGAAGCTTACCGTGAACATTGCCAGCGCTGCCTTGTACTGCCAGCCGCGGTAGCGAATTGACTTGACCTTGCAGCGATCAAGCCACGGCAGGAAAAACAGCAGGACGATGGCCAGGAACATCAGAAACGCACCCCAGCCTTTGCTCGGCACGGCGCGCAGAATTGCGTAGAAGGGCGTGAAATACCAGACAGGCGCAATGTGTTCCGGCGTCTTCAGCATGTTGGCCGGCTCGAAATTCGCATGCTCCAGGAAGAATCCGCCCATCTCCGGCGCAAAAAACACCACAGCGGCAAACACGATCGCAAAAATGATGATTGCCACAAGATCCTTCGAGGTGTGATACGGGTGGAAGGCCACACCGTCCAGCGGGATGCCGTCTGCACCCTTCTTTTCCTTGATTTCGATGCCGTCCGGGTTCAGCGAACCGGTAGTGTGCAGGGCGAGAATGTGCACAACGACCAGCAGCAGCAGGGCTAGCGGTACAGCAGTCACGTGCAGGGCAAAGAAGCGGTTCAGAGTGATGTCGGAAATGAAATAGTCACCGCGGATCCATTCCACGAGGCCGGAGCCAACTACCGGAATCGCACCGAACAGCGAAACGATGACCTGGGCACCCCAGTACGACATTTGTCCCCAGGGCAGCAGATAGCCCATGAAGGCCTCCGCCATCAGTGCCAGGTATATGAGCATGCCGACGACCCACAACAATTCGCGCGGTGTCTTGTAAGAGCCGTACATCAGGGCCCGGAACATGTGCAGGTAGACCACGACGAAGAACATCGACGCGCCGGTGGAGTGCATGTACCGGATCAGCCAGCCCCAATCGACCTCCCGCATGATGTACTCGACGGAAGTAAAGGCACCATCGGCGGAAGGTTTGTAGTTCATCGTCAGGAAGATGCCGGTCACAAACTGGAGAACCAGTACCACCAGCGCCAGTACGCCGAACACGTACCAGAAGTTGAAATTCTTGGCGGCGTAATACTCGGTGACGTGCTCCTTCATCATCGCCGTAAGCGGGAAGCGCTCGTCGATCCAGTCGATGAACCGGGCAGATCGGCTCCCTCTGGTGCCGACCGTGCCTGTGCGTGCGGTGCTCATGCCTTGGCTCCGTGTCCTCGCCAACGATGATCAGGTCGTCGCCTACAAAGCGGTATGGCGGAACGGTCAGGTTGGTAGGTGCCGGCGACCCGTCAATCACACGGGCAGCCAGGTCGAATCGCGAACCGTGGCAGGGGCAGTAGAACCCGCCCGGCCAGTCCGGGCCAGGTCAGCCGGTGCAACGTCGAAGCGTGCGATGGGAACGCACCCCAGGTGGGTGCAGGTAGCGATGACCACAAGATAGTCGGGTTGACGCGCCCGCGTGGCATTGCTGGCGTAGTCGGGTTGTATGGAGTCTTTCCGAGTCCGGATCCTGAGGCCGACTTTCTCATTGGCTCAACCGATCGAGCATCGCCGGACTGCGATGCAGTACCCACACGGGCTGTCCACGCCATACCACGCGGATCATCGCTCCCTCATCCAGCTTACTGATGTCGATCGACACCAGCGCGCAAGCGCCTGCGCACGCGTGCTGGGCTTGAACGAAGCAATGAACGGGGCGGCGGTAAATGCCAGCCCCACAACGCCGGTCACGGTGGTGGCAACAGTCAGAAAGTGACGACGGCTTGCAGACGCCTCTTCGCTCATCGAGCTATTCCTCCAGAAATTCCCTGGTGGCTGTCTGCCCGATCCGGTCTGCCCCGTCTGACGTGGCCAGTCCGACGGGCTGATCCGGCATGTCGGCCAACGTAAATGGCGCGGCAAAAAGCCGAAAAAGTATACACGGGGCTCCGTACCGTTGCCTACCGGATAGCAACCGGACTAGACGCGACGACGAATGACGGCTCCGAGCTGTTGCAGCTTTTCTTCAATGCACTCGTAGCCCCGGTCGATATGGTAGATCCGGTCGACGACGGTTTCACCTTCCGCGGCCAGACCAGCAATCACCAGACTGGCGGAGGCCGCAAATCTGTGGCCATCACCGGTGCCGCCTTGAGGCGGCACTGATGCCGAACAATGGCTGTGCGCCCCTCAATCCTGATATTTGCCCCCATCCGCTGCAGCTCCAGAGCATGCATGAAGCGGTTCTCGAAGACATTCTCGACGATCGTGCCAACCCCGTTGGCCACACAGTTCAATGCCATGAATTGGGCCTGCATGTCCGGTCGGAAACGCCGGATAGGGGTCGGTGCTGATATCGACAGCCTTCAGGCGGCGCCCGCGCATGTCCAGTTCGATCCAGTCCGGGCCGGTGTGCACCAGCGCTCCGGCAGCCTGAAGCTTTGCCAGCACCGACTCCAGGTATTCCGGGCAGGTGCGCCGAACGCGGATGTGGCCGCCCGTGATCGCAGCAGCGACCAGAAACGTACCCGTCTCTATGCGATCCGGCGCACCTCGTAGTCGCCGCCATGTAGCCTCTCAACGCCATCAATGACAATACGGTTGGTTCCTGCACCCTTGACCCGCGCTCCGAGGCTATTCAGGAAGTTGGCGAGATCCAGGACTTCCGGCTCCAGTGCTGCGTTATCGATCACGGTTTCGCCATCGGCGAGGCAGGCGGCCATCATGAGGTTTTCCGTACCAGTGACGGTAACCTTGTCCAGCATCAGGTGTGCGCCGCGCAAACGGCCGGCACGGGCGCGGATGTAGCCATCCACGATATCGACCTGGGCACCCATGGCCTGCAGGCCTGCCACATGAGTCAACCGGGCGGGCGCCGATGGCACAACCGCCTGGCAACGAGACGTCAGCATGTCCGTAGCGCCCCACAAGCGGGCCCAGTACCAGGATCGAGGCGCGCATCGTCCGGACGAGATCGTAGGGAGCCGCAAAATCGTGAATGGTCCGCGCATCGACTTCCAGGCGCATGCCGTCATGCACGGTAACGCTGACACCCATGCGCCCCAACAGCCCCACAGTCGTGGTGATGTCGTTCAGGTGCGGAATATTGCCCAGTGTGACGGGCGCATCGGCAAGCAAGGTGGCAGCGAGAATCGGCAGGGCCGCATTCTTGGCCCCCGAGATCCGCACCTCACCTTCAAGGGCCCGACCACCGGTAATCGCGAGTTTGTCCATGGATCAGTCTGCGTCGCGGCTCAAGTCTCGCGACTCCCCCATTCTTCCGGCGTAAAGGCCTGAATGGACAGAGCGTGAATATCCCCGCCAATGCGGTCGCCCAGGGCCCCATAGACCAGACGATGGCGCTGCAGCGTACGTTTGCCGTCAAAGGCCGGGCTAACCACCACTGCATCGAAATGCACGTTGTCCGTGCTCTGTACGGTGGCCCGGGTGTCGGGCAGATGGGCGTGGATCAGGGTCTCGATTTCTTGTGGAGTCATATCTGCCGGCGCGACCTCAATGCTGGGAGGCGCAGCAGTATAGATGACTTACAATCTGGCCCCATGCTGACAGCATGGCGACGAATCGCGGCCGTGACCCCTTGCCGGTAGAAGTCCTGCCTGATGATGAAGCCGTAATGGTGGAACCCTGATGCCTGAAAATAAGCCGCGCGACTTCCATTCCCGGGGCCGTCGCGTCCTGGAAATTGAAGCGGCTGCAGTTGCCAGCCTGGCGCCACGACTCGGCGCAGACTTTGATCGTGCCTGCGAACTCTGCCTGGCCTGCACCGGCCGGGTCATCGTGACAGGCATGGGCAAATCGGGTCACATCGCCAGCAAAGTGGCGGCAACCTTCGCCAGTACCGGCACACCGGCCTTCTTCGTGCACCCGGGCGAGGCCAGTCACGGTGATCTCGGCATGATCACCCGGTCCGACATCGTGGTCGCTATCTCCAATTCCGGCGAAACGGCCGAGTTGCTGACCCTGCTGCCGCTGCTGAAACGGCTTGGCATTCCCCTGATCACCCTGACCGGCAAGCCTAAATCCACGCTGGCGCTGGCGGCCGACGTAACGCTGGACATCGCCGTAGGGGAAGAAGCCTGCCCGTTGAATCTGGCCCCAACCGCCAGCACCACGGCCGCGCTGGCCATGGGCGACGCCCTCGCCGTGGCGCTACTGGAGAATCGCGGCTTCACGCGTGAAGACTTTGCGCTGGCGCACCCCGGTGGGACGCTGGGCCGCCGGTTGCTGCTGCGGGTCGACGACGTCATGCATGTTGACGATGACATTCCACGGGTCACCCCCGATACCCCTCTGGCAAAGGGACTGGTAGAAATGTCGCGCAAGGGCCTGGGTATGACAGCGGTGCTCTCTGCCGACGATCAACTCGCCGGAATCTTCACCGACGGCGACCTGCGGCGTGTCCTGGACCGTGGCATTGATGTGCATCGGACTACCATGCGTGACGTAATGACGGTGAATTGCCGCACCATTGCCCGCGGCACGCTGGCGGCCGAAGCGGTGCATTTGCTCGAACAGCACAAGATAAATGCGCTGCTTGTCGTTGACGACGCCCAGCGGGTGGTTGGCGCCGTCAATATTCACGACCTGCTGCGCGCAGGCGTGATGTAGCGATGTCAGTGTCCTGATGGAAACAGCCGAACTGCACAAACTGGCTGCCGGCATTGAGTTGCTGGTTCTCGATGTGGATGGCGTACTCACGGACGGACGGCTGCGCTATGACGCCGATGGCCGCGAGTCGAAGGAGTTTCACGTGCGGGATGGCTACGGAATCCAGCAATTGCTGGCAAACGGCATCCACGTCGCTGTGATCTCGGGCCGTCAGTCACCCGCAGCTGCAGCGCGGCTCGCAGAACTCAAGGTACTCGACGTATATCTGGGCCGCAACGACAAGCGGCCGGTGCTGGAGGAGTTGATTGCGCGGCGGCGCGTGCCTCTGGATCGGGTCGCGTGCATGGGCGACGATGTGCCCGATCTGGACATCATGGGTCTGGCCGGTCTTGGCATCACAGTTGCGGATGCGCACCCACTGGTCCTGGCTGCTGCCGATTGGGTAACGAAGGCAGCCGGCGGTCGCGGCGCCGTTCGCGAAGCTTGTGACCTGCTTTTGGCCGCGCGCAGTCGCTAACCGTCAATGCGTCCTCTGGTCCGTCATCCCTGGCAACTGGCTTTGCTGACCAGCGCTGCACTGCTTACCGGCTATCTGATGGTCCGCGACCGCCCCGTCAGCTCACCGGAACCCGCGGGCGCCAGCCTGGGCCCGGGCTACTACGTCAAACAGGCCCGACTCACCGGTACCGGCGAAGACGGGCTGATTCTGTATCGGATTTCCGCAACCGAGGCCGCGCAGCCGATGGCCGACGGGTTGATCACGATGCAAAACGTGGCTGTTGACTACGAACCTGCTACAGAGGTGCCCTGGACGCTGCATGCCGACCGCGGGCAGATGCCGGCAGATCGTAATATCATTGCGCTGGAAGGTAACGTGGTTGCCACCACAACTGCGGATGCCAGTCCCGGGACTCGCCAGAAAGTGGCTGCCAGCACCAGTACGGCGCCACTCGTGATCCGAACCGACTATCTGGAACTGGATCCGGACGCCTATATCGCCAGAACTGAGCGCACGGTCGTGGTTGAACGCGGCCGGGATACGCTCCGCGCCAGGGGGATGCGTGCTTATCTCAAGCAGGACCGATTGCAGTTCAATGCCGATGTCCAAGCACGGTTTCTTCCCTGAGATTTTCAGCCGTGAGCGGATCGGCGGCACCAGTGTGAACCTGGCGTGGCGGGTGAGCCTTGTCGTGCTGACAATGATGGCCGGACTCGCACTGCCCACAGCGGCACACGCTGCGGCTGCGGACAAGCCGCAGATTCCGGTCAGTCCCTTGCCCACACCCGCCAACAGCACGTTGCCGATCGATCTGGATGCCAGTTTTTCCGAGTTCGATCGCCGCAATAACCGCCTGCTCTTCAGGCAACTGACCATCACGCAGGGAACCCTGGTGATAAAGGCGGATGAAGCCACGGCGGACCCTGCGAATTTCGTAGCCAGCGCGTGGGTGTTTACCGGCAATGTGCAGATCGACAGCGGCAACACGCGCGCAACTTCCGATCGCGCTGAACTGACATTCCGTGACAACCAGCTCTTGAAGGCGGCTCTCACCGGCCAGCCCGCCCGTTTCAGTCAGGCAGCTGTTGCTGATGGCGCAACGACGCAAGGTCGGGCGCAGCAACTGGATTACGACCTTGTAGGCGGCACCATCCAGCTGATCACCAACGCCTATCTGAGCGATGGCAAGAACGAGATTGCGGGGAATCGCATCGATTACGATCTCAAACGGGAAGTGGTAACCGCTGATGCTGCCGATGGCGAACAGGTACGCATGCGCTTTACTCCGCAGAAGAAGCCGGCTATCCCGGGCAAAACGCCACCGGACAAGAAGCCTTGAACTCGCTCAGGGCCAATTCGATCCGGAAACGCTTCAAGCAGAGGGAAGTCGTCAAGGACATCTCACTGCGCGTCGAAAGCGGCGAGATTGTCGGCCTCCTGGGCCCGAATGGCGCTGGCAAGACTACTGCGTTCTACATGATCGTAGGTCTTATTCCGTGCGACTCCGGCAGCATCGTTCTCAACGGTCATGATCTGACCGGTATGGCAATGCATCGCCGCGCTCGCATGGGCCTGGGTTATCTGCCCCAGGAAGCCTCAATTTTTCGCAAGCTGTCAGTGGAAGACAACATCCTTGCGATTCTGCAGACGCGCGCCGAGCTTGAGCGGGCCGACCAGGAACGCCTGTGCGAAGAACTGCTGGACGAGCTGCATGTTGCCCATGTGCGAACCAGCATGGGGGTCAGCCTTTCCGGCGGCGAGCGGCGAAGGGTCGAGATTGCGCGTGCGCTTGCAGCGGGGCCCCGGTTCGTTCTGCTTGATGAGCCGTTTGCGGGGGTCGACCCCATATCGGTTCTGGATATCCAGCAGATAATCCGACACCTGGCGTCAAGGGGTATCGGTATTCTGATCACCGACCATAATGTGCGCGAGACACTGGGAATTTGCAGCCGCGCCTATATCCTCAATGACGGCAGCATGATTGCCGAAGGCGCACCCGACACCCTGCTTGCCAATCAGCAGGTTCGGGAGGTCTACCTAGGGGAAGGTTTTAAACTATAGGCTTGGCCGGCTTCGGCGCTGGCCATTCAGGGATGACGATGAAGCCGGCTCTACAACTGAGACTCGGTCAGCAACTGACTATGACGCCACAACTGCAGCAGGCGATTCGCTTGCTGCAGCTTCCTGTGGCGGAACTCAATGCCCAGCTGGAACAACTCCTCGCCGAGAATGTCATGCTCGATGTCGAGGAAACGGAAGCGTCGACCGCCGACGGCAACATCGAGCTTACGATCCCCGCTCCGACCCGGCGGCAGGCGGCACACCGGACGACGAAACCCCTACAGATGCCTGGGACGACGGCGACAGCGAGACCGTAGCGGTTGCCGAAACGGTCGATACCGTAGAAGGTGATTCACTGCTCTGGACTGAAGCAGGAACGGGCACCAGCAGCAGCTGGGATGGCGAAGATCGTCCCGAGTCCAGTGACCGGGCCAACGAGACAGACCACACCTGCTCTGGGCAGCTGGAGACCGAGCAGCGAGCGCGAGGTATTGATAGGCCAGGCACTGATCGATGCCATGAACGATGCCGGGTACCTTACGGAACCATTGCCCGCAATACTTGAAACGCTCTCAAGCCTTGGCAACTTCACACTGGATGAGCTGGAGCAGACCCTGCTGAAAGGTCCAGGCACTCGACCCGGTGGGCGTCGGTGCCCGCGACCTGGGCGAGTGTATTCTTCGATACAGCTTGGTCAACTTGCAGACGATGTCCCCGGACGGAACTGGCGCTCAAGATCACGCTCGACGGCCTGTCCCTGGTTGCCGAACAACTGGCAATTTTACGACGCCGGCTTGAGGTGTCGGAGGCCGACCTGGATATCGCACTTGCGCTCATCCGGAACTGTCATCCAAAGCCGGGTCTGGCCGTGCAATCGGCCTCGCGCGACTACATCGTGCCCGACGTCTTCGTACGCAAACGCAATGGGCAATGGACCGTCGACGTCAATGGTTCCATCACGCCGCGGCTGAAGGTCAATCAGGCCTATGCTGATCTGGTGCGGGGTGACAGCGATCATGCGACGTTGCGCAATCAGCTGCAGGAAGCGCGCTGGCTGGTTCGCAGCCTGGAAATTCGCAATGACACCCTGCTCAAGGTTGCGGTATGCATAGTCAACCGTCAGGCCGACTTTCTTGACCAGGGCGAAGAAGCCATGCGGCCGATGGTGTTGCGCGATGTGGCCGAACTGGTCGAAATGCACGAATCGACCATTTCACGGGTGACTGCGAACAAATATATGCACACTCCCCGCGGCATGTTTGAGTTCCGGCATTTCTTCTCCAGCCAGGTTAAAGGCGATGACGGCATCGAGCAGTCATCAACGGCCATACGGGCCAGGATAAAGAAGCTGATTGCGCAGGAAGATCCGGCGAAGCCCTTGTCGGACAGCCAACTTGCCAGTCTACTGGACCGGCAGGGCATTCAGGTTGCCAGACGAACGGTGGCAAAATACCGTGAAGCCATGCAGATCGCGCCGTCAGGGGAGCGGCGGCGGCGGCAGCCACGCTAGGCACAGGAGGCCATCCAGCCACAAATTTGAACCACACCGGCCATTCGACGGTCTGACTACAAGTGATGCTATCCAGATCAACATAAGCACGAGGAAGCCACGATGCAATTCAACCTGACCGGCCATCATGTCGACATCACCGAGCCCATGCGCGAGTACGTTCAGAACAAGCTGAACCGGATAGAACGCCACTTCGATCATGTTACCGACATCAATTGTGTACTGACCGTAGACAAGCTGCGGCACCGGGCCGAAGCTACGGTTAATCTGGCAGGCGCCCAGGTTTTTGCCGATGCCACCGAGGGAAACATGTACGCTGCAATTGACCTGATGATTGACAAGCTGGACCGGCAGGTGTGCAAGCACAAGGAAAAGCTCACCAATCACCACCCGCGTGAAAATGACAAACGAACTGCCTTCTGAAACGATGTCTCTGAAAGCAAAACCCTTGTCTCGTATTTCTTGAAAAACGGAGTGTCCAGATTGCCATGCGACTGGTGATCGTCAGCGGCCTGTCCGGCTCGGGCAAGACTGTTGCCCTGCATCATTTTGAGGATCTGGGCTTTTACTGCATCGACAATGTGCCTGCGGCATTGCTCGCCACGATCGTCGTTGAGCTAACCGCGACCCAGGATCCCCTCTACTCAAATCTCGCCATCGGCATCGACGCCAGGAACCGGGCAGCGGATCTGGCGCGACTTCCTGAATTCGTACGGGACGTGCGCGCACGAGGTTTGCAGTGTGAGGTGATCTTCCTTCACGCGGACGACAACGTCCTCCTCAAGCGATACAGCGAGACCCGCCGCAAACACCCGCTGGCGGCAGCCGGTTTAAGTTTGCGGGAAGCCATCGACCGCGAACGGCAATTGCTGGATCCCATCATTGCATCGGCGGAACTGGTTCTGGATACCACCCGGACCAGCATCTACGATTTGAGGGATATCATCCGGCGACGCGTCGGCGCTCACGATCAGCCCGGGCTATCGATACTGATCGAGTCCTTTGGCTACAAGCACGGCATTCCGGCAGACGCTGATTTCGTGTTTGATTTGCGGTGCCTGCCGAATCCTTACTGGGACCCGGCGCTCCGCAGTCAATCGGGGAAAGACGAGAAGGTTATACAGTTTCTCGACGCATCCAACAGCGTGCAACGGATGTACGACGACATCCTGGAGTTCCTGGACAATTGGATACCTGAGTACATCGACTTCCATCGCAACTACCTGACGGTTGCCATTGGCTGCACGGGCGGACAGC
>JAWKZI010000013.1:0-79586 GCA_041396045.1 Gammaproteobacteria bacterium | reverse complement strand
GACGCGCTCCCGTTGCCAGCAACTGCGGCTGCCGCTGATGGTGGGCGATACCGACCGCCAGCAGAGCACAAACTTCACTGTCTCGATTGAGGCAGCCGAGGGCGTGACCACCGGCATTTCCGCCCAGGACCGATCGCGGACAGTGCGCGTAGCGGTGGGTCCGGATGCACAACCGGAGGATATTCGGCAGCCTGGCCATATTTTCCCGCTGATGGCGCAGTCCGGTGGTGTCCTGACCCGCGCCGGTCATACAGAGGCAGGCTGCGATCTCGCGCGACTCGCCGGCTTCGAACCGGCGGCCATGATTGTCGAGATTCTCAACGACGACGGCACGATGGCCCGTCGACCGCAACTCGAAGCCTTTGCGCGCCAGCACGGCCTGAAGATGGGCACGATCGCTGATCTGATCAGCTATCGCCTCCAGCACGAGGAATCAGTTGAGCGCATCGGCGAACACACGGTAGATACGGAATTCGGGCGCTTCCGGCTGGTGGCCTACGAAGATCACGTGAGTCGCAGCGTTCATCTCGCCCTGGTCAAAGGCGACCTGGATAGCCCGGAGCCGCCACTGGTGCGAGTCCATGTACCCGACACGCTGGGCGACGTGATTGGCGTGCGCAGCACCGAACTTGGTTGGCCCTTGCGTTCGGCGATGGAGCAGATTGCCAATGCTGACCACGGCGTTGTGGTTCTTCTTCAATACGGTGAGTCGCCCCGTGAGCTGAGGGAGGCCTTCCGGTCATTGGGCCGATCTGCCGGCAGCGAAGGTCCCGATCGACCGGCCGGGGGCCAGGTGCTGCGCAACTACGGGACTGGCGCACAGATCCTGCGCGATCTCGGTGTGCAGCGCATGCGTGTCCTGAGCGCACCAAAACAGATGCATGCGCTGTCCGGTTTCGGGCTTGAGGTTGTAGAGTACGTCGATACGCCAGATCGGCGACCGGGTAATTGATGACATGCGCACCATAGAAGGACAACTGGTGGCACGCGATGTTCGCATCGTTATTCTCGCCGCCCGCTTCAACGAACTGATCGTGCGAAATCTGGTAGACGGTGCCACGGAAATGCTTCGTCGGCAGGGAGTCGCGGATGCAGACATACACGTGGTCCGCGTACCCGGCGCTTTCGAGTTGCCGCTGGCTGCCCGGCAGCTTGCCGGACTGAAGCGCTACGACGGCATTGTGGCTCTGGGTGCCGTCATTCGCGGCCAGACGCCACATTTTGATTTTGTGTGTAGCGAGTGTGCAGCCGGGCTGAATCGCGTCAGCCTGGAGCACGGATTGCCGATCGGCTTCGGTGTGCTCACGTGCGACACAGTTGATCAGGCGCTGGCACGGGCCGGCGGCAAGTTTGGCAACAAGGGTGCCGAAACGGTACTTGCGACCCTGGAAATGATCAACCCTCCCTGCGTCAGCTGGAGGGCTGAGCGAAATATCATGGCTGCCACCGGTCGGCAAGGGTCGCGCTGTCTGCTGGTGCAAGGGCTTTATCAGCATCAGGCCATTGATCACGATATCGACGAACTGATGAAACAGTTTGGCGGCCAGCCTGATTTCACGCGCATTGATGGTGAGTATTTCCGGCAACTGCTGACCCGGATCATTGCCGGGAAGTCCCAACTGGATGCAGTAATTAAGCTGGCAGCGCCGATCGCCCGATCGCACAGCTCGATCCGGTTGAGCATGGCATATTGTGGATAGGTGTTGCGGAACTGGATGTGGCATCCTGACGTGCCCTTGAAGGTGGTCATAACCGAAGCCGTGCAACTTGCCAGGCAATTCGGCGCGCAGGATGGCCACCGCTACGTCAACGCACTGCTGGACCGCGTCGCGCCGGTCCTGCGGCGTTCAGGATAGTCAGTCGGAGATGGACGAGCGGGCGCTGATCCGTCGGTATTTCAGCCGGTCGGCACCACTGGCCGGCGAACGTTCGGCAATCATCGTCGGCATTGGCGACGATGGTGCAGTCCTGCGACCAGAGCCCGGATACGATCTGGTGGTTGCCATCGATACGCTCGTTGAGGGCACACATTTCCTGCGTGACATGCCATCAGCGGCAGTAGGCCACCGTTGTCTCGCCGTGAACCTGAGCGACGTTGCCGCCATGGCGGCCGAGCCACGCTGGGCCGTCCTCGCGCTGGCAATTCCCGAGGTGGATGAAGCATGGCTGAGTGGCTTCGCCGACGGCCTGTTCGCGCTTGCTGATCGCTACAACGTGGCACTTGTCGGCGGCGATACCGTGCGTGGACCGCTTGCTGCCACCGTCACCATTCACGGCCAGGCGCGACCCGGGCAGGTCGTTCAGCGACGTGGTGCGCAACCGGGGGATGGTGTGTGGGTTACGGGTAGTCCAGGCGATGCAGTCGCTGGCCGGTTGCTGCTGATGGACCCCGACAAAAAGACCGGGCACGACGAACTTCGGCAGGAGCTGATTCGACGCTTCCTCTTTCCGGAACCCCGGGTGCTTGAGGGCCAGCAACTCTCTGGACTGGCGACGGCCATGCTCGACGTGTCGGATGGTTTGCACGACGATCTCGGCAAACTGCTTGCGGCCAGTAACGTGGGTGCGGAAATGGATATCGGTTGCCTGCCGCTCAGTACCGCGCTGCAGACATTGTGTCCCCGAGACGCCATAGAACATGCGCTCACCGGTGGCGACGACTACGAGTTGTGTTTCACCGTGCCTGCAGCAGCAGAGTCATCGCTGTTGAAAGCAGCAGAAAGCTGGCCGGTGAGCGTCACCCGTATCGGTACGATAATTGCCGGTGAAGGCGCGCGCTGGTCGCTCGATGGTCGGCCCTATCGGGTGCCGGACAGCCTCTGGCAACACTTCTGATGGGGAAAGCTACC
Source organism: Gammaproteobacteria bacterium (assembly GCA_041396045.1). Lineage (GTDB taxonomy): Bacteria > Pseudomonadota > Gammaproteobacteria > Steroidobacterales > SHZI01. Next base: position 76,737 of record JAWKZI010000013.1, on the reverse strand, counting down.
GGGTCCGGTCATCCTGAGGGTGCTTTGGCGCACCAGGTGTTGCGCGATCCGGTGCACTGGCTGGCGTTTGGCCTGGGCACAGGTTTGCTGCCGCGCGCACCGGGTACCTGGGGCTCGTTGCTGGCAGTCGGAATTTTCTGGCTGCTGCCACCGCTGTCTCTGCAGGTACAGGTGATCGGACTGACGGTCGCTTTTGTTGCCGGTTGTGTGATCTGCGGCGCCAGCGCGCGGCGCCTTGGTGTGCATGATCATGGCGGCATTGTGCTCGATGAAATCGTTGCCATGTATGCGGTGCTGTGCTTCGTGCCGCGAACGGCAGCATGGACTATCGTGGCCTTTCTGCTTTTTCGCTTTTTTGACATTGTGAAACCCTGGCCGATTCGGGAGGCTGATCACAGAATAGGCGGCGGGCTGGGCATTATGCTCGATGATGTTCTGGCGGCTGTTTATGCGGCATTGCTCGTCAGGGGAGTGCTGCTTTTGCCGCTATCTTGATCCCGTCAGGTCTTCGCGGAATGGTTCAGCAGTCGACCCCTGGTGCCGTCCCTGTTGCTGAGGTCGAAGCGACTGCGGATGTGCCGAAAAAAATCGGCAAATACCTGATCATCAATGAAGTCGGTCGCGGTACGACCGGTACAGTTTTTCTGTCGCACGATCCGTACTTCAGGCGCGACGTTGCAATCAAGGTCTACAATACGACGCCGGATGACGATCCCGGCCGGGCCAAAATTGCCCGCAAGATGTTTTTTAACGAAGCCCACATGGTCGGGATGCTGCAGCATCCGAACATTCTTCCGATCCACGACGCTGGTGAGGAGGATGGCAAGTACTACGTGGTGATGGAGCACGTGCAGCGGGCCCGTACGCTGGAGGCCTACTGCCGTCCCGACAATCTGCTCCACGTTGAGGACGTGGTGAAGATCGTCTACAAGTGCGCCCGGGCGCTGCACTACGCGCACAAGCGTGGCGTCATCCATCGCGACATCAAGCCAAGCAATATCATGCTCACCAATGACAATGATGTGCGCATTATCGATTTTGGCATTGCAATTCTCCGGGACGCCGATATCTCGAGGATCGAGGGTATTGCCGGGTCACCCAGTTACATGTCGCCGGAGCAGGTCCAGGGCAATGACCTGACGCAAGCCTCGGATCTGTATTCTCTGGGCGCGGTCATGTATGAGTTGCTGACCGGGTTCCGGCCTTTCCGTGCAAGTTCGCTCTCGAAATTGCTGAACCAGATTGTTTATGCCACCCCGCCACCAATCCACACCTTGCGGCTGGGTGCGCCGGAAGAGCTTGAGGAAATCGTGGCGGTAGCTCTGCAGAAAGATCCGACCAACCGCTTCACCAGCGGCACTGATTTTGGTGCGCGATTGACGCGCGTCTACCACCAGCTCAAGGGTCAGTGGGACGGGATTGATCGTCAGGAGCACTTCGACATCCTGCGGCGCCTGTCATTTTTTCACGATTTTTCGCAGTCAGAGATCCGCGAGCTACTGCGTGCCAGCGAGTGGCGCGAATACTCTGCGGGCGACGAAATAGTCCGGGAGGGCACCGCCGACGATCGCTTCTACGTGATCGTGTCCGGGCGGGTCGGTGTTGAAAGCACCGGCAAGGCCCCGGGTAACCTGCGTGAAGGCGATTGCTTCGGCGAGACCGGCTATGTGACGGGTGCGCGCAGCACCGTTGGCATTCGTGCCCAGGAGGGCGTCACCGTCTTGTCGGTAAGTTCAACGATGCTGGAACAGGTTTCGACCGAGTGCCAGCTGCGGTTCAACAAGGTGTTTCTGCGCACCATGATCCGGCGACTGCAGGGCGTTCCACCCGTCACCACCTAGACTCCGGGGTAGTCAGTCCGGAGTTCGTCGAAGACACGCCGCCGCGCTGACCCTGGAAATCGGCGCAGCACCAAAAGTTCGGGGGACGGCAAGCGCGAACCTGCCGTCCCCCGATCGATTGTGCGCAGTCACCGTCAGTGACTGCCCTGGAATCAGGTGCCCAGGCGATCTCCGTATTCCGCAAGATGCGGATCTTCAACCCAACCCTCGGGTCGTTTGGCGCGGGCCGGGATGCTGCCCTTGAAGTTCTCTGGCCCCACATTGAGTGAGGAGATGTCCATCACGAAGGTATGGATGTTGGACATGAAGCCCGAGCCCAGGCTGCGGCCGAACAACAACTTCTTGCCGTCCCAGGACACGGATGCAAAGCCGTCGAAGCCTTTGTTGTAGGTAATCTGTACTGCCTGCCACCGGCCAGATCGTTCATCACGACTTCCCAGTTGTTGCCTTCTGTAGACCTGGTCATAGAAGAAATGTTGACCATCCGGGGCGATGAACGGCGCCCAGTTCATGTCCTTGCAAAGGTGCGGGGCTGCACATCCCGGCCATCCGTCGTCATGGTAAAGATGGTCATCGGCGTCTGCTGATGCTTGCCCGTCTCCTTGTATTCGGCATTGATCCGCTGTTTGTCGCTGCGGAGCGCCAGGCGCGGAAGATCAGGTGATTGCCATCCGGGGTCGGATACGGCGCACCTTCCTGCCAGTCGTCGGTGAAGGTCAGTTGCTGCTCATCCGTGCCATCGATGCGCATCTTCCAGATGTCCATCATGCCGTCGATCTGTCGGCCGAAGAACACCCATTCGCCATCCAGAGAGGTTGTGACCTCAGCTTCGTAGTACTTGTTGTTGGTAAGGCGCTTGATATTCCCGCCTTTGAGGTCCGAGGTGTACAACTCGGCGCCCTGGGGGTAATCGGTTTCTTCGGACCAGTTGCCCGGCGGCATGTCGAGGTTGTCCCGGGTAGAGGTCCAGATGAGGCTCTTGCTGTTGGGCAGGAACCAGGAGCAGGCATCCTGTCCCTTGTCGTTGATGCGCGTGAGTTCCTCACCGGTATCGGTGTAGGTAAACGTCAGTGAGCCGCCGACCTTGCCCTTTCTGCGCGCCGCCATCGGATCCTTGGTCTGCGCAATGACGTGGAAGTTGTCAGGCGCGTAGTAGGCCTCTGCCGACTGCGGAATGTTCGAATCATGCACCGGAAGTTCCTTCCTGGCCCACTCGGCGGTGCGGCTTCATCCGGTGAGGACAGATTCGCCAGATCCGGTGAACTGGCCCTGGTGGCCGGCCTGGTCGGGGTCAAGCGCTGGCGGGTTTGCTGCACCCGGCCAGAATCGCGAAGAGAAAGGCCATTCCCGTGGTCGTCCATCGAGTTACAGGCCGGATTCGCATGATCGTGGTCCCCTTGATCTGGTGTTGCTCTTGAGTGTAGCGCGATGCAGTGCGTCAATAATAGCGCGCCTTCCGCCCCGACGTTGATTAATGATTCTGCTCAAGCCCGCGCCATCTTTCATGCGAGAGAATTAATGTGGCTACCCTAATGGCAAATGACTGAACTCTGACGTCGCAATCACTGATTTCCTGCTGGCAGCACAGGCGGCCTGGTTCGTGCTGGCCCTCCGTCGCAGTGCGTCGCCGGGATGGTTGCGCGAGACTGCCACCCTGATGTTTGGCGGATTGGCGCTCGCGGCTCTCACCGGCGGCCTGTGGCACGGCTTCCTACCGAGCCCTCGTTCCTGTCCCGCGTGATCTGGTGGCTGATCATGATGTACATCGGCACTGCCGCTGTGGCCTACGCACTGCTTGGTCTTGGGCTGCTAGGTTGGCACTCGCGTCCGACCCTGTACGGTATCGCCACGGCGGCTGTCGCCTATGCGATATACAGCGCCCTCACACCGGACTTTCTACTCGGCAGTAATTGTCATGCTGTTGGCAACGGTTATCGGCATTGCGGCCTGGCGCGCCATGTAGCAAAACCCGGTGCCTGGATGGCGATTCGCGGCGCAGCAGCAATCGTCCTGGCAGCCGTGCCTCAGCAATTGCAATGGGGTGTCCCGTCACCCGGCTGAGCCACAACGCGATCTATCACCTGTTGTTGCTGGGCGCGGCACATTACCTGCTTCTATCAGATTGCGCTGGCTGCTCGCTGCGGAGCAACTGCCACCAGGGTCGAACCCACTCTGACCAGTCGTCGTGCCGCCATATGGTCCGGAGGATCGGTCGCCGGTTGCCAGCTACTGACTTTCCGGACTACTGTCCGGGCTGTCGTCGTCGCTGTCAGACGCATCGGTCGCAAACTCCCGCAGTTCGCCGCCCATGAGCATTTGCACACGCTGCTCATAGTCTTTCAACGCGCCCCGACACTCCTGGCTGAGGCGTACGCCGCGTTCGAATTCCTTCAGCGATTTGTCTAGCGGCATTTTCAAGCCGGATCTCAGTTGTTCAACAATGGTTTCCAGCTCACCCAGTGCTTTTTCGAGATCGACAGCGCGGGCGGTGGCTTGCGACGAGTTGTGGTCATGCAGGTTCCAAAGGTGCAGAAGGATGTGCGTCGCAGACTTGCACAATGCTGGTGTTCGGGGCAACTGGGTGGGTGCACGGGTTGACAGAATCCCGGTGAACCAACACTATTTAGACCAAGTTTAATCAACAGTTTCCAGCGTCTGGAAACTGTATTCCACGCTACGCAGTCAAGGAGAATCGAAGTGGCAATTTCAAGGGCAGCAAGACCGAAGAAAAACCTGAAGGCAGCATTCGCCGGCGAACTTGCGGCGAACCGCCGTTATCTGTATTTCGCAGCCAAAGCCGATGTTGAAGGTTGCGCAAATGATGTGGCGGCCGTTTTCCGCTCCACCGCGGAAGGTGAGACGGGCCACGCCCACGGCCACATGGACTATAAGTGAAGGATATCGGCGATCCGGCTACCGGGATGCCGATGGTCCGACCGCGGACAATCTCAAGGCAGCCACGTTTTGGCGACCCACGAACATACCGATACGTATCCGGGCACGGCTAAGACCGCGCGCAGTGAAGGTTTCACTGAAGTTGCGGACTGGTTTGAAACCCTCGCCAAGGCGGAACGTTCACACGCCAACCGCTTCCAGAAGGCGCTGATACTCTCATGTAAGTAGCTGAAACTCCCGCAGGAGTGCCTTCAGGCACGATCAACAGCTATCGCGTCTGAAAGTGCTCCTGGGGGCATCGTGGCCGAAGCCTATCCTGCGGGTTGGCGCCTCTGCTGCTTCTAAACCCCAACAGCGAGCACCCACATGAGCACCCGCGAAGGCAGTCTGACGCACCTACCCGTCATCCAATCGACTGGCAGTCTGACGATTTCTGAATCCGGCCTCTCGAAAAGGAAATGGAGCGGATCTTCGACATCCGCCATGGGTGTCGCCGGTGCTTCAATCTCTGCAACGCGTTCCCGACCTCACTGGATGCGGTCGACGAATCATCCACCGGTGAAGTCGACGCCGTGCCGAAAGAGGTGTTCGCGGAGGTCGTCGACCACTGCTACCTCTGCGACATGTTATGTCGAAGTGTCCTTGTCAGTGCCGCCACACCCGTTCAACGCGGACTTCCCGCACCTGATGCTGCGTGCCAAGGCGGTGAACTTCAAGGCCAACGGCGCGTCGCTGCGCAGCCGGATACTGGGTTGTCCGCGACCGATCAGGTTGGCAACATCGCGGGCATTCCCGTGATTGCCGAGGTGGTCAATGCCGTCAATGGCAATCAGGCCGACGTCTGTTGCTGGAAAAGGCCCCGGGTGTTGCCCGACGCGCCGCTTGCCACGATTACGAGAGCAAGACGGCGCGCAAGCAGCTGGCGCGCCAGGGCACGCTGGATACGGGCGCACAGTCAAACTCGCAGGTACTTGAATCCACGGCAGCAGAAGCAGTGAACGGCACCAGCGGCAAAGTGGTGCTTTACACCATGCTATGGCAACCGGAACCTGCCGGCGATGGTGGTAGACCTCGTCGCCGTGTTCCGGCCACAACGGCATCACGGTGCAACTGGTTGAATCTGAGTGCAGTGCTGCGGCATGCCGAAACTGGAGCTCGGCGATCTGACTCGGTGGCAGGAAGTGAAATCGGCAAACGTGCCTCCACTCTCGCCAGATGGGTTGCAGATGGCTGGGATATCGTGGCACCGGTGCCCTCATGCGTGCTGATGTTCAAACAGGAGCTGCCCCTGATGTTTCCGGACGACGAACAGGTGCAGGCTGTGGGCCAAGCGTTCTTTGATCCCTTCAATTATCTGTATCTGCGCCATCAGGGCGGCAAGCTGCGTACAAACTTTGCCACCTCGCTGGGGAAGGTGTCGTACCACGTGCCCTGTCATCTGCGCGTGCAGAACATCGGGCTCAAAACGCGGGATGTCCTGCAGCTCATACCCGATACCACGGTGCACCCGATCGAACGATGCTCCGGCCACGACGGAACCTACGGCGTGAAAACGGAATTCCGTGCGGCTTCGGTAAAAATCGCCCAGCCGGTTGCCACGCAGGTGGAGAACAGCGGTGCCGACGAGTTCTGCAGTGATTGCCCGATGGCCGCTGCGCAGATCGCCGACCTGGCCAAGCGCGCCAGCCATTCCCACCCGATGCAACTGTTACGGCGTGCCTACGGCATCTGAAGGGACTCGTGGTGAACAAGCTCATTCTCGACGACCTGTATCCCCTTGAGGTGTATGCCCGGCTGCGCCCGGAGTTTCGTGCCCAGGTGATAAAGCACAAGACTCACCGGCAGCTGCCCCTGGGCGACCACGTCACACTGGCTTTCGAAGACCGGCTGACGATGCACTATCAGATCCAGGAGATGCTGCGTGCTGAACGGATCTTCGAGCCGGACGATATACGGGCTGAACTGGACACCTATAACCCGCTGATTCCGGACGGCAGCAACTGGAAGGCAACAATGCTCATCCAGTATCCGGACGAAACTGAGCGCCGTCTGGCACTGACCCGGCTGCTTGACGTTGAGAATCGCGTCTGGGTCCAGGTGGACGGGCAGGCACCGGTATTTGCCATTGCCGACGAGGACATGGAGCGGGCCGACGAGACCAAGACGTCGGCCGTACATTTTTTGCGCTTTGAGCTGACGCCGGAGATGGTTAAAGCGCTCAAATCGGGTGCCGGAGTGGCAGCCGGAGTGGACCATTCAGAACTCACCGCACGCGTGGGCGAGATTCCGGAAGTCCTGCGCGAATCGCTGATCGCGGATCTGAACTGACCGGTGTTCGATCGCGATCCTGAACAGTCATCTTGCTTAATCTGGCAGGTTCTCTAAGATTCCGTCGGTTGTCGTGCGCGTCCTGGCGATTGTCGCCGGTATCGTTGCTGCGACTGTTCCTGGATTCTGATGGCTTCTTACCAAGCTGCTGACATAGAGGTCCTGAGCGGCCTTGATCCTGTGCGCCGCCGGCCCGGGATGTATACCGACACCAGTCGGCCGAATCACCTGGCTCACGAGGTGATCGACAACAGCGTGGACGAAGCGATTGGTGGCTACTGCAAGCGCATCGACGTGAAGCTGTACGCCGACGGGTCGCTGGAAGTCGTCGACGATGGCCGTGGCATGCCGGTCGACAGGCATCCGGTCGAGAAGATTCCCGGGGTTGAACTCATCCTGACGCGCCTGCACGCAGGCGGCAAATTCTCCAACAATAATTACCAGTATTCGGGTGGTTTGCACGGGGTTGGCGTATCCGTTGTCAATGCGCTGTCGAAGAATCTGGAGGTCTGGATTCGCCGGGACGGCCACGAGTACAACATGAGCTTCAGCAACGGTGAACGCACCAGGAAGCTGGAGCAGGTCGGCACCGTTGGCAAGGCCAATACCGGAACCACGCTGCGTTTCTGGCCGGATCCGAAGTTTTTTGATACCGACAAGTTCTCGATTAACGAGTTGCGTCACGTTTTGCGTGCCAAGGCCGTACTGTGCCCCGGCTTGCGTATTCGTTTTGAGGTCGAAAAGCCGGAGCAGAAATTCGAATGGCTCTACGAAGGCGGCCTGGAGCAGTACCTGACAGAGAGCCTGCCCGATACCGAGCTGTTGCCCGGTACGCCATACACCGCCACTTTCAAGGGCAAACGTGAGGAGGTCGACTGGGCACTGGCCTGGGCCGAGACGGACGGTCCGGCTATCGGCGAGTCCTATGTCAATCTGATACCGACGGCCCAGGGCGGCACTCATGTGGCGGGCTTGCGGGCCGGGCTCACCGACGCGCTTCGCGATTATTGTGAGTTCAGGAATCTCCTGCCACGCGGCGTCAAGCTGGCGCCCGACGACGTTTGGGACGGCTTGCAATATGTCCTTTCCGTGAAGATGCAGGAGCCGCAGTTTTCGGGCCAGACCAAAGAGCGCTTGAGTTCGCGCGAATGTGCGACTTTCGTGGGCGGCGTGGCCAAGGACTCCTTTTCATTGTGGCTGAATCAGAATACCGAAGCAGGTGACCAGATTGCCTCACGCGCCATTCTGGCCGCTCAGCACCGCACCCGGGCGGCCAAGGTCATCGTCCGCAAAAGAATCACCAGTGGTCCCGTATTGCCCGGCAAGTTGTCGGATTGCTCGAGCACGGATCCGCAGCGTTGTGAGATATTTCTCGTTGAAGGTGATTCGGCTGGTGGCTCGGCCAAACAGGCACGGAACCGCGAGTTTCAGGCGGTGCTGCCCTTGCGCGGCAAGATACTGAATACCTGGGAGGTAGATCAGGGTGCGTTGCTCGCCTCCCAGGAGATCAGCAATATCAGCCTGGCGGTTGGTGTCGAGCCCGGGAGCAATGATCTGTCGGGCCTGCGTTATCACAAGGTCTGTATCCTCGCCGATGCGGATTCAGACGGGCTGCATATCGCGACGCTGATCTGTGCGCTGTTTGTCCGGCATTTTCCGCAGCTGGTCCGCGCCGGGCACATTTATGTGGCAATGCCGCCGCTGTTTCGCATTGATGTTGGCAAGGAGGTTTACTACGCACTGGACGAGTCAGAGCGCCAGGGTGTACTGGATCGGCTTGTTGCCGAAGGGGTGCGAGCCAAGCCGGCAGTGACGCGCTTCAAGGGGCTGGGCGAGATGAATCCGCTACAACTGCGGGAGACCACGATGTTGCCGGCGTCACGCCGTCTGGTGCAATTGACGATCGACGCAGCCGACGATACTGAACAGTTGCTCGACATGCTGCTGGCCAAGAAGCGCTCGCCCGACCGGCGCGCCTGGCTCGAATCCAAGGGCAACCTGGCCGAGATCTGAAACTGATGGCAACCCGCAAGACTACATCAAAAAAATCTGGCGCCTCCCGGAAAGCGGGCAAGGGCCGCCTGGCACAGGAAGCCCAGAGTCGTCTCGAATTCGACACGATTGAACGGCTGCCTTTGCGGACTTTCACCGAAAAGGCATACCTCGACTACTCGATGTACGTCATTCTCGACCGGGCCCTGCCGCATATCGGTGACGGTCTGAAGCCGGTACAGCGACGAATTATCTATGCGATGAGTGAGCTGGGGTTGCTTGCTGCCAGCAAGCACAAGAAATCAGCTCGAACTGTGGGCGATGTGATCGGCAAGTTTCATCCCCATGGTGACTCGGCCTGCTATGAAGCCATGGTGCACATGGCGCAGAGTTTTTCCTATCGCTACCCGATCGTCGACGGGCAGGGGAACTGGGGGTCTGCCGATGATCCGAAGTCTTTCGCGGCCATGCGCTACACGGAGGCACGCCTGACGCCTTACGCGGCGACACTCCTTGATGAACTGACCCATGGCACGGTGGACTGGGTGCCAAATTTCGACGGCACGCTGGAAGAGCCGACGCTGCTGCCGGCGCAGTTGCCGAATCTGCTGCTGAATGGCACCAGTGGCATTGCTGTCGGCATGTCCACGGACATTCCACCGCACAATCTGCGCGAGGTCGTTACGGCTCTGGTGCGTCTGCTGGAGGCACCTGAAACGACCGTCAAGCAATTGTGTCAGCACATCAAGGGTCCGGATTTTCCTGCTGGCGGCGAGATTGTGACCCCCCGCAAGGAATTGCTCGATATTTATGCCACCGGCAATGGCACGCTGCGCCTGCGCGCGAAATGGGAGCGGGAAGACGACGACATCATCGTTACGCAGTTGCCGTTTCAGGTGTCCGGCAGCAAGGTACTGGAGCAGATAGAGGCACAACGCCAGTCGAAAAAGCTGCCGCTGGTCGAGGATCTGCGCGATGAATCCGATCATGAGAACCCCACGCGTCTGGTCATCACACCGAAATCCGGCAAGATCGATGCAGATGCCCTGATGAGCCACCTGTTCGCTACCACCGATCTGGAGCGAACACTGCGCGTCAACCTTAACGTGATCGGACTGGACGGCCGACCGGCTGTCAGGGATCTGCAGTCCCTGCTCAGCGAGTGGCTGCAATTCCGTACAGCCACGGTCAAACGGCGGCTGCAGTTCCGTCTGGCGAAGGTTGAAGACCGGCTGCATATCCTCGACGGCCTGTTGATCGCCTATCTCAATATCGACGAAGTCATCAGGATTATTCGCCGGGAAGACCGACCCAAAGACGTACTGATCACACGATTCAATATCACGGAAACGCAGGCTGAGTCGATACTGAATCTCCGTTTGCGCCAACTGGCGAAACTGGAAGAGATCGAAATTCGCACGGAGCAGAAGGATCTGGCGAAGGAGCGGGATAGTCTGCAACAGGTCCTCAAGAGTGCAGCCAGGCTGAAGACGTTGATTCGCGATGAACTGCTTGCCCTGGCCGAAAAGCATGGTGATCCACGCCGCACGGCGATAGTCGAGCGTGAAGCCGCCCAGGCGCTGGCGGAAACGGAGCTGGTTGCCAGCGAGCCGGTGACCGTGGTGTTGTCTGTCAGCGGCTGGGTACGGGCCGCCAAGGGGCGCGATATCGATCCGTTGACTCTCAATTACAAGTCAGGCGACAGTTACCTTGGCTCGGCGCCGGGCAAGAGTACACAGACTGCTGTATTCCTCGACAACTCGGGTCGTGCCTATTGTCTGCCGGCGCATACCTTGCCGTCCGCGCGAGGGCAGGGCGAACCGTTAACCGGCCGGCTCAATCCGGCGCCAGGTGCCGGCTTTCGTGGAGTACTGCTGGGCGACCCGGAGGATCGCTGGCTGGTAGCCAGCGATGCCGGCTACGGGTTTTTCGTGAAGCTCGGTGAGATGCACTCAAGGAATCGGGCAGGCAAAGCCTGTCTGCGAGTGCCGGCGGGTGGCGATGTGTTGAATCCGGTGCCGGTGCCCAGCGAAGTATTTCCCGGCAAGCTGATGGTGGCTGCTCTGAGTTCAGAGGGGCGATTGCTGGTGTTCCCCGCTGCCGATCTGCCGGAACTGGCCCGTGGCAAGGGCAACAAGATCTTTGGCATCTCCAGCAAGAAATTCCAGGCAGGGGCAGAGAAGTTGACGGCTGTGGCGGTTCTGGCGCCGGACCAGTCACTGCTGCTGTTTGGCAACCAGCGCACGATGACGCTGAAGCCGGCAGACCTCAAGCATTATCACGGTGCCCGCAGCCAGCGCGGCAGCGTATTGCCCCGTGGCTGGCGCAAGGTTGACCGCATGCTGGTGTCGGTTTAAGCGCTAGCGCGCCTTCTTGCGACGTTCCTCGACCTGCGTCTCACGAACCTGCGTGGGTTCGTCTGCGTCAGGACCAAGCGCGTCCCGAATGGCCGACATATCCAGTACCTGACTCGACGTAAGCTCGTTTTCGTAGTCCCGCTCCAGGAGGCTCAGTGCCTCCAGCAAAGTCTGGGCCTGCTGGTTGTCACTGGAGATTTGTGTGGCCAGTGTATGAATATCAACCTGTTCCTGTTTGGCGCCCTTGTTCTTCGGTATGGGTCGTGGTTGTTCGACCGTGGGTGCGAGCGCCGTCGCATCGGCGTCGTTCTGCAGTTCTCCAACGAGGAAGTCCACTGTACTGCTGGCCGGCGTCTCGTTCAGATTACCGACCGGAATCACATTCTCGTTGTCGTCAAGGGCGTGGGCAGCTACGGATTCGTCGTCAGGCATGTCACTGAGTTGTGCGGCGAGCTTTTCCGCGTTCAGCCGCTTCTGAATTGTGGTGTCGGTGCTGTCGAAAAGCTCCTCGAGTTCGGAGGTGATGTCCTCGCTGGCCGCGACAGTCGAATCGGCGCGGTATTCCACGGTGGCATCGGTATCGGCAGCGCTGCCTGGGAAATCGGTGTCGCCGGGATCCGGGCTGCTGAATGCCTCCGTGGGTGCATCGGCGAACTCTGCAGCCAGCAAATCATCGTCTGGCGCTTCGGACCATGACACGGTAAAGCCCGGTTCCTCAGCAGTGCTGTCCATCGGTACGGGCACCGGGCTGATCGAACTGTTTGTGGATTCATTACCGGTAGCCGGTACCTTGTTGGCCAGCGTGGACAGTTTCTGCCGTGGTGGCAGCCGATTGCGGAACCACAATAGTGCGCTGATCAGCAGACCGAAGATGATGCCTGCACCTGCCGCCAGGAATGGATTGGGTGCCGATGCTTCGTCCGTCAGGTTGTCGGCGGTGGCCGATGGCCCTGGTGCGGGACCGGGTTTGACTGTTGCCGGGGTATTGGCGGTGGGTACTACTGGCGTTGCCTCGACTGTTGCCGGCGACGTCGGCCTGTTGGCGGACACGACAGTTTCCGTCGCAGCCTCTGGCAGCGACGCAGTTACTCCGGCAACGGCGGGTACAGGTACAGGTACAGGTGCCGGCGCTGCCACTGGCGCCGGGACCGCTGCCGCTGGCGCAGCAACACTGCTGGCGGTATTTGCCGGAGCTGTAACCGCCGGACTGCTGGCGGATGTAGCAGCGGATGGAATCAGAATTTCACTGCCGAGTTTGATCAGGTTCGGATCGTTGTGGATAAAGGCATCAGGATTGGCGGCCTGAATGATGCCGGCAAATGTCCATAGCGATACACCACGGTCGCGAACGCGGGCAGCAATGGAAGATAGCGTATCGCCACGCTTCACCCGATAGCGTGATCCGGTTTCTATGGTCGCGCCGCTGCTACGCTGAAGGTCCGGAACCCGGGTGGGGGCAGTGGTGCGAGATGTGGCTGGTTCACTTGTAGAGCGTGTGGCGCGATCGGTCCTGACATTGACTATGCCAGGTACCGCACTGCCAGCTCCCTCTGCAGCGGTTACAGCAGCGGGGAGGTCCAGCATCAGAACATACTGACGGACCATCGCCGGGATGCCCGGGCAGTCAATACGTAATTCAAGTGCGTACATCGGCTCATAAAGTGCCGCAGTACTCGTCACTCGCAGTTCGTAGGTTCCTTCGCGGATTGCCTCGGGCGAGATGACATCCGCACCCGGTACGCCACGCAAGTCGGAGGACGGAAATCCGGGAATTACACAGCCGCTGCTCAATGCCTCGCCAGAGGCAAGGCGCACCGGCACAGTGGCGTTGAGCCGTTGGCCCAGTGCGGAACGAACCTTGAGTTCACCGAGTGTCAGCGCTGATGCGGACTGGGCGCATATCAGCAGCAAGGATCCGGCCAGCAGCGATGCGCTCAGGCCCCGATGATTGAACACTTGGCTAATAGCGCTACGAAGTACGGGATTCGCAACTGAAGCTGGTGCCGGTTGGCGCATTTTGCGCATATTCGGGGCCCTGACGTCCTGAAGTGGCTGGCGCGCTAGCGCGGGTTTTTCGACAACCGTCAGGAGACCATCCGTTGGCGAAATGGTAAATGACCCAGGTCTCGTTCTGTTATGTCGCGACGGCAGCAGTGCTGCACATCCCTGCAGAGTGTGATCAGCGGCACACCTCGTGCCCGGCTTGTCACCCTGTGGCACGTTGGCCGGCAGGCTGCCGCCCGTCAGGATTTTCGTCGCCCAGAACAACCCCGTGCGTCTGCGTGAAGTTGCCCTGCACGAAGGTAATGCCAAGCTGCCAAAGCACCGCCATGGTGCTGGCGTTCTCCACGCGCTCGGCAATTGTCTTGATTTTGAGTTCGCGAGCCTTGGCAGCGATATCGCCGACCTTCTTCTGCAGGTCTTTGTCTCGATGCAGTCCCTGCATGAGGCTGCCATCGACTTTCACAAACTGCATCGGCAGGTGCGCCAGCAACTGGGTGGAATCCCGGCCGATGCCGAGATGATCCACTGCGAACATGAATCCGTTGGCGCGCAGGTTCTCGGCCAGATCCTTGCTCTGCTTCAGATGCTGCAAGGTAAGTTCCTCGCTGATCTGGAAGCACACCTGTGCTGGTTTGAGCCGGGTGCTGCGGGCCCGTGCTTTGAGCCATTCGAGCAGGGAGTCATCGAGGAGTGAGTCACGTGACAGTCGGACAAAGACCAGATTTGGCTGGCGGGCCACACAGAACGAGAAGGAAGCACCGATCACCCAGCGATCGATATTCTTCATCAGGTGGGCGCGTTCTGCCGGTGGAATGAAGTCGGCCGGCAGAATAGGTTCGCCCTGTTCGTCAATCAGCCGGACGCGCGTATCGAGTACACCCTGTACATCTTCGTGCAGCCCGACCACCGGTTGATGCACCAGACGCAGTCGGTTTTGCATCAATGCGGACCGGATTCGCGCCACCCACAGCGAGTCAGTCAGTCGCAAGCGTTCAGTGATGCTGGTGGCGTCGCTGAGGACGGTACGATTGCCGCCCTGTTCACGACCCTTGCGGCAGGCTTGTTCTGCCTCGGCCAGTGGCTGGGTGGAATCCTTTTCAGTGCCTCGAACTTCGCAGAGTCCGATCGTGCAGGACATGGACGTGGATTGTGTGTCTACTTCGAAGATCTGGTTGGCAACCGCCTTGCGAAGCTGGCTGGCCCAGGCCTGTACGTCGGTCATCGTGCCGCGCTCAAGCAGCACGGTAAAAATGGTGCCGCCGAAACGGCCATGAATGTCGCCGGGTTGCATCAATTCCCTCAAGACCCCGGCCAGCCGCATCAGCAGTGCCTCGGTACCCAGTAGCCCGACATCAGCCTGCACACGAGAAAAGTGGTCGGGTCGAACGTAGGCAACTGCGCGCACACCGCCCTCACCTGGCGTTGCGACTCGTGATGCCAGCTGCTCCAGAAACTGGTGTCGTTGATAAAATCCGGTAGAGGGGTCCTTGTCTACCGCGGCCTGCAGCAGTTCTTCCGGTGCCTGATCTGCCGTCCGATCCCCGGGCACGATTACCCGTACAGCGGGATCGCCGTCTACCGTGACCCGCTTCAGACGCAGTTCGAGTGGTAATTCGGATTCATCGGTTCGGTAGGCAATCACGGGGAGAATGCCATCCTCTTCCCACTTGTCTTTCAGGCACGCGACCAAGGCGCCTTTCAGCGTGGCCTGGTCGGCTTCACGGAACAGGTCCATGAATGGCTGGCCCACCAGTTCCTCTTCCGTTGGCACGCCCAGCAAAGCTGCCCACGCCGGGTTCACTGTAACGATGATGCCGTCGTGCACATCTGCAATGGCTTCAGAGGCACCCGTCATCAGACTGCGCAGTTCCTGCTTGTATTGCCGTGCAGAGTTGACTACGCCTTGCAGCGCGACCCGTAGTCGGTGGGCTTGCAGTTCACGACCTGCCACAGCACACAGGCGGTTGCGATGGGTGAGTGAAACCACATCGCGGGCGCCGCTCTCCATGGCGGCGGCGATCGTGGCTTCATCAACCTTGCCGTGGACGACGAGGACTGGCGGGGGTGGCGAGCACTCGGCCACTGCGGTGGTAACCGCAGCGAGATCGACATCGGAGTCGCCATCAAAGTACAGCAGAATCTCCGGCGGCACGGACCGTAACCGGTCGGCGAGCGTAGCCAGATCGTTC
Organism: Gammaproteobacteria bacterium; assembly: GCA_041396045.1. Lineage (GTDB taxonomy): Bacteria > Pseudomonadota > Gammaproteobacteria > Steroidobacterales > SHZI01. Next base: position 61,131 of record JAWKZI010000013.1, on the reverse strand, counting down.
ACGCGCTGACAGTGGACCGCGTGTCCGCTGTCCCGAAGCACTGAATTTATTGTCGTGGCGTGATCGTCACGACGACTGATGACGATCAGCGGAATACCAACGGAGTTGCCCAACTCCACACCTGCCAAGTCCCTGTAATAGAGCAGGAGTCTGACTGGCTGATGGCCGGGATTATGTGATCGCTGTCCGAGTCTGTGGGCAGCGCAAGATTATGTTGTACCGATGTATCCGGCTGGTGATGCAAACGGGCCCAGCAATGTTTTCGACGAAGCTCCCGGGACTTCCCGGACCAGTCGTGGCACCAGATAGCCGGGCAGTCGTTGCAACAATTCTCCGACCAGGCGCAACGCTTCGTCGTCCGGCACATCAAAGTGTGCGGCGCCCGCGACCGGATCAAGCTGATGCAGGTAGTAAGGCAACACCCCGGCATCGAACAGTGCTGTCGAGAGGCTGGCCAGCGCATCCACCGAGTCGTTGATATTTCGCAACAAAACCGACTGATTCAGCACGGGTCCGGTGACACCGGCCAACGCTCGCAGGGCGGCGACAGCGGCATCGTCCAGTTCACGGGCATGATTGGCGTGCACGACCACCACCACCCGGGTGCGCAGGCTTTGCAGCGTGGCCAGCAGCTCGGACGTGACCCGCTCGGGCTGGACGACGGGCACGCGGGTGTGGAGGCGGATGCGCTGAATGTGCGGAATAGCATCGAGGTGCTGCAACAGTTTCCGCAGACGGATGTCACTGATTACCATCGGGTCTCCGCCACTGAGGATGATTTCTGCAAGCGTTGGGTCGCTGGCGATTTCCTGAAGTGCGGCCTCAAGCTGGTCGCCGGCAGCGCTCTGCTCCGCGTACGGAAATCCCCGACGGAAGCAATATCGACAATGGATCGCGCAGGCGCCAGTCGTAATCAGTAGCGCGCGACCGGCGTACTTTTGCAGCAGTCCGGGAGTACGCGTGCTGGCCAGATCTCCAACAGGATCAGCAGCGAAGCCGTCGATCGCCAGCGTTTCATCCATGACCGGAAGAATCTGCAAGAGCAGCGGGTCGCGCGGATCTCCGGGACGAATGCGCTCGACATAGGCCCGCGGCACCCGCAGTGGAAAGTTGGCCAGGGCCGACTGTGACAGGCCACATTCCTCTGCCGTCAGGCCCAGGAGGCGCAACAGCTCTTCGGGATTTTGAATGCTCACAGACAACATGGATGCGAGGGTAAAGGGGACGCTACCCTTTTCCAAAGCGGAAAAGGGTAGCGTCCCCTTAAAAGGCGTGCTTGTCGGGGTCGAGCAGGATCAGTTTGCGCTCCTCGAAACTCTGCAACATACGATTCAGAAGTCGGCGGAAATCGCGTTCAAACTGATCCGTGAGGGGGTGCCCTGGAACGATTTCAATCAGCCGCCGGCGACCATCTTCAGGGTGTGGCCGTTGGCGTATCCATTTTTGTTCGATGAATTCATGCACGATGCGGGACACCGTCGAATGGGAAATTCCTAGTGCCTGCGCGATTTCCTTGTTACTGGTAGAGGTGTCTTCATATAGCGTACGCAGGCCAATAAAGCTGCCGATGCGCAGATGATTAACCGTCGTTTCACCTCCGAAGTGTTTGGCGAGGAGTGCCAGAAACAAGCCGACAAACGCCTGAATATCGCGTGCGGTATCGAATTCGACAGGTTGGACGTTTTCATGGAATCGTCGGGAATATGGCATCGCTGCCGCGCCTCCAGATACTCGATTCAGCGAGTTTGCGGTAGTTCAAGCGGGGTAAGACGTCAGATCAGTGATCCGTGGGCGATTATCCGATGCCATCTGGCAGTTGCAAGCGCAACGAAAAAACCCCGCCGAAGCGGGGCTTTTTTTGATTGGCAGCGAATCTGCTGCAGAGATGGTACTCAGGCAGCGCGCCGACGCGCCCAGCCCAGCAGGCCGATGGCTGATCCAAACAGCCACACGGCACCTGGTACCGGTACCACCGCATAGTTCAGGGTGTAACTCTGGAAGACGTTGGGGAGGAATGCTGATGCCAGCGCAACTTGCCGCGTGACGTGGAGGCCATCGGCATCTTCCCAGACCGCCAGGCCGCAACACATATCGTTTCTTACGACGTTGGGCCTGGTGCCAGACTGCCCACCGTTCCCGAGGTTCCACGGTTCAAAGCCAGGCGTGGTGGTCGGTTGGGTTTGATCAATGTGGTGTGCTGTGCCATTGCCCTGCACCCCGTTGGTCCAGTTGATTGCCCCGCCAGGCGCGTTCGGACCACCGAACTGGTCCCCCGTTGCCCCGGTGCCGCAATTCGCACCGATTGAGTCGATGCAATAGGCCTGGTTCCAGACCAGCGCAGTCGAGTCAGTCGCTGACCAGCCCGCCTTGCCGCCAGGTGTCAACGTGGTCGTGCCATTGCCGCCAAACGTGAAGGCAACCTTGGAGCCGCCGGTTGACAGGACTGGGCAATCGCCGGCTGTGGTGCTGTTACAGACTGTGAACAGGCCATTGCCACCGGCGTCCCCGTAGACCGGCAGACTGCCGTTGGCCAGGGTGATGTTGCCGGCACCATCGTTGGTAGCGGTAGCGATACCACAACCGTCGCAGGTTCCGACGAGGTGGTTGGTATAGCCGGGAGGCAGTCCGTTATCAACAATGAATACGGATCCGGGAATAATACCGAATCGCCACTCCACCGATTTCAACGTGTACGTGGTGGCAGCGGCGCTGGCTGTGCCAACCGCAAGGATGCTGAGCGCCCCCACGATGCCGATTATTTTGCTAAATCTTGAGATATTCACTGAAGACTCTCCCACTCACAAAAACACATTGGTTATGCGGGATATGCAGCTCGGCGATCTGATCAGCTCTACCCTGTGGTCACAGACCCGTGGCTTTCCGACCCAGGCTTGCACCTGGTGTGGCTTGTATTCCCCCGTTCCTCCTGGTCGCCAACTGTTGAGGTACCGATGGCCGGAATCCCTCCAATCCAGTCCGGCCGGCATAGTGACCGTCGCTTCACTCCGGTTCCTTTGCTTAATGGAGAGAAGTTAATGGCGACGTTAACAGAACATTTTTCTGACGAAAGTATGCGTTCACATACGAAACGATATTCGGTGTGGCCACCAACAGGCTTATGTCTAGTGAAAGGATTTGTCAGTCATCGCGACTGTGCAAGGAAGCCCGCCGAGACCTCGACGTGGCTACGAGACGAACAGAAGAGGCGTGGCTGCTCGCCGGATGGAAAGCAAGCAGCCTGGCTGCAATCTGGTGACCGAGAAAGCAACCAGGCTGATATTTTGTATCAGTCCGAAAGGCGGCGCTGAATCAAGGCCTTGCTTAGGCGTGCCTGCGTCGCCGCGCAGCGACGCCCATCAGCCCGAGGGCTGAGCCGAGGAGCCAGGCGGCGGCCGGGACGGGGACGGTCGTGCCCGTTGAAATTGTCGAGATACTGCCAGCGATATTGAAGTCAGCGTAATCGCCAGCATCGTTTTCACCAGACCAGAAGATGAATATCTCGCCGTAGCTGAATTTGTCTGCTCCCAGCGTGATCAGGCTGTTGGAGGCCAGTTCACTGCCGTAAATCGCACGACTCAGATCTACCAGGTCGAGTTCAACGGCAGATCCGGACAGGATGAGCGGTGTGGCCGTTGAATCTATAGTTGCAGTCAGATTGTTGAAGAATGTTCCATCAGTATCCCAACCCCAACGTTGTGGAACGGACGAGTCACCAAAGATCTGGCGGGCATCAGCGGAAGTACTTTCCCAGTACGGGATGCCCTCAACCGTCAAAGACAGGTTCATGACTGCGCCTGTAAAGGTGCTGGACGGATAAAGATATTGGCAACTCCGGCCACGCTGTCGTCTACATCGAAATTCAGGACGAACGAGGCAGGAAAAATAAAAGGTTGTTCCACTGTGCCAGCAAAGCTGGCGTCAAGCGTTCCGGGGTTGTTGAAGGAACCCGTCAACTCGTAACTGGTTACTGCCGCATTGGCGCCGGTCACAAGCAAGCTGCCCAGAAGCAGTGAACCTATGGCTCTTGAAGTTTTGAATGAGTGCATGGAATGCCCTGACTGAATGTATCTCCGTGCGGTATGGCGTCGGAGAGAAAGCCAGATAAAGCAATAAACATGCCAGCCCATCAATCATGCAGGATTACGTGATTTTTAGAATCCTTTTCTGATCAGGGTGTAAGGATTGCCGACGCCAATTCGACGTGCTTGCGCCATTGCCGGGCATTCACTGGGAGCGAGTCAATGGCGTTAGTTGGCAAAACCCAACGATCGGGATCGAGCGACCAATTGTCCAGAAGCAAAACTCGTAGCTAATAGATTTGGTGCATTTCCCCGGCAAAAGTGACCGACTCACCAGGCTTGCCGGCAAGCGTCTCGCACCCGGAATGTCGTGCAGCATGGATCGGGCTAGAATAGCCGGCTGAGCAACAGCGTAATGGGGCGTAAAGGGTAGCGTCCCCTTTACGATTCAACTGAATGGGAACCAATGGCCAGTTACAGCGCAAGTGATCTTCGGGGTGGCAGCAAGGTGTTGATCGATGGCGATCCCTGTGCCGTTGTCGACAATGAGTTCGTCAAGCCGGGCAAAGGCCAGGCATTCAACCGGGTTCGAATCCGCAATCTGCGGACGGGCCGAACAGTGGAGAAGACGTTTCGCAACAGCGACTCGATTGAGTCGGCCGACGTTGTGGACCGGCCCATGCAGTACCTCTATAGCGACGGGGACATGTGGTACTTCATGGATCCCGAAACCTTCGAGCAGCTCCCCGCATCCAGTACGGCGGTCGATGAGGCCAAACAATGGTTGCGTGAGCAGGATACGTGCACGGTAACCCTGTGGAATGGCGTCCCGCTGACGGTCGTTCCGCCGATTTTTGTAGAACTTGCCATCGTTGAGACTGACCCGGGCGTCCGTGGCGACACCGCCACCGGCGGCATGAAGCCCGCAACGCTGGAAACGGGCGCCGTGGTCAAAGTGCCACTGTTCCTTAATCAGGGCGAGGTGATCAAGGTTGATACCCGTTCGATGGCCTACGTGTCCAGGGTGAAGTAGGGAATATCGCGACTGGTCAGTCTCTTGGGGCGGGTTTATTGGGCAGTACCGGAAAGGTGATGGCGGACTGAATGTCGCGCAGCCCCAGTAGCACCATCAGAACCCGGTCAAAGCCGACGGCCACACCCGCACAGTCGGGTAGCCCCTGTTCAATCGCCGCAATGAGGTCGACATCGGGCCTTGTATCGCGATAGCCCAGCCGCAATCTGGCGGCCCGATCGGCTGCAAAGCGTTGCCGGTGTTCGGCGGGATCCCGAAGCTCGCGGTATCCATTGGCAACTTCTATCCCGCACAGGTATACCTCGAAGCGCTCGGCCACACGCGGATCGACCGGATCCAGCCGTGCCAAAGCTGCTTGCGATGCCGGGTAACCGGAAATCACCGCCAGAAAAGTTTCGGCAAGCCGCTGTTCCACGACGTGTGTCATCAACAAGTCCAGCCACAGTCGTACATCGTCAGTTTCTGAACCAGGGTCCGTGCTGGTCCTGGTGGCTGTAGTGATCGCGCATTGATCGCCAAGCACCTTCCGGGCACAGTTTTCCAGTTCAACCGCGGTTGCTCCCAGTGGGTCGATACCCAGCGCAGTCTGAAACAGCTGGCGGTAACTCCAGTAGACCGGTGCTGTACGAGGCGCGCCTCGCGCCACGTTGCTTTGGTCAGCGATCAGCCTGGCCAGTTGTTCGAGGAGCGCGCAGGTCTCTTCCGCCATCTGCTGCAGGCTAAAGCCGTGGCGATACCACTCGACCAGCGTAAATTCCGGCTCGTGGCGCCGACCGGCTTCACCATCGCGAAAGACCTTGGCAAGTTGCCAGATATCCGGGGCGCCGGCAGCCAACAGGCGCTTCATGTGGAATTCCGGCGAGGTGTGCAGGAAAAGGTGCTGGCCACTCTGGTGCTGCACAACCATGTTTTGCAGTTGCGGATCCGTGACAGCGTGCTGGATCAGGGCTGGTGTTTCGACTTCCAGCAGGTCTCGATCGGCAAAAAACCCGCGGGTGCCCGCCAGCAAACGTGCCCGCTGGTGCAGCGTTGCCCATGATGCCGTCGGCCGCCAGTCACTCACACCCGGCCCCGGTTCATGATGCTGCGTCCGGTGCGGGAGCCGTGCCAATCCTGGTTCCCATGCGTACCGGGGCGGGCAGTTGGCCGCCATCTGCCGATCGGTTCGTATCCCAGTGCATCAGTCCGTGCTCGGCAACGATGATCACGGTAGAGCCCAGGTTGAACTGTCCGAGCAGGCCGCCAGCCGGAATGCGCAAGGCAGGATCATCGACGGGATAGTGAGTGCGAACCACCTGTTTGCCGGAGGGGATTTCCCCGCACCAGGCCAGGGAGATGCTCGCAACGTTCAGGGCACCAACCAGGACCACAGCAAAGCGACCCGAATCCGATTCGCACCAGACGATGACCCGCTCATTGGCGGCAAACAGGCCATTCACTGCCCGTACCGTGCGTCGGTTTACCGCCCAGCGGCGACCCGGAACATAGACAGTGTCCGTGACCCGGGCCGACAGTGGCATATGAACCCGATGGTAGTCCTGTGGTGCCAGGTAGATTGTTGCGGTACCGCCGCCATGGAAGGGAAGGGCTTCGGTTTCATCCATGGCCAGCAGATCCGCCAGCCGATAGCGAAAGCGCTTGGCCTGTAGCAGCATTTGCCCGCTGGCATAGCCGAGGTCTTCGAGCATGCCATCGCATGGACAGACGACTGTAGTGTTGCCCGGTGCGACAGGCCGGACGCCTGGTCTGAGCGGGCGAGTGAAGAACGCATTCACGTTTTCCCAGGCCTCTGGTTCCGGATTTTCAACCTCGCTCAGATTGACTGGATAGGTCTTGATGAAGGCGCGGATGAGAAAAGTGCGTAGCCAGGGGGTGCGCGCTCGCGTGAGTGCACGGACCCAGCGGCCCAGCAATTGTTCGGGCAAAAGCCGCTGAAACAGGACAAAAGCGTGGTCCAACAGGGAGGCCAGCATCAGCGATTGGTTCCGGGCGCACGGCAGCCACGTATTCTATACATCCACAGCCAATGCATCAGGCCACAGGGAACGGGGCACAATTCATGACACGACGAACAGGTACTGGCGACACCCCCCGCCGCCCGGCGATCACTGACGAGCCATCAACGGTTGCTGAGGCCATCGGTACCTGCGCCCGGCGACTGGAGCGCGGCAAAGTCTATTTTGGTCATGGCACCGACAATGCCAGGGATGAAGCGGCAGCACTGGTCTTCCACGCCATGGGCCTCAATCATGATGATGCGCAGCGCGCCTACAAGCTCCCAGTGCCGCACAGCGACCTGGCGAAGATCGACGCGCTGCTGGACGCGCGGTTGCGCACCCGTCAGCCCCTGCCGTATCTGACGCACGAGGCCTGGTTCGCCGGGCTGCCTTTTTACGTCGATGACAGGGTGCTGGTGCCACGTTCGCCATTTGCCGAGCTGATCGCCGCCCGGTTCGAACCCTGGCTGGATCCGGAGCGGGTTCACCGGATTCTGGAAATCGGAACGGGTAGCGGTTGTATTGCCATTGCTTTGGCGCGGGCGTTTCCGGCCTGCCAGGTTGTGGCAACGGACATCAGTGCTGATGCGCTCGCAGTTGCCGCAATGAATGTGCGGCGCCATGGCGTCGAGGCGCAGGTGTCGCTGATTGAGACAGATTTGTATCCCGCCACCGGCCATGGCGCACCTTTCGACCTGATCGTGAGCAACCCGCCGTATGTGCCGGAAGGCGACGTTGAGACCTTCCCGCCGGAATACCTTCACGAACCGCGCCTCGCTCTGGTTTCCGGTGACGACGGGATGGAAACGCCGGCCAGAATCCTGCACCATGCGGCTCCTTTCCTGACGGCTCGCGGCTGGTTGGCGCTTGAGGTCGGGGCCGGTGCCAGCCGGTTGGAGCAACGCTTTCCGACGCTGCCATTTATCTGGCCAGAGCTGTTGGCGGGCGGTGACGGGGTAGCGCTGGTCAGTGCCGCCGAACTGGCCATGCTGGATCGCGATCCAGGCGCCCGGTGAAACTGATACTGGTGAAATAAGCACAGGCAAAGCTGATAAAGATGTCCGGCAATTCGATTGGCAAGTCATTCACGGTCACGACCTTTGGCGAAAGTCATGGGCCGGCGATCGGGTGCATAGTTGATGGTTGCCCACCGGGCATGCCGCTTGCCGAAGCCGATATCCAGAAGGACCTGGAACGGCGCCGCCCGGGCAAGTCCCGGCACACGACCCAGCGCCGGGAGCCGGACGCCGTGAAGATACTGTCCGGTGTGTTTGAGGGGCTGACTACCGGCACACCAATCGGGTTGCTCATCGAAAACGTCGACCAGAAGTCCGGTGACTACCGGAAGATCAAGGACCGTTTCCGGCCGGGTCATGCCGACTACAGCTATCAGCAGAAGTACGGGATCCGCGATTATCGCGGCGGCGGTCGCTCGTCGGCCCGTGAGACAGCCATGCGCGTGGCGGCGGGCGCTATCGCCCGCAAATATCTGCAACTGCGCCTGGGCGTTGAAATTCGTGGCTATCTGCGGCAACTCGGCCCACTGGTCCTGGATGTCGTTGACCTCAATACCGTCGATGAAAATCCGTTCTTCTGTCCGGATCCGGGCCGTGTCGCCGAACTGGAGGCGTACATGGATGCCCTCCGCAAGGAAGGCAACTCCATCGGGGCGCGGATCAATGTGGTTGCCAGCGGTGTGCCGGCTGGCCTGGGCGAACCGGTATTCGACAAGCTGGAGGCAGACATTGCCCACGCGATGATGAGCATCAATGCAGTCCGCGCGGTAGAGCTCGGCGCAGGTTTTGCTGTAGTAGCGCAGAAGGGCACCGAACACCGCGACGAGATCACACCGGGCGGATTCCGCAGGAATGCCTCGGGTGGGGTGCTGGGCGGCATTTCAACCGGCCAGGATATTCTGGTCAGCATGGCCCTGAAGCCGACTTCGAGTCTTCGACTTCCGGGTGACACGGTGGACGAAGAGGGCGATGCCACTTCGGTGGTCACGACCGGCCGCCACGATCCCTGCGTTGGTCTGCGGGCCACGCCGATCGGTGAGGCGATGCTGGCGATCGTCATTCTGGATCACTACCTGCGGCACCGGGCGCAGAATGCCGACGTGCAATCAACGACTCCGGCTGTAGAGGCAGTGCGGCGCAGATCGTAGAGTCTGAAAGCAGTATCCTTAGGCAAAGTAATTTACTTCACCTCACTTCATCCATGAGTAGCACGCCCATGTCCGCCTCGCCCGCTCCCCGGAACTTAAGGTCCAACAAAGCTGCCTATCGCGTTGCGGTGGTGGGTGCTACCGGGCTGGTCGGTGAGACCCTTCTGCAGATACTCGAACAACGCAATTTCCCGGTCGAAACGCTGGTTCCGCTGGCCAGCGAACGGTCGGTCGGCAAGACGGTGACCTTCAACGGCAAGACCTGTCGCGTGCGCGACCTGGCGACCTTCGATTTCGCCGGTGTGGATATCGGTTTGTTTTCGGCGGGTGGCAGCGTATCCGCCATTTATGCGCCACGCGCCGGCGATGCGGGCTGTGTGGTCATCGACAACACCTCACACTTTCGCCGTGACGCTGACGTTCCGCTGGTTGTGCCGGAGGTCAACCCCCACGATATCGCTGAGTACACGCGCCGCAATATCATTGCCAACCCGAATTGCTCGACGATCCAGATGGTTGTCGCGCTGAAGCCCATTCATGATGCGGTGGGTATCAGCCGGGTCAATGTCGCCACCTATCAGTCGGTTTCTGGCGCTGGTCGCCGGTCCGTGGAGGCACTGGCAGCCCAGACCGCGCAGCTCCTCAACGCGAAGCCGGTTGAAACCGTCGGCGCGGCCAAGCAGATCGCGTTCAACGTGGTCCCCCACATCGATGATTTTCAGGAAAACGGCTACACCAAAGAAGAAATGAAGATGGTGTGGGAGACCCGCAGGATTCTGGGCGACGAGTCCATCCAGGTGAATCCGACGACTGTGAGGGTGCCGGTATTTTCCGGTCATTCCGAGGCAATTCATATCGAAACCCGGAAAAAGATCAGTGCGGCCGAGGTGCGGGACCTGCTGGCAAGTGCGCCGGGCATCACGGTAGTAGACGAGGCTCGCCTCGGCGGATATCCGACTGCAGTTACCGAGGGCGCCAACAATGACGCGGTTTACGTTGGTCGAATTCGCGAGGACATTTCCTGCAAGCAGGGCATCAATCTGTGGGTGGTCTCGGATAACATCCGCAAGGAGCTGCGCTCAACAGCGTGCAGATCGCCGAAATCTTGATTCGTGATTACCTCTGAATCGTGCTGCTCCGCCTTACGCGACCGAAGCATATGAGATATAGTTGGTTCTACTTCTAGGCTATCGGCTCCCTGGGCTCCACGATGAGGGGGGCGCCGAGGCTTCATTCGGGGATTGGTGATGCCACGAGTTCGACTCGCTGCAGTCCCGCTGCTGGCGGTACTACTTCCGTTAACCGCCGCAGCCGTAGGCCTCGGTGAAATAAAGCTCCAGTCGGCCCTCAATCAGCCCTTTGTTGCTGAGATCCCGGTCAGTGTTGATGGCAGCGAGGATCCGGGTCAGCTCAGCGTGCAGTTGGCGCCGGTGGCGACCTTCCAGCGCTTTGGCGTTGACCGCCCGGGGTTCCTCGACGATCTGCGTTTTCGGGTCGAGCGCGATACCGGCCGTACGGTAATTCGGGTTACATCCACCAAACCGGTTAGCGAGCCCCTGATTTCCCTCTTGCTGGACGTCACCTGGCCCCAGGGTCGTCTGTTGCGTGAATACACAGTGCTGCTGGATCCACCGGCATTCCGGCGATCAGATTCCACGGCTGGAACACCGCAAGTCGCGACCGCCGCGCCAGCGGCAGCCGGGCCAGCACCCCTGCCGGCACCTATCCGTAGAGACAGCGCAGCCGTGGCGCCTGAACGTTCGGCGCCCAGTCCGGCACCTGCTACCGGCAACGTAACGACAAACGCCAGTGGCCAGGCCGCCTATGGGCCAGTGCAGGCCAATGAGACCCTGTGGAGAATTTCCGAGCGTCTGCTGTCTGAGGTCGGTGGTATCGATGCAGGCACAAACCTGTCGGTAAACCAGATGATGATGGCGCTCTACCGCGCCAATCCGGAAGCCTTCGCGGGCAATATCAACCGGCTCCACAAGGGTGCTGTCCTGCGGATTCCGGCCGGCGCCGACCTTGGCGCGGTATCCGCCAGCCAGGCGACAGCCGAAGTGTTGCGTCAGGATGATGCCTGGCGTTCCGGCGAGCGAACGGCAGGAGACGGCGGTACGCCGCCTCCGGCACGCCTGCAGCTGGTTCCGCCAACAGAGTCCACTGCCGCCAACCGGCCTGGTTCGACATCAGCGGCAGGCGGTGAAGGTACCGGCACAGCCGCTGAACGGGCGGCACTAGAGCGGGAACTGGCCGAAAAACAGCGGCTGCTCAACCTCAAAGACAGCCAGCTCAAGGCATTGCAGGATCGGGTCAGCCAGCTTGAGGGCGGGCAGCCAGCGCAGGCGCCAGTGACAGATTCAGCGACCGGGGCGGCCACCGACCTGGGCACGCCGGCAGACACCACTGATTCAGGCGATCTGGCAAGCGCTGCCGGCGAGCAGCCGCCAGCCGTTGCCGCCGAAACAGCGCCGGTCGCGAAGCCGGCAACTCGTCCCGCGGCAGATCGTGCTGCTACTCGTGCTCCGGGCAGCACCGGTGGGCAAAGCGACCGCGGGTTGCTCGGCACTTTGATGGGCCTGGTCTTCAACATCTGGTTCCTGGTCGCAGCAGCTGTGGTGTTGCTGGTCGGAACCTTCGTAGTATTTGGCCGCCGGCGGATGGAAGCAGCCGATGCCGCGTCCCGGCAGTTCGACAACGATCTGCGAGGCGGCATGTCAGGTAGCGCTGCTGCCAGCACACAGCCAGCATTACGCCGTGATGGTTACAGCGTTGAGGAAGGTGCTGTAGACCACGTTCAGGACAAGGCTGATCATGGCCACGACCGGACGCAGGCAACACCGGCCGTCGGTCGGGTGCCACGGGATCCCGATGCGGAAACACCACTTGAGCGCACCATCAGCACTGAAGGTGCGGTTGAACTCGACCAGGCCGATGTCGTTGCCGAGGCCGAGTTCCATATGGCCTACGGCCTGTATGACCAGGCTGCCGAGTTACTGACCAAGGCGCTGCGCGAGAGTCCCGGTCGGCGCGATCTGCGTCTCAAGCTCCTGGAGGTTTATTTCATCTGGGAGAACAAGGAAGCATTCCTCAAGGAAGCCCAAGCCTACAAGCAGCAACTTAAAGGCGCCGATGATCCGAACTGGAACAAGATCGTCATCATGGGCAAACAGATCTGTCCGGGTGAGTCGCTGTTTGCAGGCGCAGTTGCCGGCGGCGCCGGTCTGGATCTGACCCTGGCCGACGACGGGGCCGGGGACCCGGACGTGGTGGATATCTCCTTCGATGAAGGCGACGTGGAAAACGTTGACCTCGACCTGACTGCGGCCCGTCAGGGGCCATCCTCCGATCTCCTGGATTTTGATCTCGGTTCCCTGGATGACGATGTCGAATCCATCGAAGATACCAGTGTAAGTCGAACGATGACTGCGCCGGGCCAGACGTCCGAGGTACCGACTATCGAGGCCCCGGGCCCCGAGGACTACTCGCCGACCAGGGAATCGCCGACGCTGGAAACCCCGACGGTTGAGACGCCGTCGGGCGGCAGCACTCTCGAGACGCCCACGCTGGAAAGTGCCGTACCGGGTTACCGCCAGGATAGTGATCAGGGCGACGCCCGCAAATCAGCGCCGGCTGACCAGACTGAAGAAATCAATCTCGAAGACCTGGGGTTGGATCTCACCGGACTCGACGAGGTGGCGGACGAGCTTGGCACCGGGGCGCACGGCAGCCTCGATGAAGGGTCTGCCGTAGAAGTCAATCCTGACGATGCGGCCGCCGACGACGATTCGGATGTGTTCGATATCGGCATTGAAGATGAAGATGCATCGGATCTGCTCGAAGGGCTTGAGGGCGATTCGACCGCAGAAATGCGCGGTATGGCGCTCGACGAGGGCACATTCGACTTGCCGGAAATCGGTAACGCGATGGACAAGCTGGACGACGGTCGCGATACGACCAGCGAGTCCGGCAGCGAGTCCGGCCAGATTTCACCCCTGGACGATACTGCCGAGCACAAGGCAGCCAGCCCGGACACCCTGGGCGATGTGTCGGGTGAGTTGAGTGCCGTCGATTTCGATATTGGCGAGGATGATGGTGTGGAGCTTGAACCCACCGCCGTTATGACCGGCAGACGCCGCGGACCCGATGGCCCGACTATGACCGAAGTTGGCACGAAACTGGATCTGGCCCGTGCCTATGTCGACATGGGCGATCCGGATGGTGCGCGAAGTATTCTGAATGAGGTCATCGAGGAAGGCGATTCTGCCCAGCGCCAGGAAGCCAGGCGCCTGCTCGACGATCTTACCGGCTGACAATCCCCGGCTTCATGCGCGGTGGACGCAGTCCCGTGCCGCAGCGCTATGCAATCGGCCTTGAGTATGACGGGAGCGCGTTTTTCGGCTGGCAATCCCAAAGCCATGCCCGCAACGTGCAAGATGCACTCAACAACGCAGTGAGCATTGTCGCCAACGAGGCGATATCTACCGCTGTGGCCGGTCGCACCGATACCGGTGTACATGCCTGTGGCCAAGTGGCGCATTTTGATACCTGCGCAGAGCGATCGTTGCGGTCGTGGTTGCTGGGAATCAATAGCAACCTGCCAGCCGACGTGGCAGTGCAGTGGGTTCGTGAAGTGCCTGCCGGTTTCCATGCGCGTTATTCGGCACAGTCCCGAACGTACCACTATGTGCTCCTGATTCGTGAGGTCCGTTCGCCGCTGGACCGTCACCGTGCCTGGTGCCGCCGGGGTCCTCTGGCCGAGGAAGCGATCGTTGCTGCTGCCGCATTTTTGCTGGGCGAGCATGACTTCTCTGCGTTCCGCGGCGCTGGTTGCCAGGCGCGCAGTCCGATACGTCGCCTGCACGCCGTAGACGTGTCGCGCCGTGCCGACGACCTGTCTGTGACTATTTGTGCCAATGGTTTTCTCTACCATATGGTGCGCAATATTGTTGGAGCGCTGGTGAAGGTCGGATCAGGCGAGGTTCCGCCGGACTGGATTGCCGAACTGCTGGCTGGCCGGGACCGGCGTCAGGGCGCCCCTACGGCCCCTGCTGAAGGCCTGTATCTGGCCAAAGTGAACTACCCGCCGGAATTCGGTTTGCCGGAACCCCGGGTACGACCTGGATGGCCAGCGTGATCAGTACGCCCGACTTGATTATGATCCCCTTATGACCTGGTATGAAAAAGTTCTGCCCTCGCGGATCAAGACCGAGCGGCGAACACGTTCTGTTCCCGAAGGGCTCTGGATCAAATGTCCGCAATGCAGTGCCCAGCTCTATCGGGCAGAGCTGGAGCGAAACCTGCATGTCTGCCCCAAGTGCAGCTATCACATGCGGCTCGTGGCGCGGGACCGCTTGATGGTGTTTCTGGATCCGGGTACCGGTCGTGAAATTGCAGAAAAGCTGACACCACAGGATCCGCTGCGCTTCAAGGACACCAAACCCTACCGGGCACGTATAACCCAGGCGCAGAAGGAAACCGGCGAACGGGATGCGCTGGTGGCAATGACCGGACTTCTGCAAGGCCAGCCGGTCGATGGCTTGCGCCTTCGAGTTCCGCTTCATGGGTGGGTCGATGGGGTCGGTGGTCGGCGAGAAGTTTGCGCGCGCGGCGGCCTGGAGCCGCGACAATCGCCATCCGCTGGTCAACTTTTCTGCCAGCGGTGGAGCCCGCATGCAGGAAGCCTTGTACTCCCTGTTGCAGATGGCCAAAACCAGCGCAGCGCTGGCGTCGCTGGCCGAGGCGCGCGTGCCGTTCATCTCGGTGCTCACCGATCCGACAACCGGCGGAGTATCGGCAAGCCTTGCCATGCTCGGCGACATCAATATCGCCGAACCGAATGCGTTGATTGGATTCGCCGGGCCACGGGTCATTCAGCAAACTGTGCGTGAGACGTTGCCGGAAGGCTTCCAGCGCAGTGAATTCCTGCTGGAGCATGGTGCGCTCGACATGCTGGTTGATCGCCGGCAGATGCGCAATGAAATCGCTGCACTGCTTGCCAAAATCATGAAGCGGCCGCCGACGTTACCCGAGGGATCCGCCTGAAGACCAATCCCAGGGCCCCAGCCACTGTTGCTGAGTGGTTAAGCTTTCAGTCTGCATTGCATGCGCGCCCCGTCGACCTCGGCCTCGAGCGCGTGCGTGAGGTTTACCTTCGAATGGCGCTCACACCGCCGATGGGTCGGGTAGTGACGGTTGCGGGCACCAATGGCAAGGGTTCCACCATTTCGCTGATCCATGATTGTCTGGTGTCAGCCGGCTGCAATCCGGGCCTCTATACCTCACCCCATCTGGTCCGGTACAACGAGCGGATTCGTATCGACAACCAGCCGGTGACAGACCAGGCGTTGCTGCGCGCCTTTGCCGCCGTCGAAGCCGCCCGCCAGGATGTGACGCTGACTTACTTCGAATTCGGCACATTGGCCGCGATGGCCTGTTTTGCCGATGCGAATTGTGACACCTGGTTGCTGGAGGTTGGCCTGGGCGGGCGGCTGGACGCCGTTAATATTGTTGATGCCGATGTCGCGCTGATCACCACCATTGATCTGGATCATCAGGCCTGGTTGGGTAACACCATCGAGGAGATCGCTGCTGAAAAGGCCGGGATTATGCGCTCGGGCAGGCTGGCAATTTATGGTGACACCCCCGTGCCGAATGCAATTCGGGCACGGGCTGCGGACATACGTGCCGATCTCCGCCTGGCTGGCGTGGACTACAGCTACGCAGTTGACAAGGAAGGCGGCTGGAGCTGGACAGGCAAAGGTCGGCAAGTCTCCGGATTGCGTGCACCAGCGCACTGGACAGCCACCCAGTTGGGTAACGCAGCTTTGGCACTGGCGGCGATCGCGGAGCTTTCTGCAGCCGATAGCCACGTATCGGGTCAACGCAGGACTGTCAGCGTGCCGCTGACTGCCGGGTTTCTCAATCCTGTGCTGCTCGCACCGGGTCCGTGGGGCCGATTCCAGCAAGTGCAGCGCAGCCATCACTGGATCCTGGATGTAGCGCACAATCCACAGGCTGCTGCGGTGCTTCACACCCAGCTTGCCACGCTGCCGACTCGTCCCGGCCGGCTGATTGCCGACACGGTTGTAGTGGCGCTGCTGGCTGACAAAAACATCAGTGGCTTCGTTGCGGCTTTGCACATTCCTGGATGTCTGTGGGTTATTTGCGGCGTTGACGATCCACGTGCCAGTACCGAAGCGCAATTGCGTACCGCGCTGCATGAGGCCGGTATCGAAAATGTAAGCTGGGCGCCAACAGCAGATCTGGCGCTGGAACTGGCGCGGCGCGATACCCCGCCGGGCGGACGAATCGTAGTGACGGGTTCGTTCCGGCTGGTTGCGCCCGCGCTGGAATGGCTTGGTTTATACTGACGCATTCCCGGAAGAAACTTGTACATGGACCGCCAGCTCGCACAACGAATGGTTGGAGCCGCGTGTCTGCTCGCGGTACTGGTGCTGATTGTGCCTGCCATTCTGGATGGCAATCCCGAATCGGGGGCCACGTTGACCCATCCGACGGTCGACGATTCCCTGGATCTGCGCACCCATACGATTCGCCTCGACGGCGAAGAACGTACGCCGCCGGTACCGATTCCGGCTGAACTGCCGTCATCGGCCAGTTTGCCAGCCGACGAACAACTCGCTGCGCAACCGGAAGCCCAGCCCTCGGCTGAGGCAACCAGTCCGGCGGTAACCACTCCGGGAGCAACCAGGCCGCTGGACCTGCCCGTAAACCCGTCTGCGCCATCGGTCAGCCAGCCTTCCGGCGAGACGGCCCGTACAGCGCCTGGCACAGCGTCCGGCAAACCTGCCAGCAAGCCGCCGGCGACTGCGGTCAAGGAGCCGGTTCGGGCATTGGCGCGCGAGCCTGTCCCACCCGCTTCTCCGACACCAAAGCCGGCATCGTCCGGGTCGGCTGCCGACGGCAACTGGGTTGTTCAGCTCGGCAGTTTTGCCGACCGTGACAACGCTGATCGTCTCGCTGCAAACCTCAAGCGCAAAGGCTTTCCGACCACGATCGAGGCCGGCGGGGCGCCAGTGGCAAGCTGTACAGGGTCCGGACTACACCAGTACCTGACCGAGCGGCGGCCGATGCCTTGGCCAGCCAACTCAAAGCTGCCGGCTTCCCTGGCGGCCAGGTTGGTCAGCGGTAATCGCCCCGAAGTCCTTGACAGTCATCGATTACATCCTGCTCGGCCTGCTGGTGATTTCGGCTCTGGTTGGCATATTTCGCGGACTGGTCCGAGAAGCTCTGTCGCTGATTATCTGGGTACTTGCGATCTGGATAGCGGCACGGTTCGGTGACCGCTTGGCGCATCTGTTTGCCAATCTGCTGGGCGACCCGCTTTGGCAGTTGTGGGCGGGCCGCCTGGCCGTGTTCCTGGGCGTACTGTTCGTTGGCAGCCTGGTGGCATGGCTGATCGGTTATGTCGTCAGCAGGAGCGTGATTACCGGAACTGACAGGATGTTGGGCATGTTGTTTGGCCTGGCACGCGGGGTGGTACTTGCCGGCCTGCTGGTATTGGCGCTTGAGATCGGCGGGTTTGGCAATGAATCTTGGTGGCGGGAGTCCAAGCTGATACCGTATGCGGCTGCAGTCGGGGCCGAACTGCGGAGCGTGGCGCAAGAGCAGCTGGCCGAACGAGCAGGAGTCCGGCTTTAAGGTGTGTGGCATTGTCGGCATAGTCGGCCAGGGTCCCGTAAACCAGGCGCTCTATGACGCGCTTACGGTGCTTCAGCATCGCGGTCAGGACGCTGCCGGCATCATGACTGACTGCAACGGCACTTTGCACACCCGCAAGAAGAACGGGCTCGTCAGCGACGTATTCCAGCAACGTCACATGGACGAACTGCGGGGAAACGTCGGCATTGGCCATTGTCGCTACCCCACGGCGGGTACCCTGAATTCCTCTGAAGCCCAGCCTTTCTACGTCAATTCACCCTACGGAATTGGCCTTGCGCATAATGGCAACCTCACCAACTCCGACGAACTGAAGGAACTGCTTGTTCGTCAGGACCACCGGCATCTGAATACCGGATCAGATACCGAAGCGCTGCTCAATGTGTTTGCTCACGAGTTGCAGCGACAGGACACCAGCGTGTTGACGCCAGAGGCGATCTTCGCGGCTGTGGCGGCAGTACATCGACGATGTCGAGGTGGCTATGCAGTTGTGGCGCTGGTTATTGGCTACGGCATAGTGGCATTTCGCGACCCGCACGGTATCCGGCCCTTGTGTATCGGCCGCCGGAATACGCCCAAGGGTGCAGAGCATCTGGTGGCTTCAGAAAGCGTCGCGATGGATGCGCTCGATTTCACCTTCATGCGTGACATTCTGCCGGGTGAAGCAGTGATCGTTGAGCGGAACGGTACCTTGCACAACCAGCAGTGCAGTCCCGGTCGCAGCTATACGCCCTGCATTTTCGAGTATGTTTATTTTGCCCGACCCGACTCGATCATTGACCGTATATCCGTGTACAAGTCCCGATTGCGGATGGGGGAACAACTGGCCGAAAAGATCCTGCATGAACGGCCTGACCACGACATCGACGTTGTGATACCCATTCCGGATTCCAGCCGTACCAGCGCTCTGGAAGTCGCACACCGGCTGGGAGTCAAGTATCGCGAGGGCTTCATCAAGAACCGTTACATTGGCCGCACCTTCATCATGCCCGGCCAGGAACAGCGTCGGCAGTCGGTCAGGCGCAAGCTCAACGCCATCGATCTGGAATTTCGTGACAAGAACGTAATGCTGGTTGACGACTCCATCGTGCGTGGGACTACCTCAAAGCAAATCATCGAGATGGCTCGTGAGGCGGGTGCCCGCCGTGTCTATTTTGCCTCGGCATCGCCACCTGTACGTTTCCCGAACGTTTACGGCATAGACATGCCGGCTGCGAGCGAACTGGTTGCCCACGGTCGCACCGAGCAGCAGGTTCAGGATCTGATTGGCGCGGATTGGCTGGTCTACCAGGATCTCGACGATCTGATCCGTGCCGTGCGCTACGACAATGGTGAAATCACCGAATTTGACACATCCTGTTTCTCTGGTCGTTATGTGACTGGTGATGTGACGCCGGAGTACCTGACCCATCTGGCGCAACGGCGCTCCGACATGGCAAAGCGCCAGCGCGACGGCAAGCGTGGCCGCCGTCAAGCGGAGTATCGTGACAGCCCGGTGCTTGGTTTGGCGGCTGATCCGGCATGCACCGAATCAGCATCCCCTTTGGCTGATCAAGTGGCTGGTCGGCGATCGCAATAACCTACTGACCGGACGACGGGCTCTGCTCAAGTTTCTAATTATTGATGATCATGCCGACTACCGGCGGCTGCTGTCACACCACATCGCAGCTCGCTGGCCGGATGCCATTATTCGGGAGTTTGACCCGGTCATCTCCGGGCGGTTGCCGGCAGCTTTCTCGGGAGCCGGCAACGACGTCGTATTACTCGGTCACCCATGTGGCCAGGGCGACGTCCTGGACTGGGTGCGTCAGTTCCGCAGCCTGCCGCGCTTCCCGCCACTGGTTGTCATCGGCAATGGCGATGAGCGACAGATCGTCGCCGCGATCAAGGCAGGTGCTGACGAATATGTAGGCAAGCCCGGCCTCAGCAATGCACGACTGGTGTCGGCCATTGAAGATGCCTTGGAGGCGCGCAAGGAAACTGCGGCCGGCGGATCCGCCGACAGCAGGGCTGGCAAAGACCCCTCGGTTTCTTCCAGCCAGAATCCCGTCCCCAGGAACTACGAGGTTGTGCGCACGCTTTCACATGGTGAAATCGCGACCGTTTATCTGGCCCGGAAAGAAACACCGACCGGCAATTGGTACTCAAGGTTCTGCACCAGGTCGCGGATTCAGTCAGCGGTACGGTGCTCGACAGATTTCTGAGGGAATACGAACTCATTGCCCAACTGGATCATCCGAACGTCGTACAGATTCACGATTTCGGCGTCGCCGATGATCATGCTTACATCGCAATGGAGTATTGCAGTGGTGGCAGCCTGAAGCGCCAGATCGGCGCTGGCATGGACCGCTACGAGGCCTATCGCCTGATGAGGGATATTGCCAGTGCTCTTGGCGTACTCCACGCCGCTGGCATCCTGCACCGTGATCTGAAACCCACCAATGTATTGTTTCGCGATGACGGCTCGCTGGCGCTGATCGACTTCGGTCTCGCGAAGCAGGTGGCACTGAAAGCGGAGGTCACTGGTGCCGGGGCAATTTTCGGCACGCCGTATTACATGAGCCCGGAGCAGGGTCATGGTGAGCCGGTAGATTCCCGTGGTGATATCTACAGTCTGGGTATCATCTTCTACGAGATGCTGACTGGCCAGAAACCCTACGATGGCGACACTGCGATGGCCGTTATCATCAAGCACCGGCTCGCGCCCTTGCCGAGTCTGCCCACCTCGCTCCGGGAATTTCAGCCCATGCTCCAGCGCATGCTGGCCAAGAAGCCGGACGACCGGTTCCAGTCCGTCGAAGAACTGCTTGCCTGGGAGCCTGCTCCGTAGCAGCCTCTGCGGCTCATGCACGGCTTCGAGCTTGATCGGGCTTGGTTGCACTCCGTAGCCCGCGTGCCACGCGGGTCAAAGGGAACGCATTCACTCACATAAGGAGCGGCAGCGTGGCGGGTGTCCCTTCCGCCGAAAAGGCGTGCCGCACGCCAGGCGGAAGGGATTTCCCGCCAGAATGCCGCGGCCTACGGAGTGCGGCACGCGAGCCACGGAGTGCAACCAGGACCGATCCAGGCTGAAGCAGTGGCTACGTCAGTGGCAGGGCTTCAAGCCGCGGGAGATCGCCGGTCCAGCGCAGGACGCTGCCTTGCTCGTACCAGTCGCCCAGGACGATGCGCCTGGCAGCCTCACCATCAATCTTGAGAATATGTACGCCGGGCCGGTGAGTGTGCCCATGAATCAGCCAGCGAACACCATGCCGCTGCAGGGCGCCCACTACGGCCATCGGATTAACGTCCATGATGGCATCAGGTTTGCCGGCATTGCTCGCCTGGCTTCGTCGGCGGGCGTAGTTTGCGATACGCTCCCGAATGCTGGCGGGCAGGGAAAGATATGTCGCCTGCAAAGCCGGATTGTGGACCAGGCGTCGATAGCGCTGATAGGCGAGGTCATCAGTACACAGCGTATCGCCGTGCATCAGCAGAACCTGCTGATCGGCAAGTTCCACAACGGTCTCATCATCCAGCAGTGTTAGGCCTGTGGCTTTGGCAAATTGCTTGCCGATCAGGAAGTCACGATTGCCACGCATGAAGCAGCATCGCGTACCGCTGGCAGTGAACGATGCCAGCGCTTGCATGACTCTCTGCTCATGTGCGCCCGCTGCGTCATCGCCGATCCATGCTTCAAAGAGGTCGCCCAGGATGTAGAGCGTGGCGACGTCCCGCGCCGGACCAGCCAGAAAGTTCAGGAAGCAGTCGGTTGCCGCAGGCCTGCTTGAGTCGAGATGGAGATCCGAGACGAAGAGCGCGGTCATCCAGGGCAGTCAACTAGGGGGCCAGAACACTGGCGTTCTCGATAACTACCGGCTTAAGGGGTACATCCTGCATGTCGCCCTGCCTGCCCGTCGGGCGATGGCCGATCTCGTCCACGACATCCATGCCTTGCACCACCTCGCCAAAGACAGCGTAGCCCCAGCGTGTGGCCTTGGGGTCCAGTTCCAGGTTGTCAGCCAGGTTGATGTAGAACTGCGCGTCGGCCGAGTGCGGATCGCCCGTACGAGCCATGGCGATGGTGCCGCGCCGGTTGCTCAGACCATTACCGGACTCGTTGGGTACCGGAGGCTGCGCAGGTTTCAGCTTGAGTTCGGGAGTGAATCCACCGCCCTGGATAACAAAGCCGTTGACCACACGATGAAAAGTCGTACCTGCGTAGAACCCGTCTTTCACGTACTGCAGAAAATTGGCCACGGTGAGTGGTGCCCGGCTCTCGTCGAGTTGTACGACAAAATCGCCAGCCGATGTTTCGAATTTGACTCGCGTGGCATCCGCGCCAAAAACCGGGCCGGCACTGAACAATACTGCCAGGGCCAGCGCCGCCACAGACAGACCGGGTTTGATGCTCGTCATGACTGATGAATGCTCCGTTGACGTAATTGGTTGTTCAGGCTCCGGGGGCAAGTTTCCGGGCCTGAAGCAGTGCGGTACCTGAAATCGCCGCTGTCAAAGTATTCTCCAGCAGCATGGCGATGGTCATGGGCCCCACGCCGCCCGGTACCGGGGTTATCCATCCTGCTCGCTGGCGGGCCGTCTCAAAGACCACATCGCCTGCCAGTTTGCCATCGGCCTGACGGGTAATCCCGATATCCAGGACGACAGCGCCCGGCTTGATCCATTCACCGGGTATCAGGCCGGCCTTGCCCACCGCTACGGCCAGGATATCGGCTTGCGCCACGTGATGAGCCAGATCGCGCGTGAAACGATGGCAGATTGTCGTGGTTGCGCCCGCCAGCAGCAATTCCATTGCCAGAGGGCGGCCCACATGATTCGAGGCGCCGACCACCACCGCGTGCTCGCCGCGCACCGGGACATCAATATGGCGCAGGAGCATCATCACGCCATATGGCGTTGCCGGGCGCAGAACGGGTATTCGCTGGCTCAGGCGGCCTACGGTGTACGGGTGGAAGCCATCCACGTCCTTGATGGGGTCCACGCGCTCGATTACGGCTATTTCATTGACGTGGGGCGGCAGCGGTAGCTGGACGAGTATGCCGTCGACTTTGGGGTCGGCATTGAGTTGGTCAATCAGTGCCAGCAGCGTGTCTTCGGAGGTGTCAGCGGGCAGATCGTAGTCTTGCGAGACAATACCCACCTCGTTGCAGGCATTGCGCTTGTTGCGCACATAAATCAGGGATGCCGGATCGTTGCCGACCAGAATAACCGCCAGCCCCGGTGGCCGATGGCCGGCACGTTGTCGCTCGGCAATACGCTGGCGCAGCGCATTGCGGCGTTCACTGGCAATGGCTTTGCCGTCAATCAGGCGGGCGATCATGGCGGGCGACACCTTATCATGCTGAGGGGCCTGGCAATGCAGGCGTAAATTGACGCTGTCTGCGGTGGACTTTATGATCGCGGCCCCGACGGATCACCCGTCAAGCCGGTGGATCGCTATAATGCCGGCGCCGGAACCGGATCGGGGCATGGCGCAGTCTGGTAGCGCATCTGCTTTGGGAGCAGAGGGTCGGCGGTTCGAATCCGTCTGCCCCGACCAACCGGTCTCTCGATGGCTCCCGGGAGAAAAGCGGAGCGCCTGTAGCTCAACCGGACAGAGCACCGGCCTTCTAAGCCGGGGGCTGCAGGTTCGAGTCCTGCCAGGCGCGCCATACGCAGGAGCGCCCATACTCGGGAGCAACCAGAGCTGCGAAAAGCCGCTCCTGGACTGCAGCGTTGAATGAGATTGACCATGGTGGGCGTAGCTCAGTTGGTAGAGCGCCGGATTGTGATTCCGGTGGTCGTGGGTTCGAGCCCCATCGTCCACCCCAACTTTGCGCAGGAGCGTCATTTTGGCGCGAATCGAGGCTGAAGACGGATTTGCGGGCTAGTCCTGCGGGCATGACAAAAAATTCGGGTCGTTAGCTCAACTGGTAGAGCAGTGGACTCTTAATCCATTGGTTGAAGGTTCAAGTCCTTCACGACCCACCACTTACCGTTCAAGGCGATGCACCGCCTCGATTTCCACCAGCAGCCCGGACCGGCAGATGTCAGCGCCCAGGATCAGGGTTGGCACTGAACTGCCCACGCGCGTGCGCAGCACTTGCTCAACGGCCATGCGGTCCTCGTGATGCCGAAGGTAGACCCTCAACAGGCTGTCAGCCCCGAGTCGCGTGTTGCGGAATGACCCGGTCGCGCAGGCGCGCTCGATGAGTGCATGCAGATTGTCCAGTGTTTCGTGCAACTGGGAAACGGGATCGCCTTCGTGCCGCGTTTCATGGCCAACGATACTGGCGGTGCCTGATACCAGCAGCAGCCCTCCTGGCGCCAGCATTGCCCGGGAAAAACTGGGGGAGGCCGGGCCGTAGCGGCGCGGATAGTGATAAGCGCTGAGCTGACGTGGACTTTCAATGGCCAGGCCAGGCTCGCGTGCCGCTATCCACGACAGCCGCAGAATGCGTGCTCCAGATGGATTTCCGACTGCGGTTGCCGCGGGGTATCCGATGCCGGGGCCGGCAGCGGGAACGGCCGCCAGCGCACGGGCGCGGCCTACGCAGAACAGCCGGTAACGCTCCTCATCTCCGGCCCCGTCATTGATCGCCGAAATATAGTTCCAGATACGCCACACATGCGGATAAGCTGAACTGGCGTGAAAGCCCAGCAGTGCGGCATAGGCCGCTTCGGTGGTTTCGACCAGCCCGCTGTAGCGAGCTTCATCCAGGTCAAGCCACCCGGCCAGATAATCCCCGTTTTCCACGTAGCGTATGGAGCCGGCGGTGCCGAAGCGCACGGGCCCGTTGCCACGCCATACCTCAGCCAATCCCGCGCCAGTCAGGTCTGCCAGGCCGATACGCATGCAGCGCGGGTCCTGAACATTGGCAATGGCGCCACCCGGATGTTGCGTCAGGGTTCCGGCTTCGTGGCTGAAGACGGTGGCCGCCAGTACGTCATCTCCAACGGGAGAATCCAGCGGTGCAAAAGACGTGCGCAGTCGTTCAGTGACCGCAGGGGAGGCCAGCATGCCGGGCTTTCTGGTGGCAAGGACGGATCAGAGAACTGCTCATCTGTGCCGTCAGGGTGCCAAGTGCCACGCCCAAGTCAATGCCCACTGCAGAGAATGCGTGCCCAGCGACGCATTGCCGCACCACACTGGAACGCTGATGCGGTGCTGGCTGAACGTCTGGCGTGTGGGTGTGGGGGTCGGCTTCAGGCAGACTGTCGCAGCCGCCAGCCCTTCCGGGCCCAGCCCAGGCCTGCCAGGCCAGTGGCCAGGAACCAGATTGATGCGGGCAAAGGAACTACGGCAGCGGTATCCACATTCAGGATGTCGAAGGCCCAAGCATTGCTGCGGTTGTACCCGTCGGCATCACAGAACTGCCCGTTGGAGCAGCCGAACAGACTGGTGAAAAAGGCGCCAGTCGGGCGGAGAATCGGGCCGTTGTCGTCCGCATACTCCTCACGGTTGGCAAAGCCATCACTCAGATTGCCGACCGAAAAATAGTCGTACTGCTGTATCGACACGGTATAAGTGCCAGGCTCGACGGTGGTTTCAAAATACGTATCGAAGCACTCGCCCGTCACGACCGAGGTCGCCACGTTGCCGCACTCGCCGC
The DNA here is from genome assembly GCA_041396045.1 of Gammaproteobacteria bacterium. Lineage (GTDB taxonomy): Bacteria > Pseudomonadota > Gammaproteobacteria > Steroidobacterales > SHZI01. The sequence continues at coordinate 35,644 of JAWKZI010000013.1, read as the reverse complement.
CGAAGTCACTGTCGTCGTCATTTTCGGCAATGAAAGCGCCGCTGGCATCAAACAAGGTGAGGATCGGGTCGAAACCACCTTCCGGAATGGCCGCCCCGGCCGAATTGATGCCGCCGGCATAGGACCAGGTTCGCAGGGTGATGGTTGATTCAGTGCTTGTATTGAAGGTGAAGAGCTGCACGTCATCGTCGCGACTGAAAGTGCCGGTGAACGACAGGTTAGCGGCAGCAGCCGACAGTGGCAGGGCCAAGCCCGCAGCCGCAACCAGAGCAGACGCGACACAGGCACGACTCTTCAGCTTGGACATCGATTTTTCCCCCGAAATACAGGCAGTTCGGCTTATATGCAGGCAGCCGATGCCGGATCGAGGCAGGCTGTCGCTTGTTATTCTCAAGACGCTATATAGCAGTATCGTGGCCTCCGCAGAAGCCAATGCAACATAGCGCATGTCGGCAGCTTGCCGGACGGATTACGACCGCCCTCCGGCATCCGCTGAACATTTGGCTCTGAAAGCACGGTAACCCATTATAATGTATGCACTAACTACTCTGGTTTGTACCCCTCGGCGCCATGGCGCAGGCTGTTTGCCCCGCACCACAGTCAACGGGCAGCAGTGCGTGGCTGGTTCGTTATAATGCCGCGCCAACCTGCTTCAGGATTCTCATGCGCGAAAGTGGCGGAACTGGTAGACGCGCAGGATTTAGGTTCCTGTGGGGTAACCCGTGAGAGTTCGAGTCTCTCCTTTCGCACCAGGAATCGGGCGCATCTGCGAGCACCCGGAGCGGATGGGTACAGGTAGCACAATTAATCAGCTTTAGTCAGGCAAGGCATGCAAACAGTTGAGAAAGTCGACGAGACTGAAACCGAGGCGTTGAACGTCTCTGTCGAATCAGGCCAGGGGCTGGAACGGCGGCTCAAAGTCAGCGTTCCAGCGATACGTATCACCCGCGAGATTGAGACCCGGCTGCGGTCGGTCGGCCGTTCGGCCCAGATCAAGGGCTACCGGCCCGGCAAGGTTCCCGAAAAGGTCATACGCCAGCGGTTTGGCAGTCAGGTTCGGGAAGAGGTTCTGCAGGACATTCTGCGCTCCACATACAACGAGGCTCTCAGCCGGCAGGAGTTCCGTCCGGCAGGAGAGGCGCAAATCGACATGGCGCCTCAGGATGAGACTTCGGGCGGGGATTTTGCCTATACAGCGACCTTTGAGATCTTTCCGGAAGTCAAGCTGCAGGGCCTGGAAGGCCTGACCGGAACCCGGCCTGAACCGGCGTTCGATGATGAGGACGTCAAGTACGTCATCGATAACCTGCGCAAGCAGCGTGGCCATTGGCATGCCACTGACCGCGAAGCGCGCGACGGCGATCGGCTCATAGTTGATTTTCAGGGGCAGCTGAATGGCGCACCGATTGAGGGCGGTACCGGCGAGAAGGTCACGATCGTGCTCGGCAGTGGTCGCATGGTTGAAGGCTTCGAGAAGCAACTCGTTGGTGTCAAGGCAGGCGAGAGTCGCGATCTGGACGTGACGTTTCCGGGCGATTACCCCAATGCATTGCTGAGCGGGCAGACGGTCCAGTTTGCCGTTCAGGTCAGTGAGGTTGGCGAAGAACATCTGCCTGATGTGGATGCAGAGTTCATTCGCGGGTTCGGCGTCGAAAGCGGCATCGAGGACGACTTCCACCAGGATGTACGCAAGAATATGGGTGACGAGTTTGCAGCCCGGGCACGTGCCGACATCAAGCGGCAGTTGCTGGAGCAACTGCTCGCGGCGAACCCCATCGAGATACCGGTGATTCTGGTCGAGCAGGAGGCAACTTCGCTGCAGGCTGATGCCATGCGCAATCTTGGCATTACCGACACGGCGTCGGCCCCGTCTCTGGAGTCGTTTCGGCAAACTGCGGAGCGCAGGGTGAGGCTTGGTTTGCTGATCGGTGCCCTGATTCGCGAGCAGAATATCGTTGCGGATCGCGACCGGATCAGTCAGCGTATAGATCAGATGTCGTCGAGCTACGACAATCCCGACGAGATTCGCAAACTCTACTTTCAGACGCCGCAATTGTTGACCCAGGTGGAAAACTCCGTGCTCGAAGAGCAGGTGGTCGACTGGCTGGCGGAGCACGCGACTATCACCCCCAAGCCCATGGCATTTCGTGCCCTGGCTTCGGACTAGCTAGAAGTTTTCACGGATGACAACTATGACAACCGATACCCGCGCGCTCGGCCTCGTACCCATGGTCATCGAGCAGACTGCAAGAGGCGAGCGGGCCTACGATATCTACTCACGCCTGCTGAAAGAGCGCTTGATCTTTATCGTGGGGGCGGTCGAAGACCAGATGGCCAACCTTGTGGTTGCACAACTGCTCTTCCTGGAGTCCGAGAATCCGGACAAGGACATTCATATCTACATCAATTCACCAGGTGGTGTCGTTACGGCCGGGCTCGCCATCTATGACACGATGCAATTCATCAAGCCGGATGTCAGCACCATCTGCGTCGGCCAGGCGGCCAGCATGGGTGCGCTTCTGCTCACCGGCGGCGCAGCTGGAAAGCGCTTTTGTCTGCCGCACTCCCGCATGATGATTCACCAGCCACTGGGCGGCTTCCAGGGTCAGGCATCCGATATCGATATTCATGCGAAAGAGATACTGCAGACACGTGCGAAGCTGAACGACATCCTGGCGCGCCACACGGGGCAGCCACTGGACCGGGTCGAGAAGGATACCGACCGGGACCGCTTCATGAGCGGCGCGGAAGGTGTGGAATACGGACTGATCGACGGTGTGCTGGAACGCCGCGGTGAGACGCAAAAAGCCACTTGAACAGGCATGATGTGACCTGTTCGCTGAATGCAGGCGGGGATTTTGCACCGCGTGCTGGCGGCATGCTATATGTTTGGGCCGAGCTCGCTTGATGGGCTTCACCGCAGGAGAAACCCGCAGCCATGGTTGACGAAACTCGCGGACGAGGCGACGACGGCAAGCTGCTTTACTGCTCATTTTGCGGCAAGAGCCAGCATGAGGTTCGCAAGCTCATTGCCGGACCCTCGGTATTCATTTGCGATGAATGTGTCGAGCTCTGCAACGACATCATCCGGGAAGAGCTTGAAGACCGGCAGGACAGTGCCAACACCAAGCTGCCCAAGCCCCAGGAAATCAATAGCGTCCTCGATGAGTACGTCATTGGTCAGGATCGCGCCAAGAAGGTCCTCTCGGTCGCCGTCTACAATCACTACAAGCGGCTAGAGAATCGGTCTGCAGATGGTGGCAAGAACGATATCGAGCTCGCGAAGAGCAATATCCTGCTGATCGGCCCAACGGGCTGCGGCAAGACGCTGTTGGCGGAAACACTGGCACGCCTGCTTAATGTTCCCTTTACCATCGCCGATGCAACTACCCTGACTGAAGCAGGGTACGTTGGTGAGGACGTAGAGAACATCATTCAGAAGTTGCTGCAGAAGTGCGACTACGATGTGGAAAAGGCCCAGACCGGTATCGTCTACATCGACGAAATCGACAAGATTTCACGAAAGTCCGACAACCCGTCCATCACCCGTGATGTGTCGGGCGAGGGCGTGCAGCAAGCTCTGTTGAAGCTGATCGAAGGCACAGTCGCCTCGGTTCCTCCCCAGGGCGGACGCAAGCATCCGCAACAGGAGTTCCTGCAGGTCGATACCCGCCACATTCTGTTCATCGTAGGCGGCGCATTTGCCGGGCTGGAAAAAATCATCCAGAAGCGCTCCCAGAAGAGCGGTATTGGTTTTGTGGCCGATGTGCACAGTACCGAGGATGCCCCGATCGGCGATTTGCTGTCTGACGTGGAGCCGGAAGATCTGATCCGCTTCGGCCTGATTCCGGAATTCGTTGGTCGTTTGCCAGTGGTGGCGACGCTCGAAGAGCTGGATGAGGATGCGTTGATCAGTATCCTGGTTGAACCCAAGAATGCACTGACCAAGCAATATCGCCGGTTGCTGGAAATGGAAGGTGCCGAGCTGGAGTTTCGCGAAGACGCCCTGCGTGCCGTGGCCAAGCGTGCCATGCAACGCAAGACCGGCGCACGCGGCCTGCGCACGATTCTGGAGAGTATTCTGCTCGACACGATGTACGAGCTGCCATCGCTCCGCAATGCCCGCAAGGTTGTGATCGACGAGGCGGTGGTTTCCGGTGAAACAAAGCCCTACATCATCTTTGAGTCTGATGAAACCACACCGCTCAGGGCCGTTCAGGAAGATCGGCGCGCTGCCGGATCCGGTAACAGTTAAGCGTCTGGCCTGCGAAGGTCAGCACCATGCAATACTCAAGGAAGTGAAGAATGTCTGACAGCGACTCGCAAACCCGCCTGAATATCGCCATTCTGCCGTTGCGCGACGTTGTCGTTTATCCCCACATGGTCATCCCCCTGTTTGTGGGTCGGGCACGATCGATTCAGGCGCTCGACGAGGCGATGCAGGCCGGCAAGCAGATACTGCTCGTTGCCCAGAAGCAGGCGGATATCGATGAACCCTCCCTCGACGATATTTACCGCGTTGGCACGCTTGCCACAATTCTTCAGCTGCTCAAGCTGCCGGATGGGACGGTAAAAGTTCTGGTTGAAGGTGGCACCCGGGCCAACCTGACGAGTACGCGGGAGGCCGAGTTTTTCACGGCCGACATTACGCTGGTTGAGGATGAGCTGGACATCACGTCCCGTGAGGCAGAGGTGCTGAAGCGGTCGCTGATTTCCCAGTTCGAGAACTACGTAAAGCTGAACCGCAAGGTGCCGCCAGAAATCCTGACGTCGCTGACGGGCATCGATCAGTCCGGGCGGCTGGCCGACACAGTCGCTGCGCATATGGCGCTCAAGCTCGACCAGAAGCAGAAGGTGCTGGAAATCAACACGGTTCGCGAGCGTCTGGAGCACGTCATGACGCTGATCGAAACCGAAATCGACATGCTCCAGATCGAAAAGCGGATCCGCGGCCGCGTCAAGCAGCAGATGGAGAAAAGCCAGCGCGAGTACTACCTGAATGAGCAGATGAAGGCCATTCAGAAGGAGCTGGGCGACATGGAAGACGCGCCCAACGAACTCGCCGAGCTCGAGCAGCGCATCGCCCGGGCCGGCATGCCTCAGGAAGCCCGCGACAAGGCAATTTCCGAGCTCAACAAGCTCAAGCTGATGTCGCCGATGTCAGCCGAGGCGACAGTTGTCCGCAACTATGTCGACTGGCTGCTCAAGGCACCCTGGCGCAAGCGCACACGGGTTAACCAGAATCTGGGTGCCGCGGAGCAGGTGCTGGAAAAGGATCACTTTGGTCTGGAGAAGGTGAAGGAGCGCATTCTCGAGTACCTGGCGGTCCAGCAACGGGTCAAGAAGCTCAAGGGACCCATTCTTTGTCTGGTTGGTCCTCCCGGTGTAGGCAAGACATCGCTGGGCCAGAGCATCGCCCGCGCAACCAATCGCAAATTTGTCCGGATGTCGCTGGGTGGCGTGCGGGACGAGGCGGAAATCCGCGGTCACCGGCGTACCTACATTGGTTCGATGCCTGGCAAGATCGTGCAGAACCTGGCCAAGACCGGTGTGCGGAACCCGTTATACCTTTTGGACGAAGTCGACAAAATGTCGATGGACTTCCGTGGCGATCCCTCGTCCGCACTGCTGGAGGTACTGGATCCGGAGCAGAACTTCGGCTTCAACGATCACTACCTTGAGGTGGATTTCGATCTGTCCGAGGTCATGTTCATCTGCACCGCGAATACCTTGAACATTCCGGCGCCGTTGCTGGATCGCATGGAAGTCATTCGTATTCCGGGGTATACGGAAGACGAAAAGCTGAACATCGCGCGAAATTATCTGGCGCCCAAACAGATCAAGGCCAATGGACTGAAGAAGGGCGAGATTTCCATCTCGGACCTGGCGATTCTCGACATCATCCGGTACTACACCCGTGAGTCAGGTGTCCGCAATCTGGAGCGTGAGCTCGCCAAGATTTGCCGAAAGGTAGTCAAGAAGCACCTGCTGAAGCCTGATACCAAGACCACCCAGATAACTCCCAAGGTTATCGATGACTATCTGGGCGTCCGCCGGCATCGCTATGGGCGCGCTGAGGAGACAAACCAGGTTGGCCAGGTTACCGGACTTGCCTGGACCGAGGTGGGTGGAGAGCTGCTGACAATCGAGGCAGCCGTCGTGCCAGGCAAGGGCAAGCTCATCAATACCGGGCAGCTCGGCGAAGTCATGCGCGAATCCATTCAGGCGGCAACAACCATTATCCGGGGCCGGGCCGCATTACTTGGCATAGACGAGGATTTTTACCAGAAGCTCGATCTGCACATCCATGTGCCGGAAGGCGCAACGCCAAAAGATGGCCCGAGCGCCGGTATTGCCATGTGTACGGCGCTGGTTTCCGCGTTGACAGGAATTCCGGTTCTGTGTGACGTGGCGATGACAGGCGAAATCACACTCCGGGGCGAAGTGTTGCCGATCGGGGGGCTGAAGGAAAAGTTGCTGGCGGCCCATCGTGGTGGAATTGCTACAGTGGTGATTCCCCAGGAGAATGAGAAGGATCTGGTCGAAATTCCGAAAAACATCAAGGACAAGCTGAAAATTGTTCCGGTGCGGTGGATCGATGAGGTGTTGCAACTGACCCTGCAGAACATGCCGGTGCCGAAGACAGTGGCACGTCCTCTGACGGGTGATGACTCGACCAAAGCGGCCGAAAAATCTGACTCCGGTGTCAGGGCACACTGACGATCGCCAGACTGCAGACGTTCGGATGCCGTTGTTTTCTGCTGTTGACGGCTGTTTTTTTTGCCTTGCTACAGGGTTTTTCGCCGCGTTCGCCACGAATTAGCCACTAACAGGCTATTTGCTGGCACACTATTCAAGGGACATCACTGCACTTAACCGGGCGACTACCTGTCGAAGGTCAGTCATTGGCAACTGCCAAGGCTGGGCGGGCCAGGGCAGTGATGAAGGATTAACTCGCGTGCTGCTGAAGGTATGTTAATGAACAAGGGCGACTTGATAGATGTGGTAGCCGAGGATGCCGGCCTGTCCAAGGCTGATGCAACCCGGGCTGTGGATGCGGTGATTGCCGCTGTTACCAAAGCGCTGAAAGCTGACGATCAGGTATCGCTGATTGGTTTTGGAACATTTGCCGTGAAGAAGCGGGCGGCCAGACAGGGCCGCAACCCACGGACTGGAGAAACGATACAGATCGCGGCCAGCAAGGTTCCCGGCTTCAAGGCTGGGAAGGCGCTGAAGGATGCCGTAAACTAGCCGGCTGTTGTCGGTGCGTTGTGTCTGGGCCCTGGTCTGGATATGGCGTCTGAAATTATCCGTCGGAAGTTGTTCTGAAGTTATTGAGAGCGCCCCGTACTGGCTAGCAATAGAACCGGCGCGGGGCGCTGACGTTTCAGCGAATGGCGGCAGGGATCGCCTTGTAATTCGACGTTGTTTGGTCGTGAAGACGGGTGCTTAGCTCAGCTGGAAGAGCGTCGCCCTTACAAGGCGAAGGTCGGGGGTTCGAGCCCCTCAGCACCCACCAGCCGCGACAGCTGGAGTTGGGAATTTACGGTTCGTACATGAATGTGGAGTGGTAGTTCAGTTGGTTAGAATACCGGCCTGTCACGCCGGGGGTCGCGGGTTCGAGTCCCGTCCACTCCGCCACCAACCGTAACGCGTAAATCGATGCTGCAAAATATCCGCGAAAAGCTTCAGGGCTGGGTTGCCGTTGCGGTGCTCCTGCTTATCGCGGTACCGCTGGCGCTGACCTTTGTCGGTGGTGATTTCACGGTTTCCGGATCCGGCTTCGCCGCCCGGGTCAATGGTGAGAAATCCCGCAGGTCGAGTTCCAGCGCGTTTATCAGAACCGGCTGATTGCCGAACAGCAGGCCGCAAGTGGCAACCTGCCACCAGCGGCTCAGGAGTTGCTGAAAAGACAGGCTTTGAACAGTCTGGTTCTGAATCGTGTCGTTTCACAATATGTACACGACAGCGGTTTCCGGATCAGCGCTGCCAGGGTTATCGAACATGTGCAGGAGCTCCCTGTGTTTCAGGTGGGCGGCCAGTTTTCAAAGGCAGCCTACGATGCCACGCTGGCATCCCAGGGCATCAGCCCCACCGCATTCGAACGGGAACAACGGGACAACCTGGCCATCAGGCAGTTGCAGGAAGGCCTGAGTGAAAGCGGGTTTTTCACCACCAGGGAATACCGTCGCCTGATTGCGCTGGATCTGCAGCGCCGTGACGTCGCTTATGCAATCCTGGATCCGCAGGTACTGGGCGCCGACATCAAGATCAGCGATGCGGAAGTGCAGGTTTACTATGCTGCAAACACCGCTCAGTTCCAGACAACGGAATCCGCCGACCTGGACTACCTCGAAGTTAATCTTGCTGATATGGCGCGCAATTATCAGCCGGACGAGGCTGCGTTGCGGGCAGCCTACGATGCCGACCCGACCCGATTTCGCGCCGCCGAGGAGCGGCACGCCCGGCACATCCTGATCACTACCGAAAAGACCGGGACGATGCTGCGGCCAAAGCGCTGGCCGAGGATATCGAGGGTCAGCTACGCAAGGGCGCAGATTTCGGCAAGCTGGCAGCCAAGTACTCGGGCGATTCAGGTTCTGCTGCCAAGGGCGGTGATCTGGGCTTTGCCGGACGCGGAACTTTTGTGGGGCCGTTTGAGGACGCTCTCTGGGCGCTCAAGCCCGGTGAAACATCAGCCCCGGTAAAAACCGAATTTGGCTATCACATCATTCACCTCGATGAAGTCCGGGCCGCTGCGGGCGCAGTTTCGACGACGTTCGTGAGCAACTGGTGGACGAGTTGCGCAAGAAGAAGGCCGCCGACGAATTCTATGGCCTGGCCGAGCACGTTGACGACCTGGCACTTGAGAACCCCATGTCACTGGAACCGGTGGCCAAAGATACTGGTCTCAAGCTCCGTCACTTCGCTGGCTACACCCGCACCAATGGTGGCCCATTTGGCGACAATGCCAGTTTCAGGGACGCTGTGTTTTCGGCTGGCGTACTGGACGGCAGTGAGAATACGCCGCTCATTGAACTGGACGACACTCACGCGGTGGTAGCCCGCGTCAGCGAGTATCGACCGCCGGCGCCAAAGCCACTGGCTGATGTACGCGATGAAATCGTCCAGCGGTTGCGTGGCGAACGAGCCAGTGCTGAGGCCAGAACGCGGGGTGAGGCCATCGTCAAAAGAGTCAAGGCCGGTGAATCCCTCGCCACGGTGCTGGACTCCACGGGCTTGAAGCTGGTCAATGCAGGCCCGTTGACCCGGCGGACCGCGACTGTACCTGCCGATCTGCTTGCAGCGGTCTTTCGTACGTCCAAGCCGGGCAAGGCACCGGTGATTGACGGCACCGTGCTCGGTAATGGGGGCTATGCGATCTTTGAGTTGCGCGAGGTGATTGCCGGCAATCCGGAAGAAATTCCGCAGGATCAGCGCGATCAACGCAAAAGGGCGCTGGCTCAGCGCACGGCAGTCGCTGAAACAGAAGCTCTGGCAGCCGACTTGCGCGAAGCCGCCAAAGTTGTAGTTGCTCCCGACCTGTTCAAGGCCGACGACGACATCAGTTAGGACGACCTCCGGCAGTAGCGCCTACGGGAGGGTCATGCCGACCTGGCTATAGCCACCGTCTACATAGAGAATTTCACCGGTAATGCCGGCGGCGAGATCCGAGCACAGGAATGCCGCGGCATTGCCTACGTCGTCGATGCTGACGTTGCGCTGGATGGGCGCCTGATTCGACACCTCCTGCAACATCGTCCTGAATCCGGATATGCCCGCCGCGGCCAGGGTCTTGATCGGGCCTGCGGAAATCCCGTTGACGCGCGTGCCGGTAGCGCCCAGTTCAGCCGCCATAAAGCGCACGTTGGCTTCCAGGCTGGCTTTTGCCGGCCCCATGACGTTGTAGTGGGGAATGGCGCGTACAGCGCCCAGATAGCTCAGGGTAAGCAGAGCGGAGTTGGCCGACAGCAGATTGCGGCCATGCTTGGCCAGAGCCGCAAAACTGTAGCTGCTGATGTCGTGGGCAATCCGGAACCCCTCCCGGGTTACCGATTCCAGATAGCTGCCTGCAAGCTGGTCTCGAGGGGCGAACGCGACGGCATGCACAATGATGTCAACCTTGTCCCAACTGGCGGTGAGGGCAGTGAACATTCCGGTGATTTCGTCGTCACTGGATACATCCATCGGCAGGCAGATCGACGACCCCGCAGTTTTGGCCATTTCCCGAACCCTGTCGCCCAGCCGCTCACCCTGATAGGTGAAAGCGAGGTGGGCACCTTCGCGGTTCATCGCCTGTGCAATTCCCCAGGCGATCGACCGATCACTGGCGACACCAACGATCAATGCACGTTTGCCAGCCAGAAATCCCATAAGCCTCGTGCCCCGCAGAGTGAAGATGATGGCCATTGTAAGGCCGGCCGGCGTACCCGGGTTAATCAGGGAGGCTAATATAGCTGCATGTCCCTGACCTGGCTCGAATCCGGAATTGGTCCCGCACTGCTGCGGGAGGAGTCATTGCAGGTTGCCGGCGCGTTCGAGAATATTTTTGGTGACCAGTTATTGCAGATTGGTGAGTGGGGTGATTCCGGATTATTCCGGCGATTTGCCCGTACACGGCGCTATGCCGTTGTGTCGGCAACCCGCGGGCCAGGCGTGGATTTTGTGAGCGAGCTGGAAAATCTGGCAGTTGCCAACGACTCCATTGACGCCGTATTTCTGCCACACACGCTGGAAACGGCAAAGCATCCGCACTCGGTTCTGCGTGAGTTCTATCGCATATTACGGCCCGACGGGCACGTGGTGGTTGCCGGCTTCAATGCCTGGGGCTTGTGGGGCGTGCGTCATCAGCTATCTCGCGGGAAGTTTCCTGCTGGTGTGCGTCGCATGGTTTCGGAGTATCGGGTGCGGGACTGGCTGCAACTCCTCGAATTCAGCGCACAGTCGGCACGATTCCACTTTGTTTCGCCGCCTTTGTATGGCACGCGAAGGCCGATAGCACCCCTGGCTGAAGAAGCCGCAGAAACTGATGCCAAACGGTTGGCGACGAACGCGCCCGCCTGTCGCTGGCATCCGCTGGCCGCCTGCTACCTGCTGGTGGCGCGCCGGGACGTGTTCAGCGTTACGCCCATACGGCCGGCAATTCGTCGCCAGACCCGTCTGGTCGGTGGGCTCGTCAATCCCACAACCCGGAATGCCGCTTGAATTCAGTTGAGCTGTATACCGACGGAGCCTGCCGCGGCAACCCGGGACCCGGCGGCTGGGGTGCACTGCTGCGAGCCAACGGCAAGGAGCGCGAACTGTGTGGCGGCGAACAGATGACGACCAACAACCGTATGGAGCTGCTGGCAGCCATCGAAGGCCTGCGGGCGCTTCGTCGCCCCTGCATTGTCAACGTGTATACGGATTCAGAGTATTTGCGCCGTGGCATCACGGAATGGCTGCCAAAATGGAAGGCGTCCGGCTGGCGCACGGCTGCCCGCAAGCCGGTAAAGAATGAAGACCTCTGGCGACAGCTGGAGGCGGCGGTCGCCGGTCATCAGCTTCAATGGCATTGGGTGAAGGGACACTCCGGCCACATCGAGAACGAGCGCGCCGATCAACTCGCGAATCGGGGTCTGGACGATATACTCGGCCGGCCCCGGCAGACGGGCAACACGCCTGATTGACAACATGCGCCAGATCGTACTTGACACTGAAACAACCGGGCTGGAAGTCGAAAAAGGGCACCGTGTGATCGAGATCGGTTGCATTGAGCTGGTCAATCGACGCCGCACCAACCGTACGCTGCATTACTTTCTCCAGCCGGATCGCGAAATCGACCCCGGAGCGCAGGAAGTTCACGGCATTTCTGCCGAGATGCTGGCCGGCAAACCCCGTTTTGCCGACATCGGCAAAGAATTTCTCGAATTTGTAACAGACGCGGAACTGATCATTCACAATGCCGACTTCGACGTGGGGTTCCTGAACGCGGAGATTGCCAGGGCCGGATTGCGACCAGGGCAGCAGCAGTCGCTACCGTCACGACTGTCGGAAATATGCACCGTCGTAGATACCCTGGCGCTGGCCCGCCGACTGCATCCGGGGCAGCGCAACAGTCTGGACGCGCTGTGCAGGCGCTATGCGGTCGACAATACCGGGCGCGAACTGCATGGTGCCCTGCTGGACGCGCAACTCCTGGCCGAAGTTTATCTGGCCATGACTGGTGGCCAGGCGGCGTTGTTGCTGGATGATTCGTCCGGACAATCCGAGTCGCCCCGCTTGCAGTCCACACCGGTCGCACGCGATGGATTGCAGCTAAGGGTTGTTCGGGCCTCTGCCACGGAACTGGCGGAACACAGCCAGCAGCTCGAGCTGCTGGACAAGCACAGCGGCGGAAAGACCCTGTGGCGCCGATACGCGCCCCCGACCACCTGAGGAATACTGAATGAGCTGCAAAGAATATCCTTCAAACCCTGACTACCAGAACATCAGTTTCAAGCGATGACTGGCAGTAGCAAGGAGTCGGTTGCCCACGCGCTTGCCAGCAATTTTCTGGGGCATGCGCCTGACTGGTACAAGCTGACGATCATCGGCTTCCTGATCCTGAACCCGATAGTTGCGGCTGTTGCTGGCCCGTTCGTTGCCGGCTGGCTGCTCGTGGCCGAGTTCATATTTACGCTTGCCATGGCGCTCAAGTGCTATCCGCTGCAGCCGGGCGGATTGCTGGCCATCGAAGCTGTGGTATTCGGACTGACCTCGCCGGCTACGGTGTACCAGGAGGTTGAGCACAACTATCCGGTGATTTTGCTGTTGATCTTCGTCGTCGCCGGCATCTGGTTTCTGCGCGACGTGCTGCTGTTTATCTTCGGTCGTATCCTGCTTGGCATTCGCTCAAAGCGAATGCTCTCCGTCATGTTTTGCCTGAGTGCGGCATTTCTGTCGGCGTTCCTGGATGCGTTGACGGTTACGGCCATGGTGATCGCCGTCGCCATCGGTTTCTATCAGATCTACCATCGCGTGGCCTCCGGTCAGCACGACGCCAATGTCAACTGGATGGATGATGACTCCGTCCCTGACCTGAGCCGCGCTGACCTGGATCAGTTTCGTTCCTTTCTGCGCAGCCTGGTCATGCATGCCGTGGTGGGCACCGCCCTGGGCGGTGTGAATACCCTGGTGGGCGAGCCGCAAAACCTGATTATCGCCAAGGTTGCCGGTTGGGAATTCCTGGAATTCTTTCTGCGCGTGGCCCCGGTGACGATTCCCGTCCTGATCGTTGGCCTGGTTACCTGCTTCTTGCTGGAAGTGACCGGCTGGTTTGGCTACGGGGCCGAGTTGAGTCCCAACGTGCGCAAGATTCTCACTGACTACCAGCGGCATGCCGATGCACAGCGAACGTTGCGCGAACGCAGTGCTCTGGTCATGCAGGGCCTGACGGTCTGCGTGCTGATTGTCGCCCTGGGATTCCATGTGGCGGAAGTGGGGCTGATTGGCCTGATGATCATCGTGCTGGCGACATCCTTGAATGGCATCGTGGAAGAGCAGCGACTTGGCCACGCTTTTGAATCGGCTTTGCCCTTTACGGCATTGCTGGTGGTTTTCTTTGTGATTGTGGCTGTGATTCAGGACCAGGCGCTGTTCACGCCATTTTCCCAATGGGTGCTGTCAATGAACGGGCACCTGCAGATCGTCATGTATTTCATTGCCTCCGGCGTGCTTTCGATGGTCAGCGACAACGTGTTCGTGGGCACCGTGTACATTACCGAGGTGCAGAATGCGCTACAGGCCGCCCAGATCGACCGGCAGCAGTTCGATCTGCTGGCGGTCGCCATCAATACCGGCACCAATATTCCCAGCGTCGCTACCCCGAACGGGCAGGCGGCCTTCTGTTTCTGCTGACTCGGCTCTGGCACCCGTGATCCGTTTGTCCTACGGCAAGATGGTCTGGATGGCGCTGCCATACACCATCACAATGACGATCACCGCCCTGCTCGCGGTCATATTCCTGCTGTAGTGTGAGGTGTTGGCCTCCGCTATCGGCCTGGGTGAGAATGCCGCTTGTCAGAGGCCCAACTTCAGAAGAACAATATGTCCAATTTCAAGAAGATAGAGGATGCCAGGGTCGCCATCGTAGGCCTTGGCTATGTCGGGCTGCCGCTCGCGGTCGAGTTTGGCCGCTACCTCGATACGGTCGGTTTCGATATCGACCCCAAGCGTATTGCCGACCTCAAAAGCGGCAAGGATTTCACGCTGGAAACTGATTCCGAGGAACTGGCAGCAGCCCGTCGTCTCACGTTCACCACCGAGCTCGAAGCGTTGCGCGGCCGCGATGTGTACATCGTTACCGTGCCCACGCCCATCGACGCGGCCAAGCGACCCGACATCAGTGCGCTTCGGGCGGCGAGCCGTACCGTGGGGCAGGTATTGGGGAAGGGTGCGGTCGTGGTCTATGAGTCCACGGTTTATCCTGGCTGCACGGAAGACGATTGCGCACCAATCCTGGAGCAGGTATCCGGGCTGAAGCTCAACAAGGATTTCTACGTCGGTTACAGTCCGGAGCGTATCAATCCGGGCGACAAGGAACACCGGCTGACGACCATTCGCAAGATCACGGCCGGGTCCACGCCTGATGCGGCCCGGTTTGTCGACGCGTTGTATGGCCGCATCATCACGGCGGGAACCTATCCGGCATCAAGCATTCGCGTGGCAGAAGCGGCCAAGGTGATCGAGAACACCCAGCGCGACGTCAACATCGCGCTGATCAACGAGCTGGCACTGATCTTCAACCGTATGGGTCTGGATACCGTCGAGGTTCTGGAGGCAGCCGGCACCAAATGGAATTTCCTGCCGTTCCGGCCCGGCCTGGTTGGCGGCCACTGCATAGGCGTTGATCCGTACTACCTGACGCACAAGTCCCAGGAGATGGGGTATCACCCGGAGATGATCCTGGCCGGGCGGCGCATCAACGACAACATGGGGCTGTATGTCGCCACCGAAGTCATTCGTCTCATGGTGCGACGGGGCATGAGCCTGCCGAAGTCGAAGATTCTGGTCCTCGGCGTCACCTTCAAGGAGAACTGCCCGGATGTCCGCAACACCCGCGTGGTCGATGTGGTTCACGAACTGAAATCTTACGGTGGCGTGGTTGACGTGTATGACCCGTGGGCCGATCCGAAAGTCGTCAAGCACGAATACGATCTGGACATCCTCAGCTCCGCACCGGCGGCCGATCAGTACGACGGCATTGTTCTGGCGGTCGCACACAATCAGTTCCGGGATATGGCGCCCGCTGACATTCGCGCCTGGGGCCGGAAGGACCACATCCTCTACGACATCAAGAGTCTGCTGCCGGCCGACCAGGTGGACGCACGCCTGTGAAAATACTGGTTACCGGTGCTGCTGGCTTCATCGGCTCCACGACTGCACGGTTGTTGCTGGCCCGTGGGGACGAGGTTGTCGGCCTGGACAATCTCAACGACTACTACGATGTAAACCTCAAGAAGGCGCGACTGGCAAGGCTGGAAAAAGAGCCGGCGTTCCGTTTCGTCTTTCTCGATCTGGCTGACCGGCCTGGTATGGAGGCGCTGTTCAAGGCCGAACGCTTTGACCGGGTCATTCATCTGGGCGCCCAGGCTGGGGTGCGTTATTCCATCGAGAACCCGCACGCCTATGTCGACAGCAACGTTGTCGGCGCGCTGAACGTGCTCGAGGGATGTCGTCATCATGGTGTACAGCACCTGGTGTATGCCTCCACCAGCTCGGTCTACGGCGCAAACACCAGGATGCCGTTTTCCGTTCATCAGAACGTGGATCACCCGCTATCGCTTTATGCGGCCACCAAGAAATCCAATGAATTGATGGCCCACACCTACGCCGGCCTCTATGGTCTTCCCGTTACCGGATTGCGCTTTTTTACCGTGTATGGTCCGTGGGGCCGGCCGGACATGGCGCTGTTCCTGTTCACCCGGAACATCCTGGAAGGCAAGCCGATCGATGTCTTCAATTACGGCAACCACCGACGGGACTTCACCTACATCGACGACATCGCCGGTGGGGTGGTTGCTGCGGTAGACCATATTGCGACGCCTAACACCGCCTGGAACTCCGATGATCCGGATCCCGGGACCAGCCTGGCGCCATACCGTCTGTACAACATCGGCAACGCCCAGCCGGTGGAGCTGATGCGCTATATCGAGGTGCTGGAAGAACGCCTGGGGCGCAAGGCCGAGAAGAATCTGCTGCCGCTGCAAGCCGGCGACGTGCCGGACACCTGGGCCGATGTCGAGGATCTGGTGACCGATGTGGGCTACCGGCCGGCGACGCCGGTAGAGGTGGGCGTGGCCCGTTTTGTCGACTGGTATCTGGACTACCATAAGATCACTCTCTGAGAGGAGTGATCCATGGCGACCGGACTACTGCAGGCTTCGGCCTGGAAGGCGCTTCAGCGCCACGCACAGACGGTGGGTGCTACCCATCTTCGGGACCTGATCGATCAACCTGGCCGATTTGAGGCCTTTTCACGCCAGCAGGGCGACTGCCTGCTCGATTTTTCGCGGAATCGTCTTACCGCAGAAACCCTGAAGCTCCTGATTGCGCTGGCCAACGAACGAGGTGTGCCGCAGTCCATCGAGGCGTTGTTCGCCGGCGACGCGATCAATGTCACCGAGAACCGTCCTGCCCAGCACATGGCATTGCGCGGGCCGGTCAGCCCGCCGCTCAAGGTCGCGGGCACGGATATCCGGGCCGAAGTCGGCGTCGAGCGCGAGCGGATGCTGAGCCTGGCCGAGTCCGTACGGTCGGGCGAATTCAAGGGCGCCACCGGCAGCCGGATCCGGCATGTCGTGAATATCGGCATTGGCGGCTCTGATTTGGGCATTGTGATGGCCGTGGAGGCACTGCACGAGTTCTGCCAACCGGACCTGCACATTCACTATGTGTCGAATGTCGATGGCACGCAGCTCGCCGATGTACTCGCCAGTGTGCCGGCCGCGGAAACGCTGTTCATCATTTGCTCCAAGAGCTTCACCACCTGGGAAACGGCCGCCAACGCCGATTCGGCGCGGACCTGGCTGATTGCCCAACTCGGTGAGGCAGCCGTGGCCCGCCATTTTGTCGCGGTCTCGGTCAATGCACCGGCCATGGACAAGTTTGGTATCGCTGATCTCCATCGCTTCCGCATCTGGGACTGGGTTGGTGGTCGTTACTCGTTGTGGTCATCAATTGGCCTGGCCATTGCCATCGCCATTGGGGCTGACAATTTTCGGGAACTGCTTGCCGGCGGGCATGAGCTCGACGAGCATTTTCGCAGCACGCCACTCACCGACAACCTGCCGGCGCTGCTGGCCCTGATTGCCGTGTGGAACCAGAACCTCCTGGGTACGACGACGCAGGTCATGCTGCCCTACGACGCGCGTCTGCATCGCTTTCCGGCCTATCTGCAGCAACTGGAGATGGAAAGTAACGGCAAGGGCGTGACGCGCGACGGTGAGCCGGTGCAATGGCAAACCGGCACCGTGATCTGGGGTGAACCCGGCAACAATGCCCAGCATTCCTTTTTTCAACTTCTGCATCAGGGCACGGCCAGTTTCGCGGCGGATTTCATCGCGCCGGTCGAAGGCGCCAGTCGCTTTGCAGACCAGCATCTGATCGGTCTGGCGAACATGCTGGCCCAGGCCGAGGCCTTCGCCCGGGGATATACGCTGGAGGCGGCCAGCGCAGAGTTGGCGGAAAAGGGCAAATCACCGGCTGAAGTGGCACGACTTGCACCTCACAAGGTGCATCCTGGCAATCACCCGAGCAACATCGTCCTGCTGCGTCGGCTGGACCCGCGCAGCCTCGGCTTCCTGATCGCACTTTACGAGCAGAAGGTGTTCGTGGAGGCCTGCATCTGGGGCATCAATCCGTTTGACCAGTGGGGCGTTGAGCTCGGCAAGGTAATGGCCGTGGGTATGCACAAGGCCCTGATCGCTGCTGATGGCAGTGGATTGCCACCGGTGGGCCATGTACTCCGTGACTGGATGAAGGACAGTTGAGGGGGATTTCTGTAAGCTTGGCGCGGGTTTTGACGAGCTGAACGGGTCAATGGGGCAGGCAAGCAGGGGGCGCGATCCAGTAGCACGGTCCCGCAAGAGAGCGGGCACAGGGAATCAGGGCCAGGCACACGAGCCATCTGGTCGCTGCGTGCTGGCTGGATTTACCTTCGGGCCTGTTCTTGCTCTGGTCGCTGCTCTGGTCACTGCTCTGGTCACTGGTCTGGGCGTACCCGTTCGTGCAGTCGCCCAGTCACCCACGCCGGACCAGATCCGGCAACTGCAGAATCTGTCACCGGAGCAGAAGCGGGCGCTGGCTGAGCAGTACGGCTTGCTCGATGACCTGGAAGGTGACGGCTCGAAGTCAGACCGGCCGCTGGATGAGCCCGCTGTCAGTCGACCCAAAGACGGCGAAGCATCCAGATCCGGTGCGCCCTTCGGCGCCGGCTATGGCGGGTCTGACACCGGCACGAATCGTCAGCTCCAGATGTACCTGGAGCCACCCCGTATCCAGCCCAAAGACACCGTACTGCTGGATCTGAAGCGCCAACCACCGGCCACCGATCCGCTGCTGGCACCAACGCCGGCACCTGGCATCGATGTGCTGCTGGAGCGTGCGCTGGCCGCCAATCCCTACCGCCTGGACAAACTGGGGCAACTCCACATTCCGGGCGTGCGCAACCCGGATTGCACTTGCTGGCCTGACGGCAAAGGAAGCCACCACGCGGCTGGCTCTGGAGCCGGCGTTGAGTGGTCTGGCTGTCGAACTCAAATTGCTCTCCCTGAAGCCGACGGGTGTTGATGCACTGAAGCCTTTCGGCTACGACCTGTTCGCCAACGTGCCGACAACCTTGCGCCGGCCTCGGATATGCCCGTGCCAGCCGACTACACCATTGGCCCGGGGATGTCGTCAAGGTGCAGTTGATCGGCAATACGCGCGGCAACTACAAGCTCACAGTGGGCCGCAACGGCACGATCCACCTGCCAGACATCGGCCCCGTTTCAGTGGCGGGCATGCCTTTCGATGAGCTGAGCAGGCTGATTGAGTCGACGGTGTCCGGCCAGATGATCGGTACGCGTGCTGTGGTCAGTCTGGGCGATCTGCGCTCCATCCGGGTATTGATTGCCGGCGAAGCCCTGCATCCGGGGTCATACACCATCGGCGGCTTGTCAACGATGAGCAACGCCCTGCTCGCCAGTGGCGGGCCCACACCGGTGGGTTCGCTGCGCAACATCCAGTTGAAGCGGGCCGGCAAAACCGTGTCTACCCTGGATCTGTACGATCTCTTGCTGCACGGTGATGCCAGAAACGATGCGCGTATCCAGTCTGGTGATGTGCTGTTCATTGCACCGGTAGGCCGCACGGCCGGTATCACCGGCGAGATCCTGCGGCCCGCCATATACGAGTTCAAGGGCGATGCCACGGCAGCCGATCTCGTGACAGTGGCTGGCGGCCTCACGCCCGAGGCAGCCCCTGGCCGCACGACTCTGGAGCGGGTGGACGCGACCGCGGGTCGCCAGCTTCTGGATGTGGACCTGACCACAAAAAATGGCCAGCAGATGCGCTTGCAGACCGGCGATATCCTGCATGTCGAAGCGGTGCGTCCCACCTTGGACAATGCCGTCACACTGAGCGGCCATGTTTACAGACCTGGTGCCACTCAATTTCAGGCAGGCTCCCGTCTGACCGACGTGATTCCTGGCGTCGATGAGCTGCGGCCCAATGCCGATCTGCACTACGTGGTCATCCGTCGTGAGCTGCTGCCGGATCGCCAGGTGGTGGTGCTTTCGGCAGACCTTGAAGCCGCCTGGCGCAATCCGGCCTCGGATGCCAATGTTGTGCTGTTTCCTCGCGACCGGATTATCGTCTTCGATACTGACGGCAGTCGGGCCGTGCAGCTTGCGCCGGTGCTCGACGATCTGCGTCGGCAAGGCACCAGTAAACAACCCACGCAGATCGTTACTGTGGACGGCAGCGTGAAGATGCCCGGCGCCTATCCCCTGGAGTCCGGCATGCGGGTTTCAGATCTGGTACGTGCCGGCGGCAGCCTGAACGAGGCCGCCTTCGGCGCGGAGGCCGAGCTGGCCCGCTATGAAGTGGCGAACGGTGAGACGCGGCGCACTGAGGTACGGGAAATCAATCTGCAGGCGGCGCTGGCGGGCGACAAGATGGCCGACGTCTTCCTGCAACCCTTCGACCTGCTGACCATCAAGCGACTGCCGGAGTGGACGCGGCGCGAAACCGTGACCCTGGAGGGCGAGGTACGCTTTCCCGGGCAATATGCCATCCGGCGCGGTGAGACTCTGGACGGTTTGCTGGAGCGGGCAGGGGGACTCACCGACCTGGCGTTCCCCGAGGGCGTCGTATTTACCCGCAAGAACCTCAAGGAACGCGAAGCTCAGCAGATCAACGACCTGGCTGACCGGCTCGAGCGCGACCTCACCACGCTTGCCGTTCAGTCCAGCCAGGCACCATCGGGGCAGAACAGTGCCCAGTCACTGTCGGTTGGCCAGTCCCTGCTTGCATCCCTCAGAAAAACGGAGCCAGTCGGCCGGCTGGCCATCGACCTGCCGCGCATTCTCAGGTCGCCGCCCGGCTCGGCCAACGACATCCTGCTGAAAGACGATGATCGCCTGATCGTGCCCCGGCGCAGCCAGGAAGTCACCGTGCTGGGTGAGGTGCAGACGGCCACGTCGCATCTGTATCAACCCAGCCTGGATCGTGACGACTATGTGAATTTGAGCGGCGGCACGACCAAGAAGGCCGACACCCGACGCACCTATATTGTGCGGGCCAACGGCCAGGTTGTGGCATCAACCGGCAGCCACTGGTTCAAGAGCAATAACCAGGAGGTACACCCGGGCGACACGATCGTGGTCCCCGTCGATACGGAGCGGTTGCCACCGCTGCCGCTGTGGACCTCGGTTACGAGCATCATCTATAACCTGGCTGTCGCTGTGGCAGCGGTGAATTCGTTCTGAGTACGTATGACTTCGTCACCGAACCAGAATGAACGCGATCTTGTGTATGTCATGCCAGTGCGGGTTGGGCAGCCGCCTGGCACCATCCAGCTTGCGTTTCTCTGGCAAGCCGCTTTATCCAGATGGTGGCTGATCGTTGGAATTGGTCTGGCACTGGGATCGCTGGCACTTGCCCTGAGCTTCCTGATTACACCGGTGTATCGGGCGCAAGCCATCGTATTGAGTGTTGCCGAGGACAGCGGCAGCGGCGCACTAAGTCAGTTGAGTAGTCAATTTGGCGGGCTTGCCGCGCTTGCTGGTGTGTCACTTGGCGCTCCCGGCGGAACAAGGGCAGAAGCACTCGCGATTCTCAATGGCAGATCGTTTACCGAGGACTTTGTCCGGCAGAATGATCTGTTGCCGACACTGTTTGCATCCAAGTGGGATGCGGAAGCCAAAAAATGGCGTGTAAGCGGATCGCGTATCCCGACACTTCAGGATGGAGCTGAAAAGCTTCAGCGTGAAGTCTTGACAGTGATGGATGATCCGAAATCAGGATTGATCAGCGTATCCGTGGACTGGCGTGACTCCGAGGCCGGTGCGCAATGGGCAAACGGCATTATCGATATGCTCAACAGGCGAATGCGTGTCCAGGCCATAGACGACGCATCGGCGAGACTCAAGTTTCTGGATGAAGAGTTGACGCGAGCGACCGAACTTGAACTCCGGACAGCAATCTACAGCTTGATGGAGAGTCAGCTCAAATCAATTATGGTTGCCAAAACTCGGCAGGACTTCGCATTGCAAATGCTGGACCGGGCCAGGCCATCAGACCCAGACAAATATGTTCGTCCAAACCGGATTGTCCTCACCTGCCTTGGACTGTTTGTCGGGGCTCTGATCGGAATCTGGGTTGCCGCCCGCGCAGATCAACGGCAACGACGTGCGGCAGGCGAGCGGCACGCTATGGTTGCCGAGAACCCGTAAGCCATGTCATCAGTAAAGCGCGCCCTGATCACCGGGGTCACCGGGCAAGATGGTGCCTATCTGGCCGAGTTTCTGCTCGAGCGTGGCTATGAAGTGCATGGAGTGCGGCGCCGAACATCGCTCTTCAATACCGCGCGCATTGATCATCTGTACAAGGATCCGCACGATCCGAAAGCTGCTCTGACCCTGCATCACGGTGACATGACTGACAGCTCAAGTCTCCTTCGCATTTTGCAGCTGGTGCGGCCACATGAAGTCTACAACCTCGCAGCACAAAGCCATGTTGCTGTGTCATTCGAGGAGCCGGAATACACGGCCAATGCAGATGCCCTGGGTGCCTTGAGACTGCTCGAGGCCATTCGGATACTTGATATGTCGGAGCACACCCGCTTTTATCAGGCTTCCACCTCGGAGTTGTATGGTCTGGTGCGCGAGATTCCGCAGACCGAAAAAACCCCGTTCTATCCCAGGAGTCCGTATGCGGTTGCGAAGCTGTACGCCTACTGGATAACGATTAACTATCGCGAAGCGTATGGCCTTTATGCATGTAACGGGATTCTCTTCAATCATGAATCTCCGGTGCGTGGCGAGACTTTCGTTACCCGAAAGATTACGCGCGCACTTGCACGCATAAGACTGGGTCTGCAGGACTGCCTGTATCTGGGGAACCTGGATGCACGCCGGGACTGGGGGCATGCACGCGACTACGTCGAAGCACAGTGGCTGATGCTTCAACAGCCAACTCCGGAAGATCTGGTGATCGCTACCGGTGAACAACATAGTGTGCGGGAATTTGTCGATGCGGCTTCCCGGGTCATTGATATGCCAATCACCTGGGAGGGATCGGGCGAGAATGAGGTTGGGAGATGGAATGATCAGGTCGTTGTTGCAGTGGATCCCGGGTACTTCAGACCGACCGAGGTGGATAGTCTGCTCGGTGACGCAAGTCGGGCGCGAGCACTTCTGGGCTGGTCTCCGCGCGTCAGTTTTATTGAACTGGTAGAGGAAATGGCTACCAAGGACTACGAGGCAGCTGATCGTGAGTTGTACCTCAGGCAGAGAAACCAGATGCAAAGTCCGTTATGAGTACGCCAGACATTGAAACGATCAAGTCGGATGATCAAATACTGGCAATGGTTATCCGGCATTCGTATTCGCCAACAAAAACTACATTCGTCACGCCGCATGAATTCAACCAGCAAGTCGGGTTTATCGTCTATCCCAAAGGGACAACGATTCCACGACACCGACACTTGCCACAGGAACGAAAAATTATTGGAACTTCGGAAGTCATTTTGGTGAAGTCCGGACGTTGTCAATTGGAAATATTCGACAATGCGGGAACGTCCGTCAGGAGAGTCGGCTTGACCGCTGGTGATCTCGTCATTTTGTCTGGCGGTGGTCACGGATTCGCTCTGGAGGAGGACACTGTTCTGGTCGAGGTCAAACAGGGCCCGTTCGTGGCTGGCGACGACAAGGTGCACTTTTAGTGATCCCGGTGTGCGAGCCAGTCATAGGCGAGGAGGAGATCGCTAATGTTAACGAATGTCTGCGAACGGGCTGGATATCGTCTTCGGGCCGATTCATAGATGAATTTGAAGAGTCCTGGGCCAAGGCCTGTGGTGCCAAATACGGGATTGCAGTCGCTAACGGCAGCGTCGCTCTTGATGTAGCGATACAGGCCCTCGGGATTGGGTCGGGTGACGAAGTCATCATGCCGACCTTTACGATTGTTTCATGTGCGACGGCCATTATCCGGGCGGGGGCTATTCCGGTTCTGGTAGATAGCGAGCCACGGACCTGGGGGATGGATGTCAGTCAGATTGAGGAAAAGATCACTTCGCGAACGCGTGCCATCATGGTCGTTCATATCTACGGGCATCCGGCAGACATGGATCCGGTTCGCGCGTTGGCAAAGCGCTACAACCTGAAGATTATTGAGGACGCTGCGGAAGTTCATGGAGCCGAGTACCTGAGCTCCCGAGGCACAGCGGCCGAAGAATGGCGTCGATGCGGGCAGCTGGGTGATGTGGCAACGTTTTCGTTTTACGCGAACAAGCTGGTTACCACGGGTGAAGGCGGCATGCTGGTAACCAGCGACAAGAAAATTGCCGACCGGGCCAGATCAATCAAGAATTTGTGCTTTTCCCCCGGTCGGCGTTTCCTGCATGAAGAAATGGGGTACAACTTCCGATTGACGAATATCCAGGCAGCTATCGGCGTTGCCCAGGTTCGTCGCCTGGACGAGGTTGTCCGACGGAAGCGGCAAATAGCGCATGCGTACACTGCACTTCTTGCTGACATTGAACAACTGGAGCTGCCGGTCGAGGAGGCCTGGGCGAAAAGCGTCTACTGGGTATACGGACTTGTGTTGCGGGAATCGGTATCGTTTGACGCAGCGCATTTGGCCGGATTGCTGAAGGACGAGGGCATTGAAACCCGACCCTTCTTTCTGGGCATGCATCGCCAGCCGGCCTTCCTGAAACTCGGTCTTTTTGCCGGGGAAGAAGCGGAGTTCCCGGTAGCTGATCGCATCGCCGAGCGCGGCTTGTACTTGCCAACCGGCATATCAATCACTGATGAACAGATAGCAACGGTAGCCCGTGCTGTTGAACGGAGCGTACGCGGTGCCTGAAGTTTTTGGATCCAAATATTCTGATTCGTACGATCTGCTCTATAGGGACAAGGACTACTCCCGCGAATGCGACCTGGTTGAGCAGTGCATCAAAAACTACGGGGCACAGAGTTCCAGTCACATTCTGGATCTCGGTTGTGGCACAGGTACGCACGCCATTGAACTTGCGCGTCGCGGACATCATGTGCATGGCGTCGACCTTTCCGCGGCCATGTTGGCGATTGCGAGGGAGAAGGGTCAGCAAGCCAGGAAAGAACAACCGAGCCTGGCTTTGGAATTCAGTAGCGGCAATGTAACCGAGATTCGTCTGCCGGGAGAATTCGACGTTGTTCTGATGATGTTTGCCGTTCTGGGCTATCAGGTTGAAGCCCAGGGAGTTCAGTTGGCGTTGGCAAATGTCCGGCGACATCTCAAGGCTGGCGGACTGTTTGTAGCGGACTTCTGGTATGGACCTGCAGTACTGCAGACGCAGCCTTCTGATCGGATACGTACGATAAAGAATGGAGAGGTGACGACACTTCGTGCTGCGCATGGCCAGCTGGACTCTTTCGAACAGATTGCAACTGTGGACTATGACGTGTGGGTGCTGGACTCCACGAAGCTGATTTCCTCGTTCAAGGAACGACATGAAATGCGCTTCTTTTTCCCGCAGGAGATCAAGAACCTGCTCGCATCTGCAGGATTCGAGTTACTGAAGATCGCTGAATTTCCCACTCTGGATGTTCCGGTTACTGACCAGAGCTGGAACGCGCTTCTTGTTGCTCGTGCAACGTAATCGCAGGCTGTTGCATATCACATGGCAATTCTGAAAAGTGCAGCGCGGCTCATAAGTCGAGAGCACGCGCATTATCAATTCCGTGGCCCTGCTTTGACTCTTGGTGTCCCGGAAATCTATGCAACTACTGACGAGATAACTGCATGGTCGCGAGAGTATCTTGGTGCCGAGCCGGCTTGGAACATTGACGAGGTCGAAATCTCCACCAACAGATTTGGTAAACGTCTCTCCTGGGTAAAAGCACGGTCTTTTTTCCAGGACATTGGCATAGGTCAATTGGATAGTCTTGATATCGAGGGATGCGAGTATGTTCCGGAGATTCTTCACGATCTGAATACTCCTCTTCCGGACCAGTTTCACAACCAGTATGGCTTGATCTTTGATCCCGGAACCCTTGAACACGTATTCGACATTCTGCACCTGCCTGCAAAGTATTGTGAAGGCGTTGACAATTGGTGGGACTGTAATCCACCTGGTGCCTACGTATAGCTACAACGGTGGGTACTACTCCATCAACCCGAATGTACTCACAGATTTTTACACTGCCAATGGATTTACTGACATCCGTGCATTCGTAATCATGTGGGATCGCTATCGACCTTACGGCAAGCAGCGCAGCCTCTGCTACGAGTATCGGAGCGACGTATTGGGCTCGCGCCATGCTTTGGCCGACCTTGATCAGGTTCGCTATGCGCCGCACTTGCTCCTGTTCGCTAGAAAGGAGATGGCCGTGGAGGAATTCGTGGCGCCACTGCAGTTTGCCGGTGATTACGCCAATCAGGCCGCCGCTGTTTCAGCAACACGCGAGCAGGGCCTCGAGAAGCATGCGCGGAAGGGTGTTCGTTGGCTGCAGGAGAATTTGCCACTTGGACCCGTGCTGTATCTGCAGTCGTTTGCCTACCGTTGGTTTACGTTCTGGCGCGCCCGACGCAAGGCCGGCTTCAGAATCTAGAAACGGCAGTTATTGAGAACATCTGCCCGGGCATGCCAGGCAGCCAGTCGGAGCAGCCTGTGACCTGAAGGGCTGGTGTCTGCCCGTGTTGTGGAATCCGTGCACCAGATGTTTAGCATTCGCTTTCCAAAGTCCTTTTTGCGCAACCTCGGGTGGCAGTATGCAGCCAATGGCGGGGCGGCCATTCTCGGAGCACTGCATCAGCTCGTCGTTGCTGCCAGTCTTGGTGCGACAGACTACGGATTGTTTGCGTTGGGCTTTGCATTTGCCTCCCTGGTCTTCGGCTTCTTCGATCTGAGACTTCAGGAAGTATGTATTCGGTACTTCAGTGAGTTCTTCGACGCCAGGCAACCGCGACATCTGGAGGCCATGCTGCGCCTGACGCTATGTGTGGACGTGTTAACCCGGCTGGCTGGCTTTTTTGTACTGTTGCTGCTCGCACATTTTGCGTCACGGACCCTGCTCAAGGTTGAAGACGGGGAAGGCGTGTTGTGGGTCTGCGCAGTGTGGCTGCTCGGCGCCCGCCTGGGCAATGCACCGTCTGTTGGTATTTTGCGCGTCCTTGACCGCTTTGATATTCATGCAAAAGTGATCGTACTTGACTGGTCAATGCGCCTGGCAGCTGTAGTTGTTGTAATCGCACTGGGAAAGGCATCGGTGATGTCCCTCCTCGTTGTTACCGGAGTTTCTGCCGTACTGGCGAATATCGCCCTGGTCAGCGTTGCAGCAAGGCTCCTGAAGATCAGGGGTGTGCCGGTGTTGGGGCGAACTGGCCGTCCTGAGTCCGCGGCGGCGCGAGCTGCGTTCTTTTATGGCCTCCAGTTACTCCATTTCACTTGTGGATTCGGTTGTTCGTGACCTTGACACGACCATTGTCGGATGGTTTCTACCGCTCAGTGCAGTAGCGGTGTACCGAATGGCCAAGAACTTTGCTCTGATGGTCTGGAAGGCAGGCGATCCGGTATTTTTCGTGGTGATGCCGGAATTGGCTCGAATGGCGCAGGCAAATGATATGGCTGTCATTCGAGCCTTTGTTGTTGGCTTGAGCAAGATACTCCTGGTGGGTGCCGCGTTGCTGCTGTTGATAGCATCGGTCGTGGTGCCAATAATCACCACGCGATTTCTGGGGCCTGAGTTTGGAAAAAGTACCTACGGTATTTCTCTTTGCGTCAGGATGGATACTGGTTTCGTTGCCGCTTATCTGGACACACGCGTTGGCATATGCCTGTGGCAAACCACAGCTTCAGCTTGTGGCGAATGTGGTGGGCAATGGGGTCGCGGTCATACTGCTATTGACCCTGACCCCGCTGTTTGGTGTTGAAGGGGCTGCGGTATCGTTGTCGGTTGGCTACGCTCTTACGTTCCTCTCGGCTCTGGTCTTGCTCAGAATACGACGCCTGATCTGAGGCTTTTATGACGGAAAAAATACGAATCAATCTGGTATTGCATGCTGATAATTCGGCATGGATTATCGAGAAGATTGCCAACCGGATTGCGCAGTATGCGGCCAATTTCGACGCCAGCGTAAGCATCTCACAGCGGCCAGATCCGACCGTGGATGTAAATCACTGGATGAGTTATGCGTTTGCGAACGAAGCGCATACCACCCGCACTACGATGTTCATCACGCACATTGATGATCCGTACAAGGCACGTCTGGTTCGCCACGAACTTGAGTCTGGTGTTGATCTGGGCATCTGCATGTCCGGAGACACGGTAGAAAGCTCGTAGCGCTTGGCGCGGCGCGTGAGAAGCTCTGTCATATCATGGTTGGCCATGATGGCGAAATGTCTCCGCGTCGCATCGTAATCGGGATAACTACCCGTGTTTATGCGGATGGGCGCAAGCGGGAGAGTTTGTTGAGGCAGTACGGCCAGAGCGATGCCTTTGAATGCCTTCGTTCAGGATTTTGGTGCCGGCTGGAACAGTGTCATTCCGGAATTGAGAAATGCCGGTGCGGAAGTGCACTACGATGCTGGCAGCAACGATACCTGTTGACTATCGGACGATAGTCAGTGCAGTCCCGAATTACGGCTATTACCTGTATCTTGGGCTTGATGAGGGGTCGATGGGTACACTCGATGCCTTGTCGGCCGGCGTAAAAACCATCGTAACTGATCAGGGGTTTCACCGTGATCTGGCCAGTGATCTTACCCATCGATTCATTACGTTTGATGAGTTGCTGAGTATCTTTCTTGGTTTGGCGGCCGAACGAGCGCAGTTGAGCGCCAGGGCTGCTTCGCTTGGCTGGGAGCGGTGTGCGAAAGACTATGTGAAAGTGTGGCAGGCTGTCAGTGCCGGGAAATCGGACCAGATTCCATCACTGCTAAATCAGGCACACAGAACGTCTGAGGTATTAGATCCACGGCTTGCAAATGATCGGCGGCAATTTGCCT
Organism: Gammaproteobacteria bacterium; assembly: GCA_041396045.1. Classification (GTDB taxonomy): domain Bacteria; phylum Pseudomonadota; class Gammaproteobacteria; order Steroidobacterales; genus SHZI01. The sequence goes on along the minus strand of JAWKZI010000013.1, from coordinate 6,930 downwards.
TGCCGGTTTAGCCCGCGACGTATACGCTCGGCGCTGAGTCACATTCCGGTGCTCAAGCCTCTGCGACGTTTTCTCCGCAAGTAGGCCGTTGGCAGTCACCGTGCTTTCAGATGTGAATCAACTTGGTACTTGGCACGGCCGGGCACCGGGGACCCGGTTGTTTCAGGGATTTCTGCTGCTTCTGCCGGCGCTGCATGCGTTTGCAGTTTCTCCCTGGTTGCCACTGCCACTGGCATACATGGTCGCTGCAGCAGTCGTGCTCGTTCTTTTCGCTCCGTCTCTAAGATTGGCATTCATTTTGCCAACAGACGTGCCGCTCTTCGTATGTATAGGCTTGGGAATCCTTGCAATCGTGCTGAATGCGCCATTCGCCGGCGTCAAGAACTTCAGTACGACTATGGCGTGGCTGGTTACCGTTATGTTCTTCTTCCTGCTTGTCCGGAACTGGCTTTTGCTGTCCCTGATCAGTATTGAAGATATCAGCAAGGCTGCAGCAGCTACGTGTATTGGGCTTTCTCTGTTTATTGTTAGTGAGTTTATTGTCGAAAATGCTTTCGGCCTGAACCTGACAAAATTCATCTTTCCCTTTGCGAGCGATCTCCCGCCTATTGATCTGCTTCCTGGCTGGAGTCGTCCTCGGGGTCTCGCAGCAGAGCCAGGATTTACAGCCATGGTTTTCGAGGCCATTCTGCCCCTTGCCTGGATCCGCTACGGTCGTCACTGGCGGTCTGCTGCCCTGCTTCTGGCAATAGTGCTCCCGGGCTTTACCCTGCTCGGCAGTGTTGGTTCCTTCGTCGCTATTGCATTGACGCTGTCGGTGGTGACGGCAATCCGGGGGGGCACACCGCGTATCTGGCTGTCGATCACTCTGGGCTGGGTTTTCCTAATTGGTGTTGTTCTGCAAACCGACGCTGGAAAGTTGCTGTTCAATGAAATAATTCTGCGGAAGCTGGTGGAGCTTTTTGGCGGAGGCGTGATAGAGGCTAGTGGTCCAACGAGCCGATTTGAAGCCTATCGTGCCGGGTTTCAGATTCTTCTGCAGCGACCGATGGGGATTGGATGGGGCATGGTGTCCCAGATGTATGCAGATGGTATGTCGCTGCCTGGACTGCCGGCGATTCGAGGCAGGGGCCTTCTAAGTCTCTTCCTGGAAACTGCAGTCAGCGCCGGGTGGATTGGCCTGGTAGCACTTCTGCTGTTTTTAGGAACAAGAATTTTACAACTGATAGCGATCAGGACGTGGGACAGCACTTGCGTGCTTTTTGCACTGCTGACCCTCTTGTTTCACCACGCAGTGTTATTGGAGTTCTGGTTTCCTATGCTATGGCTGATTCTTGCCATAGCGGACTGCCTTGCATACCGGGCCACGGTGGTATTTTCCGTGATACCACCTGTCCCATCCGGGTACCGCAAGCTGATGGGCGTGCCAGTCGATCAACCGGATGCCCATGTCTAAGGTTTTGGTACTGGCCAGCTACGCGCCATCCTTGATACGGTTTCGCGGTCACTTGCTCAGAGGGATGGTGGCACGTGGTCATGCTGTTTATGCTACGGCACCCGATGATTCAGAAACGGCCGGGCAGCTTGGAGCATTGGGAGTGACATTTCGGCCAGTCGAACTGCACCGAACTGGCATTAATCCTTTGCAGGATGCTCGTTACCTGGCCCGAGTATGCAGGCTTATCAGCGAACTCAAGCCAGATGTCGTGCTCGCATACACGGCAAAGCCCGTGATCTGGGGTCTTCTGGGCGCACGCCTGCTTGGTGTACCGGATCTGTTCGCGTTGATTACAGGTCTCGGCTACGCGTTTTCCGGTAGAGGTCCGAGGCGGTGGTTGTTTTCGACTTTGCTCTCCTTTCTTTACCGGTTTGCACTCTCTGGATGTTCTGTCGTTTTCTTTCAAAACCCGGATGATCATCAGGAATTTGTGGCCCGGAAATTGCTGAAGAGAGGGCAGTGCGCCGAGGTGGTCAACGGCTCTGGTGTGGACATGGAAGTGTTCAGGCCGCAGGTGTTGCCAGGCAAGAATGCTTTTCTGCTGATCGCCCGGTTGTTGGTTGATAAAGGTATACGGGAGTATGTTGCTGCTGCTCGTTTGGTCAAGGACAAGTGCCAGAACGTATCCTTCCAGCTAGCAGGTTGGCGCGATACCAACCCTGCTGCCGTACCAGATGCCGAGATAGAAGCATGGATATCGGGTCAAGATATTGAGTATCTCGGTGTTTTGGAGGATGTCAGGCCCGCGCTTGCCAACGCCGACGTCTACGTATTGCCTTCATACCGGGAAGGCTTGCCCCGGACGGTGCTGGAAGCGATGGCAAGTGGTCGACCGATTATTACCACGGACGTACCAGGCTGTCGCGAGACTGTCCGCAATGGGGAAAACGGCTATCTGGTGCCGCCGAGGAATGTTCCGGCGCTTGTCGATGCCATGCTCAGGTTCGTTGACAATCCGCAGTTGGTAGCTGTGATGGGTGCTGCAAGCCGTCGCCAGGCTGAAGAGCGCTTCGATGCCAATCATGTATCGCGATCGATGCTTGACAGAATGGGTCTGTAGATGCTCAAGCGCACTTGTGATCTTGTCATCGCCGGTCTTCTGCTGATTCTGTTGTCTCCGGTGGTATTGATGGCATCAATTGCCATTTGCCTAACCATGGGATTGCCAGTGCTTTTTCGCCAAACACGACCAGGTCGTAACGGCAAACTTTTTACCCTCTACAAGCTCCGCACAATGATGGACCCAACCAGCGAGAGAAGTACCGACGCACAACGATTAACGCGCCTAGGCAAATGGCTACGGGCGACCAGTATCGACGAACTGCCAGAGCTTTATAACGTCCTAAAGGGGGAGATGAGCCTCGTTGGTCCTCGACCACTGCTGGTGGAATACCTGCCACTTTATTCTGCGACACAGGCCAGGCGACTTGAAGTGCGACCAGGTATAACAGGCTGGGCGCAGGTCAACGGCAGAAACAGCATTTCATGGGAGAATCGGCTGGCTCTCGACGTATGGTATGTCGACAACCAATCACTCCTGTTGGACTTGCGTATTCTGTTTCAGACGCTGATCACGGTGGTCCGTAGAGAGGGAATCAGCCAGAAGGGGCATGCAACGATGGATCGTTTTCGCGGGTCAGAAAAATGACTGATCTCCTGATCGTTGGTGCTGGTGGTCACGGCCGGGTGGTTGCTGACGCGGCAATGGAATCGGGGCGATGGTCGTCGCTGGCTTTTCTGGATGATTCACCCCAGGAAAGCGTGATTCTCGGGCTGCCAGTTATTGGTGGGCTGGAGTCATACTTCAATTCCCAAGATGTTGCTACAGACTTTATCATTGCGATCGGCAACTGCCGGTTGCGAATGCAGCTGATCGACCACGGGATTAAAGCAGGCTTGAACCTGCCGGCTCTTGTTCATCCGGCGGCATGGGTCAGCCGCCATGCGTCGATTGGTGCCGGGTCAGTCATTCTGGGGCAGGCGGTCATTCAGGCCGGGGCAGTAATTGGCAAGGGATGCATCATCAATACGTCGGCGACCGTCGATCATGACTGTCGCCTCGGTGATGGTGTTCATGTTTGTCCAGGCGCACATGTTGCGGGAGACGTAATGATCGGTGCGCGGGCATGGATCGGAATCGGGAGTGCCGTTCGAGACGGGTTATCGATTGGGGCAGACGCTATCGTTGGCGCAGGCGCTGCCGTTGCAGCCGATGTAGGCGACGACACAACTGTTGTCGGGGTGCCTGCCCGTCCGATCAAGAGAGGGCGTGCAGCAGAATCATGAACAAGGCCCGGACTGTTGATGCCCGTATATCGGATTGGACGCCGTGGCCTTCCTTTACTGAAGAAGAGATAGCCGCAGTAGCGCAGGTACTCCGATCCGGGCAGGTAAATTACTGGACCGGTAGCGAGGCACGTAGCTTCGAGAAAGAGTACGCCGGGTCAGTTGGCGTACCCCACGCCGTTGCCGTCGCCAATGGCACAGTCAGCCTTGAGCTTGCCTTGCATGTTCTCGGTATTGGTCCGGGTGACGAGGTGATAACGTCGCCACGCACCTTTATCGCATCAGCAAGTTGCATCATTGCGCGGGGAGCTACGCCGGTATTCGCCGATGTCGATGCGAATACCCAGAACATCAGTGCCGAAACCATTGAGCCTGTCCTTACTGCGCGCAGCAAGGCGATTATTCCGGTGCATTTGGCCGGATGGCCGTGTGAAATGGACGGCATCATGGCACTGGCCCGATCACATCAACTGAAGGTTATTGAAGACTGTGCCCAGGCCAACGGTGCAACTTATCGTGGTCAGCCGGTGGGTGGCATAGGTGATGCTGGCTCCTTCTCGTTCTGTCAGGACAAGATAATCTCGACGGGCGGCGAAGGTGGTCTGTTGACGACCGGGTGCGAGCAACTGTGGCGAGACGCCTGGGCATACAAGGACCACGGCAAAAGCTACAAGGCCGTATACGATCAGAAGCATGCGCCGGGGTTCCGCTGGCTGCATCATACGTTTGGTACCAACTGGCGCATGACCGAAATGCAGGCGGCTATCGGCAGAATTCAGCTTCAGCGATTGCCGGAATGGATGCAGAAGCGCTCAGCGCATGCTGCATTTCTGATCAGCGGTCTGAGCGGGCTTTCTGCACTGCGCATTCCCGAGGTGCCTCCGCATATAGGGCACGCGTGGTACAAGTTTTACGCATTCATTCGTCCCGAAGTGTTGCGGGCCGGGTGGAGTCGTGATCGAATCATGGTGGAGATTGCGGCCAGGGGCATCCCGGCATTTTCTGGTTCGTGTCCCGATCTATCTCGAAAAAGCCTTTGTTGATCTTGGTCTTGGGCCAGTGGGTCGGCTACCCGTGGCACGACAACTGGGGAAACGAGTATGATGTTTCTCATTCATCCGACCCTCAAGGAATCGCACCTGGAGGCCGCGGTTGATGTGATTCAGCAAGTTGTCACCCGGGCTACCCGGTAGGCAGTTGTCCGACCAGGTGCAAAACGTTCCGTCGAAACAGGAAGTTATCGGTGAATAACGGCATTATTCAGGCTCGTCTAATTCAACTACCAGCCAACTTCAAGCGATTGATTATTGGGCTGTGCGACACGCTGATAGTCGCCACATCGCTCACGGCTGCACTTTTGCTCAGTCACAATGAGGTTTGGCACCAACAAGCAACCTATCTGGTGCTCCTGGTAGTTTTTGCCGGCATCCCAGTCCTTGCATCCCAGGGGCTATACCGTGCAATTATCCGGTTTGTCGGTGAGTCGATGTTGTTCGCGGTGTTCCGCGGGGTGTCGCTACTGGCCTTGATTGTCGCCGGCCTCAACTACGTACAGTACGGTGATTTTTCTCAAAGTATTTCGACAACCTTCGTATTCTGGGCTTTTTGTATTCTGGGCCTGTCAACAAGCCGGTTTGCCATGCGCGCACTGTTGTCCGGACGTCGATCTGATGGTGAGCGTATTGCCATATACGGGGCCGGCCAGGCTGGCGTGCGGCTGACAACCGCAATCTCAAATGGCAGGGATTGCTGTCCCGTTCTGTTCATTGATGACAATCCGGTATTGCAGGGCAGGGTGGTGGCCGGACTCCCGGTGTGTGGGCCAGAGGATTTGGTTGGCCTGGTGGACCGCTTTGACATACGGCGGATATTGCTCGCCATACCGTCCGTGTCCAGACGAAAACGGCAAGAGATCCTTGCACGGCTGGAAAATGTGGCAGTCAGGGTCCAGACAGTGCCCGACATCGCCGATCTGATCGCTGGCCGTGCCCGTGTCGACGATGTGCGTGATGTAGATGTTGCTGATCTTCTGGGCCGTGAAATTGTCCCGCCCGATCAGAACCTGCTGGGTGCGTGTATTCGTGGCAAGTCTGTTTTGGTTACCGGTGCCGGTGGTTCCATTGGATCCGAGCTTTGCCGGCAAATCGTACAACTAAGGCCGACCCGCCTTGTAATGTACGACATCTCTGAATCTGCACTTTTCGAAATCGATATTGAACTGCGTCGCGTGTTGGCCAATGAAGGCTCGAACGTCGAACTGGTGCCGATTCTGGGCTCGGTGCTCAATCAGGATCGCTTGTTGCAGGTGATGGCCAGTTTCGGGGTGCAGACGATCTACCACGCTGCCGCCTACAAACATGTGCCGCTCGTCGAGTACAACATGATCGAGGGCGTGTACAACAATGCAATCGGCACCTTGCGAACGGCCAGGGCGGCCGTTGATGCACGCGTTGAAACATTCGTCCTGGTATCCACCGACAAGGCGGTGATGCCGGTTAACGTCATGGGCGCTACCAAGCGGTTTGCCGAACTTCTGCTGCAGGCCATGAGCTGTCAGCAGTCCGCAACACGTTTCTGCATGGTCCGCTTCGGCAACGTATTGGACTCATCCGGCTCTGTAGTGCCGGTCTTCCGCCGGCAGATCCGGCGCGGCGGCCCGGTGACGGTTACCCACCGGGACATCATTCGCTACTTCATGACGATTCCGGAGGCTGCGCAACTGGTGTTGCAGGCAGGATCAATGTGCAAGGGCGGTGATGTCTTTGTGCTGGACATGGGTGAGCCCGTGCGGATTGCTGACCTCGCTCGGCGCATGATTCATCTCATGGGATTCACGGTGCGTGACGACGACCATCCAGACGGTGACATCGCAATTCAGTTTATCGGGCTGCGACCAGCCGAGAAGCTCTACGAGGAACTGCTGATCGGTACGAATGTTACCGGTACAGAGCACCCCATGATCATGCGGGCCATGGAGATTTTTCTGCCGTGGGATGTCATCAGCAAATTTGTAGAGCAGCTGGAAACCGCTGCGGAAAAAGCCGACTGTGAGCGGGTGCGAGCACTCCTGGTGGAGGCCATCGGCGGATACAAGCCCACCAATGGCGTCGACGATCTTTTGTGGCAGGTCAGTCAGCCGACCAGCC
>JAWKZI010000012.1:0-85447 GCA_041396045.1 Gammaproteobacteria bacterium | reverse complement strand
GCAGCCAGGAGCTTTCCGGGATTCATGATGCCGAGCGGGTCGATCGCCTGTTTCAGGATCTGCATGAGTTCCCGACTGGTACCGCCGCGCCAGCGAGCCAGGTCATCCACCTTGAGCAGGCCGATCCCGTGCTCGGCACTGAAACTGCCGCCCATACCCATAGCGATCTCGTGCACGTGCCGGCTCACCGCTTCCCGGCGTGCCATAAAGCGGTCAGGGTCAGCGCCCTCGGGTTGGGACAGATTGAAATGCACATTGCCGTCGCCCAGATGTCCAAAAGACACCAGGCGAACACCGGGAATCAGGTGAGACGCTGCCGACCCCGCTTCGCCCAGAAAGCGGGCCATGCTGGTGACGGGCACCGACACATCGTGCTTGATACTCGCGCCCGCCTTCTTCTGGGCTTCGGGCATGCTGTGCCGCAGGTGCCAGAGTGCCTCGCGCTGGGCACCGCTGGTGGCCACCACGCCGTCCGTGATCAGCACCTGCTCATGCAGATCAGCCAGGAAGCCCTCGACTTGTGTAGTCAGATGGGCATCGCTGCGAGCCGTGCTGACTTCGATCAGCAGGTGCCACGGGCTTGGATTCGTGAGTGGTGAGTGACTGCCCGGAATATGCTGAACCACAAGATCCATGGTTAATTGATTGGCAAACTCGAACGCGGTGAGATCGTCGCCAAGCTCGCTGCGTGCTCTTGAGTAAATCTGGGTGGCGGTAGCAACATCGTGAACGCCAAGCCAGGCCGTCACTACGGTGCGTGGTTGCGGGAAAAGTTTGCAGGTTGCGGCTGTCACGAAACCCAGTGTTCCTTCGGCACCAATGAACAACTGCTTGAGGTCGTAGCCGGTATTGTCCTTGCGCAGGCTGCGCAATCCATCCAGCACGCGACCGTCCGGCAACACAACTTCCAGGCCCAGCACCAGATCCCGCATGCAGCCGTAGCGGAGCACTGCTGTGCCGCCAGCGTTGGTTGAGATATTGCCGCCAAGCTGACAGCTGCCTTCAGCGCCCAGACTCAAGGGAAACAGGCGATCGGCTGCCGCAGCAGCGGCCTGCAGACTCGCCAGGACGCAGCCAGCTTCCGCCGTGATGGTGAAATTATCCGGATCGATCTGCCGAACGATATTCAGTCGTCGGGCTGAAATCAGGATTTCCGGTCGGGCGGCTGTAGATTGCGGCACGCTGCCGCCGACCAGTCCCGTGTTGCCGCCCTGTGGCACAACACCGATCCGGTGGGCTGAGCACACGCGCAGAATGGCCGAAACCTCGGCCGTGGTGCCCGGCAGCAGCACCAGCGGGGTTTCGCCGTGGTACCGTCCCCGGGCTTCCGCCAGATACGACCTTATATCTGACGGCTCGCCGACCATCCCGGCCGCACCGACGATGGCCTGGAATTCGGCAAGTACTTCTGAAGGTAAGGAGTTCAAGTTTCTGGCCTGTAAGGCTGGCCTCAAGTCAGGCCATTGCAATGACGATAGCGCGTATGCATCCTAAGTGACTAGCGCCACCGGGGGCAAAACCCGCCCGGTTGCCGGAACGACCACTACCATGCCCGATCAGATCATCGACCCGCTACTTCCCCCCGAGCAACCGCATCGATTCGGCGGGTTTGACGCTATCCCTGACCTGCGCCAGCGAGGCAATCTGGTGGATCTGGATCGGCAGCTTCACGCGCGCTGGAGCCTGGGACAGAATCTGGTCCTGGCCTGGTTGCCGAAATCCAATGCAGTCCAGCTTCTGGTGGTTCCCCACTACACCGTGGCCGCCTACGGCTCCAGCGAACTGCATACGATCGACCCTTCCAGCGCTGACACGCCACCGGCGCATGAATTCATCATGCATCTGTTGTCCGGACAACGCCTGTTCACCGAACGCCAGATGCAAAATGCGACCCGGCTGCTGGCCGTAGAACCGGTTACCGTGACCTTGCGACAGCGATTGACCGGGCATGCGGACGAAACCGCAGCGATCGAGCAACTCGTCAAGCGATACAGCGTCAGCTACGTCCGGAACCGTGCCGTCGCACTCTTCGATATTGTGGGATTTGGCCTGTTGAATCCTTTTGAGCAGATGGCGCAACTGAACAGCCTGTCGTGCTCGCTCAACGCGGCCCATAGCCGCTTGCTGGGGCGGCGAATGCTGGTCAACTTTGCCCGCTCCAGCACCGGCGATGGTTTTTATATCTGGAACCGGGATGTCGGCTTGCAGGCCAACACCAATCTGTATCACTTCATGCATCTGGTACTTGCAGACAATGCAATAGCCCACCGCAAGGCCAGTGGTCGTGGCGTTCCATTGTTGCGTACGAGTTTTCATGTCGGTAGTTGTTATGAGTTCAATCATGCTGAGGGGTTGAACCCGACGATCTATTGCGACGTGGTGGGTGAGGTGACGATTGAGCTGGCGCGAATGATCGAACATGCCCAGCCGGGGCAGATTCTGGTTGGCGAATTTTGTGTCCCGATGCTTCAGGCCGGAGAAAATTCAACCGATGATTTCGACGCCATTCGTTTCATGGATCAGGCCCAGGGCAGCCTGGTTCAGCTCAATGGACTTGAACTGTCTGGCGAAACGGTTGAGTCAATCAAGTGCTATCTGACCGGCGAAGCCTGTGCGGATGGCACCTTCTCCATTCGCCGCCTGGCGATTGAGGACAAGCATGGCCGGCGCCGGAATGCCTTCAATGCCAAGGTGAATATCCATCGCCGTGGTGCAGAGCCGATCCTGCTGGGCATCGAAGATCGAATGTTACGCAGCCAGAGCCGCTACACCAGGGAATCCCGGCTGCACTCCTGAGAGGCGCCGGCCTAGTGATTCCACGATCGTTAAATCATTTCAGGTCACTGCTAATTGGTCGGGGCGACAGGATTTGAACCTGCGACCCCCTGCACCCCATGCAGGTGCGCTACCAGGCTGCGCCACGCCCCGTCCCTTGCAGTGGCCGGAATAATACCCGAATTGCTGACCGCGGAGGCCTCTCCCGGCGGGAAATCAGCGACGCAGCAGCCGCAGAACTTCCTCAAGCTCCACACGCAACTGACGGATGATCTGCTGACTCTGGGAGAGATCGATGCGGGATTCCTCGCCAGTCAGCTTCTGTCTGGCACCGCCAATCGTGAAACCATCATCGTAGAGCAGGCTTCGGATCTGGAGGATGATGAGTACATCCTGCCTTTGATAGTAACGACGGTTGCCCCGGCGCTTGACCGGTTTCAACTGGGGAAATTCCTGCTCCCAGTAACGAAGTACATGCGGTTTCACCGCACATAAATCGCTTACTTCGCCAATCGTGAAATAGCGTTTGCCCGGAATAGGGGGCAGATCGTCGTTATTCCCCGGCTCCAGCATATGCTTCTACTCGGGCTTTCAGTTTTTGTCCGGGACGAAACGTGACTACACGTCTCGCGCTGATTGGGATTTCCTTGCCCGTTTTTGGATTCCGGCCCGGCCGCTGGTTTTTATCCCGCAGGTCGAAGTTGCCGAATCCGGAAAGCTTGACCTGCTCTCCGCTCGAAAGCGCGGCACGAAGATCCTCGAAGAAGAGCTCAACGAGTTCACGTGCTTCACGCTTGTTGAGCCCCAGTTCATTGAACAGGGACTCCGCCATGTCCGCCTTGGTAAGAGCCATGCTCATCTATTCTCTTATTCTGGCGTTGAAATCCCTGGCCAAACGCTGGACAACGCCACCGACGATCTGGTCTGCGTCGGCATCAGTAAGGGTGCGGGAAGTTTCCTGCAAAATCAAGCCCAAAGCGACGCTCTTTTGACCAGCCTCTACGTGTTTGCCAGCGAAAATGTCAAATGCCACGACCTCTTTAAGTAGGGGTTCACCAGCCTCCCGAACGGCGGCGACCAGCAGGCCTACCGGCGTTGCGGTGTCGACCAGAATGGCAATGTCCCGTCTCACTGTCGGGTAGCGTGACAGGCCGATGAATCGGCGGGGCTCGGTAGTCAGTAACTGCGCCGAGTCAAGCTCGAACAGCAAAGGTGCAGTACCAAGCTCAAGTGCCTGGACCAGCGTGGGATGCAGGGCACCCAGCCACCCCAGGTGGTGTCCGTCTCGCGTAAGCGCCGCACATTGCCCCGGATGCAGCGCCGGATGCTGCCCCGCTGCCCACTCGACCTTGATAACCGGCGAGATCGAGCTCAGAACTGCTTCGATATCCGAGCGCACATCGAAGTAATCCGCCAACCGGGACGGTTCACCCCACTGTTCGGGATCGACAGGACCGGCAACCACGCCGGCCAGGACACTTTCTTCCACCAGGCCGGCATCCGTCGGTTTGAAGCAGATACCTGATTCGAACAGCCGGACGCGGCGCTGCTGTCGTGCCAGATTGTGTTGTAGTGCCTGCACCAATCCCGGCCAGAGACTCTGACGCAGTACGCCCAGCTCCGCCGATAGCGGGTTTACCAGCGGCATACCGGCACGGCCGCCAGCAAACAGCTTGTCGGTTTCGCTGGCGACAAAGCTGTAGGTCATCGCTTCCTGATAACCCCGCTGTACCAACGTACTGCGAACCACCCCGGGATCTACAACACTGGCTGGTGCTTCACCCAGGTGGGTCGCCTGAAGTCCTGCACTGGCGGGAATCTGATCGTAGCCGTACACGCGCGCAATCTCTTCGATTAGGTCGACCTCGGCGTTCACATCAAAGCGAAAGCTGGGCGGCTTTACCGTCCATCCGTGTTTGTCAGTCGTGGCAGACATTGCCAGCCGGCTCAATATCCCGGTGACATCTGCATCAGGAATCTGATGCCCTAGCACCTGGTCAAGGCGACTCCGCCTCAACTGGATGGGTGTGTTGCTGCCAACGCCCGGACCCGTCGTGTCACAGGGGCCAGCCACGCCACCGACAATTGCCTGCAGCAGGGCAGTGGCGCGCTCCAGTGCCTGAATCTGGCCCGACGGGTCAACCCCGCGCTCGAAGCGGGTGGCGGCGTCCGTTTGCAGTCCCAGGCGCCGTGCGCGGCCGGCGATCACGGCCGGACTGAAATAGGCAGCCTCAAATAACACGTTGCTGGTGCTCGCCGACACAGCGGTGCGTTGGCCGCCCATGATTCCGGCAATACCAACGGCGCCAACAGCATCGGCAATTACCAGGAAACTGTCGTCCAGCACAACATCGGAACCGGTGAGTAGCTGCAATTTCTCCCTGGCAGCGGCCCTGCGCACCTGCAGTGGTGCAGCGAGCTTGTCCAGGTCGTAGGCGTGCAATGGCTGACCCAGCTCCAGCATCACGAGGTTGGTCACGTCCACAACCGGGTGAATCGGACGGATGCCACTGCGTCGCAAGCGCTCGCGCAACCACAGCGGCGACCGCAATCCCTTGCGGATGTCGCGTACACAGCGCACACCAAACACGGGGCAGCCGGTCGGGTCGTCTATCTGTACCGGAAAGCGGGCATTGTCTGACGGGGGCACGGGCTGAATATTCAGTCCGGCAAATTCCAGCTTCGTTGTCGCCGCCAGATCGCGTGCGACACCCAGAATGGAGAAACAGTCAGCGCGGTTTGGCGTGATCTTGAGGTCCAGTATCTGGTCGCCAAGCAACAACGCGCGATCAACCGGCGTTCCGGGGACGGCGGTCGCATCAAGCTCCAGCAAGCCGGCGGCAAACTCACCGGGTTCGATATCATCAAGACCCAGCTCCGCTGCGGAACACAACATCCCGGATGATTCCACACCTCGCAGCCTGGCTTTGCTGATCTTTGCACCACTCGGCAAGGTGGCACCCGGTAAAGCGACCGGGTAATGGCTGCCGGCCCGCACATTGGCGGCACCGCATACGATCTGCACTGTGGTGGCGCCAACGTCAACCTGGCAGACGCGCAGGCGATCGGCATCCGGGTGTGCAGCCACGTCGCTCACCCGACCCACCACAACATTGGCAAGGGCTGGTCCCGCAGGCTCGACGCCCTCCACTTCCAGGCCTTGCATCGTAAGTTGATGAACCAGTTCCGGGGTACCCCCGACCGGATTCACCAACTCTCTTAACCAGTGCTCACTGACTTTCATCGGAGTTCCCGCGACAGATCAGTTGAACTGACGCAGAAAACGAAGGTCGTTCTCGAACAGCATTCTGATGTCATCTATGCCATACCAGAGCATGGCCAAGCGCTCCACACCAAGACCAAAGGCGTACCCGGTGTACTTCTCGCTGTCGATGCCGACATTTTCCAGCACACGAGGGTGAACCATGCCGCAACCCAGGACCTCCAGCCAACGGCCTGATTCAGCCAGTACATCCACCTCCGCCGATGGTTCAGTGAACGGAAAGTACGATGGGCGAAATCGTACGGTTGCGGGCCGTTCGAAGAAGCGCTCGACAAACTCGGCCAGCATCGCCTTGAGGTGGGCAAAGCTGATGCCTTCGTCTACCACCAGCCCTTCGACCTGATGAAACATCGGCGTGTGCGTCGTGTCCGAATCACAACGGTACACACGTCCTGGTGCGATCAATCTTATTGGAGCGCCATGCTTGAGCATTGACCGGATCTGAACTGGCGAGGTATGGGTGCGCAGGAGCCTGCCATCCGGCAGATAGAACGTATCATGCATGGCCCGCGCCGGATGATCCGGCGGAATGTTCAGAGCCGTGAAGTTGTGAAAGTCGTCCTCGACTTCCGGCCCCTCATGAACCGCGAAGCCGGCGGCAGCAAAAATGCGATCGATCCGCTGCCGGGTCTGGGTCACCGGGTGGAGGCCTCCGGGTTGCTGACCACGGCCCGGAAGACTGACGTCCAAAGCGCCGGCCAGCAATTCCTTGTCCAGAGCATCGGCTTCAAGTTGCAGCCGGCGGTTGTCGATAGCGGCGGTTAGCGACTGCTTGACCGCATTGATCACCTGGCCCTGTTCGCGGCGTACATCATCGGGCAGACGGCCGAGTTGCTTCAGCAGCGCTGTGAGTTCGCCCTTCTTGCCCAGATAGCGAACGCGAATCGCATCCAGTGCTGCCAGATCGGCAGCCGATTTGACTGCTTCACTCGCGTCAAGCAGGAAGGATTCAGGGTTTTCCATCACAGCAACCGGGCCGGCGACATCGAACTGGCAAGAGCCTGCCGATGCCGCCGGCCGACGGTTCAGGCAGCCGTCAGACTGGATTTGGCCTTGTCAGCCAATACGCCGAAGGCAGCCGCATCGTGCACGGCCAGATCAGCCAGCATCTTGCGATCAACTTCGACCCCCGCCCTGATCAGCCCATTCATGAATCGGCTGTAGGAAAGGCCGTGCAGACGGGCAGCGGCATTTATGCGAGTAATCCACAACGCACGAAATTCGCGCTTGCGCACCCGACGATCACGGAAGGCATATTGGCCTGCCTTGATAACGGCTTGCTTGGCTGTCTTGTAGAGCTTGCTCCGGGCCTGGGACATACCCTTGGCCTTTTTGAGCATCTTCTTGTGACGGGCTTTGACCGTCACACCACGTTTTACGCGTGCCATGTGTCAGTCCTCCCTATGCGTACGGCAACATGCGCTTGACGCCGGGTACGTCGCATTTCGCCACCTGTTTCATTGGACCCAGTTGGCGCTTACGCTTCGAACTCTTCTTCGTCAGGATGTGATTAAGGTGTGACTGCGCGGCCTTGAAGCCATTCGCAGTCTTCCGGAAACGCTTCGCAGCGCCCCGGTTCGTTTTCATCTTGGGCATCGATCTCTCCTTGGCCTGGTCCGAACCCGCTGATCCTCCACCAGGGAAGATCAGGCCGGGCCGTGGCAGGCGGGTTCCGGCAGCCAACCATGGCAGGATTGCCAGGGCCAGCAGCCGTCACACTCTTGCTGGTACTAAAAAAAACGTCAGGCACTCACTTCTTCTTCGGCGCAATCACCATGACCATTTGCCGGCCTTCCATTCGTGGAAACTGCTCCACCGTGCCGACCGCCTCCAGATCCTGACGGACCCGTTGCAACAATCGCACGCCAATTTCCTGGTGCGCCATTTCCCGGCCCCGAAAGCGCAAGGTCACTTTGGCCTTGTCGCCCGAGTCCAGAAACTTGAGGAGATTACGCATCTTGATCTGGTAATCCCCCTCGTCCGTGCCAGGTCTGAACTTGATCTCCTTGACCTGACTCTGCTTTTGCTTGCGCTTCGCTGCGTGCGCCTTCTTGTTGTTCTCGAACAGGAATTTGCCGAAATCCATAATCCGGCAAACCGGCGGCACCGCAGTAGGAGATATCTCAACGAGATCCAGGCCGGATTCCTTGGCCAATGCCAGCGCGGCTTCACGGCTCAAAATCCCCACCTGCTCACCTTCGGCACCGATGACGCGGATTTCTCGCGCCTCAATTTCGTCGTTCCGGCGGACTCGTTTATTCGCAGCGATACGTCAACCCTCCATAGTATCCAAAACAATGCGGCCGCGGCTCGCGATGTCGGTGGCCAGACCCTGAACCAACCGCTCAAGCGGCATGCTGCCAGGTCCTTGCCATCACGCGTGCGCACGGCCACGGTATGACTTTGTGCTTCGCGGTCCCCAACGACGACCAGATAGGGAACCCGTTGCAAAGTGTGCTCGCGAATCTTAAAGCCTATTTTCTCGTTCCGCAAATCCAGTTCGGCCCGAACGCCCTGATTTATCAGGGTTTCCTGAACCTGCGCCGCATAGTCAGCCTGACGGTCGGTAATGTTCAGGACCGACACCTGCACGGGCGCCAGCCAGGTGGGCAGCCGGCCGGCATGGTGCTCAATCAGGATGCCGCAAAACCGCTCCAGCGAGCCGAACATGGCGCGATGGAGCATGACCGGGGTCCGGCGCTGACTGTCGTCACCGACGAATGATGCGCCCAGGCGCCCCGGCAGGTTGAAATCGACCTGCAGCGTGCCGCACTGCCAATCCCGACCAATAGCATCGCGCAGTACAAACTCAAGCTTGGGGCCGTGAACGCGCCCTCGCCAGGGCTGTATTCCAGTTCCAGGCCGCCGGCTTTGGCGGCTTCCCGCAATGCCGCCTCGGACTTGTCCCAGATTTCGTCGCTGCCGACGCGCTGTTCGGGCCGGTCAGAAAACTTTACGCGGACGTCGTCAAACCCGAAATCGCGATAAATACCGAGAATGAGGTCGGTCACAGCCACGGATTCAGCCGTGATCTGGTCTTCCGTGCAAAAGATGTGGGCGTCATCCTGGGTGAAGGCGCGCACCCGCATCAGCCCGTGAAGGGCGCCAGATGGCTCATAGCGGTGCACCTTGCCGAACTCGCAGAGCCGTAGTGGCAGATCGCGATAACTCTTCAACCCCTGGTTGAAGACCTGAATATGTCCGGGACAGTTCATCGGCTTGATGGCAAAAACACGGTCATCAGGCGTCTTCGTCAGGAACATGCTGTCGCCAAACTTTGCCATGTGACCGGACTGAATCCACAACTCCTGGTCCATGATGTCCGGAGTATTGACCTCTTCATACCCGGCAGCAGTCTGCTGATCACGCATGTAGGTAATGAGTTGCCGGAACAACGTCCAGCCTTTGGGATGCCAGAAAACAGCACCCGGTGCTTCTTCCTGAAAATGAAACAGGTCGAGTTCACGGCCCAGCTTGCGGTGATCCCGCTTTTCGGCCTCTTCCAGCCGGGTCAGGTAGGCCTTGAGCGAGGCTTCATCGGGCCAGGCGGTGCCATAAATTCGTTGCAGCATCTCATTGCGGGAGTCGCCCCGCCAATAGGCGCCGGCCAGCTTGGTCAGCTTGAAGACTTTCAACTTCCCCGTTGAGGGGACGTGCGGGCCCCGGCACAGGTCTACCCAGCCACCCTGCCCGTACAGGCTGATCTCCTGTTCCGCCGGAATCGCTGCGATGATCTCCGCCTTGTAGTGCTCACCCAGACCCGTGAAGTAAGCAACCGCTTCGTCACGCGACATCACCTTGCGCTCAACCGGCAGATCGGCCGCAGCAAGCTCCTTCATCCGCGCTTCTATCGCCGTGAGATCTTCAGGCGTAAACGGGCGGTGGAAAGCAAAGTCATAGTAGAAGCCGTTCTCGATGACCGGGCCGATCGTGACCTGGGCTTCAGGAAACAGCGACTGGACAGCCTGCGCCAGCAGGTGTGCGGTTTAATGCCGGATGATTTCCAGCCCGGCCGGGTCCTTGGCGGTGATGATTGCCAGCGATGCGTCGTCGTCGATCTGATGACTCAGGTCAACCAGACGATCGTTGACGCGACCGGCCAGGGCGGCACGGGCCAGGCCAGCACCAATGGCAGCCGCAACCTCGCCGACCGTAACGGGGCGATCAAATGCTCGATGGCTGCCATCCGGCAGAGTAATGATGGGCATGGGTGCTTTACGAAATTGGTAGGCGCGAGTGGAGTCGAACCACCGACCCCTTCCATGTCAAGGAAGTGCTCTAACCACTGAGCTACGCGCCTGCTTTAAGGTCGGGCGGAACGATACCGAAAGGCAGGCGCCTCTGGCAAGGTAATCTCAAGGCTGGCTCGATACCGAAAGACCCAGTTCGACGCGTCGAAGGGTTTCCAGCTCGTCCCGAGCCGTGGCAGCCTGCTCAAATTCGAGATTTCGGGCGTGGGTGTACATCTCGCGCTCCAGGCTCGCTATTTTGCGGCCAATCTGTACCGGCGTAAGGCTATGGTAGTCCGTACGTGCCTCGGCAGCACGGCGACCGCGACGGCCGGCCGGTTCCCGGGCTCCGTCCATGATATCCCGTACTTCCTTGATGATGCTCCGGGGCTGGATGTTGTGTTGCGTATTGAAATCCAGCTGTTTACGGCGACGTCGGTCGGTTTCGGCGATGGCCCTCTCCATGGAACCCGTGACGCGATCGGCATACATGATTGCCGTACCGTTCAGGTGGCGCGCCGCCCGCCCTACCGTTTGAACCAGGGAACGTTCGGAACGCAGGAATCCTTCCTTGTCGGCGTCCAGTATGGCAACCAGGGAAACCTCCGGCAGGTCCAGGCCTTCACGCAACAGATTGATGCCAACCAGTACGTCGAAGGTTCCCAGTCGGAGATCGCGAATAATCTCCATGCGCTCTACGGTCTCGATGTCGGAATGCAGGTAGCGAACCCGTACGCCATGCTCCTGCAGGTACTCCGTGAGGTCTTCCGCCATACGTTTGGTGAGCGTCGTGACCAGCACCCGCTCCTGCCGGTTCACGCGAATCCTGATCTCGAACAGCAGATCGTCGACCTGCGTCGACGCGGGTCGGACTTCAATTGCGGGATCTACCAGGCCGGTCGGCCTGACTACCTGCTCGACAACAGTATCAGAGCGCTCGAGTTCGTATGGGCCTGGCGTTGCCGACACATAAACTGTCTGCGGCGACATCGCCTCGAACTCATCGAAACGCAGTGGCCGGTTGTCGAGCGCTGATGGCAGGCGAAAGCCGTACTCAACCAGTGTTTCTTTGCGGGACCGGTCGCCCCGGTACATGCCACCAAGCTGAGGGATCGTCACATGGCTTTCATCGACGATCAGGAGTGCATCATCAGGCAGGTAGTCGAACAGGCAGGGTGGCGGCTCGCCGGGCTGGCGGCCGGAAAGATAGCGGCTGTAGTTCTCGATGCCGTTGCAGTATCCGGCTCAGCCATCATCTCCAGATCGTACCGGGTGCGCTGCTCCAGTCGCTGCGCCTCGACGAGCTTGTTGGCCTGGCGCAATTCCGCCAGCCGCAGCACCAGGTCAGTTTTGATCTGATCAACAGCTTTAAGGACGGACTCACGCGGCGTCACATAGTGGCTTTTGGGGAATATGGTCAGACGCGGCACGGTACGCAGCACTTCACCGGTCAGTGGATCAAACCAGGCCAGGCTTTCAATTTCGTCGTCAAAAAGGGTGACGCGCACTGCCTCACGCTCTGATTCTGCCGGAAATATATCTACCTGCTCGCCGCGGGCACGATAGGTGCCATTGGTCAACTGCACATCGTTGCGGGTGTACTGGAGTTCAGCCAGCCGACGCAGCAGGTCACGGTCCTGCAAGCGATGGCCACGTGACAGGTGCAGAACCATGCCGAAGTAGGTTTGGGGATCGCCCAGGCCGTAGATAGCCGATACCGTCGCAACGATGATGCAGTCCCGACGCTCAAGCAGCGCCTTGGTGGCCGACAGGCGCATCTGCTCGATATGCGCATTGATGGCCGCGTCCTTCTCTATATAGGTGTCCGACGAAGGAACATAGGCTTCCGGCTGGTAGTAGTCGTAGTAGGAAACGAAGTATTCGACCCGGTTGCGGGGAAAGAACTCGCGCATCTCGCCGTACAGCTGGGCGGCCAGAGTCTTGTTGGGTGCCAGAATCAGCGCCGGACGTTGCTGGGCTGCAAGAACGCTGGCCATGGTGAAGGTCTTGCCGGAGCCCGTGACACCGAGCAGGGTCTGGCGGGCAAGGCCGTTCGCAAGGCCGCTATCAAGTGCCATGATCGCCGCGGGTTGATCACCCGCCGGCCGAAAGTCTGCGACAAGTTCTATTCGATCCATCTGGGTCAGGACCGGCTCTGGCCGCGACCTGTTGGTTGCCGACCTGGAATCACTTAGAATTTACGGCTGCCTTGAACAATTTGTAGCATCAGCATTCCAGCGAGGACATGAAGTGAGTTTAGCAGTTTCCCAGCGCTGTCAGCGAGTCAAGCCGTCCCCCACCATGGCGGTCACCGCGAAGGCCGCCGAACTTCGTGCCCAGGGGCGGGACGTGATCGACCTGGGTGCCGGTGAGCCGGACTTTGACACGCCGGATCACATCAAAGCCGCCGGAATTGCTGCAATCAATAGCGGACAGACCAAGTACACGGCTGTAGAAGGCACTGTCGCACTCAAGAAAGCCATCATCGAGAAGTTCAAGCGCGACAACCACCTGGAATACGGCATGGACCAGATTCTGGTTTCATCTGGTGCCAAGCACACCTGCTACAACGTTTGTGCTGCAATTCTCAATTCAGGCGACGAAGCCATTGTGCCGGCACCCTACTGGGTGTCGTACCCGGACATGATCAAGCTGGCGGATGCGGACCCGGTCATTGTGTCCGCCATGATCGACGAAGGCTTCAAAATCACGCCACGTTTGCTGGAGGCGGCCATCACGCCGCGAACCCGGCTGATTTTCCTCAACAGTCCGTCGAATCCGACTGGAGCCGCGTATACCCGGGCAGAACTGCAGGCACTTGGTGCGGTACTGGAGCAATTTCCGGGTGTCGTCATCGCTGCCGACGACATGTACGAACACATCTACTGGGCCAAGGAACCGTTTGTCAGCTTCGCGGAAGCCTGTCCCGGACTCTATGACCGCACGGTAACCATCAACGGCGTATCGAAGGCCTATGCCATGACCGGCTGGCGTATCGGCTATGCCGGCGGCCCGAAGCCCATCATTGCGGCCATGAAGAAGATCCAGAGCCAAAGCACGTCTAATCCGTCCAGCATTTCCCAGGCGGCCAGCGTCGAGGCCTTGTCGGGCGATCAGTCCTGCGTGAAGAAAATGACTCAGGCTTTCAGTCAACGTCACGACTATGTAGTCGCGGCTCTCAATGGCATCCCCGGCTTTCACTGCCTGCCATCGGCTGGTACGTTCTATGCGTTCCCGAATGTCAGTGAGGCAATGCAGGCGAAAGGCCTGAAGGATGACATCGCGATCGCCGAGTTGTTGCTGAATGAGGCTAACGTGGCGGTGGTTCCGGGATCTGCATTCGGCGCGCCGGGTTATTTGCGCCTGTCGTTTGCCTGCAGCCTGGAGCAGCTTAAAGAGGCCATCAAGCGTATGACCCGGGTCCTTCGCTAGCAGAGCGCACTTCCTTGACTTGTCGCGTCGCGATCGCCGAGAATTCGGCGGCTCTACGGGACGACGCAATATCAGCTATCTCGCTTCCCCGGTAGCTCAGTGGTAGAGCAACCGGCTGTTAACCGGTTGGTCGCTGGTTCGAATCCGGCCCGGGGAGCCATTTTCAATCAATGGCTTAGCTGCAAGTCCTTCTACTCCACTTTCCTCAATTGCTACTACTTTGCTACCCGACGCGTCGCAGAATGATTTTGCGAGAGTGTCGGTGGCCCCTCCTCACTCCGTTTTTGTCGCGTGCGAACAGATCGGCATCGAACGGTACGTGCTCTTCTGCAAAAGCCCGTGTCGTCTATCCGCTTTGCGATTCCTTGAGCAGCAGTGCCAGGTCCGCCTGCATATCCTTCGTCGCTGTGCCGGCCGGAAAACGCAGCACCACTTTGCCGCGGGGATCCGCGAGATAGATGTCGCCCTCGGAGTACTCACCCAGAGTCGTCAGCACCGCATTCAGTGAGGCCATCCTGTCGGTCAGGACGATCAGGTCGGGATCCTCCGCGGCCAGAGCCGCCGCGTTGGGTGCGCCGCTCGTTGGGATGAAAAAGCGCTGGAGGTTCGACATCACCTTGCCGAGCGCGAGGTGGGCCTCGCGTGTCCGGGAAAGCGCTTCCTTGCAGGCTTTGTCGCAGTCGCCCTGGCCCACGTAGAGCAGCGACCACTTGCCGCCGAAGACCGCCGTGGTGCCGTCCGGCAGGATCATGCCCGCGGTGGGGAGGGTGCTCGGCTCGGGGAGCAGGATGCCGTGCAAATTTTGCGTTCCTGCGTAGTACATGACGACCGCCAGCACGATCGGCCCGAAAAAGAGGAGCATCACCCACGGTGGAATGCGAAAATTAAACGGCGTCTTGCCGTCATTGTTGGCGGCGTCTGTCATAAAACCATTGTACTGAAGTTGGGCTGAGCCCAGGGCCGGTTGGTCGCTAGTTCAAATCCGGCCCGGGGAGCGATTTCCTTTACTGCAAGCTCCTGAGGTGCGTGCGCAGCGGCGCTGCCAGGTCAGGATCTTCCAGCGCGTAATCCACGGTGGCCTGGATATAGCCCAACTTGCTGCCGCAATCGTAGCGGCGTCCGGCAAACGGCAGGGCGTATACAGCTTCGGTCTGCAACAATCCGGCAATTCCGTCGGTTAATTGAATTTCGCCGCCGGCGCCCCGCCCGGTTGATTCCAGCAGGTCGAAGATGGCCGGGGTCAGCAGATACCGGCCGACCACAGCCAGTCGGGACGGAGCGACCTCGGGTGCCGGCTTTTCAACAATCTGCCGAAGCTGGTTGTTGTCATCCACTGCCACAATGCCGTAGTCCCGCGTACGGTTGGGTGGCACTTCCTGTACCGCGATAACGCTGGATCCATGTTTGTCGTGGTGCTGGCGGAGTTGCGACAGGCACCCCACATCCGCACGGATGAGGTCGTCGGGCAGATGCACGAAAAATGGCTCGTCGCCCACAGCGGGCCTGGCACACAGCACCGCGTGGCCCAGCCCCAGTGGCTCACCCTGCCGTATATACACACAGGAAACACCACTGGGCAGTATCGCCCGAACGACATCCAGGAGGTCGTTCTTCCCGCTATTGCTCAAAGCGCGCTCGAGTTCCGGATCGCGGTCGAAATGATCCTCGATGGCGCGTTTGCTACTGCCGGTTACAAATACCAGCCGGGTCACACCCGCCTGCAACGCCTCCTCCACGGCATATTGAACCAGTGGCTTGTCCACAATGGGGAGCATCTCTTTCGGCATGGCCTTCGTAGCCGGCAGAAAGCGGGTGCCACGCCCGGCGACGGGAAACACGGCAGTACGAACAGGACTCGGCATACAGGATGCTCCGGGATAGCGGGATCAAGGAGCCCCATCATAGCGAATGCTCATTCAGTGCGACGAGAAGGGGGTCACCGGACAGCGTGGCCAAGCCGGGACGGACCGCTCTCCGCCTATGGCTTCGACCACACCATCCGGCTTTCCTCATGGTGCGGACTTGGGGGCGCTGGAGGTCGAACTTGCCGGCTGGGGGGCAGCCCCGGTACGAATGAACTCACGATTGAGCTTGAAGACCTGCGGGCCTATCCCGCTTACCTTCATCAGGTCTTCCGGATTGGCAAACCGGCCATTCTTCTCGCGATATTCGACTATGGCCCTGGCGCGACTTTCACCAACGCCATTGAGCTCACGGGATATGGTAGCTGCATCGGCAGTATTGATATCGACAGGGCCGGCTGTTGCCACCATCGAACCAAGTACGAGGATTCCCAGGCACAGGATTTTCAGCATCGCTTTCTCCTACACTCAGATTGTTTATTGAGACTGCCTGCCACATGGCAGGCAGGGGTCACATCCTGAGAGCGCTGCTGTCAAACCTGTAGTCGGAAATCGTACGAGTTCAGCAGGAAAGGACGGCTGAACCGCCCAACGGCCAAAACGAAGCCATTTGCCCAAAGCCATGAACCGGCCTAACTGGCAGCCAGTTCATCTACGGGCGCGATGGTGTCCCAGCTCCGGCAGCCTGGACACTGCCAGTGAAGTACCGGACTCTTGTACCCGCAGTTACTGCACAAATACCGGGTGCCGGCACCAAGCACCTTCTGCAGCAGCGGCCGCAGGCGTTCAACCTCGGCGATCGGGTTCGCCGGATTTTGTCCATTACGAACGACCAGGGGTCGAATCTCAGGCTGATCGATCAGGCCGGCAGCCATAAACTGTGCAATGGCCGGGTCGTCGATTCGTGCGTCACGAACAAGCTCAAGTGCCATGCGCCGCCGTGCTTCGGGAGACTGTGCCAGCTGCCTCAAGGCACCCAGCACCAGTTGCGATGCGCCCTGGCCGGAATTAAAGGCCAGTAGCCGCGGCAGCAACTCGCCCACCAGCGAGGGTCGCAAGGTGCCGAGCTTTACCAGCGACGAAACAGCCTCTGGTATGGCGCCGGCATCCCGACAGGTCGGCCTCCAGTAAGGGCGATGCGGGCCATTGTCGGTTCGATGGCTTGTGCTTGTGCCAGCAGTTGCGGGCCTCCACAACCTTCTTTCGTTGTCGGGCCTGCTCGACGAGCTCGGCAGGTAGTGGCCAGCAGGCGGGAGGCACACTGCCGGGCACCGCACGGTTCAGTTCCCGCGCATTGGCTCCAGCGGCGGGTCCTGGTCGTTGGTGACTCACGTCATGCAACAGTCGGTGTAGCGCTTCCGGTCGGCAATCCAGGCATCGCGGAGCCGCATCAGCAGCCTTCGCCCGATCAAACAGGCCGGCGCCTGAAAGTCCTCGGCTAGTGCGAACGTGGCGGCCTGGTGCGCTGAACGGTACTCGACGAACGATCCAGCAGATTCTGGTGAAGGCGAATGGCACGGTCCAGTTTCGCCCCGACGCGAACAGGGTGCCGAGCGCGAGCTGGGTCTCCTGAGCTTCATCCGTGAGCCTGCCGGCATCGGTGAATACGCGTCGACTGCCCGGTCGGATTCATTCAACAGGTATGGTGCTGCGCAGCAGGTTTGCACGGGTTGAGCGTTCAGCGATCTCTTCTTCGTCTTCGTCAATGAATCGCGCGAACACGTACCCCATGGCTGCCGCCAGGAACAACAGCCCTGCAAAGAGAAACGTGGATTCAGTCGGCATCCTGCGCTGGCAGGCTGCGCAAGGCCTGAACCTCCTGTTCGGCCAGCCTGAGCGCCTTACGCAGCGACCGTCGCTGGGCGATCATCGATGAAGCATGCCAACCAATGCGCAGGCAATGCCGAATATCCAGCCAAGGTGAGGCCAGAATCAGGGCTAGGGACTTCTCCATGTCCACAGCCATGAAGGCGAAATCCAGCGAGACACGGCCTGATTCAGAGCGGCAAACAGCCGGCAATCCCCATGAACAGAAGAACCAGAAGAACCGCTACAGAACAGTACGACCATCAGACGGCCTTTGCCGCCCCAGGCGGACGATAGCAGGGTCGGACGCTGGCAGCGGCAATAATGGTTTGCTTGAGACAAACTCTGACTGGTGAAATGTGCCGCAACTCTCAATCCTTTATCGGCAGCCAGCTGCCTGTTTTCGTTAACCCTGTCGCGCAGATCCTTGCCGGGCTTGAAATGTGGAACGTATTTACCAGCCAGGCAACGGCGTCTCCGGTCTTGGGATTGCGCCCCATGCGCGGAGGTCGAAAGTGTGCAAGAGAAGCCGCCGAAGCCGCGAATCCGACAAAGGCGCTGCCCGCCCGCCAACGCATCGCTCATCGATCGAGCAGATGTCAGCTCAGCCCGACATCCTTGCTCGGCAAATGCTTCTGCTTGCGGGCCAACCTCGACGGGGTTCCAGACTTTCGTCATCGCGCTGCGTCCCCTTCACGCGTGTTCGGCCTACCTCGCGGCGACCGAGGTCAGGAGTCGCTGGCGTTGGAAATCCGCTCCTTGAGAAGCTCCCGCAGCCGTTGCGCCGCTACCGGATCCTTCGCCCGGGTAGCTCTCACACAGCCTGCGCTTCTTCCTGGGCATCCTTCAAGCCTGACCGAAAGGGACACGATCCGGCTCTGCAGATCGAGGCCCATGAAACGTGCTTCGATCTCCTCAACCTTGAGTACCGTCCTGGCATCCCCAACGATCCCGCGACAGGTCACTGGCGCGTAGTTGCCCTTGATACCGCCCTCTAGATCGATAACGGTAATTCTCTTATGTCAACTTCCGTAAAACAACACCCTTCATGATCGTGCCTTTGGGGTTGTCGGCCAGGAACTTGGAGAATGGATCCTGGTCCAGTTGCTTGATGCCCAGGGAAATTCGTTCCCTTTCAGGATCAATGGTAAGAAACAACCGTGTCGACATCCTCGCCCTTCTTGTAGTTGTACGGCTTCCTCGCCAGGAACATCCCACGAGATATCGGATAGATGCCACCTATAATCACGCCGCCCGGCAAACCGATGAAAATGCCGTAAGTCCGTGATCGACTTGATCTTGCCGGAAACCTTGTCGTTCTTGTTGTAACCAGTGGCGAAATCGGACCACGGATTTATTCCGCACTGTTGGATACCTCATAGCGAAATACGGCGTCGTTCCTCATCGATATCGAGGACCATGACTGACTTCATCGTTTATCTGCACGTGACCTTGAGGTTAACGTTCTTGTTGGTCCAGTCCATTTCAGAGACGTGAACCAGGCCCTCCACGCCTTCTTCGATTTCCAGCAACCGTAGTCGGCGATATTCGTTACCTTGCCGAACAAACGGGTGTTGGGCGGATACCGTCAAGATGGCTTCCATGGATCCGAACCAACTGCTTCATACCCAGGGAATGCGGTTCTTTTCACGATCAAAGCGGAGAATCTTTACTTCGATTTCGTCGCCGACTGTCACCACTTCGGACGGATGCTTGACGCGCTTCCAGGCCAGATCAGAAGATAGCGCAATGGCAGATCATCGATACCCAGGTCCACGAACGCACCGTAGTCAGTGAGGTTCTTTTTGACCACACCCTTGACGACGGCACCTTCCCTGCAGGTTGGACAACAGTGCTCGCGCTCGGCGCTGTATTCCGGCTCAACGACTGCGCGACGGGAGACGACCACGTTATTGCGGCGCTGATCGAGCGCCGATTACCTTTGACCGAGTTCCTGCCCTCCAGATAGACGTGGGTCGCGTACCGGCCGAACAGCCACCGAGACCTGCGCGGAGAACAGCGCAAATTGATGCCTGACTAAAGCTAAATCTGACCCATCTCATTGATAACGCCCTTGACGATGCTCTGTTCCTCAAATGCACCTTCGAGCGACTCCCAGGTTTCGTACGCGCTTGGCGCGCTCCCGGGACAGCTTGGTTTCACCAAAGCCATCTTCAACCGCGCGTACTGGCGCGATACCGACTATCGCCCACGGCAACTTCAAGTTCAAGCCACTGGATTGTTCTTGAATTGACTGGCCGGGATAACGGCTCGATTGAGGCCGTTGACGACAACGCACTTCGAAGAACCTCGACCACCCATCCATCAGAATGGTGCCCGGCTTGATCCGTGGTGTTGGCGAGACTTGCTCTGGGGCGAGGTTGGCGAAATTTTCCGTCATGAGTATAGATTTACCACCCGTGGTGGGACTGTGCGTTGCAAGCGCCATTCCTGAGCAACTGGACGATTGTGGAAATGATTCGTCGTTCAGAAAGTGGCGGATTTATATCAACCGATTCATGGTCGTTGTGAACCGGACCCAGTCATAGTTTGGCAGGCACGTCGGTCGGCACGTCAGTCATGTTCCTTTCCCGCGCCCAATCCAGCACCACGGCTACCACCGCAGATATCTCCATCCCGGTGGTATCCAGAAGCTGTGCATCGTCGCTAGGCTTGAGCGGCGCGATAGCCCGCTCCGAATCCCTGCGGTCGCGGTCCATCATGTCCCTGGAAAGGGCGGAGAGGCTAACATTAATACCCTTGTCCTTCAACTGCTTATGACGCCTCCGGACCCGCTCCTCTACACTTGCCGTCAGGTAAACCTTGAGGATGGCATCCGGAAAGATTACGTCCCCCATGTCACGCCCGTCAGCTACCAGACCGGGTGGCTGGCGAAATGCCCGCTGCCGCGCAACCAGCGCCTCGCGAACCCTGGCCAGGGAGGCAACCCGCGACGCCCCCTCACCCACAGCCTCGGATCGTATGGCATCAGTCACATCCTGCCCGCCGAGCAGCACCCGTGGCACCTTGCTCACGGCATCGAAATGCACATCCAGACGGCTTGCCAGCGCGGCGACCGCCGCTTCGTCGTCAAGCGAGATACCGTTTTGGATCACGGCCAGGGCAACCAGGCGATAAAGTGCCCCGCTGTCCAGCAGATGCCAGCCAAGGCGGTCTGCCACCAGTTGACTGATCGTGCCTTTGCCCGCCCCGCCAGGCCCGTCAATGGCGATGACCGGCACCGGATTGGCGGTGGTCGTATTGGTGCTCTGGCCCGTCTCAGCCATTGCCGGGGGATTCGGTCATCACGGAATTGATGTCGAGACCGATCTGCCGGGCCAGGTCCGGGAAGCCCGGAAACGAGGTCGCAACATTCGCGGTATCGAGGATGGTCACAGCGCCCTCGGCACGCGATGCGGCCACTGCAAAGGCCATTGCGATGCGATGGTCGCCGTGACTGTTGATCGTGCCACCACCAAGTCGGCCGCCACGGATCATGGCGCCATCTGGTTGCTCTTCAACTTCGATGCCAAGCGTCGCCAACCCGGCGGCCATTACGCGTATGCGGTCGCTTTCCTTGTGACGCAGTTCTTCTGCGCCAGATACGCGCGTCTCTCCGGAAGCGAGGGCCGCTGCCATGAAAATCACCGGAAACTCATCGATAGCCAGGGGAACCAGTGCAGGCGGTACATCAATGCCATGCAGTGCGCTCGGTTGGACAATCAATCGGCCTGTCGGCTCTCCACCAGTGTCGGGACCCGGCTCAATGCGCAGCTTTGCTCCCATCAGCTTGAGAATGTCGAGGATGCCGGTGCGGGTGGGGTTGAGACCCACACCATCGATCACGAGTTCACCTTGTTCGGCAACGCAAGCGGCCAGGACCATGAATGCCGCCGATGAAAGGTCACCGGGTACACCGATAGAGGCGCCGCGCAACGGACTGCCACCAGTGACCGACACAGTGGCACCAGTGCGTCGAATTCTACAGCCAAGCTGACTGAGCATACGTTCCGTGTGATCGCGGGTAATTGCCGGCTCGGTCACCGTGGTTTCGCCATTGGCGTACAGGCCGGCCAGCAACACAGCGGATTTCAATTGGGCACTGGCTATTGGCATATTGAAGTTGAGGGGTGTTAGCTGGGCGGTCGCGCCGCCGACGGTTACCGGCGGGGTTCCGTTCGTGGTACGCACGGTGGCACTCATGCGGCGCAGAGGTTCTGCCACACGCTCCATGGGCCGCCGTGACAAGGACTCATCGCCGATCAGGGTTGAACTAAACGACTGGCCAGCCAGCAGCCCCATGAAAAGCCGGGTTGACGTGCCTGAATTGCCCATATCAAGAGCGCCGGCAGCCTGGTGCAGGCCACCCAGACCGGCACCGTGGACCTCAAGCGTGGTCCGGTCATGTTGTGCAATTTCGATACCCATGGATCGAAGCGCAGCCAACGTGGCAAGACAATCCTCGCCTGGAAGAAATCCGGAGATGTGTGTTGCGCCGCTTGCAATGGCGCCGAGCATCAGTGCGCGGTGAGATACCGATTTGTCACCTGGCACCCGGATGGTGCCGCCGATGCGGCTTGTCGGCTGCACTGTGAAGGACTGGCTCATTGCTGCACGGGTTCCGGATCGGGTCCATCGTGAGCACGCAACTCTCTCAACACCAGCAACAGCCGATCGATCTGTTGTGGCAAGCCGACGGTAATTCTCAGGTGATGTGGTAAACCGTAGCCCGACATCGGGCGCACGATGATTCCACGCCGAAGCAGCGCTTCGTACCACCGCTCCGCTCGCCCACCTGTATCTGCCAGTACAAAATTTCCGGCCGATGGCGGCACTGACCAGCCCAGCGAGGTCAGGCCGGTGCGAAGCCTCAAAAGCCCGCGCTGATTCATCTCTTGCGACTTTAAAACATGATCCTTCGCATTCAGGGCCGCCAATGCTGCCACTTGCGCCAATGTATTCACATTAAACGGTTGTCGAACCCGGTTCAGCAGTTCCGCTACCGCTGGATGACTGACAGCGTAGCCAATCCGCAGGCCGGCCAGACCGTATATTTTCGAGAATGTACGGCAGACAATCAGATTTGGAAGGTCGTGAAGCCAGCTCAGGGTGTCCGGACGATCGACCGCTGGCATGTATTCATAGTAAGCCTCGTCGACGACCACAATAACGGTTGGCGGCAGGCTCACGATGAACTGATGCAACTCGGTCGCCGACAGCCAGGTCCCGGTGGGATTGTTTGGATTGGCAATGAACACCAGGCGCGTCTGGTCGCCAACCTGAGCCCGCAGATTCTTCAGGGAGTGACCCAGAGGGTGTGGAAGATCTACACGATTGGCTGGTGCCATGCGGCCGGTGGCGCCAGTTGCCTGCACCGCAAGTGAGTAAATGGCGAAGGCATACTCGGAATAGGCGGCCTCCTCGCCAGGCGACAGGAACGTTTCCGCGATAATCGACAGCACATCATTGGATCCGTTGCCCAACGTAATCTGGCCGGGCGAAACCTGAAGCCGGTTTGCCAGGCTGTGCTTCAGATCAAAGCCATTCCCGTCGGGGTATAGCGCCAGATCCGGGAGCACAGCCCGAATTGCCTCCAGGCTCGGCTGTGGCGGACCCAGTGGATTCTCGTTTGACGCCAGCTTGATCGTGTCTTTAACGCCGTATTCCCGTTCCAGATCGGCAATCGGCTTGCCGGGAATATAGGGTTGCAGGGCCCGAACGCCACGGGCTGCCATTTGAAGAAAGTCCGGCTGCTGTTGCATGGCCCGGTCGGGCGCCGTCAGAGCACAGCTTTGGGATATGAACCCAGGATGCGGAACAATTGCGCCCGCTTGCTGAGTTTGGCCAGCGCCTTCGCAACCTCAGGGTCTTCAGCATGGCCATCAATATCGAGGAAGAACACATAGTGCCACTTCTTCTGGCGGGACGGCCGCGACTCGATCCGAGTCATGTTGATCTTGTGCTCGGCCAGCGGCAATAGCAGCTTCTGCAGGGCCCCTGCATCGTCAGTATCACGGGTAGACAGCAACAGGGATGTTTTATCGTTGCCACTGGGTGAGAGGATCTTCCGACCAATCACCAGAAACCGGGTGGTGTTATCCGGCCGGTCCTCTATGTCGGTTACCAACCGGTTCAAGCCGTAAACTTCGGCAGCCGTATCACCGGCAATAGCCGCTGTACCTGCTTCATCCCGCGCGCGCCGGGCGCCCTCTGCGTTACTGCTGGCGGCATGTAATTCTGCTTGCGGCAAATATTCGCGCAGCCAGCTGCGACATTGGGCCAAAGACTGGGAATGAGCAATGACTCTCAACACTTTGTCGAGGCTGGTCATCGTTCCAAGCAGGTGTTGCCGGATACGCATCTCAGGTTCGCCACAGATCTTCAGTGGCGACGTCGAGCTATGTCAAGCGATGTGGTTTACGGTGCCTTCCGTAGAGTTTTCGACCGGCACGACGCCAAAATCGGCCACGCCGGAGGCAACTTCATGGAACACCTCATCGATCATGCCCAGAGGCAGGGCCCGAACAGAATGCCCGAAGTGTTGGTAAACAGCCGACTGACTGAACGTGCCCTCTGGCCCCAGGTAGCCAACCTTCATCGGTTCTTCCTGCGCGAGGCAGGCGGACATGATTTCGCGAAACAGGCGCACCATTTCTTCGTTGGTCAGCGGCCCCTGATTACGCGCTACCACGTTGCGCAGGATCGCAACCTCACGTTCCGGGCGATAGAAGTCGACAGCTGACCCCTTGCCACCCTTCACGACCGCCACTTGCTGGGCCAGCAATGCCCGTTCGGCAATCAGCGCCTGAATGCGCTGGTCAACAGAATCGATGCTGTCCCGCAGGGTGTCCAGACTCACCGGCTTTGCCCTGGTGCGCACCGATTTACCGCTGGCACCGGATCTGGACTTCTTCTTCATGACCACAGCCTCATGACCACAGAGAATGCGGGGCTAGTCCGCTCCGGCCCCGTGCTGCTTCAAAATCTGATCCGGATTGCCGCTGCCCACATTGCGTACGCAGAGCACGCCCGGTATGGCGCGTATTGCAGCCAGTGTTGACTCGGTGGCGACACCGTTGATGTCAATGACCGTATAGGCCAGTTCGCCCCGCGATTTGTTGAGCAGATCGGAAATGTTCAGCCCGGCATCGCCCAGGCATGTCGAAATCTGTCCAACCATGTTCGGTACGTTGGCATTGGCGACGGTAATTCGCTCTGCCCCGGTTCGCGGCACATCGGCATCAGGAAAGTTCACGGAATGACGAATCGTGCCATCTTCCAGATAGGCGCGCAGATTCTCGGCCACCATTACCGCACAGTTGGTTTCGGCCTCATGGGTAGATGCTCCGAGGTGCGGCAAGGCGATTACCCGCGGATTCCCGATCAGGGCGCGGCTGGGGAAATCGCAGACATAAGCCGCCAGTTTCCCGTCTGCAAGTGCTGCAATGACAGCCGCCTCATCGACGATCTCGCCGCGCGCAAAATTCAGGACGGTCGCGTTGGCTGGCATGAGGTCGATTCTGGCTGCATTGACCAGTCCACGTGTTGAGTCCAGCAGTGGCACATGGACAGTAATAAAATCAGATCGGCTGAACAGTTCGTCTATATTGCGGGCCTGTTCTACGGCGGAAGACAGTTGCCAGGCACGCTCTACCGTGATCAGGGGGTCAAAGCCGACGACCCGCATGCCCAGCGCAAGCGCTGTATTCGCGACCTGCACACCAATCGCGCCCAGGCCAACCACGCCGAGTGTTCGCCCCGGCAGCTCAAAGCCAACATACTTCTTCTTGCCAGCCTCCACTGCCTTGTCGAGTGCAGTCCCCTCCTCGGCAAGGTGGCCTACGAAGTTCCACGCCTGGCAGAGATTGCGGGCGCCGAGGAGCATGCCGGCAATTACCAGTTCCTTGACGGCATTGGCATTGGCGCCCGGCGCGTTGAATACCGGAATTCCACGCTGTGACAGGGCGGCGACGGGCACATTGTTTACACCAGCACCGGCGCGGGCGACGGCCAGTACCGAGTCCGGCAACTGCATATCGTGCATTTTGGCAGACCGCACCAGAATGGCATCAGGTCTGTCGATATCAGTTCCTACCAGATAACGTTCCGCCGGTAGCCGTTGCAAACCCTCATCCGAAATATTGTTCAGCGTCAGGATCTTGAAGCTCGTATGCACTGTCACTCTGAAAACCTCTAGCTTGATTCGTCGTCGCACATTGGCGGCGCCTCAGATTCCTGGCACCTGACCGACTCAGCCGTGCCGCTTCTGAAAGTCAGCCATGAAATCCGCGAGAGCGATAACACCCTCCTCGGTCATGGCGTTGTAAATGCTTGCCCGCATGCCACCGACCGAACGATGGCCCTTGAGACCGGACAGGCCGGCTTGCTCTGCTTCCTTGAGGAACACGGCATCCAGATCGCTCCGGGGCAGCGTGAACGTTATATTCATCCAGGAACGATATGACTTCGCTACCGGGTTTTTATAGTAGCCGGAGCTGTCGATGGCGGTATACAGGTGCTCGGCTTTGCGCTGATTGATTTCCGCCATCTTTTTCAGACCACCATGGCGTTTAAGCCACGCAAAAACCAGGCCCGCAACGTACCAGGCAAAGGTTGGCGGCGTGTTCAGCATTGATCCTGCTTCGGCGTGCGATGGTACCAGTATTGGGGGCAAAACCTGCTGGTGCCCGTTCAAGCAGGTCTTTCCGTACGATCAGAATGACAATGCCGGATGGGCCGATATTCTTCTGGGCACCGGCGTAGATCATGCCAAACCTGCTGACGTCTATGGGTCGCGACAGGATCGTGGACGACATGTCGGCCACCAGTGGCACAGTTCCCGGGTCCGGCGGAGTGTGCATCTCCAGACCACTGATCGTCCACTGACACAGTAGAAAATAGGCCGCGTCCGGATCCAGCTTCCAGGAAGTAATGATCAGGCATCCAGAATCCATGGGTGCGCCATCAGCAACAATGCTGCCAATCGGCAAACAGACGAAGCTTCCTTGCTGGCCTTCTTCGACAGCTTCCGGTCACCAGATAATCAGTGGTCTGATCGGGTGCCGAGAGATTCATCGGGCCCAGCGCAAAAATGCGTAGTAGCACCACCTTGCAGGAACAGCACGGCATACTCGGCCGAAATTCCCATCAACTCCCGCAGGTCTTGTTCACAGCCTGCTCCGCAATTTTGATAAACGGCTTGCTGCGGTGACTGATTTCCATCACCGACATGCCGGAAACCCCCGCCAATCCAGGAGTTCGGCCTGAACCTGCTGCAAGACATCGAGTGGCAGCACGGCGGGACCCGCACTGGAAATTCACTATCCTTGGCATCTGCTTCTCTGCATTGGGGGGTGGGTTGGACTGGGAAGTACAGGCCTTACGCGTCCGACGAGTCTGATGCATCAGATTCTTCTGATTCGCCGGCTGTGTCCGCTGCATCCGGACTTCGCCGTCGCCGGCCTCGGCGCAATATCGAGGCCGACCAGTCGATCCTCCTCATCGATACGGATCAGGCGCACGCCTTCGTATTGCGGCCTTGCCGGGAGACGTTCTGCCATGTTCGGAACCAGCGTGCCGCTGGCACTGATCAGCACAACTTCGTCTTCGTCGAGAACCTGCGTAGCACCGACCATGCGGCCATTGCGATCGGAAGTCTGAATGGCAATAACGCCCTGACCACCCCGACCTTGAACCGGAAACTCGCTCACTTCAGTGCGTTTTCCATAGCCCTTCTCGGTTGCGGTCAAAATTTCACCTCGCCGATAATCAGCAGGGCGATCACTTCGTGGCCTTCGGGCAGGCGAATGCCGCACGCCGGCGGCGGTGCGGCCCATCGCGCGGACATCTGACTCCTGAACCGGATCGCCTTGCCCGAGCTCGCACGGCATGATGTCGCGCTCGCCATCAGTGCGGTAATGGCGACGTCGACCATGACGGTCACCGTCGTGCAGTTCTATGGCGCGAATACCGGCCGTGCGAGGCCGTGAAAATGAATCCAGCGCGGTCTTTGTCGTTACTGGTGGCCATGAAGAGTAGTTGCTGGCAAACAGTTGCACGGGCAAAACGGCATTAATACGTTCATCAGGCTCCAGTGGCAGGAGGTTGACCATCGGACGACCGTGGCCCCGTGGCCGGCTTCCTCGGCACTTCATACACCTTCAGCCAGTAAACCTTGCCGGTACTGGTGAAGCACAACAAAGTATCGGTGTATTGGCGACAAAGAGCTTGTCGATGAAATCTTCGTCCTGACCTTGTTGCCGAGCGTCCACGCCCGCCACGACGCTGCACCTGATAGTCGCTGATGCTCTGCGCTCGGGCATAGCCACCATGTGAGGCGTGACCACGACATCTTCCTGCGGAATCGTCCTCCATCTCGAGGCTTGAGTGCACCTGCACGATTTCGGTACGCCGTTTGTCCGCATAGTTGTCCCGGATTTCGGTCAGCTCCGCCCGGATCACGGCGATCAGTTTGTCCGGATCGGCGAGGATTTCGCTGAACTCCCGGATCCGCTTCAGCAATTCCTGATACTCGGTGATGATCTTGTCTTGCTCGAGACCGGTCAGCCGCTGCAGCCGCAGATCAAGAATCGCCTGCGCCTGGGCGATGGACAGCTTGTAGCCCTTGGGCCCCGGCCCAAAGCCAGCCGGCGCATCATCTGGTCGCGGGATACATTACCGGCGCGGGCCAGTATGTCGGTGACTGCGCCGGGCGACCAGTGACGCGACGTCAGTGCCTCACGCGCCTCCGGTGGCGTTGGCGATGCCTTGATGACGGCAATGACTTCGTCGATATTCGCCAGTGCAACCGCCTGGCCTTCCAGGATATGGGCCCGTTCACGGGTCTTGCGCAGATCGAATAATGTTCGCCGGGTGACCACTTCCCGCCGGTGGCGAATAAAGCACTCAAGGAGGCCCTTCAGGCCAAACAGCTTGGGCTGCCCATCCCGCAGCGCGACCATGTTGATGCCGAACACTGATTCCAGTGGCGTCTGCTTGTATAGGTTATTCAGCACAACATCGCCGGATTCGCCGCGACGTAATTCAATGACCACGGCGATCCCGTCCTTGTCGGATTCGTCGCGCAGTTCGCTGATGCCCTCCAGCTTCTTCTCACGGACCAGCTCGGCGATCTTTTCGATGAGCCTCGCCTTGTTAACCTGGAAGGGCAACTCAGTAATGATCAGGGCCTCACGCCCGCGTTCGCCGAACTCCTCCACATGAAGCCGGGCACGGATATAGACCCGACCCCGACCCGTTGTATATGCGGAATAGATACCCTGGGAGCCGTTGATGATCCCGGCGGTGGGAAAGTCCGGGCCCGGTATGATGCACAAGGAGCTCGCCGATGGTAATTTCCGGATTGTCGATGAGGGCGAGGGTTGCCGTGATCGTCTCACCGAGGTTATGCGGCGGAATATTGGTCGCCATGCCAACCGCGATACCGGAGGAACCATTAACGAGCAGGTTCGGGAAACGGGCTGGCATTACCGACGGCTCAAACTCTGACCCGTCGTAGTTGGGCGTGAAATCAACCGTATCGCGATCGATGTCGGCCAGCAGTTCGCCGGCAATCCGGGTCATCCGGACTTCCGGTATAGCGCATGGCCGCCGGGGCATCGCTGCTTACCGATCCAGTTGCCCTGCCCGTCACCGACCAGCAGATAACGCATGGAGAATGGCTGGGCCGAGCCGAACGAGGATCGCGTCGTATACCGCCGAGCGCCGTGAGGATGGTATTTACCGATCACGTCGCCAACCACCCGGGCCGACTTCTGTAGGTTTCGGCATGGTCGTTGCCCACCCCGGCATGGTGCAAACGCCTGTGCACGGGCTTCAGACCATCACGTACATCTGAAGGGCACGACCTACACGATGCTCTGGCCGCAGGCGTAGTCCAGATGGACTACGCACCTCATTCGAGGTTTACCGGAAGAATTTCCCTGGCGATTTCAGCCATCGATCTCGCAAAATCCGCGTGACAGCGCACCATCAGCCAACTGGCGCGAAACTGGACTAGCCAGGATCGCCGGGGCTCAGGTAGGCGCTGCAATGTTAATTACCGGGTCGTTGGAATGGTTTAAAACTTGTCGATTAGAGTACCACGATTCGCCCCCGAACCGGGCCAGCAGGGCCGGTTCCGATTCGGGCATCATCCCGTCGCCGGAAAAATGCCCATGCATCCTACCGATCTTGTTATTGCTGCCCGCTGATTGTCCCTGTAGAACCGGCTGGCTGTGTGCCTGAAGAAGGCGTGCGGTAGTGGTCAAATGAGTCGGATTTCGGTCGTCATGCCCCGGGACCTGGCCCCCGAGGCCTATCCAGGGGCCACGCTGGTGGAGCGACCAACCCATGTACTGCTACCCGGCCTGGTCAATGCGCATACCCATGCCGGAATGACCCTGTTTCGCGGGATGGCCGACGACCTGACCCTGGACACCTGGCTTCGGCAGCATATCTGGCCGGCCGAGTCCCGCTGATTACGCCGGGGTTCGTCCGTGACGCGCACCGAACTGGCCCTGCTGGAAATGTCAGGACTACAACGTTCGGGGATATGTACTACCACCCCGATTCGGTTGCCGCCGCAGTTGCCGACAGCGGAATGCGAGCAGTTGTTGGCATGATTGCCCTGGAGCACCCTACCCC
The DNA here is from genome assembly GCA_041396045.1 of Gammaproteobacteria bacterium. Classification (GTDB taxonomy): domain Bacteria; phylum Pseudomonadota; class Gammaproteobacteria; order Steroidobacterales; genus SHZI01. The sequence goes on along the minus strand of JAWKZI010000012.1, from coordinate 55,415 downwards.
GTGGCCCGCGATGCTGACGAATACCTGAGCAAGGGCCTGCACTGCATGACCAGCTCAAGGGTCACCCGCGAGTGTCCACAATGCTTGCGCCACATTCTCCATACGCGGTATCCAACCGCACATTCGAGCAGATCCGGATCCTCGCCGACGAACTGATGTGCCTGTAATAGACATCTCCATGAAACGGCGGCAGAGTCACTGCAGCCCTTGAGGAGTTCAAGTGCCGGCCCCTGCAGCGGTTGGCGGATCTGGGCATGGTCACCCCGCTGCTTGCAGCGGTGCACATGACGCAACTCACCGGCGAAGAGATTCAATTACTGGCCGATCGTGGCGCAACTGTCATTCACTGTCCGGAATCCAATCTGAAAATGGCAAGCGGCTTCTGTCCCTTGGCGCAACTCGCCAAAGCCGGGGTACGGTTGGCGCTTGGCACTGATGGCGCCGCCAGCAACAACGATCTTGATATGTTCGGCGAAATGAAAACGGCCGCATTGTTGGCCAAAGGTACCGCGCAGGATGCAACCGTTCTGCCTGCTGCTGCGGTTCTCCGCATGGCCACACTGGGTGGCGCCGAGGCACTGGGCCTTTCTGACCGGATCGGATCACTTGATCCGGGAAAGCAGGCTGACCTGATCTGCGTGGACCTGGCACGATCAGCGACTCAGCCGGTTTATTCCCCGATTTCACAACTAGTCTATGCTGCTTCGCGTGATCAGGTTACCGATGTCTGGGTCAGCGGTCGGCAATTGCTAGCGGATGGCAAACCGGTCACCTTGGATAGTGCGGCTATCATGGCTCGTGCGTCTGCCTGGGCTGCCAAATTGAGTCGCACTGATGCCTGAAGCCGTTAACAGTACTGCCGCGGAAATCGCCCATTTCAACCAGCTTGCCAGTCGCTGGTGGGATCCCGACGGTGAATTGCGCACCCTGCACGATCTGAATCCGGTTCGACTGGAATGGATTGATGCTGTTGCCGGGCTGGCCGGCCGCCGGGTCGTCGATGTGGGCTGCGGTGGTGGCCTCTTGGCTGAGGCGATGGCCAGACGCGGCGCACAAGTTACCGGCATCGACATGGCAGGCGACGCACTTGCCATCGCCCGCCTCCACCTGCAGGAAGAAGCAGATCTGGTTATCGATTATCAGCAGACAACCGCCGAAGAACTTGCACAACGCCTGCCGGGCACATTCGAGGTTGTGACCTGCATGGAGTTGCTGGAGCACGTGCCAGATCCGGCCAGCCTGGTTCGGGCGTGCGCGCGGTTGGCAACACCCGGAGGCAGCGTACTTTTTTCCACACTTAATCGCTCTGCCAGAGCATTTGCCAGCGCCATTGTTGGTGCGGAATATCTGACCGGGCTGATTCCTCGCGGCACTCACCGCTACGAGCAATTCATCCGGCCGTCCGAACTGGACGCCTGGGGTCGACAGTCAGGCATGAGCCTCAAATCCTTGCGCGGTAGCAGCTACAACCCGGCAAGTCGCGTCTTCGCACTGAGCGAAACACCCAGGTGAACTATTTTGCCCACTCCGGGCGGGAGCCTGCAAATTGGCATCTGACGACTCAGCTTCCGGTCCTGCTACATGAGTCGCTGGGGCATTTCCGGCCTGCCCTCGGCCGTGCTGTTTGACCTGGACGGGACGCTCCTTGATACCGCGCCGGACATGATCAGCGCACTGAATCGGATCTGCGCTGAAGAAGGTGTGCCACCTGTTGCATTGAGCGGGCCCGCCCGTATGTATCCAATGGCGCTGCCGGCTTGTTGCGCCTGGCATTCCCGGATTTTGATCCGGCGCGCGACGCGACTTTGCAAGGGCGCTACCTCGACTCTTATGCCGGCCGTCTGGCTGTGGATACGCAACTGTTTCCGGATCTGGAACAACTGCTGGAATCACTCGATACAGCGTCGGTGCCCTGGGGCGTCGTCACCAACAAACCGGCCTATCTCACCGACCCGCTGATGGCGGCCCTGGGACTCAATCGCCGATCCGCCTGCACAGTCAGTGGCGACACACTGCCTCAACGCAAACCCCACCCGCGCCCTGTCCTGTTCGCTCTCGAACAACTTGGCGTAAGGGCAGAACACGCGGTTTATATCGGCGATGCGCGCCGTGACATCGAATCCGGACGTGCCGCGGGAACTGCTACGGTAGCAGTGCGCTACGGTTACGTGGAACCGGGTCAGGATCCCGCCAGCTGGGGTGCAGACTATGTCGTGAACGCTCCAGTCGAACTACATGCCTTGTTGAGAAATGATGAGCAATAACAATCTGTCGACGATCGCCAGATCGTACAGCGCAGCCCCGGACGAGTTGCACGACCGCGTCATACTGGTTACCGGTGCCAGCGACGGCATTGGGCGGGCAGCAGCGCTGGCGTGTGCGAGCCACGGTGCCACGGTCGTGCTGCTGGGTCGAAACCCCGCAAAGCTGGAAGCGGTGTATGACGAGATTACTGCAGGCGGTCATCCGGAACCGGCGATTGCGGTACTCGATCTGGCCCAGGCTCAGGGGCCGGACTACGCGTCACTCGTGGAGCAGATCGGCAAATCCTGGGGACGACTGGATGGCCTCCTGCACAACGCCGGCATACTGGGCCAGCGGGCACCCATCGAGCACTACGACATCGCGGTATGGCACCAGGTAATGCACCTGAACCTTAACGTGCCCTTCATACTCACGAAGTTGTTGCTACCGATGCTGGGCAATTCGCCGGATGCTTCAGTACTGTTTACCAGCAGTGGCGTGGGCCGCCAGAGTCGCGCCTACTGGGGCGCCTATGCAGTGTCCAAGTTTGGCGTTGAGGGGCTGTCGCAGACACTGGCCGACGAGTTCCACACCGAAGGTCGCATGCGCGTTAACTGCATCAATCCGGGCGGTACCCGGACCAGCATGCGGGCGCATGCCTATCCCGGCGAGGATCCAGACACTCGACCCGAACCAGCGACCCTGATGAGTTCGTATCTGTGGCTTCTGGGACCGGCGAGCAAAGGTGTCACTGGTCAGTCACTGGATTGCCAGTAACCTCTGGCGGCGCCCGTTCAGGCCTCTTCCTCGCTCTCACGCAAGCCGGCAGCAACGTACAGTTGCGCCAGCTCATGCTCCTTCAACAGCCGGTGATGTCCGGGTCGCAGCGACCGGGACAGTTGCATGGGCCCATAGCGCACCCGTATGAGCCGGCTGACCCGACACTCCACGGATTCCCAGACACGACGCACCAGACGATTGCGGCCTTCACTGACGATCACACGAAACCACTGGTTTGATCCGTCGCCTCCGGCTGTTTCAACTGCATCGAATCGTGCAACTCCGTCTTCCAGTTCGATGCCTTCCCGAATACGTGTCAGCACGCTGTCGGTTACCGTGCCCTGTACCCGTACAGCGTACTCGCGCTCGATCTCCCGGGACGGATGCATCAGGGCGTTGGCCAGTGCGCCGTCGGTCGTGAACAGCAGCAGCCCCGAGGTAGCAAGATCGAGTCGGCCCACGTTGATCCAGCGACTACCCTGCAGCGGGGGCAGACGATCGAACACCGTGGGACGGCCCTCCGGATCGCTGCGCGTGCAGACTTCCCCTGCCGGTTTGTGATAAATCAGAATCCGCGGTGACGGCCTGGTCTTGCGAAGCGCCGGAACAACCCGACCATCGATCAGGATTTTCTCGCGCCCCGATACTTTCACCCCGAGTGTTGCCACTTTGCCGTTTACGGTGATTCGTCCGGCACGAATCCACTGCTCAAGTTCCCGCCGCGACGCTACTCCTGCGCTGGCAAGCACCTTTTGCAGGCGCTCTGAATCCTGTGATGATTTCACGAGGGGTCAGCCGGCCTTGAGCGGCACGACGTTTGATTCGAATTCTTCTACTTCTTCTTCATCTTCTTCGATCAGGGGCAGTGGCGCACCGGCCCCGGTGGCAATGCCTCTGCATCCCTCAGATCAAGCTGCGCGCTGAAAGCTTCAGATCCTTCAGTTCTGCAAGAGGTGGCAGTTCGTCGAGCTTCTTGGTGGCCCGAAGTAATCGAGAAATTCGCGGGTCGTACCGTAGATCGCCGGTTGCCTGGCACGTCACGAAATCCCCACAACATGTATCCAGTTCCGCTCAGGAGGGAGCGCATGATGTTGTGGTAACACCAACGCCGCGGATATTTTCTACGTCGCCGCGAGTCACGGGCTGCCGGTAGGCGATGATCGCCAGGGTTTCCATGAGCGCGGGAATAACGGGGCGCGCGCTCAACTACAACGGTGCCAGCCAGCCAGACATGCCTGGACGCACCTGAATGCGGAACCCGCTGGCAACTTCCTGAACCAGGATTCCCCGACCTTCGTAGTCCTCCTGCAAGCTGCCCAAAGCTGCGCGCAACTGGTCTTTGTCCGGCGGGTCTTCTTCGCCAAACAGACTGCGCAACTCATTCAGATCCAGCGGCCGACCAGCAGCCATCAGCGCGGCTTCAACGACAAATTTCAGTTGCTCATTTTCCATGAACGTATATTCAGTCCCGTTTGAGCCGGCATTAAGCCGGGAGCGAGGCGCCGTCTGCGCCAATATCATCGAAGTCTGGATCGACATTGTTACCCGGATCGACGATTGGCGGACGCTGGCCAGCCGACGCCCGGACATGAATGGGGCCATAGGCTTCAGCCTGGACCACTTCGACGAGGGTTTCCTTGAGGAGCTCGAAGCGCAGAAACGTTACGGTGACGCCCCTTTGACCCTCCTCCGGATCGAATAATTCCTGAAACGCGACGAACGTGCCCAACTGAACTTTCAGCAACACTTCCGACATCCGCTGCCGAACCGACAGCGGCTCCCGTTGAATGCGATGGTGGGCAAGCATCTCAGCCCGCGTTAGCACATCTCTGAAGGCCAGCAAGGTTCCTTGAGTGTCAGGTCCGGGAGTCGGGTAACGACCGTGGGCTCGGTCGCTTCAGCTCTGGCCTGGTGATGATCGCGCTCAGTCGTGGCACTTCATCCAGGTTGGTCGCGGCCTGCTTGTAGCGCTCCATATTCCTGCAGGCGGCGTACCAGTTCGGCACGCGGGTCCGATTCCTCTTCTTCCGGCGTCCCGATCCGCGGCAGCAGCATCCGGGACTTGATCTCGGCGAGCATGGCCGCCATCAGGAGATACTCTCCTGCCAACTCCAGCTGCAGTTCTTTCATCAAATCGATGTATTGCACGTACTGCGTTGTAATTTCAGAGATTGGTATATCGAGAATGTTGAGATTTTGGCGCCGGATCAGATACAGAAGAAGATCCAGCGGACCCTCGAATGCCTCAGGAAAACTTCCAGGGCGAATGGCGGGATGTGCAAGATCTGGGAGCTGTGTAACCGGTTCACCATCGGCAATGGCGAAAGGCATTTCTGCCTGGGCGGGATTACCTCTGAGTCTCCTCAACCGACAAGACCGCCGGAGCGGCGCTTGCATCGGCATTGTGCACCACGGTCAATCGTCAGGCCGAGCTGTCGTGATCTGCTCCGGTCATGTGGGCGTCGAACGTTTCATCAAAATGCAGCACCAGCCGGGGCGTAAAACGCGCGCGAGAAGCCCTGCTGCACGAGCATACACTACAGCGCCTGCCGATTCCCGTTTCGCAAAGGCCACCAGAATTATAAGTCCATACGGTTCTACAGCATCGAGCTTGCGACCCAGCACCTCGGGAACCAGGCCTCGCAACACTCGCCCGCCATCAAGTGGAGGCTGGGTATCAGGTTAAATATAGCCAGTAATATATTGAATGTAATACCTATTTGCACCATTACCAAAAAAACTGACGGCCGCCGAACAAGGATGCAGAACTATGGAGTGAGTCGAGCGGCTGTCAGAACGCGCCATCAACAGATTGCTGATTGGTCCGGCTGCGGCGACGAAGCAATATCGCCTTGGGTTGCGCAGGTTTCGGGTGCTGACCGGGATGGTTTTGCCCACCCGAACGCCGGCAGGTTCAGCCAGGTCAGGACAAAGGCGCAGAATCGTACCAATCGGATCGATATACTTTACAGGGTTGATGAGTGAGCCTGCCCAGCATCTCTGCAGTGCAGTCGCCGAAATACCGCGCTACCCAGCCATGAGCCACTTCGTGCAGAACAATGGCAAACAGAACAGGAATAACCGCTGCTGACAACAATGCGGATCTTCTCCAGAAAACTTCCATGTCTACCATCGGTGGAGTATACGGGCTGGTCGCTCTGCAGACCTCCTATACGATGCCGGTGGTATCACCACGGCCCTGACAGGAGCAATCACCGGATAATCACGTTACGTCAGCCACCGTCGTGGGTTCCATCCCGCACCCACCTGAGTCGATGATCAGTTCCACCCTGCCCGTCAGTGCTGCGGCAATATCATCGGGATCGGATAACGGTAATTCCTCGCCAGGCAACAAGAGGGTGGAACTCGCCAGTCAGCTCACCGAGGGCACCCCGGCAGCGCAAGCGGCACGGGATGATCCGGGACACGTATCCCTATTGTCTGTCGCTTTGGGTTCTGCAGACGTCGCGGCAGTTCTCGTGTGGCCTGCAATATGAAGGTATAAGGACCCGGCGTACGGGCTCGCAGCAGTCGGTAGCACCAGTTTTCGATCCGTGCGTAAGTGGCGATTTCGGACAGATCGCGACAAACCAGCGTGAAGTTATGGTCCTTGCCGGTCTGTCGAATGTGTTGCAGACGTTGCGCTGCGTCTGGTTGCCCAGGCACCAGCCAAAGGCATAACTGGAATCGGTCGGGTAAACGATAAGGCCGCCGGCCTGCAGAATCTCGACCGCTTGCTGGATCAGCCTTGGCTGCGGGTTCTTTGGGTGGATCTCTCGAGTAGTTGCGTCATACCGCTATTCTGGCCACTCAATTCCACAGGTTGTTCCACATTGATTTTCGTATGATGCGCAGACTGTCGTCGTTGATCGAGAAACATGCAGACCTTCGTTGACCTCCTGCCCCTGCTGGCTTTCGGGGTGGCTTACTGGCTCGCCGACATGCATACCGCCATCCTGGTGATCATGGTGGCTATTACGCTGCAAGTCCCTGATTACCTGGCTGGTCAAGCGCAAGGTTGGCAACATGTTGCTGGCTTCTGCTGCACTGATCGTCGGGCTGGGTGGCATCAGCCTGTTGCTGAACAACGACCTGTTTTCAAGTGGGAAGCCAACTGTCCTCAACTGGGTATTTGCGGTCGTTTTCCTCGGCAGCCAATACGTCGGCAATCGCCCGATCGCGCAACGCATTCTGGATTCAGTTGGCAAAGGCGAATTTCGGTTGCAGCCGGCAGATTGGCAGCGGCTGAATCTCATGTGGGTAGGATTTTTTATGCTCGCCGGGGCCGCCAATATCTACGTGGCCTATAGTTTCTCCGAAACCACCTGGGTCAACTTCAAGAAGCTCTTCGGCCTGACTAGAATGACTGTGGTGTTCGCCATCGTCCAGGGAATCTGGATCAACCGACGATCAGTGGAAGAATCTTGATGCTCTACGCCATATCCGGATTTGATGTTCCCAACAGCCTCGCCGGGCGTGTTGCCAGCCGAGCCGCACACCTCGCACGCATCGTAGAACTGCAGGATCAGGGACGGCTGGTATTGGCTGGCCCTCATCCCCGCCTGGATACCAACGAACCGGAGAAGCCGGCTATGGCGGCACAGTCTGATCGTCGCCGAGTTTTCCGAGCCTGCTCGATGCAGAGTCCTGGGCAGACTCGATCCTTATATTCTGGGTGCGGTATGGCACAAGGTCGAGGTCAAGCCATTTGTACAGGTAAGGCCGTGACAGAAGCCAAAGCAGCCACGCGCGTCAGCGATGCACCAGACTGGAAGCGGCACTAACCCCGGCCGTCCTGGAGGTTACCGACGAAGGCCACCTGCACGTCGGGCACGAAGGGGCGCGCGATGGCCGGGGCCACTTCCACGTTCGGATCGTCTCCGGCAAGTTTCGGGGCCTCGGTCAGATCGCCAGACACCGTCTGGTCTATGAGGCTCTTGGCGACCTCATGGTCACCGATATTCACGCACTGAGAATCTCCGCCGGACTCCCTGCCGGATCCTGAGTCACCAGCCCCTCCCGTTGGACCCACCTTCCCCGGGTCTGTTTGGCCTGCCCACCTGTCGGTACACTTTACAAAACGCCGGTACTGGTCGGTCAATTTCTTATTAAAAAGTGTGCTTTACGCCCTTGACTTCGCTTGACGCAACATAACTTTGACCTTAACCTCTTTCACATAACGAAATCGAAGGATTATGGAAGCCGACCTTAAAGCAGCGCTGCTGGCGGCGTATGCACGGCTTCTGAGGCCTCTAGTTCAGATCCTGTTACGCAATGGCGTCTCTTACACGGAGTTCGCCGATACGGCAAAGCGGGTGTTTGTGGTTACTGCTGCACAAGGCTACTCCGATACGACGGCAACGGTGCCGATCGCCCAATTGGCGATTCGGACCGGCCTGTCACAACGGGAAGTCGGCGACGTTCTGGCCGCAGCAGACCATGTGACAGTCGACTCCACGCTCACTCATATGGCTGCATTGCTTGGTGGATGGCATACCGACGTTGAATTTACCGGGCCGTACGGATTGCCGCTGGAGCTGCCGTTTGAGCATAGCGACAGGCCGTCCTTCCAGAAACTTGTACATAGGTATTGCCTGGGTGGCGAACCCGCTCAGTTGTTGCGACGAATGCTTGCAGTCGGGGCTGTCAAGCAGGCAGAAGACGGCTGGCTGACTGTCCTGACCCGCGCTTATCTCCCCAGCGCCGAGAACATCGATAGCGTGGAGCGAATTGGACAGGCAGTCGCTCGATTGGTCGACACCGTTGATTTCAATCGCCAAGAACGTGATCCCGCAAGCCGACTGTTCGAGCGAACTGTTGTTGCTGACTATGGGCTCAAGCAGGAAGACCTGCCGGCATTGTCGAGTTTCATTCAAGCGCGCGGGCAACGTTTGCTTGAGGAGATTGATAACTGGATATCGGGTCGGGACCGACCTGAACCTGAACGAAACGATGTCGTTGTACATACAGGGCTTGGCATCTACCACTACGTAGATGACTTGGACAAGAACTAAATATTTTTTACTTATGAATAGAGTCGCTACAAATTGGGGGACGTGTGTATGAATGCAGTTGGAAAAGTGTTGTCGCTCGCAGGCACATTGCTGTTAAGTAATTCCATAGCCATTGCTGACGTGGGGGGCGGCGCTCCCGGTATTCATGTTGCCGGGCAGGCCATCGACGGAACGCTGGTCTTGGATACCTCCGCCAGCAACCTATCAGCATGGGAATCCCCCGGCCTGACGATGGCTACCGATACAGTTACCGAAGCAGCCCCTGCCCTGCTAGTCATCGGACACTTAGAGAGTTGGAACAAGAAAACCGGCGAGCTTACAGTTTCGGGGCAACATCTCGTTCTAGATGAAGCCGCTAGAATTCTTGATGCCCCACGTGATATCGACGCCGTGCTCAATACCGAAAATCTGCCTTGGTATCTCCACACTGGAAGCTATGTCGCCGTAGCCGGTGATTCATTCGGCGGTGGTGAAAACCTAGCTACGCACATTATTCGACTCAGCAATGATGCGAAGCCGGGAACCATGCCGCTGTTCATCCGCGGCTCTCTCGATCTCGTCGACAGCACCCAAGGTATCGCCTATCTCGGTGGCATGAGACTGGATCTCAACTCCGCCAACCAGGGTGAACTCCCGACTACGGGTAATATGGTCGAACTAGTCGCCATGCAGTCGGGGGCTGCCAATGCCGTTGTTACGGAATATTCCGGCCTTGATTCGATGAGTACTTCTACTGATGGTGCCTCGAAGGTTGCCGGAATTCATGGCTCAGGCGTCAAAGGCATCCATGGCTCCGGCGTTAGAGGCATTCATGGCTCAGGCGTCAAAGGCATCCATGGCTCCGGCGTTAGAGGCATTCATGGTTCCGGGGTAAAAGGAATTCATGGCTCCGGCGTTAGAGGTATCCACGGTTCCGGGGTAAAGGGAATTCACGGCTCAGGAGTCAAAGGCATTCATGGCTCTGGGGTTAGAGGTATCCACGGCTCCGGCGCTCGCTAGATACTAAAGTAGAGTGGAATAATACCAATTTGATACATCGGAGTTGGTGGGGCAAAAGCCTCACCAACTCCGGCTTTAGAATTATTGGCATTGGCGCGACTCTAGCTCGCTATATCGGTTGGATCATCTTCAAAATGATACAACCCAACACCAAATACCGAGCTATCTTCTCTGTTTGAATCGCTACCTGCCTCAGAAATTAGGTCGTCGATTTCTTGGGAAAATTCTTCAAGTCGCTTAGTCACTAGTGCGTCCATCGCTCCTCGGCGAGGCTTTGCCACACAGTAATTCCAGACAATACGTTGAAAGCGAAGGTCTTGGCCTTCGACAGGGCTTGTATTGTGAGCAACCGTCATTGCCAAAGGGCGAATTCCATACTGCAATCCCTGAATGAGGCGCTCCTCATTGGTACTTGGAACAAAAGAGCGCCTCAATGCACATAGCAATCCATCTTTTGATTCCGAGATCGCGCCAACCCGCATAAGTTCGCTTCGCATCACTGTTGGCGAAATACTTGCTGTGCAACTCTTAACCAAATCACAAAATGATCCCGGCCCAGTATCCCAAGCCAACTCTCGCGGCACTCCAGCCTGCTTTGAGAATCTACCATTGGTGTACCAAACATTTAGTACCTCAGCAGGCAAGCTGCGAATCTCTGGGCTAGGCAGCGTGGTGCCTAACGCTTGCTCTTGAACTTGACGCACCACTTTGCGGCTCAATCCCGTCGTTAGGGCAATCTTGGATACGTTCGGCTGTCGAGAACCAGTCGCCCCAAGGTTGGTCGCCGCGTCTACAAACGCAGCCCGGACTACGCGGTCAAAATCCTGATACGAGATGCCAAATCGAATCAACATTGAAACTATGGGGCGAATGGTCGCCAGTATTACCGCAAAAACTGTTTCGCTTACTTTCAAGCTCATAAACTTACTATAGGCAGGCCCCCGAGCCTTGGTCAACGCGATAATGTCGGCGCTGAAGCTCGTCCGGTCTTGTGCGCATTAGCGCCACTGCCGCTGTAATAGCGACTGAAAGGCGTCTTCGTCCAGGATTTCGACGTCCAGTGACTTTGCCTTGGCCAACTTGGAGCCAGGATTTTCACCGGCCACCAGGAAATCAGTCTTGCCGGTGACGCTTCCGGTTGCCTTGCCGCCAAGGGCCTGTATCCGTGCTTTGGCCTCGTCCCTGGTCATGCTGGTCAGCGTCCCGGTAACAACAAAGTTCTTGCCTTTAAGTGGGAGGTTGCCCCGCGATTCGGTGGGCTCCGACTCGTCCCAATGCACGCCAGCCTTCTGCAGCTGCCGGATGACATCGCGATTATGCGGTTCGCGAAAGAAGTCGAGAATGTGTTTCGCCATGATCGGGCCTACATCTTCGACTTCCACCAGTTGCTCCTCCGTAGCCTCCATGAGGGCATCCAGATTCCGGAAATATCGGGCAAGATTCTGACTGGTGGCTTCACCAACTTCCGGGATGCCAAGTGCATGCAGAAAACGCGCGAGAGTTGTGGATTTACTCTTCTCTATCGCGGCAAACAGCCGGGCTGCAGAACGCTCGCCCATCCGGGTGAGCTGCGCCAGCTGATCCGGCGATAACAAGTAGAGATCACCTGGATCAGCCACCAACGCCCCACCGTCACGGGACGGATCCACAAGTTGTTCAATAAGCTGACTGCCGAGGCCATCGATATTCAATGCCCGCCGGGACGCAAAATGAAGCAGTGATTCCTTTCGTTGGGCCGGGCAAACGAGGCCTCCGCTACAGCGAATAGCCACTTCACCTTCAACTATAGAGACTGCGGAACCGCAGATTGGGCAGCAACTGGGCGCTACAACCGGAAGAGATTCAGGTAAACGACGGTCCATGACCACGGCCACGATCTCCGGAATCACATCACCTGCACGGCGGACAATAACCGTGTCGCCAGGTCGTATGTCTTTGCGATGGACCTCGCCAAGGTTGTGAAGCGTGGCATTGCTTACAGTGACGCCGCCTACAAACACCGGCTCCAGCCGAGCCACTGGTGTCAGGACTCCGGTACGGCCAACCTGAAATTCAACAGCTTCAACCCGCGTAAGTTGCTCCTCGGCTGGAAACTTGTATGCGATTGCCCACCGTGGCGATCGAGCGACGGTGCCCAGCTCAGCCTGCAGGGACAGATCATCGACCTTGAACACAACGCCATCTGTGTCGTAGCGCAGTTCAGAACGCTTCTGCAGCATCTGCTGATGGTAGGCAATACATCCGGCTACACCAGTGGCTACGGTAGCTTCAGGCGCCACAGGAAGGCCCCATTCGCGCAGCTGAACGAGCATGGCACTGTGCGTGGCTGGAAGCCGTCCACCGGCAATCAGGCCGATACCATAAGCAAACAGCGACAGGGGGCGAGAGGCGGTCAGGCGTGGATCCAGTTGGCGCAGGCTGCCGGCCGCAGCGTTGCGGGGATTCACGAAAAGCTTTTCGCCAGCCTTTCTCGCGGTTTCATTCAGTTGTCGAAAACCGTCGCGAGGCATGAAAATCTCACCGCGGACTTCAAGCCGGTCGGGTACCTGCGAACCACGAATTCGTAGCGGCACCGAGCGGATTGTTCGTACGTTATGGGTAACGTCTTCGCCCGTCGTGCCATCGCCCCGCGTCGCCGCCTTTACCAGTTCACCTTTTTCGTAAACCAGGTTGATTGCGGCTCCGTCGAGCTTGGGCTCCGCTGAGTACTGCAGCTCCGCCTCCAACCCCAGCCGTTCACGTGCGCGCCGGTCAAAGGCCTGTAACTCGTCTTCCGAAAAAGCATTGTCCAGCGAAAGCATCGGCACACCATGGCGCACCTCTGCGAATCCGGCGACCGGCGCAGCGCCGACACGTTGAGTCGGTGAATCAGGAACAATCAGGCCGGGATCGTCCGCTTCGAGCTGTCGCAACTCCTGGAAGAGCTGGTCATAAACCGAGTCAGGAACTGAAGGATCGTCCAGAACGTGGTAGCGGTAGTTGTAATCCGCCAGTGTTGAGCGGAGCTCGGCGGCCCTTCGCGATTTATCCTTGGCGGAAGCCATTGGGGCGCTACCGCCGCGAGTCAGCCAGGGCGACTTTGTCGGTGCTGAAACTGGATGACCTCTTCCCGGAGGTACCGTTCGCGCTGGATGCTCATGGTGCTGCCATGTTCATCCACGAGGTTTCCATCCAGTTCCCGGGCGATAGTCCGTGCCGTCTCGACCATGGCGTCAAATGCCGTGATGGATTCCACCGGACCAGGCAGCCCGAGGAACAGACTGACACCCTGATAAACATCAGTGCGCAGTTGGGAGAGGTCGAATGATCCGGGCTCGGTAAGGCTGGCAACACTGAACACCGGCATAGAGTCATTGTCCGGAGGATACATATGAAATATTCCGAAACGACCGTGCCGCAAACCGGCTGCTCGCAGAGCCAATATCAGTTGTTCGCCGGGAAAAGGTGTCGCTCCCCGACAGAGTATCCGTATGGTCACAATCTTTTCAGGCATCTCAACCGGGTCAGGCTGGGATGAGGATGACGCTGGCAGCGTGGGCTCCTGCCGGCTTGCCGGAGCCGGGGCTGCAACGGCCGGCTGTTGCCGACGCCTGACCAGCCGCGCCCATTCAACAAGGCGGGCGTGGTAGCGCGACCAGAGGAATACCGCCAGCAAAATCAGCAGAGCCGCAATGAGCAGAATCCAGCGTAGCGCCGTCATGATGAGCGCCTAGCTCGCAACGAGTTTGACGGCCTCGTCAATATCGACCGCCACCAGTCGTGAAACACCTGGCTCATTCATCGTTACACCCGTCAACTGTTTGGTCATTTCCATTGTGGTCTTGTTGTGCGTAATAACTATGAACTGCACTGCTTTGGACATCTCTCGAACTATCTCACAGAAACGGCCGACATTCGCTTCGTCCAATGGCGCATCAACCTCATCCAGCAGACAGAAGGGGGCCGGATTGAGTTCGAAGATGGAAAAGATCAATGCCACGGCCGTCAGGGCCTTTTCACCACCAGACAAGAGGTGAATATTGCTGTTGCGCTTGCCAGGGGGTCTGGCCATCACGGTCACCCCGGCACTTAGCAAGTCATCGCCCTCGAGAGTCAGATAGGCATGCCCACCGCCGAACAGCCGCGGGAAAAGTGTCTTGAGCCCCGCATTGATATTGTCGAAGGTCTCCTGAAAGCGGGTGCGACTCTCGCGATCGATTCTCCGGATGGCATGTTCCAGGGTCTCGAGTGCCGCTGAGAGATCTGCGTGCTGCGCATCAAGGTAGGTCTTGCGTTCAGATTGCTCCGAGAACTCATCGATGGCAGCCAGATTGATCGGGCCAAGTCGTTCGATTGAGTTCCGTGTCTTTGCGAGACGCTGGTCCCACTGCTCCGGATCAGCATCTGGTGGAACTTGCGCCGCCACATCGGCAAGGACCAGACCGGTGGCAGTAAACCGTTCGCTCAGTGCTTCTCCGCGCACTTCCAGCTCCCGAACCTGCATGCGGAGCGCCTCGAGTGCCTCTCGCTGGGCATTCACCGATTTCTCGAGCTCATGCCGCCGGGATTCACCGGACTTCACAATTTGTTCGACGGTACCGAGATTCTCGCGTTGCCTGGCCAGTTCGGCCTGCACTTCAATCTGCCTGGCAAGTTCGGCATCCAGCTCGCGTTGATAATCCTGCAGCGGTTGTTCGCTACCCTGGGCTCGCGACTCCAGCTCCGCAATCCGCTGCTGAAGTTGATCCCGCTGTTGCATGACGCGATCGAGCGAGGCCTGTGCCGCACCCTGGGCAGCCCGACGACTCTCAAACTCAATGACAACCTTGCCAACGGCGGCACGATGCAACTCTGCGGTTTCCCGCGCTGTGTTGTATCGCACCAGTAGCCCGTCCTGCTCGGCGCGTAGCGCGGGACTTTTGAGTTCCAGTTCAGCAAGGCTGTCTTCCGCTGAAGCAAGGCGATCACGGGCTTCGCCAATCACACTTTGCAGTTCTTCCAGTTCACGGCGTACAGACTCGTCATCCTGCTGGAGCACATCAAGGCGACTGCGGGCCCGCACCAGCTCCTGATGCAGGGTAGCCGCCAAAGAGGCAGATTCCAGACTTTGACGATTTGCATCCGCAAGGCGCAGCTGGATCTGCTGACGCTCGCGTTCGAGCGCATCGATCTGTGCGCGAAGGCTGTTGCGGTCCCTGCCCAGTGACGCCAGCCTGGCTTCATCACGGCCAAGATCATTCTCAAGATCCCTGATCTCCTGCTCGCGAGCCATCATGCCCACGAAGCGCTGACCGTGATTGACGCGCACCCAGCCGATACCCAACCAGATGCCGTCCGGCGTGATGATCGACTGGCCTGGATTCAGGCTCGCACGACGTTGCAAGGCATCCTCTAGCGAGTCTGCACACAGGATTCCGGCCAGAACGCCATGCACGGCACCGGCATTTTTTACATGCGCGGCCAGAGTGTCGGCAGTGGCCGGGAAGCCGCTGTCCGTGCCATCCAGCAAAATCAGCGTGGCATCCGGCAGTGATCGGGCGTGGCTGCCACTGTCGTCTACGCAAACGGCTTGCAGAAAATCTCCGAGTACCGTCTCTACGGCGTGCGTCCATCGACTGTCGGCCGCCATTTGCTGAACCAGGCGCTTGCGGGTGGCCAGGCCAGTTTCGGCCAGCCAATTGCCGAGAATGTCTTCGTCGTTCTGCTTGTCGATCCCGAGAGCGGCTTCCTGATTGCCTGCAAGGCTTCCAGCCGACCACGTCGAGCCTCCAGGCTGCCATGTAACTGCTCGATTTCACTACCCAGACGTTGTTCAGCTTCCTGCTGGGTGCCAAGCCTGTGGCCTGCATCTTCAAGAGCTTGAGCTTCACTGGTCAGCGACAACTGGACGTCAGTCTGAATCTTGTCCTGCGCGTTGAGCCGGGCCTCGACCTCAACGATGGAAATAGAGCGCCGCTCTCCCTCGACGGACTGAAGCTGCTTTTCCAGTCTGGCTTTATGGGCGCCCAGATGCTCCAGACGTGTCTGTTCGACCTGCCGGTTTTGCTGGTGCTCCTTAACATCCAGATTGAAGGCGTGCCAGCTTTCCTGCCAGGCATTCAACGCGGATTCACTGGCTTGCAATTCGGCTAAAGCGGTCGCTTCAGTGGCACGGGCAGTCGCCAGTTCCGGCTCAAAGCCGGCTATACCCGACTCTATCTCCGCGAGTGTTCGTGCGTCCCGTTCGACTTCAACCAGGACGCCTGTGAGGCTTTCCCGTGCTCGAGCCAGATCGAGACGTTCACGCTCCCGCAGTTCGCGCGCGTGAGCCAGCGTTTGCTCCAGCCGCGCGATTTCCCCTTGTACGGCGTAATAACTCGCCTGTGTCGTTGCGAAGGATTCGCTGGCAGTGACGTGCTCGGCGCGGGCGCTTTCGATGTCCCGCTCAACCTGCCGCTGATTGGCCAGTTCTGCGTCCATCGCAGTCTGGCGAGTTGCAAGGCTGTGGCGCTGGGCCGTCAGTCCGTGCTCAAGTTCATTCAATCGGATAGCCAGCAACTCGGCTTCCAGCTGGCGCTCCTCTTGTTTGTAATTTCTGTAGCGCTCGGCCACCTGTGCCTGGCGCTGCAGATGCTTCAGTTGCTTCTCCACCTCGTCCCTGAGGTCGTTGAGCCGGGACAGGTTTTCCCGCGTATGGCCCATGCGGATCTCGGTTTCCCGACGGCGCTCCTTGTATTTGGAGATGCCGGCAGCTTCCTCGATATAATTCCGCATCTCTTCGGGCCTGGCCTCCACCAGCCGCGAGACCATGCCCTGTTCGATAATGGCGTAGCTTCGCGGACCCAGCCCGGTACCCAGAAACAGTCCGGTAATATCCTTGCGGCGACAGCGGGTATTGTTCAGGAAATACTGCGAAACGCCATCGCGTGTGACGGTCCGGCGAATGGAAATCTCAGCGTAGCTGGCAAACTGACCCTCAAGCGTGCCTGCAGAGTTGTCGAAGCAGAGTTCGACCGACGCCGAGCCCACGGGCTTGCGTGAACTCGAACCATTGAAGATCACGTCCTCCATCGATTGGCCGCGCAGGTGGCGGGCCGACGTCTCGCCCATTACCCAGCGAATTGCGTCGATAATATTGGACTTGCCACAGCCGTTGGGTCCGACCACGCCCACGAGATTGCTGGGAAACTGGACGGTTGTTGGGTCTACAAATGACTTGAATCCCGCAAGCTTGATCTTGCTGAGTCGCATAAGGTCTGGACGCCCGGGAGAGAGAAGCTAAGCTAACGGGAAACGTGCGCTTATTGTAGATTATTTCGACAGGGTACGCTCATGACACTCAAACCAACCACAACTCTTGAATCCTTCCCGAACCCGACACCAGCACGGCCATATACCATTTGCATGCGCCTGCCCGAATTTACTTGCCTTTGCCCGAAGACCGGCCAGCCTGACTTCGCCACACTGCTTCTAGAATATGTGCCCGCTAAGCTGTGTATCGAACTGAAGTCACTGAAAAACTATATCTGGGCATTCCGCAACGTCGGGGCTTTTCACGAGGCAGTAACAAACCAGATTCTGGATGAACTGGTAGCTGCCATCGCACCCTTGTATATGCGCCTTACTGCAGATTTTAATGTTCGTGGCGGCATCTACACCTCGATAATCGTGGAGCATCGCCAGCCAGGCTGGACGCCCCTGACACCGGTCGTCCTTCCCCACCCTGCCGCGCCCACGGGTATGCTATCGGCCTAGAACAGCAACGATCGCGCAACTTGCTGAATATCCGGGCTTTTTGCGGCAACGCAATGACCCTTCCCGTTGCGGATTCACTATGTATAATGCCGCGCTCGAATTTCGACCAGGATTATTCATGATGGCGGCAGTGAAGCGACCGGCACGCAAGAGCAGTTCATCGACAAAGGCCAAGACGGCCTCTGGCGCAAAGAAGTCCATGGCACCAGCCCGTCGCAAAGTCGCCAGCAAGAAAGCTGCACCCAAAAAGGTGGCAACAACCACCAGCCGTAAAGCGCCCACCAAGGCCAAATCTGCGGCAAAAACCACAGCCACCAAGAAACAATCGGCCGCCAAAGTGACCAAGACTGCCAAGGCGACGGTGAAAGCCGCAAGTCCGAAGGCCAAAGCGAAGGAATCCAAAAAGGTTCGGGAGACGGTGGTGCGGACTGCACCCGGCGTCGTCAAAACCAGCGGTGGCAAACGCGCCACCCGTTCGCGCAAAAGCACCCAGCCGACCCGGATTCCGTACGATCCGGACGCCCTGATTCACGGTGTTCGCCCGTACCGCCTGCAGCCGGGCGAACCGTACATGAATACCGCACAGCGTGATCATTTTCGCCAGATCCTCCAGGCCTGGAAGCGGGAGTTGATGGAGGAAGTCGATCGTACCGTCCATCACATGCAGGATGAAGCCAGCAACTTCCCCGATCCCAACGACCGCGCCACCCAGGAGTCCGAGTTCGGCCTGGAACTGCGTACCCGGGATCGGGAGCGCAAGCTTTTGAAAAAGATTACTGCGGCACTTGAGCGTATTGATGATGGCAGTTACGGCTATTGTGAGGAAACGGGCGAGGAAATTGGTTTGAGACGGCTCGAAGCCCGTCCGGTAGCCACCCTGTCCGTAGAGGCACAGGAGCGTCGCGAACTGTCCGAACGCCAGTATGGCGAACGGGACGACCGCTACCGCTAAACCAGCTTCGTTGCCTGGTTTGGCCTGGATGGAACGCGCAATGCGCTCCAGAGCCAATTCCGCACAAACCATGGCCTCGCCATAAGAAGTTGATTTTCATCATTAATTCCCCTCAGGGGAATACCCGAACTATTCTTTAGCTGCACCGCGAACTAATTCAGTCATAAAGGGTCTATAACTCAGGTTGGGGGCAACAGGACGCCAGGTTGGCGACAGCCATCCGGTAAGTAGGTTTGGAATTGAGGAAGGACCCGCCATGAGCGAGCAAAGACTGATTAGGAAGTACGTTAACCGTCGTTTGTACGACACCGCGCAGAGCCGTTACGTTAATCTTGAGGATCTTCGCGAGATGATCATCAAGGGCTCACAGGTCAAGATCGTCGAGCAGGCAACGGGGGCAGATATTACGACCCCGGTTCTATTGCAGATTATTGCTGACAGCCAGCGTGGTACAACTCCACTGCTGTCCGCAGAGTTCCTGGGCGGCATGATTCGTCTGGGTGCCACGGATCGCGATCCCGACCTCAGCGGACGGTTGGACCGGGCGCTGACAGCAGCCATTTCGGGTCCGAGTCGGCCGACAGCAGTGTCCTCGACCACGGGGACTGGAATGTCGCCCTCCGTACCTAACAGCAGCATGTCTGCCGTCAGCTAGGCTATATCGGGTTGAGGGTCTGAGCGGTCGGATCGGCCGCTCAGATCACCGCCTGATTGATCGTGCAAAAGCCAGCGTGCCCCCATTTTTGGTGGGGGCACGCTTTTTTGGTGATGTGCAGAGTCGCTAGCTGATCAGGGGGTGTCCATGCCCCGCATGCTGAGCCGGACCCGGCCCTGACGATCAACTTCAAGTACCTTCACCCGCACGATATCGCCTTCGTGCAGCTTGTCTCCTACCTTCTCGACGCGCTCATCGGAAATCTGCGAGATGTGTACGAGTCCGTCGCGCCCCGGCAGGATGGTGACAAACGCACCAAAATCCATGAGTCGTGCCACACGGCCCTCATAGACACTGCCGACCTCGACGTCCGCCGTGATGAGCTCGACCCGGCTCTTCGCCTCACGACCGGCCGTTGCATTGACGGACGCTATCTTCACTGTTCCGTCGTTATCAATATCGATAGTGGCACCGGTTTCTTCGGTAATACTGCGAATAACAGCGCCTCCTTTGCCAATAACATCGCGGATCTTTTCCGGATCAATCTTCATCGTGATGATTGTTGGCGCCCAGTCGGACATTTCACGCCGGTGGGTATTCAGCACCTTGTTCATCTCGTCGAGAATATGCAGGCGGGCATCCTTTGCCTGGGCCAGCGCACTCTCCATGATTTCCCGTGTAATGCCGTCAATCTTGATGTCCATCTGCAGCGCTGTAATACCGTTTGCACTGCCGGCACCCTTGAAATCCATGTCGCCCAGATGATCTTCATCACCCAGAATATCGGTCAGCACCTGGTAGCGTTCGCCTTCCTTGACGAGGCCCATCGCTACGCCAGCCACCGGCGCCAGGATTGGCACACCTGCATCCATCAGCGCAAGACTGGTACCACAAACGCTGGCCATGGAACTGGAGCCGTTCGACTCGGTAATTTCTGACACCACGCGCAGTACGTACGGGAAGGTCTGCATATCCGGCAATACGGCTTCTATACCGCGGCGAGCCAGGCGGCCGTGACCAATTTCCCGGCGCTTTGGTGACCCCATGAAGCCCGTCTCGTTGACGCTGTACGGGGGAAAATTGTAGTGCAGCATGAACCGGTCGCGGAATTCGCCGGTCAAAGCGTCGATGATCTGTGAGTCCCGATCGGTGCCCAGCGTGGTCACCACCAGTGCCTGCGTCTCACCGCGGGTAAACAGCGCAGAACCATGGGTTCTGGGCAACACACCTGTTCGAATGGTAATCGGCCGGACAGTGCGCGTGTCGCGACCATCGATGCGCGGCTCTCCGCTCAAAACCTGGCCTCGAACGACCTTCTTTTCCAGCTTGGCGAATGCTTCGCCAATGACTGCCTTGGATGGTGCACCTGCTTCATCGCTCGCCAGGGTAGCCACCACGTCCTGCTTGATCTCGGCGATGGCTGCATAGCGCTCACCCTTGTCGCGAATCCGGTAGGCAGTCGCAATGCGATCCCCTACGGCCTTGGCAACGGCCTCGGAGACGGCGGGATCTGCAACGGGGGCCTTCCAGTCCCAGGCGGGGCGACCAGCCTCGGCGGCCAGTTCGCGAATATTCTCGATTGCGACCTGCATCTGTTCGTGCCCGAAAATCACGGCATCCAGCATCACCTGTTCGGACAACTGGTGGGCTGATGACTCAACCATCAGGACTGCCTTGGAAGTCCCGGCAACCATCAGATCAAGCTTTGACTGCTTCAGTTGGGTGGCGGTCGGATTCAATACGTACTTGCCATCGATATAGGCAACCCGTGCGCCACCGATCGGACCGGCAAACGGCGCCCCGGTCAGACACAGGGCTGCTGAGGCGCCCAGCATGGCCGGAACGTCAGAGTCGACCTCGGGATTCATGGAAATAACCGTGGCGACAACCTGGACTTCGTTAAGAAAGCCCTTCGGAAACAGCGGGCGAATTGGCCGATCGATAAGTCTGGAGAGCAGGGTTTCCTTCTCTGAAGGGCGTCCCTCACGCTTGAAAAACCCGCCCGGGATGCGGCCTGCCGCATAGGTCTTTTCCTGGTAGTTTACGGTCAGCGGAAAGAAATCTCGCGGGCTGCTGCCGTCGGGATTTGCCACCGCGGTAACCAGCACCACCGTGTCGGCCATGCTGACCAGAACCGCACCACCGGCCTGACGGGCGATTTCGCCAGTCTCGATCGTTACCTGATGTTGCCCGTAGGTAAAAGACTTCTTCGTTGACGCCACTATATTTTCCTAACTCTTTTCCGCTGTTTCTATGTCTTGAAAACCTGAATCAATTGGAATCGGGGCCGGCTGCCTTGTTGGCAACCGTACCGCCAAATCTGGATATTTCTGCGCCACCGATCAGGTTCTGGTGGCGCACTCGCGTGCGATTATCGACGCAACCCGAGCCTGGCGATCAGACCCCGGTAACGATCGTTGTCCCTTGACCGCAGGTAATCCAGGAGCTTGCGCCGCTGGTTAACCAGACGCAGCAAACCCTGGCGGGAGTGATGGTCCTTCTTGTGTGTAGCGAAATGCTCAGTCAGTTCAGTGATGCGTGCCGATAGCAACGCAACCTGTACCTCGGGGGAACCTGTGTCGGTCGGACCTCGTTTGAACTCGTCTACGATCTTGCTCTTCACTTCTGCCGTGTGCGGCATCTAAGCCATCTCCTGTTGCTAATGTCTTGAATTTGCCCTTGAAAACCGACCTATTCTAAACCATGTGTCGGTCCGAGTTACACCCCGTTTGCGGTATCACGGATTTACTGGCCACAAGCCGTCGAGCCACCCGCCTGCCGCCCGGCTCCAGATCGCCAATTCCAAGGAATTGTCGCCCGGGGCTGTATATACGCACCGGCCCGGCAGATACCGCTGTCACGGGCACGTTAACTGTGGCTCCCTGGGAAATCTTGACTGCCAAGGCCGCCTCCAGCTCAACCATTGGCCATTCGGGCAGAACCGCATCCAGTGGCTTCAGGAATGCGTCCAGAATGCCCACCTGGGCGGAAGACCTGTAGCAGGCGTCATCGCCCGCAGGCGGGCCACCATCGGCGCCTGAGGGAGTTACAACTGCCTCCAGAGCAGCCAGGTCGACCATGGCTTCCTCGCTGAATGGACCCACCGACAGCCGCCGAAGCGCCACGACATGGGCCAGGGTGCCCAGTTGGGCAGCGAGGTCCTCGATCAGCGTCCGGATATAGGTTCCCTTGGTGCACTCGACGCGAAACACCGGCGTTTCCGGGTCGTAGGTCTCCAGCACGAACTCATGGATATGCACCGGTCTGGGAGCTCGTGGCACCTCCTTGCCAGCTCGCGCCAGTGCGTACAGGCGCTGTCCCTGGACCTTCAGTGCGGAATACATCGGTGGGACCTGCTGGATTGGCCCACGCAAACTGGCCAGCGCCACTTCCATAGCCGCAGGAGTCGGTCCGGGCGCATTGCTTTGTTCGACGGGCTGGCCTTCGGCATCACCGGTATCTGTACGGATCCCGAAGCGCGCCTGCACACGGTAGGTCTTGTTGGCATCCAGCAGATAGCCGGCAAACTTTGTGGCTTCTCCGAAGCAGATGGGCAGCATTCCGCTGGCAAGGGGGTCTAGACTGCCCGTATGGCCCGCCTTGCGGGCCTGATATAGCCATTTGACCCGCTGCAATGCTCCGTTCGATGTGACCCCGGACGGCTTGTCCAGCAGTAATAGCCCATCCAGGTGACGGCGAGACCGCCGCTGGGTCACCCCGCTCACAGCTTCCCGCTGGTATCCGGGTCAGAATCGGCGTCGCTATCCGGATTGTTGTTCGCGTCCGCAGCGACGGCAGCATCAATCAGCCTCTCCAGATCACGACGCCGTTGCGGACCATCATCAAACTTGAAGCGCAATTCAGGAACGGTACGGGTCGACATCTCGCTGGCCAGCCTCGTTCTGATGTAACCAGCCGCGCTTTCCAGGCCGGACTGAACCTCGGCAAGAGTCTCCTCATTCGCTTCGGCACCGGTATCCAGCAGCCCGTACTGAATCCATGCAACGGAACGATCCCGCGATGCCTTCACCTGTGGGTCGACAACATCAGCGACTCTGGGATCCCGAATTTCAGTGCGAAAGACGTCCGCCAGGAGGCGCTGAATCTGCTCCTCGACCCTGCGACTTCGAGTGAACTCCCGAGCCATCGTCAGTCAGCCATTGCCCGGTGGAACATCGGGCTCAGATGGTCCTGTCGATGGTCACACGCTCGTAGCACTCGATCTGGTCACCGGGCTTGACGTCATCGTAGTTCTTGACGCCGATGCCGCACTCCGTGCCAGCCCGAACTTCGGCCACATCGTCCTTGAAACGACGTAGCGACTCCAGTTCGCCCTCGTAGATCACTGTGTTGTCGCGCAGAACCCGGATCGGATTGTTGCGCTTCACGTAGCCATCGACCACCAGACAACCGGCAATATTGCCGAACTTCGGCGAGCGAAACACATCGCGGACCTCGGCAAGACCAACAATCTGCTCGCGTACGATCGGCGACAACATGCCCTTGATTGCACTCTTGACGTCATCGATCGCCTCGTAGATGACGCTGTAATAGCGTATGTCGACTCCGGTTTCCTTGAGTGCATTGCGGCCTGCGCCGTCCGCACGTACGTTGAACGCAATGATGATGGCGCTGGACGCGGCTGCCAGCGTCACGTCCGATGCACTGACTCCGCCGACGCTGGAGCCAATGACCTTCACGCTGACCTCGTCATGTTCAAGCTTGCTCATTGCATCCTTCAGGGCCTCTGCACTGCCCTGAACGTCAGCCTTGATAAGGATCTGAAGGGTCTTATTCTGTGATGCTTCCAGTTGACTGAAGACATCTTCGAGCTTCGTCGTTTGTTGCTGAGCGAGCTTGACGTCGCGCGAACGGGTGAGCCGAAGCTGGGCGAGTTCGCGAGCCTTGCGTTCGTCTTCCAGCACCAGCGCATCGTCGCCGGCATTGGGCGTTCCGGATAACCCAAGAACAGCCACCGGCATGGATGGACCTGCTTCGATTATCGACTCGCCCTGCTCGTTGTTCATCGCTCTCACCCGGCCAAACTCATGGCCGGCCAGCAACATGTCACCCAGGCGAAGCTTCCCGCGCGTAACCAGAACTGTAGAAACAGCCCCGCGGCCCTTCTCCAGACTCGACTCAAGTACCACGCCAGTAGCGCGACCCTCATCGACCGCCTTCAACTCCAGCAACTCTGCCTGCAGCAGAATGGATTCCAGAAGCTTGTCGATGCCCTCGCCTGTTTGTGCAGAAACATTCACGAACAGCGTGTCACCACCCCAATCTTCGCCAACCACTCCCTTGGTACTCAGTTCGTTACGGACCCGGTCAGGATCGGCACTGCTCTTGTCGATCTTGTTGATGGCAACAATGATCGGAACCTCGGCAGCCTTGGCATGTTGTATGGCTTCCTCGGTCTGAGGCATCACGCCATCGTCCGCAGCGACGATCAGGATCACGATGTCGGTAACCTGCGCACCACGCGCCCGCATGGCTGTAAATGCAGCATGCCCGGGCGTATCAAGGAAGGTAATGGGCCCTTTTGGTGTTTCGACATGGTAAGCACCAATGTGCTGGGTTATACCGCCGGCCTCTCCTGCCGCGATTTTTGTCCGTCGAATGTAGTCAAGCAGGGATGTCTTGCCGTGATCGACATGCCCCATGATCGTAACCACTGGCGGACGCGGTACAGCCTCTGCAGTGCTGTCTTCGATCGGAATGAGCTTCTGCTCAAGATCGTCTTCCTGGGCCGGTTTTGCCACATGCCCAAGCTCTTCAACCACCAGTGTCGCCGTGTCCTGGTCGATCGCCTGATTAATGGTTGCCATCACGCCCAGCTTCATCAGCGAACGAATCACATCGTTCGACTTGACAGCCATGCGCTGGGCCAACTCACTGACCTTGATGGTTTCCGGAATCGGCACCTCGTGCACCACGGGTGCTGTAGGCCGCTCGAAACCATGCCGGCCTCCATCGACCTGCACCGAAGGCGACCGGCGTCGTGTCTTCTTCTTTTTCCGGCGACTGATGTCAGCCGTTACATGCAGCTCCTTGCGGGGAGAACTGATTGGCTTCTCTTCTGCCACATCGTCGTCCACGCTAGCGACAAGTTCTTCAACAACTTCCCGACGGATATCCCGTTTACTGGCCGCATCCTTGCGGGCGCGCGCTTCAGAGTCACGTTTGCGCACTTCATCCTGTGCATGGGACTTTTCGCCCTCGCGCAAGGATTGTTCTGCGGCACGTCGGGCCTCCTCCTCGGCTGCTTTCAACGCCTCGGCTTCGGCAAGTTCCCGCTCGCGCTTCTCACGAGCTTCGCGCTCAACGGCCTCCTGCTCGGCCTTCTCCTTGTCCAGCTTCTCCTGCTCTTCCTGGCGCTGCCGATCCAGTTCGTCCTGCTGCTCCTTGGCTGCCTTCTCAAGCACGTCCCGGTTGACGTAGGTCCGCTTGCGGCGGACTTCGACCGTGACTGTCTTTGCCCGGCCCTGCCCGCTGGCTACCTTGATTTCCGACTGGGAACGGCGGCTGAGCGTGATCTTGCGCGGCGCGGCGCCAGCGCCACCTTCATCGTGTCCATGACTACGACGCAAGTGCGTCAGCAGGTCGCGTTTGGCATCATCGCTGATGATGTCGTCCACTCCCTGGACCTCGATCCCGGCCTCGTCGAGCTGCGTCAGCAGCTTCTCGACTGGAATCTTCAGTACATCGGCAAATTGGGCAATCGTCACTTCAGACATAGAGAGCAGCTCCGCGAGGTGCCAGGCGAAAGGTGATCAACCTGCCGCCTCTTCCTGTTCGAACCAATGCGCCCGCGCTGCCATGATCAGCTTGGCAGAGCGCTCGTTATCCAGGCCTTCGATGCCTTCAAGGTCATCAACAGCCTGTTCGGCAAGGTCGTCCCGTGTGGATATGCCCTTCGCAGCCAGGCGCTTGGCCAGCTCCGGATCCATTCCATCGAGACTCAGCAAGTCCTCAGCCGGAGGCGCTGTATTGGTCTCCTCACTCTGGATAGCCTGCGTTATCAGAACGTCACGGGCTCGATTGCGCAGCTCGTCCACAATGTTCTGGTCGAATTCCTCAATGCCCAGCAGCTCGGTGGTTGGCACATAGGCAACTTCCTCGATACTGGAAAACCCTTCCTGAACCAGGATGAGTGCCACTTCTTCGTCAACGTCGAGCTGCTGCATGAACAGCTCGAGCAGAGCACGCGATTCCTTGTCGCTTTTCTCCTCGGCTGCTGCTTCGGTCATGACGTTCAGTTCCCAGCCGGTCAGTTCGCTGGCCAGCCGGATGTTCTGTCCACCGCGACCAATAGCCTGCGAGAGCTTGTCCTCCTGCACGGCCAGATCCATGCTGTGGCTTTCTTCGTCCACCACAATTGAGCTGACCTCGGCCGGCGACATCGCGTTAATGACGAACTGCGCCGGGCTTTCATTCCAGAGGATGATATCGACCCGCTCACCGGCCAGCTCATTGGACACCGCCTGCACACGTGAACCTCGCATGCCAACGCAAGCCCCTACCGGATCGATGCGCCGGTCATTGCTCTTGACCGCAATCTTGGCGCGCAAACCCGGATCGCGGGCAGCCCCCAGAATTTCGATAAGCCCTTGCCCCACTTCCGGCACTTCGATCTTGAACAACTCCAGAAGGAACTGGGGCGATGTGCGGGTCAAAAAGAGTTGCGGTCCGCGTGGCTCGGACCTGACTTCCTTCAGGAGTGCCTTGATGCGGTCCTGCGGGCGGGCCGGTTCGCGCGGCATCATGCTTTCGCGCGGAATAAAGCCTTCGGCATTTGAGCCCAGATCCACAAAAACGCCATTCCGGTCGACGCGCTTGACGACGCCCGACAGCAACTGGCCTACACGGTCCTGAAACTCCTCGACAACCTTCTTGCGCTCGGCTTCCCGAACCTTCTGCACGATGACCTGCTTGGCGGTCTGTGCCGCAATCCGGCCAAACTCCACAGACGGAACCGGCACCTCGACGTATCCATCCGGCTCCGCATTCGGGTCGATATCCGTCGCATCAATCATGCGCAGTTCGGCCTCGGGGTTTTCCAGCTCGGTGGAGTCGTCGGCGAATACTTTCCAGCGTCTGAAGGTGTCGTAATCGCCCGTTTCACGGTTGATGCTGACACGCACGTCACTGAGGTCGCTGTAGCGTTTGCGCGTAGCCGAAGCAAGCGCCAGTTCAAGCGCTTCGAATATGATTTCCTGCTCGACGCCCTTCTCGTTGGAGACGGCTTCGGCGACCATCAGTATCTCTTTGTTCATAATCTCTTCCGCTTTCAGTATTCCGGCCTTCAGAAATCCGGCTTCAGCCGGACGACTTCCAGATCGTCCATCGACACGGTCAGGTCAATATCGTTTTCGACACTTATCGTCACCATGGTTCCGTTCCGGCCCGCCAGCGTTCCAGTGAAACGGCGACGGCCATCCAGTACCCGCCGCAAGCGGCCCTGCACGATTTGGCCAGCAAAGCGGTCAAAGTGCGCCGGCTTCACCAGCTTTCTGTCCAGGCCCGGTGACGATACTTCCAGGTCGTAATCCCGACGGATCGGGTCTTCAACGTCCA
This sequence comes from Gammaproteobacteria bacterium, assembly GCA_041396045.1. Lineage (GTDB taxonomy): Bacteria > Pseudomonadota > Gammaproteobacteria > Steroidobacterales > SHZI01. Next base: position 27,481 of record JAWKZI010000012.1, on the reverse strand, counting down.
GCACGGCACCAACCTGCCGGCTGACTGTTTCGCAGTCTTCGACGCGAATACACTCCAGTTCGCCGTCTTTAGGCTCCGTGCCAGCTACGGCCGGCCTGACGACGTCGATATACAGGCGCAATACGCCGCGTCTGCCGCCAAAGTTCAGCTCCAGATCCACCAGTTCGTATCCCAGTGCCTCTACGGCTGGCTCCAACAAGGCAATCAACTGTGCCCGACTATTCGTCATATTCGCCGTTCGCTTCGTACGCCCCAAACAAAAAAGTGGGCCATTGGCCCACTCTGCTAGACGACGCCCGGCACCTATCCGGATGCTGGCCAGAACCCCGCATTCAGGGTCAGAGCCGTGGACCGCAAACACCCGTGCCGCAAAACAAAATAGCCCCATGCGGGGCTACTTCTAGCTGTTAGTTGGTAGCGGGGGTAGGATTTGAACCTACGACCTTCGGGTTATGAGCCCGACGAGCTGCCAGACTGCTCCACCCCGCACCCGCGCAAGGCGGCATAGTAGCCACTTGTCACCCCGGTGGCAACCACGCGATGGTCGGCGCTGGGCGCTGAATGGATTGTCCGCTGCCGCCCTCCTCAGATCAGGCTGGCGGCGCGGGCGCACAGTTCCAGCAGGCGCTCCGGCAGTATGCCGATGAGCAGGAGCAGCAGGCCGTTGACGCTCAGGATGATGCGGATGTCGAGCGGCGTGCCGGTGGCATGTGCTTCGCCACCATCGTCGAAAATCATCATCTTGACGACCCGCAGGTAGTAGAACGCGCCGACCACCGAGGCGACCACGGCGAGCACGCACAAGCCCAGATACCCGGCGTCCAGCAGCGCCGAGAGTATCCACCACTTGGCATAGAAGCCAGCCAGTGGGGGCACACCCGCCATGCTGATCATCATCAGCATCATCATCAGTGCAAACCAGGGGCTACGCTGCCAGAGGCCACGAAGGTCATCGAGCGTTTCCACGTCTTCACCACGACTGCTCAGCAAAACCAGAACACCGAAGCTGCCGGCGGCCATGATGATGTAGACGATCGTGTAAAAAAGTGCGGCCTGTACGCCTTCCACAGAGCCAACTGCAAAGCCGAGCAGGATGAACCCCACATGGGCGACCGTGGAATAGGCGAGCATCCGCTTGACGTTGGTCTGCGCGATTGCCGCCACGTTGCCCAGTATCAGTGACAAAACCGCCAATGCCGCCAGCATCGGTTGCCAAAGGTCCCCCACTGCGGGCAGGCCCTCAACCAGTATCCGGATCACCAGGGCCAGAGCGCCCAGTTTTGGCGCGGTACCTACATAGAGCGTCACCGGTGTTGGTGCACCCTCGTAGACGTCGGGCGCCCACATATGAAAAGGCACCGCGGCGAACTTGAAGCTGATCCCTGCGACCAGAAAGGCGACGCCAACCCACAGACTGAGTGAGGTGGCTTCGCTGCCACCGATCCCGGCTTTCAGGTCACCGATGTTCAGGCTGCCGGTAACGCCATAAACGAGCGACATGCCATAGAGCAAAGTGCCTGAGGCGATCGCGCCCAGCACGAAAAACTTCATGGCCGCCTCGGCCGACACAGATGACTCCCGATTAAAGGCCACCAGCGCATAGAGGCTCAGCGAGAGAATCTCCAGCCCCAGATAAGCTGACCAGCAGGCTGTAACTCGAGGCCAGCACCATGATGCCAAGCAATCCGAACAGCCCGATGACATAGAACTCGCCGTGATGCAGGCCACGTGCCCGCAACCAGGGCCGTGAATACAGAAATACCGGTGGCGACTGTCGCCACAGCAAACAGATTGAGGACCCTACCCAGTGGATCGTCGATAAAGGACCCGCCAAAGGCGAGCGTAACGGTGCTGCCATCGTTGTTGACCAGCAGCACCCAGGCGAGCACTGCCAGCAGGACTATTGCGGCGAGGTAGGTGAAATCCCGGTAGTCATCCTTGAGGAACAGGTCAAGCAGCAGCACGACACACAAGCCACCCGCCAGCAGTATTTCCGGCCAGGCAGACATCAGGTCTGACGACATCAGACTGGTAGCTGCATTCATGGCAGTGCCTGCAATTTGGAGTGGGTAATTTGCGTCACCAGATGATCAATGCTGGCAGACATCACATTGGTTAGCGGACCGGGCCAGAGTCCGAGGCCAATGACCCCAACGGCCAGCACACCCAGAACGACAAACTCCCGCCACGAGACGTCGGTCATGCCGGCAACTCCGCTCATTGGCCACCGGCCCGAAAATTACCCGCTTGACCAGCCATAACGAATAGGCGGCACCAATAATGAGGTTGAGGGTGAGCAGAAATGCATACCAGAATCCTGCCTTGAAGGTCGCCAGGATCACCAGAAACTCGCCCACGAAACCGGAAGTCCCCGGCAAGCCGGCATTGGCGAAAGCGAACCCCACCATGAACACGGCAAAAACCGGCATGGTGTTGACGACACCGCCGTAGCCATCGATCCGGCGAGTATGGAGGCGATCGTAGAGTACGCCCACGCAAAGAAACAGCGCTCCCGAAATCAATCCATGGGAAATCATCTGGAACATGCCGCCGGACAGACCCATGGCGACACCAGCAGTAGAACCGGTTCTTTGCACGATCGCCCAGGCAATGAAAAAGCCCAGGGTCACGAATCCCATATGGGTGATTGAGGAATAGGCAACCAGCTTCTTCATGTCTTCCTGGACCAGGGCAACCAGGCAGATATAGACAACCGCAATCAGCGACAGGGTAATCATCAGCCACGCCAGTTCACTACTGGCATCCGGCGTTATCGGCAGGCTGAAGCGAACAAAGCCGTAGCCACCCATTTTCAGCAGGATGGCTGCAAGGATTACCGAGCCTCCGGCCGGCGCTTCGACGTGTGCATCGGGAAGCCATGTGTGCACCGGCCACATCGGTACCTTCACGGCAAATGCAACCAGGAAAGCCAGGAAGATCAGCGTCTGTTCGGTAAGCGACAACGGCAGCGCGTGGAAGTCCAGGATGCTGTAACTGCCGGACTTCAGATACAGATAGATCAGTGCGATCAGCATCAGCACTGAACCCAGAAAAGGTGTACAGGAAGAACTTGAGTGTGGCGTACACCCGGCGATCACCGCCCCAGACTCCGATAATGATGAACATCGGAATCAGCATCGCTTCCCAGAACACGTAGAACAGCAGGGCATCAAGTGCGGCAAATACGCCGATCATCAGGCCCTCAAGAATCAGGAACGTGGCGAAGTACTGTGCAGTGCGCTTTTTGACCGAGTCCCAACCGGCCAGGACGACAACCGGCGTCAGAAAAGTGGTGAGCAGAATCAACGGCATTGAAAGGCCGTCGATGCCGAGGAAGTACTCCACGTTGAAGGTCCGGATCCACGGTGCCCGTTCAACGAACTGCATGTCAGCCGTCGTGGTATCGAAGCCGGTCCACAGCGCGATACTGAGCACAAAGGTCAGTATGGAGAATGCCAGCGCGATGAATCCGTCCCAGCGGATATCCCCCGCCTGTACGGTTTTCTGCCCCTTGCCAAGTGCCAGAAGAATCAGGCCACCGACAATCGGCAACCAGATCAGCACGCTAAGCGTGCCCATCCCTGAAATATTTTCGATCATTGAGCCATTCCCGGGTTCAGTTGCCGAGCAACAGCCAGCCAATGAGTACCGCCAGGCCGATGATCATGGCGAATGCATAGTGGTACAGATATCCGCTCTGGAGTTCGCGACTGACTCTGGCCCCCCATTGGATAACCCGGGCGCTGCCATTGACGATTCCATCATCGATCACAGCCTCGTCGCCATAGCGCCATAACAATCGGCCGAGGCCCGTGCCTCCGCGCATGAAAACAATCTTGTTGATCTCGTCGAAGTAGTATTTTTTCACGAGCAAGGTGTACAGCCCGGAGAACCGCTGCCGCAGTGTTTCAGCGAGCGCCGGGTTGCGCAAATACAGATACCAGGCAGTTATCGCACCCGCCAGAGCAATATAGGTCACCGGCGCTGTGAGCGAATGAAGTACATAAGCCAATGGCCCATGGAACTCCCCGGCCAGTTCACCGAGAACATCGTTAGCCTGCCGCACAAAGATCGAGGATCCGAAGTAGTCGCCAAAGACGGCCGGCTTGATCGTCAACCAGCCGATGATCACCGAGGGAATAGCCAAGAGCACCAGGGGAACGGTAACTGTCCAGGAGGGTTCACGCAGGTGTGAACGGGTCTCGGCATCCATACGCTCCTGGCCATGAAAAACCAGGAAGAACACCCGAAACGAATAGAGGGCGGTTACGAAGACCCCAATCATCAGGCACCAGAAGGCCCAGCCGGCGCCCCAACGTCCCGAATGACCAACAGCCTCGATCAGCGCATCCTTGGAAAAGAACCCCGCAAAGCCCGGGAAACCGATCAGCGATAATGTTCCTGCCAGGAAGGTGAGCCAGGTTATCGGCAGATACTTCCGCAGTCCGCCCATCTTGCGGATGTCCTGCTCGTGATGCATGGCAATGATGACGGAGCCCGCAGCCAGAAACAGCAGTGCCTTGAAGAAGGCATGCGTCATCAGATGAAACACACCAGCGGCGTAGGCTGATGCACCGAGAGCGGCTGTCATGTAACCCAGCTGGGACAGTGTTGAGTACGCAACGACACGTTTGATGTCGTTCTGGACCACACCCAGGAACCCGGTGAACAATGCCGTGGTGGCTCCGACGACCAGCACCAGTGACAGCGCGGTTTCGGAGTACTCAAATAGCGGCGACATTCGCGCCACCATGAACACGCCGGCCGTGACCATGGTCGCTGCATGAATCAAGGCAGAAATCGGTGTAGGACCTTCCATCGAGTCCGGCAACCAGACATGCAGAGGCATCTGGGCTGACTTGCCCATCGCACCAACAAACAGAAGGATGCAGGCCACCGTCATCACTGACCACTGGGGTATCGCCCCAGATCACAATGGTCTGGGAACTGATGTCTGGCGCCATCGAAAAAGCGGTTGCGTAGTCCAGGCTACCCGTGGCCATCATCACCATGGCGATGCCCAGCAGGAAGCCGAAATCTCCGACCCGATTGACGATAAAGGCCTTCATGCTGGCGAAGATCGCGGTTGGCCGGGTGTACCAGAAACCGATCAGCAGGTACGACATCAGGCCAACCAGTTCCCAGCCAAAGAACAGTTGCATGAAGTTATTGGCCATCACCAGCAGCAGCATGGAGAAGGTAAACAGTGAGATATAGCTGAAGAAGCGCTGGTAGCCAGGGTCATCGTGCATATAGCCGATGGAGTAGATATGCACCATCAACGAGACTGCCGTAACCACCACCATCATCAGGGCGGTGAGCCGGTCGATCAGAAACCCCATATCGATCTGGACGCCATCGACGACGGCCCAGGTGTATACCGCGCCGTTGAAAGCCGGGGCCCCGTCCCACCACTGGGCCTTGAGAACCAGCAGCGACAGAACAAAGGATGTGGCAACACCCAGAATCGTCACGGTATGCGCACCGACCCGTCCGATCTGACGACCGAACAGTCCGGCAAGCAGCGCGGCAATCAGCGGACACAGAACGATGGCGAGATAGTACCGCTCCATCCCCTTAGCCCTTCAACACGTCGAGTTCGTGGACATTGATGTTGTGGCGACTGCGGAACAGTACAACCAGAATCGCCAGGCCGATGGCTGCTTCGGCAGCCGCAACCGTCAATACAAAGAAGACGAATACCTGGCCAGCCGGATCATCGAGATAGCGGGAAAACGCGACAAAATTGAAGTTCACCGCCAGCAACATCAGTTCGACACACATCAACAGAACGATCACGTTCTTCCGGTTCAAAAAGATTCCGGCCACGCTGATCGTGAACAGCAGCGCCGAGAGGGTCAGATAGTGTGACAGACCAATCATCAATCGACCTCGGACTTCATCTTCACTATCCGTACCCGATCCTTGGCACGGGTGTTGACCTGCTTGTTGATGTCCTGAACCTTGAGGCCGGGACGATGACGCTGTGTCAGCACGATGGCCGCAACGATCGCCAGAAGCAGCAACATGGCCGCCAGTTCAAACGGATAGAGATACTGGGTGTACAACACCTGGCCCAGCGCCTCGGTGCTGGAATAGGCTGCATCATGGGGTACCGGCATGGTGTCCACCGGCAGCCCATCGTTACGAAACCAGATGACATAGGCGAGCTCAAGAATAATGACTCCCGCCACAATGGCGCCCACCGGCGCGTAGTGCAGAAAGCCCTCGCGCAGCGTCGCGGTGTTGATATCGAGCATCATCACCACAAACAGGAAAAGCACCATCACCGCACCGACGTATACGAGGACGAGCACGATGGCCAGAAACTCGGCCTCCAGCAGCAGCCAAAGTACCGCGCTGGTCACAAAGGCAAGAATCAGCCACAGCGCCGCGAATACCGGATTGCGCACCGTAATAACGCCAACCGCGGCTGCAATCAGCACGGTCGCCAGCGCGTAGAACAGAAACGTCGTGAACATGTGTGTCGGGCGGGCCTTGCTTGGTTCTCAGGAAGTAAACATCAAACGATAATAATCAGACAGTCAACGATAAGGTGCATCGGCAGCCCTGTCGGCGGCGATGATAGCTTCGTATTTGTCACCCACTGCCAGCAGTTTGTCCTTGGTCATGATGTTTTCGCCACGGTTCTCCATGTGGAACTCGAATATCCGGGTCTCGACAATCGAATCGACCGGGCAGGATTCCTCGCAGAAACCGCAATAGATGCACTTGAACAGGTCGATGTCGTAGCGGGTCGTACGCCGGGTGCCGTCGGGGCCAACTTCAGATTCTATGGTGATTGCCGCGGCAGGACACACGGCCTCGCAGAGCTTGCAGGCAATGCAGCGCTCTTCGCCATTGGGGTAACGGCGAAGCGCGTGCAAGCCACGAAAGCGCGGTGATTGCGGGGTCTTCTCTTCCGGGTACTGCAGCGTGACTTTCTTGACAAACAGGTTGATGAGCGTGACACGCAAGCCACGCAGCAAGTCCCACAACGCCAGGGTCTTTATGACATTACTGATGCGACTCATCATGTGCTCCATGGCCCGACCTGCAGGATGGCCATTCCACCCTCAACAAAGATCCAGACGATCGTAATCGGAATAAATACTTTCCATCCGAGGCGCATGATCTGGTCATATCGATAACGGGGGAACGTCGCACGGAACCACAGAAAACAGAATATGAACAAGGCAATCTTGACTGCGAGCCAGTGAATGCCGGGCGCCCGCAGGATTTCCAGGAAAGTGCCATCCAGCCCGGCAACCCAGGCACCGGCGAATACGGACTGCCAACCACCCATGAACAGCACGGCTGTCAGGGCCGCAATGAGGATCATGTTGGCATACTCAGCCAGAAAGAAGACGGCGAACGCCACGCCGGAGTATTCCACATGAAAACCGGCAACAATTTCTGATTCGCCCTCGGCAACGTCGAAGGGCGCGCGGTTTGTTTCCGCGACCCCGGATATGAAGTACACGATGAACAACGGAAACAATGGCAACCAGAACCAGTTCAAGGGCCCGCCGGCCTGCGCTTCTATCAGCTTGCCGAGATTGAGGCTGCCACCTGCCATCAGTACGCCAACCAGAGCAAAGCCCATCGCAATTTCGTAAGCAACAATCTGGGCCGCAGAACGCATGGCCCCAAGCACTGCGTACTTGGAGTTGGAGGCCCAGCCAGCCAGAATCACGCCATAGACACCGAGGGATGTCAGCGCCAGGACATACAGCAAGCCGGCATCAATATCGGCAATCGCAAACCCGGGGAACAACGGGATAACGGCCCAGGTTGCCAATGCCGGGATGATCGACAGCAGCGGCGCGATGACAAACAGGAAGCGGTTGGCGCTGGTCGGTACCACCACCTCTTTGACCAGCAGCTTGATGACGTCGGCGAATGGCTGCAACCAACCGCCAGGCCCAACGCGATTCGGACCGATGCGATTCTGCATGTAACCGATGATCTTGCGTTCCAGGTATGTCAGAAACGCAACGCACAGGATAACGACGATAGTCAGCGCCAGTATCTGCACAAGCATGACCAACAGGTCACGAGTCAGCTCCGGCAATGACATCCACATGGCGATCATGACAGCGACTTGCGTGCTTCAGCCGTGTCCTGCAAGCCTGGCGAGCGACGCAGAATGCCATCCAGGCTGTACATCGGGATATCGAGTTCATGAAGTTCGATCCCGGACGGGTCAGTTGCCGGCGGAATAGCCGTTACTGGCACGGTGTTGTCAGGTTCTGCGATTGTCACCAGGCCTTCGACAACCGTTCGCACCTCCTGGGCAGTATTGAACTCAAACTCCGGGACCTGCAGCAGGTTCCCCAGGACTCTCAGCACTTTCCATGCTGGCCTGCTTTCGCCGACCGGCGTCGCAACGCCGTTGAAGCTCTGCCACCGGCCCTCGCAATTTACAAAGGTGCCGGCTGTTTCAGCGAAGGTGCCCACGGGCAACACGATATCGGCATGGGCCTCCAGCGCCGGACTCAGATAGGGCGTCAGTGCCACAACAAACTGTGATTTGGCTATCGCGGCGACCGCCGCGTCACTCCCGGTGCAGTCGTATTCTGGCTCAACATTCAGCAGCACCAGGCCGGCCGGCGGTTGTGCCAGCATGTCCGAAACAGTCTTGCCCGCTGCGGCAAGCGGAATTCCGCCGGGGCCGCGGTGTGGCAGTACGCCCGCGAGAGCCAGGCCGGCGGAGTTGGCACCTTCGGAGATGTAGCCAATCCGCAGGCTGGTCTGTCGTGCAAGCTCGCCCACTGCCTGGCGCAGATCGGCCAGACGAGGGTGTCGACCAGCCATCTGGCCCAGCAGGATTACTCCCTTTGTTGCCTCCTTCAGGTGGCGAACAATGGCAGCAGCCTCCTCATCGGGACTGTCCGATAGCAGGCGCCGTACCCCGGCGACCAGGTCGATGCCAGTCTCCAGATAACCTGCCAGCGGGTGCAGATACTCATAGCGTTCGGGATTGACGAAAATGATGTGAGCGCCGGCCAATGCGGCCTTCCGCAGCCGGTGCGCAATCAACGGCGCCTCGCGACGCAGGTTGGAGCCAACAACCAGTACGACGTCGGCTTGCTCCAGATCAGCCAGCGGCAGCCCCAGCCACGGATAGGCCGGATCCCGGTCCTGCAGACGGAAATCGCGCCGCCGCAAACGGGAGTCAATGTTGTTGGAGCCGAGGTGCCGCAATATCTGCTGCAGCAGATAGCCTTCTTCGACTGTCGACGTCGGCGCAACCCAGGCGCCCAGATCGCTCTGGCCGGCTGTTCTGGCCGCCGCAATTCCGGCTGCTGCGGCTCCCAGCGCCGCTTCCCATGTTGTGGGCCGCAGTTGATCGCCATCGCGAACCAGAGGTTGCGTGACCCGATCCACATAAATGCCTTCGTAGCTGAAGCGATCCCGATCAGAGAGCCAGGTCTCGTTGACCGCTTCATTGGGACGCGGCACAACGCGCTTCAGTTTGCCGAGCAGTACATGCGCGTCAAGGTTGGACCCCACGCAATCATGTGGCGCTATTGTGCTTCTGGCCTGCATCTCCCAGGCGCGGGCGCTGAAGCGGAAGGGCTTGCTGTTCAGCGCACCGACCGGGCAGAGGTCAATGATGTTGCCGGAGAGTTCGTGATCGACGCTTTGTTCAACAAAGGCTTTGATCTTCATGTGCTCGCCACGTCCGATCGTGCCGAGTTCCTGAATACCGGCGATCTCCTGGCCAAAACGGACACAGCGAGTGCAATGAATGCAGCGGGTCATGTCCGTCGAAATCAGCGGCCCGATGTCCTGGTCCTTGACGACCCGCTTCCGCTCGGAAAACCGCGATACGTCCCGGCCAAATCCCATGGCCAGATCCTGCAGTTCGCACTCACCACCTTGGTCGCAAATCGGACAGTCCAGCGGATGATTGATCAGCAGGAATTCCATCGTGGCCTTCTGCGCCCTGATGGCCCGCTCGGACCGGGTGGCCACTTTCATGCCTTTGGTTACCGGTGTTGCACAGGCCGGCATGGGCTTTGGTGCATTGACCACCTCGACCAGACACATGCGGCAGTTGGCGGCGATCGACAACTTCTCGTGATAGCAGAAACGCGGTACGTAGATACCGGCCCTGTCGGTCACGGCGATCAGCATCTCGCCAGCCTTGGCCTCCATCTCAACGCCGTTGACTTCGATCGTGATGGTATTTTCGCCAGGCATCAGGCTGCCTCCGGGCGAGAGTCAACGATTGAGCGGCCCTTGTTTTCGATCATGAACTCGAACTCAGGCATGAAATGGCGCAAAAAGCTCTGCACCGGCCAGGCAGCAGCATCGCCGAGTGCGCATATGGTGTGGCCTTCGATGTTGTTGGCAACATCCATCAGCAGTTTGAGATCGGCGTGCTTGCCCTGCCCCTCCACGATCCGGTTCAACACCCGGTATAACCATCCGGTGCCCTCCCGACACGGCGTGCACTCACCACAGGACTCTGAATAATAGAAGCGCGAGATCCGTCGCAGTGCCTTGACCATGCAGGTGGTGTCGTCCATCACGATCACCGCACCGGTACCGAATGAGGTGCCGATTTTCTTCAGTGCGTTGTAGTCCATGGTTGTATCGATAATGGCAGCACCCGGCACCACGGGCACGGACGATCCACCGGGAATGACAGCCTTGAGCCCCCGCCCTTCCCTCACTCCGCCAGCCAGTTCAAGCAGGTCGCGAAACGGAATGCCCATGGGCAACTCGAAGTTGCCCGGCTTTTCCACATGGCCGGAAACCGAAAACAAAGCCGTACCACCCGAGCCTTCGGGACCGAGGTCTGCAAACCACTGGGGTCCACGACGCAGGATGGTTGGCACCGAGGCGAAAGTCTGGGTGTTGTTGATCGTGGTCGGGCGGCCATAGAGTCAAACCCGGCCGGGAACGGCGGCTTGAATCGCGGCCTGCCGGGTTTGCCTTCCAGCGATTCAAGGAGGCCGGTTTCTTCACCGCAGATGTAGGCGCCGGCGCCTACAAACGTGTGCAAATCAAAATTGATTCCGGAGCCACGGATATTCTGGCCCAGCAGGCCCGCATCGTAGGCATCCTTCAGCGCCGCATCGAATACCGGGACTGGCTCGTCGAGAAACTCCCCGCGGATATAGTTGTAGCCAATGGTGGCACCCATGGCGAATCCGCCAATCGCCATGCCTTCAATGATCGAATGCGGGTTGTAACGCAGGACATCCCGGTCGTGGCAGGTTCCCGGTTCACTCTCGTCGGAATTGCACACGACGTATTTCTGGCCGGGCACGTCCTTGGGCATGAACGTCCACTTCACACCGGTAGGAAAGCCTGCACCACCTCGTCCACGCAGCCCGGACGCTTTGACACCATCGATGATCTGCTCACGCGTGAGTTCACCCGCCAGCACTTTCTCCCATACCTCATAGCCACCGATGGAGCGGTAGGTGGCCATGCTGGCCGGATTGCCCTTGCCCAGCGTGGCAAAGCACACCAGATTCTGCGGGTAGCTGCGCGACTCAGACATGGGTGCCGCCTCCGACGTTATTGACATCGTCGTCGGTCAGACCGTCGAGAATTTCATCGACCCTGGCAGGGGTCAGATTCTCGTAGTACTGATGCCCAATCATCATCATCGGCGCTCCGCAACAGGCAGCCAGACATTCCTCCTCCTTCTTGAGATAGAAGCGGCCGTCCTCCGTACTCTCTCCAACCTTGATCCCCAGACGTTTTTCAATATGCGCCAGGATCTTCTCGCCGCCGCACAACATGCAGGAAATATTCGTGCACACAGCGATACAGCAACGGCCGACCGGCTTCGTCGCAAACATGGAGTAGAAGGCTGCAACCTCATACACCTGGATCGGCGGCAGTCCGAGATAAGCAGCGACGCTGTTCATTAATTCCGGGGTGATAAACCCCTGGTTCTCGTGCTGAACAGCGTGCAGAGCCGCCAGCACCGCTGAACGCTGCTTCCCTTCAGGAAAGCGCGTGATCCAGCGGTCAATCTCGGCCCTCACGGCTGCCGACAGCGTTGAACTGGTCGTCGTGGTCATCAGCGATCGATCTCCCCAAAGACGATATCCAGGGTGCCGATCATGGCAACGACGTCGGGCAGCATGTGCCCCTCAACCATCTCGGCCATTGCCGCCAGATGAGCAAAGCCTGGCGCCCGCACCTTGAGGCGGTAGGGTTTGTTGGCGCCGTCCGAAACCAGATAAACGCCGAATTCACCTTTAGGGTGCTCTATCGCTGCGTAAGCTTCGCCAGCCGGCACGGTGTAACCCTCGGTAAACAACTTGAAGTGATGGATCAGCGACTCCATGTCGTTTTTCATCTCTTCCCGGCTGGGAGGTGCAAATTTGCGATCATGCACAATGACCGGGCCGGGGTTTGCTCTCAGCCAGTCTATGCACTGCCGCACAATACGATTTGACTGGCGCATTTCCTCAACACGCACCAGATACCGGTCGTAGCAGTCGCCATTGACGCCTACCGGAATATCGAAATCCAGCTCCGGATAGACCTCGTACGGCTGCTTCTTGCGTAGATCCCATTCGACGCCGGAACCGCGCAGCATTGGTCCGGTAAATCCCAGTTGCATGGCCCGCTCCGGGCTGACGACACCGATGTTGACGGTGCGCTGCTTCCAGATGCGATTGTCGGTCAGCAGGGTCTCGTAGTCGTCTACACATTTTGGAAATCGATCGGTAAACGCTTCCAGAAAATCCAGCAGCGAGCCACCACGGGCAGCATTCTGGCGCTCAACCTCTTTTGCCGACCGGACAGAGGACGGTTGATGGAGCGGCATCCGGGCCGGCAAATCACGATAAACACCACCCGGCCGATAGTATGTGGCGTGCATGCGCGTGCCGGAAACCGCCTCGTAGCAGTCCATCAGGTCTTCGCGCTCGCGGAAACACCATAGAAATACCGTCATGGCGCCGATGTCCAGGCCATGCGCACCCAGCCACATCAGGTGATTCAGGATTCTGGTGACTTCGTCGAACATCACGCGGATGTACTGCGCCCGCGGCGGCACTGTAATGCCCAGCAGTTTTTCGATGGCCAGTACATAGCCGTGCTCATTGCACATCATGGACACGTAATCGAGACGGTCCATGTACCCGATGCTCTGGTTAAACGGCTTGCTTTCGGCAAGTTTCTCGGTCGCACGATGCAACAGTCCGATGTGCGGATCGGCCTTCTGGATTGTTTCGCCCTCCATTTCGAGCACGAGGCGCAGCACGCCGTGCGCCGCCGGATGCTGCGGTCCGAAATTCATTGTGAAGCTGCGAAACTCAGCCACGATCGTCTTTCAAATCCGGTTCGTACCGGTTGTCGTCGCGAATAACCTTGGGTACGAGCGTGCGGGGCTCGATTGTCACGGGCTGGTAGATCACCCGCCCCTGCTCGGCGTCATACCGGACTTCCAGGTTGCCGGACAAGGGAAAATCCTTGCGGAACGGATGGCCAATAAACCCGTAGTCAGTAAGTATTCGCCGGAGATCGGGATGCCCATCGAACAGGACGCCGTACAGATCGAAAGCCTCACGTTCGAACCAGTCTGCGGCTGCCCACACACCGACGACTGACGGCACGATCGGCGGATTGTCGACGCCCGTGTAGACCGTCAGACGGAGACGGGCATTCCGGCTGAGTGACAGCAGGTGATAGACCACGGCAAATCGCCGCGGATCGAACTGTGCGCCTGGATCGGCAAGGATGGTAAAAGCCTCGGCGGCACGGCTGAACCCCGTGCTCGTTGCGCCCTCGGTCTCCCACTCGGCACGACCGTAGAGCAGATAATCGACGGCGCATACGTCGATCAGGATCTCGAACCCGAATTCGTCACGCAGCGTCGTGGCCACCTCAAGCAGTTCGCCGGGCGCCACTTCATAGCCGAGTTCGCCGCAACGGGATGGCACTCTGGTCAACTTGTCACCGAATCGTGGCGACAGCAATTCAGACAGTGCCTGATGGCGGGAACCCAGTGCGCCAATCACGGCTTTGTCCTGCGGGGCGTCGGGCTGCTGGTTCTCGGACGACGTCATCGCGCGATCGTGCTTGTCCGGCGAATCTTGTTTTGCAACTGAATTATGCCGTAGAGCAATGCCTCTGCCGTGGGCGGACAACCCGGCACGTAGACATCAACAGGCACTATCCGGTCGCATCCCCGGACCACTGCGTAGGAATAGTGATAGTAGCCGCCGCCATTCGCACAGGAACCCATTGAGATGACCCAGCGCGGCTCCGCCATCTGGTCATACACCTTGCGCAAGGCAGGTGCCATCTTGTTGGTGAGAGTCCCGGCAACAATCATCACGTCGGATTGGCGGGGGCTGGGCCTGAAAGATGACGCCAAAACGATCTAGATCGTAGCGTGCTGCGCCTGCATGCATCATTTCCACCGCACAACAGGCCAGTCCGAAAGTCATCGGCCACAACGAGCCGGTTCGGGCCCAGTTGATCAGGTTATCCAGCCTGGTCACGACGAACCCGCGACGCTGGAGCATGTCCTCGGGTGGAGGCGCCGGCATGTTCGCCGCTTCTAGTCCCATTCCAGCGCTCCCTTCTTCCATTCGTAGATAAATCCGACCACGAGGATGGCAAGAAAGACACCCATCGCCAAAATGCCGACCAGCCCGATCTGGTCGAGTGTCACCGCCCAGGGAAACAGGAAGGCAATTTCCAGATCAAAGATGATAAACAGTATGGCAACGAGGTAGTAGCGGACGTCAAACTTCATGCGGCTGTCTTCGAAGGGTTCGAAACCGCACTCGTAGGCGGAAAGCTTGTCGCGGTACTTCTGCCCGCGACCGATCAGAAAGCCCAGGCCCAGCAGTATCAGGCCGATACCCGCCGCAACGCATAGATACACCAGCACAGGTATGTAGTTAGTCAGCACGGTTGCATCCTCAGCCTACGTTATCCCTTTGCACCGCTTCCCTTGGTGCCGACGGTGAGACTCGAACTCACACGGCTTGCGCCGCCGCCCCCTCAAGACGGTGTGTCTACCAATTCCACCACGTCGGCATTTAATCCTTGCTCTGGCTTCCATCTGCGGCGCCCGGTGCAGCCGCCAGCGCAGGTAATTCACTGGAGCCTGGCCGTGTCGCCTCCTGCGGTGCCGGATCCATCAGCCTTGCCCGGCGATGAACCAGGCAACGGGCTGGTTGCGGGCGCCGATGTGTCTGGCTGGGTGACTCTGGTATCCGCGGGCGGAGCGGTGATAACCGGCACGGCGCTGTCCGTTGTGGCCTGATTCATCAGACTCTCGGGCCCGGTCCGTTGCGCACCAAGATAGGCCAGTCCCAGACTCGTTGAAAAAAACAGAAAGGCCAGAATCGCCGTGGAGCGCGACAGAAAATTGGCCGATCCTTGCGCACCGAATACGGTGCCTGAGGCGCCGGCACCAAATGCCGCGCCGGCATCGGCACCTTTGCCGCGCTGGATCAGAACCAGGGCCACAATCGCCACGCCAATCAGTACGTGTGCAACAAGTACAACAGTATTAAGGGTAGACATCAGCCTGAAGCCGCCTTGCAAATACTCACAAACTCAGCGGCCTGCAGCGACGCACCGCCGATAAGCCCGCCATCAATATCCCGCATCGCGAAGAGATCTCTCGCGTTGGATGCCTTGACACTGCCTCCATAGATGATGCGAAGGCCGCCGGCAATTGTAGCATCGCGTTTCGCCACCGTGGCCCGTATCTCGGCATGAACTTCCTGAGCCTGGGCCGGCGTGGCGGTTCTGCCCGTGCCGATTGCCCAGACGGGCTCGTAGGCTACGACCAGGGAATGACACGCATGTACCGGGTGGTCAGCCGCATCGCAGGCGGCCAACACCGAGCTGACCTGGCGGCGCACCACGGCCAGAGTCTGGCCTTCATCACGTTCGGCCAACGTCTCACCCACGCAAATAATGGGTTTAAGTCCGGCATCCAGCGCAGCGATCGCCTTGGCCGCGACACGCTCGTCGGTATCACCGTACAACGCCCGACGCTCGCTGTGACCCACAATCGCGTACTGGCAGCCGACGTCGACCAGCATCGGCGCAGCAACTTCACCGGTATAGGCTCCAGCCTTTTCCGCCGCTACATCCTGGCTGCCGGTGATCACGCCAAACGCGGCGGCCTGGCCGGCAATTTCGGCGATATAGACAAACGGTGGGCACAGGAGAGCTTCAATCGGTGCGTCCGGGCTACCCAGTACTTCAGGGCCCAGCCCGCTATCGGCCAGGCTGGCGGCAATTCCGGCGACCAGAGCCTGATTGGACTGGCGGTTGCCGTTCAGCTTCCAGTTGCCGGCAACCAGGGGCCGTCTGTCTGACATTGCGCGAACCTGTAGCCGGGGAAAAAGACGCCGCAGGGTAGCGTTCCATCCGGACAAGCGCAACGTCCGGATGCGATACCGCTTGGCAGCGATCAGCCCGGCGCAGCGTCCTGGACACAGGCAGCGATGGCTTTGGCGAGTTGCTCAACCTCAGCATCATCGTCTCCTTCGACCATGACCCGGACGACCGGCTCAGTGCCCGAAGCTCGCAATACCACGCGCCCGCGGCCGCCAAGTTGACTCTCCGCCTGCCTAACGGCTGACTGAATGGGCGCCGAGTTGCACAGATCGATTCGCTCCCGAACCCTGACATTGATCAGTATCTGGGGATAGCGCGGCATGCCAGCGGTCAGTTCGGCCAGGGTACGTCCCGTCTGCTTCATCACGGACAACACCTGAAGGGCGCTGATCAATCCATCGCCGGTGGTGGTCTTGTCCAGGCAAATGAGATGACCGGAAGTCTCTCCACCCAGAGAGCCGCCAGTTTCCCGCAGCATCTCCAGAACATAACGGTCCCCGACCCTGGCCCTGCGAAAGTCCACGCCGAGATCCCTGAGACCATGCTCCAGTCCGAGGTTGCTCATCAAGGTTCCCACCACCGGACCGCGCAGTTGGCCAGCACTGTGCCAGGCGCTGGCCAGCACCCACAGTAGCTGATCGCCATCAATCAGCTCGCCGCGATGGTCAACCATCAATACGCGATCGCCATCGCCATCCAGGGCAATGCCCAGATCGGCGCGTACTCCCAGCGTGGTAAGGCGCATCAGTTCAGGCTTGGTGGACCCGCAATTGTGATTGATATTCCTGCCGTTCGGTGAGCAGCCGATGGGTACGATCTCGGCGCCAAGTGTCGACAACACCCGGGGGGCCACTTTGTAGGCAGCGCCGTGGGAGCAATCAATAACGATCTTCAGACCATCAAGCCGCATTGCCGCGGGAACAGTGGAAATACAGAATTGTTGATAGGCTTCAAGTGCATTTTCGACACGTTTGGCGCGGCCCAGAAATCCCGACTCACGGGTCACTGACGGCTCGACCAGGCGGGCCTCGATAGCCGACTCGATGGCATCCGACAGCTTGCTGCCGTTGGCATCGAAGAACTTGATGCCATTGTCTTCGTACGGATTGTGCGACGCGCTGATAACTACACCAACATCAGCGCCCAGTGTCCGGGTCAGATAGGCAATGCCCGGCGTGGGCAGTGGTCCCACGAGCAGCACGTCCATCCCCGCCGCCACGAATCCGGCCTCGAGTGCAGATTCGAACATATAGCCGGACACTCGCGTGTCCTTGCCGATGAGGACTTTGCCTCCATCCGGCGCCAATTCCCGCCCGGCCGCCGATGCCAGGCGAAGGGCAAACTCAGCGGTCATGGGGTGCTGGCCGACCCGGCCCCGAATGCCATCGGTACCAAACAGGGTTCTGCTCATTCGCAATTCTCCAGACCGTCCATTACCCGAAATGCCTGTACGGTTGGGCCGACGTCATGTACGCGCACAATCCGTGCTCCTTCAAATCGCGCTTGCAGCGCCAGCGCCAGGCTACCGCCCAGTCGGTCGATCGCTGCCACAGAAGGGTCACCCAGTAGCTGCCCGATCATCGACTTCCTCGACAAGCCAGCCATTACAGGCCAGCCGCTATTGACCAGATCGTGGAGGTTCCGCAGAAGGTCGACGTTATGCTTCAGCGTCTTGCCGAAACCGAAACCAGGATCAAGTATAAGTGAGCCGGCGTCCAAGCCAGCGTTCACAAACTTGTGGGCAAGTTGCTGGAGGAAGCCAAAAACTTCGGCGACAACATCGTCATAGTGCGGGTCGCGCTGCATGCTGGCTGGCGTGCCCTGCATATGAGCAATGCAGACAGGAATTCCGCAAGCTACCGCCGCCTCCAGAGCGCCCGGCCGCGACAGTGCCCGTACGTCATTCAACATGTCTGCACCGGCCTCTGCTGCCGCCTTGAAGACGACCGGGTCGCTGGAGTCGACTGATACCAGTACATCGCACTGCCGGCGCAGTGCCCGGACTACCGGGATCACCCGCCGTAGTTCTTCTTCCTGCCCCGGCGACTCGGCGCCTGGCCGGGTGGATTCACCGCCGATATCAATGATGTCGGCCCCGGCCGCCACCATCGCCAGGCCTTGATCGATGGCCAGTTGCTCATCCAGGTAAAGGCCGCCGTCCGAAAAGGAGTCTGGCGTGACATTGAGCACGCCCATGACGAGGCAGCGATCCGGAACGGACCGCCGCCTGAAGTTCAATGGTGGATGAATGTAATTCGGCAGACCGTCTTCAGCCGACTGGTCTCAGGACGGGCCGGGACCATGTTGGCCAGTCCGGTGCTGGCTGGCAGGGCCACCAATTCCCGGCTCACCCTTCACGCCACTCTTGGTGTCGTCCGCCGTCTTGCCGCCGCCAAAGGCTGGAGCACCAGGGCCGGAATCATCCCAACCCTCGGGGGGTTGCGGCTCCTTGCCGGCCATGATGTCGCGAATCTGCCCCTCATCGATGGTCTCGTATTTGACCAACGCGCTGGCCATTGCATGCAACTGATCAAGGTGGGTGGTCAGAATCTCTGTAGCCAGGGCGTAATTGGTATCGATGATCAGGCGAACCTCCTCATCAATGGCATGAACGGTGACGTCAGAGACCTGCTTGTGTTGCGCCACTGTACGGCCAAGAAAGACCTCGCCATCTTCCTCGGCATAGGTCAGCGGCCCGAGCCGGTCAGACAGGCCCCACTTGGTGACCATGTTCCGCGCGATATCGGTGGCACGCTCAATATCATTCGATGCGCCGGTAGTCACCGCATCTGCGCCGAAAATGAGCTGCTCGGCAATCCGGCCACCAAAGAGACTGGCAATCGAACTGTTGAGGCGACGCTTGCTGTAGCTGTAGCGATCCTCTTCGGGCAGGAACATGGTGATGCCGAGAGCCCGGCCACGCGGGATGATCGACACCTTGTAGACCGGATCATGGTCCGGAACTGACAGGCCGACGATCGCGTGCCCGGCCTCGTGATAGGCCGTCAGCTTGCGCTCGTCCTCACTCATGACCATGGAGCGCCGCTCCGCGCCCATCATGATTTTGTCCTTGGCTTTCTCGAAATCTTCCATGCCGACAGTGCGCCGGTTGGCACGAGCAGCAAACAGCGCCGCCTCATTCACGAGGTTGGCGAGATCTGCGCCGGAAAATCCGGGAGTGCCGCGCGCAATAATGCCAGGCCGCACATCATCCGAAAGCGGAACCTTTCGCATGTGCACCTTGAGTATCTGTTCGCGACCACGAACATCCGGTAGCGGCACCACAACCTGGCGGTCGAACCGGCCCGGGCGCAGCAATGCAGGATCCAGTACGTCTGGCCGGTTCGTTGCAGCGATGACAATAATGCCTTCATTGCCCTCGAAACCGTCCATTTCCACCAGCAACTGGTTCAGGGTCTGCTCGCGCTCATCATGGCCGCCACCCAGGCCAGCCCCACGATGACGTCCGACCGCATCGATCTCATCGATGAAGATGATGCAGGGCGCATGCTTCTTCGCCTGCTCAAACATGTCGCGGACACGGGACGCGCCCACGCCCACAAACATCTCGACGAAATCCGACCCTGAAATTGTAAAAAACGGGACCTTGGCTTCACCGGCAATCGCCCGGGCAAGTAACGTTTTACCCGTACCCGGCGATCCGACCATCAGGACCCCCTTCGGGATTTTGCCGCCCAGTCGCTGGAACTTGGCCGGATCCTTCAGAAAATCGACAATCTCCGAAACTTCTTCCTTGGCTTCTTCGACGCCCGCCACATCTGTGAACGTGATCTTGATCTGGTCTTCACCGAGCAGGCGTGCGCGACTCTTGCCAAACGACATGGCCCCGCGGCCACCGGCGCCGCCCTGCATCTGGCGCATGAAGTACACCCAGACGCCGATCAGCAGCAGAACCGGAAATGAGTTCAGAAACAGGCTGACAAGAAATGGCTGGCCCTTGGGCGGCGTAGCGGCGATGCTCACATTGTGTGTCTTCAGGTCGCCGATCAGCGCAGTGTTGTCGGTCTCCGGGCTCAGGGTGGAGAACGGTTCGCCGGTCGAGCGAGTCCCGCGGATTACGTCACCCTCGAACACGACCTTCGTCACCTGTCCGTTGTCTACGAGATTCAGGAATTCGGAGTACTCGATCGTATCGGGCTGGCGATTGCCGGAGCCGAAACTCTGAAATACCGCCAGCAATACAATGGCGATAACGATCCAGAGGATGATGTTTTTGGCCAGGTCATTCAGCACGGGAATTGGCCTCTCCTTGGCTTGGTGTCATTTGCAAATTGTTCATGGCTTTGGCGTTTGGGATCTGGCAGCTCACCGACTGTATCCGTAGCGCTGGCCACCGGCGCCAAATAGCTGACGCAAGCCGACTTTTTAGACCCTACTACAACCTAAAGTTCCTGGCTACCAGATAAGTCTCCCGGTTTCCCGAACGTGAAGCAGCGGGCTTCCGCAGGCGAACCGAGCCAAACCGGGTTCGGGCATTCTCCACATATTCCTGAAAGCCTTCCCCCTGGAAGAGCTTTACCACGAGATTGCCGCCCGGGCGCAAGACCTGGGCAGCAAAGTCGGCAGCCATTTCCGCCAGATACATTGTCCGGGGCTGATCCACGACTCGCGTACCACTCATATTGGGGGCCATATCGGATAACACAAGGTCTACCGGGGCACCGGCCAGCGTCGCCGGGAGTGCATTCAGGGTCTTCTTCTTCACGAAAATCCCCCTGGAGGACCTCCACACCGGGAATTGCTGCCATGGGAAGCAGGTCGAGCGCGATCACCCGACCCGCGGGACCGGCCAGATCCGCCGCGAACTGGCTCCAGGCGCCCGGCGCTGCACCTAGATCTACCACCACGGAGCCCGGTTTCAGCAATCGTTCACGTCCGTGCAGCTCCGATAGTTTGAATACTGCACGGGAACGCCACCCTGCTCCCGGGCCTGCTTGACGAACGGGTCACGGGCCTGGCGGGCCTTCCAGCGCGAACTGGATGAATTGCGGCTCATGAGTGGATGTACAGCCGAAACAATTAATACGGAACAGGCAGCAGTTATACTGCTGCGCGATGAGCAACGTGCCAGATGTACTGACAGCGCAGCAGAAGAAACAACTGCGCGGACTGGCCCATGCCCTGGAGCCGATCGTGCGCGTGGGTAATGCCGGGATTACTGCCGCCGTGCTCAACGAAGTGGATTTGGCACTCGGCCATCATGAGTTGATCAAGATCAAGATTACTGTTGCTGATCGCAGCAGCCGGGATGCCATGATCAAATCCATTGCTGAAAGCAGCAGCGCTACAGTGATCACCCGTATCGGGAACGTGGCCGTACTGCACCGGCCCCAGCCCTCCGGCAGTCGATTGCTGGTGCCATAGGCCAGGTCGCCTCAAATATATTCAACCTTGACGATTTCCAGGTTCTTCTCGCCAGCCGGCACCACAAATGAAGCAACATCGCCCTCGACCTTGCCAATAAGTGCCCGCGCCAGCGGCGATGTAATGGAGATCTTGCCAAGCTTCATGTCCAGCTTCATACTCGCCGACAATCTGATACCGGCTGGCCGTGCCATCGTCTTCATCGACCAGGCTGACAGTGGCGCCGAAAACGACCTTGGGATTGCCGACCAGGCGCGCCACGTCGATCACTTCAGCATTTCCAAGCTGGCTTTCAAGCTCCCTGATCCGCCCCTCGATAAATCCCTGTCTTCCTTGGCCGAATGATATTCGGCATTTTCCTTGAGGTCGCCGTGACCACGCGCTTCCGCAATGGCCTGAATTACGCGTGGCCGGGCCTCGGACTTCAGGGTCCGGATTTCCTCGCGCATTTTTTCCGCACCAGAGACAGTCAGCGGAACCCTGCTCACGTCACAATCCCTGCATGTAGATCCTGAAGCTTGTTCACGCTACCACCTTCCAGATGATCAAGGGCATAGCTGGTTGCCAGCGCTGCCGGCATCGTCGTGTAGTAGGTGACCTTGCGGTGCACGGCGGCACTGCGAATTGAATGTGATTCCCGAATGGCCTGCTTTCCTTCCGTGGTGTTAACGATAAGTTCAATCTCATCATTTTTTATCATGTCGACCACATGCGGCCTGCCTTCACGTACCTTGTTGACACGCCTGCAGGCTACCCCAGCCTTCGCGAGTTCTACAGCCGTACCGCCGGTCGCAATAATGTCAAAGCCACGATCGACCAGAATTTGCGCCAGCTTGACGGCGGCAGGCTTGTCGCGGTCGCGTACCGACAGGAAAGCCGTACCGCGCTGTGGCAGCACCACACCCGAGGCAATCTGCGCCTTGGCATAGGCTTCAGCGAAGGTCTTGCCGGTGCCCATCACCTCGCCGGTAGACTTCATTTCAGGCCCGAGGATGGGATCCGCCTCCGGGAATTTCACGAAGGGAAATACTGCCTCCTTTACCGAAAAGAACTCCGGAATCCGCTGCGTGGTGGCGTTCTGCGCTGCCAGCGAAATATTCACCATGGTCTTGGCCGCCACCTTGGCCAGCGGCAAACCAATCGCCTTGGAAACAAAAGGCACCGTGCGCGACGCTCGTGGATTCACCTCCAGCAGATAGATGATGCCGTTCTGAATGGCAAACTGCGTGTTCATCAGGCCAACCACATTGAGCGCCTTCGCCAGTTTGGTGACCTGATCGATCAGTTCGGCCTGCACCTCCTGGCTGAGTGTTACCGGAGGCAGCGAACAGCTCGAATCACCGGAATGTACGCCAGCTTGCTCTATATGCTCCATGATGGCGCCAATTAGCACGTCCGTGCCATCACTGACCAGATCTACATCAACTTCGACGGCAAGATCCAGAAAGCGATCCAGGAGCACCGGACTCTCCGGAGAGACATTGACGGCATCTTTCATGTACAGACGAAGATCATCTTCGGTGTGCACGACCTCCATGGCCCGGCCACCCAGCACAAAGGAGGGCCGGATAACCAGCGGGAACCCCACATCAGCAGCCAGGCGTACCGCCTCATCCGGGGTGCGCGCAGTGCAATTGGGTGGCTGGCGCAAACCCAGACGCCGCACCAGCCCCTGAAACAGCTCGCGATCCTCCGCGATATCAATGGACTCGGGACTTGTACCGATGATCGGTACGCCGGCCTGTTCCAGCGCGCGCGCCAGTTTGAGCGGAGTCTGGCCACCAAACTGAACGATCACACCCTTGGGACGCTCCAGGTCGACAATCTCCATGACGTCTTCGAAGGTGAGTGGTTCGAAATACAGGCGGTCCGAGGTGTCGTAGTCCGTGGAGACCGTCTCGGGGTTGCAATTGACCATGATCGCTTCATAGCCAATCTCACGCAGTGCCATCGCCGCATGCACGCAGCAATAGTCAAACTCGATACCCTGGCCGATACGATTCGGGCCACCGCCAAGAATCATGATCTTGTCGCGCTCCGTCGGCTCGGCCTCGCACTCTTCCTCGTACGTTGAGTAGAGGTAGGTCGTGGTTGTGGCGAACTCCGCCGCACAGCTATCCACTCGTTTGAACACGGGGCGCACGCCAGCTTTCAATCGTGTCTGGCGTACGATGCTCTCCTTGATACCCAGCAAGGTCGCCAGCCGGCCATCAGAGAATCCCTTGCGCTTCAGTATGCGCAGCGACCCACCCTGGAGCAGCGACATCCCGGTGGATTTCACCTGTGCCTCCCAGCTGATCAGGTCCTCGATCTGGGCCAGAAACCACGGATCGATTCCGCTCAGGCGCGCAACCTCGTCACGGGACATGCCATGCCGGAAGGCATCACCCACATACAGAATACGGTCAGGTCCCGGCATCGCCAGTTCCCGCCGCAGCAGGTCCAGATCTTCCTCGGCCGGGTCGGCCGGCAGCTTCTCGACCAGGCCATTGATCCCTGTTTCCAGACCACGAAGTGCTTTCTGCAATGACTCCTGGAACGTGCGGCCCATGGCCATCACCTCGCCCACCGACTTCATCTGGGTGGTCAGGCGATTGTTGGCACCGGGAAACTTTTCAAAGGTGAAGCGCGGCACTTTGGTCACGACATAATCGATGGCCGGCTCAAACGATGCCGGCGTAGCACCACCGGTAATGTCATTGCGCAGTTCGTCCAGCGTATAGCCCACGGCCAGCTTGGCCGCCACCTTGGCAATAGGAAATCCCGTGGCCTTGGATGCCAATGCGGAGGACCGGGACACCCTCGGATTCATCTCGATCACGATCATCCGCCCGTCCTCGGGATTGATCGCAAACTGCACGTTGGAGCCACCGGTATCGACGCCGATACGACGCAGAACCGCAATGGAGGCATCGCGCATCCGCTGGTATTCCTTGTCGGTCAGCGTCTGGGCTGGCGCCACAGTAATGGAGTCGCCGGTGTGCACACCCATGGCGTCCACGTTTTCGATGGCACAGATGATGATGCAGTTGTCGGCCTTGTCCCGCACAACTTCCATCTCGAACTCTTTCCAGCCAATCACCGACTCTTCAAGGAGGACCTCGGTAGTTGGCGAGAGGTCGAGGCCGTGCGCCACCATGACCTCGAATTCCTCACGGTTGTAGGCAATGCCACCGCCACTACCACCCAGCGTGAACGAAGGCCGGATAACGGTTGGAAAGCCGACCGTGGCCTGCACGGCCATGGCGTCCTCGAGGTTGCGGGCGATGCCGGCTTGTGCCACTTCAAGGCCGATCTCCTGCATCGCATCACGGAATAGCTCGCGATTTTCAGCGGTATCGATTGCCTGGCGGGAGGCGCCAATCATCTCCACGTCGAATTTGCGGAGGACACCTTCACGTTCCAGGTCGAGCGCACAATTGAGTGCGGTTTGCCCGCCCATCGTGGGCAAGAGTGCATCCGGACGTTCCTTTTCGATGATCCCGGCAACGCTCTGCCAGTTGACCGGTTCGATATAGACAGCGTCCGCCATTTCCGGGTCCGTCATGATCGTGGCCGGATTCGAATTGACGAGGATGACCCTGAAGCCTTCCTCGCGCAGCGCCTTGCAGGCCTGCACGCCGGAGTAATCGAATTCGCAAGCCTGTCCGATGACGATAGGCCCTGCGCCAATGATCAGGATGCTCTTGAGGTCTGTGCGCTTTGGCATATCGCTACTCGTCGTCAATCAAAAGGCCGGGCGCACGACGCGCCGGCGCCGGGATATTGTCCGGGCATACCGCTTGAGGCATGGCCGCCTGGATATCGCTGCAGCCCCGCCTTACTGCGTGGTCGCCGCAGAATCCTGGGCCGCCGTGGAGCCGGCTGACTCCTGCTGGATTCGCATACGCATCAGGCTCGTAAAGCGGGTAAAAAGTGAGCGCAGGTCGTGTGGCCCCGGGCTGGCTTCAGGGTGGCCTTGAAAACCAAAGGCTAAACAATCAGTTCTCTGTATTCCCTGAAGTGAATTATCAAATAGTGACCGATGTGTCGCACGCAGGGTGTTGGGCAGGGAGGCCTCATCCACGGCAAAGCCATGATTCTGGCTGGTGATCATCACCTTGCCGGTATCCAGATCCTGCACCGGATGGTTGGCACCATGGTGGCCGAATTTCATTTTGACGGTACGCGCACCGCTGGCCAGAGCCAGAAACTGGTGGCCCAGACAGATACCAAACATCGGAATACCGGAGGCCATTAGCTGACCGACCGCTTCAATCGCATAGGTACAAGGCCGCGGATCGCCAGGACCATTGGACAGAAACACGCCATCGGGCCGCAACGCCATGACTTTGGCAGCCGGTGTCTCGGCAGGCACGACGGTGACCCGGCAATTTCATCAATCAGCAAGCGAAGAATGTTGCGCTTGATGCCAAAGTCGTAGGCAACCACTTCGAAACCACCACTGCGCTTGGGTCGCACTGGCGCCGGTTGGGGCCACGACGTCCCGAGATTCCACTGGTAAGCATCTTTCACGCTGACGATTCGAGCCAGATCCATACCGTCCAGGCCGGGGAACCGGCGCGCATGGTCCACGGCCGTTTTCGCATCCACTTTTCCGGTCATGATGCAGCCCGACATGGCGCCCTTGTCGCGCAGAATGCGGGTCAGCTTGCGCGTATCAATCTCAGCAATGGCCACCACGCCGGCGCGCCGCAGATATTCAGGCAGCGAGACTTCCGCCCGCCAGCTACTGGCTACAGCCGGCAGGTCGCGGATCACAAGTCCCGCAGCAAAAACCTTCTCGCTTTCCTGGTCCTCGCTGTTGGTTGCCGTATTGCCGATATGGGGGTAAGTCAGGGTGACAATCTGACGGCAGTAGGACGGGTCTGTCAGGATTTCCTGGTAACCGGTCATCGAGGTATTGAACACGACCTCGCCGATAGTGCGGCCCGGCGCTCCAACAGAAATTCCGGAGAACACCGTGCCATCCTGCAATGCCAGCAATGCGGGTTCCATCAGGCGGTCTGCCTGCGGCGTGGCTGTGCTTGTGTAAGACGCATGGTGGCGTAGCAGGTGTCAGTCACCGCCCGATCTGGCGCCGACCCCGCTGGTAATCAACCTCTTCGGGA
This sequence comes from Gammaproteobacteria bacterium, assembly GCA_041396045.1. GTDB lineage: Bacteria > Pseudomonadota > Gammaproteobacteria > Steroidobacterales > SHZI01. The sequence continues at coordinate 635 of JAWKZI010000012.1, read as the reverse complement.
ACCCGGTACATTCTAATCGACAACCGCCAAAGGGTGACACCCCTATTCGACCGCTGGCAATCCCAGAACGTCGCTCAGCGTATACAAGCCCGCCGGCTTCCCGACCAGCCATTCGGCCGCCCGCAGTGCGCCACGCGCAAAGACGACCCGGTCGGTGGCTCTGTGGGTTAATTCCAGCACTTCCTCGGCACCGGCCAGCATGACAGTGTGGTCGCCGATGACCCCGCCACCCCGCAGCGAACTGAAACCAATGGCCTCTACCGGTCGCGCCGCGGTTGCCATTCGTGGGCGGTCGAAGACGGCAACGTCACCAAGCTTCCAGCCGCGAGCCGAGGCCACGGCCTCCCCAAGCTGGAGTGCCGTGCCCGATGGCGCATCTTTCTTGTGCCGATGATGAGTTTCCGCAATCTCCACGTCGTAGCCTGCATCAAGGAGCCGGGCTGCCTGACGGGCCAGTTCGGTGAGGACCGCAACACCCAGGCTCATGTTCCGGGCATAGAGCACCGGGATCCGACTTGCGGCTGCCTTCAGCGCTGCTATCTCTGCAGATCCAAGGCCGGTGGTGCCGACCACCAGAGCCTGACCGCCGTCAGCACAGGCGCTTGCGTGCCTGGCCGTGGCACCAGGTGCGGTGA
>JAWKZI010000011.1:0-88952 GCA_041396045.1 Gammaproteobacteria bacterium | reverse complement strand
GTCAGGGCCGATGAATTTCAACGGCCTGGTGCGCCAGTATTTCCTGCGCAGCGGCAGCAACGTGGGCGACCTGCAGGTCAACCTGATCGATAAACATGAACGCAAGCGTCAGAGCCATGAGATCGCACGCACATTGCGCCCTGCATTGGCGGACATCGGCCATCGCCACGGTGCGTCAGTCAAGATTGTGGAAGTGCCGCCAGGACCGCCGGTGTTGTCGCCATTGGTGGCTGAAGTCTATGGCCCGGACTACGCGCACAGCCAGCGACTCGCGCTTGCGTTGGCAAAGCGTTTTGCGACGACCGAGGGCATCGTCGACATCGACACCAGCGTGGAGAGCCCTGCGCCGCGCGAGACCATAGTCGTTGACCGTGTGCGTGCCGCCCGGCTGGGCGTAACGCAGGCAGAAATCAGCAATGCGCTGGTCGCTGCAGTTTCCGGCTTCGACGCAACCTACGTGCATGACGGGCGGTCAAAGTATCCGCGGCCGGTGCGGCTCCGGCTGCCAGTTGCTGACCAGGCCAACCTTGATCGTCTGCTTGCCATGCGCGTGCGCGGTGGCCAGGGTCAGCTCGTGCCGGTTTCCGAGCTGGTTCAGGTGCAGTCGGGACGTTGGGACGGCGCGATCCACCACAAGGATCTGCTGCCAGTGGTCTACGTCACCGCTGACGAAGCGGGAAGACTCGACAGCCCGCTGTATGGCATGTTCGATCTGGTTGGCCAGCTACGCGATCACACTGTCGCTGGCCAGTCGCTGGGGCAGAACTTTATCGCGCAACCGCAGGACACCAGTAATTTTGCAGTCAAGTGGGACGGTGAGTGGCAGATCACCTACGAGACTTTCCGTGACATGGGTATTGCGTATGCGGCGGGCATGTTGCTGATCTACCTGCTGGTGGTCGCGCAGTTTCGCAGCTACGTGGTGCCGCTGATCATCATGGCGCCGATTCCACTGACGGTGATCGGGGTGATGCCGGGGCACGCACTGCTGGGCGCCCAATTTACGGCCACCAGCATGATCGGCATGATTGCACTGGCCGGCATCATTGTGCGCAATTCCATTCTGCTGGTGGACTTCATCAACCACTCGCTGGCGGAAGGGCTGGCACCGGCGGAGGCGGTCATCGAGGCCTGCGTGGTGCGTGCCAAACCCATCGCGTTGACTGCGGTGGCGGCAATGCTGGGCGCATTCTTCATTCTCGACGACCCGATCTTCAATGGTCTGGCGGTTTCGCTGATCTTCGGCATCCTGGTCAGCACCGTGCTGACCCTGATGGTGATTCCGCTGCTGTACTTCGCGCTGCTGCAGTTTTCTGCAGAGCGCCCAACTTAGGGCGGAACTTCAATCACTTGCGTTCACTCGGTAAACCGCTAAGATAGTAAGTAATTACTATCTTGTGAGGGCGCCGATGAAGCATCGTCCCAGAAACCTGCCCGCCGACGAGCGCCGCGCAGTGACCGTAGAGGCCGTCATTGAACTGGCTGCGACACAAAATCCAGGTGAGATCACGACGGCGGCCATTGCCGGTCATATGAACCTGACCCAAGGTGCCCTGTTCCGTCACTTTCCGAGCAAGGAAGCCATCTGGCAGGCCGTGATGGAATGGGTGGCGGAGCGCCTCCTGGCCCGGGTTGATCGCGCCGCAGAGGGGGTCGATTCGCCTCTGGCAGCCATGCGCGGCATGTTTCTGGCTCACGTCGAATTTGTGGCCGAACATCCCGGTGTTCCCCGGATGATCTTCGGTGAATTGCAGCGCGCCGAACCGACCGCTGCCAAACAGATGGTCCGGAAGTTGATCCAGCGCTACCGGGAGCGTCTGCATCGGCTGATTGAAAGCGGAAAAGTGCGCGGTGAACTGTCTGCTGAACTCGACAGCGAAGCGGCAGCCATTCTGTTCATTGGCACGATCCAGGGGCTGGTCATGCAATCCCTGCTGGCTGGCGATGTAGCGCATATGCGTCGTGACGCGCCGCGGGTCTTTGCCATTTATAGCCGCGGTATTGGCAGGGCATTGTGAAACTCTCATCCATGATTGCTGGCCTGCCCATGCGGCGCCGTACTCTGGGCTTGCTGGCGGCAATCATTCCTCTGCTTGTGCTGTTCGTCTATGTCGTTCTGCGTTCCGGGCCACTTGCGCCGGTGGCCGTGACCATTGCGACTGTGGAAATGCACTCCATTACTCCGGGCCTCTTCGGTATAGGTACGGTCGAGGCACGCCATGTCTACAAGATCGGTCCCACCGCACCGGGACGTGTGAGCCGTCTGGAGGTGCAGGTTGGTGACCGCGTGAGCGCGGGCCAGTTGCTCGGCGCAATGGATCCAGTCGACTTCGATGACCGCATACGTGCCCAGGACGCCGCGTTCAGGCGAGCCGAAGCGTTGATCGACGAAGCACGAGCGCGACAGGCATACGCGCAGGCACAGTTACTACGCTACGAACAGCTTCTGCCATCACACTCAGTCAGCGAAGAAAGCGTAGCCAGCAGGCGACAGGAGTTGCACATTGCCGATGCTGGCCTTGCGGCTGCGCGCGAAGAGCTTGTGCGCAACCGGGCAGAGCGCGAGGGAACGGCTGCACAACGGGCCAACCTGCTGCTGATAGCGCCAGTCGACGGACTGGTTACCTCGCGTGATGTTGATCCGGGCACTACCGTGGTTGCAGGGCAGACGGTGGTGGAGGTCATCGACCCCAAGAGTCTGTGGATCGACGTGCGATTTGACCAGATCAGTGCAGCCGGTCTGGCTGCCGGACTTCCGGCCCGCATTGTGCTGCGTTCAAGCGGCGATCAATCCATGGACGGCAAGGTGTTGCGCGTGGAACCACTGGCCGATGCCGTGACTGAAGAAACGCGCGCCAAAGCTGTCTTTGATTTACTGCCTGCCAGGTTGCCACCATTGGGTGAACTGGTTGAGGTCAGCGTTGTACTTCCGCCGCTTACGTCCGCGCCGGCTATTCCCAATGCCGCAGTCCTGCGCCGGGATGGCCGGCTCGGCGTATGGCAGGTTGTTGACGGCAACACCCTGCACTTCACGCCGGTAGAACTGGGTGCAGCCGACCTGGATGGTCGCGTGCAGGTCAGTCGTGGTCTTGAAGCGGGTGACCGCATCGTTGCGTACAGTGAAAAGGCACTGGGTCCGCGCAGCCGTATCCATGTTGTGGAGCGCATCGCCGGAATCACGCAATGATCAGCCTTGCCGGGCGCGACATACTCCATTCCTGGGGAAAGTTCCTGTTCACCGGAATCGGCCTGGGATTGCTGATTGGCGTGACTCTGACCATGGCTGGCGTGTACCGCGGCATGGTGGACGACGGCAAGGCGTTGCTCGATAACAGTGGTGCGGACCTGTGGGTGGTACAGCAGGACACCCTTGGGCCGTATGCCGAATCTTCAAGTCTCTACGACGACCTTTATCGCGGCATTCTTGTGATGCCCGGGGTTGCACGCGCGGCCAATGTGACCTACCTGACCATGCAGGTGCGGAAGGGCGAGCGTGATGTGCGCGCCATGGTGGTCGGCATCGCCCCGGGCGCAGCGGGTACCCCGGGATGGCCGCCGTATCTGGTGGCTGGTCGGCAGATCACCCGCAGCCACTACGAAGCCGTTGCCGACATTGCCACCGGCTTCAGAATGGACGACCGCATCCGTATCCGCCGCAACGAATACACCGTTGTCGGGTTGACCCGGCGCATGGTGTCTTCCAATGGCGATCCGATGGTGTTCATCCCGCTCAAGGATGCGCAGGAAGCACAGTTTCTCAAGGACAACGATGCAATCCTGCAGAGCCGTCGGCGCACTGCCAGTAATCCGGCATTAAATCGTCCCGGTGTGCCAGGCCTGCTCGACGCAGTGGTTGCCTCGCAGAGTGGTAACCCCTATATCAATGCCGTTCTGGTGCAGATCAGGCGCGGACATACTGCCGATGCCGTAGCTGCATCGATTCAACGCTGGAAACGGGTCACGGTCTACACGCGGCCGCAGATGGAAGAGATACTGATTGGCAAGCTGATCGCAACCTCGGCACGGCAGATCGGCATGTTCCTGGTCATCCTGGCGATTGTCAGCGCTGCCGTCGTCGCCTTCATCATCTATTCGCTGACGATGGACAAGATCCGTGAAATCGCGGTACTCAAGCTGATCGGTACCCGGAACCGCACGATCGTTGCGATGATCATGCAGCAGGCTCTGGTGCTCGGTGTGATCGGTTTCATCGTTGGCAAGATCACCGCCACATTTGCCGCGCCGATGTTTCCCAAGTACGTCCTGCTGGTTGCGATGGACTCGATATCCGGCTTTCTTGCCGTGCTTGGCATCTGTGTGTTGGCCAGCCTGGTTGCCATCCGTCTGGCGCTGAAGGTCGATCCCGCCGAGGCGATCGGTTGAGCCGATGAGCAGAAGAGGTATACGGATCGAACGTTTGAGCAAACGCTATGGCGAAGGAGCGACGGCGGTGCATGCGCTCAAGGATGTGAACATGCAGGTCGCACCAGGCGAAGTAGTTGGGTTGATCGGCCCCTCAGGTTCGGGCAAGAGTACGCTTCTGAAGTGCCTGGGTGCGGTGATCGAGCCGACTGCAGGTCGCATGATTCTGGACGAAGTGGTGATCTACGATAATGGCTGGAAAGTAAACGACCTGCGCGCCCTGCGCCGCGACCGGATTGGCTTCGTCTTTCAGGCGCCATACCTGATTCCGTTTCTGGACGCGACTGATAACGTGGCACTGCTGCCAATGCTGGCCGGTGTCGCGAACGCTGATGCGCGTGCGAGGGCTATAGAGTTGCTCACCGCACTGGACGTGCACCATCGAGCCGAGGCCATGCCGTCGCAATTGTCGGGGGGTGAGCAGCAGCGCGTTTCGATTGCGCGCGGACTGGTCAATCAACCGCCGGTCATCCTTGCCGATGAACCTACAGCTCCGCTGGACAGCGTGCGCGCCATGGCGGTTGTACGCATTCTTAACGACATGGCACGCAAATATGAAACCGCAATTATCGTTGTCACTCACGATGAAAAGATAATTCCCACCTTCAAGCGGATTTATCACATTCGTGATGGCGTCACTACCGAGGAAGCGGGCGAGGGCAAGTCATTCGATTGACTACATCGTCGGCTCCGGGCTGCATGACTTCCGTTCGCGTGATTCTGTGATGATATTTCCGTCTATACTTCAGACAGGCCATTCTCCTGGGGGCAGTGATGGGCATTGGATTGATAATCCTGGTGGTGGCAATCGCCGCGGTACTTTACTTCGGTAGAAGCAGTAGTTGGGGCAATGCGCTTTCGGCCCTCGGTTACCCGACAGAGTCGCGCTTTGAGCGGGTCACGTCGTCCCCCGATGAGGTCCGGTTCAAGGTCACGCCGGCACGGTCGTCCCGGGGCGCAATTTTGTTTCTCAGCACTGGTGGTCTGATTTTCCTCATTCCGGGATTCGGTATTTTTGGACTGATCCCGCTGGTTATGGGCCTGATGATTCTGCCGCTGGGCTCGCGCTATCGTAAACCTGCCACACTCGGCGTTGTTGCAGACGGCCTGGTTGATGCACAGGGAAAATGGTCATTTGCGGATATTGCCGGTCTGTATGTGCGCGGTGGCAGTTCATTCAATACCGATGATCCGGGGCAGGGTGTATATACGATGCCGGATGGCGGACATGTCTATGGTGGTAAACCCACCTCGGTGATGTTTACCAAGGCGCTGGCTCGGCGGGTAGTTGAGCGGTCTTACCTGGTTACATTGCGCAGCCGGAGTGGCAGCCAGGAGCACGTGCTGAGTGGTGGGTTAACACTGAAATGTGCTCAGGCATTACGCGATGATCTGAGTTCCGAGATTGCCGCCCTCGGACACTCTGGTTTGCGGAACGACTAGTGCCTGTTGGTACGAAATACTGAACCACCCCAAGGAGGGAAAGTTTATGGAACTCGGCGATATTCTCAAACAGATGGGCGGAATCCAGTCGGTGGCACGCGAACTCGGCGTTAGCGAATCTCAGGCAGCGACCGGTGTAGCCGCTTTGCTGCCAGCGGTGCTCGGTGGCTTGAAGAAGCAAACCGGGGCGCAAGGCAGCGGAATCGATGGTCTGATGGGCATGTTGAACAGTCTGGGCGGCGGGAGCTTGCTCGACAACGTGATTGGCAGTCAGCCAACGAACGTCAGCCAGGGGAACGACGTGCTGGGGCAGATATTCAAATCGAAAGATGTCAGTCGGGCTGTCGCACAGCACGCAGCAGGACAATCCGGCCTGGATACAACTTTGCTGAAAAAGATGTTGCCCATGGTGGCGATGCTGGTGACTGGATACATGGCCAAACAAGGTAGCGGCGTACCTTCTGGTTCAGGCAGTGGTGCACTTGGCAAGATGCTTGGCGGCGTTCTCGGCGGCGGAGGTTCAGGTGCTGCGGCGTCTGCAGGACCCGGGCTGGGGTCGCTGTTGGATCAGAATGGCAACGGCAATCCGCTGGATGACATCCTCGGCATGGCTGGCAAGATGTTTCGGTAGTACCGGTAGAGTACCGATCACATGAGCGAACAGGACCGGCGTACATTCGAGCGGCTATATGGCAGTGCCGATCGTGCTGAAGATCTACCCTGGCACAGCCCGGAGCCGCCCGCCTTGCTGGATCAGGCATTACAGGCGCGGACCTCAGCCGGCACGGCACTGGACCTCGGCTGCGGTGCGGGCACGTTCTCGATCTGGCTTGCCAGGCGCGGCTATAAAGTGACCGCTCTCGACTTCATGCCACAGGCAGTGAGCATGGCTCAGGAGCGCGTGAAACTGGCAGGTGTTGATGTGACGGTGGCGCAGGGTGATGTCACCGCTGAAGCCACCCGATTAGCCCATCCGGGTCCATTTGATGTGATTCTCGACGTCGGATGCCTGCACGGGCTGCCGGACGCCCTGCGACCGGCTTATAAACGGCAGATTCTGTCTTGGCTGGCGCCCGATGGCGACTACATCGTGCTGCATTTTGGCAGTCGCGGATGGTGGGATCGCTGGCCCATCGGTCCGCGACGCATCGGTCGCAAGCATGTAGTTGACTACTTTGGGCCGGAGCTTGAGGCCCGGGTATGTGATGCGGCCGTCAGACGTGGCATGCCACTTTTTCTGGGTGGTAGCGCCGAGATTGCCTGCTACTGGTTCCGGAAGCGGTCAAACTGATGACTATTGCAGGACACCGGACCGGTATCCGGGGAGGAACTGAAGGATGAACAATGCGGTCAGTGAACAACGCTTTGTCGAACGTCGACACATGATTGCCGTAAAGAACGCGATGGCCGCGGGGGTTGAAGCCGGCCGGTCAGTCGAGGCTTCGGCATTCCTCCTGGCTTGCATCGACTATCTGGACTTCATCATCGGACGTTTTCAGGCTCAGGGGCGGGCCAATCTCACGAGACTGGGGCCAAAGGTCGAGGCCTCGAACGACGATGAGGGTCGTGCCGTCGTTGCGGATATTGGGCAGACACTGGACAAGACTGGCGAGGCGCTGCAGAAACTGTTGGCAGAGGCAGTCCCTTTCCGCGGTAATTCGCCATCCCGGCAGACGCAGGACCTTGTTGTCGCAGCGCGCCGCTTCGTGAGCTTTTACGATTCGGTGCTTGCATCGAGAAAGAATCCGGCCCAGCAGATAATTGACCGCTACTTCACGCCCGAGGAGTACTGGAAGCTGACTGACGACGTCACGCCAGCGTCGGTGGCAACCGAACACGAACTCTATCAGCGCGTGGTCGATCTGGCGCCACCCGGCGTCGCTGTGCCTGATCAGACAAGTGTCTGATCAGGCACCTTGCAACATTTCCCTCAGCGTTTCGGACCGAATGACGGACTGGCCTTGACGAGATTCATGACGGCGTCGAACTTCCTGATTTCGCCAGGTGCAGGGTCCGGGCCTTCGCCAGAAAAGAACGCGCCGAACACCGACGCCCCGTCCTGATCATAGAAGAGCACCCCGCGGACGGTTCTCTCCGCGCTCTCGCCGGGCATGTCAACAGCGTAGATCGATGCATACTGATCCGGGCGCAGGTGACCACGAAGCGGTTGGTCATAGGAGATATTGTAGTACTTGCTGGTGCTCGAGGGCTTGCCAGTACCAACAGCGCTGCTGATCTCAAAAACGTTATCGCCTTTCATGATCAGGAAATTGGCTCGGTTCCACTTCGACATGGCAGACCACACGTCGGCGAAAGTAGTGCCGGATGCGGATGCCGACTGACCAGATGCCAGGCCGCTGACGACGACGGCCTCAGCCAGGCCCAGACGGCGGGCGGCAATCACCGGCATCGTACCCGGGTGCTCCGCATAAAACGCCTGCACTTTGGCAGATTGCGCAGTGTCGGCACAGAAGTCGCTGGCGACGGCGGGCGACAGCAGTGCAGTCCAGGCCGTGGCAAACACGACGATAAGCCCCGATCGAATCATGTGCTTCTCCTTCAGGTTAAAACAACGCAGGTAATCCGGTTAAATCCAGCGACGATAGAGCCAGTTCACCAGGCCGCTAATCGTCAGCACAACTGCAATGAGCGCGGCGATATCGTTTATCCAGATCCAGTTCTCATGAAACATCAGGCCCGTATGCAGATCGACAAGGAAATTGTACACGGGCATGCCGGAGACGTCGGGCAGATTCGTGTCCAGCGGCGTGAAACGCCCGTCGAGTGTGCCACGGATAAAGCCGCCACTACCTTTCATATACCAGATGTCGCCAATGAGTTGCGCATCCTGGATCATCATGCGCAGGCTCGGGATCGCTTGCCATGGCTCAATGCCGGAGCGGCGATGAAAATTCGGGCCACCGTGCGTACCTAGAAACATAACGCCGTCGTGTTGCGACATGCCGACCAGACCGCCTTTGAGGTGTGAAAGTAACGGCGCCTGGTAGTCAAATGACCATGTGCTGCCCTTGTCCTTGCTGTGCAGCAAGCCGAGGCGAGTCATGACGGACCAACTTCCATCGGGATCGATGGTGAGGGCACGGATCTCGCCAGCCAGATCCTTTGGGCGGAATGCCGTAGGCAGTACTGAACTGCTCAGCGAAACATCGTTCATCATGCGCATCAGCGCACGCGGATGGTCGAAGAAGATGCCGGTAAGACTCAGGAAGACGATCGGGATAATTGCCAACAGCCCGATGACGGGTCCGTGGCCGCGGAACAACCACCGGTAGACGCTGCGACGGTTGCCGGTACTCAGGGATTGTTTGTGGCGGCGCCAGCGACGGGGCAGCCACCATTGCAACAGGCCGGTCAAGGCGAGCACGACGATCGCGATGCCGGCAAAATCACTGATCCAGATCGACAGCCGGCCGCGCAGCGCCGTTGCCAAAATGAATGTCGGTTGCGATCCGCGGGAGACCGATCCTGGTGGGGGCGTTTTCGATTGTCGTATTACTCTGGTCGTTCCACTGAACCTGGTCCGGACTCGCGAGCGGCATTGAAAATGCGTACCGTGCATCGGTGGCGCCAACGAGTCCGGTTCCCTGACTGTTGGCGACGAGTTGGGTTACAACGGCTCCGCCAAGCGCGAAACGTTGTGCCGGGCCACTATCGCCGTTGACGACCCAGATTCCGTCATCGGTCGCGAGAAGAATCTTCGCCCAGCCCTGATCCGGATACGGCACAACCACAAACAACGATGGGTACCGTCGGCACCAGCATAGTCAACCTGTTGCCAGGTTTGCCCGGCATCCGCACTGCGCCAGGCCGCGTTCGCCACCGGCGAGCCACTGTGCTGAATTGTCCGGATTGATCTGGAATTGGCGGAGGATCGTGCCCTTTGCCTCGTCTTCGAGCACGTGCGGGCTCCCGAAGGCCTCGGTCACGGTCCATTGCTTCGTCCAGCGCCAGTTCGGATGGTCGAGAATGACACCGGTCGCGCCCAGCACAACCAGCCAGGCCATCGCGGTGAGTCCCAGCCAGCGGTGAACTTTAAGTGCCACCGCCCGTAGTCTGCGGCGCGGAGTCGGATCGTCCGTCATGCTGCATCCATGCTTGTGAGTCTAGAATCGTTAGCTTGCGGTCACTCCGTATGTGGTTCGACGTGGTTGGCTGACAGACATGCGCCACGCGAAAAAGTCCCCGGGCGCCGACGTGGTGCCGTTTGGTGTGTTGTTGAAGTAGACGTCGCGGAAAGCGCCTGTCGGTGCGTCCTCATCAAACAGGTTCTCTGTCCACAGTTCTACCTGAAAGGTGTCAGAGTCCAGCCCCAGCCGCAGGTTCACAGTCGTGCGTGCCGGAATCTCGGATTCGTTGTCGGCCCCGACAAATTGTTCGCTCTGGTATAGCGCATCGCCGCGCGTGTAAAACGCCCAGACCGGCGTGACCGGGTGGCGCCAGGTCAGCGAAGCGTTGCCTTGCCATTCGGACTGGCGCAGCAAGGCATTGCCGGAAACATCGCCGTCCGGGTAAAAGCTCGGCCAGGTCGCGAAAGTGGTGATTTTGGCTTCCTCATAGTTCGCGTCGGACCATGATCCACCGACCTGCAGTGTGAGCTCGTCGGTCAACGCTGCCTGGAGCGACACTTCTGTCCCTTTGACAGTCGCGTCCCCGGCATTGGTGCTCAGGGCTACCGGCAGGCCCAGGGGTACACCGTCGATCTCCTCGAAGGTTTGCGGGATGACGATGTCTGTCCAGTCAATATAGAAAATTGCGACATCTGCCAGTACACGGCCACCGAACAGGCTGCTCTTGTACCCTGCTTCATAGGTCCAGTTCACTTCCGGATCGAAGCTGGCGACCACAGTCTGATTCAACACCGTGTCCAGCTCGGAATCAAAGCCGCCGCTTTTCCTCCGCGAGCCAGAGACCCGTAGAACATCGTCGCGTCAGTCAGTTGATAGGACAGCGACGCGCGGCCTGTCCATGAATCCCATCGATCCGTGCGCGATTCCATCGCCAGCGGCAGCTTGATTTTCTTCTCCTCATCGGTGTAACGCAGCTCGACGCGGCCAGTCAACTGTGTCGTAAGGTCGGCGTCGATTGCAGCAAACACAGCCCAGGCGTTCGTGTCCTGCGTCTGGTTGAGCTGATTGGCATTGCTGCCGGCACTGCCGTTTGGTGTAAACCAGGGCCCGTAGGCGCCGGTCCCGATCGGCACGGCCGGGCCACCGGGGAAGAACGGCCCGATGCACGGGCACAGGCCGGCGAGATCTGCCGGCAGTGCCTGCTGCGCGATGAGCGTCGGTTCATAGGTCTTCCGCTCGACCGAGTAATAGTAAAGACCGCCGGTGTAACGGACGCGACGGTCCTGTGCACTTGTCCAGCGCAGCTCTTCACTCCATTCGTCGGTGCGGGCGCCATCATCGACACGCAGCACGGCACTTGGAAAGCTCGCGAGCTGCCCGCCGGTACGGGCGTAGATCCACGGATAACTGTCGCCCTGGTTCCACGACGCATCCTCGAGTGATTTGTGATCCACGCTGGAGTAGCCGGTCAGCGAAGTTAAGGTACCTGGTCCTGCGCGCCAATCGATGGTAAGGCTGCCGCGGACGACATCACGGTCCTCGCCAGTTGCTTCCGGTATCACGGCGATATCGCCAGTATCGATACCCTGGAACTTGCCACAGTAGTTTTGCAGTCGCATGCCCGGTGGCTGGCCTGGCACGCCGTTGCGATCCTCGCAGTTGGCAGGAATGCCGACGATTGCGGTCGGGTCTATCTGGTCATTGGAGTAGTAGCCGGCGAAGACGACATCGAGGCTCTCGGCCGGCGCCCAGGCCAGCTTCCCCTGTACCGTGTCGTACTGATAACCGCCGATATTCTGGTTACCTCGTGGATTGGCATTATCGTACGAGCCGTCCCATTCATCGTGGCTCACCGCCAGCCGTCCGGTCAGCGTATCACCGAGCAGAGGCCCCGAAACCGTGGCCGAACCGTTGAACCGGCCGTCGTTGCCGACTTTCGCTTGCAGCAAGCCGTCAAACTCGTCAGTCGGGTTCCCGGTGATGATATTTATCGCGCCGCTGAAACTGTTTCGCCCGTACATCGCGCTTTGCGGGCCTTTCACGATTTCTATGCGCTCAATATCGAGCTGGCTGAAGTTCAGGCCCTCGCGGCCCGAAACGTAGACGCCGTCCACAAAGATCGACGTGTTGTTCTCGCCGAAGATATCTGTCGGAGCCATGCCACGAATGACAGGCGCTGGCAGAAAGTCGCCGAACACGTTGGAAAACGTCAGCCCCGGAGTAAATGCTGCCACATCCTCCAGTCTCGCTATGGCCGCATCCTCGATCCCTCGTTGATCAAAAGCCGTGACGGCCAGTGGCACCCGTTGCAGGTTCTCTGCGGTCTTGCGCACTGTGACGACGATCTCCTCGAGCTGCGGAGTCGAACGAGTCGGCTCCTGCGCTGCTATTGGGCCGGAAACGATTCCTGCTACGCTGGCGGCAATGAGGCTCACCGAGAGCTGGTACTTGACCTGCATAATCCGATTCCCCGTGTACGGCTCGTGATCGAGAGCGCGAAGGCGGCAAATCTGCCAGTCTGAACCGGTGCGGTCACGCGTTATTTCGCGGCCAGCAGCCACGAATGCTATATTTTCGCCAGTGACACCGACGTATCGCGGGACGCATGGAATATTATGGTCATTCCTGAGGTCATCCGGCGCGAACTGCAGGGTATGCAGTTCAAGTCGGGCATCTGCTTCTACGTTGGTATCCCGGCTTTCGTGGGGCTGGTCCTGGGGTGGAATCAGGTTTTCGTCGGTGCGGACGTACCGCGCGCCGTCGCGATCGTATTCTGGATCGGCCTCGTCATGCTCGAGTGGTTCGCCGCTATTGCCGGTTCGCAGGCCGCATATTCGCTTTTGCGACCGTGGCGGCCGCCCGCATGGCTAATCTGGACTGCCGGCGTCGGGATTGCCGCGCTTCTGTTTTTTTACCCGATCAGTCGATACCTTGAGTTCGCCAGCGTACTGGGCGAAACGGTCCGTGTCCCCGCGCACCTGAGAGCCGAATCCACGCCGGAATTTTTCGCCATGGTTGTGGCGGATATCTTTCCGGGTATGGCGCTTTGGATGGCTGCGAACATTTTCTATTCGGTGGTCCTGGGGGTGCCGCGGCATCGGTATCCGGAAGTCGTGATTGACGACAAACGAAGCGGGTTGGCCCCGTACGCACCGTTGGTCGACACGAGCGCGTCAGCCAGTTTGAGGCATGCCGAGGATGTGGAGCCGCCGTTCATGAATCAGGTGGCGGTTGCCAAACGCGGACGGATTGTCGCACTTGAAGCGCAGGATCACTATGTGCGAATCACCACCGATCATGGCCAGGAACTGATTCACTATCGATTTTCGGATGCCGTGCGCGAGGTCCGCCGTTTGCCCGGGCTCCGCGTACACCGGTCTTACTGGGTTTCAGCAACCTCCATCGCGACGCTCGAACAGAAAAATCACGGTTATGAGCTACACCTCTCCAATGGCTTGAAGGTGCCAGTTAGCAGGTCGTATCTGCGTGATGTGCGAGCGATACTCGCCGCCGGTAAAGCAGCCCATGAGGCGAGTCCGGCGGTGATACGCGGCTAGCTTCCGGTTTCGATTGATCGGAACTCAACCAGCACATCTGTGTGCAGCGTCAATACGCATAGCGCAGCACTGCCACGAAATGGCAGGCTGTGCCCGCCAGCACAAACAGGTGCCAGATGAAGTGACCGTAGCGGATGCGGGCATCCAGGACGAAGAACACAACGCCCAGCGTATACGCTGCACCACCTGCCAGCAGCCAGATCCAGCCCTCTACCGGCAGGTATAGCCACAGTGGACGGATCGCGATCAGCGCCATCCAGCCCATCGCGATATACAAAGTCGTGGAGACGCGCGGGAATCGCGTGCCCACGCAGATCTTGAACAGCAGTCCTGCCAGGGCCATCGTCCATACCAGACCGAACAGCGTCCAGCCCCATGCGCCACGGAGCACTCCCAGGGTGAACGGTGTATAGGTGCCGGCAATAAGCAGATAGATGGCCGCGTGATCCAGAGTTTGCAGAATGCTCTTGGTGCGCGCGTGCCAGGTTGCGTGATAAAGCAGTGAACTCAGGTACAGCATGATCGCACTGCTGCCGAATACCACGGCGCCGATCATGGACGAAGCGGAGCCCTCGCGTGCAGCGTGGATGATCAGTACCGGTAGTGCTGCAATGGCCAGCAACAGGCCAAGCCCATGGCTGATGCTGTTGCTGATCTCCTCGCCAATACTCTGCTTGTGTTCAATTGCTATATGCGAAGCTGTCATGGACTTGATTGACCTGTATACCTGTGTGGCCGCTCAGGTGATATCTGCAGCGACTTTGCAGGGTGACTACCTATGCTGTCTGCGAATGACCACCATTGTAGTCCTTGCCTGGATGGTGGGGGTGCCGCCACTACTCTGCCCATAGGTAGACCCCACGATGGCGAGAGAGCCCCGCCAGTCCTCTAATGGATCCGGGATTCAGAGCATCCAGTGAGCACGTACCGATGGAAATCGATGTCATTCTTGAAGCGGATGTCACGCCGGCACAAGTGGCCGAGCTGGCCCGGATTGCCGAAGGCTATGGCCTGCGCGGACTCTGGACGCAAAACTACGCGGATGGTCGGGATCCGTTCATGTGCCTCATGCCGGCAGCCATGGCCACCAGCAGGATCATGCTCGGTGCTGTGGTTATCAGCCCCTATGAAATGCACCCTTTAAAAATCGCCAACGCCGTCTCCACACTCAATGAGTTCTCCAACGGCCGCGGCATGGTGGTTATCGGCGGTGGCGGCCAGTGGCCCGGCGTCCTTGGCAAGCCCTACGGCAAGCGGGTGACGGGTGCTGGCGAAGCTGTGGCAATGGCAAGGCGCGCGGTGCGTGGTCAGAAGGTGGTGTGGGACGGCGAGGTCTACAAGTCGCGCTATTTCCACTCGACCTGGGTCAAGGGTACGCCACCGGTCATTTATGCTGGCGCCACCGGTCCAAAGATGCTCGACATGGCTACCCGGTTTGCTGACGGCACCATGTTCAGCGACATGATCGTGCCAATGCTGGGCAAGTGCATGAGCGATATTCGCGACGGACTGGTGCGGCATGACCGAACTGCTGCTGATTTTCGCGTCAACAACTTTTGTGCCTTCCATATCAAGGAAGACCGCGAAGCGTCATTTCGTGAGGCACGTCGTGAACTCATGCTCCGTGGCTGGCTTGAGGAAGCCTGGTACGAGCCGTTCCTGACGCCTGAAGAAGCTCGTGTTGTGCATGACAACAAGGGTGCATTCCTCACGGCGTTTCGTACCAGGGCTGGCGAGATCAAGGGTGTGCCGCCGGAGATCGTGGCCACGCTGGTTGAAGGCCTGAGCCTCGCTGGAGATCTGGGCGACCTGGACCGCCATGTTGAACGAATCAAGGGTTTCGCCGCAGCCGGCATGACCGAAAACGCATTGCGCCTGCACGACGAACCGGACAAATCCCTGCATATCATCGGCAGGCAACTGCTGCCGAGGTTGCGCCACCAGAACTGAGTGGAACCAGCAGTCAAGGCCATCACGGCTGCTGGTTGTCAGTCGATACCGCCCATCTACTTCTGTTCCGGTGATCGCCCTTCCAACAGTTTCGACAGGTTATCCATCAGATTGATCGGAATCGGGAACACAACCGTAGAGCTCTTTTCGCCAGCGATTTCTACCAGCGTCTGCAGATAGCGAAGCTGCAAGGACATCGGCTGGGTTGCAAGCTGTGCGGCCGCGTCGACCAGCTTCTGTGCTGCCTGGGATTCACCTTCTGCGTGGATGACCTTGGCGCGTCGCTCCCGCTCGGCCTCGGCCTGTTTGGCGATTGCCCGGATCATGCTCTCGTCGATATCCACATGCTTGATCTCAACGTTGGCGACCTTGATGCCCCACTGATCGGTCTGCTGGTCGAGAATTTTCTGCAGGTCCACGTTGAGCTTGTCACGCTCCGCCAGCAGTGCGTCCAGTTCATGCCGGCCGAGCACGGAACGCAAGGTGGTCTGTGCGAGCTGACCAGTCGCTTCGGTGTAGTTTTCGACGTTAATGATCGCGCGTTCAGGATCGACCACGCGGAAGTACAAAACTGCGTTCACCTTTACCGACACGTTGTCGCGGGTGATCAGGTCCTGGCTGGGAATATCCATCACGATAGTGCGCAGGTCCAGCTTTACCATCTGCTGAACGACCGGGATCAGGATGATCAGGCCTGGGCCCTTGACTGAGTAAAAGCGCCCCAGCATGAATACCACGCCGCGTTCGTATTCACGCAGTATGCGTATCGAGCTGAACAGCAGAAACGCGACAAGCGCGATCAGTATTCCGGTGAAGATTTGCATCAGATTAGCTCCAGTGGTTCAACCCTGAGAACGAGGCCGTCGATTGCAACGACCCGCACCCGTGTATTTTTGGTCAGCGGTGTGGAAGAGGCCGCTTGCCAGATCTCGCCATACAAGCGGACCAGGCCATCGCCGTGGAAGTCCTCCAGCACTACAGCTTGCGCGCCGATCATGGACTCGCGCCCGGTGACGACCCTGGTGCTGCGCGCCTTGATGGCGGCGCCGATGACGAACAGAAAGAAGGCAAGGGATGCAGCCGCGAATGCGGCGATGATCGGAATCGAGATCTGATATCCAGGCAAATCGGTATCCATGAGTATTACCGAACCAATCACAAAGGAAATCACACCGCCCACGCCGAATACGCCGACGCCGGGGGAGAACACCTCCGCCACCATCAGGCCGACACCGACCACGATCAGGGCGAGACCAGCGTAGTTCACGGGCAGCATCTGCAGGGCGTAGCCCCGAGCAGCAGGCAAATGACACCGATGACGCCAGGTACACCGGTGCCTGGATGATAGAACTCCAGAAGCAATCCATAGATGCCGATCATCAGCAGAATGTAGGCAACGTTCGGATCGGTGATTACCGAGAGCAACTCGTATCGCCAGCCAGGGTTACCTGATGAATCACAGGGTCGTTCAAGTCAAGCGTTACCGTGCTATCGCGAACTTTGATTGTGCGACCGTTGAGTTTGGCGAGCAGATCGTCGAGGTTCGGCGCGACAAGATCGATGACCTGCTTTGCAAGTGCTTCGGAAGCAGGCAGGTTGGCGGCATCGCGCACTGTTTTTTCCGCCCATTCCTTGTTGCGTCCACGCAGTTCGGCAAGGCTGCGGATGTAGGCGACTGCGTCGTTAAGGACCTTGCGTTCCATCGGTGTGCCGGGCAATGGCGCCGGTGATTCGTCGCTGGCCTTGTCGTTTGCGGCCTTGTCGCCTGGTTCCTTCTCTGGTTCTGGTTCTGGCTTGGAGCCAGGCATCGGCAGCGGGGATTCTCCGCCCATGCTGACCGGCGTCGACGATCCGATGTTGGTTGCCGGTGCCATGGCCGCGATATGGCTGGCATACATCAGATAGGTACCGGCACTCGCGGCGCGAGACCCGTTTGGTGCGACGTAGGTGGCAACAGGCACGGTTGAGCTGAGGATGGCCTTGATCATGTCGCGCATTGAACGATCAAGACCGCCGGGTGTATCGAGCTGCAGCACGAACAATTCTGCATCGGCACGTTCCGCAGCATGCAGATTTGAAATGAAGTAGTCCGCAGTGGCAGGTCCGATGGGGCCGTCTACATCGAGCAGCCAGACCGACTGGCCGGCTGCCAGCGCGGCGGTTGAACTGGCCATGACGATCAATGCCACGATCAGGCTGCTCACAACATGCGCGCGATGCATCATGTGGAGCAGTTGTTGCCGTGGCCATGCGCGCGTGTTCATGCCATGGATCATAACAAGGACCGCCCGCGTGACCCTTCATTATCCGCGGCGGTATGCAGTGCAGTAGAGGTCGTAGCTCAGCGTGGCGGCTGGGTCAGGCGGGGTATCAGCCGGTGGTCTTCCTGCCCGGTTGACAGTCCGGCTCATCAACGCCCAGTGCCCGCTTGCGACCGTGGAGCATCGACGCGATGAGGTTCTCCCGGTAGTAGAAGCTCTCGGTGATGGCAGCCAGGACATGCAGCCCAACCATTACCAACACCACATAGGCGAGCACTTCATGGAGTTCCTCGAGCCATTCCGTGCCAAAGAAGTAGTCTGTGGTTTGCAGCCAGCCAGTGATACCGACGATGGCAGCGCCAATGAGCAGTGCAACCATCATTGAGGCCGCCGCCGGATTGTGGCCGAGTTGCCGTCGCGAGCGGCCAGCCAGCCGCTCGCGCAGGTACTGACGCACCGCCCGTGGCCCACGGACCCAGTTGCTGAAGCGCGCATGCGCCGAGCCAACCCAGCCCCAGACAAACCGGACGCCGATCAGGAAGAGCGCTATGTAGCCAAGCCAGTTATGCAGGGGATCGCCGCCCTCGGCAATGAAGTCGGTGAGGACCACGATTGCCAGCGACCAGTGCAGTACGCGAACAACCGGGTCCCAGACTTTTACAGTGGCGTTCACGGCGATCCCGCTGCCAGCAGTCAGCGCTGCTTGACGATACGGCCGTCGGTCGGATCAAAGTAGATCTCGACGTTCTTGCCGTCCTTGTCTTTACCATATATTTCGTAACAGTTGCCCGATACCTTGAAGACCTTGATTGTGTAGCCTTGATCAAGGATCTTTTGCTTCATCGTGGCTTCTGGCATCCACTGGTCCTGTGGGGCCTTCGTGCAGTCGGGGGCCGCGAATGCTGCGGCAGACAGCAAGGTCGTCGCGACGACCAGTGGCGCAGTGAGATAGAGTTTCATCGTGCTTTCTCCAGGTTCGGCAAAATCGCCTTGGTTTGCAAGGTAACCCAGATTGATTACGCGAACCTTAAGAAAAAGCGATCGAGCTGGTTCCGGCAAATTTTGCGGTCAATCAGCCACAGCGGTGGTGCCGCCAGCCCGCTTGCTGGCCGACGAGATCCGTCAGGCAGCCGGGGAGTTGCATGCGTCCGGCTTCACTATCGACTGAACCTTCAGGGAGCATGAAAGATGAAAACTGCTGTATCCGCTGCATCGGGCCGACTGGGTCATGCGGTTCTTCATGCACTGCTTGCCGACACAGCGGCTGAGAACATGGTTGCCATCGCCCGCAGTCCCGACAAGGTGCAGGTTGCCGGGATCGAAAAGCGTGCGGGTGACTACAACTCGATCGAAGGCATGGCGACGGCACTCACGGGCGTCGACGCCCTGGTCATGATCTCGGCACCGGTCGGCGACTGGGACCGGGTAGAACTGCATCGGAATGTCATTGCAGCAGCCGGTGATGCCGGAGTCCGCAAGATGGTTTTTACCAGCGTCATCGGTAATGGTCAGGAGCAGGACACCTGGTTCTGGGGTACTCAGCAGGTAAACCGAAAATCTGAAGCGGATCTCAAGTCATCGGGCCTGGAGTGGGTGATTGCGCGCAATGGCCTGTACCTGGAACTGGATCTGCGGCACATCATTCATGCCAATGGCTCCGGGGTGTACCGCAATGTTGGTGGCCAGGGGAAGTGCGGCTACATCACCATCAACGAGCTGGCTTTCGCCATCGCCAAACTGGCGCAGGACGATCGTCACAATGGCAAGACTTTCAATCTCGTCGGGCCAAGCCTGAGCCAGGCGATGCTGGTTCAACTGGCGAATGAAGTGCTGGGCCTCAAGGTGCGCTACGAGACGCTCAGTGACGAGGAGAACGTTGCCCTGCTGATGAAGGACAAGAAAATTGCAGCACGCGGTGTCGACGTGGCCAGAATGCTTACCGGATGCTTCCAGTGCGTCCGCAATGGTGCTTTTGATGTTCCGTCTGATTTTGAGGCGGCAGCAGGCCGGCCGGTCAAGACCACGCGACAGATGATGGAAGAGCTGCGGGTTGATCTGGCTGATCAGATCAGGTCTGTGCAGCACCAGACCTGAAGTACTTCAGCCCGACCCACAGGATGAGCGCGGCCACTGGCGCACTCAGCACATTGACCAGTGCGATCGATTGTCCAACCGCCATGTCGTCCCCGAGCACGTAGACCGTGATGAAGCCGACCATGGTTGGTCCCGCGATCGTGGAGATCAGGTTCATGCACAACATCCATACGGCAGATATCTGCGCCCGCATCTCGTTCGGTACCATGATCTGAATGACGGTGGGCGCTGCAGCCTGCGAAATGCAGGCACAGAAGATCAATGGCCCAAACAGCCAAAGTGCAAGCTGTGGGTCTGTGCCAGTCGTCGCAAACAGGCTGAGCGGGATCAGCGCAAGAGCGGCACCGATACCCACGCGGAACGGTGCGTCGGGGTAGCCACGCTTTTGCAGAAAGTCCATGAGCCATCCGCCGAAATACACGGCTGCAGGGGACAGGACGAGCAGCATCAGTCCCAGCACATAACCGGATTCCGCACGGGCAAATCCCAGTACACGGCTCAGATAGGTTGGTCCCCAGGCGAGGACCGTGGTGATGGGTACGACCAGCAAGGCGAAACCCGTGAAGTGCGCCAGGAAGAGCCGGCGATGGCGGTTTATATAGGCCAGGACTTCGCGGAGCGGGATACCCGTTGTCGTGCCGGTAACTTTCCCTCGTCGTACAGGTTCTTTTACCGTCAGCATCAACAGGGCGATCAGCAGTCCCGGCAGGCCGACCACAAAAAAGGCCAGTTGCCACATGCGAACCTCGCCCAGAACGGGCAGTATCCGGCCGTCGTAGGCAGCCAGTAACTGCACTGCTGCCCCACCGACCAGAAAGGCAATACCTGCACCCAGAAGTGCTCCGGACTGGTAAACACTGAGCGCCCGCCCGAGTTTCTCGCGCGGAAAATAGTCCGAGATCATTGAATAGGCGGCAGGTGAGAGGGTTGCTTCGCCGACACCGACGCCAACGCGCGCCAGGAACAGACCGACGAAACTCCGTGCGAGTCCACAGGCGGCCGTCATCAGACTCCAGATCACGATACCCGCCGCGATGATTCCGCGTCGGCTGATCCGGTCGGACAGGCGGCCGATAGGAATGCCGAGCAATGCGTAAAACAGTGCAAAAGCAAATCCCTGCAGCAGGCCGATGCCAAAGTCGCTGATGCCCAGATCCAGCTTGATGGGCTCTACCAGAAGGGCAATCACGATCCGGTCGACGAACGACAGAATGAAGGCAAGAAACAGTACCGCGACCGCGTACCAGGCTCTCAGCGGGCTCGGCCAAGGAGCCGACAAGTTCAATGGTTGATATCCAGGAGACGAAAGATATGCATTGCTGGCTGCTTTGCCCGGTAATGACGCGATGCGAAGTGCCTGGCGAATCTGCCGCAAGGCTCAGGCAATTGCAAACATCCCGGGCTTTCCATATGGGAAAAGGACGCATTCGTATCCGTAATTACCACGATGGACAACTTTAGCGCCCGGCCGCGTACTGTACGAACTGGCCACTGTGGTGTTCATGTAGCCAAGGAAAGACATCATGCCTGAACAGACTGACCCGATTTTCAGCGGCGCCCAGGATCCGCGTTTCTGGCGGGATGGTGCGATCAGCACCACGGCGGTCATGTTGATCGTGCTGGCCCTGCTGACCATAGACAGTCTGGACGTGATCGCTGCCGGCGGCGCGAACGTACCGGCATATACCGTTATTAATCAGGAAATTGGCTACGAGTTCGACTCCGACAAAAGCATGTGGATGCCGACCATTGGTGAAGAACAGTTGCTGTTCGGCCAGAAGTACGACGCGGCCGGAGCGGAAGCGATGATGGACAAGGCCAAGCTGGTCATTCAGAGCCGGAACTGTATCAACTGCCATACCTTCTTCGGCAACGGCGCCTACTACGGACCTGATCTGACCAAGGCCTGGCTCGACCCGGTGTGGGAAAAGATGTGGATCCCCATGACTCAGAGCAAGACGCGCGAGGAGGCGATGGTCAAGTTCCTCATGCACCCGGACCGGTACCCCACGTGGGCTCGCCAGATGCCCAATCTGGGTATCAACGAAGAGGAGGCGAGAGCGGTTACCGCCTACCAGAAATGGATGTCATCGGTGCATACCAACGGGTTTCCCGCTGGTTTCGGTAACAGGCAAGAACAGCGCTAGTCGATCCATACCCGGGGGAAAGCCTTAAATGTATAAGTCGCAACAGCTTGCACTGAAGTACTTCGCCGCCTCGCTGTTTGTATTCGGCCTGCTGGTGGTGGCCGGCCTGCTGGCCGCGATCTACTACGTGAAGTTTGGTTTTCTGCTCGGCGTGCTGGATTTCAGCGTTGCCAAGATGCTGCACATCAACGCGCTGATCATTTCACTGCTGATGGGCTTTCTCGGTGCGATCTACTGGTTTCTGCCCGACGAGTTGGGCCAGGAAACCGTGGGGATTGCCCTGGCGCATCTGCTTTTCTACGTGCTGTGTCTTGCCGTAGGGATAGTCGTCGTCGTGTACATCTTCGTGCAGTACGGCGGCAGCGACCAGTTTGCCATGTGGTTCATCAACCAGGGGCGCAAGTACGTCGAGGCGCCGCGCTGGGCAAGCATTGGCATCTTTGTAGTCCTGTGCACTCTGGCCTACAACATCGCCGCCACGGCGTTGCGGGCGCGCAAGATTACCGGGGTGATAGGGGTATTGATTGCAGCGATGGTGCCGCTCACGCTGGTCTATCTGTTTGCCTTCCCGGCAATCACCAACATGTCGGTAGACCTGTACTGGTGGTGGTGGCTGGTACACATGTGGGTGGAAGCGACCTGGGAAATCATCATCGGCTGCATCCTGGCGCTGTCTTTGATGAAATTGCTGGATACGCCCCGACGTATCGTCGAAATCTGGTTGTATCTGGAAGTCGGGCTGGTTCTGGGTACCGGTATTCTGGGTCTTGGGCATCATTATTTCTGGATTGGCACACCGGCGTACTGGTTGAGTATCGGTGGCGTATTCTCGGCACTGGAACCACTGCCATTGCTCGGCATGGTGGTGCACGCAATCTACGACGCTGGCAAACACCAGATGAAGACCACCAACAAGCCGGCGTTTTACTGGCTGCTTGCCGAAGCGTTCGGCAACTTCATCGGCGCCGGTGTCTGGGGCTTCATGATGACCCTGCCGCAGATCAACCTGTTCTCGCACGGCACGCAGTGGACCGTTTCACATGGACACTTCGCGTTTTACGGTGCCTATGTCACCGGTATTCTGGCTGTGGTCTACATCGCCGTGCAGAATTGGCGGCAGATCGGCGAAGTTACCGGCAATGCGTGGAAGTGGGCCTTTGCGTTCCTCAATCTCGGCATGATCGGCATGGTCGGCGGACTGCTGATTTCCGGCATGGCCCAGTCGTTTTATGAGCGCGCACTGGGCGGTTCGACCCTGGAGGCATTCATGGCCGGCCAGTCCAATCCCTGGTTTATGCAGGGCATGTATGCACGACTGGGCTTTGGCATCATGTTTGCAGTGGGCTTCGTGATCCTTGTTTATGATCTGGGTCGCATGGTTCGCAAGGGCCGAGCCCTTCCGCCAAGGAATGTCGCAGCATGAGCCCGCAGGAATTCCTGTCGACCGCAATACTCCTTGGCGTGTTCGTCGCCTGCGCAGGATGCTATGGATTGCTGTACACCCTGGCCCGGCTCAGGCTCAGCCATGTTCTGATGTCGATGGCATATGGCGCCTACCTGTTACAAGGCGTGGCAACCGTCATTCTGCTCACGCAAACGTCACTGGCAGTCGTCTGGAAGCTATTGCTGGTCGCGAGCTTCCTGATCTATGCGGGCATTCCGCCAGTTACGTGGCGCCACCTTGAACGTACCCACCAACCAGTCGGACACCAATCATGATCCCTGGCATCCTGAATACTTTAGTTGGCCTTGTGCTGGTTTACATGTCAGTACTGCATCTGGAAGTGATTGAAGGTCGTGTTTGGCACCTCCTGGTCGCTGGTATCGTCATCATCGTGCTAGCCTTGTGGTCGCGTCGTGCAGATGCGATGCGATGGTTCTCCTCCACGACGATCGTGCTGGGTGTCCTCCTGCTGCTGTTCGGCTTGTTGCAGTGGATGACCGAGATCGCGCATCTGTTTGTATTCTGGTTTGTGTTCTTCGACGGGATCATGGTTGCTGTGGTGTCCTTGTGGGGTGCCTTGTTTCGCCCACGGCCACAAGTTGCGATGACACGCCGGTGAGATCGAATCGACCAGCTTCATGGGGTCGTACGCAAGTTACTAAAAACCTGAGAATCAAGGACTTCCAAAATGAAAATAGCCGCCTTCCTGTCGATTGCCCTGTTCTGCGCTTCGTTTGCCGGATCGGCATACGCTGTCGACGTCAAGCAAGCCGAGTCACTTGCGAAGTCAAAGGCTGCACAGCCTGTCACAGTGTCGACAACAAGCTGGTTGGCCCCTCATACAAGGCGGTGGCAGCGAAGTATCATGACGTGGCGGGCGCGGACGCCATTCTGATCAAGAAAGTGAAAGACGGCGGCTCCGGGGTATGGGGCCAGATTCCGATGCCGCCTCATCCAGACCTCA
Organism: Gammaproteobacteria bacterium; assembly: GCA_041396045.1. Classification (GTDB taxonomy): domain Bacteria; phylum Pseudomonadota; class Gammaproteobacteria; order Steroidobacterales; genus SHZI01. The sequence continues at coordinate 64,582 of JAWKZI010000011.1, read as the reverse complement.
GCGACGCCGATCTGAAAGCTCCTGGCCGACTGGGTGCTGTCACTCCAGTAGGCCGGTTCAGACTTCAGGTGGTTGCCAGCCGCCGAAGTTTCCGCCACCGCTTGTCGACCTGCGCAAAAGACTCCGGCGCCTGGGCTGAGAGCAGGTCGCGATTCCCCTGCTGCCAGACAGCCGGCCCGCCTTCGGCGGGCAGCGCTCGTGTGGCATCCACCACAATCTTGCTGGTCCGTGCCGGGTCGCCAGGCTGGGGTCGAGTTGATGGCCGCGGAGGCCAGTCAGGATCTTGTTTGCGCCCTTGGGTTGCCAGCGGGCACCAGTTGCATGGAGCACTGCCAGGGTATCCAGTACGTCGACATCGTCATCCACGACGATGATGATTTTTGCCATTCCCACACGGCGAGCCATGATCTCGCCCACCGCCATACCGTCGCCCGGCTTTGCCTTGCGGATGCTGACGAAGCCATAGCCGGGCAGCTCGGAGGGGGTGTGGGAGAAGGTGACATTCGGTGCCTCGCCCTGTAATCCGCGCAGCGAATTCATATTGGAGGTTGCCGACGGGCTACCGCGATTGACGCCTGTAAACTGGTTGACGATCCAGGGGTTGCGCCGGTGCGTCACGCGAGTGACATTCATCCAGAAGTTCTCGGCTTTTGCACGACCCATATAGCCACGCATCTCGCCAAAAGGACCTTCGGGCAGCATCGGCTCGGTCAGCGGGATCTCACCCTCAATCACCATTTCGGCATGAGCCGGAACGAGAATATCGTTGGTCTCCGACTTCACTACCGGCAATGCGCGGCCACGCAGCCCACTAACCAGCTGCAGTTCGTCCGGGTTCCCCATACCGATTTTCGAAGTTGAAACCAGCCAGGTGATGGGATCCTGTCCGAGCACAATGGAAACCTTCGCGATCTTCTCGCCGCGCTCCCTCATCTTTGTCAGCATCTGCCAGCCACTCTGGCCGGGCTCCGGATTCACCCCGAGCAGGCGCGGGCCCTTGAGCTGACAGCGATAGGTGCCGAAGTTGCCGCCTCCCTGTGGATCACGGGTAAACACCGAGCCGGTATTCACATAGCGGCCAGCATCAGCAGGATTAGACTGAATGAATGCGAACTTTGTGAGATCTATATCGTCGCCAGTCAGTACGACCTGCTTGCAGGGTGCGTCGCTTGCTGCAACTTCCAGGCAAGCTTCATTCGGAAACTTCCCGTCTTTAAGCAGTTCTGAAGCCCGCGCGATTGCGGCGCGGTAGGTTGCCCGGCCATCGCCAGGCACTGGCTCTATACCCAGCGCCACAGCTTCAGTGTGATAGTGCCCATACTGATTCACCAGCATTGGCCCGCGCACCCAGCGGCCCTCGATTTTCACCTCTTTGACCAGGAAAGCCGGGGTCTGGTACAGGCCGTATTCATCGATCAGCCGGTACATGAGGGCAGTGGCTTCATAGGCGTCCTGATCCAGGCGGTCGATATGGATCAGGAGATTCCGCCGGTCGAGCTCAGCCACGTAGTCGCAAGGAGTCAAAGGGGCCATAGTTCCAGCCCGGGGCAGCGGAGGCGGCGGACGACCGCGTGCTCCCGCGGTCGCCGCGCTGGTGGTGGTAACCAGACCCAGAGCTGCCGTAGCTGCCATAAGTTCACGTCGGCTCAACTCAGACATATCAATGCTCCCGATGCTGATCGGGCCGAGTGTAGCCCAGGATCCGGATCCCGACGCTACCCGGGATGGCCTACCAGGGCAGTATTTTGCCGTCGTAGTTCATGAAGGAGCCTGTGTTTGCGACCGTCATGCTGTCGATATTGCAGAATGATGTCGTGCACCGCCTCGGAGACTGGCCGCAACATTTTCTTCGGCACACCCTTCATGAAATCGGTATCGACCATTCCGGGATTGATGATCGCGACGCTGACGCCCTTCGATTTCAACTGGTAGGCAAGATTTTTCATCTCCATGTTCAGTGCAGCCTTGCTTGCACGCATGAAGTACAGACGGGACGACTTGACCATGCCTATTGAACCCTCGCTGCTCGAAATCGCCACGATACGTTTGTCGTGGCTGGCCAGCACATTCGGCAGAAAAGCTTCGGAGATCCGGAGTGGTGCGATGGTGTTGACCCGCAGTACTTCTTCAAATTCATCGTAATTGAGCTTGCCGAACATCTGGTTCTGCATGCCGCCGCTGATGCCAGCGTTGTTGATCAGAATATCGATGGGCGTACTTGCATACTTGGAGGCCAGCGCTGAAATGTCGAGGTGGTTGGTGACATCAAGCTGGTCAACAGTAACCCTCGGGTTGGCCGCCGCCAGCGCATTCAGCTCCGTGGCCCGTGGCGGGTTGCGCGCGGTGGCGATTACTCGCGCACCACGCGCCGCATACTCCTTCACCAGCTCCAGGCCCATTCCCTTGTTGGCACCCGTGACCAGTACTGTCGATACATGGGCTTCTGGCACCGCGGTGTTGTCCGCAGCGCCCGCTGCCGTACCGATCGTACTAATGCCGACCACCGAAAGGACCGCAAGCAGCACACTGCTAAAGTGAGTCATCTTCGTGTCTCCATCTGGTATTTGTGGCGAATCAGGACTGACCTGAAGTGTAGTCTCCTGAATACGCCAGTGATGTTCGAGACACGGCAGACCCGGTGGCATAGTGTCGCAGTGCAACCGGTCGCCCTTGTTGCTATTGATTCGGCTGTTGGCGTGTCTTGCCGGGCAAACTCAAGTCCCCGGAGGCGATCTTGAACACGTCGACCACACACAGTAGCGGGCTGTGGACGCTGGCATTGACCCGAAGTGCGGCGGTTACCCCGTCAAAGCCGGCCGCGTCGACAACGCCAATGTCGTCGAACGGAACGCGTACTTCGACAGTCCCGGCGCGGAAGCTCGGACTCCAGCCCGGACTGTCAATCAGGATGGGCAAACCCGGCCAGGTTTTTGGCAGCCGGGGGGTGGCGCCGACGGGAATATCCACGACCTTCAATGCGCCCTTGCCGCACGCATCGTCGGGCTGCAGAACGACCCAGTGCGAATGCCAGACATTGCCGTCATTGGTGCGATCTCCATCGCCGTTCTCATCGAACAGCGGTGTGTCGTCGAAGTCCGGATGCGCAGTCACCGCGAAGGAGAGGATGCCGCTCCCGGCCTCGAATCCGACCACCGACGGGTTGATTGTCGTCGGCCACACATAGGAGAAAACACTGCTGCCAGCAAGCTTGCCCGATGTGGCCGGTTTGCTGGCACCAGCCTTGCCGGACACAGCCATGTGGAATACGGCTTGATTGCCTTCGGTTGTGATCCGGGTGTGAACAATATCGAAAGGTGCATTGACGGCGGGGTTGGCCTGGACGGGGATGCCACCTTCGTGTTCATGGGCGGCTGCGGCCAGTGAAATGCCAGCCAAAGTTGTTGCGAGCACATTGTTTAAGAGAGTAGATCTCATGACGGGTCTGCCTCCAGACAGGTGAAGCCTGTGTGTGCTCGTAGTCTGGCTGCCAGTGCAGTACTATTGGATACGCATCGTCCAAAAAGAGTACCTTATCGTCCAATGCCTGCCCAGATTGATCGCCTTTCCGGTCTGCTCGAACGATTTCGGGTACGAACGCAGCTGTTTCATGCCGGCCCCATGTGCGGACTCACGGAATTCAATGCACGGGCAGGGCGCGCCTTTCTGCATGTACTTCGCCGGGGGGAACTTGAGGTGACTCACCGCGCGAAGAGTGGCGCGCCCCGGCGCCTGCGATTGCGAGAGCCAAGCCTCCTGTTCTACCCGCGCCCGGTTACTCATCAATTTCACAATCCCCCTAAAGATGGTTCGGACTTCAGTTGTGCCACGTTGCACTTCGATGGCGGGGACAGAAATCCGCTCGTGCGTGCGCTGCCGGTTCTGATTGTGCTGCCGCTGGTCCGGGTGGACGGCCTTGGGCAAACACTGAACCTGCTGTTTGCCGAGACCGAGCGCGTTCGTTGCGGACAGCGGCTACTCGCCGATCGCCTGTTCGAAGTCGTGCTGATCCAGCTATTGCGCTGGATCATCGACAATCATCAGGAGTCGGGCGTGCAGCCCGGCCTCATTACCGGGCTCTCTGAGCCACGGCTGGCGCGTGTGCTGGTTGCTATCCACGAAGCTCCGGGGGAGGCGTGGACGCTGCAATCAATGGCAGATTGTGCTGGCATGTCACGCAGCGCATTTGCTGCGGCGTTCAGGTCAACGGTCGGTCAACCGCCTGCCGACTATCTCGCCGACTGGCGTTTGACACTCGCGCAGTCGATGTTGCGCGACGGACAGGCAATCAAGACAATTGCCAATGAGCTTGGTTACGCTAATGCATCAGCACTGTCACGACTGTTCAGTCGCAGAATCGGGATGTCCCCCCGGCATTGGCTGGCACAGGATACTGCGCTACAAGCCGTCAGCGACTTGACCTGCGCGGACCGATGTTGATTCCGGAGTTTTCGACGACGTTTCCGGCTTCGTCAACAACCAGGCGGAACCTTCGTGTTCCATGAAAGAACGTCAACCGGTAACGTCCTGCGTCCTGGTCAAGACCGCGCTCGCAGCGACTCGTGATCGTTCCGTCGCGCATCCCGGGGTGAACCAGCTCCGGCACTATTTTCAGCCCCGCGGCAATGAGCGTGGCATCGACGCTGACTGCCCCATTTTCGAATTCGATCCTGGACATCATTACTGCTCGCTTTGATTGTGCGGATATCGCGAAGTATTGCAATCCGTTAGGCTATCAGTGTGCACGACAGCAAAAGCAAAGATGCTGCGAGAAGAATCCGCCTGGGGCTGCTGCTGATTCTTCAGGGCGTGATGGCCTTCGAACTGATAATCCTGCTTGTCGGCGGACTCTGGGTCAGTAGCGTCTGGCTGTTGACCATCATGGTTATTACCAGCTCGCCGATCATTTTCCGGTCGCGGCTTCCCGTTCGTATTCCGCTTGAATACGAGGTGCTGACCATTCTGTTCGTGTTTTCCGCACTTTTCCTGGGTGAGTTCCGCCACTTCTATGAGAGGTTCTGGTGGTGGGATATCGCTCTCCATACCACCTCCGGATTGCTGCTGGGAATCGTCGGTTTCCTGCTGGTATATGTGCTGAACGAAAGCAAGAGCGTCAGGGTTCGTATGCGCCCGGGACTGGTCGCCTTGTTTGCATTTACCTTTGCTCTCGCAGCCGGAACGCTGTGGGAGATATTCGAGTTTTTCATGGATCAGGTGTTTGGCACCAACATGCAGAAACCGATGCTCAACGATCCTTCGGGCTAACTGATACAATGTGGGATCTGATAGTCGATGCTTTGGGCGCAATCACCATAAGCGCCTTTGGCTGGTGGAATATGCAGCGTACCAAACGCTCGTTCCTGGATACCTGGATTGACAGGTTCATAAGACGTAATCCTGATTTGTTCCGCCAATAGGTCAGGAAGCGGATGGAGGTGTGGCGCGATGGACTCTTTGGAACAAGACTATCAAGCCATGCTGCGCGCCAAGCACGAGCAGCCGTGCCTGTCCCTGTATCAGCCGACGCATCGGCGACATCCCGAGAATGCCCAGGATCCGATCCGCTTCGGCAACCTTGTGAAGGTGCTGGAGAGTTCGTTGCGCCAGAAGTATCCGGCTCGCGAAGTTGCGACACTCCTGCATCCGATCGAGGCGCTGGCGGAAGACCGGGCTTTCTGGAATCGCTCCGGCGACGGGCTTGCTGTCCTTAGTGCACCTGGATTTTTTCGCGTCTATCGGCTGCAGCGTCCGGTTGCGGAACTGGCCGTCGTGGCTGACAGCTTTCATACAAAGCCACTCATGCGAATCGTGCAGTCGGCAGACCGGTATCAGGTGCTTGGTCTGAGCCGACGTGGCTACAAGGTTTTTGAGGGCAATCGTGACGCACTGGACGAAGTGCCGCCGATCGAGGGTGTGTCACAGTCTGCTGATGAGCAGCCGGGCAAAGCAGCCGGAGATCGCGAGGGTGCTGTCCGTACATACGGCCCGGCCGGGTCCGGTTCGGTAACGCGGCACACGACTGACGTAAAGCAGGATGCAGAGGATCGCGATACGCAGTTGTTCTTTCGAACCGTCGATCGGGCGGTGCTAAAGCACTATTCGCAGCCGTCCGGGCAGCGCCTGATATTGGCCGCCTTACCCCAGCATCACCATATGTTTCGTGCCATCAGCAACAACCCGTTTCTGATACCAGAGGCTTTGGATACTCATCCCGATGACATGGCGCCGGATGTGCTGCGTGATCGCGCATGGCAGTTGATACTGCCCTATTACCTGAAACGGCTGGCTGGATTTGTAGATGCATTCGGTGCGGCTACTGCCAGTGGTCGGAGCGCGGATGATCTTGATGCCATAGCCAAGGCGGCGATTGCCGGCCGCATTGACACGCTGTTGATCGAGGCTGATCGGCTGATTCCGGGCCGCATCGATATTGCCGGTGGCAAGGTTTCAACACACGATCTGAGTAACCCGGAGACAGACGACGTGCTCGATGATCTGGGTGAGTACGTGCTCAAGGCGGGAGGCGAGGTGGTCATCGTGCCGGCCGAACGAATGCCGACAAGGACCGGCGCAGCAGCAATTTACCGGTTTTGAAGCGTACGATCATGGTGGCTCGCTGACCGGGTCGACGGAAGGGAAACTGACTGTGAAGATCAACCGCATACTGGTTGCAACCGATTTCTCGGTTGCCGGCAATCGTGCAGTAGAGGCGGCTGCTGGATGTGCGCGACGGCTCTCGGCTGCGCTCCGCATTGTGCATGTTGCGCCGTCCGGGCGGCAGTTGGCAGGCCTTTGGCGCTCGAGCAGATCCGCCATGCAGGACGTACAGCGTCAAGCCGCGGTGGCACTGAGGCGCCTGACTGAAACCATCGATCCAGCGCGACAACTGGAGCTTTCCACCGGTGTAATCACCGGGCCTGCTACCCGCAAGATTGCCAGCTCTGCAAGTGAGTATGACGCCGACATGCTGGTGATCGGTGCCCACGGCGAACATGAAATGTCGACCGGTCAGCCCGGACTCGGGGGAACGGCCAACAAACTTGTAGCCTCATCGACCTGTCCGCTGTGGCTGGTGCGCAAGCCACCCCGGTCTGCCCCGGCAAATGTCATTGCGGCTGTCGACCTGGGTGAAGTCTCGGTATCGGTCCTGCGTTGGGCCGGCTTGCATGCAGCTGCCGGCCGACTGCACGTGCTTCACGCCTACGAAGTACCGTTTGCATCCCGTCTGGAGGCTTATGGATTTGCTTCAGACACGCTGGATATCTACACAGAAGACGAGCAGGAACGACTGGACCGGGAACTGACTGCGTTACTTGCCGAGGCCGGCTGTGATCCGGACGTCAACCGGATTATCGAGCGCGGTGATGCTGCTTCCAGCCTGTTCACCCAGATCCAGAAGCTGCAACCAGCCCTGGTAGTCGTGGGGAAGCACGGTGCCAGCAAGCGTCGTGTGGCAACGACAAAGTATGGAAGTGTGTGCCGCTATGCTGCCTTTTTCTCACCAACGGATGTACTGGTTATTCCTGGCCCGACTTCTTCCGGTTAGTGGTTGAGCCCTGGCCAGGGATTGTGGAGTGGTTGTCATGTTCAAGCGAATTCTGATTCCTACCGATGGGTCTCCCACTGCCCTCAAGGCCGCACGGGCGGGCGTAGCGCTTGCGAAAGCGCTGGGCGCCAGGGTCATTGCTTGTCACGTTGTCGAGGGGCTGGAGCCCGTGTTTCGTGCGCGCGCCATGGTCAGTCAGCGCATGATTGACGACGTCAACAGGGCGAATCGTGCTGCCGGGCAGGAGTATGTCGATGCTATTGGAAAAATAGCGGCAAAATCCGGTGTGCCCTTCAACGCGGTGGTTGTTCGGAGTCGCCCGCCACACGTCGCCATTGTCAATGTCGCGAAGAAGCACAAGTGTGATGTGATCTTCATCGCTACACATGGCCGCGGAGGATTCAGCAAGCTCATGCTCGGTAGTGTCGCGCAGAAGGTCGTGACCCACGCCAACCTGCCCGTTTTGGTGTATCGCTGAGGCAGTATTTACTCTGACAGCGTGTAGCGTGACGCTACGGCGGCACAGATTTTCGAGCGCGTCTGCCAGGCGCCGAGATCGCCCCGCCTTTCGATATCTTCTACCATCGCCGCAAGGTCGGGGTTTTTGATCACATCGCGCATCCAGCGCGAGTAGTCATGGCGATGCAGGTGATACATCCACGTCTCATCGCCGATGCCGGTAGCGATCTGGCAGAAAACCGTCAGATTCTGGGCCTTGAGGTTGTGCTTTCCATCGGGTCCACGGAAATAGAAGCTGTGATGGTAGACGTCACCCTCAGCATATTTCCGATGGTGACGAATGCGCTCTGCCTGTCCGGGAATGGCGCGCATCCGGAACGGGCCCTGGCCTGATTTCAGGAACCAGCATGCGGCATCACCATGCTCGGTAGTTGAGTCCGGAAGCGTAACCGGCGTTCGGCCAGTTGCCGTCGTGAATTCGTTCAAGGTTTGATCGAGCAATCTGCCTGTGACGATGATCACATCGATTGAGTTGAGAATCCTGGAGGACAGGCGATCAGGATGAACCGTGATGAATACGGTTTCCCTGAAGTCCTGTGGCGCGTGACCCCAGTGTCCGGGTAACAGATGATGTGCTTCATCGACAATCAGCCAATGTGGCCGTCCGGTCCGCATCCGCATTGCGTGCAGGTGAGGGACCAGTTCCGCAAAATAGGCCGGGCGATCATCCAGCGGCACGCCAAGCAGGCAGGCATTTGCATGTACGTACGGGTCGCGTAGTACGGCCAGGATCTCGGCAACCCCTGGTGCATGGTGCTGATCGCCAATCGTGACCAGTGTCTGAAGGTTCACGTAGTCACCCTCGGGATCTACCACACACATCTGGTAGAGCTGCCGGGCGAAACGTTCGATGAGCCCGGTTGCCAGAGTCGACTTGCCACTGCCGGAAGCGCCGGCCACCAGGATATTGGGGCCATACGGTGGCAGCCATACCGTGGTGCCGTCGTTTCGGGTTCCAATCGCAATATAGCGATGCGCCAGTTGCGAATCGATGTGATCAAGATCGTTCGCCAGGAGGTGATCAATCACTTCAACGACACCGTTGCCAACGGCGCCCTGCGTGGTGAAATTGGCAATAGCCTTGATTGAATCAACGGCGTTGGCGACGGCTACTGCACATTCCGCCAGCAACAGAAACGAATGATCGTTTTCTGCATCACCAATGGCGACGACCTCATGAGGTGACATGCCGAGCTTGCGCAGCGCCAGCTTCAGGCCGGCCGCCTTGTTGATGCCCGGCGGCAACACCATCACGGCCTGGCGGTTGTAGATCACCTGCAGTTCGAGACCGAGTTCACGAATGGCTGCCATCACCTGTGCTTCATGCGGAACATGCGTGGCGACAATCACTTTGCCGACCTCAAGTGGATCGACACCATGTTCGCGCAGTCTGGCAATGAACTGCTCAGATGGGGGGCCGGCAAGCAGCGTGGTCTCCCGGCTTTGTGGCTCATAAACCAGGGCGCCATTTTCGGCGACCACGTAGTCGAAGAGATCATCGCAGTCGCATACGGCCAGAAGGTCATCAAGCCGCCGGCCGGTTACCACAATCACGCGTCGGCCCGACGCACGCAGTCTTCTCAGGGCGGCTCGCGTCGCTTCGGCAATCCGGTCGTTCGACGCCAGGGTATCGTCATAGTCAGTTGCCAAAGCGAGGTAGCGCATGTCAGGCCCAGGATGTCACTGATGACATCACCGCGGCTTGCTTGCGGCTCGCCGTTTCGTTCCCGCTGGCTTGTGCGCGCAAAGATACTCGGACAGAACCAACGCACCGTTGTGCTCGGTGTCATGAGCGCTGTAGAGCAAGGTCACCGTGCCTTTCCTGCTGGCGGCGAGGATCGGGCCCCAGGCATCAGGATTCGCGTCCAGTTCCTTCCGGTATCGCCGCCGGAATTCTTCCCATCGTTCCACCTGGTGCCCGAACCACTGCCGTAACTCTGTGCTCGGCGCTACATCCTTCAGCCACTCATCAGCATGCAGTGCTTCCTTTCTCATGCCGCGCGGCCAGAGCCGCTCCACCAGGATGCGCCGCCCATCGCCACGGGCTGGTGCTTCGTAGGTTCGCTTGATGCGAATCATGGCACTGCCTTTTCCATGGCCAACTCTGCCTGCAGACTGTCGACATCACGAAAAATGGAGGCCACAGCGCCTGTTCGACCGTTCTGCATGTAGCGCACTAGACAGTCTTTTTGGGCAATGTTGCCTTCAATCACGAGTTCGTCCCAGGTTTCGGCATGGCCGACATAGTTGATCTGAACGTCATAATGCTGGCTCCAGAAGTAGGGGACGGCGGCGAACTTCTGTTGTTGCCCCAGCATGTTCAGTGCTGCCGTCTGTCCCTGGCGCTGCGCAACCACCCAATGTTCGACCCGGATCTTCCCGCCGCTGATCGCATCAGGCCAGCGGGCAATGTCTCCGGCCGCATAGATACCGGTGATGCTGGTTTCCAGATACTCATTAACGATCACGCCGCGATCAATCGTCACGCCGGCTTTTGCAGCCAGCTCCAGCCGTGGCCGCACGCCGATTCCGACAACGACCAGGTCGGCCTTCAGACGGGCCCCGCTGGTCAATTGCACGTGTGTCGCGTCGATTGCACTGGCGGTATCACCCATATGAAAAATGACACCGTGTTCCTCGTGCAGTGAACGTACAAAGTCCGCCAACCCGGAACCGAAGACACGCTCCATTGGCCGTTTTCCCGGGTCGACCACATGCACCTCGATATTGCGGGCGCGCAAGGCTGCAGCGACCTCCAGGCCGATGAAACTGGCGCCCAGCACGACTGCCCGGCGCGCTTTCAGCGCGTGGCCGATGATGGCGCGAGAGTCAGACAGGGAGCGCAGTGTGCACACATGCGGTTGATCAGCCCCCGGGATGGCCAGACGCGCTGGTTCCGCGCCTGTGGCCAGCAGCAGTCGGTCGTACGGCAGGCTGTTGCCGTTGGCAAGGACCACCTGGTGTGATTCGACGTCGATTCCGGTGACATTGGCTGAGAGCCGTAGGTCGATATGGTTGTCCCGGTAGAAGGCTTTCGGCTGCAACGGTACCCAGTCCTCCGGCGCGCTGCCCGCGAGATAGTCCTTGGACAGATTCGGCCGATCGACGGGGGCGGAGTCGTCGCTGCTGAGCATGACGAGCTCACCCTGGTAGTGCTCGCGTCGCAGTCGCTCTGCAGCCGCAAAGCCTGCCGCACCGCCACCAACGATCACAATGCGTTTGGGTGCAGAGGGCGACAACTTGATGCGCTGAGCTGGCTTGGTTACCGAGCGCTTTTCCTGCACAAAAATCCGGTCAGCGCGGTGCTCGACGATCCAGCTCGTCACGGGGTTGAAGGCGGGAGGGCGCGAGGCCTCACCGGTGCGCAGATCAAAGCAGGCGTGATGCCAGGGGCAGCGCACGGTGTCATTGACGACGATGCCATCAATAAGCGGTGCGTGATAGTGCGTACAGTGAGCCCCGATCGCAAAGACTTCCGCACCGCGGCGTACAAGCAGTACCTGGTCCTTGCCCACATGGCCAGTCAGCATCTGGCCATCGGCAAGTTCAGTCAGGGCAATCCCCTTTGTGAGGTCGGGTCCGTCCGGTGTGGCCTGATCTTCAGCCATCTTCTACTCCACTGCCAAGGTTATGGTGTCAATGCATGTTGCAATTGTTTGCACTGCTGATTGTAGTACGCACGATTCCGATCACGCGTCGCTTTCGATCAACAGTACCCAGTGTCCTCCGATTCACGCATGTTTGCGATTCGCAAGGTCGCCCCGCGGGTGACGCCGTATCTGGTATCCGGCCGGGTAATGCCGCGCAGCATTCGCGGGTGCATGGAAAGCCCCAGGATTATTCACCATCAACGCAAGGCAATCACCAGAATTGCAAAGATGCCGGCCAACATGAGCACGTAACAGATTCCGTGTATGGCACCGACGACGGCGAATTTGATGCGGTCAGCGTGGACATAGTCCTCGGCGATAGCTTGCAGGCCCAGGCGCAGATGATGAAACAGTGCTACCAGCAACGCGATCATGATGACGGCTGTCAGTGGGCGCGCGAGCCACGTCGTCAGGACAGCGTGGCTGCTGCTGGCATGAGCCAGCAGTGTGGCCAGAAACCACACCGAAAGTGGCACCAGCGCAACCGCCGTCGCACGCTGCAGCCACCAGTGCGATGCCCCGGTCCCGGCCGAACCCAGACCCATGGCCCGGCGCAACGCCGTTGCATGGCCATCCGGCACATTGCGATTCAGCGGGTCGCGTCGATTCGATTGCGACATGGGTTCAGGCCTTCAGTGCCAGGGCTGTTGCCCAGGTGAGCAGGGTCAGAATCACGCTGACCGCCACGACCAGCCAACCGGTCAGATAGATAGTGGGTAATTCGAAGCCGTAGTCCAGATCCCAGGCCAGGTGCCGGATGCCGTTGCACAGATGGTAGAACAGCGAAAACGTCCAACTGAATAGCAGGATGGCGCCGATCCACGAGCCAAGAAAGCGGTCGAGCGTGGCGTACGCGTCGCCGCCGCTGGCCACGGCGATCAACCAGGCAACCAGCAGGATACTGCCGAGTCCCAGCCAGACACCGGTGGCGCGGTGGGTGATCGACAATACCGAGGTAAGTTGCGGCCGGTAGATCTGCACATCCGGTGAGCGGGGGCGGGGGCGCGAGCGGGAACGTTCAGACATCTACCGTCACCCTTGTCGCTGCTGCACCATGAGTTTGATCTCGGCGATCTTCTTGCCGGGGTTCAGACCTTTGGGGCAGGTCCGCGTACAGTTGAGGATCGTGTGGCAGCGGTACAGCTTGAAAGGATCTTCAAGTTCGTCCAAGCGCTCGGCCGTCGCCTCGTCACGGCTGTCTACCAGCCAGCGATGGGCCTGCAACAGGACGGCTGGCCCCAGGAACCGATCCCCGTTCCACCAGTGGCTTGGGCAGCCTGAAGTGCAGCAAAAACATAGGATGCACTCGTAATCACCATCAAGCTGCGCACGCTCCTCTGGTGACTGCAGTCGTTCCCGTCCTGCCGGTGGCAGAGCGGTGGTACGCAGCCACGGCTTTATGGTGGCGTACTGCGCCATCGCATGGCTTTGGTCACCCACCAGATCCTTGACCACGTCCATGTTGTTGAGGGGATAGACGGTGGCGGGATCACTGATCTCATCAAGTGAGCGGGTGCACGCGAGCCAGTTGGTGCCGTCAATGTTCATCGCGCAGGAGCCGCAGATACCTTCGCGACACGAACGACGGAATGTGAGTGTCGGGTCAATCTCATTCTTGATCTTGATCAGCGCATCCAGAAGCATCGGACCACACTTGTCACGATCGATCGCATAGGTGTCGATCCGCGGACCACGGCTGGAGTCAGGGTCATAGCGATAAACCTGCAAATGCTTGATGCGCGTTGCATTGGCTGGCTCTGGCCAGATTTGACCCGCTTCGATACGTGATTCGGGAGAGACTCCGGAGTTTTCCGGAACCGGAAATCGTTTTGGGATACGCCAGCGCGAGATCTGCCGGGAGCTTTTGATCAACACTATTCTTTCCTGCTGGATTCGACTAGTCCACGGAGCGTGGCCGGTAGCTGCCTGGTTCAACCCGTGAGCTGATTGCCAGCCGGTTCCAGCCATTGATCGCCACGACAGCGAGCGTAAGTGCCAGCAACTCCTGTTCATTGAAGTGTTGCGCGACACGCTCATGAACGTCCGCCGGCACATGGGTATCCGCAACCCGGGTTACTGCTTCGGTCCACTCCAGAGCCGCACGTTCGCGCGCATCGTAGAAGGGTGCCTCCCGCCAGGCGTCGAGTACGTATAGACGTTGTTCGGATTCACCAGCGGCACGTGCATCCTTGCTGTGCATGTCCAGACAGTACGCGCAACCATTGATTTGTGACGCCCGCATCTTCACCAGTTCCAGCAGTGCGGATTCGAGTCCGCAACCGTGGATATAGGTTTCCAGATCACGGAGAGCCTGGATTCCGGGATGTGACAGGTGATAGTCGAAGCGAGGTGGCATCTGAACTCTCCGTTCCAATCCGCATCTTGCGAGTAAATCAGAGCTTGCCTAGATCACGATATCCGTTGTTGCCGAATCTTTGCTGCCGGCATGGAGCTGCCAGCATCGTTCTGCGATCAGCCGCGGACTTCGCTGGGGATCGTCTGCAGTGACCCGGCCACCGATAGACAGGTAGTGGACCTTGATTGCCGTGTCGCTAAGGGATTGGGCCACGCTGTGCCCCAGGCTGCGCAAACCGGCCTTGCCGATCGACAGTGATCCGAACGATGCAACAGGGTTTTCGCCAAACGTCGAGCCGGTGAAGAGCAGCGTACCCTTGTTCTTTGCACGCATCGCCGGCAGCACCGCACGAACGGCTGTGAGTGCGCCCGCGACATTTACTGCAAAGTCGGCGACGAGCGCATCGGCAGTGTCATCCAGCAGATTCTTCCACTTGATATTTGCCGCGTTGTACAACAAAGCGTCGGGCGGGCCGACTTCGGACAGAATCTCCTGTAGCGCAGCATCGAATTGAGATGCAAAGGCACAGTCGGCGACCCGAAAAATTGCCTTGATGCCGGCATCCGCAAGCTCACGCTGATATCCAGCCAGCGCTTCCTCGCGGCGCCCTACAAGTGCAATGGTGAGTCCCTCCGCACCAAAGCGTCGGGCTGCAGCAAGGCTGATTCCCGGGCCAGCACCAGCCACTATCAGCGTTCCACCCGGCATCACAATACTCCTGCCAGAGACCTGACCAGCTCAGCGGCTGGGCGAATATCGTGGATTCTCTCAACACTATGTCCGGCGTAAAGTGCCATCGCTTCCAGGTCTCCTGTCATGTCCTTGGTAGGTAGTGCGAATGCATATCGTTCGATCGGCAATCCGCGCTTCGAGTGGGCGACGATATCGGGCGATGGAGAGGCCGCTGCATCCCCATCAGAGCCTGCCGCCGCGGTTTGCAATGTGCTGTTGTGTAGCACTCGATGTGGCGCGTCGGGCCAACCACGCGAAAACACCGTGGTCATGGTTGTGTCGCGTGCCTGTGCTGCAATGATCTTCTGCTGATAGATCTCCGCTGCATTCGCTTCTGTCGAACAGACGAAACGGGTACCAAGCCAGGCAGCGCTGGCTCCGGCCTTGCGTACTCTTTCGACATCACGGGCGTCGGCAATACCGCCAGCACCCATGAGCGGCATTGCCGGGAAAACTGCGGTGATCTCTGCAAGCAACTGTGTCAGTGGTGTTTCGCCACAGACATGCCCACCAGCTTCCATGCCCTGCGCCACGATCACATCGACGCCGGCCGCGACAGCGCCCGCTGCGTCGGCCAGGGAGCCAACCGTGTGGAGCAAGAGGCCATCCGCAGCGCGTACTGCTTGAGCATATCCGGCTGGATTACCCCAGAACGTGGAAATGATCCTGACTCCTTCGTTCAGGGCAGTTCGCAGCCTTTCATGCTGATCCCACTCAAGTACGAGGTTTACCCCGAATGGACGTGCGGTGAGATTGCGGGTGGCGTGGATCAGACGGCTGATCTGTGCGGGTGAAGACCAGCTGATCGACAGCATGCCGAGGCCACCGGCATTGGAAACGGCCGCGGCCAGTTCCGGTGTAGCCGCACTGCCGATGGGTGCCTGAACGACCGGCAGTTCGATTCCCAGCAGTGAAACAAGTTCTTTCGGCACTTCAGAGTTCCGGCAACTGGCGGTAAAACTCAATCTGCATTTGGACTGGCCCTGGTGGCTTGTGGGTTGTCAGGCATGCGATGGCTCTGATTCGTTTTTGTCTTTCAGGACGTGATAGGCGTGAAGCAGCCAGGCGACGCCCAAGGCGACGGCAATGCCGATCAGCCATGACCCCAGCTGTTGCTGATCATCAAGAGTATAGGCATTGCACAAGCGCAGGGGCGAGTCCTGATACAAGAGCCCGACGACTGCGGTCATCGGCAATACGTTGCCGAGAAAAAAACCCTGCACGATCAGACCGGATGCCGGCCACGACAGGCGCAGTGCTGCGCCACAGAATACCAGTGTTACGAACTTGGCAGTTTCAACGCGCCAGTCCACCAAAGCGAGGTCCAGCACGCGCGGGATCATCAGGACTGCCAGAAATGCACCGGTAGCACACAAGCCACTGATGCCGAGATGGTTCCAGCGTGCCAGCGCTATTCGCCATCGAGCAGAAACCAGACCACCCAGCAGAACTCCGACAACCAGAAGGCCCGGAAATTGGACCAGCATATGCCTGAGCATGCTGGTTTCCAGGCCATGCCGCACTGGCTCGAATGCCAGCAGCGCAAGCAGACCAAGGGCCGCAATGGCCTGGTACAGCCGCTGTTCCCGGTTCTTCATCCAGACAACTGGCGTTCGGCCAGTCTGGTGGCGTAGCCAAGCGCCAGATCGACATCGGCGTAGTCGAAAATGCGCACCAGGCGTGCGCGCCCGTCAACAATCAGCAGCGCTGCATTGTGTGCATATCCGCCGTTGCCGTCGGGGATCACAACGACATTGAACTGGCTGAGTAACTGCCTTAGCTGTTGATCATCGGGAACGGTAACGAAAGTCCAGACGTCGGGATTGGCGCCGAGGTGGCCGGCATAGTCCCGCAGAACACTTATCGTGTCGTGGGCCGGATCGAAACTGATTGAAACTAGACGCACCCGCTCGCGCAGCCGATTGTCTGCCTCTATTCGGGCCTGCAGGTCCTGAAACTCCGTTCCAAGTACCTGACAGATGGTCTGACAGGTCGTATAGATGAAATTGACGATGGTGACGCCACCGGTGTTCGTCAGTGTGTCGGGCAGATTGCTGGCCGCCAGCCAGGGTCCTACAGCCGCTACATCCGGAGTAGCTACCGCACTGGCTGCTACATCGAATCGGCGAGCGCCTTCTGCCGTCCAGAACTCGAAGTCCTGCGTCAGCCAGTGCGCCGTACCCAGGGCAAGGATGATGAATCCGGCGCAGGCAATGATTGTTCGCAGCATTATCGCGTCCGGACCTGTGGCCGGTCACATGGCGCGCTGAGGTGATCCGGCGCATGGAGATCCGTGGGGAGATCTGGCAACAGATCAGCCAGCGTGAAACGATCCAGGTGATTCATGAAGCTGCCAAGAGCACCCTGAACGATGCCGGTCAGACGGCAGCGGCCGGTCAGTGCGCAGCGGTCTGCGACAAAGCATTCCATGACGTGAAAATCCGGCTCGATCGTTCGGACCACGACACCAATGTTTATGTTCCCGGGCTCCGTGGCCAGACGTATGCCGCCCCCCTTGCCACGAACAGTATCCAGCCACGCGTGGCGTGCGAGCTGATGGGTAATCTTCATCAGGTGAGCTTTGGAAATGTCATGGGACTGCGCAACCTCGGCGATTGTGCACAAACGGTTCCGGTGCTGGCCGACATACATCAGGAGGCGGAGCGCGTAGTCCGTCATCATGGTAAGGCGCATATGCAGGCCTTCCGGTACGGATTCAGGGTGCTGCAGCAGCCGGTGACTGAATCAGCTCACGTAGCTCGGCTTCACCGCCAAATGGCGTGGTTCGAGGATGCGCCTGGCGCTCTTCGGCGAATTGCTCAGGTGTAATCGCCTTTGAGCGATTCGACCAGGTCGACCTGATGTAGGTGGCTACCGCGGCCAGTTCTGCGTCGGACAGATGGCCAAAAGCGGGCATCGCGCCGTTGTAGACAGCACCATTTACTGCCATTTCGCCGATAACGCCGTGAAGCAGGATGTTGATGACGATTCGCTCGTCGCCGCTGACCCACTCGGAGGCGTCCAGGTTGGGGAAAACACCAGGAATTCCCTTGCCGCTAGCCTGGTGGCACGCAACACAGTTGGCGGCATAGATCTGGGCACCATCAGCGCTTGCTGCCGGACTCGTGGTGGATCCGGCCGGCTTGGCGGTCAGGTCGCTTAGTGTGCGCTGATCGCCGAGGTCGGACCGGCCGAAGGGCTCGGATACAAAAATGTAGCCGGCACCAAACAGGACCACCAGCAGCGTTATAAGCGCTGCGATTCGCGGAATGGGTTGCAGGCTCTCGGACGGTTCGGCGTGTTCCCGTTGCTGGGCTTTGGTCGGTGGATTTGGTTCATTAAACATCAATGCACCCTGTAACTTCAGTCTTGCGGCGCGGGCACGGCAGGCAGGATCGGGTAGGTGTGATCCAGGCCCTGCAGGTAGCGAACCAGATCAAGCGCTCTGGGCGTGGCCACGACAAACTTGCCTGGTGGTGCGAAGTCTGGCGGCAGGTTCACGACCTGGTCACCGTCGGCTGGTTCATCTTCCAGGGTGAACAGATACGGATAGGCCGGCATCGTCGATCCCGGAACATAGGCCCGGGGCTGGTAGAGATGACCGAGGTGCCAGTCACTGCTTGGCTGGCGTGCACCGATATTGAAGAGATCCGGCCCGGTACGCATGCTGCCGAGCAGGTGTGGCCGGTCGTAGTAGTAGTCTCCTGGCACCGACGGACGCCCCCAGCCGCGGATGGCATCCGGGCCCATGGACCGGTCCCGGGGCTGCTGGCTGTGGCAATACATGCAGCCTTCCGAGATATAAACATCCCGTCCCCGCAACTCGGCGCTGGTGTAGGGCTTCAGATCATCTGGTGGCTTGATATCCCGCACCTGGATATAGGGCAATACCACCAGAGCAGCGGTGGCAACGCCAAGCGTAACTAGAGCACCGGCGACCAGCTTGAGCTCATTTTCCATGACTCACCTCGGTGGCTGATTGCCAGAAAAGGGCAGCACCGGTTCGTTGCGGCCCGAATCGTAGCGCCATGGCGAAGAAGTGACCGACAAAGACCAGGTGACCCAGGGTCATGATGGCGCCACCTATGCTGCGGGCCTGCAGGTAGGGCAGCGTCAGCAGTACCGATTCCATGAAGGGCGTTGAGGGATCAAGCATCGCCTTGCCCTGCAGCCAGCCACCGATGGTCAGCGGTACTACATAGATCGTGATGCCCACAGTCACCAGCCAGAAGTGCAGCGAGATCAGTCGCGGATACGGCCACTCCCAGGCCAGAACACGCGGCATCATGAAGTAGATGGCGCCGAACAGGACCATCGTTACAAAGGCGTACATGCCGAGGTGCGCATGCGCGACGGTGTAGTGCGTGAAATGCGTGACCGCATTGACGCTGCGCAGGGCCTCTATTGACCCCTGCAATGAAGAAAGGATGTACATCAGACCGCCGACAACCATGAATCGCAGGGTTGGCGAGTAGCGTACAAAGCGCACATGGCCGTACAAGGTACCTCCCTGATTGATTGCGAAGGCAACTACAGGAATGATCATCATCACGCTCTGTACGATTGACAGGGTGACGAGCCAGCCGGGGACGGGGCCGCCAATCAGATGATGGCCGCCAACCTGGCCATAAAAGAACGCAAGCGTCCAGAATCCCAGCAATGACAGGTTGTACGAAACAATTGGCCGACCAATGATCTTGGGCAGAAAGTAATACACGGCACCCACGCTTACCGGTGTGAACCACAGGCCCAGAGCATTGTGGCCATACCACCAGTTTGTCGTGGCCTGCTGCACGCCGGTGTGGACGCCCGGCAGTTTGGCAACCAGAAACAGAACGGAAATCCACAGCAGTGCCGCAACCATGTACCAGACACTGACGTAGAGGTGGTCAACGTTGCGCCTTGCGAGTGTCAAAAGTACCGGCAGGATGATCAGGGCGAAACCGGCAAAGATAAAGATGGCGATCTGCCAGGGTATTTCCAGAAACTCCATCCCGTCGGTCCAGCCCGATGCGATCGCGCCGACACCCGCCGCAATTCCGGCATTCAGAAATGTACCGCCGAGCATGATCCAGATGGCGCCGACGAGCCTGGTCCGCAACAAACGTGGCAGGAGCCACAGGATGACCGCAAGACTGGCATTGGACGCCCAGCCATAAGTCACGGCATTCAGATGTTCTGTTCGTATTCGGCCGAACGTCAACCAGGCATCGTTGACCAGCCAGTCCGGGGAATGAAGTTTGATCGAAGCAACCAGGCCGGCTGCCGAGCCCACCAGCAGCCAGAAGCAGGCAAAGGCGATGAACATGAAAACCGGAAACGCACTCGAGCGATCCGATGCGATGCGATTCAGCAGTTCGCCTTCATCTGCACTTGAGGGCGCAGTGGCCAGGTCTGTTTCGCCCATGGCCGGGTCATCCAGACGACCGATCTCACCTTCAGCAAAAATGACGGAGGCAGCGCGAGGGTTTTCCGTGAGCAGGCCCTTGCGCATCGACCAGATGAAAACGAAGAGTCCGATAATCGATAACAGAAACGCACCCAGCAGACTGATTACGGCGCTATCCATCAAACTGGCTCCGCTCGTACTTCAACCGGCCACGACGGCGTGAGCCGGTTGTGCTGCAACTCGTACCCGTACCAGAGGCTTTGAGCGATTCGTTCCGACAGGATATCGGCGCGGTCACGCATGATCGGGTTGGAATGGTCCGCGGTGGTCTCATGGAAGATCAGCAGCCAGTCCTGAAACAGTTCTTCGGTGAGACCAGGCAAAGCAACGTGAGCCGGAATGGGGGTCCCGCGATAGCGTCGGGTGCCACGCAACGTGGACGACCAGAAATCAACCATCTTGGCGAGATGATGCGGCCAGTCAGAGATATGCCGCGCGAAGATCGGGCCCAGGCGCGGATCCTGTTGTATCCGGGCATAGAAATCGTGAACCAGCTCGGTAATGTCCGCTTCGCTGCAGATCTCTTCCCCAGCCATTGTCGCGCCCCCTATAAGATATATGCGGCGTGTATCTTATTGGTCGCGCCGACCTTGTCAATGGTGGATGGCGCCTACCTGCCACAATATGGATGCCACTACGCACCATGCAACAACGGCCAATGCGGACCAACGCGCAGCCACGAGTAACGCAAAGGCGATGAGCGCGATGGCAAAATCCTTGGCGTCATGCACGGCGCTGACCCACACCGGATCATAAAGTGCCGCTGCCAGCAGACCGACCACGGTCGCGTTGACGCCTGCCAACATGCGAGCGGCGCCGTCACGATTGCTCAGTGTCCGCCAGAACGGCAAGACACCGGCGACCAGCAGCAGTCCCGGCAGGAAGATTGCCAGCAGGCTGATGGTGGCACCAGGTGCGCCGCCTTGCCCGTCATGCAGACGTTCGCCGAGAAATGCGGAAAGCGTGAACATCGGACCGGGCATCGCCTGGGCCGCGCCGTAGCCGGCAAGGAACGTATCGTTGCTGAGCCAGCCCGGATCGACTACCGTCTGCTTCAGCAGTGGCAGTACAACGTGCCCGCCGCCGAACACCAGCGCGCCAGCACGATAGAACGCACCAGCCACCTGTGCCAGCGGCGGCAGATCCGGCGCCGCGAACAAGGCCGTCGCCAGCAACAGGCCAAACACCAGTAGCAGGCCGCCACCGGTGCGTCGACCGTAATGTAGCGAGAACGTTTCACCGTGCCGTGCCGCCACCTGCCGGCATAGCCACGGGCCCAGCGCGGCGCCGGCGGCCACCACCAGCAACTGCGACCACGCACTGCCGCTGACCGCAATCAATCCCGCCGCCGCCGCGGCCATCAAGGCCCGGTTGCGATCGGGCGTCAGCGTGCGCGCCATACCCAGAACACCCTGGGCGACAACTGCTACAGCGACCAGCTTGAGGCCGTGCACGGCACCCTGACCCAGCGGTCCGGCCAGATAGCTGCTCATCGCGGCAAGCGCAAACAGCAGCAGCGCCGAGGGCAGTGTAAAACCGACGAATGCAGCGATGGCGCCGCGCCAACCGGCACGCAGCAGGCCGAGCGAGAAACCGAGCTGGCTACTGGCCGGTCCCGGCAGGAACTGGCATAGCGCGAGTAGCTGGCTGAAATGCTCGTTGTCCAGCCAGCGCCGTCGCTCAACAAACTCGCGATGGAAATAGCCCAGATGGGCGATTGGCCCGCCAAATGACGACAAGCCGAGTTTCAGGAAGGCGGCGCCGACCTCCAGTGCACTTCCTGCAGGCCCGTTTTTCGGCAGAGCACCTGCTTCAGGCGGCAGCGGTTGCCGTTCACTCATGTGCAGCGGGGGCGCTTCACCTTGGATTTGTCATGGGTCAGCCCTCAACGGGTCAATGTTCATGTTCATGTTCATGGTCGTCGTCGTGGCCCTTGTCGTGATCGTTACCGTTGTCGTGATCGTGCGCCTCGTCATGATCGTGGTCATGATCATCCGCATCGTCCTCAGGTCCCCCATGGGAGTGACCACCGCTGGTTTCCACTGCCGTGTGGTATGCCGCCGGACTCAACGACGGCAGTTTCTGTATAAACGCCACCATTCCCCAGATCGATTCATCGTCCATGCTCTTGCCCCACGCCGGCATGCCGGTGGCCTTGAGGCCGTGCTTGATGACCCAGAAGTCGTGTGCAGGTTCATCGCGATTGTGCGCGGCGAGTTCCGGCGGCTGCGGGTACAGGCCGCGATGCAGTTCGGAGGAATCTAGGCCCGGGCGCAGGTGGCAGGTCTCGCACATGGCGGCGTAGTTGCCAGCGCCGTGGCGGAGGCGTTCGGCATCCTCCAGATCGGGTACGGCAATACCTGCAGCCCTGGCATCTACGGAGCGGTCCCTGGTCAACTCGAGCAGGCGAAAGACCGGGCGCGTGTGGGGCGCATCCGCCCCAACGTCATAGACCCCGGACCAGACGAAGCCGCCAATTGCCGCACCGACGATAACCAGACTGACAAGAATTGTTCGGACAGCTTGCATTGATGTTCTCCTCAGAACCAAAACCGAAGACCGGCTACCAGGTGGGTGTCGCGTACCGGTTCATCCGCGGTTCGCGCCATATCGGCTGTGTCGCCCAAAGAACCAGTCCACTCAATACCGATGTATGGGGCAAATTCTCGCCGAATTTCATAACGCAAGCGAAGTCCGGCTTCAAGCTTGCTGAGGCCACTGCCAATTCCGGTGGCCTCGTCGTCTCTGGAGAAGGCCTGTAGTTCCATGCGCGGCGTCAGGATCAGGCGGTTGGTCAGGCGAACCTCATAGCTGGATTCGATTCGTGTACCGAATTGGCCGCGCTCGCCACCGAACAGGTCAGCCTCAACGTGAAACCAGTAAGGGGCAAGACCCTCGATGCCAATGAGTCCATAGGTGCGCCCCGGACCCGTGCCGGCGTCCTGACGCAAACCGCCAACCACGTTCCACCAGGTCGCGACGGGTCGCCACCAGAGCAGTTCCGCACGCAGGCCTTCAATGTCGCCGTTGACAGATTCTCCTTCTGACCTCAGAAGCACTCGCCCCTTGTCACGGCCGATCCAGGCTGAGACGTCCCAGGCCATGGCATCGGCGGGTGACGTGTCCTGCCATTCCAGTTCATCCACCAGCACACTGCCGATGATCGGGTCGTCGTCCATCAAGGCATGGTCCATGGTCGGGGATTCGGCAGCCGCCACTCGCATCGATCCCAGGGCGAGAACCAGGCCAATCGACACATACTTTCGCGCACTGTACTTATTCATCGACGCGCACCTCGCGGAACATGCCGGCTTCCATGTGCATCAACAGATGGCAGTGGTAGGCCCAACGGCCAAGCGCATCCGCCGTGACCCTGTACGTGAGTCGCTCGCCGGGTTTGACACTGATGGTGTGCTTGCGCACTTTGAACTGTCCCTGCTCGTCCTCAAGGTCGCTCCACATACCGTGCAAATGAATGGGGTGAGTCATCATTCCGTCGTTGACCAGTATGAAGCGCACGCGTTCGCCATACCGGAGGCGTATGGGTGCGGCATCGGAAAACCTCACGCCATTGAATGACCAGATGTAGCGCTCCATGTGACCGGTCAGATGGAGTTCCACAGTGTGTGTGGGTTCACGGCCATCGGGATCCGGAAACGTGCTGTTCAGATCCGCGTAGGTGAGCACTCTGCGACCGTTGTCGCGCAATCCGATCCCCGGATCATCCAGTTGGCTGGCCGGGTTCATGGCCCGCATATCGACCATCGGCGAGTACTCAGTGGCCGAATGGGTCACTTCCTTTTCGGCAGACATGCCCGGCATGGTCGACATGTCCATGCCTGGCATGGCAGACATATCGTGTCCGGAGTGATCCATGCCGTCGCCTGCATCCTTGCTCATGTCATGGCCCATATCCGCCATCGTCAACTGCTCGGGCTGATCAAGTAGGGGTACTGCAGCGGTCATTCCGGGGCGTGGTGCCAGGGTGCCGCGGGCGAATCCGGTGCGGTCCATCGACTGCGCAAAGACGGTATAGGCTTCGTTGCGTTCCGGGGTGACCAGCACGTCGAAGGTCTCGGCTGACGCAATACGAAACTCATCGACATCAACCGGCCTGACCGGCTGACCATCGGCGGCGATCACTGTCATGCGTAACCCGGGAATACGCACATCAAAGTACGTCATCGACCCGGCATTGATGAATCTCAGTTTTACCCGTTCTCCGGGCTGGAATTCAGCTGTCCAGTTTTCGCCCGGTGGGTAGCCATTGAGCAGGTAGGTGTAGGTGTAGCCGCTGATGTCGGCCAGGTCGGTACGGTTCATGCGCATCTCGCCCCACATGAGGCGCTTGTCGATTGCCGGACGGAACCCGATGGTGCGGATATCACGATAGAGATCGCCAATCGTCGGTTGATTGAAATTGTAGTAATTGGCGTTCTTTTTCAGTTTGTGAAATATCCGGTTGGGGTCTTCGTCGGTCCAGTCAGACAGCACCATGATGTACTCACGGTCGAAAGCAACGGGTGCCATAGCCTGTGGATGGATCACCAGAGGCCCGTACAGGCCCAACTGCTCCTGGAAGCCCGAATGGCTGTGGTACCAGTACGTGCCGGACTGATGCACCGGGAAGCGATACGTGAAGGTTTCACCCGGTGCGATGCCGGGGTAGCTCAGGCCCGGCACGCCGTCCATGTCCGTCGGCAGCACAATGCCGTGCCAGTGAATCGAGGCCGGTTCAGCGAGTGTGTTGGTCACCCGCATCGTGACGGTATCGCCTTCCTGCCAGTGCAATGCGGGCGCCGGCAGCGACCCGTTCACCGTCACCGCCAGCCGCTCCCGGTCGGTGATGCGTACGGGCATCTGTCCGATCGTGAGATCGAACTCCGTGCCCTGCAGATGCGTCAGGCCGCGGCCATCAATCGCCGCGCCGGCTGGTCGCCAGCCGCCCAGACCAGCCGCCAGGCCGGTAGCGGCAGCACCGAGCACAAAACGTCGCCGACCGGGGTCGACGACCGGGATTCCGGGTGAGTATTGACGGGCATCCTGCCCGCGACGGATTGCCATGGTGATCTCCTGATACGTCAGCAACGGACCCGCACAGCGCGGTGTCCGGATTACCGGAGCGCAAGGAAATCTTTAGATTCGGAGTTGACCCAGCAACAGGTATGGCGGCGGGTCGCCACTGGCTCGTATGGCGGAGAAGCGAAACTGGAAGTCGGACTGCAGCCTGCCCGCAGTCAGCAGTTGATGAGCATCAACCGACGGCAATAACAAGGCTGGTAGCGAAATGCCGGGCAGTTCGGCCCGACCCGAGTCAAATACGAGGCCATCGATCGTTGACCCGATGGTGGCAGAACCGAGCAGGCAGGCATCCTGCGTGTCGATGGTTACGCAGTGCTCACAGTCGCCGTCGGCCGGCATGAGCATCATCGCCGAGGCGCAGGGCACAATGAAAAAGTGCACCAGCACCAATCCGATGATCCAGCTTGCGCGGCGGGCGGACGTCATGCGCAGGAGCTTAGCAGAATCCGGATCCCGGTCTAGATCCGGTCTCTTCGGCTAGCACGTCCGGTAGCCGGCGCAGCGTTTCGTATCAAGTTGGCAGGCGGCCAGCAATCCATCAAGCTGGCAGTTCATGACAAGACTGTGTTGCAGCATTGCTCTGGTTACTATCGCTGGCTTGAGCGCGGTCGTGCTGTTGCCTTTAGTGGCCGGGAAGCCAGCGATGGTCACGCCCACCATGGTGGCCGCGCAAGCGACAGTCTCGGCGCACGGCACCTGGCGGTGGGTTCCGCCGCAACGTCTTGAGAACGGCAACATTGCCACCGACCTGGATCACTTCGTGATGTACCGGCAGGCGCCGGGCGAAATGCCGGCTGTCTTCGCGAAAATCCATGATCTGCAAAAGCCTCAGCAGTGGACCATGGGTACCGATCAGGCCGGTGCCTGCTTCTGGTTTGTGGCCGTACGCAAACCAGGCAGCTCAACGCCGATGCCCAGCGACAAGAGCAATGTCATTTGCCTGGATGATCAGGGGCAGCCGCTGCCACGAACCTGACGCTGATTGACAGCGCGTCGGCAACGCCGGCAAGATATCGACAGACTGTCGATAAAGTAGCTGCAACATATCGCTGAAGGAAGTAGCCATTGTTTATCGCCATTCGCGATCTGGCTTTCGCCAAGGGCCGATTTCTGCTCATGGGTTTCGTGGTGGCCCTGGTCGCCTACCTGATGACGTTTCTATCCGGCCTGTCGGCCGGACTCATCAGCAACAATGTCTCCGGTCTGATGGCGCTGCCGGTGACCCATTTTGCCTTCCAGTACGACGACACCCCGTCATTCCGCGGCAGCCTTGTCGATCAGTCGATGTGGGAAGGCTGGGCGGCGCAGGCCGGCGTGCTGAAGTCGGAGCCGCTGGGGCATACCTCTTTCAACGGTCGTGGAGAGCACAACGAACCGCTGGAATTCGTCCTGTGGGGTGTGCGGCCCGGATCCTTTCTGGAGCCACCGCTGGCTGAAGGCCAGCCTTTGGGTGCCGTGGAAAACGGCGTCATTATTTCCAGGTTGCTGGCAGATCGCGGCGTCAGGATTGGCGACAGCATCACCCTTGATCGCGTACTGACCGAGCTCAAGGTTATCGGTATCACGCCCGATGAGCGCAATTACGAGCATCAGCCGATCATGTATGCACCATTGCGAAAATGGCGAAGCCACTTATGGGCCACCGGGCGGAGCGCCGCCTGGCGAAAAGTTGCCGGAGGTTGTCTATCAGTTCGCCAGCGCGGTGGCGCTTGACCTGGACAAGTCGGTGACGCCTGCTGCCACCAGGGCAGTCGACGATGAACTCGGCACCGTGACACTAACCATGAAAGATTCGTTCAAGACATCCCCGGCCTACCAGGTGGAGGTATTCACCGTGCAGGCGATTCAGGGTTTTCTGATCGTGACCTCCGTGGTCCTGATCGGCGCCTTCTTCCTGATCTGGACCATTCAGCGCACGGCCGAGATCGGTCTGGTCAAGGCACTGGGAGCTTCCAATGCCTACCTTCTGAAGGATTCGGTCGGGCAGGCGCTGCTGCTGATGGTCGGTGGCATTGTGGTGGGCGTGGTCCTGGCCATGCTTACGGGCGTGATATTCAAGCAAATGGTCGACTCCGGATTTCCCTTTGACCTGCAGGCCACGACTGCGCTGGGCTCAGCCTTGCTGCTTCTGATCGCGGGATTGGTGGGCAGTGCGCTGTCGATCCGCCTGATTACCCGCGTGGACCCGATCATTGCCCTGGGGAGGGACCGATGAGCCTCAAGGTGGTCGACGTCACGCTCACTCTGGGTGATGGCGAGCAGCAGGTAACGGCACTCGATCACGTATCCCTGAATGTACAGGCCGGCGAATTGCTGGCAGTTGTCGGACCTTCCGGTTCCGGCAAGTCAAGCCTGCTCGCAGTCGTTGGGGGGTTGCGCCAACCAACGACCGGGCAGATCTTTATTGGTGGCGACAACATTACCGCGCTCAATCCTCCGCAGCTTGCAACCGTGCGTCGCGACCACATCGGCTTTGTATTCCAGCAGTCGAATCTGTTGCCGGCATTGACCGCTCTTGATCAGCTGTTGCTGGTGGCGCACCTGCGCGGCCGGCGCCCGCATGCAGCCGACCGGCGCAAGGCGCTGGAGTTGCTGGGCGAGATGGGTATGGCGCATCGCGCTGACCGTCGGCCAGGCCAGCTCTCCGGCGGCGAGCGGCAGCGTATTGGCATAGCCCGTGCGTTGATGTCGGATCCAACGGTTTTGCTGGCCGACGAGCCCACGTCGATGCTTGATCACGGCCGTGGACGCCAGATCATCGAATTGCTGGCGGCGCAGTGTCACCAGCGAAAGGTGGCGGCCATCATGGTGACCCACGATCCGGACATGCTGGATTGTGCAGATCGCATCGTGCACATCGTGGACGGCCGGCTGGCGGCAGAAGGTCCTGGAAGTCATGCCCAGAATTGATGCCCCCAACATACAGGAACATGTGCGGCAACAGACCGAGCGGATTCTGACCGCTGCCAACACGCTCTTCCAGGCGCGTGGCTACCGGTCAACCGATCTGGATGGTATTGCCGAAGCTGTGGGTCTGGCCAGAAATTCGTTGTACCGGTACTTCCGGAACAAGGATGAGATTCTGCTGGCGTGCGTGCAGCGGGATATGGAGTCTTTCATCGTCGAGATGCACAAGCTGGACTCTGCCTTTCCGGACCCGATGGACCGCATTGTTGCGTGGCTGAACGCGCAGATCGATCTGGCCACCAGCCCTGCCACGCCACGATGGAAATGATGAGCCAGATCCGGCAGGCAGCGCCGGAACTGCGGCGGGACATCATGCTGCTGCATGACTTGCCGAACGCAATCCTCAAGAGAGCGGTCGGTCAGCTATTGAAGGGAAAGCGGCGGGACCTGAACCTGCTCACGGCGCTGATCTCCGGCATGGTGGAGGCCGCTGCCCGCCAGGCCATCGAAAAGGGTTCTGCAGCCATGACCAAGCGCGAGTTGCGCAGGGCCGTGGCGCGAGTTCTTGAGCAACCGGTACGCTAAATCAGTCGCAGATACACCGCATTACATGTGAAGGGCCTGGTCATGAATTGCAAGATAGCCACAGTACTGTTCAGCACTCTGTTGTTCGCGCTGCCGATAACCGCAGCAGTGCCGCCGATGGGTGCGGATGGCAAGCGACTGGAGTCCTACCAGAATACCCACGAGATGACTCCGGAAATGCGCGAAGCGATGCGCAGGAAGGTTGCGCTCTATCGTGGCATGAGTGACCGCGAAATGGACATGAACATGCATGCCATGGGGCCGGACTACGAGTGGTATGTCAGCGACCAGAAGGTTCGCGGGCCGGTTGGTCTGCTGGTTCTTGCCCATGGTGTTGGCGAGAACAGCGACCGCCTCCTCAAACAGGCTTACGAGCCCCTGGCGAAACAGCAGCCAACTGCCATCGGCTTTGGCATGTCCATGATGAGTTCTGCCCACTTGCAGTCGGCCGTCGACGACCTGGTAGCTCATGGCACGAAGAAGATTGTCTTGCTGGATGTGGGGACGACCACCCGGTACAACACCCTCACGCGACAATGGCAGTACATTTTCAACAAGTATCCGGAAGCCAGCTACATGGAGGTTCCCAAGGTCAAGGCGCCTGGTGTGGAATTTGTCTGGACAGGCCACTTCGACGACAGCCCGTTGATTACCGATATTCTGTACGACCACGCGATGGAAGCCGCCAGGGATCCGAAAAATTCACTGCTGATCATCGTCGGGCACGGTCCCGAGGATTACAAGGACAATGGCCCGGACCTGAAGGAACTTCAGCCGCATGTGGATCGCATCAAGGCGAAGAATGTCTTTGCCGACGTGCGGATCATCAACCTGCAGGACGACGCGATCGTGCCGGTGCGCGAGTCCAATGTGCGCAAGCTGCGGAGCTGGATTCAGCAGGCAACGAAGAGTGGCAAGGATGTGGTGGTCGTGCCGATTGCGGCGGCCAGCTACGGTGTGCAGACGCACATCAAGACCGACCTCAAAGGTCTCAACTACCGCTTCGCCGACAAAGGCCTGTCGGAACATCCGAAATTCATCTTGTGGGCAGAGAGCCAGTTCCAGCAGGCCCTGGCCGGCAGCGGCACTACACCATCTCCGACGGCACCGTGACCGCGAGGAGTATCCGCCTGTTCACAAGTGCGTCAGCGGCAGGGACGTGGTGTCGATTACCCGGCGCAATACGAAACTTGAATGCACGCCGGTAACGCCGTCGATGCGCGTCAGTTTCTTCAGCAGAAACTCCTGATAGGCATCCATGTCAGGAACAGCCACCATCAGCAGGTAATCTGCAGCCTGCCCTGTGATCAGGAAGCAGGACTGAACTTCGGGGCAGGCCCTGAGTTTTTCCTCGAACGTGGCGAATCGTTCCGGTGTATGGCGGTCCATCACGATCTGAATAACGGCCGTTAGCGACAGGCCCAGTGTCTTGCGATCCAGAAGGGCGACCCGTTTCAGGATGACGCCGGCTTCTTCCAGCGCTTTGACCCGGCGCAGACACGGTGAGGGCGACAACCCGACCCGCTCGGCCAGTTCCTGATTGGTTATGCCGCCGTCCTCCTGAAGTGCCTCCAGGATGCGACGGTCGATTCGGTCCAGAATAATGGGTACCATGGTGCAATATGCCTTAATAATGCGTCGGAGCGCAAGAATATGCCATAAACAGCAGTATATGTGGATGAAACGCCAGCCGATTGCGGCACCATGGCGCTAAAATATGTCGCAGGACGCCTCTTGTTGAGGACGGCACAGGGAACAGTCATGTCGTACGACCATCGCAAATACGCCGCATTCAATCCGGTAAAACTCCCGGACCGGCAATGGCCGGATCGCGTTATCCGCAAGACGCCGGACTGGTGCGCCGTCGACCTGCGCGACGGTAACCAGGCGCTGGTCAAGCCCATGAACATTGACCAGAAGACCCGCATGTTCCAGTTGCTGGTCGACATGGGCTACACCGAAATAGAGGTGGGATTTCCAGCAGCTTCCCAGCCGGATTTCGACTTCGTCCGCAAGATCATTACCGAGGGCTTGGTGCCGGATGGCGTGACCATCCAGGTGCTCACCCAGGCGCGCGAGGCGCTGATTGCACGCAGCTTCGAATCGTTGAAGGGTGCGAAGAAGGCCAACGTGCACCTCTACAATTCCACGTCCACCGTGCAGCGTGACAGGTATTCGGCCTCGACCGGGACGCGATCAAAAACATCGCTGTGCAAGGCGCGAAGTGGGTCAGGGAACTGGCTGCCAGGGCACCGGAAACCAGTGGGAGTTCCAGTACTCGCCGGAAAGCTTCACGGGCACCGAGCTTGAATATGCGGCTGAGGTCGTCAACGCCGTGATCGCTGTGTGGCGGCCGGAAACCGGGCAAAAGGTGGTGATCAATCTGCCAGCCACGGTTGAAATGGCGACGCCGAACGTTTACGCCGACATGATTGAATGGATGTGTGCGCATATTGACCACCGGGATCGCATCCGCGTGAGCCTGCACACGCACAACGATCGTGGCTGCGGCGTTGCGGCTGCCGAACTGGGTGTGATGGCCGGTGCCGACCGCATCGAGGGCACGTTGCTCGGCAATGGTGAACGCACCGGCAACATGTGTCTGGTGACCATGGGCGCAGACCTCTATTCGCAGGGTGTCGATACGGGTATCGACTTTCGGATATGCGACGCATCGCAGAAACAGTCGAATACTGCACCGGGATTACTCATCCGCGCCGCGCCTGGGCGGGTGAACTGGTCTACACAGCGTTCGGTGGTAGCCATCAGGACGCCATCCGGAAGTCCCTGGCGAAGCAGCGCGACGACGAGCCCTGGCAAGTGGCGTATCTGCCGATCGATCCGGGCGATCTGGGCCGCCCGCTACGAGGAAGTGGTGCGCATCAACAGTCAGTCCGGCAAGGGTGGCGTACTTTATGTTCTGGAGCGGGATTTCGGCATCACCTTACCCGCGCTGGCTGCAGATCGAATTTTCAAGTGGTTCAGCATCACGCCGAGAGACGGGCATTGAAGTTGGCGGTTCCGCGATCCGCGAACTCTTCGATGCGGCCTATGTATCGGTAATAAGCAATGCCCGGAAAATGGGTAACTACGAGGTCGGTCGTGAATCGGGCCGGGTGCGTGTGCAGGCGCGAATCGGTAGCACAACTTTCAGTGGCGAAGGTAATAATGGTGCGGTGGAAATCTGATGGATGCGATGAATCACTTTCAGGTCGTGGCCGGGTCGAAGGCTTTGACGAATTTGCACTAGGCGGTGGTACCGAGGCGAAGGCGATGGCTTGCATCAAATTGCGTATTGGTGATGACATTACCGCCGGCGTGGCCCTGGCCGATGACGACGACCGCCACGTTGCAGGCTGTGCTGAGCGCAATTGCCCGTCAGCCACTTGCGCAACCTGCTGCCAGGCGTGCCAGCTAACGCTCCGCGACCGTAAAGCTTTACATGCTGCTGGTCCATCATCTGGAGAATTCCCGGTCGCAGCGGGTTCTATGGCTGCTTGAAGAGCTGGAACTGGACTACGAGGTCAAGCGCTATGAGCGTGATCCGCAAAGTGGTCTTGCGCCGAAGGCGTTGATGGACATTCATCCGCTGGGTAAATCGCCGGTTATCGAAGACGACGGCGTGGTCCTCGCAGAAACCGGCGCCATTATTGAGCATATTGTTGATGCCCATGGGGGAGGGCGCCTGGTGCCAGCGCGGGGTACGTCTGCATATCACCGCTACCGGTACTGGATGCATGCCGCGGAGGGTTCGTATATGCCGCCGCTCGTCATGGCGCTGATCTTGAATCGTATCGCCACCGCTCCCATGCCGTTCTTCGCCAGGCCGGTGGCCAAGGGAATCGTCAAGGCGGTCCATGGCAGCTACCTTGACCATACGACGAAGGGACTCATGGAGTATCTGGATGCTGAGCTGGAGAAGGGCGACTGGCTGGCAGGCGATGAACTCACTGCAGCGGACATCATCATGAGTTTTCCGGCGGAAGCAGCCCTGACCCGCATCGATGCGGCGCGATCCGCCCGTAATATCAGGTCCTATGTCGACCGTCTGCACGCGCGGCCGGCGTACCGGCGTGCTCTGGAGCGCGGTGGTCCATACGCCTACGCTTAGGTGCCGACCGGGTCGCTGTCGTCGGCACGTAGCCGTTCGTAGCGCCGGCCCAAAGCAACTGCAACTGCACCCCAGGCACCTGCAGTGAGCAATCCCATGCCCACGGCACCGCTCAGGCCGAAGCCCAGCATTCGCAAGCCACCCTGCATCCAGGCAGCGGTGAGATCCCCGAAGCGATAGACAACCGTATCGATGACGTTCTTGGCCTTGTACCGGCTTTCCTGCGGGACCACGGTGAAGCAGATCTCCCGGCTCGGGCGCGCAATTGCATATTGGGAAACGCGGCGAACGATCTGGATGGCCTGAATCATCAGGAGTGTGGGAGACAGGGCAATCGCGACGAAGGCCAGGGCCATGATCACAGGATTGAGGAACAGGCCGGCGGTGACCCCGAAGCGGGTAACAAACCGGCCCACACCAAACACCAGCAGCAATGCTGAAAGAATGTTCACCGCCAGATCGATATCGGCCAGGGCAACGGTGCGATCCGCGATGTCCGAGAAAGCCTGGGAAATCAGGTCCGTCTGCAGGAAGTAGGCTACCGTGGCGACCCACGTCATCAGCATGATGAAGAGCGCCTGGTTCATGATGTAGCCTGATTCGAACAAGGCGCTGAACCCGGCGAACGGATTGCCGGACAGCTTCTGGTCGAGCGTTGAGGTCTGGGTTTCGACGTGGTCTGTTTGCAGCCGGGACTTCTCCCGCATGAGCAGATGAACAAGACCAATGACAACAACGAGATCCGCAGCCGCAATCAACAGCAGGCCGCTGACGCCAACGGAACTGACAAACAGCGTGGTAACCACAGGACCGGCAATGGCACCAATGCTGCCACCCGCAGCAATCAGGGCAAATAACCGCGTCGCCTGGGCAGCCGAAAACAAGTCGACCATCAGGCTCCAGAAAATGGAGATCATGAACAGGTTGACCACGCTGAACCACCAATAGTAGGCGGCGGCAACCCAGCGGCTGTCCGGTGCGGCGTTGAACAACAGGTAGAACACCAGAATGTTGCTGATCCAGAACCAGAACATGCCTGGAATGACTCTGGTCAGCTTGAATCGCGTGGTCAGCCACGCAAATGCCGGTGCACACAACAAGGTCAGCACCAGCGTTCCGGTATACAGATTCTGCAATTGCGCCACGCCGAAGACAGTTGCCATCACGTCACGCACCGGCCGGAGGATGTAGTAGCCGCCGAGCAGGGCAAAGTTGCAGGAGAAGGCCAGCACTACGGCCCGTAGTTCCGCCGCCTCGATCCGGGCAATCGTTCTGGTCAGTGCGCGCAGTCGCGCCGGAAAATCTGGTGCTGGCATCTACAGGCGGTTGATTGGCGGCTGGGTGCGAAGGTGATCTGCCGCGCTATTTGCTCGGCCTATGTACTCGGCAAGAGGAACACGGCAGCGAGGGGCGGCAGGTGCAGGGCAAGTGAATATGGCCGACCGTGCATAGGCTCTGTTGTCGCCTCGAGTCCACCAAAGTTGCCAATTCCGCTACCGCCATATTCCAGCGCGTCGCTGTTCAGGCGCTCCGACCACCACCCAGCGCGAGGTACGCCAATTCGATAGTGCTCGCGCGGCACCGGCGTGAAATTGCAGACTACGAGCGCTGTGTCGCGGGGGCTGGAACCTTTACGCAAAAAAGCCAGGACGCTGGCTTCAACATCGCTGCAGTCGATCCATTCGAAACCGTCGCTGTCGAAATCGCGCTCGTAAAGTGCCGGGGTGGTTCGCATCAGTGTATTGAGATCCCGAACCCAGCGTTGCACGCCGGCATGCGCCGGATCGGCCAGCACATGCCACTCCAGGCTTTCCTCATGCTGCCATTCACGTCGCTGACCGAATTCACCCCCCATGAACAAAAGCTTCTTGCCGGGATGCCCCCACATATAGCCGTAAAGCAGCCGCAGGTTGGCAAACTGCTGCCACGCATCGCCAGGCATCTTGCCCAGCAAGGCACCCTTGCCGTAAACGACTTCATCGTGCGACAGCGGCAACTGGAAGTTCTCGGTAAAGGCATAGCAAAGGCTGAATGTCAGATGGTCCTGGTGGTAGCGCCGATGAACCGGTTCATGCTGCATGTAGTCCAGCGTGTCGTGCATCCACCCGAGGTTCCACTTCATGCCGAAGCCCAGGCCACCCAGATAGGCGGGCCGGGACACCATTGGCCAGGCGGTGGATTCCTCGGCAATCGTCTGGGTATCGGGGAAGTCACGATAGACGGCTTCATTCAGGCTGCGAATAAAGGCAATCGCCTCAAGATTTTCATGTCCACCGTAGTGGTTTGGAATCCATTCCCCGGCCCGTCGGCCGTAATCCAGGTAGATCATTGATGCGACAGCATCCACGCGCAGCGCATCGATGTGATAAGTCTGAAGCCAGAAAAGTGCACTGCTCCCCAGGAAGCTGCGCACTTCTGCACGACCGTAATTGAATATCGAGCTGCCCCATTCCGGATGAAAGCCCTGTCGGGGGTCGGCGTGTTCGTAAAGATGAGTACCGTCAAAAAATGCCAGACCGTGCTCGTCGGCCGGAAAGTGCGAGGGCACCCAGTCGAGGATGACACCGATGCCGCACTGATGCAGATGGTCCACCAGATACATGAAATCCTGTGGCGAACCATAGCGGGAAGTTGGCGCGAAAAATCCTGTGACCTGATAACCCCAGGAGCCGTAGAAAGGGTGCTCGGCAACCGGCATCAGTTCGACATGGGTGAACCCGTTTGCGGTAACGTAATCGGCGAGCTGATGTGCCATTTCCCGGTAAGTCAGCGAGCGGTTCCCATCTTCCGGAACCCGGCGCCATGATCCCAGATGTACCTCATATACCGTCCAGGGTGCAGAGAGTGAATTTGCACGCGCTCGTTCCCGCAGCCAGCTATCGTCGCTCCAGTCATAGCTCAGATCCCAGACCACCGATGCTGTTCGCGGCGGCTCCTCACAGCGGAATGCATACGGGTCGCTTTTCTGCACAACGTAGCCGCCCTGACGGGAGACGATGTGGTACTTGTAAAGATCTCCATGGCCGACATTCGGTATGAAGCCCTGCCAGATGCCGGACTCATCGTTGCGCTGTGTCAGCGGATGGGCACCTGGCTGCCAGTGATTGAAGTTGCCAATCACCGATACACTGGCCGCATTTGGGGCCCAGACGGCAAAGAAAGTTCCGGCAGCGGCAGTGCCGTCAGAAGCTCGACCGGTTGTGGGGTGCGCACCGAACCGTTCCCAGGCGCGAAAGTGCGTACCTTCGCGGACGAGATAGACGTCGAGTTCCGTCAGATCGGACATTCAGAGTACCGGGTCGGAAGGCGTAGGGTGACAGTATGACGGACTGGCTGATATATGGTGCGAACGGCTATACAGGCCAGCTGATTGCCGCTGAAGCAGTGCGCCGCGGTATGCGACCGGTACTGGCCGGGCGCAGTCGGGCGTCAGTGGAAGCCCTTGGCAGCGGGCCCGGCAGTCAATATGACCTCCCGACAAGGGTATTCGACCTGGGTGATGCCACAGCGATAGCTCGCGGCCTGCAGCAGATATCGCTGGTTCTGAATTGCGCCGGACCATTTTCCACAACCTGCGAGCCGCTGCTGGACGCTTGTCTGGTCGGAGGTGCGCACTATGTGGATATCACCGGCGAAATTGATGTCTTTGCCCATTGTCATGCCCAGGACAGGCGGGCGAGAGAGCGCCGCATGGTCATCCTGCCGGGCGCCGGCTTTGATGTCGTGCCAACTGATTGTGTTGCCGGATTGTTGAAGCGCGAGTTACCCGATGCAACATCGCTGGTACTGGCCTTCGAAGCTGCAGGTGGCGCAAGTCCCGGTACCAGCAAGACCGGTATTGAAGGCCTGGCCAGGGGCGGTCGCATCCGGCGCGACGGGAAGCTTGAGTCTGTGCCCCTGGCTTACAAGACACGCACCTTTGACCGTGATGGCCAGGCGCGGTCGGCGATGACTATTCCCTGGGGCGACCTGTACACCGCCTGGGTGTCGACCGGAATACCGGACATCGAAACCTACCTGGCGGTATCGCCCAAATCCATTGCGGCTGCCCGTCGCATGAACCGGATCAGGCGACTGCTGCAGTTTCCCGGTGTGGTGCCCTTCCTGCAACGACGGATTGCCAGTCGCGTGAAGGGACCAGACGCAATTACGCGCGCCAATACCCGGGCCCGAATCTGGGGTGAAGTGCGCGATGCAGCCGGAGAACTTCGGCAACTGCAGATTGACACACCTAACGGCTACGAACTCACTGTGACCGGCGCACTGGGCATCGTCGAGCATTTGCTGGCCGATACGGTCGATGGCGGCTATTACACGCCGGCCATGCTGATGGGACCGGAATATGTATTGCAGTTGCCCGGGGTAGAGGTCACGTCATGATTCCTTCGTTACTGTAGTCCGATGCACGCAACTACCCGGCCCAACGCCAACTCGATTGCCTATGGTACTGCCCTTGCGCGCTTGCCCGACGGCGCGTTGGTGGATGAGGTAATTGCTGCCTGGCGCGGTGCAATTGATGCTGGTGCGAAGCTGCGCGATCCACCTGAGGTGCTTACCGATACGCTGGCGATCCTGACCACGCTAAACGCCGATCCGGACGTGATGGCAGCGGCCTTGCTGGACGTGGTGGTCGGCATCGACGAAGTGTTCAGCACCACCGGTATCGACTTGCCGGAACGCTTGCGCGTGTTGCTGGAAGGCCAGCGTGCCGCCAGCCGGATATGGCAGCTGCATCGTCGCCATGGCGGCGGGCGCAATCCGGAAGGCATGCGGCGCCTGCTGCTGGCCCTGGTGCGCGACTTGCGTGTGGTGCCGATCGTGCTGGCACGGCAGCTCTCGCGGATGCGCGCGGCGTGGCGCCTGCCTGCGGAGGAGCGCCAGGCGCTGGCGCAGCTGACCCGTGACATCCATGCGCCGCTTGCCAACCGGTTGGGCATCTGGCAACTCAAGTGGGAGCTTGAAGACCTCGCATTTCGCGAACTGGAAACCGACACTTACGTACGCATTGCACGCCAGCTGGACGACAACCGCAGCGGGCGCGAACGTTATATCCAGCAGGTTCTGGCGCAGCTGCGCGAAGCGCTGGCCGAAAACGGCATCGACGGAGATGTAGCCGGGCGACCAAAACACATCTACAGCATCTGGCGGAAGATGCAGAAAAAGGATGTGCCGATCGGCGAGCTGTATGACCTGCGTGCGTTCCGTGTGCAGGTCGACGACGTGGCTGCGTGCTATGCCGCGCTGGGGGTGGTACATGCATTGTGGGTGCCGATCCCGAGCGAATTCGACGACTACATCGCGCGTCCCAAGAGCAATGGCTATCGCTCGTTGCATACGGCGGTGGTCGGCCCCGGTGGCAAGACCCTGGAAGTGCAGATCCGCACCCGCGAGATGCACGCACAGTCCGAACTCGGCGTGGCCGCGCACTGGCGTTACAAGGAGGACGGCCCGGGTGGCGCGGCCGGCGGTGCGGCGATGGACAAGCGCATCGTCTGGATGCGCAAATTGCTGGAACAGGCTGCCGACGCGGCGCGTGACGGCGATGCGTCGCCGCTGGACGGGATCGGCAGCGAGCTGGTCGAGGAACGCGTAT
Organism: Gammaproteobacteria bacterium; assembly: GCA_041396045.1. Lineage (GTDB taxonomy): Bacteria > Pseudomonadota > Gammaproteobacteria > Steroidobacterales > SHZI01. The sequence continues at coordinate 26,055 of JAWKZI010000011.1, read as the reverse complement.
ACGCGCTGACTCCGAAGGGTGAGGTAGTGGACCTGCAGCAGGGTTCGACCGTGCTCGATTTCGCCTACCAGGTGCATACGGAGGTCGGACATCGCTGTCGCGGGACCAAGGTCGACGGCCGCATCGTGCCGCTCAACCACCAGTTGCGCAGCGGCGACCGGGTGGAGATCCTGACTGCGAAGACCTCGGAGCCGCGCCGCGACTGGTTGCAGGTCGGCAGCGGCTTTCTGGCCAGTAGCCGGTCGCGCGAAAAGGTCCGCAACTGGTTCAACAAGCTCGACCGTGCACGCAACCTGCAGGCCGGGCGCGAGTTGCTGGATCGGGATCTGCGCAGGATGGGTCTGCTGCAGGCTGATCTGCAGCCGGTGCTGGGCAAGTTCGGTGTAGGCAGTGTCGATGACTTGCTGGTGCTGGTGGCATTGGGGGATATCGGTTCGAACCAGATCGGTCGCGCACTGCTGGACCTGGAACGCGCGGCGGAAGAGCCGGTGCGGGACCTGGCCCCGGCCCCGGCATTGCCATCGAAGCCTGCGAGCGCAAGTTCGGTCGCCGGTACGGTGACCGTGCAAGGCGTGGACAACCTGCTCGCGCAGGTTGCGCGATGCTGCCAGCCGCTGCCCGGAGAGCCTATTGTCGGCTACCTGACTCGTGGCCGTGGCGTCAGCGTGCACCGGCCGGACTGCGCCTCGTTCCTGCACATAGCCGGGCTGCAGCCGGCGCGGGTTTTGCCAGTGGAGTGGGGTGCGCGCAGTGGTGGGCATGAAGTCGCGGTGCGCGTCGATGCTATCGACCGCAAATGGTTACTCAAGGACATCACCGCGCTGGTCGCACAACTCAACGTGCATGTGGTCAGCATGCACAGCGCGCCGATGCGCGACGGGGACGGACAGGTGCGGGTCATGTTGCAGGTTCGGGTGGCCGACTACGGGCAGCTTGGCCTGTTGTTGGGTCGTCTCGAAGGGCTCGCCGGCGTTGAGTCGGCGCATCGCGGGTGAACGTCTACTCCCCCAGCACCTCGACCTTGATCGCTACGGTATTGATTTCCGACCGACTGCTCCGGGATACGCCACTAGTACCACTGGTGTCAGCATGACTGCTCTGGTCGATGTTACCGAGCGGAATCCACTCGCCTACGCGCCCTGATACTTGCGTGCTGATTGACTGGGTATTAATGATCGGGGCACGCGAAGCATTGGTACCCTGACTGCGTTTCTGATCCGCCAGCTTGTCGTTCTGCTGGTCTATGTCGAGAATGACCCGGCCATCGATCACGCGTGCTATGACATTGATGGCCTGGTTGACGGGGTAATATTCCTGGCTTGTTACGCGCCGGCCATCAGCCAGCGTGTAACTGCTGGTGACAGGCGTCGTCACACCGAGACTGATCCGTGCCGGCATGCCTTCGACGGTGCGCACCTGCTGCTGCCCGGTGCTGGATTCGTTGCTGGTGGAATCATCGACCCCGATGCGCAACCCGTCGCGATTGCCCACACCGGTGTGGCCCGTGCCGATACGTACATTGTCATTCCCTATACTGCCATCGACAGTGACGCCGCGACTTTGGCTCGTGGAGTTGGCGGGGGTACGTACCGTGATTAACAGCTGCCTCGATTGCCGATCAATCACGCCGAGGAGCTGGCGAACCTTTGCCAGCTCTTCCTCAGTGACATTGAGCACCAGTTGACCATTGAATTCGGCAGCCGTGCTGCCACTGGTCAGCAGTGGTTGAATCACCGGAAGCACCTGGGATGGCAGCTGATGCTTCAATGCAATCGTTGTGAGCGTGCGGTTGTCGGCATGGGCATTGGCGGCTGCCAGAATGCCCATTATCAGAAGTGTACCGGCTGCCAATGACATCAGCCGTCGCATGGTCAGGCCTGATCCTTCTGCTCTTCGAGTTCCAGCCAGCGAGCGGTGACCAGTTCGTGCTCCGCATGCTTGTCTCGCAGGGCATCGAGTATCGGCACAGTTTCGTGCCAGGCCTTTTCATAGAAGCTTTTTGCCGTAGTCTGGCGTTCGAGTGCCTTGATCTCGGCCTCCAGTGCCGCGATCCTGGGTGGCAATGATTCAAGTTCCCGCTGGTCCTTGTAGCTCAGGCGGCGACCTTGCCGGGACGCCTTCTTTCGTCTTTCGGTTGCTGATGGCGCCGGTGATTCGCCACGAGCTAGATGCGGGTTGTCGGTTTCCGCCAGCGGCCGACCCTGACGCAGCCAGTCGGAATAGCCACCGACATAACGTTCTATGTGTCCGCGTGGCTCAAAAGCAAAGACGCTGGTGACAACAGAATCCAGAAACATCCGGTCGTGGCTCACGACGATCAGCGTGCCCTTGTATTCGTCAAGCCGATCCTCCAGGACTTCCAGGGTTTCCACGTCAAGGTCATTGGTGGGTTCGTCGAGAATCAGCAGATTCGTCGGTTTGGTGAACAGCCGGGCCAGAATCACCCGGTTGCGTTCACCACCCGATAGCGATTTCACAGGCGTCATGGCCCGCTTGGCGCTGAACAGAAAACCCTTCAGATAGCCGATCACGTGCCGCTCGTAGCCGTTGATCTTCACATAGTCGCTACCGTTACCCACGATGTAGGCAACGCTCTTGTCGGGGTCCAGGCTTTCGCGCAACTGGCCGAAGTAGCCGATTTCCAGCGCTGTACCGGTCTTGATCGTGCCATGCAGTGGGGTGATCTCGCCGAGCAGAATCCGCAGCAGGGTGCTCTTGCCAACGCCGTTGTTGCCCAGCAGGCCGATGCGATCACCACGCGTGATCCGGCAGGAAAAGTCCCGTATGAGTTCTTCACCCCGAAAGCCATGGCTAATGTGCTTTGCCTCTATAACTTTCCGGCCGGACTGGTCGGCTTCCTCTATCGAGATGCGCGCGCGTTGCTGGGGAGTCAGGCGGTCGGTGTATTCCTGGCGCAGGGATTCCAGGCGGCGCACGCGGTTCTGATTGCGATGGCGCCTGGCCTTGACGCCCTGACGGATCCAGACTTCTTCCTCATCAAGCTTCTTGTCGAAAAGCTTGTTGGCAGTTGCCTCGTCCTCGAGCAACTTCTCCTTGCGTTCCAGGTACTCATCGTAGCTGCCCGGAAAACTCAGCAGCCGCCCACGGTCCAGTTCACAGATACGCGTTGCCAGCTTGTCGAGGAAGGCGCGATCATGGGTGATGAACAGCACAGCGCCTTGCCAGGAGCGGATGCGGTTTTCCAGCCACTGAATCGTGACGATGTCCAGGTGATTGGTGGGCTCATCGAGCAGTAACAGGTCCGGTTTGCTGATCAATGCTCTGGCAAGGCCGACGCGCCGCCGCCAGCCGCCGGACAGCTCACCGATTGGCTGGTCGGGCGGCAATGCCATTTCCGTCATGATCAGTTCGACACGCTGGTCGATTCGCCAGCCGTCAAGTTCGTCGATGCGGTGCTGCAGATCATCGAGCCGCTTCAGACCGGCCTTGTCCAGTGACTGGTGCGCCAGTTGCTCATACTCGTCCACCAGGGACTTGACGTCGGCAAGGCCCTCGGCAACCACTTCGCGTACCTTGGCCTGCTCGTCCTCGGGCAGTTGCTGTTCTAGCGTGCTCATCACCATGCCGCTTCGATACTGGATCACCCCGCTGTCAGGCTGGATAACGCCGGTGATCAGTCGGAACAGAGACGTTTTGCCAGTGCCATTGCGACCAATCAGGCACACACGCTCACCCGGTTCGATTTCGAACCCGACGTTGGTCAGCAATTTCTGCTCGCCAAAGGCAAGCGAAACATCATCCAGACGAACCAGGGACATGAGGTGGGAGCACAAGTCTGCGGAAATTGGCGCGCATTATACTGACAGACGATCAACGCTTCCCTCCCTGCAACGCAGCCCGGCCAACGGGCAGATCGGTTTCAGTGCATATGTCCGCCTATAACAGCCCCGATTCCAGCAGGAAACCAACGGCCGAGGAGGTAACTGTCGGCCTGGACCTGGGCGGCCGGACCGCACTGGTAACCGGTGCGACGTCCGGTGTTGGCCTCGAATCGGCACGGGTACTGGCCCTGCGCGGAGCCCATGTGCTCGTTGCCGGGCGCAGCCTGGAAAAAGCCCAGGACGCTTGCGGCCGCATGACCGGCAACGCAACACCGCTGGCTTGTGATCTTGAAGATTTTGACGCCGTCGCCGCCTGTGCCGACCGGATCCAGCGGCTGGGCAGGCCCCTCGATATTCTCATTTGCAATGCCGGGATCATGGCGCCGCCGTCCCTGGAGCGGGTGCGGGGTCTGGAAAAGCAGTTTGTAGTTAACCATCTGGGGCACTTCATTCTGGTTTCCAGATTGCTTCACACCGTGCAGGCAGCCCCAGCCGGCCGGATTGTGATGCTGAGCAGCAGCGCACACCGATGGGCGCCACCGGGCGGCATCGCCTTCGACAATCTGACCGGTGAAAAGGGCTACGACCCGCGGGCGTTCTACGGTCAATCCAAACTGGCCAACGCGCTGGTCGCCCGTGAACTGGCGCGACGATTCGCGGGCTCGGCCACTACCGCCAACGCGGTTCACCCGGGGCTTGTCATCACCGGCATCATTCGCTACCTGCCCCGGTGGCAGCAATTGTTCGCACCGGCCGTTGGCGTGGTGATGCGCTCACGGATCAAGACCATCCCGCAGGGTGCTGCAACGACCTGTTTTGTGGCAGCTCACCCGGCAACCGCAACGATCAGCGGGAAATACTTTGCAGACTGTGCCGTGGCAACGCCAGAGCCGGTGATGGAAGACGATGCCCTGGCGGCGCGACTCTGGCAGGAATCCGAAAAGCTCACGCGAAGCTGGTTATAGCCGGTACTTTTTACGACTTGTCAGTCGGCACGCTACGCGCTTAGAAGTACCGCGGGCAGGCCACAACGCCGTCGGCCGCTGTTGTTCAATACCCGCGTGTTACATCCACAACCGACAGCAGTGCCTCACCGGCAACGTAGCGTCGGGTATTTTCCTGCGCCAGCAGGAATACCCTGGTGAACAACTGGTCCGACGTGGCGGCTACGTGAGGCGTGATGATCACGTTCGGCAACTGCCACAATGGATTATTGGAGGGCAGGGGTTCCGGGTCTGTGACATCGAGTCCGGCGCCACCGAGGTGGCCGGATTTCAAGGCTGCAATCAGGTCGTCCTGGACTACGCTTTTGCCACGGCCGACATTGATGAAGTAACTGCCAGCTTTCATCGCCGAGAAGAGCCTGGCGTTAAACAGTGCTGTAGTACTGGGTACCAGCGGTGTGCAGTTGACCACGACGTCTGCCTGTGCGGCCAGCTTCAGCAACTCTTCGGGTGTGCCCACGTAGTCGATGAATTCCGGCTTTTCGGCACCTGCTGAAGCTCGCGTGCCGATGACACGCATGCCCAGGCCGTGGGCACGCACGCCCAACTGTGTGCCGATGCCACCCAGGCCGACGATCAGCATGGTTCGGCCGCGAAGCTCCCACATCTTTTGACGTTGAAATACGCTCCTGTCCCATTCGGCCTGGTGCTGTACCGGCAGCCATGCATTCAGCCCACGAGTGAAGGCGAGGAGCATCGCCAGGGCGTGCTCGGCGATTTCCGGGCCGGAGATCCGTTGCATGTTCGTGACCACGATGCCGCGCTCATGGATGGCCGGGATGCTGCTGCAGGGCCCGGCACCGGCGTTGTAGAGCTGAATCCACTTGAGTTGTTTGCCGGCGGCAACCAGCTCGGGTGTGCAGAAACCGACGACCGCTTGCGCTCCTGCAACCGCGTCAACTGCTTCCGCCTCGGTTGTAGCCGCGATGAACTCAATTCCCGGCGCAGCTCGCTGGAATGCCATGAGTGCTGCCGGCGACTCGACGCGAACGACAATACGGGTTGGCCGCTGCCAGCCCGGTATTTCCCGAACGGCCGTTGGTGCTTCGCGCAAGCCAAGCTCGGCGATCATTGTTGCTGCTGCAGGATCAGTGCTGGTGGTGCCAGTGCTGTCGGTTGCCTGAGCGCACACTGTGCCGAGCACACCAGACAGCAGGACAATTGGCAGCCAATGCCGGGACACGCGATATCTTCCTTTGTCAGTTCCAGCCATGCGCCGGTTCCCAGCGCAATGGCTCTTCATCCATCAATGCAATCTGTTCGCGTAGCGCCAGGACGTGCTCGTCCCAGTAGCGCTGGCCGCCAAACCACGGGAATGCCACCTGGAATGCCGGGTCTTCCCAGCGGCGGGCCAGCCAGGCGGCATAGTGCATCAGGCGTAAAGTGCGCAATGCTTCAATCAGGTTCAGCTCCGCACCATCGAATGGACGAAACTCCGTGTAGCCAGCCAGCAGTTCGGCGAGTTGCGGCGTTTGCTCGAAGCGATCGCCGGAAAGAAACATCCACAGATCCTGAATCGCAGGACCGGTACAGGTGTCATCAAAGTCGACTATGTGGAGTACCTGGTCAAGTACCAGCACGTTGCCCGGGTGAAAGTCACCATGCAGACGCAATTCGCGGGATTCACCGGCACGCTCGTAACAGCTCTCTACGCGCTCCAGTGCCGCATCGCAAACACTTTCGTACGCATCACGAATATCATCCGGAATGAAGCCTGCTTCCAGAAGAAACTGCCGCGATGACTCGCCATGCGAGTGCACACTGAGTCGGGGCCGATGCAGGAAGCTGGCATTCTGGCCGCATAAATGAATCCGGGCCACGAAGCGGCCCAGTTGTCGAAGCAGCTTGAGATCATCCAGCTCCGGTGCCCGTCCGCCAAAGCACGGATAGACGGCAAAGCGGAAGGCACCGTGATGGTGAAGCGTGTGACCATCCCGGTCGATCGGGGTTGCTACCGGAATTTCGGCCGCTGCCAGTTCATGCGTGAAATCGTGCTCTTCCTGGATCGCGGCATCGGTCCAGCGGCCGGGCCGGTAAAACTTCGCAACCACAGGTGAAGTGTCTTCAATGCCAATGCGGTAAACGCGGTTCTCATAGCTGTTGAGAGTCAGCAGACGGCCGTCACACTGCAGCCCCAGGCTTTCCACAGAAGACAGGATGTCGTCCGGTGACAGGTCCTGGTAGGCGAGCGTGTGATCGGTGGCGCTCACAAACGGTTCACTGGGCCAGCACCTCGAAAAATTCCAGCCACACGCCATCCGGACTGCGGATCGGCGCCATGCGCACCAGGCCGTAGGGTGCCAGCGTCAGGTTGATGGCTGGCTGTACTGGTTCCACGCCCTGCTCACCAAGGCGGGCGAGGTGCGCGTCCAGATCGGCCACTCCAAAGCGTAAAGCCACTGAACCCAGGTTTGGCGGGTTCGCCTGATCGGTAAAATCCCGGCCTCGCGGCGCACCGTCCCAGCCGATCAGTTCTACCGACCCCCGATTCTCACCTTCCGGATGCACGATGGTGGTTTTGATGGCATTGACGCCCGTGAATGCCTCGAGGTCCGCCAGCAATGTCAGCCCCGGATTATTTCCGTCCCAGACAACATCCATCCATGGCTTGAAGCCGAGTTTGTCGACGAAGAACTCTCGTGACTGGTTGAAGTCGCGCACGACTATCGCTGCGTTGAAAGCGTGGCTGAGGCCTGTTGATGGCACTGTAAGTGGCGGCTTTTGCTGTTCAATAATCGACAGTACCATCCCGTCCGGGCCCTGGTGATGCACCTCATTCACCGCCAGGTCCCCAAAATCGAAGCCGTGTACGCCGCGCACAGTCGGCCACCCGGCTTTGGTCAGTTCACGCGACAGGGCATAGCCATCTTCCGAGCGGGTATAAATCAGCCAGAGACCGCCGGTTTCCCATGGGTGTGCGTCCGCGGGCCGAATCGGCTGCTGGGCAACATCGCCGATACAGGTGAATCGCAGAAAACCGTAGCCCATGCCCGGTACATGCAGTACCTGCTCATCGATACGGGCCCGGGAACGGGTCAGCGGTTCCAGACTCCACAGCCGGGATAGTTCCGGCGCGCCCGGTCCGTTGTGCAGTACTTCCCAGCCGCCAGCCTGCGTCAGTGCGCTTACCTGGCCAAAATCGCTGACACTCACGACGACTTCGGCAAAGCCCTGGTAGCGGTCAGCAACCGGGTTATGGCGAATGTGGCTGGCATTATCCCGGTTGGAGGGTCTGGTGGTGTTTGGCACGACCGCGATACTAGCAATATCGGTCGCGAATTTCGGTGCTGCAGGGCTGTCTGTTATCCTTTCGGCCTGTTTTCTGCGGACGCATGTTGATGACTGACGATCCACTTGATCTGGAACTCAAGATGGAGGACACAGACCTCTATCAGGAAGAAATCTTCACCGACCGCCGGGTGGGCACGATCCAACGCCTCAGCCCCATCGACAAGGCTGGCAAACCGGACTCTGCACGGCCGGTGGTTTACGTCGGCCAGACACAACTGATGTCGCGTATGGGTGCTTTGCCGCTCAGCTTCGATATTCCGGGTAGTTCGCTCGAAGAGGCCATTGCCAATTTCCCCGAGGCCGCCAATGGTGCCTTGAAGGAAACCATGCAGAAGCTTGAGGAAATGCGTCGTGAGCAGGCGTCCTCGCTCATAGTTCCTGGTGCTGGCGATAACCTGGGCGGCGGCCTCGGTGGTGGTGGCATGCCCGGTGGGGGTGGTGGCCGCCTCCGAATGCCCTGAGATCATCCGTTGCAGGCGTGCTTTCAGGCGCAATGATTTCCCATATCCACCATCTGAATTTTATCGTTCGCGATCTGGAGACAGCCGTGCCGGCCTGGGAGCAACGGCTCGGCATGCCCGTGAGTCGCCGTGACGAGTTGCCGGCTCGCGGTGTGGTCGCGGCCCGGTTCCGGTTGGGCGATACATGGCTGGTACTGGTTCAGCCGACCCGTGCCGATTCCGAACCGGGGCGTTTTCTGGCGACCCACGGCGAGGGTTTCTTTTTGTTGTCGCTCGGTGTCGACTCTCTGGCTGACGAGTACAGCCGGCTCGGTGAGGACGCCTTCTCGGGGCCGGTACGCACGGGTGCCGACGGCTGGCAGGTGCGTGATCTGGATCCGTCATCGATCTCCGGTATCCAGCTCCAGTTCACTGAAGAGACCGCCAGCGGTTTCAGGTCGTGACTTCGTAAAATATCCGCCGGGCGGTTTCCCTGCCAATCAACCTGGCCATCATGCCCTGTGCCTTGTCCTGAGTCCGGATGTCATCGACGAACTGCGCCTGATTTCGGGCGACCTGCTTCAGACGTTCCGGATCCGTCACGGCCCTGGCCTGTAACGCCAGGTCAAGATAAATATCGAGATAGTCGAACCCGCAACGCATGAAGTCGTCGAAGCGCTCCCTGGGGAACATGCCGTAGATGCCAGCCGGCGTGCGCCACTTCAGCATCCACTCCGGATAGCGATCTGCGCAGTCGAAAGAACCATACGCCCGCTGGGCGTCTGCCAGCGGTGCGACCCAATGATTGATGTAGTCCGGATCAGATGCCATGCAATTGACATTGACATGGCAAATGACCTTGCGACCCGTCAGCAGGCAAAAGAAGAGGAATACCGGAATGTCATAGGCGGGCTCCGGATACATGATGAAATTCATCTGGTCCAGCGGCGGCAGTTTCATGTTGAAGCGCATGCCGAACACCTTGCGGAAGCGCCGGGTGTGCCAGTTCATGTGGCGGGCTTTCAGGATCTTTAAAAAGGACCTGGGTTCAGCGAGCGCAGGTTCGATCGGCAACGCGGTCAGAGGCATCCTGTGTTCAACCCGCGCAATCAGTGCCTGAAAGCGTGCCTCCAGATCGAAATTATCAAGATCGGCAACCGCTTCGGGCATGCCACACACTCCGTGCATCGTGGGTCGGTAATCTGCCTGAATATACGGGTATGTATCCGCGCGGGTGACTTTCCCGGCAAGGTGACCAACCTACAGTCCGGGTTTTGCCAGCATGATTTCGACCAGACCCGGGAGGGCCCTGTGGTGGCGGTGTCGGTCAACAACTGACAATTTTCGACAACCGGGCTTCACATAAGGGTGTGGGGGGCTGGTAGACCGTGACCTGGTTCGCCTGGCACGACCCTTGCTCGTACTTTAGGGAGGCAGCCCGGAAACGGGGTGCGGCGACCCCGTTTGGGGCCAGACCATGTGAGGAGCAGTCGATGACAGTCCAGGTAATTCATGACCACGATGCCACCTGTGCGGGCGGTGACTTTTTGCGTGTACTGCCAGCGCAGGGTCGGCTCACCGGCTACCTTTGCCACCATTGAACGGGTCTTTGGTGGCGAGGTTCGGACGCGTACATGGAACTTCCGCACCCTGGTGAGTGAATGTCCGATGGACGAGCAGCTTGCAACCGAGTTTGCAGCAGCCTATGCGGCACGCAAGAATATTCCTGTGGTGTACGTAGAGGTCGTCTGACTGAATCCGCAGCCTGTTTGCCTGTCGCACAGCGGCAGGCCCTGGCGGAGATTCTGACCATCTAAGTGCATTGTGGCGTTGTGGTGGGCTTCAGCTTGCGCGATCCTGTCGTGTAATGAACAGCCCGGCCAGATCCGACGTCCAGACGGCGTTCCCCGTATCGACCTTGATCGCGCGACCTGTACGCGCTTTGCCACAGCCGCCGGTCGGGAGTGGCTGGTCAGCAATGGTCTGGGCAGCTACGCGGCGGGCACCGTGTCCGGCGCAGCAACACGGCGCTACCACGGCCTGCTGATTGCGGCACTTGAACCACCTGTGGCCCGCACGGTGCTGGTGGCCGGGCTTGATGTGTTTGTTGATTATCAGGGCAGTTCCCATCCCTTGTGGGCGCATGAGTACGGTGGCACCACTGCGGTGCCTGATGGCAGTCGGCATACCGAGGCCTTCATGCTCCACGGCGGCATGCCCGTATGGACTTTCGCCATTGGTGACGCGCGCCTGACGCAAATAATCTGGATGGGGCGCGAGGTCGATACCACTTACGTACGGTTCCGGCTCGAAAGCGCCAGTGGTCCCTTGCGCCTGCGCCTGTCGCCATTGTGTACCTGGCGGGACTTTCATGCCGAGAGCCGAGGCGAACGGGATATGACCGTCAGTCCGGTGCCGGATGGTGTTCAGGTCGACGCCGCGGCTGGTACGCGGTCCTATCGTCTGCTGTGTGCCGAAGGGAGTTGTGAGTCGCGAGGTGACTGGTACTGGAATTTCCATCATCGCCTGGAGGCACAGCGCGGACTGGACTCTCATGAAGATCTGTTCCGGCCATGTGAATTTCAGATCGATCTGGGCGTTGGCGCTACGGCAACACTGATCTGCACTGCGGAGCCTGGCGACAGGCTGCCCACCGATCCACAATTGGCACTAGATGCCGACAGACACCGTCGTGCGCGCATCCTGTTGCCGGTCGTGCGCGAGCCGGGCTGGGTGCGCCAGCTGGTATTGGCCGCCGACCAGTTCATCGTCCGCAGGGGCACGCCTGACAACGACCATGCCGATACCGGTAGTAAGGCGGGTGCCACGGTCATCGCGGGATACCCGTGGTTCGGTGACTGGGGCCGCGACACGATGATCGCTCTGCCGGGCCTCACCCTGCATACAGGTCGGGCTGCGGTAGCCGCACAGGTGCTGCGTACCTTCGCGGAATATATCAGCGAGGGAATGCTGCCGAATCGTTTTCCGGACGATGCTTCCCCACCTGAATACAACACGGCAGACGCCACCTTGTGGTGTTTTGCTGCGATCGATGCATGTCAGGCGGCATCAGGTGATACCACGCTGGTCAGCGACCTCTGGCCGAAGCTGGTGGACATCGTCGACTGGCATTTGCGGGGTACCCGACACGGTATCGGTGTGGATCCGGATGATGGTCTGCTGCGGGCAGGGGAACCGGGCGTTCAACTCACGTGGATGGACGCAAAGACCAACGATCAGGTGGTGACGCCGCGAATTGGCAAGCCGGTAGAAATCAATGCGCTGTGGCACCACGCCTTGCGAGTCATGGCTCGCCTTGGTGAGATCGAAAACGAACCAGCTCTGGCGCGCCACTATCAGGGACTGGCCGATCGGGTGCGGGACTCCTTTGTGCAGCGTTTCTGGTTCGAAGAGGGTGGCTATCTGTACGATGTCGTGGATGGCCCGGACGGCAATGATGCATCGCTACGACCCAACCAGATACTGGCGGTGTCGCTTGATGCCAACCTCCTTGATCCGGCCATGGCCACCAGTGTCGTTGCCGTGTGCCAGCGCGAACTGCTGACGCCAATGGGGCTGCGGACTCTCGCGGCCGGCGATCCGCACTACCGCGGCACCTACTCAGGCGGACCGCAGGAACGAGACGCCACCTATCACCAGGGTACCGTGTGGCCCTGGTTGCTGGGGCCGTTCGCTCTGGCGCATTACCGCGTGCATGGCCAACGGGCCTTTGTACAGGCGATCCTGGCGGGTATCGGTACTCATCTGGCTGAAGCCTGCGTGGGGACTGTCAGTGAAATCTTCGATGGCGATGCACCGCATCGACCGCGCGGCTGCTGCGCCCAGGCCTGGAGTGTGGCTGAAGTCCTGCGCGCCTGGTTTGTATCAAGAGAGCGTCAATGACGGTCGAGGATCGTCGTCTGGCCGAGGAATTCGCGCCGGGCGAGGGTTGGAAAAAGTGGGGGCCATACCTTTCCGAACGGCAATGGGGCACGGTCCGAGAGGACTACAGCCCTGACGGAACCGCCTGGGAATACTTTCCTCATGATCACGCGCGCAGTCGCGCCTATCGATGGGGCGAAGATGGCATTGCCGGCGTATCGGATCGTCAACAGCAACTGTGCCTGTCGCTGGCCCTGTGGAATGGCCAGGATCCTGTACTCAAGGAACGACTGTACGGTTTGACAAACAGCGAGGGTAACCACGGCGAGGACGTCAAGGAGTTGTACTACTACCTCGACGCGACGCCGACCCACTCCTATCTGAAAATGCTCTACAAATACCCGCAGGCGGCCTTTCCCTACGAGCGTCTGGTGGAGGGCAATCGCGAGCGCGGGGTCGGCAAGCCGGAGCTGGAGTTGATCGATACCGGGGTCTTCGACGACAACCGCTATTTCGATGTGCAGGTCGAGTACGCGCAAGCGGCGCCGGAAGACGTCCTGATGCGCATCTCGGTGAAAAACCTGGGGCCGGATGATGCAAAACTGGAGGTGCTGCCGCAACTTTGTCTGCGCAATACCTGGAGCTGGCAGCCCGGCGGGATCAAACCCCGACTGTATCGTGTCGACGAGAGCGAGGTGCATGTTGAGCACCGTACCCTGGGCACATATCGCCTGTACGTCGAGGACGAGCCGGAGCTTCTGTTCACGGAAAACGAGACCAATGTCCGGCGTTTGTTCGGAATGGATGGCGCAGGGCCATTCAAGGACGGTATTCATGACCGGGTGATTCGCGGTGACCTGTCTGCCGTCAATCAATCCCGCGCCGGTACCAAAGTTGCTGCGTGGTACCCGCTGAAAATTTCGGCTGGCAGCAGCCAGGTGATCCGCCTGCGCCTTTGCCGGCAGCCACGGGCGACGCCGTTTGACGATTTCGACCGGATATTCGCCGCGCGGATTGCCGAAGCGGACGAGTTCTACGCCAGAATTCAGCAGGATCAGGCCAGCGAGGAGGCGCGGCGGGTCCAGCGTCAGGCCTTTGCCGGACTGATCTGGTCCAAACAGTTCTACTACTACGACGTGCCGCAGTGGTTGCACGGCGATCCGGGTCAACCGCCCCCGCCGGAGAGTCGGTGGCGTGGCCGGAACTGGGAGTGGCAGCATCTCAACAACGACGACATCATTTCCATGCCGGACAAGTGGGAGTACCCGTGGTATGCGGCCTGGGACCTGGCCTTCCACATGATTCCGTTCGCGCTGATTGATGCCGGATTCGCCAAACGCCAACTGATACTGCTGCTGCGCGAGTGGTACATGCACCCGAATGGCCAGATTCCGGCTTACGAGTGGGCCTTCAGCGACGTCAATCCGCCAGTGCATGCCTGGGCGGCCTGGCGGGTGTTCCAGATTGATAGGGCCCAGAACCCCCAACAGAACGATGGCAGGGGCGATCTGGATTTTCTGGAGCGGGTGTTCCACAAGCTCATGCTGAATTTCACCTGGTGGGTGAATCGCAAGGATGCGGAAGGCCGCAACGTGTTCCAGGGCGGGTTTCTGGGCCTGGACAACATCGGCGTCTTCGATCGCAGTGCCGAACTGCCGACGGGTGGACACATCGACCAGTCGGATGGCACGAGCTGGATGGCCATGTATTCGCTGAACCTGATGCGCATCGCACTGGAGCTGGCCCAATACAACCATGTGTACGAGGACATCGCCACCAAGTTTTTCGAGCACTTCCTGCACATCGCCGAAGCCATGACCCGGGTTGCCGAGAGCGATACGAACCTGTGGGACGACGAGGATGAGTTCTATTACGATGTCCTGCACCTGCCGGACGGTCGTACAGAGCGGCTCAGGGTCAGGTCAATGGTCGGCCTGATTCCGCTGTTTGCCGTCGAGACCCTCGAACCCGAACTGCTCAAGAAGTTGCCGGGCTTCAACAAGCGTATGGAATGGTTCCTCAACTACCGGCCGGACCTGGCTGCCCTGGTCTCACACTGGGAGGTGGAGGGCGAAGGCCACCGTCGGTTGCTGTCGCTGTTGCGCGGACACCGGATGAAACGGCTGTTGAAACGGATGCTTGACGAAACAGAGTTCCTCTCTGACTACGGCATTCGCGCCCTGTCCCGCTGTCATGCCGAACACCCGTACGTTTTTCGCGTCAATGGTTACAGCCTGACGGTCAGCTACCAGCCAGCCGAATCAGACACGACGTTATTTGGTGGTAATTCGAACTGGCGCGGACCGATCTGGTTCCCGGTAAATTTCCTGATCATCGAGTCGCTGCAGAAGTTTCACCATTACTACGGCGATGACTTCAAGGTGGAATGCCCCACCGGCTCAGGTCGCTTCGTGACCATCAACGAGGTCGCGGACGAGTTGTCGCGCCGCCTGACACGGATTTTCCTGCCCGATGCGGAGGGCAAGCGCCCGGTTCTGGGTCAGTACCCGCGGATGCAAACCGACCCGAATTTCCGCAACTACCTGCTGTTCTACGAGTATTTTCACGGCGATTCCGGTCGTGGCGTCGGTGCGTCGCACCAGACCGGCTGGACTGCACTGGTCGCCAAACTGTTGCAGCCACGCCGGCAATAGTGGCGCCAGGAGGCAGGAAACCCCTTTGGCGAGCCCTCGGGTCCGCCCGCCAGGCCGCTAAAGGGGTTTCCTGCCTCCTGGCTACGAAGAGATTCCGACGGCAATAAACGCTGCGATGCCGTTGGCAACAAACTGCACGCCGATGCAGACCAGAATGAACCCCATGATGCCTTTGAGCGAAGCGATGCCGTCGTGACCAAGCATGGCAAGAATGCGTGGCGAGGCGCGGAGGATCAGCCAGGCAGAGGCGGCAACGGTCACGATAACCAGAACCGCCACTACATAGCCACCAACGCGCCCGGTCGGACTGCCGCGTGCGGCGAGCTGGCTCAAACCCGTGATGACCACCGACATGGAGCCCGGACCGGACAGCGTTGGAATGGCCATCGGCACCAGTGAAGGATCCGGCCGGGTTGTCGTTGCTCCCAGGGAGTCGGGTGGATGCACATCCTCGTGGGCAAAGAGCAGCCGAAATCCAAGAAAAACGATGATCATGCCACCGGCTACTCGCAATGCAGCGAGGGAGATGGAGAAAAACTGCAGCACCAGGGCGCCGGCCACAAGACAGATGAGTAAAACGATGGCTGCATTCACGGCAGACCGCCGGGCAATGATGGCGTGTTCCCTGCGCGACATGCCGCTGGTAAGTGTCAGGTACAGCGGCACGGCGGCCGGCGGATTCATCATCGCAAACAGCGACACGACCCCTGTCAGGTAAGCCTCCAGCCATGGTTGCAGCGCCAGCACGGTTGTATGCTAGCAGTGCACCTTCTCTGGAGTGAGCCCATGGCAAAAAAATCTGCAAGCAGCAAGAAGTCCGGCCAGAAGACCGCTGGCAATCAGCCCTTTCTCAGCGATGTAAAGACCCTGCGAAAAAGGGCACGCCAGCACATCCAGGGTGGTGCGGTGACAGCCGGCTATGGTGCCGATCGCAAGGTTGTACTCCGCCTGCTCAACGAAGCACTGGCGACGGAAATCGTCTGCGTTTTGCGCTACAAGCGCCATTTCTACATGGCGACAGGCCTTTCATCCCAAAGCATTGCGCAGGAGTTCTTGCAGCATGCCAACGAAGAGCAGGCGCATGCCGACGAGATTGCAGCCCGGATCGTCCAGCTGGATGGTGAACCGAATTTTTCGCCGGAGGGCCTGGCCACACGCAGTCATTCCGAGTATGTCGAGGGTGAAAACCTGATCGACATGATCAAGGAAAACCTGGTGGCCGAACGGATCGCGATCGACAGCTACCGGGAAATGATCATTTGGCTTGGCAACAAGGATACGACCACGCGACGCATGCTCGAGGGCATACTTGCCATGGAAGAAGAGCACGCTGACGACATGGCCGGCCTGCTCGAGCAGTTGGGCGCGTCGAGGTAGACGAAGACTGGCGCCCCGACGGGCTAGACGTCGTAGTCGTCGAAGTCCTCGATGGCTTTGCGTAGCTGACGTCGCTCAAGCGCCTCTTCAATTCTGCGCGCCGCCAGCAGGTGGAACCCCGGGCGAGTGTGCTGATTAGCGGGTCCAGCCTGGAACTCAGGCTCGCTTTGCAGTTCCGACGACGAATCGTCGCCGTCGTCGTCCTCGTCGGACGCATCCCAGGTAATTTCTGGTGGGGCAGTTTCGCGCTTCGCCATCGTTAAGGTTCCTGTGACGAACGATTTCGGAGCGAAAGATATTTCAAATTATCCCCAAGTCAAGCAATAGATGGTCAGAGGGTCGATCGGCCTAACCTGACTGGCCGGGCAGGGGCATAATGCATAGCGAAATCGCCGGCAGGGCTGTCATTATGCGCAACCTGTGCCGCTGGGCTGGCCGCAATGCTGCGGTATCGTTCGACTATCAGCAATCGAGGGACCTTGTATGCCGACCCTGATCGAAAAGCACCTGGCCTACGTTGATAACGCCACTGTCACGGCGCAAAAACGCCAGCAGAAGTTGTGGAAAGCCGTGACTGCCAAACGCACGCGGGGCGGATTGCTGCCGCTAACGGATGAAGTGCTCGACGAGTACATCCAGGCCGCACGCATGACCGCCTCCCTGATGATCGATATCGAGATGGTGCGCGACGAGTATCTGGCTGAAAAGAGCGGTGCCAGGGCCGGCAAGGGCCGCAAGTCCACCCGCAAGAAGGCGGCCCGCAAGAAGCCCTAGCGTCGCGGGTAAAACCAGGCTCGCGCCTGGGGTTCCTTCAGGTCCTCCCCACGCCAAGGTGCAGATGTACGGCCTCAGGCTGTAGCCTGGGCAGCCAGTCGGCGCTTCAGGCCCAGTGCTGTTGGAATGAAGATTGCCAGGGCGATCAGGCAGCAGGTAATAGCCACCGTGTTGGCTGGTCCGAATCCGCCACCGGGCGTCAGAAACGTACCGGTAATCACAGGCCCGAGAAAGAAGCCACCGATCTGTGCGGTGGGAATCAGCAGACTGATCTTGCCGGTGGTATCGCTCAGCGCGATCGTACCCATCAGATAGGGACCGGTCAGATTCCAGAAGGCCTGGAACACGGCTGCTGTCACGGCAAACTGTACAAAAGTCATCTCTCCCTGCAGCTGCGAGATCATCACTACCTGCACCAGCAGAGCCACCGTTACCGGGATAATTCGACCGATACGGTCGGCCAGAGCAGAGGCCGCAATCGCCCCGAGCGCGCCAACAGCAGTGGAGATGCCGAGGGCAACACCGACCCGGGCGGATTCCAGTCCCGCTGACGTACCAATCAGTTTGACGAAGGCCCAGATCGATCCCAGGCCGGTACACCAGATCAGCATTATCAGCAGGGCGATCAACGCCGGGACCGCCGAGCCGCGGACAGACGTGGTGCCAGCGTGATGGCCTGCTGTGGCGCTGGTGGGTTGGGGAATCCAGCCGATGGTCGCCAGGGTCAGCAGTGCGAGTGCCGCCAGCGGCATCAGCACGCCGGCGATTCCGCCATCGGCGAACAGCGGCACATGCATCGGCAGCAGCAGGAAGCACAGTACGCCCAAAATTACCTGCGCTGCGATCAGGAAAGCGAAATTCCGGTCCTTGTTGACGGTGCTGCTGACGATGGCGATGGCCAGCGTGAAGGCGGTGCCCTGGCCAAAGAAGCCCACGATGAAGCGCAGGGCGACCAGAGCCCCTGCGCTGGTCTGATAGCTGGAGGCAAGGTTGCCGAGAATGACAACCAGGATGGCTGCCATCGCTGCGCTTCGCCACGAGACGCGACTCATCCACAGGGTTGCCGCCAACGGTGCCAGCGCAGTACCCAAGGCTTCTGCCGCAAAGATCTGCCCGGCTTTGTCAGCGGGCAAACCCAGCGAGGCATACAGAATCTCGGTCATGATGGGGCCGGCCAACAGCCCGAAAACACCAATACAGGCCAGCAGCATCGCCGCGATGATCGTGGTCGGCTTGTCAGTCGTCATGGTGGGGTTCCCCGGTCCGGCAGCAATGGTTTGCTACTTTACAGCGCGTGGCGAGGAAAAGGGACTTCAGACGCGATTCATCACCGTGAAGGTGGTGACACCAGGCCTATCAGGAAGATCTGCAGGATCAGCCAGCCCCAGGCCGCGGAAATCAGCAGAATTGCGAGGAAGGTCACTAGCGATGCCATCTGACGGAATGCGCCCACTGTGACCTTGAATGACGGCCGCCGTCGGTGAACTTCGTCATGGATCCTGGCAGTGGTGGAATTGGCCGGGATTGCTATTGATCGGTCGTGAAAGGCGCTCCGGCTACGGGCATGATCTGCGCGGCGATCAGACGTAGTGACGTTGCCGGATCACCATAAAGTCGCAGGCTGATTTCGGTAACTCCTGCCTGCTGGAAAGCCAGCAACTCTTCAACCAGTGGTTCCAGGTTATCGACGGCGCTGCACAGAGTGAGGCCATCAACGAGTGTATCCAGCAAGCTCCGCGGTACGATGCCGGCGGGATCCTCGCCGCGCTGGTAGGCGGCCGCGAGGGCTGGCAGATTCTTCTGCATCAGATCACAGTCAGCGCTGTCCAGAAATGGCGCAATGCGGGCGCGTTCCCAGATGCCACGTACCCAGAGTTTGCGGCGCGCTTCGGCATAGGCTTCGGACTGCCGTGGTTTGACGTGCCAGGCCAGCAGATTGTTGATGGCGAAGTTGTCAGCTTTACGGCCGCTGCTGGCCAGCGCGCTGTGCAGTGTTGCCACGGTGTCGGCAATGTGGTGCCGGGATATGTCGCTCAGCATCGCCCCGTCGGCGTTCGCCGCGGCCAGCTTGAGCATGTGCGGGCGACTGGCCGCCACGTACAGGTGCGGCGGAGCTGCCGTGGCCCAGTCAGGCAGATAGTCCTGAACCTGAAAAAGATCACCGGCAAAGCGTAATGGCGTGGTTGCGGAAGTGTTGCGCAGAAACTGCAGACACTCCCTGACGCCACTTAGCATTCTGGGGTGCGTGGCCTGCCGGTCTGGTTTCAGCCCCATGCCGATCATCGTGCCGCCGCCACCGCCAATGACCAGGTTGGCCCGACCCTGTGCCAGCTCGTTGAGCGTGAGCAAGCCATTGGCAATCTTCAGTGGATGCAGCTCAAAGGGGCTGATGGCCACCGCGCCCAGCCGTATTTTGTGTGATGCACCCGCCAGCGGCGCCAGGGCGACGAAGGGATCCCGGGCCGACAGGATATTGGGTAACCATGCAGCTTCGAAGCCAAGATGCTCGGCCAGCAGGCCGAGTTCACGCAAGCGATCCGGAGAATCGGGTTCGAATATGCAGTGCAGTCGCATCGGTCGCGATTCAGGCACTCTCGAAGTGGGGCAGTACGTGTTCCGCGACAATCTTCAGACCGGCCATCGGCTCATCGAAGAGGCGAATCGAGAGTTCCGTCAGGCCTGCCTTCTCAAACACCCGGAAGCGTTCGATCTGGTGATCGATGTCGCCCAGGTCGCCAGCAGACGAGCAAGCGGCAATCAGGCGATTGACGATGGATTCGGGCACGTCGTCGATTTTGCCGCTGCGGGTCCAGAACGCCTTGGCAAAGTTCTGCCATTTGTCGATAACGAGTTGGCGCTCCTCGGCGGTGACATAGGGCTCCATGTCGTATTTGGGCGGCAGCAATTCGCCGCGAAACACCAGCTCACGACGTGCCTCGTACATCGACTTGTCGCGATCTTCCTTGATGTGCCAGGCCCAGAAATTGCCCACACGAAAGTCTTCGGCGGGAACCGGCCGTTTGGCGAGACCGGCGCGCAGATGCTGCATGTGGTGCTCGATCTTTTCCGGTGTCACATCGCTCATCTGGGTGCCGTCGGCGAGCTGGCCTGCGAGTTCCAGCATCTTCGGCCCGGTGGAGCAGGTGAAGACGCCAGGTTTCGCCGGGGCTTTTGCCCAGGTGCTTTTAAGGGGCCGACTGAGCTTGAACAAGTCACCGTCATAGCCCTGCACGAACTTGCCCGAGGTGACGGCCTTGACGATGTCAACGCTCTCCTTGACCCCCAGCAACATGCGATTGGCTTTTGGTTCCATCTTGCGACCAGTGGCCCCCATGACCGAACCCCCGCCGCCGATGGCAACGACCGCACGGCCATTGCTGATCTCATTCAGCGTGAGCACGGCATTGGCAATTTTCAGCGGATGCATTTCGTAGGGGCTGATGGCGAGTACCCCGAGCTTGATGCGCCTGGTGGCCAGAGCGGCAGGCACCAGCGCCACGAATGCATCCGGGTTCTGGTGATAGTTGGAATGCCAGAGGGTCCGGAACCCGAAGTTCTCGGCCGCAACGGCGATTTCCGCCACCTGGGCGGTCGTGAGGTCAGGCTCCAGGATGATATCTATCTGCATGTCCAAGCCCGCCAACAGTTAAAAGCCTGTTGCAACATAGCTCAATGCCCGACAATCGGGCGTCTGAAACCTGCGAATCACCGTCCCATGAACACTGCCTGTGAGCCATGCCCATGAACATTGACGTTGTTGTGAACGCCTTGCTGCCACCCGACGAGCTCGCAGATCTTGCCGTGCAGGCCGAAGCCTGCGGCGTGGGCACCCTGTGGACAGCCAGCTACCTTGCCTCCCGGGACCCCTGGTCGAATCTGGTAGCCGCGGCGCAGGCCACCCGTCGAATCGGCCTTGGGGCGATTGCCGTAAATCCCTACGACACTCATCCGGTACGCATCGCGACCGGCCTGCTTACGCTGAATCAATATGCGAATGGCCGGGCCCGAATTGTTGTTGGCGGGGGCGGTGAGGCGCTTCAGGCACTGGGCATCAAGCCCGAGCGACGCGTGCGGGTCGTTGGTGAATGTATTGAAATACTGACAGGCGTGATGCCTGGCACACCTTTCAATTTTGCCGGCAAGGTATTCAAGGTACAGGGCTACAATCCGGTCTGGGCAACAGCTCCCAAACCGCCGGTCTATGCAGCCGTCAACAAGCAGCAGATGTTGCGCATGGCGGCACGGGTCAGCGATGGCATCATGCTGTCAGATCTCACGCCGGAAATTTGTGCCGAGCGTATTGGCTGGGTGCGTGATCACCTGAATGCGTTCAGTCGGCCCTCAGATACTTTTCGTTACTACAACTTCGTGGCCTGGCATGTCTACGATGAGCGGGAAAGAGCCATCCGCGAAGCCAGGATGTGGCTTGGCTATCGTGGCCTGTTTCGACGCTGGGTTCTGAACACCTTCATGAGCGATGCCGAATACGATGTAATCGAGGCCCACAAGGCAGAGATCTACGGAATGGTGCCGAAACAGGGTTGGTCGGTGGCCGGTATACCGGATCACTTGCTGGATCTTTGTGTGGAGAAGCTGACGTTGGCCGGTACGCCAGCCGATATCCCGGGCTTCGTGAAACACCTGCAAAGCATGGGTGATGCCGGCTGTACCGATATCGTGCTGGAGTTGCACGACGATCCGGCAGAAAGCCTGGACCTCATCGGAAAACAGGTCATCCCCGCCCTGCATCTCCCGTAGAAACGCGTTCAGCCGCGATGGGTCCCTTTTCAGGAGGCTACGTTGTGGTGTGGCTGCGAAACAGGAAGTATGCGGCGCCGGCGAGGCAGAGGCCGGCCCACAGATAGTCCCAGGTCAGTTTCTCGCGCATGTAGAAAAGTGCGAAGGGCACAAACACGCTAAGGGTAATAATCTCCTGAAGTATTTTCAGCTGCCCAAGGCTCATCACCTGGTAGCCGATCCGGTTCGCCGGCACCTGCAGCAGATACTCGAACAGGGCGATGCCCCAGCTCAGCAACGCCGCGATGAGCCACGAGCGTCCCGACGGGTTGCGCAAGTGCGGCATACCAAGCAAACGTCATGAAAATGTTGCTACAGCAAAGCAGGAACACCGTAGACACGTACGGATTCAAGAGTTCGCAACCTCTGATGTCCGGGTGTGCGGCGTTGCTATCCGGGGACTGGACCTGGCGGCGTAGCCGGTAGCAGCAACTGCTTGTACAGGCTGGACTCCCGCTGATAGAAGCCCTTGGTATGAAATGAATGGTTCAGCTTGAGCAGCACGAAGTCCAGGTGGTGGCAGAGTTCGTGGAGCAGGGTGCGCAGAAAGGTGCGGAAAGCCACCACCCGACTGCGTTTCGCGGTTCGCATCCAGACGGTAATCATGCCGTCGGGCCCCTGTGCCGGATTGTAAAGTCCGTGCAGTTCACCCCATTTGCCCGCTGGCCGTTCCGCCAGCACCGTTACGCCTGGTGGCGTAACCCAGTCGCGCACAGACGCGGCGCAGTAGCTGATTGCATGCCAGTATGATTTTTGGGGTTCGCCCAGCGTCAGGGCTCGTCCAATCGCCAGCGTGACCTCGACCAGTTCGTTGGCTGCCGGCACCGGGATCGCATTGATCTGGTCGCTACGCCGGTAGATCCGCTGCTGCCACGGGTTGAGGCGGTGGTAATAGCGGTAGACCATGCTGGAAGTTTAGCCGACGATGCGTGCTCCGGGTTCCGAAGCTTTCCGATGTGTGCCCGATGCAGAAGATTGGTACCATCATTCGGACCCGGCGGATGAGATGAAATATGGTTGAAGCGACGAAGTACAGGATTGCGGCAGCGCACGCTGCACCTGCACTGCTGGATAAGGCAGGCTCCCTCGACTTGGTCATACGGTTGGTCAAGGAGGCTGGCGAGCGTGGGGTACACCTGCTGGGTTTCCCCGAAACCTTTGTGCCTGGCTACCCCTACTGGCTCGCCGTGTATTCGCTCAGCGAGCAATCGGCCTGAACCGGCGGTACTTCGACGCATCTGTCGTCATTGACGGGCGGATCTGAACGGTGTCAGAGCTGCCTGCAAAGCGCATGACGTCAACATCGTGCTCGGCATATCCGAGCGTGATGCCGGGACCTTGTACAACAGCCAGGTCTATATCGGTGACACCGGCGACATCGTTGGCGTCCATCAGGCTCCAGCCAACGATGCCTGAACGCTATATGTGGGGTCAGGGCGATGGTTCAACCCTCAAGGTGTTTGACATGCCGATCGGACGTGTTGGCGGGCTGATCTGCGGCGAGAACTCGATGAACCTGGCACGCCATGCGCTGATCCTGCAGCATGAGCAAATCCATGTTTCGTCGTGGCCAGGCCTGGCTGCCATGCAGAACTTCGCCGAATGGTTTACGCCGCATGTGGCGGCATTGTCGCGGGTCCATGCCTACACGGCCGGTTGTTTCCTTGTCGCCGCACAGGATCCGTTGACGGCGGCCAACATTGCCGTGATCGAAACAGCGCTGGGGGCGCAGGACAAACTGAAACCGGGCAGTGGCACGTCGGCAATTCACGGTCCGATGGGCAATTTGCTGGCATCCGCTGGCGACACCGACGAACAGCTGGTGGTCGCCGACATCGATCTGGCCGACATCGGCAGTGCGAAGATGTTGCATGATTCTGCCGGTCACTCCGCCCGTTCCGAGATTCTCAGCATGTCGGTTGACACGGCCAGAAAAGACCCGTTGCGGGCTTCCTGACATGGATCCAGTCAAGGCCGGGATGCTGTCCGAAGTACTGCAATCGGCGACCGCGACGGCGGTCGTCGTCGTCGATATGCAACATCGATTTTTGTGCAACGGATGGCGCACTCGGACGGGCAGGGGTCGACGTAACGAGAAATGCCGGGATCGTGCAGCCGGTTGCACACTTTGTCAGCCAGTTGCGGGCTGCAGGAGTACTGATCATCTGGGTACACCAGCAGCAAGCTGCCTTGATGACTTCCGGCGCAGCGCTGCGCGGATCAGGCGTGTCGGAGCGCCTTGATTTATGTGTTGACGGGACGCCGGGCGCCGAGCTGGCGAGGGTATCGGCGCACAGGGTGGCGATCGCCATGTTCACAAGTACCGCTACAGCGCGTTTATGGGGTCGAATCTCGATATGCTGCTGCGTTCACAAGGAATCGGGACTGTCGTGGTTTGTGGTACCGCCGCCAACGCCTGCGTGGATTCAACCGTGCGGGACGCTTCTCAACTGGATTACAACGTCGTGGTTTGCGCAGACCTCACGGGGTACACCGATGAGAGGTTGGGAACGGTGTCGCTGGAGAATCTTGACCGGCATTTTGCCATCGTATGCGATGCTGCCGATGTGCTGACTCGCGTGGCACATACACTCGGTACAGATGCTGGAGGCATGCAATGAATCTGACGCTCTACACCAGCCCCGGCTCGGGAAACTGCTACAAGGTGGAACTGTTCCTGCGCCTGCTGCGCCTGCCTTATGAAGTTCGTCTGGTGAACCTGCGTCAGAATGAACACCTGAGTGCTGCCTTCATGGCCCGCAATCGTTTTGGTCAGATCCCGGTACTCGTGGATGGTGATGAGGTGCTGACCGATTCGCATGCCATTTTGCTCTATCTTGCCGGGCGTTACGCTGAGTACACGTCCCATGCCTGGGCACCGCTCAATTCCGTATGTCTGGCCCGCATCGTGCGCTGGCTATCCGTATCGGCCAACGAGATTCAGAATGGACTGGCCCTGGCGCGGGCAATCAAGGGGCTCAACTGGCCATCCGACTACGATCAGGCTGTGCGCATGGGTTATCGGATCCTGAAGATCATGGACGAGCATCTGGCGTGCCAGGAATGGCTGGCGCTTAAACAGGCAACCGTAGCGGATATCGCCTGCTATCCCTATATTGCACTGGCGGCAGACGGAGGCATCGACACCTCGTCATTCACACATGTGCGCCGCTGGCAGGCCAGCGTCGAGGCACTTCCCGGCTACTGGCCCATGCCACCGGTTCCGGGCTGGCCGGCAGTGCCGCTGGTGCCACCCCCGCCCACGTAGAGGCTGCATGCGAAAGTTTCATCGCTACGGCCTGCTGGTTTCCGTTTCGTCACTCGCGCTCCTCAAAAACGTGAAGAGGTGAGTGTCACATCTGCTTCTGCAAACGCAGTGCGCTGCCGCTCGGCAATGGCGGCGGCCTCGCCGGCACGCCCTTGGGCCTCCATTGCCTTTTGCAGACCCAGCAATGCATAGCCATTTTCCCTGTTTCGCTTCAGATCCTGCCAGTAAACAACTTCTGCTTCGCGCGGGAGGCCTGCTTCAAGTAGTACGGCGCCAAGATAATGCCGAGCGGGAAAGAACCATTCCGGAGGTTCGTTGTACATGAGCCCATCCTGCAGGAGCGTGGCGCGCTGCAGGCTTGCGATTGCCGGGTCGTACTGACCTGCGGCTGCTGCGATTTCCCCCGCAAGAATCTCAGTGGCAATGTTGATCAAGCGCACAGTGGGTGCAAAACCAGTGTATTTGTCGGCCAAGGCGGGATCCTGACCGATGGCCCGCACAGCAGCGAGTTCCTGCCCGGCTTGTGCTGGCTTCTCGCGGTAGACGAAGGCAAGGCCACGACCATAGTGCCATAGAGCGTTCATAAGGCGCGCCGATTCAGGCGGCCTGGGTTCTTTGAGAACATCATCCCACCGGCCGAACCGGATCAGCACAAACAGCGGCTGCAGCTCGAATATTTCGGGCAGGCCGAAGACTTCAGGTTCCAGATGTGAATGCTGCGCAATC
>JAWKZI010000010.1:0-100415 GCA_041396045.1 Gammaproteobacteria bacterium | reverse complement strand
TGCCAGCTTCAGGGCCATCATCAGCCGGACAACGGGAACCGGAACAGGGTCGCCGACCCCGGCCGAGTGGGAGAGCACCAGGTTTCTCTGCAAGGTTGCGAGATCCGCATCCTCGATCTTGATATTGGCCAGCTTGCCAAACCCGGTGTTGATGCCATACACGGGCTTGCCGCGCCCGACAATGCGCTCGACGCTGGCAACACTGTGCTGGATGGCCGTCCGGCAGCCAGGATTCAGCGCGACATTCGCATTCTGATAAATCTGCCGCCATTGTCCCAGCGATACGTTGCCGGGATTCATGAGCACTTCGATCACTGTCCTCTCCAGATGCGGGCGTGCAGCGGGTTGTAACCCATGCGATAGACCAGTTCTGCCGGTCGCTCGATATTCCAGATCGCCAGATCGCAGTGCTTGCCGGCTTCCAGGGTGCCGATATCCGTCAGTCTTCCCAGAGCACGCGCCGCTTCGCGCGTGACGCCGGCCAGGCATTCTTCGACGGTCATCCGGAACAGGGTGGCCGCCATGTTCATCGCCAGCAGCAGCGAGGTCAGCGGCGATGTGCCTGGATTGCAGTCAGTTGCTACTGCCAACGGCACCTTGTGCCGGCGGAACCCGTCGATCGGTGGCGGCTGGGTGTCCCGCAGAAAATAATAAGCGGCCGGCAGCATCACCGCAGTCACGCCGGCGCGGGCCATGGCGGCCACACCCTGTTCATCCGTGTATTCCAGATGATCGGCAGACGTGGCGCCGAATTCAGCCGCCAGTGCCGCACCGTGCGTATTCGTGAGCTGGTCGGCATGCAGTTTCAGGCCTAACCCATGGGTGCGGGCCGCCTCGAAGACCTGGCGGGTCTGCCTGGCTGAAAAGCCGATCTCTTCGCAGTAGGCATCGACGAAAGTTGCCACCTTTTCACGTGCAACCGCCGGGATCATCTGGCGGCAAACCAGATCGATGTATGCGTCTTTGTCACCGTTGGCTTCGGCAGGCAGTGCATGAGCACCCAGAAAAGTCGTGACCACGTCTATCGGTCGCTGTGCTGCGAGCGAGCGCGCTGCACGCAACTGGCGCAGTTCAGTTGCGAGTTCCAGCCCGTAACCGGACTTGATCTCAATGGTTGTGACGCCCTCGGCCAGCAGCGCATCGAGGCGGGGCAGTGCTGTCTCGCACAGGCTTTCCTCGGAGGCCTGACGGGTCGCCTGAACGGTTGATGCGATACCACCACCCTCCCGGGCCAGCGCTGCGTAGTCTGCACCGGCGAGACGCTTCTCGAATTCATGGGCGCGATCGCCCGCGTAGACCAGGTGCGTGTGACAGTCGATCAGGCCAGGAGTGATCCAGCGCCCTTCGCAGTCGATCTGCTCGGCAGCGGAGGCGTAGAGGGTGGTTGGTGCCTCGTGCTCGGGACCGGCGTAAACGATGCGGCCATTGCGCGCAGCGACGAGCCCGCGATCAACCACACCCAGACCCATCCGGTCAGGCGCGAGCGTCGCAAGCCGGGCATGGTGCCAAATGCGATCCGCCTGCATATAATGTCTATACATATCCGAATGCCGGGGAATTGTCCAGTGAACACGCGCGCTGAAACAGCTTCGACATCCCGCGATTCCGCACGAAGCATTTCCTTGTGGTTCGAATCAGCCCTTCTGCCAGCCGCCCCTGGTTTTATGGCTTCTGGTTCCATGGCCTCTGGTTCCATGACTTGGGCGGAGCGGGTCCGGCTGGAAATTCGCAATGGCCGGATCACGCATCTGGAAGCGGACTGCGATCCGGCGCCCGACGACGAACGCCATGGGCTTGCGCTGCCGGGATTGCCCAACGTGCACAGCCATGGCTTTCAGAGGGGCATGGCCGGGCTCACGGAAAGACATGCCACAGAAATCAGCGGGTCCAAGCCCGATAATTTCTGGAGCTGGCGCGAGCTGATGTACCGCTTCGTCGATCGCCTGGGGCCGGACGATCTGGAGGCGTTGACCGCGCAGGCTTATGTGGAGATGCTGGAATCCGGGACCACCCGGGTCGGCGAGTTTCACTATCTGCACCACGGCCCTGACGGGCGTGGCTACAGCAACCTGGCCGAAATGGCGGAGCGGGTTGTGGCCGCCGCAGCGACCACGGGGATCGGGCTCACGCTGCTGCCGGTACTCTATTGTCACAGTGGTTTTGGCGGTACTGCAGCCACTGCCGGTCAGCGCCGCTTCATCAATGAGCTGGACAGTTACGCGCAACTGCTAGATCGCTCACGCGCGGCGGTGGTTGAACTGCCGGATGCGAACGTCGGGGTGGCGCCGCACAGTCTGCGGGCGACCACGCCGGCACAACTCCGTGCAGCCGTCGAGCTGGCCGGGGAAGGCCCCATTCATATTCATGTTGCCGAGCAGATTGGGGAAGTTGAAGCGTGCGTCGCCTGGTCCGGGCAGCGACCGGCTGCGTGGCTGCTCGATCATGAAGCTGTGTCGGCGCAGTGGTGTCTGATCCATGCGACCCATCTCGATGATGCCGAGTTGCAGGCCTTTGCACGGACCGGCGCTGTGGCGGGCCTGTGTCCGATCACTGAAGCCAATCTGGGTGACGGTATATTTCGGGCGCATGAGTTTCTGGCAGCGGGTGGACGCTTCGGGATCGGTTCGGATTCGAATCTGCTGCTTGATGCTGCCCAGGAACTGCGGGCACTGGAATACAGCCAGCGCCTGACTACGCGTGCGCGGAATGTCCTGGCCAGTGAAATGCACTCCACCGGTCGCAGGCTGTTCGAGGGATCCTGGTCAGGCGGCGTACAGGCTCTGGGTCTTCCTGGCGAAGTGGGGCTTAAGCAGGGCGCCCCGGCAGACATCGTCAGCCTGGATCGTGATCACCCAACGCTCGTAGAGCGGCAGCATGACGCCCTGCTGGATAGCTGGATATTTGCCGGCGGACACAACGTCGTCGACTGCGTGTGGCGCTACGGTCGCAAGGTGGTGTCGGGCGGCAGGCATATTGCCCGTGAGGCGATTGCCGCGCGCTACAGGCAGTCCCTGCAGAAACTGCTGGCATGACGAGCTTGCCTTTGCACGAGCGGATTCGCCGCGACATCGAGCGTCGCGTGCTCAGCGGACAGTGGC
The DNA here is from genome assembly GCA_041396045.1 of Gammaproteobacteria bacterium. Taxonomy (GTDB): domain Bacteria; phylum Pseudomonadota; class Gammaproteobacteria; order Steroidobacterales; genus SHZI01. Next base: position 97,317 of record JAWKZI010000010.1, on the reverse strand, counting down.
CACCGGGCCATCGAATTCCGATCGAGCAAGTGCTGATGGCGAAGTACGACTGTTCACGGATGACCGTCAACAAAGCCATTGCTGCGCTGGTGCAAGCGGGTCTGATCGAACGGCGTCGCCGGGCGGGCTCTTTTGTTGCGCAACCGCCGGTGCATTCAGCGGTGCTGCATATCCCTGATATACAGGTCGAGATCGAGTCGCGGGGTGATGTCTACGGCTACGAGTTGCTGTCTCGCCGGAAGCGTACCGGTCGCGCCGGCAGCCGGCAGTTTGTTCCACTTGCCGCTGCGGGCAGCGTGCTTGAGTTGCGTTGCCTGCACCGCGCGAGTGGTCAGGTTTTTGCTCTTGAAGAGCGGCTGATCAACCTGAGTTCAGTCCCGGACGCTATCGAGGCCGACTTTTCCTCGACTGCACCGGGTTCCTGGTTGCTCGCCCACGTGCCCTGGACCGAAGCCGAGCACAAGCTGTCGGCAATCAACCCGGACCCTGAGACAGCCAGTCTGCTGGGCATTGCGACTGCCAGGGCCTGCCTGTCTCTGGAACGACTGACCTGGCGCGGCCGCGACAGCATCACCTCGGTTCGCCAGACCTTCCCCGGCCATCTCTACGACCTCGCCGCCCGCTTCTCCCCACGCAAGGGATAAAGGGGACGCTACCCTTTTAGGGATAAAGGGGACGCTACCCTTTAATTGGGCGCCCACGCGGCCGTTCCCGCAACGGGCGCCCCGCTGTTTCCTCCAGCAAACTGATGAACGCGGCCGAGCCGCAGGGCAGGCCCTTGTTGGCGTGACGTCGCAGTGTTTCGACCGTCCGGGGTTCCTCACCCGCGGCAAGCCACCGGGACCAGTCACCGATTGCCCTGCAGCGGCGTTGCCACGCGAGATTGGCGGTGAGGACCTGGCCCGTAGCCAGTCCGCAATGGGCCGCAGCACTGGACCACGGGTAGTCTTCCGCCCGGGCCGCTATCTGTGCCCGAACCGGGTTAACTTCGACGTAGCGGATTGCCGCCCACAGGTAGTCGTCATCCAGCGGCGAGGAAAAGTACCGCCCTTGCCACAAATGACCCTGCCAGCCATGAATCCGATTGATGCGTTGCGCGTGGCGCATGTGCAGAGGCTTCAGGGCCCGGTGCAGGCCATCCGCCGTCTGCGGCAGAACGACCAGATGTACGTGGTTTGTCATCAGACAGTAGGCGAGAATCTCGATCTGGTGTTTGTCTGCATAGTCGCGTAGCAGCTTGAGGTAGACCGCTCGATCGTGGTCGCAGAAGAATACCTGTCCTCGTCGGTTTCCCCGCTGGGTCACGTGATGCGGGACTCCGGAGTAGATAACGCGCGCGACTCGAGGCATGCCTGGCACGGTACCAGTACCAACGCCAAACACCTGCCGTCGTATGTTGCCAATCAGAAGGAGAAAAGGGGACGCTACCCTTTTTCTACGCTTAAGGCCCGATTAAGGGGTAGCGTCCCCTTAAGCACTCTAAAGGGGGGACGCTACCCCTTTTCACGCTTAAAGTGCCTGAGGGACGCTACCCTTAAGCACCCCTTAAGAAGAAAAGGGTAGCGTCCCCTTTTCCCGAGGGACCGATGATGTATCTGCTGCTTGTGGAAGATGACCTCAATCTGGGGCGGGCGCTGCACAAACTGCTGCAGCGCCAATACAGGGTGCACTGGTTGAGAACCCTTGCGGCCGCACGCAGCCACATGGAGCAGGGTAACTACGATCTGTTGTTGCTGGACCTGGGCCTGCCAGACGGTGACGGCGTCGACTGGCTGAAGTCGCTGCGGGCCTCGGGTTGCCAGATTCCGGTTCTCATACTCTCCGCCAGGGATCGCCTTGATGACCGGGTGCGCGGGCTGGACACGGGCGCAGATGACTATCTGGTGAAGCCCTTCAGGCCGGACGAGCTGCTGGCTCGCATCCGGGTGCTACTGCCCGCAGGCGGAGCCACACAATCCCGCCTGACTGCGGGCAGCCTGAGCTTCGCGACCGACACCCATCAGGTGTACCTGAATGACGAAGAGATCAACCTGCCGCCGAAGGAGCACCAGCTGTTGGCCGTTCTGATGCAATCCATCGACAAGCCGGTCAGCCGCGAACGACTCAACCAGCAGCTCTATGGACTGGGCGATGGCGTGGATTCGAATACGCTTGAAGTGCACATCCACGGTTTACGCAAGCTGCTGGGCAAGGACCGGATCGAAACAGTCCGCGGCTACGGCTATCGGCTGGTCCCGTTATGAGATTCCGGCTGTCGCAATTGGTGCTGCTACTCGCGGTGACGTCGGTTGCCACCGCCGTCGCCGGCCTCGTGGCGACGTACCGCACAGCCAACGACGAACTCCGTGATGTGCTCGATGAGGATCTGGAGAACCAGAGCAGGATGCTGGCGAAGCTGCTGGCTACCAGCCAAATCGACATGCCGCGGGAAGAACTCGCGTCGCTGCTCACCAAGGCCTTCAAGCCGGATGAAGAGGAAACGTTGTGGGTTAACGTCTACGACCTTTCCACCAGTCAGCTGGCCAGTAACCTTCCGCATCAGCTGCAGCCAGTCTCACTGGACAGCCACGAACTCAGTCTGCAGTGGGACGGACATGAGTGGCATGGTTACCAACGCGAAGGGGAGCTGGTTGTTCAGTTGCTCCCGTCGTGCCGATTTGTATGCCGACCTGCAGGGGGAAATTCTTGAGGACATCATGGTGCCGGTCGTCGCCGGCACCAGTATCAATCTGCTGTTCCTAGCTGCTTTCCTGGGCATGCTGCTATGGCCACTGTCACGGCTGGTCCGGCAGATTGAAAGCCGCAATGCTGATTCGCTGGAGCCACTGACGGTCGGTTCTCCGATCGTGGAAATCGGTGTGCTGCGTGACAAGCTGAACCGGCTGATAGGGGATCGATTCTGTACTGCGCAGAGAGCGGCAGTTCAGCAATGACGTGGCACATGAACTGCGTACACCACTCACCACGCTGAAGCTGGAGCTCGCCGGTCCGGATCCCGACATTGCCATGCTGGGCACCGAAGTGAACCGCATTGCGCGGGTAATTGAACAGCTTCTGACACTCGCACGAATCGAGGAGGGGCACTGGCGTGCCGGCTTTTCAAAGATTCAGTTTGCTGAATTCTGGGCGGCTGAAGGTCCGCGCGTCGCCAGTGAACTCGCTGCAGCCGGGATCAGTCTGGAGACGGCTATTGAACCGGTCACGATATCTGGCGACCCCGTGCTGATCCAGGTGCTGATCCAGAATCTGGTGCGCAACATTATTCAACACTGCCCGCGCCAGACGCAGGTTCACATCAGTATGGGCAGCGAGTCAGGGCAGCCGCTGCTTTCCATCAGCGACAACGGCCCCGGCATGCCGCCAGAGCAGCTTGCAAAACTGAATGTCGGTGGCTTCTCCCGGCTGGACAGCAGAAATGAAGGTCTGGGTTTTGGGCTGGCTATTTGCCACCGTATTGTTCAGGTCCTTGGTGCGAGTCTGCGATTCACTGCCAATCCGCGCGACACATCGGGATTGCGTGTCGACATACGCTTTCCGCCTTAAGTATCCTTTAAGCATTCTTGTCCATAGTGACTCCGTACCATTTATACCAGGAGAGACACTATGAAGAATGTATTGATCGCAGCGGGCCTTGCTCTGGCGTCGTCAGTAGCAGTGGCCGGTAGTGCAAGCAGCGGCGGCTTTACCGGGCCGGATAATCTGACGGTAGTTACCGTTAAAGAAGCCCTTGGCATGCGTGATGACAGCCCGGTGAAATTGCAGGGCTACATCCTGCAATCGCTGGGCGACGAAAAGTATGAGTTCAAGGACGATTCCGGGACGATGACCATCGAGGTTGACAATGACGACTGGCGCGGCGTGCAAGCCAGTCCGGACCTGAAGGTTGAGTTGATTGGCGAAATCGACAAGGAACTGCGCAAGACCACGCTGGATGTTGATGTGGTCCGCTTGCTGCCCTGAAACCTGAAGTGCTCGCCCCGAGTAAGGTCTTTACTCGGGGCGAACAGCACGGTGCGGGAAGCAGTTTGAATTTCCGCAAAAGAGGCACTGGAAAAGGGTAGCGTCCCCTTTAAAGGTGTTCCTTAAAAGGCGGCGGTGGCTTCGGCGTGTTTTGCGGTGACCAGCGCGGTGCAGAGTTCGATGCCCTCAAGTGTTTCAGCCAGTGTACGAGCGGCGCCATCCAGGCGGTTGACGATAGGGGTGAAGAAGCCTTCGAGTTCGTCGCGTTCCGGCTTGCTGCAGAAACCGGCCCCGAAGTTTGGAAACCAGCGATGGCCGAAGTGGGATACCCGGGCGATGAAGGCCTCGTCGTTTGCCTTGAACCAGTCGAAGGTTGCCCGGCGCTGACTGGGACGGGCAGCAAGCCCGAAGGCAATCGTCGTGGGTTCCCGGCCACGCAGTCGCGGGTCAAGCAACAACTTGCGCACACGATCGCCAACCTTCGGATCATCCGTAGAGCCGAGTGCAACGGTTGCCTGACTGCGAAACTGGCTGTCGGTTGATGCAAACAGCCGGTCGATGAGAGCTTCGACAAAGGGAGCGCCGTATTCCTGCACACCCACCTGCAGTGCTACCTGCACCAGAGCTGGCGACACCGCGCTGGTATCCAGGCCGTCTTGTGTGCGGTTTGGCTTGTTGGTCTTGCTCTTGTCAAAGCGGATATAGCGCGCTCCCTGGGCAGCCAGCGTCGCGCGCAGTTCGGGATCGCGCGCCTCCAGCGCCAGGAAGCGGATGAGGTTGGTCCGGAAAATGGCCTGTTCCGGAGTGACAGGCGAGCTGCTTTTCTCAAGGGCATCAAGCCGCGGACGGTACAGGCTGCGCATCAGGGCCCGTACCTCATCTGCGTTTTCAGCCGTCAGGTAGTCACGCAGCCGGATCAGGTCGTTATCCGGCGCCAGAACCACCTCGGGATAGGGCGACCGGGCCATGACCCTCATCGCAGCCACCAGTGACTCTGTGGACAGGCGGTTGGCCTGATAGGCGGCAGAGAGACTGTCGGCCAGGGCCAGCGCTTCGACCTCTCCAAGCTGGTCGAAATGCGCCATGAGCGCACGCCAGCCATCGTCGTCGAAAGCAAAACGATAGTAGCCAGCGCCGTTGGCGTTGGGCATGACAAAGGTCGGGCAGCCCGCTGACTTCAGTGGAATCCTGGTTGTGGATTCAGTGAGCAGGGTGCACTGCTTGCCACCTTTGGCCCCATCGCCGTAGCGCACACACAGCGGCAGTTGCCAGGTGCTCGCCGGGTTACCCCGGGAGCCGATCGGCAAGTAGCGCGACTGCGTCACCTGTAGCGAAGCACTGTCTGCTGTGCATTCGAGTTTGGTCATGACCAGCGGAACGCCGGGCTGATCAATAAAGCTGCGGAAGGCAGGAATGACGTCGGGTCGGCCCGAGCCTTTGGCGAGTGAAGCCATGAAATCTTCCACATCGGCCACCCCGTACGGAAAGCGGCGCATGTGGGTGCGGATGCCCGCGCGGAACTGGTCCTCGCCGAGATAACTCTCGAACATGCCAAGGACCGCCGCACCCTTGAGATAGGTGATGCCGTCAAAGGCGCTGTTGATATCCTGGTTGCGGGTAATCGGCTGGCGGATCTGTCGTGCAGAAATCCGGCTGTCGATCGTCATGGCGGCGGGTGTCTGCAATGCCGGCACGATATCGAAACCCAGGTCCGGTTCCCAGGCGTCACCGGCCTTGAAGGCCATCCAGCTGGCGAACGCTTCATTGAGCCAGATGTCGTCCCACCACTTGGGGGTTACCAGATCGCCGAACCACTGATGCGCCAGTTCATGGGCATGAATTCCGCCAAAGCCACGGCGCTCCTGGGGGGAAGGTTGATCATCCAGCAGCAACCGGATATCCCCGTAAATGATGGCCCCCGCATTTTCCATGCCGCCACCGGCATCTGGCGATGCGATCAGGTCGAGCTTCGGGTACGGGAAGGGCGTATCGAAATATGTCTCCAGGTAATCGACGATGGCCGCGGTATTGTCGAGGGCGTACTTGAGCCTGGGGCCCTTGCCGCGGGTTGCGATGCCACGCAGGGGCAAGGGCCGGTCGCGGATCTTGTTCGGTGGTATCGCCGGCCCATCGACAACGTCGAGCGGGCCTACAGCCAGCGCAAGCAGGTAAGTGGGCAGCGGCAGCGTAGTCATGAATTCAACCCGCTTGAGTCCCTCACCGGCTGGCCGTTCGCTGCGGACGGGTGTGTTGCCGATCACCACATTCGCCGCACGTGTCGTTACGGCAATATCGAACGGCGTCTTGTAGCCTGGTTCGTCGAAGCCGGGAAACATGCGTCGTGCGTCAACCGGCTGGAACTGGGTGAAGGCATAGGACTCACCCGCAACGTCCGAGCGATAAAGACCATCGCCAACCTTGCCAAGCGGTGCGTTGTACTCGATGTGCAGCGTGCCCCGGCCGGCCGGTACCGGTTTGCCAAAGTCGAGTTCCGCGACGCCAGTCACGTCCACCTGCTTGTAGCTGCCAGACTGGCTTGTACGAGTCTGGCTTGTACGAGCCTGGCTTGTACGAGTCTGGCTGGTTCCGGCAGCGCTGGTGTAGCGGACGGACGTAACCACCAGACCGTTGCCATGCAAATAGATCAGCGACGTCGGAGTACCAACATCGATATCGATCTCCGTTGTGCCGTTGAAGTCTGTCTGATCCGGCAGTATCCAGAGGTCAAGCCGGTAGGCCAGCGGCCGCACATTGCTGTCGAGCTTTCCGGTGGGGATGGCTGCCTGGCTGGACGCCGGCAGAACAACAAGAAGGGCAATCAGCAGGCTGTACAAGCGCATCGGTTTCAACATTCGCAACCTGGGGTGCGAAAAGTTTAGGCCACCGGCGGTGCATAAGGCCAATTGAGTCGGCTCAGGCTATTCGGGCATCGCCAATATAGTGATAGGCAATGAAGCGCGGACCATCCAGATAGCCACGCTCAAGATCGTTGAACGCGAAGCCGGCATTTTCCAGCAGTGAATCAATCGGCCGATTCAAATTGCAGCCAGCCAGCAGGCGAAACACCGGAGCCAGGCGGTTTTGCAGTCGCACAACCTTGGCGTCGGGTGCGCGGCCGTGCTCCAGAAACAGGAGGCGCCCACCCGGCTTCAGCACGCGACGCATCTCCTTGAGTGCGTCCTCAACATCCGGAATGGAGCACAGCGTCCAGGTGCTGACGACTGTATCGATGGACGCACTTTCCAGTGGAATGGCTTCGGCGCCGGCCGCCAGAAATGTCACGGGACAGGGAGCAAGCCCTACAACTGCGGCTGCCGCATTGCGCAGATATTCGGCAGGTTCCAGGCCGTAGAGGTGCTCAACACGACCCGTGTAGTACGGAAAATTCAGCCCCGAACCCATGCCGACTTCCAGCACGCGGCCCGCCGCCAGTGGTGGCAGCCGTGGCCGATACTTCGTCATGGCCTTGTTCCGCATGCCCTTGTCGATGAGCCACGGCAGAATGCGCTGCTGATAAAAAGCCATGATCGGTCGACGGCCTCGCTACTTCCCGAGTGGTGAGTCTGTAGCCTGGTTCCGCTTTGCGGAGAAATCCGGATAGCGACCAAGCGTGAGTAGCGCGGCGGCACCAACCACGAAACCGATGCTGGAAACGATCAGAATCGGATCGTAGGTGCCGAACTGATCGTAGACCCGGCCGAATGCCCATGGTGCAAGTCCCGAGGCCATGGCGAATACCGCATATTGCAGGCCATAGATTGTGCCGTAATTGCGCAGTCCGAAATAACGGGCTGCCAGATAGGCGACGAGATCGGTTTCGGCGCCAGCCGCCACTCCGATCATGCAGGCGGCTGCGATAGCCGATAGCTGGCCCACCTGATCCTGCATGAGAATGACGCAGGCAATCGCCGGCATCACCAGCAGCGGAAAAGTCACCAGAGGCGCCCACACCCGATCCAGCAGATAGCCGACACCCAGGCGGCCGATGATAAGGCTGACGCCGATAGCACCGCTGGTCCATGCAGCATCGGCCACGGTAAATCCACGGTCGGTCAGCAGTGGCAGAAAATTTGTGATCAGTCCACCGACGCCTGTCGCAATGACGAACAAGGCAACAGCGATTACCCAGAACCGATAGTTGGCCAGGGCCTGCCGGACCGTTACGCCGGTTTGCTCGGGCGGGGCAAGCATCTTCTCCGACGGGTGAAATGTAGGCTCACGAAACCAGGCGATCGCAATGGGCAGGGCCACGGCCAGCGGCAATAGCGATATGGCAGCGAAGGCTGTTCGCCAGCCGAATCCCGCAATCAGCCAGGTGGTCAGTCTGGGCAGAATGGCCGCCGTGATACCGGTGCCCATCAGGGCGATGGCCAGCGCCATCCCGCGTCGCTTCTCAAACCAGGCGTTGACGCCGCGTGTCCAGGTAACCGGGGTTGAACCGCCACCCAGCAGGCCGGTGACAATCCAGATCGCATAAAAGCCGAACAGTGAGGCGGGCGTCAGCGACAGGGCCGCGAAGCCGAGGCCGAAAGCAATCAGCGTCGCCAGGGCTACCCGGCGGACGCCAAACCTGTCGGCCAGTGCCCCGATGATGGGCACGGCAATCACGACCGCGATGGTGAAACCCAGAATGGCAAACTGTACGTCGCCACGGCCCCAGCCAAACTCTTCGGTGAGCGGGACGGTGAATGCACCGATCGAGTTGTACGGTATCGGCGACGCGCCGAAGGCGATGCCAATCGAAGCCGCAACCAGCATTCGCCAGCCGTTTCTGAATTCCGATACGGGCGCTGCGGGTGGCGCCGCAGACCCGCCAATTCCCGTGGTGCTCATGACGCTACCTGTGCTTCAGTCATCGGATGCCCATCCAGTACTGGAGGTGTATGTCAGACTCATCCTACTCGACTGTAGTCTGTTGATGCGCGCGGAACCCGCCTCGGGCCGACTTCTGGCAGGACTTCCAGCAGAGAGAATGATTGCCACATCAGCTTAAAGAGGTGAGAGCAATGTTCTACTGGGCAGCGGTTTTTCTCATTATCGCCGTGGTCGCCGGCGCCTTGGGCATCGGTGGTGTCGCTGGAATTTCGGCAAATATTGCCTGGATCCTCTTCATTGTTGGCCTGGTCCTGGCAGCCTTCTTCTTCCTGACGGGGCGACGACGGTTATAGCCCTTGGTGGCGATAGTGGCACTGGTAGCAAAAATGGAGCACCGACTCGCCAGGCGACAGCCAGTCCACCTGCCGGCCACGATGCGCACCGCCAAAGGTCAGGAAATCGCCGTGACTATTGTCAACGTCAGTCTGGGCGGTGCATTTCTGGCGGTTCCGGATCCGCATACGGCGGTTCGGGGTCTGATTAACGTCGAATTTACCCTGGCCGGCCCCGACAATCGTCTTTGTCGGTGGCCGGCTTTTGTAATTCACGGTCAGGCTGACGGGATCGGTGTCATTTTTGATGAATCGAAGTACCGCGAGCTGGAACTCGTACTGGCAGCAACGAACGCAGAAACGAAAGAGGGGCGCCGATAGCGGCGCCCCCCGGTGATACGGCGGCGATTGTGCCAGGCGACGTTGTGTCAGGCGACTCTGCGTTTGATTCCGGCCAATCCAAGCAGTGCAGACCCGAGCAGCCAGATGCCGGCGGGGAGAGGTACTACAGCCGGCGTATAGGCGTAATCGATCGTGACGGTAGACGGGCCAACGTTGAACGCATCGATGTACGGGTTGCCATCGGCGAATGAGCCGTCATCCAGCTCGACCATGTCGGGATAGCCAAAGCTGTAGACACCGAAGCTCAGCAGGGAAACATTGCCGGTGCCAATAAAGCTGGTGAGCAGGCCTTCTGTTGTCAGGCGCGCCATCGCATCTTCGAGTACAGGTCCACCTGAAAACCCGAAAACATCCACGGTACCGAATTCGTCGTAGAGGTCGTTACCGAATGCGGTTGAAGAAAAGAGCAGGCCACCCCCACCTGGAAGTGCTGCATCAATGGAAAACTGGCCTGACAGGTTGGCCGACTGAAACTGGGCGCCAGTACCCGGGTCATCCCAGGAGCTGAGGCTAAGCGTCACATCGTAGTTGCTGATATCAAGGCTGAACGTGATGCCGGTAAGTGTTCCCTGGGACGGGTCGAACTGGGCCAGGCCTGAGATCGGCAGCAACGTAAATCCGCTGCCCGAGGTCACGGGAATGATGGCGCTGGTGGAAATCGTGGCCGCGGTCGCCTGCTGGGACAACAATGCAATGGCCATTGAGGCGACAAGAGACGGAAGTGCGGCACGGCGAATAGCTGGGTTCATGCGATTTAGGCTCCGAGTGCAATCAGATTCGTTTTGATTATGTGGATACTGCATACAGCATAGCAATTCTTGTGCCACCAATCGTATCGGGTTGGTTTTCAACACAATGGCATGTCCGGCGGATTGCTTGTCGCAGCGCTTCGTAAAGAAGATCGACAGATGATCCGGCAAAAAGTCATTTAACAAAATATTGCAAGTCGGCGCTCACTCAACACTCGATCACGTTGACGGCAAGTCCGCCACGCGAGGTCTCCTTGTACTTGTCCATCATGTCGCGTCCGGTGTCGCGCATGGTTTTGATGACCTTGTCGAGAGAGACGTGATGCTCGCCATCGCCGCGCATGGCGATGCGTTGGGCATTGATGGCCTTGACTGATCCCATGGCATTACGCTCGATACACGGAATTTGTACCAGGCCACCGATGGGATCGCAGGTGAGGCCCAGATTGTGCTCCATGCCGATTTCAGCAGCATTCTCGACCTGATAGATGCTGCCACCGAGAGCTGCCGTGAGCCCGGCTGCAGCCATTGAGCAGGCCACGCCGACTTCGCCCTGACAGCCGACTTCGGCGCCCGAGATCGAGGCATTCTCCTTGAACAGGATGCCGATGGCGCCGGCCGTGAGCAGGAAGTTCACGACGCCGGCTTCATTGGCCCCTGAACAGAAACGCTGGTAGTAGTGCAGTACTGCAGGAATGATCCCGGCCGCGCCATTGGTCGGTGCGGTAACCACACGACCGCCTGCCGCATTTTCTTCATTGACGGCAAGGGCGTACAGGTTGACCCAGTCGAGGATCATCAGCGGATCCTGTAAATCTTCTGGCTGGCGGGCGCGGAGTTCAGTACACATGGCCGGAGCACGGCGTGGAACCTTGAGCCCACCCGGCAACACGCCCGTGCTTTGCATGCCGCGGGCCGCACACTCCTGCATCGTCGCCCAGATCTTCAGCAGACCGGAGCGGATCTCCTCTTCGGGTCGCCAGTGCATTTCATTGGCCAGCATGAGACTGGCAATGTCGATCTCCGACTCCTCGCAACGGCGTAGCAGTTCATCGCCACTGTGGAACGGATAGGGCAGCCGGCTGGTGTCGGGCACGATACGATCGTCGGCGGCTTCATCGTGATTGACAACGAAGCCACCGCCAACCGAGTAGTAGTCACGCGAGGCCAGTTCCAGGCCTTCGGCGTCGAAGGCGATAAAACGCATGCCGTTGGGGTGGTGTGGAAGTTTCTGCCGCTTGTTGAAGACAAGGTCAGACTTTTCGTTGAATGCAATCTCGTGCCTGCCGAGCAGGCGAATACGTTTGTGGCTGCGGATTCGTTCTACCTTGTTGTTGATAATGTCCGGATCAATGCTGTCAGGCAATTCACCCTCAAGACCGCAAAGCACCGCTTTGTCCGTGCCATGACCACGCCCGGTCAAAGCCAGCGATCCGTACAGCTCTACGCGTATTCTGGCGGTTGTGGCCAGATGTTCTGGTGCCTCCAGCCAGCGTGTTGCAAAACGGGCAGCAGCACGCATCGGTCCTACCGTGTGTGACGACGAAGGCCCGATGCCGATCTTGAACAGGTCAAATACACTGATAGCCATAAGGTGACCGTAGAGATGTACTCCGGAAGCTGTGCCAGGGTTTCATTGTCCATGAAATGTCGGGTGCAAGGGCAACACGCAGTGCTTCATGCTGTCCGACATCAATTAAAGTACCAGGCTGATCGGGAGTAATACCTGCATGTGGATCTTCATCGGCCGGACATTGCTCGTCATCGCCGTCCTCGCTGTTGTCGGTATCGGAGTCGCCCTGTGGATGTACCGGGACATACCTGCTGCCGAGCTGGAAGCCCGATACGCAGGCCCTGCCTCCCGATTCGTGACCATCGATGGTGTGCGCATGCATTACCGCGACGACGGCACAGGCCCGGTCGTCATTCTGTTCCATGCGAACTTCTCCAACCTGATCGACTGGGATCCCTGGGTGGATGTGCTCAAGGACAGTTACCGTGTGGTCCGGCTTGACATGAGCAGTCACGGACTCACCGGTCCCGACCCGACGGGTGACTACACCCTGCCGCGCACGCTTTTGCTGACCGAAGGCTTTATCGATGCCCTGGGGATCGACAGGGCCACGCTGGCCGGTACCTCATTGGGGGGTACGGTTGCGATTCACTACACAGCCGCTCATCCGGATCGCGTCGAGCGATTGATTCTGTTGAGTCCGGGTTCTCTGGAGGGCCGCGAGAAGATGCGCAGTGGCGGCGTGCCCAGGGTCGGGTATGTGCTCAAGTACATTCTGCCGCGGGCGCTACCGGAATTCATGCTTCGCAGCGGTTTTGGCGATCCATCAAAACTCCCCGACAGCCTGGTCGACCGCTGGTATGACTTGTGGATGCGGGAAGGCCAGCGCGAAGCCCAACTCGACAGGCTCTCACAGTACAAGGCGGGCGACATCGAGGGCCTGGTTCGTTCGATCCGTGTGCCCGTGCTGTTGCTTTGGGGCGAGGCAAACCGTACCGCTGTATTTTCCCAGGCCACCGAGTTCCGGAAGTTGCTGGCGGCAGCACCATCGCTGACGTTCATCAGCTATCCGGGTGTGGGCCACATGGCGGTAGAGGAGGCCGGTGCCAGGATCGGTCACGATGTACGCAAGTGGCTGGACAATACGCCAGTGATCCCGGCTGAAGCCACTCCCGCCGGAGACAATGTTCTTTAACGCGAATCAGGATGGCTGACATGAAACTATGCGCTCTGATTGTTATAGCGACGGTGGCCACATCATCGTTTCCGTCGCCGGTTCGTGCCCTGACCGATCCCCTGCCAGCCCCGGCGTCGGACGAGTTCTGTATCGCCGTTCAGCAGCGGATAGCGAGTACAGCACTCAAGCCTGGCAACACGGTGTTCAAGGACATGCCTTCGTTCAGGCATTCGAAGTCGTCGGCTGAGCCTTTCGAGATTTATCAGGTGGTGACCTATGCCGGCCAAAGGCCGATCGTGGTGTCGTGCAAGATGAAAACTGCGGCAATCCTGAGGGCGGTATTTGGTCCGAGCGCTGCTGGCGAGCAACTCGGCTGTCCTGACATCACGCAGCAGATCCGGGCGCTGGCTATCGATGAACTGGGGAGAGACGGATTGCCAAAAGCTGCCGATCGGGCGGCCAGATTCGTGATTGATGACAACGAACCCTACATTACGGGCCGTTCCTTTCTGGCAGATTTTCCACTCAGCTATCAGGCACCGGACGGGCTTGTTCACCTGAATTCGCCGGGGCTGTTCCAGGACTACGACAGCTGGATTACGCCATTGCTCCCGAAGATTTTTCAGGGCCAGATTTACTGTCATCTGCCGACGGTCGAGTATGTGAAGGCTCTCGCGACCGGCGAGATGCAGCCGGGTACCGTCATCACTACGGCAGACGATGCGCCAGTGCATTGATGCAGAGTTTGTTCCCGAGCACTACGTCACAGATTCGGGGGATGCCGCTATCAGCATCCCACCTTAAGTCATATCGTCGCGGTTACTCTGCTGGAGGACTGCGACGTGGGGCAACCGTTAAAATCTGCCATGGTTCTGGCATTCAGTCTGGCCCTGGCCGCCTGTGGTGGCGGTGGCGGCGGATCTGATGACAGTGGTGAAACAATCAGCTACACCGTCACGGCGTCCGGCAGCAATGTGGGCATCACGCTGGTCAGTGCCCAGTCTGTTGCCAGCGGTGGGCAATCATCGTTCTCGGTAGTCGCGGTCCCGGGCTACACACGCGACAATACGGTGGCTGGAACCTGTGCCGCGGGTAGCTGGGCGGCTGCCGTTTATACAACGGGCCCGGTGACGGCGAACTGCACGGTCACTTTTTCGGCAACGATCAACAGCCTGACAGTGACACCGTCCGGCACGAATGTCAGTGTTTCGCCCGGCACGCCGCAGGCTGTCGATTTCGGTGGCACGACCATGTTCACCGTGACGGCCGACAGTGGTTATACGCGCACCAATGCGGTTGGTGGCAGTTGTACTGCAGGTACATGGGCTGGTGCGGTCTATACCACCGGTGCTGTCACACAGGACTGTACCGTCAGTTTTTCTGCCGGCAGTAACCCTGTGTTGACTGTCAGTGCCCCGGCTCTGGCGCTCAGTACCAGTGGCGCATCACGAACGCTCACCATCTCGAATAGCGGTGGCAGTGATGCCCTGGCAGTGGGCTACACGGCAAACCTGCCTGCTGGGAGTACGATCGCACCGGCTGCTTGCGGCACTATTGCCGCCGGTAACCAATGTGTGCTGACCATCACGCCGGGAGCAACGCCGAGTGCCGCGCCTGGTGATGTCAGCCCGGTGCCAGTCACCCTGTCGGCCAGCGGCAGCAATACCAACACCGTCACTGCGCAGATCAGCGTTGTGGGCTTTGGCAGCGTTTATCAGTCCGGCTATCTGTTTGCCATTGACGATACGACACCCGGCAATGAAAGCATCGCCGGGACAGTGGCGGCAATCACCGACCAGGCCAGTCCGGCTTCGGGGCCAGACGCCGTGTCATGGGCTGACAGCACGATCGTTATTCAAGGTGTGTCGGAAGCGTCAACCAGTCCGCCGGATACCTGCAACGGCAATCGCGACGGGCAGTGCAACACCACAGAAATTGTTGCCGCCAATTCGCCACCCCGACGAGTGCCGGGTGTGGACCCGACGACGTATGCCGCCGGCGTCTGCACAGCGACCATGGATGGTTACAGTGACTGGTACCTGCCGGCAATCTGCGAGATGGGCTACGACAGCAGCGGCGCCGGAACCGGCTGCGGCACGCAGGGCGCCCCCTTGCGCCAGACCATGCAGGCGAATCTGGTCGATAACGGCAACATCGGCAATCTGGCCGGCAACTACTGGAGCTCCACACAGGATTCGGTTTCCCCGGCGCAGCTAGCCTGGCACAGCTTTTTCGCGAGCGGCGGTGGCAGTGCTCAGCTGCAATCCGGCCGTGGCAACCTGCTCGGTGTGCGCTGCGTGCGTGCTGTGACGCCGTGAACCGACCCAACGTGAACTGAGTATTCCGGCAGCCAGCGAAACCAGGGCGAGCGTTGCCACCACGGTGGGTCCCGTTGAAAGATCGAATAACGCAGACAGCACCAGGCCTGCAACGAGCCCCGCAGCACCGGTCAGCCAGGCACTGAATAATCGCCACCCGCCCTCAACCCGGCGCAGGGCCAGTGCCGGCATGATCAGGCTGGCAAAAACCAGATAGACGCCGACCAGTTGCACGGATGCCGTTACGGCGAGCGCGAAAATCACATAAAAGCCGGCACGTCCCATGCGATGTCGCAAGGTGAACCAGCCAATCAGCAGCACGGCATACAAACCGGCAACAACTGCTATCTGCGGCCACAGTACCCACAAAATCTGCCCGGCGAGCAGATCCTTGATGTGCTCGGCGCCATGCGGATTCTGGCCGACCAGCAACAGGCTCACCGAGGCTGATAGTACGAACAGGCAGCCAATCAGCGCCTCCTGAATTGCCGGATGGCGACGCTCTGTCCAGGTCAGCAGCGCTGCACCGGCGAGGGCCGCCGCCAGCGAACACACCTGCACGGCCAGTACGTTGCCGCCGTCCATCGCATCCGGCAGATAAAGACTGCCGGCCAGAGCGCCGAGGCCCGCCATTTGGGCAATGGCAAGATCGATGAAGATGATGCCGCGGCGAAGTACCTCGATTCCCAGTGGCACATGTGTCGCCAGCACCAGCAGGCCTGCCACGAAGGCGGGGCCCAGAATTGAAAACTCCAGTGTCGATGTATTCATTGGATCCCTGCCAGCAGTTGCTTGATTGTGGAGTCATAAAGGGTGAACAGATCTGTAGCGTTGGCGTTGCCGCCGACGGTTAGCGGCAACGTGAGAACAGGCAGGCCGGTCTTGTCGGCCAGCCAGTTCGCTGCTTTGGGATTTTCGTAGGCAGCCACGACTATGGCCCTGGCAGGTGTGGTACCGAGGGTGGCCAACACGCTCGCCAGATGACTGCTGGTGGGTGGTACGCCCGGTTTTGGTTCAAGTGCGGCCACCGGCTTCAGGCCCAGCCAGTTGTCCTGATAGGCCCACACATCGTGCTGTATGACAATCGGGGTGCCACGCAGACGTGCGGCCTGCGTTTCCCACTCGGTAATCCGGCTAGTCAACTTCTGGTCGAACGTTGCGAGGTTCGCCGCATAGCTGGCGGCATTGTCGGGGTCGATGGCCTGCAGCCGGTTGGCCAGTTCCCGTGCAACAGGGATCAGGTTGTGCGGGTCCGTGATGATGTGAGGATTGCCCTCGGCATGGATGTCGCCCTGGGAGCGATCAAGCACCTTCGGCACTTCAAGCTTGTGAACGAACGATGCAGCCATGAGGTTGCCAGGCTGACCGGTTTGCAGCGCCGTGTTGCCAGCCTGGCGGAGTAGCAGTGGCAGCCAGCCGGTTTCCAGTTCCGCGCCCGAGCAAATGAGCAGTTTGGCCCTGCGCACAGCGGCGATCAGCGAGGGGCGTGCCTGAACCTGGTGGGCATCCTGTAGCGCTGTGGTCGCCACGGTGATCGCCGCGTGGTCGCCGGCGATAGCCGTCGTGAGCGCACCCCATTCGGGCTCGCAGGCAAAGACGTTGACCTTTGCCTGGGCAACGACGGGAAGCGTGACAAGTAAAAGCAGAAGGATCCGGATTGACATCGCAGGTACCTCGGAATCGGGTTAATACTGGTGAGCGCCATGGGCGCCCATGCTGATGGTGTAGCGAAGCACCGCTTCGTCGTCAGCCACAGGACCTGACTCGTCCCGGGTGTACTGCAGACGCAGACTGCTGAACTCGCTGTTGTCCCACTCCAGCAGCAGGCTCTGGGAGAGTGGGTTGTGGCCGCCGCTATCGAGTGCCGTTCCGGCCAGGGCCAGCGGGACAGACGCCGCACCCAGATGCGAGTAGCGGTACCCGACCTTCCACTGCGGGTGAAATTTGTACACTGCCTGGGCGTACCAGCCATCCGTATCGCGGTCATAGCCAATGCCGTTGTAGGCGCCGTCTTCGTTGCGCCACAGATATTCCGCCTGCAGTACCAGTGAGCGGTTGGCGAGATTGCCGTTGGGCGACCAGGTGTACTTGGCATCGGCTGCGTAGAGGTGCGTTGTGCCGTTGAATGTCAGATCACCGGTTTCGCGATTGACGGCCTCGCCACGTAGCCAGGAGAGGCCGGCAAGCCACGATTGGGACACGCCGATATCGCCGCCGACGCGTCCGAACAACGTCGTCGTGCCCGCGCCGCTGCTGCCGGAACCTGCAGCGGGAAAGCTGGCGCCGCGAAAGGCACCACCGCCCACTTCGGCATAGAACGCTGTCGGCAGCAGGAACGAAAGCTGCACCCCGTCGTCATGGAGATTGTCGCCACCCAGAAACGCTCGGTAGGGCAGTGGCCGGTCGACGAAGGAGTCAGCGTGAGCATGGATCTCGTTCATGTAGCCGAAGGTCGGGAATATCCGACCGGCCTTCACGCTGGCGCCGTAGGGCAGACCCAGGGTTTCAATAAATGCCTCTTCGACAGCAATGCCCGTCGTGCCGTCGTCGTCTTCCAGCGCGGCGGTGAGGAGCCATAGAACCGGGGGTCAATATTGGCCGACAGATTGATTTCACTTTCGCCCAGCGAAAAACCTTCGTTGGGCAACTGTGCGGCGTCGTCCACGGCAAAGCCGGCAATGACTGCATCCTCCGGTGATCGTGAGTAGGCGTTGTAGGAGCCCTCCATGACCGCACTGATCGCCGGATTGAAGGCATTGGGCGACGAGCCGCTGGCAGTAACCGGCGCCGCTGTCGGAGGTGGTGCCGTATCGGCTGTGGTGTCAGCGGCGGTCTGATCGGCCTCGACGGCGGCCAGGCGCGTTTCAAGTTGCGCTACCAGGGCCTTCGTCTGTTCCAGTTCCTGGCGAAGCAGGGTAATTTCATCGCCCGCCGCAAAGGCAGGCGACGTCAGCAGAATGGCGGACAGTGCCGCCACCATGGTACGGAATGGCATGAATGGTTCTCCGTCACGGCAATACCTGCACCAGCGCAAGCGCCGATGCTTGGGGGTGTTACAGCGCTAGACGGAGTGGGGAGGTGCGCGGGCCTGGTTGGTGGCAACGACACGCGGGGAAACCGGTGCCGATATCTGCTCGATTACGGGGGCGGGTAATGGACTTGCTGCTGGTGCAAGGTTGACCACCGCAGGTGGCGCACCGGGCGAGCCGCCGGAAATAGCACAGATTACGCATCCGGCATTGTCGCCGCTGGCCGTGTGGCCGATGAGATGTGAATCGACCACGAGCTGGGCCGCGAACAGCAGCAGGGCCGCCAGCATGAGCTGCCACCGGGAGCGCTTCAGGGCGACGGTCGTCCACATCGCTGCTTTTTACCAATAGTTAAGTGTTGTGACAAGTTACGGAAACTTGTTGGACGTGACCCGGGGCACGTGCTCACTGTGCCATGCGGCGGCAATCGGCGGGTCAGATGGCTATTGACGAATAGTAAGCATTGCTTATTATTACCCTCACTTATGAGTGGTACGCCCCGCTTCAATGCCACGCGCGAGCGCTCGCTGGGATTTGCCCTGGCCGAGCTGGTTCGGGCCATGCGCCGGGACTTTCTGGACCGCAACCCAGTGCAAAAACTGACCCCGGAACTCTGGCGACTGCTGTATTGCCTGGATCGCAACCAGGGCGGCCGCCAGACCGATCTGGCGGCGGTAATGGATGTGACGCCGGTCACCCTGGGTCGGATGATCGACCAGCTCGAGAAACGCGGCCTGGTGCAACGGGCTCCCGATCCGGACGATCGGCGGGCGATACGGGTACGACTCACGGCGAAGGCGGCCACACCCATCGCACGCATGCATGCTCTGGTGGACGAAACCGGCAAGCGGGCGGTGCGGGGTCTGACCCGGGCCGAGGAGGATCAGTTCTGGCGGCTTCTGGGCCGCATCCGCGAGAATTTGCTGGCGCCACGCCCGGTCGGCAAACAACGAACGGCCAGGCGACGGACTGCGGCAGGACGATAACGTGGCTGCTGAAATACCAGTCTCCGTAAATCTGCCCGGCGAAAGTATCGACACGGTGCGACCCGCGCCTGAACGTTCCCGCTGGCGTGCCGTACTGCTGTGGGTCGTGCCGGCGATCATCGTTGCCATCGCCGTCTACCTGTACGGTAGTGCAGGACGCTATGTGTCAACCGGCAATGCGTACGTCCAGCAGGACCGCGTCAATGTGGTACCGCAAATCTCTGCTGACGTACTTCAGGTTTTCGTCGACGAGAATGCCCGCGTGAAGGCTGGCCAGAAGATTCTGAAGCTGGACGACCAGCTGACGCGCGTCGCCATTCAGGGTGCCGAGGCGCAACTGGCTGCTGCGCGCGCCAATGTAGAGTCGCTGAAGGCCGCCTGCAGGGAAAAGCAGGGCGAGTTGGCCGTCGCCCGGAAAACTGCCGATTACGCGGTCCGCGACTACGAGCGCCAGCGTGCCCTGTTGAAACGCAACCTGGTGGCGCAGGCGGCGGTAGATGCGGCACACCGCTCGGCGGACTTCGCGGTAGGTGGCATCGCCGTGCTCAAGTTGCAGCTCGCGCAGGCTGTGGCCCGGCTTGGCGGCGATGCCAACCAGCCGACTGACCAGAATCCAACCGTACTGGCCGCTGCCGCCGACCTTGAACGGCTGCGCGTAGATCTGGGTCATACCGTCGTTCTGGCACCTCAGGCTGGCATCGTCAGCCACCTGCCGAAGGTTGGTGACCGGGCCGTGGTGGGTCTGAATGCCTTTGCCATCGTTGTCGACCGGGCCCTGTGGGTGGAGGCCAATTTCAAGGAGACCGATCTTGAGTTTGTTCGACCAGGTCAGCCCGTGTCGGTTGAGGTCGATACATATGGCAGGCGGAGATGGCACGGTCGGGTTGAAAGCATTTCCCAGGCGACGGGTGCCGAATTCTCGCTGCTGCCGCCGCAGAATGCGTCGGGAAACTGGGTGAAGGTCGTGCAACGCATCCCGGTGCGCATCGCATTGAGCACCACTCCGGACGATCCGCCGCTACGTGATGGCATGAGTGCCGACGTGAAGATCGATACGGGGCCGCATTCCCGCTTTTCACGGTGGTTCGGGTCGACTGGCTGATCGATCATGGACGTCTCGGAAGCAGCGGACGCTACCGGAACGAATCGCGTTCTGCTCAGCGTTGCCGCCGTGCTGGCGACCTTGCTGTACACCATAGATTCGACCATCGCCAACGTGGCGCTGCCCCACATGCAGGGCAGCCTGCAGGCTACCCAGGATCAGATCGCCTGGGTGCTTACCTCGTACATTGTCGTCAGTGCGATCTCTACGCCACTCTCCGGCTGGCTTGGTGGCCGCTACGGACTGCGGCGCGTGCTGACGGTCAGCGTGGCCGGCTTCACCATTGCGTCGATGCTGTGCGGGCTGGCGGAAAGCCTGACACAGATGGTGCTGTTCCGCGGCCTTCAGGGCGCCTTCGGTGCGGCGCTGGTGCCGTTGTCACAGGTGGTATTGCTCGAGGCCTTTCCCCCGGAGGCACACGGACGAGCCACTGGCCTGTGGGGCATGGGGGTCATGGTCGGGCCCATCATCGGTCCTACACTGGGCGGTTATCTGACCGACACGCTGAGCTGGCGCTGGGCGTTTTACATCAATGTGCCGGTAGGCATCGTGGCGTACCTTGGGATTCTGCTGGCGCTGCCGAAGGTACGTCATCGCGTGGGTCATCGTTTTGATCTGACGGGGTTCATCCTGCTGTCACTCGCAATCGGCCTCTTCCAGCTCTGGATCGATCGTGGTCAGACCAAGGACTGGTTTGATTCCACCGAAATCGTTACGGAGGCGTTGCTCAGCGGACTCTTTTTCTACATGTTCGTGGTCCACACGTGGACCCGGCGGCATACCTTCGTGGATCGCACGCTGCTTCGCGATCGAAACTTCGTGGTGGCCATCGGCATGATGTTTGCCATCGGGCTGGCGGTAATCAGTCCCAGTGTGCTGTTGCCGAATTTCCTGCAGCAACTCCAGGGATACACACCAACCCAGGCCGGTGAATTGATGGCTGTTCGTGGTGTTACGTCGATTTTCGGCATGCTGGTGGCCGGGCGACTGGTTGGCCGGGTCAGTGCGCGCTTGTTGATTGGCGTTGGTATCACGCTGACAGCGGTATCGCTGTGGATCATGGCGCAGTTCAGCCTGGACACGCCATGGCAATGGGTGGTCTGGTCCGGTGCTGTCCAGGGCTTTGGGGTACCCCTGGCTTTCGTGCCGTTGTCAGTAGTTGCCTATGCGACCCTGATGAACGAGCAGCGGGCCGAGGCCGGTGCCTTGCTGACCTTGATGCGCAATATCGGATCATCCGTGGGGATCTCTACAGTCGTCGCACTGCTGGCCCGTTCGACACAAACGAATCAGAGTTATCTGGCCGAGCATTTCACTGCCTTTGATACCAGCCGTTGGCAGATTCTGGGAGGCCTGCCCGGCACCAACGAATCCACGGCTGCATTCATGACGGAACTCGTCCGGCAGGCTGCCGCAATCGGCTACAGCAACAGCTTCTTTCTGCTCACCGTCGTGGCAGTGGTTTCACTGCCGCTGGTATTGCTGCTGAAAACCGCTCACGCGGGAGGCCCGCCGCGCTGAACCTCAGCCTCGGCTCGGTCTGAGTGCCGCAGCATGATGGCGACGATTCGTGGATTGCCTGTCAACCTGCGCACGCTCACGACGTTACATACCCAGGCATCAGGGAGTGCCACGGAGTATGAGAGCGATGAGTCGTATAGCCGCGGTGCAGAGTGATACGACGGGGCGGTTCCGGCCACGACTGCTGCCTGTGTTCCTGGCAATGCTGCTGCCGGCATGTGCAACGGCACCGTCCCGCACTGCTGTCGTGAGATCAGTGCCGGTACCGCCAACACCGGTGGCCGCGATCTATGTCTATCCCGCTGCCGGTCAGTCGGCAGCCCGGCTCGACCGGGACCGATACGCCTGTCATCTGTGGGCCGTACAGCAATCGCGATTCGATCCGGGTCTGCCGGACCTGCGCCCCACCAGCGAATTGAAGTGAGAGCCGCCTGCGCCCGGTGCAGCTCACGGCAGCGGCGCGGTCACCGGAGCGGTGCTGGGCGCCCTGGTTTCCGGGCCACACCGGACCGCGCAGGGCGCCGTCGTAGGCGCTGTAGCCGGCGGCGTAATCGGCGCGGCAGCTGATTCGGCACGTCAGGAGGAGGCCGATGCCTATAACCAGGCAGTTCGCCGGCAGGATTCACGACTGCAGGCAGTGCGCCAGCAACAGGCCAACGACTACCGGCGGGCCATCAGTGCCTGCCTGGAAGGTCGCGGCTACACAGTGAAGTGACCAGCATGTCCCGCTCTGAAGTGTTGATGAGGTAAATGCCGTGAAATCGACGATTTATAGTGCAGTCGTTCTCTGCTTGCTGGCGACGCTGTTCAGCACGGCGCCGGCATCGGCCGAACCACGCCTGGCCATTCAGGTACGAGTCGTCGACCAACGCCATGGTCCCAGACACTATTACCCGGCGCGTGGCTACTACGTGCGTCGCCTTCCCCGGCATGCCTTTGCCGTTCGCTACCGGGTCGGCACGTATTACTATGCTGACCATATCTATTATCGCTGGCTGCCCCGACAACAGGTTTACGTCGTAACCGAACCTCCGGAGGCACCCGACGGCGGCATGACGACCCCGCTGGATTACACCAGCGAGTTTGTGTATCCGGCCCGCGGCCAGAGCGAGGCGCAACAGGCCGACGACCGCTATGCCTGTTATCAATGGGCCGTCAAGCAGACCGGATTCGACCCGACTCAGCCATCGGGCGGCGTAGCGTCAGGGCAGGCTGCCGCCTATCGGGCCGACTACCAGCGGGCCGAAAGTGCGTGTCTGGAGGCGCGTGGCTATACAGTGAAGTAAGGCGCGCTTGATTCGAGGGCAGACAGGATGCCTGCCCGCAGATTGCCCGCCACAAACACCCGGATTCCGCTCCGCCGTCGCTGTCGTGAAACCTAGCCCGCCTTGGCAGCCTCGGCCGCCGCCTTGCGGTCGGCTCTCATGCGTTTGATGTCGACCGGACGAATCTCCGATATCGGGCAGGTGTCCCGTCCGACTCGAACCTTCTCAAAGGTGGTGACACGATTGACGGTCGACGTGACGCCAACATGGTCGGCGAACTGCAGATCCTGGCAGGTGTTCCAGACCTTGATCAGATAAGCATCATTCACGCCAGTCCAGACGACCAGTTGGGTACGGCTGACCGGTGTCCAGCCATTGATCCGGTAGGCCTGGAATCCCTCGACGGGCATGCCGGCATAGTCGGCGTAGTGAAAGGTGGCCTTTTCACCTGTGAGCCGGGCCATTTCGCCAGTACTGGCGCAACTGACAAGGGCGAGGGCGCTTGCTGCTATCAGGAGAATTGACGTACGCATGGTGAACTTCCTCCTTGTCCTTTTAAGACCTTGAGCCGTACTGCCGGTTCCGCAGATCTCAACGGCAGTTGCTGTGGCCGACAACCGGCGACAGAACGCAGATCACTGGCGCATCAGGGTTCGATGACCCGCAGGCTGAAGTCCGCCACACCCAGTCGCCGGCAACCATCTGCCGTGATCTGGACCGTGTCCTCCATGTGTACTGAACCCCAGCCGATCTCGGTGTGCGGCATGTCCACGTTGACCACCATGTTCTCGCAAAGCATCTGGTCTGGCCGGGTTTGTGGCTGGGCGCCGGGTGGCTTCGGATCGTCGGTATGCTCCAGGCCGAGGCTGTGCACCAGTGGCTCACGAAAGTCCGGGATGCCTTCGCGACGCACGACGGCAGCGACCGCGGCCGCCAGTTCGCTATACCGTACGCCGGGCCGCAGATATTCCTGCGCCGCTTCCCAACCGGTCTTGATGGCGCGGTGGCGCCGGCGGTGTTCGGCAGATGGCTCACCGACCACGGCGCAGCGGCCGAAATCACCGTGGTAGCGGGCCACATGACCCAGCGCGTCGAACATTACGGGTTCGTGTCGGCGTACTTCGCCAGCCGGCAACTCGCCCACCCCGCACATCAGATAGACGCCGCGACCACCCTGACGCAGCATTTCCATCAGGTAAATCGCTTCCAGTTCGTTCCAGGTTGCACCTTCGTGCATAGCCCATGTAGCTGCAAGCAATGCCGTTTCATTGGCTCGCGCGGCGACCGTCATCAGTTCGATTTCCTGTGCTGTCTTGACCAGCCGGATCTCATTGAAAAGACCGGGCAGGTATCGGCAGTCGATGCGCGTCAGCCCCGCCGCCTCAAGCCAGCCGGCAATACGGGGATCGTCAGTGCCCAGGCGTGCGCCGTCCAGGCCAGCCGCCTTCAGGGCGCGAGCCAAAGCCTGAAACGCATCCGCCGACATCTGCGACCCGAGCCGCTGCACGATATCGACCCAGCGCTTCTCCAGGTCGCCCAAAGCAGCATTCGGACGCACCGGCCAGCCCGTGTAGTCAGTGCCGCGGACGGTGCCATCGGCAAAGCGTTGCCCGATATCTGCCTGGGTGTGCGCAAACACATTGGGCATCCAGGTTCCGCCGGTGGTTTCGAGGCGACGAATTTCCAGGCCGGGCACCACCAGAGCGGCAGGCTGACTATCGTCGCGCGGCAAGACAGCGCAGTAAGCCGCATCGTAGCCACCAGGGGTATTGAACAGGCCCCAATAGCCGGAGAGGTAATAGGTGTTGAGTGGCGTGATGGTCACCAGGCCCGCAAGGCCTTCCCGTTCCATAAGAGCGCTGGCGCGCGGCCGGTTCAGTAGCATGGACTCAGGTACCTGAATGGTTGCTGGTTCGGCATTATCGCGTTGATTGAACTTTCATTCACGCCGTAGCCCGCGGCATCCCGGCGGGTGTCCGTTTGGCTAGAGCACTCCGTAGCCCGCGGCATCCCGGCGGGAAATCCCTTCCGCCTGGCGTGCGGCACGCCTTTTCGGCGGAAGGGACACCCGCCACGCTGCCGCTCGCTGTGGAAGTGATTGAACTTCCATTCGATACCCCACTCACCGACGGCACGCGGGGCAGGTGAGTGCATCCCGGACCAGGCACGCCTGAAGCTACGTCTGCTCCGGTCAGTACATCTGCGTGTTGACGATACCAACGAGAATGCCGTAAGAGAGTAGGCTCAGGGCCATGTGCCAGATCTCCAGGTGAGTAAAGTATCCATGCAGATTCACGTTTTACTAGAGCCAGACCAGACACCCGATCAGTTGACCAGGCTGGCACTGCTGTGCGAACAGGTCGGCATATCAACCATGTGGTTGCAGAACTACGTGGCCTGTCGGGATCCATTCATGGCCCTGGTGCCGGCCGCTCTGGCCACCCGTCGTGTGCGTCTTGGCGTCTGCGTGGTCAGTCCCTGGGAAATGCATCCGGTGAAGATGGCCAATTCACTGCTGACTCTGCATGAGTATTCGTCGGGTCGGGCCGGCCTGGTTATCGGTGGTGGTGGTGAATGGCCGGCACGGCTGGGTATTGAAGTTGTCAAGCGCGTGCGTGCGGTCCGCGAGGCCATCGAGCTGGTGCGCCGGGGTTGCAGCGGTCAGGCGCTGACCTACCAGGGCGAGCTCTACAAGGTGTACGGCTATCGCCCGAAGTTCGGTATTGGTGGCGGCATAGAACAGCCGCCACTGGTTTACACCGGTGCCAATCAGCCGCAGATGCTCCGTGCCACGGTGCCGGCGGCTGATGGGGTGATGTACAGCGACATGACCCGCCGGTTGATAGCCACAACTGTCACGCGCACGGGACACTGGTGGCGGAACAAGGGAGACGGCGCGATTATCGCATCAACAATATCTGGGCCTGGCATATCAAGCAGGACGCGGAGACTACGCGACGTGAAGCCTGCAGGGAATTACTGTGCGGGGCTTGCTGGACAACTGGTACCTGGAATCTTTTCTGAGTGCCGACGAATGCGCCGAGGTCCAGCGGCTGAAGCCTGCATTCTTTCAGGCATACCGTGACCGGTCGGGCGTCATCAAGGGCGTTCCCGAACCGCTTGTCGACAAGCTCCTCGATAACTTCACATTTACCGGCACGCCCGACAGTGTGGACGGTCGCCTGTCTGAGCTGCGAGCCTTCCAGCAGACTGGCGTTACCGAGCTCAACTTTCGCCTGCATGACGATCCAGCCGATGCGATCCAGCTGATCGGTGAGCGGATAGTGCCAGCCTTTGCCTAGAATGGTCCGGACCCGCATTGCGACGGTCGTGATCGGGAAGATTCAGCCTGATGGGTTAAGTCCGTCATGCAGGAGGTTCTGGTGAGCACCCTCAATCCACTCGACCTTTTCGACGTTCGTGCGCTGCTCACGGAGGAGGAAAGGCTGGTCCAGGACACCGTGGCACGCTTCGTCGATGACCGGGTGCTGCCGGTGATCCGTGAGTGCTTCGAGAACCAGCGCTTTCCTCGCGAGCTGGTGGCCGAAGTGGCGGAACTGGGTCTGCTCGGCAGCAGTATCGATGGCTATGGCTGCGCCAATCTCAATGCGGTCTGTTACGGCCTGATCTGCCAGGAACTTGAGCGTGGTGACAGCGCATTGCGCAGCTTTGTGTCAGTGCAAAGCAGCCTGGTGATGTACCCGATCCATACCTTCGGTTCCGAAGAACAGAAGCAGCGCTGGCTGCCGGCGATGGCGCGCGGTGAAGCCATCGGTTGCTTTGGGCTGACCGAAGCGCACGGTGGATCCGACCCCGGCAACATGAAAACCCATGCCCGCCAGGATGGCGCCGACTGGATCCTGAATGGCTCCAAGAT
Source organism: Gammaproteobacteria bacterium (assembly GCA_041396045.1). Lineage (GTDB taxonomy): Bacteria > Pseudomonadota > Gammaproteobacteria > Steroidobacterales > SHZI01. The sequence continues at coordinate 70,271 of JAWKZI010000010.1, read as the reverse complement.
GTGGATTACCAACGGCACTATTGCTGACGTTGCGGTGGTATGGGCAAAGACACCGGACGGTGTGCGCGGATTCCTGGTTGAAAAAGGCATGAAGGGCTTTGATGCCCCGGAAATCCACGACAAGATGTCGCTGCGTGCATCGGTTACCTCGGCCCTGTTTTTTGACAACGTGCGGGTGCCTGATACGCATGTACTGCCCGGCGTTAACAGCCTGCGTGGGCCGCTGAGTTGTCTCAGTCAGGCGCGCTATGGCATTAGCTGGGGACCGATCGGCGCTGCACAGGACTGCCTTGCGACGCTGATCGATTACACAAAAACCAGGACGCTGTTCGATCGTCCACTGGCCAACACCCAGTTAATCCAGGTGCGACTTGCCGAAATGGCTCGCCGCATTACGACTGCACAACTGCTGGCACTGCAGCTCGGGCGCCTCAAGGATGCCGGTGTGCTGCAGCCCACGCAGATCTCGCTCGCCAAGTGGAACAACGTGCGCATGGCCCTGGATATTGCCCGCGACTGTCGCGACATGCTCGGTGGCAGTGGTATCAGCGTTGAGTATTCGCCGATACGGCACATGCTCAATCTGGAAAGCGTCGTGACCTATGAAGGAACCGAGTCGATTCATCAACTCGTGGTGGGCAAGGAACTGACGGGCGTGTCTGCCTTCTGATCAGTCGGGTTTCGCCACTGGTGTTAGCAGCGAATCACCGCGGAACCAAGCCTGCAGGTTTCTGACCACCAGGTCGGCCATGGCTGCCCGGGTATCGACCGTGGCGCTGCCCAGATGCGGTAACAGCACAACATTATCCAGTTTGAACAATGCCGGCGGCACGGCTGGTTCCTGCACATAAACGTCCAGGCCGGCACCGCCGAGTGTGGCGGACGTCAAAGCCTCGATCAGAGCCGGTTCGTCCACGATGCCGCCGCGGGCGACGTTGACCAGAACACCATACCGGCCCAGCGCAGCCAGGACCCTGGCGTTGACGGTGCCACGGGTTTCCGGTGTTTCCGGCACCAGCACTACCAGGATGTCGCACCAGCTCGCCAGGGCCAGCAAGGAGTCGAAGTACTGGTAACTCTGCCCGGACTGGCTCTGGCCTGGTTGTTGATGCCGGCCATGGTAGCCAATTTGCAGGTCGAAACCGGCGGCGCGCCGGGCCAGGGCTTTGCCAATACGGCCCAGGCCGTAGATGCCGAGACGCTTGCCGGTGAGCTTCTGGGCCAGTGGAAAGGGCTGTTCCAGCCACCGCGAAGCGCGCACGTAGCGGTCGGCTTCAGGAATCCGGCGCAATACCGCCAGCATCAGTGCCATGGCGAGATCGGCCACGTCATCATTGAGGACGTCGGGTGTGTTGGTGATCGTGATGCCGTGCTGGTGCGCGTATACCGCGTCGATGGCGTCATAACCCACGCCGAAATTTGCAACCAGCTCCAGACGTGGCAGCGCCGCCATCAAGTCGGCACTCGCACCGGTAAACGCATCCGTCGCAATGGCACGTACGCGCGGCGCGATATGGCGCAGCAATGCCGGCTGGTCTGCCGCGTCCCAATAGCGATGTACACGGATCTCCGGTTCCAGCCGGTCGATGACCGGTGCCAGATGCGCACCGACCATGAGAATCTCGTTCTGCGGCTTCGAAACTGCACTCATTGCCGACACCTGTTCGCTGGCCAGGATCCATCAGTACCAGGAGTCAGTATAGTAGTTGCTCACCCATCAACCGGACTCTTGCAGCCTTGGACCAATCGGATACACCGCCGCCCGTTCCCGCCGAACTCCGGCTCGACCGCAGTCGCCAGAAGTTGACCGTCAGCTATGACGATGGCCAGTCATTCGAGATGAGTAGCGAATTTCTGCGCGTGCATTCGCCATCGGCGGAGGTGCGGGGGCACGGTGGATCCGGCACCTTGCAACTGGACAAGCAGGACGTGAGGATCACGCAGATTGCGCCGGTGGGTAATTATGCCGTGCGTCTCGTCTTCAGTGATGGCCACAATACCGGGCTGTTCACCTGGAAAGTTCTGTACGAGCTCGGCAGCCAGCGGGACACGCTTTGGCAGAAGTACCTGGACCGCGTTGCTGCTCACCAGTCACGCTGAAGTCCGGCAGGCTGAAACCTGGGCCGTCGACGGTCAGCGCTCAACGACAATTTTCGGAAACGGCACGCTGTGGTCGCGCGCTGTGGTCGCCAGTCGTGCGGTCATGTGTCGGGCAATTTCGCGGTAGCTTCGCGCGATCGGGCCGTCGGGGTCAGCGGCCACCGTCGGGAAGCCACCGTCGGTCTCGACGCGAATGCGCAGATCCAGCGGGAGTGAGCCGAGTAGCGGCACCTGGTTCTGGGCAGCGATACGGGCGCCACCACCTTCGCCAAAGATCTGTTCCTCGTGGCCGCAACTGGAGCAGATGTGGGTGCTCATGTTTTCGACGATACCCAGAATGGCGACACCGACCTTCTGGAACATCTTCAGCCCTTTGCGGGCATCAAGCAGGGCAATGTCCTGCGGCGTCGTGACGATCACGGCACCGCTTACCGGTACCTGCTGGGAGAGCGTGAGCTGAATATCGCCGGTACCAGGCGGCATGTCGACGATCAGGTAGTCCAGGTCTTGCCACTTTGTAGAGCCGATAAGCTGGTTGAATGCTGATGTTGCCATCGGCCCGCGCCAGACCATCGGGTCTTCCTCGTTGACCAGAAAGCCGATGGACATGCACTGCAGGCCATAAGCAATCAGCGGGTCGAAAGTCTTGTTGTCGGTTGTGGTGGGGTGCTTGCCACTCAGGCCCAGCATCCTGGGTTGACTGGGCCCGTAAATATCGGCATCGAGCAGACCGACCGCAGCTCCCTCGGCCTTGAGCGCCAGTGCCAGGTTGACTGCGGTGGTGGATTTACCCACGCCGCCTTTGCCAGATGCGATTGCGATGACATTCTTGACCGAACGGATGGGCTTCAGGTTTTTCTGTACGGCATGTGAGTCGATCTTCGAACTGATGTGGATCTCGGCTTGCGCAATGCCGGGCACGGCCACGAGCCGCGTATTGAGTTCGGTACGAAGCTGGTCGTGATATCCGAGTGACGGAAAGCTTAATTCGACCTGTACCAAAGCCCGGGAACCATTGACTTCCAGACTCTTGATTGCGTTCGCGCTAACGAGGTCCGTCAGGAGGTAGGGATCCTGATAGGTGGCAATTGCTGCCTGTAATTGTTCGACGGTGGCATCCGGCATCAGAAAGACTTTCGTGCAAAGTTTGAAATCGACACTACATTCTACAAGCCGTACCAGCGTGGCAGCAGCCATGAGTAGACGATAATCATCATCAACGTCAAGGGCAGTCCGACCCGCATGAAGTCGGAAAACCGGTAGCCGGCCGCACTCATGATGATCAGGTTGGTCTGGTAACCAATCGGTGTTGCAAAGCACAGGTTGCAGCCGAACAGCACAGCGAGCGCAAAAGGCTCCGGTGGCACGCCGAGCTGCCGTGCAATAGCCACGGCGATGGGTGTGCCGATGACGGCCGCGGCATTGTTCGAAATGAAGTTCGTCAGTACCGACATCAGCGCAATGATGCCCGCCAGCAGGAATCCCAGCGGCAGGTTGTCGGTAAACCGCAGTAGCAGGTCGGCAATCCACTTGGCGCCACCGGTCACAGTGAGCGCCTTGCCGAGCGCCAGACTGGCGGGAATCAGCAACACCACTTCGGCACTGACCGACTTGCCGAGATTGCGTGGCAGGACACACTTCGTGAGAAGCATGGCCACTGCACCCAGCACGGCAGCCACTGCGATGGGCAGGATGCCGCTTGCCGCAGCGGCAACTACAGCCAACATGATGGCAATCGCAACTGGCGCTTTGCTCGTACGGCAAGCTGACCTTGCCGTCCAGCACCAGCAGATGCCTTTCCTGTTTGGCGTCTTCCACGTTCCCGGCCAGCCCTGAACCAGCAGGACGTCACCGGCGCGCAGGGTCCAGTTTCTGACGTTCGGGTCTCTGGGAATATCCTGCTCGCGATGCACGCCCAGCAGGTTGCAGGCCAAAGCGCAGGGTAAAACGCAGGTCACCCAGTCTGCGTCCGATGAATTCCGAGTCGGAAGAGATGATCATCTCGACCAGTTCCAGGTCCTCATCCGGGCGGCCGGGATCGGGGGTGTGGCCCAGTTCCGTGTCGGCCTGCAACTTGCACCCAGCAGGCTCTCGGCCTCCTTGAGTTCAGCGGCCGTGCCGCTCAGATGCAGGCGAAGTCAGCGGTGATCGGTACTGTCGGCAGTTTCGCGACGAAGCGCCCTCGCGGTTTTGCAAGGCACGCACATGAAGTTGCGAGCCCCGTTTCAGAACCTCAGCCAGTGTCCGACCATCCGAAAAGCTGTCGGGATACACGCGCATTACGGCGTGAAACTCCCGGGGGCTCGATGTGTCCGGCGCGTGACCGGAGTGCTTCAGCAGGCGGGGCGCAATGATCAGCAGGTAAAGCAAAGCGGGCAGGGCTGCCATCATGACCAGCGGCGTAAATTCAAAAACCCCGAAAGGTGCGACGCCGAGTTCGGCGGCCAGCGACACGACCAGCAGGTTGGTCGATGTACCGATAGTTGTAGCGGTGCCACCGATCAGCACGGCGAAGTTCATCGGCATCAGAAGCGGTCCGGGCCCGGTACGGTGCGTGCAGCCATGCTCAGCAATACCGGGGTCATCAACACCACGATTGGCGTGTCATTGAGTACGCCGCTCAGTCCGATGCAGCTCAACAGCACCGCCAGCATCGCCAGTGTCTGGTTGCGTTTCCAGAGTGAGGCCAGTCCCCGGGCCAGTGGCTCCAGGGCGCCGGTCATCAGCAGGCCGCGACCCAGGACCATCAAAGCACCAATTGCAATCAGTGCTTCATGGCCAAAGCCTGCAAAAAAGTCTGCGGCGTCTACCGTTCCGGTCGGTGATTCGTAGGGGAATAGCTGGAAGCCGAGTGCCAGAACCCCGATGATGCCAAGGCTGGTGACCGTTATCGGCAGTCGGTCACGAGCCATGACATAGAAGGCCACCACCATGCCAACAAGCACAGCGATGGCGTGGAAGTTGAGCCCTAGAACAGTGGTCATGTGCTGGTTACCGGGCTGTCACGCGAGCGTCAGCGTGCCTGTCGGCAAAAGCATCAAGGTATTGCTGTGGCGTGAAAAGTTGCGATGACATCCAGGCCTTCGACAGACGCAGTGAGTTCGTTGTCGGTTGCATTATCGACTTTCTCGCCTGCGACTTCGGTGGTGGCATCCGGTTCTTCAGCCAATACCGGTCCCCGGGTCAGGCTCTTCAGCGATGGGCGATTCCATCGTTGTTGGTAGCCTGCGAAGGGCTATCACCAGTGCCGCCGCCAGCGACAATCGCAAACTGCACAACTGCCCCGGCGACCGGGTTGCCGTTGGCATCGAGTACCAGCACGGCAGGCGGTACCTTGGCGGCGCTATCGGCTTTTGCCTTCTGGTCGTTGCCAGCGTGAATGGTCAGGCTGGCTGCGGGGCCATGGATGGTATCTACAGTAAACTTGATGGGCTTGCGTTTTCCGGTTGTGGGCCCGTCACCGGCAAGCACCGCGGTGGCATTGGCCCGACCCACTTTAGGACCGGTGGTCAGTTCCATCTCTACCAGGCCGGATGCATCCGCGGTGGAAGTCTCGGCAGCGAGTTTCGCCGGACCTTCGGCCACTTGCCATTCCACCTGTGAATCGGGAGCCGGGTTGCCGAAGGCATCCTGGACCTGGGCACGCAAGGTCACGGTGCTGCCGGCAATGACGCTGGTTTGGTCATCACCGACCTTGAGCAGTTGTTCAGGTGGCCCTGGCGTTGCTGTAGCGATGACCTCGGTAGCGGCATCCTCACCGTCGATACTGACCCGGGCAACCTGACTGCCGACACCGTGTCCCAGAGTCCAGGCGGCACTGGATTTTCCGTCAGCATCGCTGGTGGCCGTAGCCGGTTGAATGGTGCCTTGCCCGGACTCCAGTTCGAACCGGACCGGCACCCCGGCCACGGCATTGCCGAAAGCATCGTTGATACGGACCGAGATAAGGTTCGGCAGGCTTTTGCCGACTGCAGCCTGTTGCCTGGCTCCAGCCAGTACCACTACACGGGCGGGCGACGCCGGCACGACCGTGACCGGTAGCGATTTGGTCAACGTGCCGCTACTCACCTCAACCGTTGCCTCTCCGGCGGCGCCGACCGCCGTCAGTGCGCCGCGTTGCGTAAGCCGCAACATGGACGGGTCGGAAGTTTTGAAGACCAGTGGGGCGCCACCGATTGGCTGACCGGCGCCATCGTTCACCTGTGCCGACAGTTGTACGCTGTCGCCAGCCTTCAGCCTCACGTCGGTCGGTCGGACGGTAATATCGCTGGGCACAACAGTGGGCGTGACCTCAAGGCCAACGGGTTCCTGCTCCTGCTGGCCACAGGCAGACAGGAGGAATGCCGACAGCGCGAGAAGCAGGCTGGCTGAAATCGCTGACGGCCGCAGGGATACTCCCCATCCAGGTCGCATTGTCATTGATCTGATAGCCCCAGGTTCAAGCGAGCCGATGATACACTGCCACCCGATGTCGATTCCCTGCAGGCGGTGGGTACTCACGCCGTTAGCCGTGGCGCTGGCCCTGTTGGCGGTACCGCCTGTTGCTTGCGGCCAGCAGCAGGCCCAATCCCAATCCCAGACCCAGTCCTCCCCCCCCAGCCAGACAGGTTCAGCGGGCGAACCGGAGGCGCTCGAGCCGGTACGTGACGGCGCCGCGGCCGCGCCTGCTTCGGCCGGCGAGGGAGAAAACCAGACAGGCGCAGAAACCGTTCGTTTTCGTGGTGAGCCGCTGTTCGAGGTACGGGCACAACTTGGGCGCCTGACACCCCGGGCGCGGGCCACGGCCATTGCCGGCCGCATTGAAGCGGTCGTGGATGCGGGGGAGTCCGTTCTTGGCCACATTCGCACCGAAGAGCGCACGCGATCCACCGAAATCCTGGCTGGTGAGCAGCACGTGCTGTCGGTTACTGATGCCGACGCGCTGCCGACTGGCCGCACGCGACAGCAACTGGCCGCGGACTATACGGTGGTGCTCGGCGCAGCACTTGAGCGCGAGTTTCAGGGGCGCAGCGCCAAGGGTCTGATCATCGGCGCTGTCGTTACGCTCGTCGCGACACTGCTGTTGATCAGCTTTATCTACTACCTCAACAAGCTGGCCCCGCGCGTACGTACGGCAATCCGTGACGCCGGGTTGCGCTACATCAATGCCCTGAAGTTTCGTGGCACGGAATTGTTGCCGGCAGCCAGTGTTGCCGATGGCCTGGTTCAGCTATCTCGTTTTCTGCAGGTCGTACTGATCCTGCTGGCGACAGTTGTCTATCTGGAAGCTGTACTAAGTGCCTTCCCATGGACAACCGAATTGGCCGTGATGCTGCGCCAGACCCTGATCGACGCCTTCCAACTGGTCGGTGTCGGTGTGCTCCGGTATGTGCCAAACGTCTTTTATATCGCGGTCATTCTTTTCGTCACGCACTATCTGCTGCGCTTTGCCCGGCTATTTTTCATTGCGCTGAGCCGCGGATCGATGACCATTACCGGCTTCTATCCGGAATGGGCGATGCCCAGCTTCAAGATCCTGCGCTTTCTGACCTATGCTTTTGCTGCTGTCGTTATTTTTCCCTATCTGCCCGGGTCCGGATCGCCGGCATTTCAGGGTATTTCACTCTTTCTGGGCTTGTTGTTTTCTCTGGGTTCGACATCGGCAATTGCCAATATGGTTGCCGGCGTCGTGCTGACCTACATGCGACCGTTTCGCGATGGCGATCGTGTGAAGATTGCCGACACCATCGGCGATATCATCGGCAAGGATCTGCTGGTGGTTCGTGTACGCACGATCAAGAATGTGGAAGTCACGATTCCCAATGCGATGGTGCTCAACAATCACATCATCAACTTCAGTGCCTGTGCTGACCAGGCCGGGTTGATTCTGCATACCACAGTAACAATCGGCTACGACGTGCCATGGGCCAGGGTGCATGAACTGCTGATTGCAGCCGCTGGCCGTACCGACGGCATTGTCGCCAAGCCGGCGCCGTTTGTTTTGCAGACTGCACTCAACGACTTCAATGTGAGCTACGAACTGAACGCCTATACGGATGCACCAAACCGCATGGCGACGATCTACTCGGCACTGCATCAAAGTATCCAGGACGAGTTCAATCAGGCCGGCGTCGAGATCATGTCGCCAAACTACATCGCTGCTCGCGACGGTAACCCGTCCACCATCCCGGCAGACCATCTTCCGAAAGACTACAACCCGCCATCATTCCGAATCCTGCCGCTAGGCCCCGCCCGATAGCCGGACATTAAGCCGCTCATTTGGTAGCGGTAACCGGGCCGGAGGCCTTTGGCCAGCCACTCGGTCCGCCAGCCAGGCGGCCGAGAGCTCCGGCTCCGGTTACAGGTCAATGCCGCCGACCGAATGCCCGGCTATCAGGCGAGACCGAGCGGGCTCGGTGCCGGATCCTTGCCAGTCCCGGATATGCAGGTCGCGTTGCGGGTACGGAATCCTGATGCCTTCCCGATCGAGGCGATAGATCTCGCAATTCAGTTCGTGCGAAAGTGCCAGTCCACGCAGCGCGGGATGACGATACCAATCCAGACCAGCAACTCGAATTCCAGGGCGGATTCGCCAAGGAAACGTACCCGTTCGGTGCTTCACGAATGCTGGGATGTTCGGCAGCCGTGCATCCAGGAGTTCCATGACCTTGTCGATGTCAACGCCATACGCGACGCGTATCGCGACGCGCAAGCGATACGCGACATGAGGGCCGCCGGATTCATTGATGATTTTGGCCTTGCCAATGATGCCGTTGGGGATGCTGATTTCTTCATCGTCGCGCGTAAGGATGCGCGTACTGCGCAGACCCACATGGGTAACCTGGCCGCGTTCTCCGGAATCCAGAACGATGTAGTCGCCGATACGATACGGCTGGTCCGTCAGTATCGCGACACCGGCAAACAGGTTGCCCAGCGTATCTTGTGCTGCAAATGACAAGGCCAGGCCGAGAATACCGGCCGATGCCACCAGGCCTGTGACGTTGACATTCCAGGCCAGCAGGATGGCGTACACGGCCGCCAGTGCCAGCACCACGCGCAACATGTTGTTGAGCAGTGGTGCCGTGGTTGGTCTAGCCCACGCCGGTGGGGAGGGGCGTTGGCTCAGCGCATCCAGGGTCAGCGCGGAGCCCCGAACCGCAGCCACGATCCAGAGCAGGATCAGTATCGTATCGATGATCGACAGGGTGATCGATTCAATACGTGGCGACAGGCCTGCCAGCGTGGTCGCGATCATGAGGCCGATCAGCACAACGGTACGGAAAATCGTTCGGTGACCGATGTCTACCGCTTCCGCTCGCCTGGAGCCGACCCAACGTCGGAGCAGCCGGCCCATGGCTGCAACGACCAGGGTGTCAACCAGCTTCGCGAGCAGCAGAAAAAGAACGATGGCAGTGAGCGCCCGCACATACGGACTCGGGCTGAAATGCCCAACCCAGTCGAATGCCGGGTCAAGCCATTCGGTCATTGTGTTGTCTCCTGATGCCATACGCTGCTGCACACTTCCGGCTCATTTGACCAGATCGGATATAGGCATGCCATGACGCTCTTCCAGGTTGTGACCTTCCAGCGCTATCGCACACCGACAATCAGGAAATGACCTCGGCTTCCGTCGGTTCTGCCGGGGGCGGCGTCCGGGCGGCGATTGGAGCGACCAGTCGCCAACCCTGTTCGCCAAGCCAGGCCTCCGCATCACTGCGTCGCGACTCCACCAGCAAGAAGGTAATTCGCTGCCGCTTGCGAATCCGCGTGCTTTCACCGACCGGCGTCACGCGCCGCGCGCCCCGGCCGCGGTGATGCAATAGCGGCAGCAGCGATGAGCGGAGTTTCGTTGGCACCAGCCCGTCGCTGGCGACATCAATAGTGTGCCGCTGGCGGTATTCCCAGCATTCCACCGCCACGCCGCCTTTGCGCACCTTGGCGTCCCAGTCCGCCGGATGCTTTCTGGCCGGCAAACAGCAGCGACGCATCGATGCTGTGAATCATGTCCCTGGTCAGGTTGCCGTTGCGTGCCTGAATCGCTGCCCAGACCTCGGCGAGGTCAAATCCCTCGTGTACCCTGGAAGCCACGAGGAAATTGATCTCCTCGTTTGGCGTGACGGCGATGCAGCCGATGAAGCGTTCGGGGTCGGCCCGCAACAGCGTACTTTCCTCGAGCGCGTTGCCGAATATCACCGGGAAGTCTTCCTCTTCGGCGTCGTGACATTCACTGGTGCCGGAGTCCAGAAAGGTTACCGGCTGTCCCGCGTCACGCAGTGTGCGGCCCAGCATCCGTCCGAGAGGCCCGGCACCGACAATCAACCAGCCCTGAGGCCGTGGCAGCCGCACACCAAGCAAGGTCCCCACGATGCCGCCGGTCAGTCCATCGACCGTGACTGTTATGGCGATGACGAGAAATACCATCGCCTGCAGGGCTGATCCGCCGACAAATCCGGCAGCGTCCATCCGCAACGCAAAGAAGGAGGCCACTGCAGCGGCGACGACACCACGCGGGGCCATCCACGCCATGAACACCTGTTCCTTGAACTTGAGGTTCGAGCCGGCCGCGCAGATGGCCACGCCGACCGGTCTGACTATCAGGATCAATGCGGCAACGGTGATCAGGCCGCCAATACCAAGTGCCTCAAGTTCCACGAAGCGGATATCGGCTGCCAGAAGTACAAACAACATGCCGATGAAGAGCATGGTGAGCTGTTCCTTGAACTCGGCCAGATCGCGCTGTACCAGCTTGTGGACGTTGCCAACGACAATTCCGGCAACCGCGACTGCCGCCAGCCCGCTTTCTGCCACCAGTTCGTTGCTGGCGTAAAAAAGCGCCAGGACTGCCGACAGTACGAACACGTTCTCCAGAGACTCGGGAATCAGACCGCGCCAGCGCAGCACCGTGGCAAGCAAATGGCCTGCCGCGAAGCCGAACAATGCGCCCAGTCCCAGGCCAGCGGCGATTTCCAGAAAACCACTGACAGCAGATGCCAGCGACGGATGTAGCAGCACATCCAGTATGACCACCGCGAATATTGCACCGATCGGGTCGATCAGTACGCCTTCGCCTTCCAGTACAGTTCGCAGGTGTTTCTGCAGCCGGATCCGGCGTACCAGGGGACTGACAACGGTGGGTCCGGTGACAATCACCAGCACGCCAAAAAGAAACGACAATTGCCACGCCCAGCCCAGTGCCAGGTGAGCGGCCAGTGTTGCGCCAGCCAGCGTGACAACAGAACCCACTGTGACCAGTCGCCGGATGACACTGGATGCCCGTCGTAACCGGCGGATCTCCAGGTTCATGCCGCCCTCAAAAAGAATTACGGCAACGGCAAACGAAACGAGGTACGGCAGTGCGGGTCGAACGCTGTCCGGATTGACGACACGCAGCACATCCGGACCCAGGAGGGCACCGGTGGCCAGCAGCAAAACGATCCCCGGCAGGCGCAGATGATGTGCGGCAGTCTGCGCCAGGAGACCCGCCAGCAGGGCGATGGCAATCGTCAGTCCCGGGTCGGCTATTTCCATCGGGCGCACCCTAGCACGTATGATTGGAAGACTATTACAGTCAGGCAACCCAGGGAGTCTTCGCGATGCGCCTTTACACGTTTACGGTCACCCCGAACAACCGCAAAGTCGAGGCGTTCGTCCTCCACTTCGATCTGCCGGTGGACGTGCACCACGTCAGCTTCAAGGACGAGGAGACCAAAACCGCTGCCTATCGCGCGATCAATCCGATGGGCAAGGTGCCGGCGTTGACCGACGGGGATTTCAAGCTCTGGGAGTCCAATGCGATTCTGACTTATCTCGCAACAAAGTTTCCCGAAACAGATACTTTGCCGACGGATGCCCGCGGCCGCGCCGACGTTGACCGCTGGCTGCACTGGCAGAGCTGTCATCTGATGCCTGCAATGGGCGCGCTGAAGGTGGCCGACGAAAAGGATCTGGCAAGTGTCATACCCCTGTTGCAGATTCTTGAGCAGCAGATCAAGGGAAAGGATTACCTGCTTGGCAAGCTCAGCGTGGCAGATTTTGCTGTCTCGGCATATCTGATGACCAAGCTGGGCCGCAAACTGGACTACTCATCTACCCCCGCTGTAGCCGCCTGGGTGGAGCGTATGGCCACCTCAAAGGGTTTCGCCGCCAGCGGGATCAAAGGTTTTGCGGGCGGAGGTAACTGATGCAGGGTGCGCCCCCGGCATTTCTGAGCTATCCCTTCCGACCCTTCTTCCTGCTGGCCGCCGCTTTTTCCATGGTGGCGATATTGGTCTGGGTGCTGATTCTGCGGGGTATGGGCTGGGAGAGCGCGCCGACGGATCCGCTGGCCTGGCACGCCCATGAAATGCTGTTCGGTTTCGGTGGCGCTGCCGTGGCTGGCTTCCTGCTGACAGCCGTGGCGACGTGGACCGGGCGGCGTCCGATCGCCGGGTTTGAACTGGGGCTACTGGTAGCGACGTGGCTGGCCGGTCGTCTGGTGATGCTGCTGGGTACCGACTTGCCTGGCCTGGTGGTGATGGGCGGGGATATGCTGTTTCCGGCCTTGCTGGCGACGTTTGCCGCCCGGGAAATCATCGGTGGCGGTAGCCGGCGCAACCTGGGGTTGGTCGGCGTGCTGCTGGTATTTGCCGGACTCGACGTAGCGTTTCACCTGGGTCGCATCGGTGTGTGGCCGGGCGCGACGCTGCCTGCTTTGTACCTGACGACACATCTCTTTCTGCTTCTGATTACGGTAATCGGTGGGCGCATCATCCCGGCCTTCACGGGCAACTGGCTACGCGGGCGTGGCCGGCAAAACCTGCCACGGTCAATTCCGTGGGTGGAAAAGCTGATTGTTCCTGTCGTCATTCTGACCGGCATCATTGACACCTTTGGAGCGGCCAGCGGCATGCAGCCCCGGACGCTGTCGATCATTGTCGGTACGTTCGCACTGGCTGCTGCACTACTGCACATGGTCCGGTTGTCTGGCTGGCAGGGTCTGGCAACAGGCGCCGAGCCGCTGGTGACAATCCTCCATGTTGCATACGCCTGGCTGCCGATTGGTTACCTGCTGCTGAGTCTGGGCGACCTGGGTTTGTCGCTGCCCCGGTCGGCAGCCCTGCACGCACTGACTATGGGCGGGGTCGGCGGCATGATTCTGGCTGTAACCACGCGTGTTGCCCTGGGGCATACCGGCCGACCGCTCAAGGCAGGCAGGCTGACAGTTGTGGCTTATATCGTTTTCAATATCGGTGTCCTGGTCCGGATTCTGAGTCCGCTGGTGCCTGTGGCCTACTTTACGTTCATTGATGTGGCCGCGGCTGCGTGGCTGGTGGCCTTTGGTTTGTTCCTGGTGGGGTACTGGCGCGCACTGGTGTTACCGCGACCCGACCGTCACACATAGCCAGCACAAACAGGGAGCCATCCATGGCTGCGTCCGGATCGACCGTTGCATTGATTACAGGTGGCAGCTCCGGAATTGGCCGCGCCGCTGCACTGGCCTTTGCTGCCGCAGGCAGTCAGGTGGTGATAACAGCCCGTCGACGCCAGGAAGGCGAGGAGACGGTGCAGCTCGTCGAAGCGGCCGGCGGTCAGTGTATTTTCGTGCCGGCCGATGTGCGTCATGCGAAAGAAGTTCAGGCAGTGGTGAGTACTTGCATTGAAGTATTCGGTGGACTGGATTACGCCTTCAACAATGCCGGTATCGAAGGAACCGCTTTCGTAAAGACAGCCGATGTTCCGGAAGATACCTTCAGGGAAGTCATCGACGTCAATCTCACCGGCACATTTCTGACGATGAAATATGAAATACCGGCCATGTTGGCCCGCGGTGGCGGAGCCATTGTCAACATGTCGTCGGTCGCTGGACTGGTGGGTGGTGTTATTGGCGCGGCTTACCATGCCAGCAAGCATGGCGTCATTGGCCTGACCAAGACCGCGGCACTGGACTACGCCAAAGCCGGTATCCGGATCAATGCTGTGTGCCCGGGCGTCGTCACCACTGACATGTCGCGCCGCATGTACTACCAGGATCGGGAGGCCAGCAAGCAGATCAGCGGCATGCACCCGATGGGTCGTATCGGTAGCGTGGAGGAGGTGGCCCAGGCCGTGGTCTGGCTGTGTTCACCGCAGGCATCATTTGTTACCGGCGAAACCTTGCGCATCGACGGAGGTCTGCTCGCCGGCCTGTAAGAGTGGCTGAAGTTGCGACGGTGCCCTGGCCTGAATCGGGGTTTGACTTCGGCAGCATCTGGCAAAATTGTCGTTTGCTGCCGAAGTCGGTGACCTCGCATATTCTTGTGACCGCGTGAATCGCGGCTGAAGAATTACTTGCCCAGGTTCTTGCTGGCAAATTCCCAGTTGAGCAGCTTGCCGAGGACCGCACTGAGATAGTCCGGCCGCTTGTTACGATAGTCCACGTAGTACGCATGTTCCCAGACGTCAATCGTCAGCAAGGGCGTTTTGCCGGCGTCGGTCAGTGGCGTAACCGCATTGCTGGTGGTTTCAATCTGAAGTTTGCCATTGGCCAGCACGACCCAGGCCCAGCCGCTGCCAAACTGACCGGCAGCCGCGCCGGCGAGCTTGTCCCGGAAGGTGGCGACATCACCGAAATCAGTCTTGATCCGGTCGAGGAGGGCTCCAGTGGGCTCACCGCCGCCCTTGGGCGCGAGGCTTTGCCAATAGAAGCTGTGATTCCAGACCTGTGCGGCGTTGTTGAACAGGCCCTGTTTGTCGGGTTTGCCAGCCGCTGCCTTGATGATCTCCTCCAGTGAGGCATCGGCAAGCGGCGTGCCTTTGATGAGGTCATTGGTCTTGTCTACATAGGCTTTGTGGTGCTTGCCGTAGTGGAACGAAATGGTCTCAGCCGAAATATGCGGGGCGAGCGCATTATCCGCGTAGGGCAGAGCGGGCAGGGTAATCATTCGGGCGCCTCCTTGGTTGTTGCAGAATACATCGGTGGCTGCAGACTATTGGCGCAGCACCGGCCTGCGAAGCAGCCAATATCGCTTCGTGCAGGTACAGACATCCTACAATCTTTGCTGGATGCTGCGCGAGAGACAGACAATGACCAGAGCACCGGCCAACCTTCTGGAGACGGTTACCGCAAACTTTCGCCCTCAGCCGGCGATTCCCGCATTACTGCTGCTGCTGCTCTGCGGCCTCTACTTCCGCATGGCGACGGCGCCGGTCATTATTCCGGTTGTCGACCCGGCAAGCGGATCTGCAGCTCCGGGCCTTTCAGTGTTCGGCGCCTGGGGTATCACGGTTGGATTGCTGATCTCCTGCGCGCTGGCAGTAGCCGCAGGCTTCTGTTCCCTGTTTCCGATGTTCGCGTGGATTGCGTTGAGTTTGTTGCTGTTCGGGACACGAGCTTCAATGTTGCCAACACATGGCTGGCTGGCTCTTTATACGGGCATCGTTGTGGCGGCCGCGATGGTTGCCGTGCAACTCTGGCGGATCAGAACCGGTCGCTTCGTGCCAACGATCAGTGACGACCCGCAGGAGCATTCGCAGTAGCGGCTTCAGTTGAAGTCACTACTGCGGGTCAGGCTCGGGATGCGCCGATCAGCGCGACCACTTTTTCGTCGTGCTGATCCTCTGGATCGGTATCCTCGGCTGAGGTTGAAGGTACGCGCAGCAACTGGCCGTCGACGGTTGCGCCGCAATCGAGCTTGAGCTGCCGGTAAGTGATATTGCCGGAGATGCGGGCATTGGCCTGCAGTTCCAGGAAATGCTCTACCTCAAGGTCGCCTTGCACGTGGCCATCTATGACGGCGTCGTAGACTTTCACACGGCCAGTGATGGTCCCCTTGTTGCTGAGTACCAGCAGACTGTGGGCCTCGTTGTTGCTGCAAACATTGCCTTCGATCCGGCCATCGACCCGCAGCCCGCCTTCGAAACCGACGTCGCCTTTTACGCTCATGTTGTGCGCAACCAGGCTGGACAACTTGGTTACCTGGATGGCCATGCGGTTTTTCTTGCCAAACATCCTGCTGCTACTCCTCCGGGCTTTTCATGGTGCTGGATCTGTTACGCGCGCCTCGCGAACTCAAGAACTCGAGTTGTTGTGTCAGTCGGTTTACCTGACCGCTCAGGTCATCCGCCTGCCGCTGCAGTTCGGCGCGGGTTGCCCGCTCGACAGCAAGTTCGGTTCGGGTATGTTCAATTTCCTTGATAAGCCCGGTATTGGCTTGCTCTGCTTCCATCAGTCGCGACGGAGTCATGAATGGCAGATGCACATAGCCACTGCGGACGGATACGGTCAGCATTGCCGCCACAATTAGCAGCAAGGGCAGAACCAGTTGTTTGCGTCGTCCGTACCCGGCCTTCGGCTCGAAGGTTGCCCGGCTGAGCCAGTGGGTGCTGTTGGCGCCAAAATTTCTCATGCTGCGGGGCAACTCAGCTGCCATTGCGTGCCAGGTAGATGCCCGGCGAAACCGGTTTGCCATCCTGCCGGACTTCAAAATGTACGTGGGGGCCGGTGGATCTCCCGGTAGAGCCCACCAGGGCGATCGGCTGGCCGGGCAAGACGATGTCGTTGCGCTTCACCAGCACTTTTGATGCATGGCCATAGCGTGTGACCAGGCCATTGCCGTGATCAATTTCCACCATTCGACCGTAGGCACCGCGGTAGCCGGCATAGCGCACACGACCGCCAGCGCTGGCCAGAATTGGCGCGCCGTACGGGGCGCGAAGATCGTAGCCGGAATGCCGGGCGAGACGTCCGGTGAACGGATCGCGGCGGTTGCCGAATCCGGAGGTGACGTCAGCACCAGGACTCGGACGACGGCTGGGGTATGCCATGTCGTTCAGGTCCGCGGCTGTCGAGGCGTCCGCGACCACAGCCAGACGGATCTCCAGGAGGTCCATGGCGTGTGACAGGCGCTGGAGGCTGGTATTGAAATCAGGCGGGTCTGCCGGTGCGATTGGGGCCGTCTCCATGACCGTTTCCATGGTCATATCCGTGGGCGCCAACAAGGGGCCACCACTGGGTTCGTTAGCCGGGCTCGATTCTGTGCCGGACACGGTCTTGAATGAAACTGGTTCTGCGGGTGCGACACCCATGCGCTTTGCCAGGCGCACGGCCTCGCTCTCCAGGCGAATCAGTCGTCCGGCCAATGCCCCGACGCGATCTACCAGAGCGCTGTTGCCCGGGCGCTGTTTGAAGTCGTCCAGTGCGCCACCAGAGTGATCAGCAGCAACAGTGGTCTGATTCGGGCCAGGCGTGACGCCGCCACGCCAGTGCAAGCCCAGTGCAATGCCGCCAGCCAGAGCCATCAGGGTCATTGCGCAACCGGCGACCACCAGCGTTCCTGAACCGACTGTGTGCAGTCGAGGGTGGGTCGCGGACCCCGTTGACATAACTACGAACGCCATTCGTCAGCCTTTTTCACTGATTTCCCTCTACACCCGTGCGAGGGCGCCCTGAAGCATGCCGGCTGCTGGCCAACGATCACGCCGCCAGGCTGCAGATACCGGTCAACTATTGCCGGTCCCCACCGGCTGGCCAATGGTGTCAGCGCCACGGTTGATGAACCGTGATCTGGGCCTCAGTGTGGGTGATGCGCGCTGTTCATTGATCGCGCTCTTCATTCAACTTAAGGACAAAGTCCTTGTCGATGAGCGTGACGCCCCGCTCCCTTGCTACCTTTACGATTCCCTTGAGTGCAGTGCGCAGAAACGGTTTGGGGATTCCCGTGAGTTCCTTGCTGGCCTCCAGAGTGAACTTGATCTCGTCATCGATCCGGTTGGCTTCGTAGTGGACAACTTCGTATTTCGGTCCCTTGTTGGTCGGGATGGGCAGCCAGTAAGCCGGTTTCGGTTCGGCAAACCAGAATTTGGAGCCCCCGCGGAAACCATAGGTGATGGGCATGCGCGGCATTCGTTTGCCGCCGTTTTCGAGGTTTTTTTTCCAGCTTTCCTTGAGGAGGATATTTTCGATTCGCAGCACGAGGTGGGCAGACGTCGACCTCTTGAGGAATGTCTCGAATTCGCGATCCTCTTCCCAGGTGCATTCGTAAACCTGGAAGGCTTCCTTGATGATCTTCGGGAGGGTTTCGCTTGATTGCCGTCCTGGCGTCGGGCTGTCTACCAGCGTGAAGCAACTGTCCTTCATCTTTTCTTCCGGAGTCTGGCCCGGATAGCCAAAGTCCAGGATGGTTTTGATCTGCTTGCGGTCGAACTCCACAAAATTCAGCGCGCACTGTTTGGTGCGCCGCACATTGGCAACGGTATTGGAGGTCGGACGGCTGATCACCATGAATGACCGGTCGTTGATCACTTCAAAGGGCATCGTGAGCTGGTAGGGCCCGATGCTGGTGACGCCGGCTTCGTTGACGCTGGTAATCAGCGCAAATGAGGACACATAGTAGGAGCTGGCCTGATACCAGTTGTCCCGCATCGGGCTGTCAACGAAAGCCTCGTTCCGGGTATTTCTGCGGAACCAGTTGAACACCGGTACGTGCCTGGGAGTGTCAGCCGGCCTTCTTCTTTTTCTGAAAGCGCTCCATCAGTTCCGGTGTCATGCCCTGTTCCTCGGCATAGGCCTTGAAGCGCGAGTGGCTGACCTTGTCGTCGCCTTTCGAACGGCAGTAGTCTTCGGTCTGGTCGGTCACCATCTTGCGAATCATGGGTGGAATCGTCATCAGCGACTGCAACGCGTCGGCGTCCCAGGCCATCGACAGCTTTACTTCGCCGCCCTTGAAGCCATCCGGTGTTTCGCCGAGTTGATGCATCGACATATGGCCAATGGTGGTGTGGAAGTAGTCCTGCCGGTTTTCGTCGCCGAGGCCGATCGGCAGGTTCATCTTCCGGATACGATCCTCGCGACCCATCTCGATCAATTCTTCGTCAAAGACCAGCGCCTTGATTTTCGCAATGACAATGCCGCTGCTCTTGTCGAGCCGCACAATCTCATCTGCCACGCACTCGGCAATCTGGGGGCACTCTTCAATGGTCGGCGGTTTCACATGAATCGACGGAATCATCGTGAACCGGGTGTGGGACAGCTCGTTGACGCCTTCCGGATAAAAACGCGCGGTCTCCATCATGTCGTCCAGATAGTCGGCCGTCGGGCAGTTGACGACGAATTCCTTCGTCTCACAGATGTTCTGGAAGGTATGTGATTCCTGACGAAAGCCAACGATCATCCGTGGATTCTTCGCCATCACGTCGTATTGCATGATGTGCGAGTAGGGCGCGGCATTGATCCGGCCCTGCTTGTCCAGGGTAGTGATAATCGTGATCAGCTTCGGGAACAGCCAGACGTCCGAATACCAGAACGGGCGGATCTTCGCTTCTTTTTTCATGGTGGGCTCCCTGAGTCAGATGAATAGCCTACCCTGAGACATGCCGGGCCGCCGCAATTTGCCAGCCGCGTCCACCCCTTGGCTTATCTGTGGCACCCTGCAGAAATGACCGGACCCGAATTTGGCATTGTCATGGAGCCGTCGCCAGGCTACACCGCGCGGCTGGCTGCCGAGATCGAGGCTCTGGGCTTTGACGCGTTGCTATGCCCGGATACGCAATGCCTGAGTCCGGACCCGTATGGCCAGCTCAGTCTGGCCGCCAGCCGCACGCGGCGACTTTTTCTGTCCACCGGCGTTACCAACCCCGTGACGCGTGACGCATCGGTAACGGCTGGCGCCACGGCCACCCTGCAGCTCGAGTCCGGTGGCCGGGCGCGCTGTGGCATTGGTCGCGGTGACTCTTCTGCTGCCCATATTGGCCGCAGAAATGCGACGACGGCGGAACTGCGTACTTATATGCAGCAGGTACGTCTCTATCTGCAGGGTCAACCGGTGATGCGCGGCGATCAGCGCTCACAGATGCGTTGGCTGGAATCCGGAAGCCTGCCCACTGTGCCACTGGATCTCGCCTGTACCGGCCCGGCAACCATTCGCATGGCTGCCGACGTGGCAGATCGGGTGAGCTTTGCGGTGGGCAGTGCGCCCGAGCGCATTCAATGGGCGTTGGCCGTGCTGAATGAGCGGCTTGCAGAAAACGGCCGCGATCGAAATACGCTCAGGGTTGGTGCCTATATCAATCTGGTTTGCGATCCGGACGAGCAGCGGGCAATCGATCTGGGTCGCATGATTTCCGGCATGGTGGCGCACTTTGCCGGCATGAAACATTCGCCGACAGGGCACCTGCCTCCGCAATTGAAATCCCTGGCCGTGCAGATGAAGTCCGGCTACGACATGGCCCGTCACGCCCGTGGTGATGGTACGCATCTCGAACTGGTCAGCGATGAGTTCGTTGACTGGTTTTCGATTTGCGGCCCACCAGCCAAATGTCTGGAGCGTCTGGCCGCGCTGATCGAACTGGGCCTGGATCATGTCTACATTCTGGGTGGTTCGCCGGTCGCCACGCCGCACGGTGCACGACAGGAAGCGCTGGTTGGCCAGACGCGGCTGTTTGCCGAGCAGGTCATGCCTCGCTTGAGGTGATCGGCAGCATATCGTGAACAAGGCTTTTACACGCGAGTCTGACGGCGACGATGCAGATGACGAACTGGATACCCAGTTGGCCAATCCGCTGCCTGCCGGTGCACGCAACTACATCAGCCCCGACGGGCTTCAACGCCTCAAGGACGAGCTGAAGTTTCTCCACACCAAAGAGCGACCGAAAGTTACCGCAGTGGTGTCCTGGGCGGCCCGCAATGGCGACCGCAGCGAGAATGCCGACTACCAGTATGGCAAGCGACGTCTGCGGGAAATCGACCGGCGTATCCGCTTTCTTAGCCGGCGCATTGACAGCGCGGAAGTTGTAGATCCGCAGCGGCCCCTGGACCCGGCGCAGGCCAATCGGGTATTTTTTGGCGCGACGGTTCGCTACCTGGAGTCCGATCCCGCGCAGGGCGGTGCCACAGAGAACACCGTCACCATCGTTGGTGTGGATGAGATCGATCTGGAGCAGCAGCACATCAGTTGGGTGGCGCCGCTCGCCAGAGCGTTGATGAAATCCAGGGTCGGCGATGTGATTCCATTGCGAGTGCCAGGCGGTGAGCGGGAGCTGGAAATTCTCGACATCCGCTATGTTGCAATTAACACCAAAGCCTTTCAGCCGGTCGCCACCGACTTTGGCGCCGGTTCCGAACCAGAGGAACCAGAGGAGCCAGAGACATGACCAGGCACATGACCAGGCACATGACCAGGCACATGAGTAGAGCACTGCTGATCCGGGCCGTTGCGGCTACTTTCCTGTTGGCGCTGGCAAGTGGCGCATCAGCGGCTGCGCTCTTCAAGAAGGCCGAAATCAACGCAGCACTGGATGCAGCCTACGTGCGCTACAAGGATCTGAAGGAGGGCGCCAATGCCGATTACATTCCGGCGCTGGCCAAGGTGGATCCAAAGATCTATGGCATTGCGCTCGTAACTGCCGACGGCAAGGTATATACGGCAGGTGACGACGTATCCGAAGTTTCAATTCAATCCATCTCCAAAGTCTTCACGATGGCGAAGGTGATTGAAGAGCAGGGGCCTGAAGCGATAGCCAACAATATGGGCGTCGACGCCACCGGTCAGGTATTCAACTCGATCGTTGCGGTGGAGCAGTATCACGGCGCGGAAATGAATGCGCTGGTGAATCCCGGCGCCATCGCGGCCACCAGCATGGTGTCAGGTCCCACGCGCGATGCGATCCGGGACAAGATAGTGAACTACTACAGTGACTTCGCCGGGCGTCCGCTAACAGTGAATCAGGAGATCTTCCGGTCCGAATCGGCCACCAATCAGCGCAACCAGGCGATCGGTCGCCTGATGTATGCCTATGGTCACATCAAGGACAATCCGGATCAGGCCACTGATATCTATACCGAGCAATGCTCGGTCAGCGTCAACGTGAAAGATCTGGCCACGATGGCCGCGACGCTGGCGAACGGCGGTCGAAACCCGCTGACCGGGAAGCAGGTTCTCAAGGTTGAATACGTGCCCAAGGTGCTGGCCGTCATGGCCACCGCCGGCCTCTATGATGACTCCGGCAAGTGGTTGTACCGCACAGGGCTGCCGGGCAAGAGCGGCGTTGGTGGCGGCATCATCGCAGTGTCGCCTGGTAAATTCGGCATTGCCGTCATTTCCCCGCCACTGGATGCTGCCGGCAACAGCGTACGTGCACAGCACGCAATTGCAGATATATCCGCGGCTTTGGGCGGCAACCCTTACGCGGCGCAACCACGTTAATCCGGCAGCGACTGCACACGGTTGATGTGAGGATATTTACCACGCTGTAACAAATCACGTCCATTGCTGGTCTTCTGCACTGTTCCCCGAGGGAGGCTTCCAGTGATGTTCCTGCATCAACGGCCAGTCAGGTGCCGGCCATTCATGTGGCCGGGCATGCAGTCGGGCTTCTGGCTGGCACTGGGCCTTCTGCTGTCGATTGTGCCGGCACACAGCCAGACAAGGTCCAGTCCGTCGGCTGCTGAGCTGCAAAACATTGTGGTGATCGGCTCGCGGGTCGGAGAACGGACGGAACTGGATACGCCCGTGCCCGTCGACGTGCTTGGTGCCGGTGAGTTGCAGGCTGCCGGTGCGGTGGGTAGCGAACTGGGTCAGGCTCTGTCGGTTCTGGCCCCGTCCTTCAACTTCCCGCGGCAGTCAAACTCGGGGACCTCGGATCTGGTGCGGGCTGGGCAGCTCCGTGGCATGAGTCCGGATCAGATGCTGGTGCTGGTGAACGGCCGGCGACGACACACCTCGGCAATCGTCAATTCCGAAACCAAGATTGGCCGCGGTACTGCTGCTGTGGATTTCAATACCATTCCGCTGAATGCCATTCAGCGTATTGAGGTTCTCAGGGATGGCGCCGGTGCGGTCTATGGCTCGGACGCCATCGCCGGGGTGATCAACCTGGTGCTGGACTCATCGCCGGGCTTTGAAACCAACGTCGCCTATGGTGCGCATCGGACTGATCTGAAGCCGGTAGACCGGGATATCAGCGACGGCCAGACCGTGTCGCTGGATGCCAGGTACGGTTGGCAGTTGGCCGGTGACGGATTTTTCAAGGCGGGCGTCGCCTACCGGACACGAAACAGCACAAATCGCGCCGGTTTTGACCAGATTCCCTTCTTCGTAGCGCCGACGGCCGCCAATCTCGCCCTCAAGGGCCAGCGCAACTATGCTGAAGGCGACCCGGATGTCGATGAGCTGAACTTGTGGTTCAACGGTTCGGTGCCGTTTGACAACCTCGAGCTGTATTCCTTCGGCACCTTCAGTGACCGCGACAGCAGTGACGGTGCAGCCTTCTTTCGCTATCCGGACAGCTCCAGCAACGTCAGTGCCATTTACGCTGCGGGGTTTCGCCCCGAGACGGCAGCACAGGATCAGGACTATGCCGGCACGATCGGGGTACGGGCAGCGCTTGCCGGCTGGGATCTGGATGCTGCCGCGAGCTACGGGCGCGACGAGTTTGAGTATGGTGTGAAGAATTCCCTCAATGCTTCGCTGGGCACTGACAGCCCTGTGTCCTTCAAGTCCGGAACCTATATCAATGCACAAACAATACTGGGTATTGACGCCACGCGGAACTTTGCGGTCCAGTGGTTGCGGGCACCACTGCAGGTTGCCCTTGGCACCGAATATCGCGCCGAAAGCTACTCCACCAGGCGTGGCCAGCTGGAGTCCTATATAGCGGGCCCCGTTGATGGTGATATCGGCGCACAGGGTGCACCAGGTCTGACGCCGGAAGACGAGGCGTCCATCGACCGGGGAGTGATCAGTATTTATGCGAATCTGGGCACTGACCTTGCGGAGCGACTGTTCATCGAGGTGGCTGGTCGTTTCGAGCACTATGACGACTTCGGCGCTGCGGTCACCGGCAAGCTCGCCGGACTGTTCAAGCTGAGTGACGCGGTCTCGCTGCGGGCTGCCGTATCCAGCAGCTATCGTGCCCCCAATATCGCCCAGTTGGGCTTTGCCGATACGACACTCAACTTTGGCGATAATCGGATGTTGATCCGCACGCGAACGCTACCAGTCAATAATTCCATTGCCCGATCGCTGGGTGCGCAGGATCTTGATGAAGAGAAGTCCTTCAATCTGAGTGGCGGACTGGTTGCACAGTTTGACGGACTTCGCCTCAGCCTGGATTTCTTTCAGATCGAGGTGGACGACCGAATCACCTTGTCGGAGCGTTTGTTCAGCGACCCTTTGACGGCCTTCATCCAGGCTCAGCCCGGTGGTGCTGACATCCAGTCAGTGCGGTTTTTCACGAATGCCGTCGATACCCGTACCCGTGGCGTCGATGTAGTCGCCAGCTATGCACGACCATGGCTGGGCGGCGAGTTGCAAACTTCGCTTGGCTACAACTATTCGAAAACGGACGTGCAGAACGTTCGTGGATCAACGCCGGAACTGACGAGCATCGATCCGGATCTCAGGCTGGTCGGTGTCGAGGAGTTGAACACACTCGAAAGTGCCACACCGCACAGCAAGGTTGTTCTGAGCGGTACCTGGACGGGCAACCATGTGGACCTTCAGGGGCGGATATCCCGCTACGGAAGTGCCACCAGGGTGTTCAACTTCGGCGGCGGATTCGAACCGTCCCAGACCTATGGTGCAGAGTTTCAGGTGGATGCCGAGGCTGGCTACCGGTTCACTGAACAACTTGCACTGTACGTGGGTGCGGCGAATCTGCTGGACAACTATCCCGACCGATCCTCGCCTGATATCAATTATTTCGGCAATTTGCCCTATGACATTCTGTCGCCGGTGGGCGTGAATGGCAGATACGTTTATGCTCGGGCAACGTTCAGGTTGTGACGTCCAAACAAGGCTGACAAAAGCGGGCCCGTATCAATGAAGAACCACCGGAAGATTTTTGGCCACCAGATGGCCTGGGTGCAAAAGGGCGATGGCGATGCCATCGTTTTTCTCCATGGCAATCCGACATCCTCTTACCTCTGGCGAAACATCATGCCGGCCCTTGAGTCCATGGGGCGGTGCGTTGCGCCGGATCTGATCGGCATGGGAGATTCGGACAAGCTGACATCGTCCGGGCCGGAGCGGCTCCGAAAGCAATATTCATTCAGCGATCACTACCGGTATCTGGACGCACTGCTGGACGAACTGAATCTGGGTCCGCGCGTGACGCTGGTGCTGCACGACTGGGGCTCTGCACTGGGATTTCACTGGGCCAGGCTGCATGCCGAACGGGTGGCCGGCATCGCGTATATGGAAGCGATCGTCCGTCCGGTGTCGTGGGCCGAGTGGCCGGCACCGAGTCAGGGGATCTTCAAGGGCTTGCGTTCGGAGAAGGGCGAAGAGCTGATCCTGCAGAAGAACGTGTTTGTAGAACGCATATTGCCGGGCTCCATTCAGCGCACACTGACGGACGCCGAGATGGAGGAATATCGCCGGCCGTTTCTGCAAGCTGGCGAGTCGCGCCGGGCCATGCTGACCTGGCCACGAGAACTGCCCATCGATGGCGAACCGGCTGATGTAGTCGCCATCGTTCAGCAATATGCAGGCTGGATGGCAAGCAACCGGATTCCAAAGCTGTTTATCAATGCCGACCCGGGCGCGATTCTGGTCGGCGCCCAGCGGGAGTTTTGCCGTACCTGGCCGAATCAGACGGAGGTTTCGGTGCCTGGTATTCACTTCATTCAGGAAGATTCCCCCAGGGAAATATCAGCCGCACTGGCTGCCTGGATCAGGAACCAGACCAGAAGCGCAACCAGAACCGCGCAATGATCCGGCTGCCGCCCCTGACGCTCGAGGAGTTGCCCGACGACCTGCGTGCGATGTTCACGGCCGCAACGGCACAGATGGGCTTTGCGCCCAACGACGTGCTGGTCATGGCTCACTGGCCGGACCTGTTGCGGGTGCTGGGTCCGCTGGTCTTCACAGTGTGGGCGCCTGGTGAAGTGTCCATGGAACTGAAGCGCATGGTCGGGCTGATCGCCAGTGCGGCGGGTGGATGTCAGTATTGCGTGGCGCACAACGCGCATGGTCTCAAGCTCGATGGTGTAGCGCCGGAAAAGCAGGCAGCGGTCTGGGAGTTTGACTATTCCCCATTATTTACTACCGCAGAACGGGCCGCCTTGCGCGTGGCTCGCGGTGGTGGGCTGGCGCCGAACGGCGTCAGCGCAGGCGACGAAGAGCTGGCAGACCTGATGAATCATTACTCACCGCGCCAGGTCGCGGAAATCGTGGCAGTTATCGGCCTGTTTGGATTTCTGAACCGCTGGAATGCAACCCTGCGGGTGCCGCTGGAGGCAGCACCGGCGGCGGTGGCCACCGAGACCTTGGGCAGTCGCGGTTAAGGCCCGGGCGACACTTCAGCCAGACGCAGGAGAAGCTTAACCAATGTCAGTCACCAGCAAACCCTGCGCACACCGGATGCGCGATTCGCACAGCTTCCGGACTATGCCTTCAAGCCGCATTACCTCGATGTACCGGATGAACGCTTCGGCCAACTGCGCATGCACTATCTGACGAAGGGCCGGCTGAGGCACCGGTTGTACTGCTGCACGGCAGGCTGGTCGTACATATACCGGCAGATGACCCCGTTGCTGGTCGCCAGTGGCTTTCGGGGTGATCGCCCCTGACTACATCGGTTTCGGCCGCTCGGACAAGCTGCCATCCACCGGGGACTACAGCTTTCAGCAACACATAGACTGGTTGACAGATTTTTCGATGGCCTGGAAATGCGTGACGTCACTGCCTACCTGTTTGACTGGGGCGGTTTCTTCGACTGCGCATTGCGGCGGAGCGGCCTGAGTTCTTCGGCAGGGTGGCGTTGCTATCACCACCCTGCCTACCGGACAGGGCACGGGCCGGGACTGGTTCATCAAGTGGCGCGAGCAACAGTTCGCGCTGCCAAGATTTCCACAGGGCGAAATGGTCAACGACGGTGTCGTCAACAAACTGAAGCCGGAGATCATCGCTGCCTATGACGCGCCTTATCCCGATGAAAGTTACAAGACGGGGCCGCGACGTTTCCCGATGATTCTGCCCATCATGGCGGACGATCCGGCCGCGATTGCCAATCGACGCGCATGGGAGGTGCTGGCCAACTGGCAAACACCGGTGCTGACACTTTACAGCGCATCCTTTGCCGGCAGCGCCATGGGTCCGGAACGCCTACTGGCCCATCTGCCGGGTGCCAGCGGACAACCGCACGCGCTGCTCGACAATGCGAATTTCTACCTGATCGAGGATTGTGGCGAGGCACTCGCCGGGCATATTGCCGCCTTTGCCACTGGCTCCACCGGCACCGCCAGCAGTAATGTCCACGGTGGCAATTGATGAACTACAGCTGCGACCAATCGGCATCGTTCGCAGCGATCTGAAGTCCAAAGCCGAGGCGGCCCGCCAGCCAGCCGCCAGCCGTGCCACGGGACGCATCGAACTCTATCCGGGTCGTCATTTCGAGCACGCTCTGGAAGATCTGGAAGGCTGGGAACGTATCTGGGTGGTGTTCTGGTTTCACCTGAACGAGGCGTGGCGTCCCAAGGTGTTGCCGCCCCGGAGTGTCTCCGGCCGCAAAGGGGTATTTGCCACCCGATCGCCGCATCGACCGAATCCGCTGGGATTGTCGGCAGTGAGATTGACGTGCATTGAAGGTTTGACCCTGCATGTTGCCGATATCGATCTCGTAGACGGCACACCCGTACTCGACATCAAGCCCTATGTGCCCTACACGGACGCCTATCCGGACGCCGCGACCGGATGGCTGGAGGACGAGGCCCGGTTGCGAGAGCAGGTGGCGACCGGCACCGTTACGGACAGCGCGCGTGGCATCACCCCGAGCGACCCGATTCCGGCATGGGCGGTAACTTTTGCAGACCTCGCGGCTGCCCAGGCAGCCTGGGTGGAGGCTCGTACCGGACTGCCGCTCAGGGAGCGCATCGCCGCAACCCTGACCCTGGGTCCCCAACCACATGCGTACCGCAGAATTCGTCGCGACGGGCCGGACTACCGGTTGAAGGTCAAGGAATGGCGGGTCCGCTTCACGGTGGCCGGGCAGGAAGTCCGGGTGCTGGCCATCGAGTCCGGCTACCGGCCCGCGGAAGTGGCCCGATCAGCCGATTCCCGTGAAGATCCGCTGGCCGTACACCGGGATTTCCGCGCCGCATGGAAGTAGTCGCCAACGCCGTACAATAGGGCAATGAACAGAAAAGTCGTCGGAACCAGCAACCGTGAGCTGCAACAACGCCGCGAGCAGGCCATGGCCCGCGGCATGTCGAGTCAGCTTGCTATCCATATAGATCGAGCGGCGAATGCTGAACTATGGGACGTTGAAGGGCGCCGCTACATTGACTTTGGCAGTGGTATTGCCGTGCTCAATACCGGCCATCTGCACCCTGGCGTGCGGGACGCGGTGCGGACCCAGCTCGAACGATTCAGCCATACCTGCTTTATGGTTACACCGTATGAGTCGGCGATTGCGCTGGCCGAGCGGCTTAACGCGTTAGCCCCGGGCAACACGCCGAAGAAGACGCTGCTCGTAACAACCGGTGCCGAGGCTGTGGAGAATGCCGTCAAGATCGCCCGTGTGCACACCGGTCGTACTGGGGTGATCAGTTTCGGTGGCGGATTTCATGGTCGAACAATGCTGGCGATGGGCCTGACCGGCAAAGTGGCACCCTACAAGTCCGGTTTCGGACCCTTTCCGGCCGAGCTTTTTCATGCGCCCTTCCCGATTGCCTATCACGGCATCAGCGTGGCCGATGCACTGGCAGGTATAGAACGGATTTTTGCCGAGGATCTGGAGCCTGCACGCTGTGCGGCAATCATCGTGGAGCCCGTGCAAGGCGAGGGGGGCTTCTACATCGCACCGCCAGACTTTCTCGTGGCGCTCCGCAAACTCTGCGACCGGCACGGCATCGTGCTGATTGCTGATGAGATCCAGACTGGTTTCGGGCGTACGGGCCGCATGTTTGCCATGGAGCATGCGGGCGTGGAGCCTGATCTGATGACGATGGCGAAAAGTCTGGCCGGCGGCTTCCCGCTCGCTGGCGTGGTCGGCAAGGCAACGATCATGGATGCGCCGCCGCCGGGTGGCCTTGGTGGTACCTACGCAGCCTCACCAATTGCCTGTGCGGCCGCGCTGGCGGTTCTGGATGCCATGGAAGCAGAGCAGTTGCCAGAACGCGCGATTCACATCGGCGCTCTTCTGACGAAACGACTCAAGAGCCTCGCCAAACGCCATGTCTGCATCGGTGATGTACGGGGCCTGGGTGCGATGGTGGCGATGGAACTGGTCAGGGATGGCCAGGCTGATCGACCGGATCCTGACCTGACTCGCGAGTTGGTTCAGGCTGCGGGCCGCAACGGTCTGGTGTTGCTGGCGTGTGGGCATCACAAAAACGTTGTGCGCTTCCTGGTCGCACTGACTGCCAGTGATGAAGTGATCCAGGAGGGCCTGGACATCCTGGACCGTACCCTGGCCAGAATTCTGGCCGGAATTCTGGGCGCACCTTCGACTGCAACGAGCCCCAACGGGTGAATTTGCCGCTCATTTTTCTGGCGATACTGATCGGCGCCGGACTCTCGGTACAGGTTGGTCTCAACGCACAGTTGCGCGAGCAATTCGGTGACGCGGGCCTCGCTGCGCTCGCCAGTTTTCTGGTGGGGACGGCAGCATTGCTGGTTTACCTCATTGTGCTTCGCGTGACCTGGCCGTCGGTGGGGGTTATACGGGCCGTGCCTCCGGTGCAGTGGACCGGCGGACTCCTCGGTGCTGCGTATGTTGCGGTTGCTGCGCTGTTGGGCCCACGTCTGGGCTCGGCAACCTTGCTGTCCCTGATCGTGGGTGGCCAGCTTCTGGCGTCACTGGTGCTCGATCATTTTGGCTGGGTGGGCTTCAGCGAGCATGCCATCAGTGGCTGGCGACTGCTGGGTGCTGTGTTGCTGATCATCGGCGTCGTTCTTATCGTGCGGAACTGACGCCGATGCCGTTGCCGACGCCGTTATCTGCTCCGTCGCGCCATGCCCGACCCGTCCTGCTGCCTGCATTGCGCGGCCAATTGCCTGCGGCCGGGGCACCGACGACGGCGGTAGTGATTGGTGGCGGGCTGGCGGGGCTGGCGGCCGCTTTGGTGCTGGCAGAACGCGGCGTGCGGGTTTCCGTGCTGGAACGATCGACATTTCTCGGGGGGCGCGCCGGCGCCTGGTCCGATCGATTGCGTGACGGGACTGCTTTCGAGATGGAGCGCGGTTTTCACGCCTTCTTTCGCCAGTACTACAACCTGCGGCAACTCTTGCGGCGCATTGACCCGTCGCTGGGCTTTCTGAAGCCAACCACCGATTACCCGATCCTGACGCCGACCGGGAATGAGTCCTTTGCCGGACTGACCCACGCGCCGATCTTCAATGTCGCCAAGCTGACCTGGCGTACCGAAACACTGGGCATTCGCGATCTGATGAAGGTGAACGTCCCAGCCGCTCTCGCCATGCTGCGCTTCGATCGGCCGCGGACCTACGCCGAGTTCGATCAGGTGACGGCCGGTGCGTATCTGGATTCACTCAACTTTCCGCCACTGGCACGTCAGCGCCTTCTGCATGTATTCGCACATTCCTGCTTTAACCCGCAGGCAGACATGTCGGCTGCCGAACTTCTGCAGATGCTGCACTTCTACTTCACTGCCAATCACGATGGTCTGGTCTTTGACGTGGCAAACACGCCGTTCTCAACCGGTATCTTCAGCCCGCTGGCCGATATGCTGACGCGGCTGGGCGTGGAGTTGCGCACAGGATGCGAAGCGCGCGCTATCGTTCGGCAAGCTGACGGGCCCGATGCGGCGCGGTGGGTGGTTGAAACTGACAGCGAAACGCTGGCTGCGGATTTTGTCGTGCTGGCGACCGATGTTGACGGTCTCAAGGGCATCGTCGGTGCATCGCAGGGCATTGACGATGCACAGTGGCGGCAGCGGATCGATTCACTGCGGGTCACCAATGCCTTTGCAGTCTGGCGGCTCTGGCTGGATCGACCTGCTGCGGCCGGGCGAGCCGGCTTCGCTGGCACTGCTGGCGTAGGACCCCTGGACAACATATCCATTTACGAGAACCTGGAAGACGAAAGTCGAGCCTGGGCCACCCGGACTGGTGGTTCCGTTGTGGAATTACATGCCTACGCTTTGGCGGCTGGCACCGCCGGGACTGAACTCAAGAAACGTTTGCTGGCTGGCCTGCATGAGTTGTACCCCGAAACGTCAGCCGCATCGATCATCGAAGACCGCTTTCTGCTGCGCCAGGACTGTCCGGCTTTTGCACCGGGTAGCCATGCGCTGCGACCGGAAGTGCCCACGCCGTATGCCGGATTGTGTATTGCCGGGGATTTTGTGAAGTTGTCTTTTCCAACAGCGCTGATGGAACGCGCTGTGTCAGCCGGCATTCTGGCCGCGAATACCTTGCTCAATGAACTGGATGTATGGCCAGAGCCGTTGTGGTCAGTGGCTACGCAGGGACCACTGGTACGCGGCAGATCGGCATTGTCATGAGTGATGGATTGATACTTTTCGGACGACGTCTGCCGCCATTGCCGGTGGTTTCGTCATTGCCGGACTGGCAGCAGGCTGAGCCGCGCTGGATAGAGGGTGCACTCAATACTGCGCTTGAACGCAGTGGTGGTGGCTGGTTTGTGGTGGATGACCGTCGCCGCTTTTCGGCGAAACCCCGTCGTTATGTGGTGAACGGCCACGTACTCGTGTTTTGGCAGGGTAGCAATGGCCTGCTGGCAGCACCGGATGCCTGTCCACACATGGGCGCATCCCTGGCCGGGGGGTGTGTACGTCATGGTCGTCTGATCTGCCCATGGCATGGCATGGAACTGGACGACAAGCCGCGCGGCAGCTGGCGACCGTTGCCGGTGTACGACGATGGCGTACTGGTCTGGGTGCGCATTGACGATGCAGGCGAAGCACCCGCCGAAGCACCTGTGCTGCCTGCGCGACCAGGGCGTTATATAGATGCCGTTGTGCGCCTGGAAGCACGGTGTCGGCCGGAGGATCTGCTGGCAAATCGTCTGGATCCCTGGCACGGCACGCACTATCACCCGCACACCTTTCGCAGTCTGCGTGTCGTCGAGCGTCTGGACGACGAGATCACCGTGCGCGTGTCTTTCGCTGTGGTCGGCCGATTGGCAGTGGAAGTTGATGCGCGCTTTCACTGCCCGGACCCACGTACCATCGTCATGACCATCGTGGCCGGTGACGGTACCGGATCGGTTGTGGAGACTCATGCGACACCCATCGATGCCCTGCGCTGTGCGGTGATTGAAGCCACGCTGGCAACCTCCGACCGGCCGCAGTTCCGGCACGCCGTGCGCTTCGCCCGTTGGGTGCGCCCATGGCTAGAACGCCGCGCGCAACGCCTGTGGGTCGAAGACGTCGCCTACGCCGAACGGCGTCGCGAGCTCGCCAACCTGGCCCACCTGTAGGTGCGGCTACTTCGGGCGCGGCAGAAGGATGCGCGGTGTGCCCGGCGTCAGCACCACGGATTTGGTGCCATCGGGAGTGGTCACGCTGGTTGCCAGTTTTTGCGTGTCTGGAAAAACTGCCAACAGATGTGCCTCGATCCAGTTCAGCGCCGCGGGTTCACTGCATTGAAACTGCCAGGTCGCTTGCAATGCGGCGACTGGTGATCCATCTTCAGTAGCGGTAGACACTGCAGCCGATACGGGTCTGCACCAGGCATCCGATGGCATAAGAAACAAGGTCGCACCACTTTTCATCACGTCCGGCGGGTGTTCCAGTCCGCTGAAGTCCCGGGCCGGGCCAACCAGGGTGATCAACAGGCGAGTACCGTCCAGGACGATATTCAGGCGGCTGAGGCCGGAATTTCCGGGTCCCGGACTTTGGACGACGGCATCAGCTGTTTCACCGGCTGCCGTGCCGGCCATCGTGGTACCGATCACAATCCCCAGCATCATTGTTATTGATGCCTTGCACAGTCCATAGCCGCGGGTATACGGAATCGGTCGGTACGGCATCGCGGTTTCTCCCTAGAATAGCGGTCGGAACTGTCAATCCACTCTACTGGAGAATCTCCATGAAGGTGATCAAATGAGTACTGCGTATCGCTGGGTCGAGCCACCCTGGCCCACCACCGACTTGCCGCGCGACCAGCTGGAAGACCGGATTCAGCAACTTCTGGGTTCGAACAACATGTGTGTCATGGCAACCGTCAACAGCAAGGGCCAGCCCATAGCCAGTCCGATCGAGTTCTATGCCGATGGTCTGGATCTGTACATGTTGCCTGATCCCGGTACGCCGAAGCTCAAGTCATTGCAGCGCGATCCCCACATCTCGGTTGCGGTGCACGGTGCGTACCACGGCTGGCACAGTGCCCGCGGCGCACAGATATTTGGTCGTGCCACGATCATTGAGCCACATGCGTCGGGCTGGAACCACGGCATGAAGATCTTCCGATGGCATGAGTGGATGAGCGATCTGGCCATGGACACCAGCAAACCTTTCGAGCGCCAGGTTCTCAAAGTAACGCCGGATCGCATCCTGTATACCGAAACCTGGTTGTGGAAGCTGGGATTCGGCGCCAAGCAAAAGTGGCTGCGCGAAAACTGAGTACGCCCGAGGCAGCTTTGCGGCAGGCGATGGCCCTGCATCGCGCCGGGCGGGAGCGTGAGGCCGATGCGCTTTATGCGCAGGTACTCAGGGCCGAGCCGCTCCAGCCACAGGCCTTGCGATTGCGGGGCGTTCTGGCGCGTGACAGCGGCGATCTGGCGGCATCGCTGCGGTTGTTGCGCAAGGCCGTGGCTGCCGCGGACAGCGACCCCGAACCCTGTGCTGAACTTGGCCTTAGCTACCTCGCTGCCGGTTATCTGCAACTGGCGGAGGCGGCATTTCGGGAAGCAGTGGAGCGGAATCCGGAGTCACGCAAAGCGCTGGCCAATCTGGGTGCGTTGTTGCAGCACCGGGGACATGTGCTGGCAGCTATTGCGGTTTACCGTCAGGTCATTGCGCTGGATCCCGACGATCTGGAAGTGCGCTGCAATCTGGCGCATTCGCTGGTTGAGGCAGGTCGCGGCGATGACGCACTTCAGGAATGTGACGAGGCACTGATTCGCAGCCCGGACCATCCGGCAGTGCTGGCCACACGCGGCGCGATCCTGTGTAGCCTCGAACGCTACGCCGAAGCTGTGCCAGTACTTGAAGCAGCTCTGGAATCGCCAACGGCTGCCGGCCTGGATGAGATGGCATTGATCAATCTGGCCCTGGCATTCCGGGAAATGCAGACCGCAGACCAGGCGCTGCTCGCGCTGCAAGCCGCCGTCCAGGTGAATCCCGACAATGCCCGTGCCGCAGCCGACCTCGCGCTGCTGCTGTCTGCCGAAGGTCGCTACAGCGATGCGCTGGCAACCAGCGATGAGTTTCTGCAGCATTATCCAGGGGAGCGCCTGGTGCTGGCCGCACGGGCTGTTGTACTGCGCGATGCAGGACGGGAAGATGAAGCGCGCGCATTGCTGGATCTGCAGGAACTTGTAGCAATTCGCGAACTTGGCGCGCCAGACAACCTCAGCATCGACAGCTTCAATGCGGAGCTCACAGCATTGCTGCTGGCTGATCCATCATTGCTGGAAAGTCCGATCAGCAAGTCCACCCGGGGCGGCGCACAGACCGGCGAGTTCAACACGGACCAGGAGCCGCTGCTTGCGCGCCTTCAGGAGCAGCTCAACATTGAGTTACGCACCGTTATCGCTCGTTGGCGTGAGCGGGGCTTGCAGGATCATCCGGCAATGGCCTGGGCATCCGGCCACTGGACGTTGCGAATATGGGGCACCGTGCTGGAGCCTGGCGGTTGTCAGCTTCCGCATATCCATCCGTTGGCGTGGCTAAGTGGTGTTTACTACGTGCAGATACCGGACGGCATCACAACGGGGGAGGCCGGCGCGCTGGAGTTCGGCGAGTTGCCCACCCGTTTCGGCAATCAGCGGCAGCCGGACCGGCGGCAGATCGCGGCCATCGAGGGTCGCGTGGTGATCTTTCCGTCGTATTTCCATCATCGAACGCTGCCCTTTACCGGAGCCGGGCAGCGGATCAGCATTGCCTTTGACGTTGTGCCGGTGCGAGTGCCCGCTGTTACAGGGCGGGAATCACCCGTTCACCAATCAGTTTGATCGCATCTGCCGGGTCATCGTGCACGCGCAGTGCAATTTCCGTCAGGCCTGCTGCAGCGAAGGCCTTCAGGGTTTCGACCGCTGGCTCAATCTGATCCAGCCCGCCAGCAAAGGAAATATTGCTGATCATCTTCTCGACCAGCGGGGCCGGCACGTTCTCGATCACGTCTGTCCGACGCAGAAAGGCATTCAGAAAGTCTTTTTCGTGGGCCCGCATCAGTTTCAGTTCGTCCGGGTCCAGGAATGGCGCAAAATACTGATCGCCCAGCCAGCCGCGCAGCATCAGCTCCCGACGCGCCTCGCGCATTGAAGCGGCGGCATCCTTCTTGATGTGCCAGGCCCAGAAATTGCTGAATCTGAAGGTGTCGGGTGAGCGGCCAGCCGTTAACACCTCGTTACGTGCGCTGGCAATAAAATCCCTGAGCAAAGAGGGCACAAAATCGCTGGTAATCAGGCCATCGGCAAGTTCCGCAGACAGTTTGCGGCTTTGCGGGTGGTTTGAGCCGAAGTAGACCAGGGGGGGCTTGTCGGTGTGCCAGGCAGGTTTGTAGCCGTAGACCTTGTAGATCTCACCGCTGTAGTTCATGAGCTTGTCGGGTGACGCGCCCTTGAGAATCTCCAGGCACTCGCGAGCACCGCGGATCATGCGCTCCCGCTTCTTGCCGATGGCGCTCATCACGGCGCCGCCGCCGCCCACCATGATCATCGCGCGACCACCGCTCAGCTCATTCAATGAAAACAGCAGATTGGCCATTTTGAGCGGATGCAGCTCGGCCGGACTGATCGCCATCGGTCCAAGCCGGATCCGGCTTGATTGCCCGGCCAGCAGGGATAGCGTGAGAAAAGGATCGCGCGACCATGCATAGTTGGCGGACCACACGCCGCGGGCGCCATAGCGCTCAGCCATCAGGCCGAGCTCAACGGCCTCGGCTGGCGAAGCAAACTCGTTAAGGATAATGTCGATTTTCATGGGAACCCAATACTGCCATCATTGGATTACCATGACTGATCATCCAAGAAGAACAACTATAGCTGCCGCATGACCATGAAAACCACTCCTCGCGAGCAAGATATTCCGACCAGTCCCTGTACGACAGTTCCATTACCCGCGAAGCCGGAATCCGTCCATGAGGCACCCGGCGCCGGTGGGCCGGCCTTCCTTTCCAGGCTGGCCGCCAACATTGCGGTTCCGCGCCCCGGTGGCCGATCTTCGCAGGCCGAAGCAGGGATGTCATCGAATCGCCGGGCAGTGCAGGTCGGCGACGTGCTGGCGCGACGCTTTGCGCTCGTAGAGCACGTTGCGAGCGGCGGAATCATGACCGTTTACCGGGCCCGGGATCTGCTGGCGGATCGCTATGATCCTGAGCACTCGACAGTTGCAGTGAAAATCATCTCGCGGGAGCTGCGAGCCAATATGGAGCTGTCGGCAGCGGTGCTCAGAACTGCTGCACGCATGAGAACGCTACACCATCCGAATATCGAGCAGGTGCTTGAGCTGCATCAGTTTGACGATGATTACGTCATTGTCAGTGAATGGCTGGACGGCGAGACGCTGGCTCAGAAGTTTGATCGTGACGGCCCTTTGAGTATTGACGAGCTGGCGCCAGTGCTCAGCGCCGTGGTGGCGGCCCTCGACTGTGCCCATGCCAGCGATATCGTTCATGGCGACATCAAGCCGGGCAATGTTTTTCTCTGTCGCGATGGCCGCGTGAAGCTTCTCGACTTTGGATTCCGCCGGCCGGCTGCGATGTTGTCACCGGCTGCAACCGACGGTGGCAACGCGAATACATGTACGGGTCTCTACGCGAGCTGCGAAGTACTGCAGGACCTGCCGCCGGTCCCGCAG
The DNA here is from genome assembly GCA_041396045.1 of Gammaproteobacteria bacterium. GTDB lineage: Bacteria > Pseudomonadota > Gammaproteobacteria > Steroidobacterales > SHZI01. Next base: position 33,292 of record JAWKZI010000010.1, on the reverse strand, counting down.
GACGACTACTACTCACTTGCATGTCTGATATACCGCATCAGCTCTGGCGACTGGCCCTATGGTTTGCGCACTGCCGTGGAAGCAGAAAGCGTGGCGGCGCGACCGGTGCGTCCGGCAAACATGTCCCGCAAACAGTGGAACATTCTCTGCAAGGGTCTGGCCTTCCGTCGAGCCGATCGTGTGGACAGCGCCCGGGAGCTGATCCGCCCCTTCGTCACCGGGCGTCCGCGTGGCCAGAGCCACCGGACGCGGTGGCTGACGCTGGCCGTGCTGGGGCTGGCAATTATCGTTGCAGCCGCCTGGATAACGCGGTCGCAATGGCCATCCTGGTTGTCCTTCACAGGGGTGCTTAACAAGCAGGGCACCGTCGTGATGCCCGCGCCGATCGAAGAGCCGCCGCGGCCGGTAGCAGCAATGCAGCCGGCGACACAATCATCAGTTGCCGCGCCATCGGTTGCCGTGCCGGGTCCGGCAGTGGCGCATCTCCCATCCGATGCCCTGTTTGCTGGGCCGCCTGACTTGTCTGCACTGGAGTCGTCGGCGCCGGATGAAGTGACATCGCCAGCTCCGCAGATCGCCGGCGGTCCGCCAACTATCGGATTTTCTGTTGCACGGGTTGTAGTGCCGGATTCAGTAGGGTTTATCAAACTGACCGTGCGGGCATTCGGTCGCCTGCGTGGTCCCGTCGTATTGTCCGTTGTGGCAAAAGATGGTGCCGCCCATCGGAACGAGGACTACGTAGCGCCAGCGCCGCAACTGATACTCACGCCGCGCCATCCGACAGGAGACATCCTGATTTCACTGCTGCACCATGAGCCACGCCGGCACGTGGAAGACTTCAGCGTGGACCTGAAGGTAATAGACGGCTATGCGCAGCTGGGGACTGCCAGTGTGCTCGTGGCCTTGATGACAGACAGCGAGCGTCGCGATTATCCTGATGTGCGTCTGGCTGAGCCCATGTAAATGCAGAAAACTTCTACGCTTAAACCCTTTGAAAAGGGCGATATCTTTCTGGGTTGTACCTACCTCAACAACCCGGACGATGATCATATGGGCGAGGGGCGGATCCTGCAGTTCGATCGTAACTGGATCGCCAAAGGCACCTGGTACACTACGGGTACACGATACTTCATCGTCGGTTGCCAGGTGGCCCCGGATGGCACGCTATGGGGTTTCGACTGCCACGATCACATTGCCGTGAGGGCCACGCCCGACGCAAAGGAATTGCCACCCTGGGACTCGGGCCGCTCGTTTGGCAGTATCAGTTGGGATCGGGACGGCAATCACTATTTTGGTGAATACTTCATCGGCAAGGAAATCTGGAAGGGCACCAGTGCCAAATTGCTGGCTGATGGCACCCTGGGATGCGGGCACATTTACAAGTACAGCCCCGATCTCAAGCTGATCCAGGACTTTCCGGCAGAGAATGCACCGGAGCCAACGCGCTTCAAGGGTGTAACGCACTCAGCATTGCATCCATCCGGCAACTACATCACTTACACCACGGAGACTGCTCGTCGCCTGATGCGCTATGACGTTCGGAAGGGCCAGCAGATGCCGGATCTCGCTGGCTATCCGGACGCGGATCCGTACGATCGCGCGGACAAACGGTGGTTCATCGCCGTGGCCTATTTGCCGGATGCGCGACTGCTTTGCACGGTCGCCGACGGATTGGCCGTGTATGCAGAGGACGGCAAGGTTCTGCAACATATCCCGCTGCCTGGCTACGGCTGGGCCCAGGTCACGCCCGATGTAGACTCGCGTTATGCACTCGCCGCCAACGTCTGGACCGGCGTTGCTGCGCGGATCGACCTGCAGACCGAAAGGATCGTTCAGCAAATGGATACCGGATTCACGGCGCCATTCCGTTCTCTAGCCGGTCTCGCCGTTTTCCGCGGATAACCAGACCCCGGCCAACCGCTGGTACGCCGGATGCAGCCAGTCTGGCGGCAATTAAGATTTCTTAAGCCGGGCGCAACGCTCCTGCGAAGCGTTCTGGGCCACCATGGCTCCCGTGCTCTGGAGAGTCACCCCCCTCGACAGGCACAGCGTGAGAAGACTATTGGAGACGACCAATAGTGGCACCGGCGGGTGGGTTGGAGCGGCATTATCTGGACTCTGCCCCTCACCTGTATCAGGTAACGACGTACAACCTGCCCGCTGGTGTCACGAACCACGACCGTTACGCACAGCCACCCCTCAGGATTGAACGATGCGCACGCGAATTTTCTCAATACTCTCGGCCGTTGCTCTGGCGCTGCTGGTTGCAGTCGTCATTTCCGGTACGGCTCTACCCGGGCCAACGGGGCCAGTTCAAACGAGGCCCTGGCAGCCGTCACGAACGCACCCGACAACAACGGGTCGGCCGCACAGCCAGCTACGGCAGGGATACCGTCTGTAGGGCTTCCGAACTTCAAGGACATTATCAAGCGCAATCAGGCCAGCGTGGTCAACATCAGCACCACCCACAAGGTGGAAGTGAACCAGATGCAGGGCTTGCCGCCCGGATTCGAGGAGTTTTTCCGCCAGTTCCGCGGGATGCCCGGCCAGGGCTTCGGTCCGTTTGGCAGCCCGGACAGCGGTCCCGGCTCCAGCCCACCCAAGAGCATTACCCGTGAATCCAACTCACTGGGCTCCGGCTTCATTATCTCTGCGGACGGCAAGATTCTCACCAATGCTCACGTCGTTGACGGCGCTGACGAGATTGTCGTCAAGCTCGCCGACAACACGGAAAAGAAGGCCAAGGTGATCGGTATTGACAGTGCATCTGATGTGGCATTGCTGAAGATCGACGCCAGTGGCCTGCAGGCAGTAAAACTTGGAGACTCCTCACAGCTTGAAGTGGGCGACTGGGTTCTGGCCATCGGTTCTCCGTTCGGGTTGGAGCACACGGCGACGCAAGGCATTGTCAGTGCCCTGGGGCGTAGCTTGCCCGATGGCAATTACGTTCCCTTCATCCAGACTGATGTGGCGGTCAATCCCGGCAATTCAGGCGGGCCTCTGTTCAACACCCGGGGTGAGGTCGTCGGTATCAATTCACAGATTTATAGCCGCAGTGGTGGCTACATGGGTCTGTCGTTTGCCATTCCGATCAATACTGCGTCCAGTGTTGAACAGCAGCTGGCAGCCAACGGTCGTGTAGACCGTGGCTGGCTGGGTATTGGTATCCAGGGCATGAACGGCGAGCTGGCAACTTCCTTTGGCCTTGAAAAGCCCGAAGGCGCACTGATAGGCAAAGTGGACGATGATGGCCCGGCCGCCAAGGCTGGCCTCAAGCCGGGCGATGTGATCCTGGCATATGACGGGCATCCGATTGAACACTCTGCCGACCTGCCACCCCTGGTTGGCGAGACCAAGCCGGGCACGACTGTGCCGCTCAAGGTATGGCGTGACCATGACTCCAGGCAGCTCAAGGTGACTGTTGCCAGGCTCAAGACCCCGGACGACGAGCAGTTGGCCAATAATTCCGGCGACGGAGACAAACCCGGAGCACTCAATGTTCAGGTGGCGCCGCTGACACCTGAACAGCGACAACAGGCCGGCATAGAGTCCGGCGGTGTGCTGGTCATCGGTGTCGACGAAGGTCCGGCCGAACGCGCCGGGGTTAACAGCGGCGACGTAATCCTGGCGCTCAACAACAAGCCTGTTAACAGCCCCAAGGACCTGGTGAGCCTGACGCGCAAGCTGCCCAAAGACCGGCCGGTGCCATTGCTGGTCCAGCGTGGCGATGCCCGCCTCTTTCTGCCGCTGTCGATCCCGGGCTGATGCGCCATCAGCGTGTGCAGCTGGCAGGTTGAACGCGCCGGGGACGGGGCAAGCCCATTGATCCACAGTCCGAATCTGCTGTAGCGTCACAAGGGTATTCTCCAGCAGGTAGTCCTTCATTGCGAAAGTGGCTCGCCCCGAGCCTGACCCTCATCGTGTTTGTCGTGGTGTTGCTCATACTCGAGCGACAGTTCCACGAATACCATCTGCGCGATGTGATTGGTGCTTTGCGCACCATTTCCACCGGTTCGGTCCTGGCCGCCGTGGGGTTTACGGTTCTCAGCTATATCTCGCTCACCCTGTTCGATGCGCTGGGCCTGCGCTACGCAGGCAAGCCCCTGCCTTATCACCGAACCGTAGGCGTTTCCTTTATTGCCTACGCATTCGCTCACAGCTTCAGCTTTGCAGCACTGACCGGGGCGGCAATTCGTTACCGGTTTTATTCACCGGCGGGACTGTCGGCAGTGGATGTCGCACGAGTTTCTGCCTTCACCTCGGTGACGACCGGTGTTGGCATCAGTCTGCTCGGTGGCCTGGCGCTGCTGCTCTCGCCGTCGACGACGGGTGCCGTACTGCGATTACCGGCAGGTTGGGCACTGGTGGCCGGAGCTGGAATTGTTCTGGGCGTGTTGGCCTATACCGCCTGGGGTTGTCTTGCGAGGAACGCAACCGAATTGTGGAACTGGCGAATCGATCCACCCGGTATCCGGCTGGTTGTTCCGCAACTGTTTGCCGGGCTTGCCGACCTGATCTTTTCGGCTGCAGCCTTGTGGGTGTTGTTGCCTGAATCGGCAGCTGTTGGGTTTCCCGCCTTCTGTGGTGCCTACGCCGCGGCAATCGTGGCCGGCCTCGTAACTCACGTCCCAGGTGGTCTGGGTGTGCTGGAAGCCGTTCTGCTGGTGACGATTCCGCATGGCGATCCGGCTGCCATGCTGGGTGCGCTCGCTGCGTACCGTCTGGTCTACTACATCCTGCCCTTGCTGATGGCGGCACTCATGTTTGCCCTCAAGGAGCTGGCAGGGCAGCTCGCACCGCACGGTGCCCGGATGATCAGGGCGGCGCGCTGGCTGCAGCAAGGCTCACCACAGCTTCTGGGTTGCCTGGTCTTTCTGGCCGGTGCGGTGTTGCTGGTCTCCGGTGCCACGCCGGCTGTGGACAATCGGCTCGCCGTACTTCGCCATGTATTGCCGTTGCCGGTGCTGGAAACCTCACATCTGGCCGGCAGCGTGATCGGGCTGTCGCTGCTGGTTCTGGCCCGTGCCCTGTTTGCACGCGTCAACGCCGCCTACCACCTGACATTCGCCCTGCTACTCGCCGGGGTTGCTGCGTCACTGCTCAAGGGCCTGGACTATGAAGAGGCGCTGATTCTTGGTCTGGTACTCGGCTCTTTATGGCTGGCACGTCGGCAGTTCTATCGCCGGGCGACCTTGTGGCAGGACCGGTTCGGGCCGGGATGGACGCTGAACATGCTGGTGGTTATAGGCACGGCGATCTGGATCGGCTTTCTTACTCATCGACAGGTTCCCTATAGCAATGAGTTGTGGTGGACTTTTGCCGTCAATGGCGATGCCCCGCGAATGCTGCGGGCAAGCTTGCTGGTCGTGGTGATTGCCGCTGCGGTTGTTCTCACTGACCTGCTGAAGCCCGCCCAGCCGGAGCCCGGGCTGCCCGGCAGGGTAGAGCTGGAACGTGCACGGAAGATCATCGGGAAGAGCACTTCAGCCAGCGCGAACCTGGCCTTGTCCGGCGACAAAAACCTGTTGTTTTCCGATGATGGCCAGGCGTTTCTGATGTATCGCATTGCCGGGCGAAGCTGGATTGCGCTCGGAGATCCAGTGTGCGATTCGAAAGCCAATCCGGAAGCCGGCGAGGAGCTCTTGTGGCGCTTCCGGGAAATGGTCAGTGTGCACGGTGGCCGAACCGTGATCTACGAAGTTTCCAGCGATCATCTGCCTCTCTACCTTGATCTCGGGCTGACGCTGACCAAGCTTGGCGAGGAAGCGCGGGTGTTTCTGCCGGAGTTTTCCCTGGAGGGTCGCCCCCGGGCCGAACTTCGCTCGGCTCGACGGCGTGCCGAGCGGGAGGGAGCGACTTTTGAGATCGTGATGCCGGATGCGTTGCCGCCGTTGTTTCCGATTCTGCAGAAGATTTCCGATCACTGGCTGGAAGACAAGGCGACCACCGAGAAGGGCTTCTCACTGGGCTTCTTTTCCCCGGAGTACCTGCAGAATTTTCCCATAGCAATCATTCGAGTGGCTGGCATGCCGGTGGCCTTTGCCAATCTGTGGGTGACGACGGGTCGCGAGGAATTGTCGGTAGACCTGATGCGCTTCGGACCGGATGCGCCGCATGGCGCAATGGACTACCTGTTTACGGAGCTGCTGTTGTGGGGCAAGGCTCAGGGTTATCGTTATCTCAATCTGGGCATGACGCCGCTGGCCGGGCTGGAATCACATCCTTTGGCGCCCGCCTGGCACCGGGTCGGAAATCTGGTATTCCGCTACGGTGACCACTTTTACAACTTCAGCGGTCTGCGGCGCTACAAGGCGAAGTTCCTGCCGGAATGGCAGCCTCGATACCTCGCGTCGCCGGGTGGTTTCGCCTTGCCGCACGTCCTGCTCGATGTCGCAACGTTGATTTCAGGCGGAGTACGCGGCCTGTGGAGCCGTGTGGCGTGATCTGTCCGGATGACCTGCCGGGAGTGCTACCGTTCCGTGAGGCGCGCAGCATGCGCACCGTGGTTACTCCCGGACATGGCATCCAATTGGTGTCAGGATTGTGAAGGACATGAAACTGCTGTTGATTGAAGACGACCGGGATGCGGCCGGATACCTCGTCAAGGCGCTGACCGAAGCAGCGTACACGGTAGACCATGCTGCTGATGGGCGCGAGGGCCTGTTTCAGGCGACCGAGAACGAGTATGACGTCATTGTCGCTGACCGCATGTTGCCGCACCTGGATGGCCTGACGATTATCGAGGTCCTGCGCAAGCAAGGTAGCCGTACTCCGGTACTGATTCTGTCAGCATTGGGCTCGGTTGATCATCGGGTCGAGGGGCTGCGTGCCGGTGGTGACGACTACCTGACCAAACCATTTGCACTGTCGGAATTGTTGGCCCGCATCGAGGCACTGCTGCGTCGGGGCCAGATTGCGCCGGCGCCGGAAATGAAGCTGCGCCTGGCAGATCTGGAGATGGATCTGCTCGCCCGCACGGTCACTCGTGCCGGACGGCGCATCGACCTCACGGCACGCGAGTTCAAGCTGCTGGAGTTCCTGCTGCGGCGTGCGGGACAGGTGGTAACCCGCACGATGCTTCTGGAAGGTGTCTGGGACCTGCATTTCGACCCGCAGACGAATGTAATTGATGTCCACATGAGCCGCCTGCGGCAGGCAGTCGACAAGGGTTTTGACCAGCCGTTGATCCAGACCATCCGCGGCGCCGGATACTCGCTGCGAGTCGAGTAGGGTGCGCACCTCTGTTCTGCGTCTTTCGGTCGTGTATGCGGCCACCTTTGCGGTGGCTCTGGTCGCCCTCGTGTTTGCGATTTACCTGCTGACCACCCGGTTTATCAATACTGAAGTGGATACGGTTATTGAACGTGATGCGCAGAGCCTGCTCCAGGCCTATGGGCGTGGCGGTACACGTGGCATCGTTGGCGAACTCACCTTGCGTGCCACCACCTTCAGCCGGATCAATGCGGTTTATCTGCTGACCGACAGTGAAGGTTTCGTCATCGCCGGCAACCTGCCAGCCTGGCCCGTGATGGGCGCGCGTGATGGCCAGTGGGTGGAGTTCGAAATCGAGTTTCGGGAGGGGGGTCGGGAACTTCGACGTCCGGTGCGGGCCGTGGTTCTGCAGCCGGCCGTGGGTCTGAGGTTGCTGGTGGGCACGGATCTCAGCGATCGGCGGGAACTGGGGCAGCGTTTTGCCGTGGCCGCTGGTATCGCTACCGTGCTGGTGACACTGCTGGCTCTGGGTATCGGTTATCGGCAGAGTCAGCGCATCCTGGCACGGGTTGAAGGCGTGAGTCGCAGCTGCAAGGAAATTGTCGACGGCAATCTGGGACGTCGCCTGCCACTTGCCGGAAACGATGATGAATTCGATGCATTGGCGATTGAGGTCAATGAACTGCTTGCACGGCTTGCACGGACCACGGACATTCTGCGCACGTCGCTGCACAGCGCGGCGCACGATCTGCGCAGTCCGATGCACCGGATGCGCCTGCGCGTGGAACAGACGCTGGGCGACACCCAACCTGCGGAAAGTAGCGCTACCAGTCCCGAGCGGGATGCTCTGGAGCTGGTGTTGAACGACGTTGATCACATGCAACGGGTGCTGACAGCGCTGTTGCAGATTGCCGAAGCTGAAAGCGGTACCGTTGGTGCGCGGCCGGAGCCGGTGGCGCTGGATACCATGCTGAGTGAACTTGGTGAACTGTATCAGCCACAGGCAGAGGAGCAGGGCATCGAACTGAGGGTTGAGTCGGAGTCAGGCAGTTGTGTGCTGGGTCACCGCCAGTTGCTCGCCCAGGCGGTAGCCAACCTGATCGATAACGCACTGAAATTTTCCAGTCCGGGATCGTGTGTGGCTCTGAAGACCTGGCAGGCGGATCATCGCCAGATTATTTCGGTTACCGATCAGGGGCCGGGTATCCCGGCGGATGAGCGCGCGCGGGCAGTGGAACCATTTGTGCGCCTCAGCAACGCGCCGCCGCGGGACGGTTCGGGGCTGGGTCTGAATCTGGCTGCCGCCGTGGCCCGGTTGCATCACGGCAGCCTCAAGCTCGAAGATCATAATCCGGGACTTGTGGCCTTGCTGGACTTGCCCGCATACAAGGTCACAAAGACATCCTGAACTGCTGCAACCGGCGCTGCGTCATCGTGTCACGGCCGCGTTTTGCACTACCAGCGGTCCGCAACCGGGCGCAGACGGGCCTGACCGCCTAGAATCGATATCATCGGCAGCGGCCTTGGAGGGTCAGATGACCGCAGCACAGCAAATTTCCACAGATTCTGCCCCGGAGTCACCACCCCGCGAGACTTCACTGGGCGGAGTTCCGCCAGCTGTGCTGAACGTCCGGCGACTGATCTGGATCCGGATGATTGCAGTACCCGGCTCGGCATTATGCCTGGTGCTGGCGAAGCAGATTTACGGACTTCATGTGCCCACCGGGCGGCTGTTACTCATTGTCGCTACGCTGGTGCTCTTTAACTTCCTCGTGTGGTACCGGCACAGGACAAACCCGCAGATAACCGACCGCGAGTTTTTCGTGCAACTGCTGGCTGACATCGTGGCTCTGACCAGTATTCTCTACTACTCGGGCGGTGCGTCGAATCCCTTTGTATTTTTCTATCTGCTGCCGATGGCAATATCTGCCGCGGCCCTGCCACAGGTCTATACGTGGTCCATCGCCGCTATCGGCGCGGGTAGCTACAGTCTGCTGATGCTTTGGCGGGTTGAGGTTCCGGAGTTCATCAATCTTCATACACGCTCCGCCATGGATCTGCATGCGATAGGCATGTGGGTGGGGTTTCTGGTCGTGAGCGCAATTATTGCCATCTTTGTTTCGGCCATGGCGGTGACAGTGCGTGAGCGGGACCAGTACCTTGCCCTGTTGCGCGAGTCCGCACTACGCGATGAACGCGTTGTTGCCGTGGCCACACTCGCGGCCGGTGCTGCTCACGAGTTGAGTACGCCATTGGCCACCATGGCGGTAGTTACCGGTGAAATAGCCCGTGAGTATCCCGCCAAGGCCTGGCCGGGACTCCATCGTGATCTGGGCATCCTTCGCGACCAGATCAACCGCTGCAAGGAGGCGCTATCGGTCATATCGGCTTCTGCTGGTGTAGCACGTGCCGAGTCTGCCGAACGTCTCAGACTGGACGTGTTCGTTCGCCAGACGACTTCAGAAGTCCGCCGGCTGCGGCCAGGCTCGATTGTGACCGTTAACCGGCCAACAGCCAGCGGCACACCACCCATGATGTTTGCCGAGCGAACGGTACGTCAGGCACTGTTGAATATCCTGCACAACGCGGTAGATGCATCGCCTGGCTACGTAAAGGTCCAATATGGCTGGACCGACAGCGAACTCAATATCGCCGTGCTTGATCGCGGTGGCGGCCTGAAAACCGGTCAACCGGGGTCGCTGGAGCGAATCGGCGTGTCGACCAAGCCGGGCGGGCTGGGTCTGGGCCTGTTTTTGTCCCAGGCAGCAATATCGCAGGCAGGAGGCAGCCTTGAAGCTGCCAACAATGATGAGGGCGGCGCGACGGTATGGATGCGATTGCCGCTGCCGCTGATCAGCGACGTACGGAAGGAGGTAGTGACTTGAGGATTCTGGTAGTGGAGGACGACCCGGTATTCAGCGATGTGCTGGCAGGGGCACTGCGCCGGCGTGGCATGGACGTAACCCTGGCTCTGACCTGTGAAGATGCTGCGGCAGCGATCAAGGCCGCACCGCCGGATGCAGCGGTTGTAGACCTGCGCATCGGCACCGGATCAGGTCTGGACATCATTCCGTTGCTGACGCGTGGCCCGCGGCCGGCACGTACAGTGGTACTCACCGGCTACGGCAGCATCGCCACGGCCGTGGAAGCCGTGAAACTGGGAGCCAGCCAGTACCTGACCAAGCCTGCGGATATCGACACGATCATCGCGGCGCTGACCGCATCCGATGCCGACGCGACAGCATCGCCGCCATTGAGTACTCGTCCGCTGTCGGTCAAGCGCGTGGAGTGGGAGCATATTCAGCGCGTATTGACCGAGAATCACGGCAACATTTCCGCCACGGCACGCTCTCTGGGAATCCACCGCCGCACACTTCAGCGGAAACTGCAGAAGCACCCCGTCCGACGGTAGGGGCAGCCAACGCAGCCTGTATTGGCAACTGAGGGCGTGCTCGAACCGCGATCGCGCTTCGTGGTCCGCGTGTCGCACTCCGTAGCCCGCGGCATCCCGGCCGCGCTCAATTCGGGACGTACTCCGTGGCCCGCGTGCCGTCGGTGAGTGGGATATCGCGGGACGTTCGCTACGGCCGTCCATGGCCTGCGCTCACTTGACTCAGTCTGCGGCGGGCTTCCTGCCCGCCTTGCCTTCCACACCCGCGATACCCCACTCACCGCCGTCCCGCTGCAGCGAGGGGCATCGTGTTGTCGTCAGTGTCGATAGGACTTCAATCCCCCCACAGCGAGCGGCAGCGTGGCGGGTGTCACTTCCGCCGAAAAGGCATGCCGCACGCCAGGCGGAAGGGATTTCCCGCCGGGATGCCGCGGGCTACGGAGTGCAATAGAGGTTGAGCGCAGCCGACTGCGCTACGCGTTGGGTCTGCCGAATGCCTTGGGGTAGGGTCCCAGTCGGCTCAACAGCAATGCCGCCAGCACCAGCAGTCCGGCATGCAGGTAGAGAACTTCGGTGTAGTCGCCGTAGCGCTCTACCGCCCAGGCGGTGAGCAGTGGTCCGAAGCCTGCGCCGGCCGAATACGCGCTGTAGTACCAGGCATAGATCCGGCTGAAATACTTCAGGCCAAAATAACGGCTGGCAAGGTAGGCCGTAACGTCTACTTCGGCGCCGGCCGCCAGTCCCGTCAGCATGCCGGCCAGAAAGGCGCCCGTGCCGCTGGCGCCTGATGCCAGCATGATGATGCCGACGATAGGCCCGACCAGAAAGGCGATTGCGACCCGGGGTGCGAAAAAGTGGTCCATCATTATGCCGGCCGAGAGGCGGCCAACAATCAGTGCAGCTGCCACCATCGACTGCGCCTGCGCAGCCCGCATTGGCTCCACATCACGCATGATCAGCATTGGCACCAGATGCAGAATCAGGCTCTGCACGGCCATGCCCACCAACAGGAAGGCTGCAAGCATCAACCAGAAATGGCCCTGGCGCATGGTCTCTGCCAGCGTAAAACCAGCTTCACTGGCAGGCAGGGTGATCGGTCGATCGCTGCCCGTTGCCGCCTTTGAAAGTGGTGCCGGATCAGGTGCCACGCCGTCCGGGTGCAGTCCCATGGTCCCGGGTGATTCCCGGACTACCAGCCCGATGGAAAGTATGCCCACGGTGGCGACTGACAAGGCCACGATGACATAAGCAATTCGCCAGCCAAATTCGCCGATGGCCCACTGGGACAACAGCGGCCAGACAATGCCGCCCAGACCCAGACCTGCCAGAGTCAGCCCCAGCGCCAGACCACGTCGCCGGTCAAACCACACCGCGATAACGCGCGCAAACGCGACATGAGTGGTACCCAGACCAAGGATCGCCAGGGCCACATAGCGGCCATAGAATGCCGCGAGTGACTCGGTCTGAGTCGCAAAGGAAGCAATTACGGCGCCCTCGAGGAGGAAGCCGACGATAATCATGCGCTTCGCTCCGAAGCGGTCTACAAGGGCGCCGATGAATGGCGAGGCGATGGTAACGGCGGCGGTTACCAGCATCAGTCCGGTGAAAACCTGCGACTGGGTCCAGCCGAACTCGGCCTGTAGCGGGCCCAGAAAAATGGAGAAAGTCGCTGTGATCACGCTGGCGAGGCCACAGGCCAGACCAATGCCACAGGCCACCGCGACGTACCAGCCGTAGAAGATTTTGTGGGAGGATGTTTGCATGGGCCAGCACTATAGCCGACGCCCCGGACGTGGTATCGCTAAACTGCTAGGCTTCCGCGTAGTGAAAGCCCGGAGAATCAGATGACGCGCCTGACAAAGGCTTCAATGTTGCCCGTTCTGGTGCTGGTGCTGCCCGTACTGGCGCTGACTTCCTCGCTGGCTCATGCCGAATCCGAGGCCTACGGAGGGGTCGGTATCGGGTATTCCACATTCAAGATAGACACCATCGACTTCGAGGGTGCGGCACTGGCCACCCGCCAATTTGTCGGCTTTCGTTATGGAAAGTATGTGGCACTGGAAACAGGGTTTATCAATTTCGGCACGGTCAACGACCAGATCGCAGTGCAGTTCGGGCAGCCGAGTCTCAATGAAGGCGTGAAGACCAGTGGCTACGATCTGACATTGATGGGGCGCTACCCGGTTAACAAGGAACTGGCTGCATTTGCCCGCGTTGGCATGCTTCGCTGGGACAGCCGCGCGGAGCTTGAAGGTTCACCGTTTGTCGCGAAACAGGATGGCGACGACCTGATCTGGGGCATAGGCCTCGACTTCCGTGGCACGCAACGGGTACATCTGCGCGTGGAGGCGGAGTTTGTGGATATCGAATTCGCCAATTCATGGTGGGTGTTGACGACCTCCATCATGTACGGGTTCCCGCTGGGTCAGTAGCTGCCGGCTACGCCAGCCACGCCAGGCCACAGAAGCGGACATTGATGTCGGCAGACTTTGGTCGCAGGGTGATTTCTTCCAGAACTTCTTTCTGGGCGTCAAAGGTTTCGTCGAGCGCACTGATGTCCCGCTGAAGGCAATCGTTAAGTTCCTGTAGTTCGGCCTCGCGTTGGGCAACCGTCTCGGCTGCGCGGGATACATCACCAGTTTGCCGCTGTACGTTGCCGGCCTTGCGCATGGCTGCAGTGATACGACTGGTGGAGGTGGTAGACAGCTTTCGCCGACCGAATATCGCGCCGAGCACCGCGGTGCCAACCGACAAGGCTGCATCAATTTTGGAGCCCGTGGCCTGCTCCTGTTCCCGCTGCTCGGCCTGTTGGGCGCGGCGCAAGCGCTCTTCAAGGCTGGCATTCTGGCTGGCATATTTCGTACGTAAAGCGGCGGCGGCTTCGTCCCGCGCTTCCCTGGCTTTGAGTTGCAGGCGGGCACGAAATTCGCCTTCCGATTCATCCGGGTTTGAAACGAGCTTCAGTGACGGACTTCGGCGCAACACGAGAGCCTGTTCAGTGCGCAACCAGTGGTCGAACTGTTGCTGCGCGAACTTCAGCGTTGCAGCTTGAGTCAGCAAAGGTGGCAAATCGGCAAACGCAGCGCCGGCGGCCGGCGTTTCGGTCAATGAGGCCAGATCGATTTCTGCCACTTCGGCCTGTCGCCAGTCGATCTGTCGTCGATCCGTATCCGGTCCAACCGGAAGACCGACGACCAGATCCCGTTGTATGTTGATCCCGTAGCGGGCACTGACCCAGCTGAGGCGTGCAATGCCCAGCAACTGCGGCTGATAAACCAGCTTTTCAGCTGTACCGGAATTTCCGCCATGCACGGCAAATCGTTCTGGTACTCCAGGAGGAACCAGCGGTCGGGTGCCCCCGGAAGCGGATGGAGGTGACGATGCCGGTGTTGTTGGTGTCGGCTTCCCTGAATCAGGGGTCGCTGACGCAGATTCCGGCGTCGATGCGGGTGCCGCTGCCACAGACAGTCGCCGTATATCGTCGCGGGTGAGGGGCCCGCGCAGATAGGACATGACCCACCGCGTCTGCATCAGGACCGGTGCCTTTTCGTGCACGTTGTGCATGAGGAAAGTTCGCTTGCCGAGTCCAGCCAGGATCGAATCCAGGTTGTTGCCATCGAGCGCGGTCATTGCCGCTGCAGACTTCAGTCCGTCGCGTACCCGTTGGCGGTCGCCGTCGGTCTGCAATCGTCCAATGAACCAGGTACCCGCATTGGACAGTGCCTTGTAGTCGAGGTCGACCGGATTCTGGGTCGACAGTACGACGCCGACTCCGAAAGCGCGGGCCTGTTTCAGTAGCGTCAGCATCAAGGCCTTGGAAGGCGGTGCGGCCACCGGGGGCAGATAACCCGCGACCTCGTCCATGTACAGGATTGCACGGAGGGACGACGTGCCAGGCTGGGTGCGCATCCAGGCGACCAGCGCATTCAGCAGCAGAGTGACAAAGAACATCCGTTCCGAATCACTGAGGTGGGCAATCGTCAATACGGATACGCGTGGTCGACCGTCAGGACTGAACAGCAGTGCGCCCGCATCCAGTGGCTGGCCCTCGGTCCAGGCCTGGAAACCGGGCGCCGCGAGCAGATTGTTCAGACGCATGGCCAGGGTGAAGCGCTCTTTGGGCGGATAAAAAGTGTCAACGTCGAGCACGCCGATTTTCGACATGCCGGGATTCTGTACAGCCCCGATCAGTGCCGGCAGATCCGGGCTCTGCCCGGCCTGCCACTGGTGATCAAGGACTGCGGAAAGCAGGATGTGTTCACGACTGGTCAGCGGATCCGCATCGATACTGATCAGAGCCAGCAGACCGGTTACCAGACCCAGCAGATGCTGGCGATACAGATCAGGATCTGCCTTGAGTTGCTCCGGCGGAGCCTTGAAAGACCCAAGCACCGAGATGGGCATCCCGGCAGTACTTCCGGGCGTGTAGATCGCAAAGTCTGCGGCGGCCTTCAGGCGCGCAATCCGTTCCGGTGCCTGTCCCCAGTCGGCAAGACCCTGCCGCCAGCGTGAAGCCTCGGCGGCGGCAAATTCGCTGACCGACTGACTGGCGGCGGCAGCCGCGCCCGGATCAACCCAGGGTTCGAAGTCAGCCGGCTTGAGTTCGGGAAATGTCAGCAGCAGATTGCCCAGATCGCCCTTCGGATCTATCGCAATAACCGGGACCTTGTCGATGGCGGCTTCTTCCAGCAGGGAAATGCCGAGGCCGGTCTTGCCGCTGCCGGTCATGCCGATAATGACGGCATGCGTGGTGAGGTCGGGGGAATCGTAGAGGATGAGTTCTTCGGCCAGTTCGCCGCCCAGTTCGCGGGCCTGTCCAGCGGATGCCGGAATCCAGCGGCGGCCCAGATAGAATGCCCCGAGCTTTTCGTAGTCCTGCATGTTGCGCTCCTCTTCGCGCTGAGCTTACCCTACCGCTGTAGCCTGATTCATTCACTCTGCCAGGAGAGCCATATGCTCAAGGAATTCAAAGCGGTTGCCCTGCGTGGCAATGTCATGGACCTCGCAGTCGGCGTAATCATTGGCGCAGCCTTCGGCAAAATCGTCACATCGTTGACCAACGACGTGATCATGCCGGTTGTAGGGCAACTGCTTGGCAAAGTTGATTTCAGCAACCTGTACATAAACCTTGGCGATGGCGATTATCCCTCGCTGAAGGCAGCCCTAGATGCGGGAGCGCCGGTTCTGCAGTACGGCAGCTTTATCAACTCCGTTCTCGATTTCATCATTCTGGCGTTCATCATTTTCCTGATGGTGAGATCCATGAACAAGATGATGAAAGCCGCGCCACCGGCACCGCCACCGGGACCAACCCCCGACCAGAAACTGCTGACTGAAATTCGTGACGTATTGAAAAGCCGCTGAAGGCCATAGCCGAGGCATCGCCACCCGCAAATGCAGAGGGTTCGGCGGTGCGCATCAGTGTGCGCGGCGCCGCCCGCTGGCACGCCGGTCATCCGTGGATTTTCCGATCGGATGTCCGTCTGCCGCCTGATGTCGCCAGCGGCGATATTGCCGCGGTCAAGGACGCCGACGGCAAGGTTCTGGGTCACGCATGCGTTTCTTTGCTGTCGAAGATTACGCTCAGGCGCCTCACGCGGGACGATCGGCCGGTTGATGCTGCGTTCTTTCGCAAGCGTATCAGCGCCGCCGCAACGCTGCGCCAGGTGCTGCTACCCGGAGAGAGCAGTTATCGTGCCATCCACGGTGACGGTGATGGCTTGCCTGGTCTGGTTGTTGACCGCTATGGCGACTATCTGAGTGTGCAATTCCTGATCCCGGCGATGGAACGGCGGCGCGAACTGCTGGTTCCGCTGCTGGTAGAGCAGTTCGGTTGCAAGGGCATCATGAATCGCTCGGATGCCAGTGTGCGGACTCTGGAGGGGCTGCCGCTGGAGAAGGGCGTGATCTGGGGCGAGGTGCCGGATCCGGTGATCATTCGGGAGGGTCGGCTGGACCTCGCCGTGAGCCTGGAGCACGGGCAGAAGACCGGCAGCTTCCTTGATCAGCGCGAAAATCATCTGGTTGCCGGACGCTATGCGCGAGGGCGCGTACTCGATTGCTTCAGCTACACAGGCGGGTTCGCACTGCAGATGGCCCGCAAGGCGACGCACGTAACGGCTGTCGACAGCTCGGCTTCGGCTTGCGAACAGATCACTGCCAATGCAGCCCGCAACGGCATTAGTAATGTGACGGTAGCCTGTCAGAATGTCTTTGAGTTTCTGCGCGCCGAGGTCGATGCCGGTCGTCGTTACGATGTCATCGTGCTGGATCCGCCTGCCTTTGCGAAGAACAAGGCCTCGATTTCTGCCGGTTTGCGCGGCTACAAGGAACTGAACCTGCGCGCCATGCAGTTGTTGTCACCTGGCGGCTACCTGATCACGGCGAGTTGCAGCTACCACATCAGCGAACAAGCTTTTGAAACCATGTTGCAGGCGGCCGCTGCCGACGCCTCGCGTGATGCCCAGGTTATAGAACGCCGTGGTGCCGGACGCGATCACCCCGTGCTTCTGGCACTGGCAGAAACCCGCTACCTCAAGTGCCACGTTCTCAGGCTGCAGGAACAGCCTTAGCAGGGATCCTGCGTCAGCGCGGCGGCGGGGGGTCGGGGATGTCTGTGGCGGGCAATCTGCGGTCGGACATCCTGTCCGCCCTTGAATCAAGCGCGCCTCGCTCAAGCGCCATCCATGGCACGCTCGGCGCGCAGAGCCCACCACAGACACCCCCGACCCCGCCACACCGCTCCTCGTCCGTAGCCCATTAACCACGATGACAGTGAATAGCGGCTGGGGTGCGCGGGGGGTTGGTCGGCGGGTTTGCAGGACCAGGCGGGCAGGACAGCCCGCCGCCAGTCCGAGTTAAGAGAGCGTAGGCCAGGGATGGCCGTAGCGAACGGCCCGCTGACCAACCCCCGGGCGCGGCCCAGACGCCGCGCTGACACAGGAGAATCAGCCGCCGGGTGCACGTTTCGCCGGAGCGCCGCCTTCCTGTGGTAGATGCTGGGCAGCGACGATGGCGGGATGCGTCGGCACAGTATCGTAGACGAAACCGTCACCGGTACTGCGCCGACGGGCAGGCGACGCAATGACCCGATAGTCTCCTGCTTCATCACACTTCCGCAGGCGTTTGCGGTCGATCTCGAAACCGCGTTCCCGCTGCTGCTGCATGGCCTGCCAGTATGCCTGCATCAGCCGATCCTCCCGGTCGACCAGCATCTGCCGCGGGTGTGGATGCCCGGTGGGCCGGCGAGGTTGCATGGCCTCGGCCATGATCTTGTCTTCGCCCACATTTTTCAGATTGCGCTTCAGGTGCTCGGCGTCGTTTTCCGGGCCGGTCATGAAGTTGCGGAAGAAGATCCAGCGCATATGCGTGGTTTCGTCGTCCACGGGTGTAGAAGTTTCATAGAACACGATGCGGGTACCCGATCCCGCACCACCGATCTCGATATCTCCGCGGAGCGTGAAACCGGGTACGAAATAACTGAGTTTGGACACCACCCCGCGGCCGGCTTCCCGGACGTTTTGCCAGGCACCCTTGGGCCGCGCCGGTTGTACGTGTATTTGAGTATGAAAGCCGTTGACGAGCTGCTCTACCTGGTGATCAGGTGGCCGTACCGGATTGTCGCCGCCGAAGCTCGTGCCATGCACAATCGGCAAATGGACGTGATCCAGATTGACCATCTTTGTCCAGTGAACGTTGGCCTTCCAGATGTCGTCGTAGAGCACGCTTCGGTAGCTCGCGTCGTCGAATTCCGGCATCTCGTACAGTGGCAACGCGCTATCGGGATCATCGCCAAGCATTACCCAGATGAGCCCATGGCGCTCGATCACCGGGTAGCTGTCCACCCGTGCACGCGCCGGTATGTCGGTGGGCACGGCGTTCGACGGAATGGCGGTGCAGGCACCATCGGCATTGAAGCGCCAGCCGTGAAACGGGCAGGCAAGTGTGCCGTCACTGTGACAACACCCCAACGCCAGATTGGCACCCCGATGAGGGCACACGCTGGACAGGCAGACGACGTGGCCGGCGGCATTGCGAAACAGTACAAAGTCCCGGCCCAGCATGCGCACCGCATGCGGTCGTTCGGACAGTTCGCTCTGCCGGGCGGCGACGTACCACGTATTGATGTACATGCGCCGAATCTGCACCGTGCCTGTGTCCGATGCAAGTCCTCATTGCACGTAGAGCATTAATCCGGAGTTGACCACCTGTGGTTGAACGGTGAGGATTGCCGGCAGGCGGGGCAATTCAGCGTTACGCGCGGGAGCGATCGGCATGCGATGGGAAGGTGGGCGACGAAGCTCGAATGTGGAGGACCGGCGGGGAATGAGATCCCGACCGGCCTTTGTCGGTGGCGGATTGGGCACCATCGTGCTGGTTTTGATTGCACTGTACTTCGGCGTTGACCCCAGCTTTCTCCTGCAGCCCGGGCCTGCCAGTGTCGAGCAACAGGCGGCGCCGCCGCCGCCGGGGAGTAGCGGCCCCGCCGGCAAGGCTGACCCCGCCGCCGATTTCGTGTCCGTGGTGCTGGCCGATACGGAGGACACCTGGACGGAGTTGTTCGCCGAGGTTGGTCAACGGTACCAGCCGCCGATACTGGTGTTGTTCTCGGGGCAGGTGCAGTCCGCCTGTGGCTACGCACAGGCCGCAACCGGCCCCTTCTACTGTCCCGCCGATCACAAGGTCTATATCGATCTCAGCTTCTACCGGGATCTGCGCGAGCGGTTTCATGCGCCTGGCGATTTTGCCCAGGCTTATGTGATTGCACATGAAATCGGTCATCACGTGCAGAACCTTCTCGGCCTTTCCAGTCAGGTCCAGGAGGCAAGGCAGCAGATGAGCAAGGTAGACGCCAATGCCCTGTCAGTGCGCGTCGAGTTGCAGGCAGATTGTCTGGCAGGAATCTGGGCGAACCGTGCCGACCGCAGCCGCCAGATCCTCGAAGAGGGCGATGTCGATGAAGCCCTTACAGCCGCCAGCGCTATCGGTGACGACCGGCTGCAACAGCAGTCACGCGGCTACGTAACGCCCGATTCCTTCACCCATGGCAGTGCTGCACAGCGTGTGCGGTGGTTCCGCAAGGGCTTGAGCAGCGGGCAACTCGACGCCTGCGATACTTTCAGCGCCGGCACCCTGTAGCAGCGTCGCCGGCCGCCTCTGCCAGAGGGATGGTTAGCGGCCGATAACGCGACCGTCCTTGTAGTCCAAAAACAGCCCGTTCTGCGCCGGAGTCAGATTATCGATTACCTTGATCAGGCCGGCGACACTCTCGGCCGGTGGAATGGTATTGGGTTGTTTGAAATCGGTGCCGAAACCAAGCTCACCCTTCACCGGTTTGGTGTCCACAGACCCGGGCGAGATTGCGGCAATGGTGATGCCCTTTTTCGCAGTCTCGAAGCTGACGGTATAAACGATCATGTTGAGCGCGACCTTGCTGACACGGTACTCATAAAACATCGGCAGCTCAGGCCCTTCGGCAAAGGAGCCTGCCTTGCTGGAAATCACTGCAATTTTCTTTTGTGCGGAATTTCCGACATTGGGCATGAATGCAGCGATCAGCTTCGCCGGTCCCAGCGCGTTAACCTCGAAACTGTGGCGGGCTTCGTCATAGTCCATGGTCTTGATGCCGCGCATTGCCGACATGTAACGCGGCGTCTTGGCTGCATTGCTTAGCAAGACATCTATCGGCTGATCCTTGAGGTTTTCGGCGAGCTGATCGATGCCCGGGTGATCAGTGACATCCAGCTTTTCGATGCTGATATCCGGGTCCTGGTCAGCCAGTGCCTTGAGTGCGGTTGCCGTCGCTGGATTACGTGCCGTGGCAATGATGTGCCAGTCGCGGGCCGAGTACTGGCGCACCAGCTCAAGGCCGATGCCGCGGTTGGCGCCGGTAATGAGCACCGTGGGTTTGCTGGCAACACCTGTTGCGGCCGAATCGGCAGTATCAGCGCCGGCCGTGACGGGCAAGGTTGCTGCAGTGATCAGCGTGGCGGCAAGCGTGGCAGGTATGAGGAAGCGCATTGGCAGTTGTATCTCCGCATGGCAGGTTGTCATCCAGACTCCGTGATGCGTCGCGGGCCGTCAAGGTGATTGCGGTCGGGCTCCCACAAGGTGGTTAGCAGCCGTTACCATTGCCCTTGTCTATCTGGGAGAACGCTTCAATGACAGACGGTGTACTGATTGCTGGTGCGACCCGCGGAACCGGGCTTGAGATAGCACGGATACTGACCGGGCGTGGCGATGCGGTATCGGCGCTGGTGCGACCAGCGGCCGATTTGAGCCGGATTTCCGGATTGCCGGTCAAGCTTTGCAAGGGCGACATACTGGATCCCCAGGCCGTGCAGGCCGCATTCGGATCGGGCCAGTTCAAGGCTGTGGTCTGCACAGTAGGCGGCAAGCGCGGTGAACCCCGGCCGGACTTCGAGGGCACCCGGAATCTCGTCGATGCGGCAGGCAAAGCCGGTGTGCGCCGGTTTCTGTTCGTCACGGCGATAGGGGCGGGCGACAGTCGGGACACGGTTAACCCGAAGGTGCTGGAGTTCCTGGGTGCTGTGCTGGCGGAGAAGACCCGGGCAGAGGACTACCTGATGGCAAGTGGCCTGGACTACACCATTCTGCGGCCTGGCGGCATGAACAGTGATCCGGCGAGCGGCACTGCCATCCGGACCGAAGATCGCAGCGTCATGGGCGTGATCAATCGTGCTGACCTGGCCCGGCTGGTCGTCGACTGCCTGGACGATCCCGGGACCATTGGCCACGTGTATCACGCCATAGATCCCGAGATCCGGCAGCAGGCGCCGTTGCAACGAGGTGAAGATCTGCCAGGAGGCCGCATCGCATGACTGAATTTTCGGTAGCAAGGCTGGCCGTTGTGGCACTGGCAGGAATATTGTCGGCATCAGCCTGGGCAGCCGATGACGACGCTGCCGCTGATGCCGCCAGACAAGCCGAACTTGACCACCAGTGCGAAGCCGCCCGTGAGGAAAAGCTGGCCCCGATACGGGAAGACATTTTCCAGGAATGCCTGGACAAAAAGCGTGGCGATGAGGCCTTTTGCCGGCGGGATGCCGACGGTTACAACGGCAATCGTCCGGGTGGTGCGCCGCGCTTCTATGAACTGCCCGAATGCGAGGCTGCCTTCAAGTTCAGGACCAGGGCCCGGCGCTAGGTCGGATTGACCAAAGGGTCGTGCCTCCGACCTAGCACCCGCCCCAGTTCGTCAGCGCGGTGCCAAACAGGCGATCGACCTCTGCCAGTGCATCCGGTGCTCCTTTCTCGAACAGCGCGCGGTTGGTAGCTGGAAACACGGCTCGTCCGCCTTCTTCCGGGAGCTGGATCGTGGCATCGATCACGATTTTGCTGGTGCGGCCCTGCGTAGTCTGACTGGGATCTGTCACGATTCCGAACGCATCGGTCAGGAGTTCGGCGGCCGGTACCGGCTGCCAGCGCGAGCCGAGCGCGAACATCACCTGGGTACGATCCATGACGTCGATGTCCTTGTCGACGACGATCACCACCTTTGCGATCGGATTGCGCTGGGCGATGATCCGGCCAGCTTTGAGGCCTTGCCCGGGGCCGTTTTGTCGATACTGAGGATCGCAACACCCATCGAGTCCTGCGGCTGATAGATCTCCACCAGGTTCGGTACGGCGCGTCGAAGCAGGCCTTCGTAGAGGGCATCCTGCGGCGAGGTGACCATACCGCGTTGCAAGCCGGTGTACATGTTGACGAACCAGGGGTCGCGGCGATGGGTTACTGCCGTCACATTCACATAGAAGTTCTCGGCCTTGTGCGGCCCCATGTAGCCGAACATCTCGCCGAACGGACCTTCCGGCATCCCGTCAACCTGCAGTGGCACTTCACCCTCAATGATCATCTCGGCATGGGCCGGAACCAGCATGTCATTGGTTTCAGAGCGGATGACTTCGACGGCCTTGCCTCTGAGACCGCCGGCCACAGCCAGTTCATCCACCGGCTTGTCGTCGAAGCGGTTGGCGACGCGCGTGCAACTTAGTACCCAGGTTACGGGATCCTGGCCCAGCGCAATCGACACATGTGCGACCTTCTCGCCGCGTTTGCGGGCCGCCATCAGCATCTTCCAGCCGGTCTGGTTGGGTTCAGGGTTCAGGCCGATGAGACGGGGACCCTTGAGTTGACAGCGGTAGGTGCCGAAATTACCACCCATATCCGGATCATGGGTAAATACCGAAGCAGAATTGATGTAGCGACCGGCATCAGACGGATTGGTCTTTATGAAGGGGAACTTCGTCAGGTCGATCTGCTCGCCGAGCAGCACGACTTCCTTGCACGGCGCACGCTCGCGCGGGATGGTGACTGGTGCAATCCGGGGGTAGCTGCCCTGGTTCGAACGCAACAACTGCGCCAGCCAGGTCTTTGCATTGCGATAGCTGGCAGCGCCGTCGCCTGGTACTACGGGCTGGCCGAAAACAATAGCGTCGGTATGCAGGTTGGCCTGCAGTAAACCCAGCAAGGGGCCCTGCACCCAGCGGCCGTCAATCTTCACCCGATCGACGAGCAGCGCGGGCACGCCGTAGAAGCTGTAGTGGTCATTGGCGCGGTAAACAAGCCCCGTGGCCTGGTAGCGGTCCTGATCTACTTCCGGAATGCGGATCAGCAGGCCGTGCAACTCCAGAGCGGCTACATAGTCGCGTAGCGAGTCGAAGGGAGCACCGACTGCAGTGGTGTCTTCAGGCGTGATCCTCGCTGCGGTCATTGTGCTGCCTCATTCATGCGACCACGATTGTGCAGCTGGTCGATGCGTCGGGTTACAGCACTCGCCCAGCGCCGGGCCACGCGCCGTACATCACTCCAGGCGGTTACCGAGGTCACGCGCGACAAGGTCCCCGGCCCGATGCCATCCGGCGCTTCCGCAGCCCGACGATCGACTGCACGCGCCAGCGTCTCACCACTCAAGGCATCCTGAAGTTCCAGGACGAGTGTCGCCTCACCGATTTCGTCAAGATAGATCTCGGTGCGACCGGGTCCTTCCGGCGGTACCTTGGACACCACATCAAGCAGCGATACGTGGACCAGCAGAACGTCGGGTCCCGGTTCGGTGGTCAGTGTCAGGTTACGGCTCTTGGCCAGTTCCTCGCGCATGACTTCCGTTACCGTGTCTGCCAATCGTTTTTTGTTGGCATCGCTGATGGGAAACGCCCTGGCATTCGATCTGGCCACAGCGGAGCTGCCTGGATCCCGTACAGCTCTGTAATGCACCTCCACCGGCAACAACAGGAGGTGCCGATATTCACCGAGATTGATATCGGGTTTGACCCAGGCATCCTTCATGCCGGAGCCGAGCACCGGGACCATCCCGTCATAGGTTTCACCCTGAAGGTCGATGACCGGGTTGGAAGTTGTGCAGGCAGTCAGTGCCAGCACGACAGCTGCGGCAGTGATCTGGAAAATACGGTTCGTATTCTGGATATTCATGCGGACGCTCTCCACGGTTCGAGCCGGCAGCCGGGCTTGTCAAACACGAGTTGTGCAGCGCTGATCACGCGCTCCCGGAAGCCGCCTTCACAATAGGCCAGATACCACTCCCACATTCGCACGAACTCGTCCGGATAGCCCAGGTTGCGGACTTCATGCACACGATTGAGGAATCGTTCGCGCCAGATCTGCAGGGTGCGCGCATAGTCCATGCCGATGTCCTGCAGGCTGGTGAGTTGCAGATCAGTGACGCGCCCGATCGATTGCAGCGCTGTTCCGACGGACGGCAGTGCTCCACCGGGGAAGATGTACTTCTGGATGAAGTCTACCGAGCGTCGCGCATACTCGAAATTGCGATCAGCGATCACGATGGATTGTAACAACATGCGGCCGGCGGGTTTCAGCCGCTCGCTGCAAATCCGGAAGTAGGTATCCAGAAAACGATGGCCGACGGCCTCGATCATTTCGATCGATACCAGTTTGTCGAAACTGCCCGTTAAATCCCGGTAGTCGGTGCCAAGTACGGTGATCCGATCGGCCAGACCTGCCTCGCGAACACGGCGACTGGCATAGTCGAACTGGTTTCGGGAGATTGTCGTCGTAGTGACCCGGCAGCCAAACCGGCTCGCGGCATGCACGGCCAGTCCACCCCAGCCGGTGCCGATTTCCAGCAGATGATCGTCCGGCGAGAGTGCGAGCTTTTGGCAGACCAGATCCAGTTTGTGCAGCGAGGCTTGCTCGAGGGTGGAGTCATCGCGTGGAAACACGGCTGACGAATACATCATCGTCGGATCCAGAAACAGCGCGAATAGCGGATCGCCCAGATCGTAGTGTGCGCGTATGTTGCGCCGACTGCCGGTGCGGGTGTTCCGCTGATAGCAGTGCGTCAGTTTGAGGAGTGCGCTGCCAGCGCGCGACATGCCCGTCTCCATGCGTATCAGCAGGTCGCGGTTCCGAGCCATCAGCCGCATGACGCCTGGCAAGTCAGTAGTGCTCCACTTGCCGGCCATGTAGGCTTCCGCAGCGCCAATCGAACCGCCGGATGCGATATCCACATAGGCAGACTGATCGTGAATGCGGAGCGTCACCTCTGGCATGGCGGGTGGACCGAAGTGCCATGTTCCGAGCGCATCCGTGATACGCAGGCGACCCGTGGACAGGGTCCTTAGCAGATTGTGGGTGGCATGTCGGGCCAGGCGAATCGTCACTGAACCGGCGCCTGTGACGGACCTTGCGGTCAACACACGGTCCGGCCCCGCCAGGGAGTGGCCGGTTGTTTCGTCGGTCATTTCCTGCGAATCGTTCACCGGGCGGCCCTCTTGATACTTTTGGGGCAATGTTTGCCAGCCGGCCCATGATCGTACACCGGAGTACGTTTGCGCCACAGACGCAAGGCTTGCCAGTAAATGAGGGCCGTCACACGGATCGTAGCCAGCGGATCGGTGACCAGCACGCGGGCGAGAGCTCCACTGCTGACGGGAATTCTGCGGAAATCCAGATGGGCATCGAAACAGCGCCTGCCATCGCGCCAGTTTTCCAGTGCCAAGGCCAGACGTGCACCCGGCGGTGCCAGCCGGCAACGATATTGCATATCGGGCGGCAGAAAGGGCGATACGTGGAAGTCTTTGGCGAATTCGAAGCGGTAGCCGCCGTTGGCAATGTGGGTTCCTCGCGTCAGCACGTAAGGGTGCATTTCCCGCCACGGCATGTTGCTCACCTCCAGGACAACTGCAGCAAGGCTCTCATCGGGCTCAAAGCAGTAGTAGACGCTCAGCGGATTGAAAGCGTAGCCCATGTAACGCAAGTGGGTGAGCAGGCGAATCGGTCCGGCCGGCCGGAACCCGGCCTGATCGTTCACCAGTTCGCGTATCGATTCTCCCAGGGCCTGGTTGGCACTGCCATGGTGGTCGGCGCGCCGGAACCAGGCCGGTGCTGGTCGACGTGCCGACCACAGCCAGTAAGGGTCGAACAGCGTCGGCAACTCGGCAAGATCCAGATACAGCATTGACAGGCGGTACTGGAACGCATGCCTGACCGCGTCAAAGCGGCGATGACTAAGCCGTCCCTGATAGAGGCAACTGTGCATTGGTCCGGCTCGGCGTGATTGACAGATTCAGCATTCGGGTACTGGTCAGCAGGGACTCGCATACCGTGGCAGCACTCTGGACACCATCTTCGTGAAAGCCAAAGCCCCAATAGGCACCACAGTACCAGCTGCGACGAACCCCGCTGATTTCAGCGCGGTGACTTTGGGCGTTAACTGCAGCCATGTCGAACTGTGGATGGCTATAGCTCACCCGATGCAGGATTGTGCGTGGGTCAATGTCCCCCCTGTCGTTCAGGGTCAGAAGGACCTGTCGGCGGCTGTTGAGGTTCTGCAGGCGGGTAAGGTTATAGGTGACCGCTGCATGACCATTGTTGCCGAGCGCAGTGCGGTGGTAGTTCCATGCGGCCCACGCACGTCTTCGCTGTGGCAGCAGTCTCAAGTCGGTATGTACGATTGCGTCATTATCCTGGTATGCAATGGCACCAAGAACGTTCTGCTCCGCATCGCTGGGATCACTTAGCAGCGCGAGTGCCTGGTCGCTGTGGCAGGCGAATATCACCTGATCGTAGCAGGCGGTGCGCTGACCCTGAGCCTTGATTGCCACGCGATCGGCATATCGTCGCACGGACTCGACCGGTGTGTTGAGCCTGATCCGGTTCATGAGCGGTCGCGCCAGGGCGCGTACGTATTCCCGGGAGCCTCCGGTGACCGTCATCCACTGGGGCCGTCCATTCACCTGCAGCAGACCATGGTTGCGGAAGAATCTACCGAAGTGCATGGCAGGGAAATGCAGAATCCTGGCGGGGTCGGCCGACCATATGGCAGCCGCCATGGGCAGCAGGTAGTTCTCCACCACAGGGCCGCGAAAGCGGGCAGCACTCAGAAACTCACCCAGGGTAACGGCCGGGTCGGACGCTACCAGCGCGTCGCCCAGCCGGTTGAAGCGCAGGATATCCCGGATCATTCGATAGAAAGACAACCGCAGGGTATTGCGTCGTTGTGCGAAGAGTGCGTCAAAATTGTTGTCGCCACGATATTCAAGGCCGGATTGACCGCAACGGAAGCTGAAGCTCATGTCACTCGGCTGCCATGTAACGCCCAACTCACGGAGCAAGGCGGTAAAGCGGGGGTAGGTCTGCTCATTGAAGACGATGAATCCGGTGTCTATGGCCAGTCGCTGACCATCCAGTTCGATGTCGACCGTATTGCTGTGCCCCCCGGCACGATCCAGTGCTTCGTAAACAGTGACGTCTGCAGTCTCGGCCAGTCGCCGCGCAGCGTACAGTCCGGAAATTCCACTGCCAATTATGGCCACCCGCACGCCGGGATCTCCCTTCATTCAGTTGTTGAGCTGTTGCCTCAACTCATCAGGTTCGTGTGTCAGGGGAGTTCGGATTCAAATTCCGGATTCGTGACCGCAGCTGTCCGAATGTATAGGCTAGGCAACCATCTACAGGCCGTCGTCTTGCAGGTCCGGGAGCAAACCTATGCAATTGAATATCTTCGCCAGAGCAGGTGTGCTCGTGGTGACGGGCTTCGCCATGGTCAGTTGCGGAACACCTCCCACCTCACCGGCAGACCTGAACCAGTCCTATGAACGGGCCCTCGCACGAACGGCACCCTTGGCCGTTGCGCTGACGCCTGGATCGATGCTTGAGCAACAGGCCTTCGACAATCTGCAACGGTACTTCGACGGAATGACAGCTGCATCGGTGCGTGAGCAGACAGCACAGGTATATGCGCCGCAGGCCTATCTCAACGATACGATGGCTGGCATTGAAGGTGCAGGAAACATTCAGGCGTACTTCAGCCACACCATGGAGTCGGCAAGTCTGTTGCGCGTTGAGTTTCTCGATCGGGCGACCACCGGCACGGACTGGTACGTCCGTTGGCGCATGACCACAGTCGCGGATGCTCTCGATGGCGGTAGTCCGGTGCGGTCCTATGGCGTGACCCAGTTCCGGTTCGATGGGGAGGTCAGTGCTGATTCACAAGGACTTTTGGGATTCCGGGTACCGGGCTTTACGAACAGGTTCCTGTGCTGCGGGGCGTTGTGGGTCGCGTGCGTGCTGCGATTGTGGCGGCGGCTTCTGGCGACCATGCTGACCGCCGGCCGGATGGCTTGACGCAATGAGTCGGGTCATTGCGTTGTGCGAGCGGGGCCTGATACCCGATTCGCTGATTCGCTTCGGGATGCGCCGTGTGATGACCCAACGTCTTGTGGACGAGCATTCGCCGGTGGGTGCCAAAGGCTCTACCGACAGCAGCGAGGCACAGTTTGAAAATTCCGACAGGGGCTGGCTGTGTTGCGCGAGAGTCCCGTTGCTATCGACAGCGGCGCAGCCAACGAGCAGCACTATGAAGTGCCATCGGCCTTTTTTCAGCATGTACTTGGCCCGCAGCTGAAATACAGCTGCTGCTGGTATGGCGATGGTGCAGAGTCCCTGGCCGAGGCCGAAGGTGCCATGCTGCAACTCACAGCAGTCCGGGCTGAACTTGCCGACGGGCAACACATACTTGAGCTTGGCTGTGGCTGGGGTCACTGACCTTGTGGATGGCCGCCCGATTCCCGAACAGTCGTATAACCGCGGTATCCAACTCGGCATCGCAGAAGCAATTTATTCTGAAGCTGGCAAAGGAGCGCAGTCTGTCGAATGTCGAAGTCCTGACGGCAGACGTCAATACCTACACAACTGACAAGCACTTCGATCGGGTGGTATCCGTCGAAATGTTCGAGACACATGCGCAACTATGCAGTGTTGATGGCAAGGATCGAGAGCTGGTTGAGACCTGGCGGAAAACTCTTTGTTCACCTGTTTTGTCATCACTCACTCATGTATCCGTCTCACCGTAGAGAGCGATATGGACTGGATGGCGCGGTACTTTACGGGCGGACTGATGCCGGCGGAGCACACGCTGCTCTATTTTCAGGAGAGCTTGCGGATCGAGGATCAGTGGCGAGTGTCAGGTAATTCTCACACGAGCGTACCGCCAACGATTGGCTGGCCAACCTGGATCGGGAACGTGAGGCAGGCTGGCGATCATGGCGGATGCCTACGGGCCTGCCGAAGCCAATCTCTGGCTTTGTCGGTGGCGTATGTTCTTCATGGCTGTCGCCGAACTTTTTGGTTATGCCGAGGGTACCGAGTGGCGAGTGGCCCACTATCGCTTCACGAAGCAGGCAGGCGTGCAGTGATACTCGCGGCATATGGACTGTTAACTGCCGCGGTGCTGATGGCCATGGGCTGGATCATCAGCGTGGCACGCCACGATGCCGGTGTTGCGGATGTCCTGTGGGGGCCGGTAATCACTGCCACCGGGATCAGTTACCTGATGGGTCTGCCAACAGCATCCTGGCGTGGGTGGATAGCGGTCACGCTTGTGGCCATCTGGGCACTTCGGCTGGCCATTCATGTGGTGTACCGCAATCACGGCAAGCCCGAAGACCGGCGTTATCGCGAAATCCGTGCACGCAATGAGCCCGGCTTCTGGTGGCGAAGCGCCTATCTGATATTTGGCCTGCAGGCCGTGCTGGCGTGGATTGTCGCCATGCCCTTGCTGGGCGTCGTGCAGTCTGCAAGTCCGCTGCACCTGCTGGACCTGGTTGGCGGGCTCCTTTGGGTGACCGGATTCACGTTTGAGGCGGTTGCCGACTACCAGTTGCTGCGCTTTCAGTCCCGTGCCGGGGCCGAACGAGGAGTAATGGACAAGGGACTGTGGCGCTACAGCCGCCATCCCAACTACTTCGGTGAATGCTGTTTGTGGTGGGGGATGTGGCTCGTGGCGCTGGGTGCCGGCGCATGGTGGACGGTGATTGGTCCGCTGCTGCTGACATTCCTCCTGCTCCGGGTGTCCGGTGTCGCCTTGACGGAAAAGGATATTGCCGACCGGCGGCCGGACTATCAGCAGTACGTGCTTCGCACCAGTGCATTCTTCCCGCGAGTGCCTCGCTGACTCCGGGTGGTCGCAACCGGGGAATCCAATCTCTGAACCTGAGCGAACTTAGTCAGGACCGCCGGTTAACGCCTGACGGCCGTTCTTTCAACTTTGAGGTCCAGATGATGAAAATATTTGCAACCCACCGAAAAGGCCTGGTCGCCGCGGCTGCTTTGGCAGCGATGAGTCTTGCCCTGTTACAACCCGCACACGCCGGTGATGCACCAAAGGATATCGTCGATACAGCTGTCGCCGCCGGATCATTTGGCACGCTTGCAGCGGCACTCAAGGCCGCTGACCTTGTTGGTGCGCTGAAGGGTCCGGGACCGCTTACGGTATTTGCACCGACAGACGCCGCCTTTGCCAAGCTGCCGCCGGGTACCCTGGAGAACCTGTTGAAGCCGGAAAGCAGGGAGAAGCTCAAGAGCATCCTCCTGTATCACGTCGTTTCCGGAAAAGTGATGTCTGCTGATATCAAGGGTGAAGTGAAGCCCGAAACGCTTGAGGGCGCAAAGCTTGACATCAAGGCCAGTGCAGGTCGCATTACGGTCAACGGTGCCAAAGTTACTGGTGCTGATGTGGTCGCGAGCAATGGTGTCATTCATGTCATCGACACGGTGCTTCTGCCGCCCGGCTGAGCGTCGATTGGCATATGACATGGGAAGACCGCAATCAACCGTTACGCCATGCGGCTATCCCGGAGGAGCCACCTCATTGAGGTGGCTTCCTTTCTTTGCCGGTGACGGCAGTTTGCTGCCACGGATACAGCGACGTGCTAATGTATGACTGGTGCCGTTTTATCGCTTACCCCCTTCACGGCTTTCAATCCCGCGCTGACGCCTGGAGCGTTGCCAGACCCCGCATTGATGACCAGCCAGCAAAGCATTCTCCAACGAATCGCGAACGGTGATGCGGCCGCCGTTCAGCAATGTATCGATGCCTATGGCAACCTCATCTGGTCTCTTGCCCGTCGCTTTCTGAGAAACAGCGCTGATGCTGAAGATGTGGTTCAGGAAATTTTTATCGACCTGTGGAATAGCGCAGGGCGTTTTGACGCCACGCTGGCCAGTGAAACAACCTTCGTTTCGACCATAGCGCGTCGACGGCTGATAGACAGGTTGCGCAAGAACACGCGGACGCCAGGCATGGATTCCCTGGACGATGAAGAATCCGGTGCGCTTGACCAGCCCTTTGTGGATCCCCCGATGGAACAGGAGGCCGATGCCGCCGTCGTCGAGCGAATCCTGACTGACATGGAGCCGGAGCACCGGCAGATCCTCTCCTTGTCGCTTTACGAAGGCTACAGCCACCGTGAGATTGCGGAACAGATGAATCTGCCGCTGGGTACGGTGAAAACCCGTATCCGCCGCGGTCTCATCAGTATTCGCGACCAGTTGAACATCACCGTGGATCCAGCAATGGAGAGGCAGTGAAGTGATGGCTGCGTACATGCAGATCACCGGGCGGCTGGCCGGCTTGATGGCGGGTGAAGCCAGCGGTGGCAATGACCCGGAAGAAAATGCTGAATTGCATCGCATTCTGGATGAGCAGCCAGTTGCTGATCGTGACCAGATGATGCGCGTTGCCGGCCTGACCCAGATGGCCTTCCTGCGGCAGGATCCCGCGGCTCAGGCCATTCTGCCGGCTGCCGTCCGGGCGAAACTGGTTCGCCACGCCGATGCCTGGAAACTTGCGGCAATGCTGGCCGCTTCAGGTATTCAAGCAGGCGGGACGCGATCAGCCAGGCCCGGGATGTAGTTGGCGCACTGGTCTGCATCAACAAGTCCGGCTACGAGCAGGTCAGTGGAGATGTAGTCTGGAGCAGCGGCCGACAGATGGGTTATCTGCGGTTGTCCGGTCTGCCAGTAAACAACCCCGCCCGCAGTCAGTATCAGTTGTGGATTGTTGATGCACATCGTGATGGATATCCGGTGAGTGGTGGCCTGTTCGACGTCATGAACGATGACGAGATGATTATTCCCGTTGATCCGTACCTGCCCGTCTACAGACCCACAGCGTTTGCCGTGACGCTCGAAAAGTCCGGCGGCGTCGTGGTTTCAGACGGACCCATGTTGCTGGTTGCGGCGATTGGCGACTGAGGCCATCCATGCCCGGTATAAACTCGAGTACTGATATGAACATTCAATCAAAATTCATACTTTCGGCACAGATGCTCGAGCAGGCTGCGGCTGGTTACGCTGGTTATGCGGCAGCCGCGTTGCTTGAGCGAGACCCTGCAGTTCAAGCGCGGTTTGGCACTGATGCGCTGAACAGCTGGAAGGCAAACCTGACCCAGCGCTTGCTGGAACTTGCCGCTGCGCTCACGGCCGAGGAGCCAAAGCTGTTTGTCTCGCGGGTACTGTGGAGCGCCCGGGCTTTTCGCGCTCGTGACCAGGACGAACAAACGGTGCGGCTCAGTCTGGAGTGTCTGCGTGAGGTTCTGGTCGAACGTCTGCCGGAATCGGCCCGTGTTCCGCCGACAGACTACCTTGACAAGGCCCTGGCAGCTCTTGAAACCAAAACCCTGGTTGCCGATGCGCTGGCCCTCGACCCCGAGAAAGACACAGATCGCTTGGCCTTGCGCTACCTGCAGAGAGTCATGGAAGGCGATGTTTCCGGTGCTATAGACGAGGTGGTCAATGCCACCCGGTCCGGGCTCGATGTGCGCTCGGCCTACATCGATGTGCTGTTGCCGGCGCAGCGGGAAATTGGCCGACTGTGGCACCTGAATGAAGTCAGTGTGGCTGAGGAACACCTGGTGACCTTTACGACCCAGCGCACGATGGCGATCCTTGCTCATACGGCGAACAGCGCGCCATCAAATGGCAAGACGGCGATTGTGGCCGCGGTTGCCACGAATATTCATGATGTCGGCCTGCGGGCGGTGGCTGATCTCTACCAGATAGCCGGATGGCGTGCGATTTTCCTTGGTGCAGATGTGCCCATGCAGGATTTGCCCGGCATGATCAAATACTTTGATGCGGACCTGCTGTTGCTGGGTGCAACCCTTGCCACGCAACTGCCACGGGTCCAGGCCGCCATCGTGGCAATTCGTTCGCACAGTGAGCGGCCGGTGAAAGTTATCGTTGGCGGAGCCGCTTTCGATGAAGTACAGGAGGTGTGGAAGAAAGTCGGTGCTGACGGCTATGCCTCGCACCTGAACGATGCAGTCAAGCTGGGTGTCCAGCTGACTTCAGGCTGAAAATTTCCGGCAGTCGTGAATCCAATGGGCCATCGGCAGACGAATAGCTGAC
>JAWKZI010000009.1:0-125211 GCA_041396045.1 Gammaproteobacteria bacterium | reverse complement strand
ACCGGTGCGGGAAAATCCATCCTGATTGATGCGCTGGCCCTGGCGTTGGGGGAACGGGGCGACAGTCAGGCCATCCGGGCAGGAGCCGACCGTCTTGAAGTCTGTGCCGAATTCGATTTGGCTGCCGGGAGCGCAACCAGTCGCTGGCTCGCCGACCACGAACTGAACGATGGCGAACCCCACTGTCTGTTGCGGCGTACTGTCAGCCGCGACGGGCGCTCCAGGGCCTGGATCAATGGCCGGCCGGTGCCCGCGCAAAGCCTACGGGATCTGGGCGCCACGCTGGTCGATATTTGTGGTCAGCAGGACTACCAGTCGCTACGACACCGCTCTGCCCAGCGCGACGTGCTCGACGACTGCGCAGACCACAACCAGTTGCTGGCCAGTGTGCAGGCGGCCCACGCCGCCTGGCAGGCAGCAGAGCAAGCGCTGGAGGCGGTTGCCACCAGCGCAAAGGACCGCAACAGTCGTGTC
Organism: Gammaproteobacteria bacterium; assembly: GCA_041396045.1. Classification (GTDB taxonomy): domain Bacteria; phylum Pseudomonadota; class Gammaproteobacteria; order Steroidobacterales; genus SHZI01. Next base: position 124,737 of record JAWKZI010000009.1, on the reverse strand, counting down.
GAACTGCTGACCTTTCAGCTTGGTGAGCTGGAAGTACTTCAGCCCGAAGTCGGTGAGTTTGCCGAACTTGAACGCGAGCACACGACGCAGGCGCACCGTCTGCGCATTGGTGAGGCTGTCAACCGGGCACTGGCCTCGACCTGGGACGATGATGGCCGGGCCGACGCCAGCAGCTCCGCCCAGGAAGCGATCGGGATCGCCCGACGGGCGCTGGATGACGTGTTGCACGTCGACCCCGAACTGGAAAGTGTGTTGAATATTCTGGCCGATGCCGAGGCACAGCTGGGCGAAGCGGCGGACCAGCTGCGACGGCGCCTGATGCAACTCGACCCTGACCCGGGCCGTGAAGCTGAAATTGCCGACCGGCTGGCAGCGCTGCGCGACTGCGCTCGCAAACATCGTTGTGCGGCAGATGAACTGCCTGAGTTGCGTGAGCGCCTGGCCAGCGAACTCAACGAGCTGGCCGATGGCGAGCACAATCTGGAGCATCTGGCAGCGAACGCGCGACAACGACGCGCTGATCTGAAGGCGCTGGCGACCAAACTGACCGCCAGCCGCGAAGCTGCGGCAGTGGCTCTCGGCAAAGCGGTGACCGGCAACATGGCAACGCTGGGCATGCCGGGCGGAGAATTTCAGGTCAGCGTCAGTTCGCTGCCGGCGGGCAACATAGCCGCTTCGGGTGCGGACGACGTCGAATTTCTGGTCACCTGCCAATGCCGGCGAACCAGCGGGGCCCTTGAGTCGCGTTGCTTCGGGCGGCGAGCTGTCACGACTCAATCTCGCCATCCAGGTGGTGGCTACGGCTAGTCGCGGTGCGCCTACCCTGGTATTCGATGAAGTGGATGCAGGTGTGGGTGGTGCCGTAGCCGAAATGGTTGGTCGGCGCTTGCGGGAACTCAGTCGCGACCGGCAGGTACTTTGTATCACTCACCTCGCACAGGTGGCGACACAGGCCGCGCAACAGATCGCCGTGAGCAAGGCCACCCGTGCCGGCAAAACGACCACCAGCGTCCGTCCACTGACTGCGGACGAGCGGATCGAGGAAACGGCCAGAATGCTTGGCGGCCTGAACATTACAGCCCAGACCCGGGCTCATGCCGAGGAAATGCTGACCCAGGGCAAGAAGCGTCCCACCACTCGTCGCCGACGCGCGTCGTAATAGCGCTACGGCGATTTCGGGCGTACGTACAGAACCAGGCTGTGATCAACCAGCTCAAAGCCATGCTGACTGACAATCTCTTGCTGAATTCGCTCGATTTCCTCGTTCGAGAATTCGATCACCCGACCGGTTTCCATACAAACCATGTGGTCGTGGTGCTCACCGGAATCCAGCTCGAATACTGAATGATCGCTGGCGAAGTTGTGGCGAGTCACCAGGCCAGCCTGCTCAAACTGGGTCAGTACCCGATAAACGGTAGCCAAACCGACGTCGTCTCCGGCATCAGCCAGCCTTCGGTAGATGACTTCAGCGCTCAGGTGCTGCGGCCCACCCTCCTGCAGGATCTCGAGGATCCGCAGGCGCGGCGTCGTGACCTTGAGGCCGGCCTTCTTCAGTTCACCTGGCTTCATGTTCTGGGGTCCATGCTGTGGACCCATAGCTCCGGGTCTATCCATCGATCCGCGCCCGTGGCTGATGGGCTATCATGCAGGCCGATTATGGCACCCTCCGCAACGTATCGCCGGCTCCCGGCGCTCTGGCTCGTCGCTGCATTGCTGGCCGGCACCCTGGTGCTTGCCAGTTGTGTGTATCGCATTGACGTGCAGCAGGGCAATTTGCTGGACCAGAAGGATATTGAGGCCATTCAGCCCGGCATGACCCGCAGCCAGGTGCGCTATCTGCTCGGCACGCCGGTGTCCGCCGACGCGTTCCAGACCGACCGCTGGGACTATATGTACTACCTGCGACCCGGCAAAAGCCGCAAGGCCCCCCAACGCTGGGTGATTGTCTGGTTCGACGGCGATACGGTGAATTTCGTGGACCCTGATGTGCTGCCCGGAACCAACCCGGACGCCAAGCCGCCAGCCGACCGCCCGCCGAGTGAAAAACAGGGCTGAGTTCAGCCGTATACCGCCTTCGCACGCGACACAAACGCATCCACCAGACTGTTGCAGGTCATCTCGAAGGCCGGGCCCAGCAACCAGTCACGTGTGCGGCTCGTCATTTCGAATTGGACACGCAGATCGATGCGGCAGCCTGCCTCCGTCAGTGGATCCACCCTCCACTCGCCGTCGAGACTCTTGAAAGGACCATCGACCAGCGACATGGTCATGCGTCGCGGCGGTTCCAGCCTGTTGCGGGTCGTGAAACTTGCGCTAAAGGGGCCCTTCGCCAACTCCAGGCGCGCGACCAGTTCCGTGCCCTCGCGCGACAGCACACTGCTGTCAGTGCAACCCGGCACAAATTCCGGATAAGCCTCCAGATCAGCGATCAATGCGTATATGTCTGCCGCCGGATAAGGCACGATGGCGCTGCGATGTACTTCTCGCATCTCGCGTGATTCGCTTTCGCTATCCCCCTGAAGTTGGCAGGATTGTTGCCGAATGAGTACCAAGAAATCCAGCAAGAGCAGCAAATCGGCGTCGCCAGCCAAAGGCGATGCCACGCCTGTGCTGATTGCAGAGAACCGCAAGGCACGCTTTGATTTCTATATCGAGGACAAATTCGAGGCCGGCATTGCCCTGCTCGGCTGGGAAGTCAAAAGCCTGCGGGAGGCCAAGGCGAACCTGAAGGAGTCGTACGCTGTTTTCCGTGGCGATGAGCTTTGGCTGATCGGAGCGCACATCACCGCCCTGAATTCCGCATCCACCCATGTGGAAGCCAATCCGGTCCGCATGCGCAAACTGCTGCTCCACCGGCGCGAGATCGATCGGCTCAAGGGTGCTGTCGATCGTGACGGCTACACCCTGGTGCCGCTTGCCATGCACTGGGTGCGTGGCCACGCCAAGGTCACGCTCGGTCTTGCCAAGGGCAAGAACGTCCGCGACAAGCGTGACTCCGTCAAGGATCGTGACTGGCAGCGGCAAAAGGGCCGGCTGCAACGCCGCGGATAAACCGGGACCCCGTTACCTTGTTTTTCCCGTCGCCGACCCCAATACTTTGCAGTCTGGGGGGCGACCTGGTTTCGACGTGGGTTGCGAACCCCTTGGTGCGTGCCGAGGAGCAGGCTACCTCGTAAATCCATCTGCAAAACTTATAGTTGCCAACGACGACAACTACGCTCTCGCTGCTTAAAAACCAGTCTTGAGAGCCTTCTGACTGGCACCGTGCCCATGCGGTCCAGACCCAGGAGTCATCAACCATGGGATCGCGTGCGGGTTCGTCCAGGGCCTTCACGTTAAAGCCCATCAACTGGACTGGCTGTCAGTTTTCCCTGTCCGTCGGGTAGCTGCCAGTAAGACAAAAGACGGAATACGCATGTAGATCTGAGGGCAGAGGACTTGCGGACGCGGGTTCGATTCCCGCCGCCTCCACCAAAACCACAACCCCAACCGTTCCTGGTTGGGGTTTTTTCTTGCACGGCTACCCAAGCGAAAGCCTGTTGGCGTACCAGATTCACCAGTGACCCGCATTTTCTGAGGCAAGGGCAATCTGGTAGCCTCGATCCGCGTTGTTATGCCCCAAAACTGCCTGGGAGCCTGGTCATGCGACGGATCATCACTCTGGCTTGCAGCACCCTGCTGATCGCTTGCACAGGAACGGCCGTTGGCCCCGTGAGCACTGCGGCGCTGTCCGATGGCGACCCCAAGCTATTGAATCCTCGCCAGATCAACGTAGGCGTTCCGCGTGATGCTCTCTTGAGAGGTATAAGTGGCGATGTGTTGTTGCAGTACAGGCTCGATGACAAAGGCAAGCCGCAGGACATCAGAGTCGTGCTGGCGGAACCAAAGGGCGTATTTGAGAAGCACTCCATCCACCTGCTGTCGAAGATGCGTTACAGCCTGCCTCCGCAGTGGATTGCCGATCACCCAAAGCGTATTCGCGAGATTGCGTTCGTCTATATGGTCAACCGTTGCCCGCCAAAAGATCCCTTCCCCGGCATTGCCATCGTATTGATGGACTCCTGGCTGAATTCGCCGGAAGTCGACAAGGTGAGGGAGGCATGCGAGGAGCGCCCTGCTAGTTAGCGGCAGCGCTGGCCAGGGCGATCTCCATGGTGACGGGTGAAATTTTCAGCATCGGCCAGACGGTGATCGCCACTTTCTGCCGCCGGTTTTACGCCATTTCACGCTTTGAATGATCAACAAGAGCGGGCGGTTACTCGTGACGCAGTGCCTGAATAGGATCCATGCGTGCCGCACGTATTGCCGGCCAGCTTGCGAAGACCAGGTTCAGTGTCAGGGCCAACCCAAATGCCACTATGGTGTTGCTTGGGTCCAGAACCAGTGGAATGCCGGCCTGGCTCGCCAGAAGGCTCGAAGCCGCCATGCCAAGTCCCAGTCCCGCCAGAGCGCCAATCAGCGCCAGCAGGCCGGCTTCGATGGCGAACTGCACAAAGATGTCGGGTGCGGTTGCCCCCAGCGCGCGGCGCGTGCCGATTTCGCGAGTACGGTCGCGCACCGCAATCCAGGCGATGGCGAAGATGCCGAGGCCGGCGACGGCAAGACCACTGCGACCAATCCAGCGCACCAGGAAAGTCAGTCGGTCCGCTGCCTGAAGTTGTGCCGTGATCAGGTCTGTCTGGCTCTGCACACGGAAATCGGCCACACGCCGGGCCGTTACGCGATGCCGCTCCGCCATCAGGGCAGTGATTTCCCCTGTCACTTCCGGAATACGCGCTGCTGACTGCAGCTCCAGGAGAATCGCCGAATAGTGATCGCTACTGAACAGGCGGCGCATGGCGGTGTTCAGCGGTACCAGGACAGCACCGTCTTCCGAACTGCCATCGAGGCCTCGCCCCCGTTCCTTGAGTACGCCCAGCACTTCGAACGGCACGCGATTGATAAACAGTCGCTCACCAACCGGCGACTCGGCGCCGTAAAGATCACGCGCCACGGTGCTGCCGAGCACAGCAACCCGCGCAGAGCGGCGATTGTCATCATCGCCAAAGAAGCCGCCGATGCGCAGCTCAGTCGCCTTCATGGCAAACCAATCGTGCTCGACGCCAGTGACCGGCGTTACCTTCGAGAGATAACCCGCCTTCAGCCTCAAGGTGCCCGACACCAGTGCGGACGAGCGCACCACACCGGAGATCTCCTTGCGAATCGCCAGGTAGTCGGCGGGAACCAGCGTCGTCACGATGGTGCCAGTGCGGGCCCGATCCGCCACGCCACGGCTTTGTTCCGCGCTTATCGTGAGCACGTTGCTGCCGAGGCGACGGATCTGCGCCAGCACCTGCTCACGTCCGCCGGAGGCATAGTTCACCGTGGTGGTCGCACCGGCGACGCCCAGCGCAGCACACACAATGATGAGTCCGGAACGCAGCTTGTGGCGCCACAACTGACGCCCGATGCCGGGCAGCAGATGCCGCCCGGCAGTCATCAGGATCGCAAGGCCTGAATCGGATCCACGTTGGCGGCCCGCCAGGCTGGTTGCAGCCCGAATAACAGCCCTGTCAGCATGGCCATCAGCACGGCGCCGACCATGGCGCCCCACAGGAAGGCCGGCGGCAACTGCTGCTGAACTGCCGCAACCGCAGCGCCACCAACACCCAGCAACACACCCATTACGCCGCCCAGAGTCGCAATCAGCGCCGCCTCGGCCAGGAACTGACGTAGCACATCGCTGCGGGTCGCGCCGAGCGCCCGGCGGATTCCGATCTCGCGACGTCGTTCAGACACGGCGATCAGCATCAGGCTCATGATGACGATGCCGCCAATCAGTGTGGCGATCACGGCAATCCCGGTCAGCACTGACGACAGCGTGGCACTCACCTCGGCAACCTGGGCGACCGCTGCGCGCGGATTGCTGACCGTGAAGTTGTCCTCGACCGGTGGCACGATGCCATGTCTCTCGCGGAGCAATGATTCAATCGCGGCGACCGCCTTGTCGTGGTCCTTCGGATCGGCAAGCTGTACGGTAATACCTGTGAGGTAGTCGCGGCTGAACAAGCGCTTTGAAGCCGTGCTGACAGGCATCAACAACAGATTGTCGAGACTGGAACCACCTGGACCCGCGCCGCGCGACACCAGCACACCCTGCACCTGGAACGGAACCTCGGCGATGCGCAGGGTTTTGCCGATGGGATCTTCACCCGGGAACAGCGCCTGACGCACGTCCTCACCGATCACCACGACGCGAGCCAGCGCGTCCTCGTCCTCTGAGCTGATGCCGCGACCGACGGTCACCTCGTCACCGCGTATGTCCATCCAGTCCGCAGAGACTCCCCAGATCGAAGCCGCCGTGGCTCGATCCCGGTACTGAACATCAATGTCGAAAGCACTCTGCTCCTGCGCCACGCGCCGCACGTTTGGCACTTCACGCCGGATGGCTGTTGCGTCGTCGAAACGCAGAGTCGGCTCCACCGAAGTCAGCGAGGGCATGCCGCGCGTGCGCGCCGAGCCGGGCTGGATGGTGATGGTGTCAAAGTTGCCCACCATCCGCTTGAACTGGCGCAGCGTTTCCTGGCGGGTCGCCTCGCCGACCGAGGCCATCGCGATCAGCGAGGCAATACCCGCCGCGATCCCCAGCATCATCAGGAAGCTGCGCAGCGGATTGCGCCTTAGCGTCTGCAGCGCCAGCCCTAACGTCCTAGCCCACGACATGATGCGTCCCGTCGTCAGCGGATACTGGTCGTACAACCGGATCCTGGGCCCGGTCGGAAACCAGCAGCCCGTCTCGCAACAGCAATTCACGTGCCGCGAAAGCCGCGACCCGCTCGTCGTGAGTGACGACAACTATCGTGCGCCCCTCGCGATTCAACTCGGCAAGCAACTCCATGACGGCGTCGCCCGCCTTCGAATCAAGATTACCGGTGGGCTCATCGGCCAGCAGCAGTGGCGGATCGTTCATCAACGATCGGGCGATCGCCACGCGCTGCTGCTCACCACCCGAAAGCTCGGTGACGAAATGGTCGGCACGTCCGGCCAGGCCTACGCGCTCAAGCAGGGACAGTGCCTTGGCGCGGCTCACCTCCCCGCCGGCATACAGGGCGGGCACTTCTACATTCTCTACAGCCGTCGTTCTCGGCAACAGATTGAATGACTGGAAGACAAAGCCGATGCGGTGCGCACGGATTGCCGATCGCTGGCGATCGGAGTAGCCCGAAACATCCTCGCCGAGGAGTCGGTATGTACCACTGGTCGGCGTGTCCAGGCATCCCATGATGTTCAGCAGCGATGATTTGCCGGAACCGGAGGCGCCCCGCACCGTCACGAACTCACCACTGGCAACGGTGAAAGACACCTCCCGAAGCGCGAGCACTGCGCTGCCGTCCTCACGCTGATAGGTTCTACCCAGCTGTTTGATGTCGATCATTGCTGGCATTACTCGCACACAGCCCTAGTCCGGCCGAGCAGCCGGGACAGGCCGCAGCAGTACGCGATCTGTGGCCGCAACACCCTGCCGTATCTCGATGAATCCGCCCTCACGGGCCCCGGCGGACACCGGCCTACGCTCAATCTGCCCGTCAGTCTCGACGTACACATAGCGACCCTCATCATCACGATGAACCGCCGCTGTGGGCAAAACTGTTGCCTCTCGTTCCGTCGTCCGAATGGAAACGTTCGCCGTCATGTCTGGCTTCAGCAAGTCAACGGGGCTCTCAATACGAACCATGACCTCGAAATTGACGACACCGGAAATGATGGTACCCCGCGGCGCCACGCGCTCCACATGGCCGCTGAAGTCCCGGGCCGGATAAGCCTCTACGGTAAACGTAACCGGGTTGCCAATTGCCACGCTGCCGATGTCGGTCTCGTCGACCAGAGCAATGAGTTCCAGTGCACCATCCTCAATGACTGTGGCGAACGTCGGGGTATTGAAACTGGCGGCCACCGTTTCACCTTCCTGCGTGCTCACCGACGCCACCGTACCCGTGATCGGCGACCGGATGACCGCATAGTTGAGATCGGTCTCGACTACAGCGGCGTCCCGGCGAGCCTTCTCCAGACGAGCCCGCGCCTCGTTAACAGCCAGCGCGCGATCTTCGACATCAGTACGCGCCACCAGTCGCTCCCGGTCGAGCCGCTGGCTTCTTGCCAGTTCAATCTCGGCACGTTTCAGTTCCTGCTCCATCACCACGGTTTGCGCACGCGCCTGGGCCAGGCGCGCCTCCAGCCCGCGCGCATCTATTCTGGCAATCACATCACCCTTGTGGATCTTCGAACCGACAACGACGTTCAACTTATCGACAATGCCCGACAACTGGGCGCCAATGCGCACCTCGCCACCGACGCGTAGCCGCAGAATGCCGGTAGCCAACACGGTTGCCGCCACGGTCCGGCGTTCCGGCGTCACGAACACGCTGGCGCCGGCTTCGGCATCGTGGCCGGACATCTGCGTCCAGCCCCACCAGGCGGCAGCCGCCAACAGCGCAGCGGCGCCGATCGACGCCGCAACAACGGGTCGCCTCACTACTGTTTCTCGTAGACCATGACCATCGGGGGCTTGGCACCACGGACGTTGGTGACGGTCATCGACTTGCCATCAGCGGACAGTGCCCGGGTTTCTGTTTTCACGGTCTTGTTGCCGGGAATAGCGCTCTCGCCAGTCCATACGGCCTTGAGCTTGCCGTCGGCCCAGGTCGTGACGGTACTGGCCTTGTCGCCCATCGCGCCCTCGTTGGGTACCGGTTTGCCAGTCAGATCGTAGTTAACCTGTCGTTGGGTGGTCTTGCCCATGAAGACCGTTGAGAAGTCGAGCGTCATCTGTTGCGGTGTCTGGGTGATCTTCACGGTCTCCTTTAACGCGGCAACCATACCGAGGTTTTCGCCTTTGTCGGTGTTGAGCACCCACGTTCCGGAGAAGTTTGGTACATCGGCGGCGAGCGCAGCGCCTGACACCACCATAAGTGCCAGCGCCAGACCTGGTATCAACCGATGCACCCATTGCGGGACCTTGTTCAGCGATTGGCGTGGGTAGAATGGGCTCAAGTCGTTCATGTCGGTCTCCCTGATATCGAGTGGTTCATGGTGGCTGAATGGTTTTCCGGCAGGGCGGTCCAGATCGCCAACCACTTCCGCCACCCGTGCCGCGCTCTGCCTGCACTTCTACCATGCCCTGCTCGGTCAAGTGTTGCAGGAGTTCGATAAACGCCAGCAAATACCGTATATATATTCTTTTATTACAGTTGTTTACCGCTTTATCTGAATGTCTTGCATTAATCAGAAAATCACTGCGTGTGACCCTTCATCGACAGCGTCTGTTTAGACGCCCGCAGCAACGGGTTTCCAAAACTCAGCAAGTGATTTGACCAAGCTACTTCAGCTCGCGCACGACCAGGTCGCGCACAATAGAGCGGCTTCGACCAGCACTCGACGGACTCGAACTCGTCACCTACCTGGAGATCAGTACATGAAACCCGATACCCCATTCAACCGCGTTCCCCGTGAGCAACTGCCAGCACACATGGCGAAGGCCTGGGATGCGGCACAGGCATTGCACGGAGACACGACCTTCGTGGAAGTCGTGGGCAACAGTCCGGCAATGTACGACTGGTATCTCAATGACTTTTACCAGAAGGTCTTTTATTCCGGTCGTATCGAGCGGCGCATAGTGGAGTTGGTACGGCTGCGCCTCGCCAATATCCATGGCTGCGCATTCTGCAATCGCTCGGACACGCTGGCGGCGCTGGAAGCCGGGGTTTCACAGGCGCAGGTGGATCAGCTTGGCGACTACGAGAACGGACCGTTTACGGCCAGCGAAAAGGCGGCGCTGGCGCTTGCCGACGAGATGGTACTCACGAATCCTAAAGGCGCCGTAACGCCTGCGCTGTACGCCCGCTGCAGGGAGCACTTCCCGGATGCACAACTGGTTGAGCTGGGGATGATCATGGCCGTGTTGTGCGGCATGGCGAAGTTCATCTTCGCCTTCGACCTCGTCGAGAAAGAGGACTACTGCCCCTTCGTGCCGGCAGCCAGCGGGTAGTCCGCAGCATCCGGGTGCGGCCCACGCCGCATGAACCAGTTAGGTACCCCGAGCACGGGCTTGTGCCTAACCACAACAAAGCCCAGGCTCTCATAGAAAGCTGCGTTGATCGCCAGATCGGTCTCAAGGAACGCTGCGTCACCGAGCGAATCAATATGCCTGCAGCCGTGCTCCATCAACCGTCGCGCGATGCCCTGCCGCCGGAATTCTGACCGCACTGCCATCGGCCCCAGATGCCAATGCGGCTCCGGCGGGTCGTTTCGTGCCCACACCGCCAGCCAGCGACCGCTACGCCACACCACCTGCGGTGGATTACTGACAAGGAGTACGCTGGCAAAGTGCAACCAATCCCTGCCTGTCGGGCGGCAGCGACCCGGCTGCATCATGCCCAGCACGCCGACCAGTTCGTCCTGCGCGTAGGCGCCGATCAGCATGCCATTCGACTGGACATAGCCGACCAGGTGACTGAGGAACCGCTGCAATCGCCGCTCCCTGCGGACTGCATCCATGCCGAAAACTTTCAGGTGCAAGGGATTGTCACGCATGCCCTGGGCCAGAAGTACCGCGGCCGCGTGTAGCGCATCAGGCCGCAGGTCATTCGAATGGACATCGATGGAGATATCAAGCACGGTTGGATTCTAGCTGACGCCAGTCGGACGACGATCTCGCAGGACATGATGTTGAAGACTCCAGGTGCAACTGAATAGCACGGTAGTAACCGATGCCCATCGCTGGCGCATCCTGGCGGTGTTGCTTGGCGTGATCTTCATGTCGCTGATGGGGGTGAGCATCGTCAACGTCGCCCTTCCCGCGATCCAGCAGGGCCTGGGGGCGGATCAGTCGGATCTCCAATGGGTACTGTCGGGCTATGCACTGACATTCGGGGTCATCCTGGTGGCCGCGGGGCGCGCTGGCGACATCATGGGGCGAGGTGGCATCTTTCTGGTTGGCGTGGGCATCTTCACCGCCTCGTCTGTTGCCGCAGGGCTCGCCACTGATGCGATGTGGCTCAATACGGCGCGTTTCGTCCAGGGAATCGGCTCCGGATTGCTCAATCCCCAGGGCATCGGGATGATCCAGCAATATTTCCGTGGTGAATCGCGCGGTCGGGCCTTTGGTTATTTCGGCACCGTCGTCGGATTCTCCGTCGCCATCGGTCCGGTGCTGGGCGGTTTTCTGATTGAGGCAGGCGGTCCAGACCTTGGCTGGCGTCTGGCATTTCTGGTGAATGTTCCGATCGGCATCGCTGCCATCATCCTCGGCTTCAGGTGGTTCCCGAAACCCCTGTTTCGCCGCCCGCCACAAGATGCACCCGACGGAACGGAACGGACTGCAGGCTGGCTGGGGTCGCTGGACCCGGTCGGCTCGGTACTGCTGGGGCTCGCAATACTGGCGATCCTCTATCCCTTCATGGAAGCCCGTGGCTCGACGATCTCGTGGGCGTTGCTGCCGGTGGCTGTCGTGCTGATCTGGCTGTGGGTGCGGTGGGAGCAGCGTTGCCCCGGCCTCGGTCACACCCCCATGGTGGATCTGGACATCTTCCGCACCAGCAGTTTCACCAACGGCACCATCATCATGGCGCTCTATTTCATGGGCATGACCAGTGTCTGGGTGCTGGTGGCGCTCTACGTGCAGGACGGCCAGGAAAAACAGCACTGGAAGCCGGCCTCATCGGAATGCCGGCTGCTCTCCTGTCGGCCTATGCGGCGCACTGGTCGGGCCGCCGGGTAAAACAATATGGACGGAAAATTGTGATCGGCGGATTGGCTCTGGCCCTCTTCGGTCTTGCGGCCAGCATCGCCGTTGTCCTCTTGCACGAGCAGTTCGATCTGAGCGTGTGGTGGCTCCTGCTGTCGCTGTCGTTCATTGGCGTGGCTCAAGGGGCCGTAGTCAGCCCGAACCAGACGCTGACGCTGGCAGAGGTACCGCTCGAATACGCGGGAAGCTCGGGGGCGATCCTGCAGACCGGGCAGCGCATCGGCACATCAGTGGGCATTGCGATGATCACAGCGGCAGTCTTCGCAGCCCTTGCGATGTGGTCCTGGTCGATTGCAGTGGTTATCGGTTTCAGCCTGATCGCCCTGGTGGTACTCACAGCGCTCGGCTTCGCCTTCAAGGATCAGCGTGATCGCGAAAAGAAAATCACAGGAAGGACTGATTTTCAGCACGAGTTGGAGCAGTTGCCCGATGGCGGCGGCTACCTGCGCTTAAGCCTGCCCGACGCCTGACGAAAGTTCACGGCGTTTGCGGCAACTCGTTTGGACGAAGGTCAAACACCAGTACCTCGGCCTTGTTACCGGCGCCTAGCTGCAGTGACTGCAGGTTGTGCAGGCGCACGCCGTCACCGGCCTCCAGATTCACGCCGTTGAGTTCAACACTGCCGCGGGCGACATGCACATAGGCATGACGGTTCTTGTCGAGCGTCAAGGTGGTACTTTCATCGCCGTCGAACAGACCCGCGTAGATGTGCGTGTCCTGCTGAATGCGCAGCGAGCCATCGCGGCCATCCGGCGAGATGATCAGGCGCAGGCGTCCCCGTTTGTCTGCTTCGCGGAAGTGTTGTTGCTGGTAAACCGGTTTGCCACCAGTACGGTCCGGCACGATCCATATCTGCAGAAAGTGCACCGGCTCATCGTCGGAACCGTTGAACTCACTATGCGTAACGCCACTGCCGGCACTCATGAGCTGTACGTCACCAGGCAGGATCATTGAGCCGGTACCCATGCTGTCGCTGTGTGTGAGCGCACCTTCCAGCACATAGGAAAAAATCTCCATGTCGCGGTGCGGGTGGGTGCCAAAACCCTGACCCGGCGTCACGCGATCCTCGTTGATCACACGCAGGTCGGAGAAGCCGATCTGGCCGGGATCCCTGTAGTCGGCAAACGAAAATGTGTGGCGTGAACTCAGCCAGCCGTGTTCGGCCACGCCACGCTCAGAAGCCTTGCGTACTTGCATCATGGTATGTCTCCTGGCCGGGCTTTGCCGCGGCTGCCACGTGAGTTTCATGTTAGCTTTTCAAGCTTGTAGCACAACTCAGCGGTGGAGCAACGGCATGACCGACATGACGAGCCCAAACCCATGGCCCGAATTACCCGCCCTGGCCGATTGGCAGGACACCGTCGATACCGTGCATATGTGGTCGCAGATCGTGGGCAAGATACGCCTGGAACTCGCTCCCTGGATCAATCATTCCTGGGGTAGCGTCCTGTATGTAACGCCCCGCGGACTGACAACGTCATCCATTCCTTGCCAGGGCCGAAGCTTCGCGATCGACTTTGATTTCGTGAATCACGCACTCGTGGTGCACAACTCGGATGGCGACGAACGTACGTTTGAGCTGCGCCCAATGACGGTGGCCGCGTTCTACCGTCAGCTTATGGACACCCTGGGCGAACTGGGCATCCACGTAGATATTTTCACGCGCCCGGTCGAGGTCGAAATCGCTATACCGTTCGAAAGCAACACATCGAATGCAGCTACGATGCCGACGCGATGCACCGCTTCTGGCAGGCGCTGGTGCAGGTGGATCGCGTATTGACCGTATTTCGCGCCCGCTTTCTGGGCAAGTGCAGTCCGGTTCATCTGTTCTGGGGTTCGTTCGATCTGGCCGTGACGCGTTTTTCCGGACGCACCGCGCCAATCCATCCCGGCGGCGTACCCAACTGCCCCGACTGGGTCATGCAGGAAGCCTATTCACACGAGATCTGCAGTGCCGGATTCTGGGCAGGCACCGGCCTCGGCGAGGCGGCCTTCTACGCTTATGCCTACCCGACGCCTGACCGATTCGCCGCGTATCCGGTTCAGCCGGCAGCGGCCTACTATCACGAGCGTCTGGGCGAGTTCGTTCTGCCTTATGAGGCCGTACGCACGGCTGAGGTACCCGACGACGCGCTGCTGGCTTTCTTGCAGAGTACTTACGAAGCCGCGGCCGAGACTGGCAACTGGGATCGCGCCGTACTGGACTATCCTGTAGACCCCGCCCGTAACCCGCGCGTGACCTGAGCGCGGAGCCAATCAATCCCGTCGCGTGAGCTGTTGCCGTCAGCTCGTGAATCGCTCAGCCCAGCTTGACGAGCTGCTTGCCGAAGTTGCCGCCCTTGAGAAGCGAGATGAGTCCCCTGGGCGCGTTCTCGATGCCCTCGACTACCGACTCGCGGTACTTCAGCTTGCCCTGGGCAAGGTATCCGGCGAGCGCCTTCACACCCTCGCCGTAGCGATCCTGCCAGTCAAACACGATCATGCCCTGCAACCTGATCCGATTGACCAGCACTGCGCCCAGGCTCTTGTAGGCGTAGGGCTCGGTGTTGTTGTACTCCGCGACCATGCCACAGAGGATGACGCGCGAGTGAAGATTCATCATGCGCAGCAAGGTATCGAGAATTTCTCCACCGACGTTCTCGAACAGCACGTCAACGCCTTTGGCACAGGCCTTGCGCAGATCCCGGTCCAGGTTCCCCGCCTTGTAGTCCACGCAGGCATCGAAACCCAACTCCTGCACCACGTAGTTGCACTTCTTCGACCCGCCGGCGATGCCCACCACGCGACAGCCAGCGATCTTCGCCAACTGCCCGACCACGCTACCCACTGCGCCTGAGGCTGCCGACACCACCACTGTCTCGCCAGCCTTGGGCGAGCCAATCTCGTTCAATCCGAAGTACGCGGTCATCCCCGGCATACCGAGCACACCAAGGTAGTACGACAAAGGCACACGACTGGCATCGACCTTCAACAGCTCGTCGCCCTTCATGCAGCTGTAAAGCTGCCAGCCGGCCGCGAGCACGGTGTCGCCCTGCTTGAACCCCGGGTGCTTCGATTCCACGACCTCCCCTGCGGTCTGCCCGACCATGACCTCGCCGATCTGCACCGGCGGCACGTACGACTTTGTGTCGTTCATGCGCCCGCGCATGTAAGGATCAAGCGACAGCCACCGGTTTCTGACCAGCACCTCGCCATCCTTCGGCTGCGGCACCCCGGACTCGACCAGCTTGAAGTTGTCCTCAGTCACCCAGCCGCTGGGGCGACTGGCGAGCGTCCATGCCTTGTTGGTTGTCATTTCAGTTCCTTGTTTATGCCCGTATCGCTGAACAACAGCGCGAGTGATCTCGCGGATCTGCATCAGTGCGCCCGGCGGTGCGCTTCACTGTCCTGGGCACGCGCCGCGCCAAGAATTTTTGCAGGTGTTTATGGTGATCCTTGAATAGCCTGGACCCTGCTGAGCGGTTGACGACAGACTACAGGACACTTTAGCGCCTGGTCTGTACGCTGGCCTACATAGAGCGCCGCCGACGTCTGCTCAGCAGCCAGATCAACAGCAGCACGATGACAATGCCGCCGGCGATCATCCCCGGCAGAGCCAGCTTCGCCACCAGCGGTTGTTCGCCGATGTTCCTGCGCAGCACATCGACAGTGGCGGCATCGACCGTGGCAGCCACCGGATTGCCGTAGGTCTTCAGCACGTAGTTGGCGACCAGGGCCACTTCTGCACTGCTGAGCTCGTAGTCGGACGCCTGCATGCTGACGGTCTCGCCACCAGCGCTGCGATGCACGCCATTGAGGATGACCATGACCAGATTGTCCGCGCGCACCGCGCCGGTGGTTGTGCTGTTGAATAGCGATGGAAAGACCTGATCGCCGGTGCCACTGCCGCTCATGCCGTGACAGGACGCACAGGCGCCGTAGTAGATCGCCCGCCCGTCCGGATCATCCAGGTCCTCATTGCCGCGGAAGGCGGTCACGTCTTCGCTGGCTACGCCCCAACTATAGCGTGGCCTGGTCTCGGCGGCATCACGGATCGGCCTTTGCGTGCGCAGGTAGGTGACGATGTCGCGCAGATCCTGATCCGGCAGCTTGCTCAGCGAATGCTCAACTGCTGCGCCCATCTCGCCGGCGGCGCCACCCTTGCCCTCGACCGTGCCGGTGCGCATATAGGCCACCAACTCATCGTCAGTCCAGCCGCCAATTCCACTGACTGGATCGGGAGTGATGTTATGAGCCTGCCAGCTACCCACTGTGCCACCGCCGAATTTCTGACGGTTGTCAGTGCCCATGCTGAAGTTGCGCGGCGTATGACAGGTGCCGCAATGTGCCAGCGCCTCGACCAGCCAGGCGCCCCGATTCCATGCCGCATCCCTGGCAGGATCGGGCTGAAACTCACCCTTGCGGAAATTCAGCAGCTTCCAGCCGGACAGCAGCCAGCGCTGGTTGAACGGAAATTTCAACTGACTCGGCGGGTTGACCTGACGGATCGGCGCCAGCGTAAACAGCCAGGCCTTGATCGCCATTACGTCGTCGCGCGAGAGCTTCGTGAAGGCATCGTAGGGAAAAGCCGGATACAGGTTCTCGCCATGTTTCCCTGTGCCCTCGTGCATGGCTCTATAAAATTCATCGTCGGTCCAGCTACCGATGCCGGTGTCGGGATCTGGCGTGATGTTGGGCGCGATGATCTGGCCGAATGGCGTTGGAATGGGCACGCCGCCGGCGAATGGTTTGGCGAAATCAACCGTGTGACAAGCGA
The DNA here is from genome assembly GCA_041396045.1 of Gammaproteobacteria bacterium. Lineage (GTDB taxonomy): Bacteria > Pseudomonadota > Gammaproteobacteria > Steroidobacterales > SHZI01. The sequence goes on along the minus strand of JAWKZI010000009.1, from coordinate 108,199 downwards.
TGCAGTCGGCGGCGGTGGCCAGATAGCGACCGCGCTCGATCTGTGCGGCGCTGCCTGGTACGTTGCCCGGCGTCTGCGCGAACACGCCGCCACTCATGCACAACGCCAACAGCCAGACGAGCCGGCCGCTCACGCGGGATGCAGTCGACATGGGCGTTCCTCGCTGTCTCATATTTCGCGGCGGATGACATCGGCCGAAAGCAAGGCCAGCGCGGCTCCGGTCAAGGTCGGATTGATCACGCCGGAGGCAGGAATCACACCCGTGGTGGCCAGAAACAGGTTGGGATGATCGTGCGTGCGGCAATTGCCATCGACCACCGAGTCGCGTGAATCGCTACCCATGATCACGGTGCCCATGATGTGGTCGCGATTCTGCAGACCGGAGTCGTCATTGATCACGGTGGCATCAAACAGGGTCACGAAGCGTTTGTAGTCCTCTTTCGCTACCGTGACAGCGGCGCGGAAATAGTCGTCCACGTCGTAGTAGATCTGTGGCTTGGGCAAGCCGATCGCGTCCTTCTTGTCGCTCAGCGTGATCCGGTTCTGCGCATGCGGCAGCACTTCAAACGTGGTGGAAATCTCGACAAAGCGCGCGGCGTCGTGGCGAATGCGCCGATCCAGCTCACTGCCGATCACGCCCTGCTTGAGCAGTGGCTCAGTTACCAGCTGGTTGACCACGCCATTGCGGGGCGAATGTTTGATCGCGGCATATCGCTTGCGATGTTCACCATCGCGGCGATCAAATATGCCGCCCTGCTGTACGGGCCCCTGGCCCGGCCACAAGGCCTCTTTGGCGGACATGTTCAGCGCAATGCCGGTGTGATCCATCAGATTGCGCCCGACCTGGTCGGAGGAATTGGCCACCTCCGACATCAGCAGCAACTTGGGGGTCTCCACGCCGTGCGCGGCGACGATCACATACTTGGCGGTGAGCCGGGTCGATGTGCCATCCGGCGACTTGTAATGTACCGCCACGATTTTGCCGCCCGCACCCTTCTCCAGTTTCCATGCGACCGCATTCTCCAGGAGTCTGGCTCCGGCGCGCTCGGCCTTGTAGGCATGTACCTCGCCCGAATACAGCGCGCCAATCGGGCAGATCGGCATGCAGTTGTTGTGGCCACTGCAGGCTGGCCGACCATCGTACGGCCGTGAATTGGTGGAGTTGGGCTCGTCGATGAAATGGAAGCCGGCGGCGGTGAACGTCTCGGCCAGTCGCCTGGTGTAGTGGGACCACGGCCGCATCGCCATCGGATACGGCTTGGCGCGCGGCGGATATGCGCCACCGCCCTGCCCACTCTGATCATCCGTGCTGCTGCCGGAGACACCCATCGCCTCTTCCGCCAACTGGTACCACGGCTCCAGATCGTCGTAGCCGATTGGCCAGTCGCGCCCCACTCCGTATAGCGTCTTCACCTTGAAATCGTTCGGGATGTAACGCCAGGCGGCACCCGCATAATGCAAGGTGGTACCACCCACCAGCCGCAACATGCCGGGCTTGAACGTGAACGGACCAATGTTTTGCAGATAGTCGTCGGCAAACGGGCCGCCTGAGGATTTCGGCGCCCACGGCTGGTCCGGATACGGTGCGTTGTAATCGAGCTTGTTGGGGCGATTGCGATAGTTCTCGACTATCTTCCAGCGCGGCACGCGCGGCCCCGCTTCGAGAATGATCACCGACTTGCCCGCGGTAACAAGGCTGTGGGCCGCCAGGCTGCCCAGCACCCGGAGCCGACGACAATGACATCGGCATCGTAGCTAGTAGTCATGCTTGGCTCCTTTGGAGTCGCTCAGTCGTTCGGCACAGTGAGCGTGCCCCAGTAATTCGGGCCACCCAGTGTATAGGTGGGAATCACCACCACGCCTGCGGTTGGCCCGTACATCAGGGCCTTTTCAAAACTGACGAACTTCGCCGAGTTGCCCTCGCCCACCTGGCCCAGATAGAACGCTGAAATCACCGCGATTGCGGTGGCCTTGTGCCCGACGTCGGCATACAGGGCGGACCCGGCAAACGCATCCACGTCAGTCAGTTCGGCCTCCTTGATCGCGCGCTCCAGTGCGGCAGACCGCTCGGCAAACGCCGGATCCGCGGCTATCAGCCCCTGGCGGGCAAGTACGGCGATGCGGGCATCCAGATCAGGCTTGCCGGTGAGGAAGCGAGCCAGTTCCAGAAATGCCGGATCGCTGTCCGTTCTTGCGACCGCGCCTTGGGCGAAACCGGGTGCTGCGGCGACCAACGCCGCCGCCGAAGTGGCTGCTGATGCCGCCAGTGCAGAGACAGCAAGAAAACGACGGCGACTCAGTTCAGCAAGCGCAAGCGGCGGACTTGAACGGGGTGGCTGCTCATCTGACACGGCAATACTCCAGAGAAGTTTCATGTATCGCGCTGAATACAGCAGCATCGCGGTGGTTGCGTGTGACAACCGCATTCGGCATCGCATGCGACAGGGGCTCAGAATTGCACGTTGCTTGCGCCATGGCAATGATGCTCTAGTGCACCCACTCCGCGTACAACCGCAACCCGCATCAGGAACCATCCATGAGTATCGAACTTTTCAGGAATACGCTCGCACCCGTCGCCATACTCTGCTGTACGAGCCTGGGGGTGCAGGCGTGGGCCACTGAAAGTCCTTACCTGCTTGGCGACTGGAACGGCAGCCGCAGCCGTCTTGCCGCTCAAGGGATCATCTTTGATGCCGGATACGTCAGCGAAGTAGCTCACAACGTCACGGGCGGCACACAACATCTCACCCGCTATGCCGACCAGTGGCAATTCGGCGCAAGTCTAGACCTTGAAACCTTGTGGGGCTGGAAAGGTGGCACCTTCCAGATCGTCTACACCGATCGCAATGGCCGGGATCTGGGTGCCGATGCGCAAATCGGCAACAACCAGCTGCTGCAGGAAGTGTACGGGCGTGGCCAGACCTTGCATCTCACGCTTTTCGCGCTGAGTCAGACATTTCTTGCCGGCAAGCTGGACTGGCGAATCGGCCGGCTGCCCGTCGGCGAAGACTTCGACAGCTTCTCCTGCAATTTCCAGAACCTCACTTTCTGCGGCGCGCAGCCGGGCAACCTGGTGGGCGACTACTGGGTAAACTGGCCCACCAGTCAGTGGGCGACCCGACTCAAGCTCCAAACGACTGATCGCACCTATGTGCAGATTGGCGCCTACCAGGTCAATCCGAACTATGTGGACGACAGCTACGCACGCCGAAACGGCTGGAAGCTTGATTTCCCCAGCGGCACTACGGGCGCCTTGATACCGGTAGAGTTCGTCTGGCAACCCGTGTTCAACGATCGCCCGGGCAACTACAAGGCAGGGGTCTGGTACAGCACCGCCGACGGCCCTGATCTGTATTGGGACATCCATCATCAGCCAATTGCGCTCAGCGGCGACCCGGCACTGCAGCACGATCATCGCTATGGCGCGTACCTGAGCTTCCAGCAACAAATCAGCGGCACGGCCAACGGCGCTGGCGCCACTGTCTTTCTCAATGTGACACAGGCCGACCGTGACACCTCAGCCACCGACCGGCAGATCGCACTGGGCATGGAATACAAGGGGTTGTTCAAACGCGCCGCCGACACCGTCGGTTTTGCGATCGGTGCCACCCACGCCAACAGCCGCGCCGCCGACTATCAACGGTTGTACAACCAGGTGAACCCGGACACTCCCGGACTGGTCAAGGACGGCAATGAATACGTCGCCGAAATGTTCTACGGCTGGAGCCCGCTGCCCTCGATCACCCTGCGTCCAAACCTGCAGTACGTCCTGCACCCCGGCGGCACCAGCCAGAACAACAATGCTTTCGTGATCGGACTGAAAAGCAGCGTCGCGTTCTAAAGCATGTCGAATTGGCTGTTCAGCAGCGTGCGCAGATCCCTCAGAATTTCTGCGTCACCCGCACATACAGGTCGCGGTCGACCCGCGCACGTGAGTCGGCGGGATATTCCAGTTCGCGGCGCTTGCGCAGCCGTGCTTCCATGGACGTCCTGGGCAGAAACTGCCACTGGTATCTGATCTCCGCCAGGCTGACGTTGGGTCGGTAGTCGGGCGAGATCAGCCAGCCGGCATCGGCCTGGCCGAGGGCCACGCCAATATTGTGCTTCGGAGCGAAGTCGTAAATGCTCGCCTGCACCTGCCACGCCAGCCCCCCCACATCACCGGTGCCACCGGTTCCGGCGGCCCTGCTCTGCTGAGTATTCATTGCGTAACCGACCTCGGCGCCGACGACCAGCCTGGGGCCGCTGGCCCCAAGCGGCCATTCCGCAGCAGTGCGAGCATCGACAGTGACGTAGTCCTTGCGCGAGGGCTCGGCCAATCCACGGTCGGCCAGGCTGTCCGGCATCCAGGTCAGCGACAGCATCCGCTGCGTGATCGGACCCAGCCGATGCCGGTTCTCCAGGCCAAGGAACAGCGTGACACGGCTGTCGGAATCACTGAAGTCCAGCGGCGCATAGGCGACACCACCGCTGCCCCTGGCGTTGCGATACTGACCGATCACGTGACCGCGCCAACCACCCGCCACTGGCATGTCCAGCTGGATGCCGTCTGTCCAGTTCACATCGGTGTTGGGGCTGTCATTGCGATCTAGACTCTTGGACGCTACGCCGGGGACCGTGAAGCCAGTCTGGAAACGCCCGACGCGCAGACGCAGCCCGTCTTCCGGCGCCTGGTAGCCAAGATAGCCTTCGTCCAGAGTGATGTCGCCGAATGCGGCGCCGGTGCGGGTGGGTGCGTAGGTATGCAGGTACACATCAGTGCCACGCTGCTCCGTACTAAAACGGCCTGCCGCCCGGGTGCGCGCAGTCCAGCCCTCGCCGAGAGACCGCTCAAACGCCAGCCGGAGGCGGGCGTTGAATGCGTCCAGGTTGTATTTGGTGCCGTCGCGAGCCGTTCCTTCACTGGCAAAGTAACCAGCGCGCAGATCGCCGCTGAACTTCCAGTCGGTCGCATCGGCCGGGGCACCGATGGCGCCGAAGCTGATGATGAAACCGGCTGCAGCAAGCAGCAAGGAAGCGCCGTTAGTGGTGCGGATCGTCGCCGGGCGGGCCGGTGCGCTCGCGCTGAAGTCCATTATTTTCTCCTTGTCGCGTTGTCGCGCTGTCGCGTACTGCAACGACCCGGACGTGTCGTACAACGTGTGAGCGTATCCTACGACAAGGGCTCATCGCCGTCTGTCTCGGGGGAATGCATGAATACCGGCAACAACCACACGAACTCCCCCAACCACGGGGATCACACTCAAATCACCGACGACACTGCGCCCGCACAATCACCGGACGGGACCATGTACATCTGCCCGATGCATCCGGAAGTGCGCCAGCAAGGTCCTGGCATCTGCCCGATCTGCGGCATGGCGCTGGAACCCGAAATGCCGGGGCTGGATGACGAGGACAATCCCGAACTGCGCGACTTCAGCCGTCGTTTCTGGTGGACTTTGCCAGCGACGGCCGTGGTGCTGGTGCTGGCCATGTTCGGCCACTACTTCCCCGCGCTGCCGGTGGAAACCCGGACCTGGATCGAGCTGGTGTTGACCCTCCCGGTAGTGTTGTGGGCCGGGGCACCGTTTTTCGTTCGCTGCCTGCAGTCGATCCGCAACCGCAGCCCGAACATGTGGACGCTGATCGGCATTGGTGTTGGCGCGGCGTTCGGCTACAGCATTGTTGCCACCATCGCACCGGATCTGTTCCCGGAGTCATTCCATGAACACGGCCGCGTGGGGGTCTACTTCGAGGCTGCCGCAGTTATCGTCACGCTAACCTTGCTCGGCCAACTCCTCGAACTGCGCGCTCGTTCGAAGACATCGACAGCGCTGAAGTCCCTGCTGGGACTGGCACCAAAGACCGCACGACGCCTGCGTGACGATGGCAACGAGGAGGATATCGAACTCAGCCACGTCCATGTGGGTGATCGCCTGCGGGTGCGTCCTGGTGAGAAGGTGCCGGTAGACGGCGAAGTGATCGAAGGTCGCTCCAATGTTGACGAGTCGATGCTGACCGGGGAACCGATCCCGGTTGAGAAGAGCGTTGGTTCCAGCGTGATCGGCGCGACCCTCAACGGCACCGGCAGCCTGGTGATCCGGGCCGAGAAAGTGGGTTCGGCAACGGTACTGTCGCAGATCGTGCAATTGGTCGCACAGGCACAACGCTCGCGGGCGCCGATGCAGCGCATGGCCGACAAGGTCTCGTTCTGGTTTGTACTGGCAGTCCTTGCGATCGCCGTCGCGACCTTTTTCGTCTGGGGACTGTTCGGGCCAGAACCGTCGTGGACCTTCGCGGTTCTCAACTCGATTTCAGTGCTGATCATCGCCTGCCCTTGCGCGCTGGGTCTGGCCACGCCGATGTCGATCATGGTGGCAACCGGCCGTGCCGCCCGGGAAGGTGTGTTGTTCCGGGATGCCGAAGCCATTGAGAACCTGCGCAAGATCGACACCCTGATTGTGGACAAGACAGGAACCCTCACCGAGGGACGCCCGGTGTTCCACTCCACCCTGGCGGCTGACGGGTTCAGCGAGCAGGAGGTGCTGCGCCTCGCAGCCAGCCTCGATCAGGGCAGCGAGCACCCGCTGGCGGACGCCATCGTTGCCGAGGCCCGTGATCGTGGCCTGACGCTGGAAACGCCGCAGAGCTTTGAGTCGTCCACCGGCATCGGCGTACGCGGCAAGGTGGGGGGCGCCACGCTGGCGATCGGCAACACCGCCCTGATGGACGAAGTCGGAGTGGATGCCTCCGTTCTTTCCATTCCAGCCGAAAAGCTGCGCAGGGCCGGTGCCAGCGTCATGTATCTGGCAGTCGATGGCGCTTTGGCCGGCCTGCTCGCCGTCTCCGACCCGATCAAGGCCACCACTGCCGATGCCATCAAATCATTGCACGAGGCCGGCCTGAACATTGTGATGGCTGACGGGCGATGGCGTCACCACGGCTCAGGCAGTCGCAGCCGCCCTGGATATCGACGAGGTTCACGGCGAGGTCCGTCCGCAGGACAAAATCGAGCTGGTGCGGAAGTTGCAAGCCGAAGGACACAAGGTCGCGATGGCCGGCGACGGGGACAACGACGCACCCGCACTGGCCGGCGCCGTGTGGGGATCGCCAGGGCACAGGCACTGACGTGGCAATGTCCAGCGCGCAGGTTACGTTGGTGAAAGGCGATCTGCGCGGCATCATGCGGGCTCGGACCATCTCCACCGACACCGTCGCCAACATGAAGCAGAACCTGGGCTTTGCGTTTCTCTATAACGCAATGGGCGTGCCGGTCGCGGCGGGTGTGCTGTACCCGCTGACCGGCCTGTTGCTGAGCCCGATGATCGCTGCTCTGGCGATGAGCCTGAGTTCAGTGTCCGTGGTTGCCAATGCCTTGCGGCTGGGCCGAAAGAAATATCGATAAGCGAAGCTGCCAACGCCCCGCCGCGAAGTGCTTATCCGGCAACCAGGGATGCTGGCAGTCCCGTCAGATAGGAAGGATATTTCAGCTCCACCCCAAGCTCGGTCTTTAGAAGCATGTGCCGAACGCGCTTGCTGGCAAGTTTGAGGCGCAATTCGGCCCGGTCATAGCGCTGCCTGGCTTCAGCCTCGCTAATGACGGTTGGCCGAGGTAAATTGTTCAAGTCTGCGGAAAGGTTGGCAAATTCCGAGGCTCGATGTGGCCTGTCATCAACCATGTTGTACACGGAACCATTCCGCCCGCGGATCCAGGCTGCCACCAGACCTGAGACCAGATCATCAACATGAATGCGCCCGACCCAGACATCGTGGCCGTCGATGAGCGCGTAGTTTCCGGTCGCCAGCAAGCGACGCAGGGTGCGCCCCGGGCCATAGATGCCGGTGATGCGACACACCCGGCCCGGGACGTCGTGCTGACTCGCCTCGAGCAAGACGCGCTCAGCAGCGGCGCGGAGCGGGTCACCGGTGCCGCTGTTGCCGTCGCTGTTACCGATCGGCGTGGTCTCGTCCACCCAGCCACCGGCGCGATCGCCGTATACGCCGCTGCTGCTCGCGTACAGGAAGGCGTCGAGTGCGGGATGAGTACTTGCACCCATAACTGTGGGCAACGGGTCGTTGCCGCGCCGGGGCGGCACGAAGTAGGCCACCAACGATGGCCTCAGTTGCCTGATGGCAGCGAGTACAGCGGCGTCATGCAGTTCTCCGGCAAGCACCTCGAGGCCTGCTGCCTGCATGTCGGGCCGATGTGATCTGCGGGTTGTGCCGACGACCCGGACGCCCATTGCAGCCAACTGTCGACCGAAACGGAGGCCGGCATATCCGCAGCCCACGATCAGTGCCGTACGTCCTGCAGTGTTCACATACGGAGCCCCAACGATCTAACCATGCACATGAGTCATGACTTGAGCACATTCGCCGACGTGTTGATCCAGCCGCCTTACGCGTCCTCTTCACCACTCAGATTCGGCTTCCGCGTGCTCTGGTGGCCGCCAAAAAGCTTTCCGGCAATGCCTGGCAAGTCTGCGGTCAGTTGGCTCCGGTTGGCAGGCAGGATGTCTGCCGGCATGCCATGAATGCCGTTCGCGGTGAGCCAGGCATACAGACTGTCTGTCTCGGCATCATCCAGCACTGCCGGAATCGACGGCAACCGCCTGCTGCGTGAATTGTATTGCGGGCTGAAGAAATTGAAGGCGTGCGTCCAGTAGTCGTTGTACTCGGCATTGCCCGGCTTGCCGTCCAGCGCTTTCGCAGTGGCCTCAGCGGCCATGTACCCGCAACCGAATGCACCCTTGATGGCGGTCTCGGCATAGGCCAGGTTGTCACCGATGCAAATTACGTTACCCCGCGCAGCGTCCCGGACGGGCGGCCGCAGATCCATGCTGCAGCCCTGCCGGTCGACGATGGTCGCTCGCTTGAACATGCCGGAGAATGCCGAGCCATGTACAAAGGTGTCGAGTACCTGCGGAAGTCTCACCGGGCTTGCCACCGGTGCCGAGCAACTGATTTCCCACAGGCCGGGCGGCCACGGGCCGACGTGCAGGAAGCCTTTGTGAATCGAGGATTGGCTAAAGCGCACCCGACGCATCTGGCCGAATGGCACATCACAACGATCCAGGATGAAACTCATGAACCGGAGCTTTCCAGGGCCTGCACCGCGCCCTTCGTTGAATCCCAGTTGCGCAGCCAGTGACGAAAAGGATCCATCGGCCAGGATGGCGCGCTTCGCCAGCAGGGTTTCTTCGCCGGCTGTCGTCTTGACCTTGAGTCTGACGCCGTCGTCCGTGTCTTCGATCGACAGGCACCGGGTACCAGCCCGGATCCTGCAACCATCAGCAGCGGCGTCATCGAGCAGGCCATGCAGCATGACCTCCTTGTCCACCACGAAGCCATCGATGGCGCGGCTGGTCCGTTCGCGATCAAAGCTGGCGCCGGAGGGTGATACCCAGGTCTCGTTGAAGCAGGGATCGAGTTCCCCGGCATAGTCGAATGAGGCATCGTCGGGCAAGCCGTGCATGCGAATCACATGCTTGCCGGGTGCGCCCACGTCGATCGTGCAGGTTGCCCGCTGGACGTTGACGTCGGTGATCGGCTCATCGGAGGAAAATCCACCATCGCCCAGTCGCAGCAACCGGCTGCAAAAGCGGGTGACGCTGCCAGCTTCCTTCAGCTTCTCGATGACAAGCACCTTGAGGCCGGCCCGTGCGGCCTTCCGTGCAGCCATGCAGCCACCCGGACCGGCGCCCACGATGATCAGGTCGCATGTCATGACAATGCACCTGCTCCCAGGGAAATGCTCATTATGGGAATGGCCTGATGGAGTCGTATACGTACTGACCCTATGGAGCTGGTCCTGCCGGACAGACAGGGCTTCCCAAGACCGCTGTCGTTGACGGCGGGGCAACACGCGTGGGCGCCCATCAGAACTGCCAGGCAATGCCGACAGACGGCAGGATCGGCAGGCCACGCTGACTTTCCACTTCCAGCTCCCCGGTGTCTTCCACATCGATGCTGTACTCGATACAGCAGTCATTCCTGCGATTCAGCGCATTGGACAGCTCGAAGAAAACCGAAACCAGGCCGGCGGTAGTCTGAAACCGCCGCGCGGCCCGCAAGTCGACGGTTGCGTAGTTGCCGAGGCGCGCGGCGTTGCGCCGACCGGTTGCCACGATGGCCGGCGGCCCCTCCGCTTGCAGCTCGACCTCGGTGGTCGGCCAGCCTGATCGATAGGTGAGTGCGGCGCTGAGGTCCCAGCGATCGCCGCTCCAGAGCACGCCGGCGCCCAGCGCGTGGCTTTGGTCCCAGCTGCGGCGGATATCTACGCCGTCGACCTCGTCCTTGACACTGGCCCAGCCATAGCTGATCCACCAGTCCAGCGGCCGGTCACGGCCACCTCGCAAGGTCAGCTCCAGGCCATTCGCGGTCGCGCTGTTCGCCGAGAGCCGGATGCGATCCGGTTTGAGTTCTGGCAACAGGACGATTGTATTCAGAAGGTTCTCGTAGCGATCACGAGGGTGCCGGTAGTCCTTTGTATAGCCTTCCAGGCGCAGGGACATGCCCGACGGCAGCTCCTGTTCCACGCCGAGCACGTACTGATCCGCACGTTCAGGTCTGGCAAACGTCGTCTCGCCGTCGCTCACCGCCAGCTCGTCAATGCCCTGGGATTGCCAATACCGTCCCCAGCTCGCGCGCAGCCGGGTAGATTCGCTCAGCCGATACAGCAGGCTGGCGCGTGGACTGAAGGTTCCCGAACGGCTCCCGAGTGTCGTTCGTTCCCAGCGCAGCCCCAGCTCCGTGGTCCAGTCTCCCGGCAGCTCCACCAACGCATTCGCATAGGTGGCATAGTACTCGCCCTCCGGTTCAACGAAGATCTCGCGAGACCGGGACGTTTCAGTCGGCGCACCGGGTGTGTCGAACAACAGGTCGAAGCTCACCTCGTCCGAATAGTGGTAACGGCCGGTGGCCCGGCGTAGTTCTCCGCCAAAATCGATACGATGGCTGCCAGCCAACGCCAGGGACCACCGCGAGGAAAGCGCCAGGATCCCCGCTGACCGCCGATCGTCGAGTTCACCAGAAGACACGCCCGGTTGTACCGCAGTCCCGGCACGCCGCACCCGCAGGTTCGCATAGGAAAGCAGGGTGAATCCCTCGAGACTCTCCGAGGGCCTGTTGTCCACCCGCAGCCAAAGATAACTGTCGTGATAGCGTGCTGTGGCCCGCTCTTCCTTGTCGCTGTCATAGACCTTGACGTTGTCGTCAAATATCAGCGCGTTGGCAGACAGCCGGAAGCCGTCGGAAAATTCGTAGGCGAGCTGGCCGTGAAGGTCAGAGTAGCGCGGCGTACCGATATCCTGGTTGGCCAGGTCCAGAAGAAGATCGAGATTGCCGCGCCTGCCGGAAACCAACCATGTGCCCCTGCCCGTGCCCCAGCTTCCGGTCAGCAGCGCAGCGGCATTGAACAAACTGATTGATAGCGCGCGGTAAGCTTCGCCGGGCGGCTCGAAGGCCTGAATGTTGATGACGCCACTCAAGCGATCGCCATAGAGCGTGGGAAATGCACCCGTGTAGATGTCCAGGCCCTCGATCACGGCAGGGTCGATCGAACTGAAGATCGATTGGAAATCTTTCAGGTGAAAGGGATTGAAGAGTCGCAGGTCGTCGAACATCACCAGGTTTTCGTCGGTGGCTCCGCCCCGAATATTCGTCTTTGCCGAGAGCCCGTTCATGGCGGTTCCCGGGAGCCGGCCGACCGCGCGTAGCGGATCGTCCCCGAGATCCGGCAGGCGCTCCAGATCGGTGTTCGCCAGCATCGCCACCACCATGACCGGCTCACGCTGGATTTCATACCGGCTGGTTGTTACTACCAGTTCAGGAACGGCTGGAAGATGAGTCGGGGGCGTGCCCCCGGGCGCGACAGCAGCGGGTGGCCGTTCATCGCGGACAATCAGGATACCGCCGTAAGCTCCGGCCCGCAGGTTAAGACCATAGCCATGGAGGGCCGCGGCAAGCCGCTCGAGCAGCGTGCCGCCGGCCGGTTCTGCCTCAAGACGCATGCCGCTTTTGATCAGTGTTGAACTATAGAGCAACGGCAGGCCTTGCCGCCGCAACTCCTCGATGACATCCTGCAACTCACGACCGGACCAGGGCACGTCAGCACAGGCATCGGCGCCAGCGAGCAATGCTGACAATGCAGTCGCCAGCCAGACAATGCGCAATGCCCGAAAGAGGCCGGCAGCATCCTCAGCGCAATTGGTCACTCCGATCCCGACCCTTCACCAGCAGAGAACCGTCCGGAAGTATCTCCGAATCCAGATCGGTTGTCGCGAGCACGGTCTGTGCGGCTGCCAATGGCGCAAGATTGCGAACACTGCCGTGAAGAATCGTCGATTTGGCGAGCGCCTGTATGGCTGCGGATTCATACTGGATGGGCCGCCCGGTTTCCCGTGCCACCCAGTCAAGTAGCTCACTCAAGGGCCGATTGTCGATCTCCGGCGCTCGAGCCACCAGTTGCACCCAGTCCCAGGACGCATCGTCAATTGCGACGGTGGTCCGTTGCACCTGTCCTGTTGAAGACACCGACAGTTGCTCACCGGCCCTGCCACGATACTGCTGCTCGTTACCAAGAGTGAACAATACGGCGCCCTCACGCACACGAATGCGCTCCTCGCCGTCGATGTAACGGACTTCGAACTGCGTCCCGACGTCACGGGCGACTCCATTGGGCGTCACAATGTTAATCGCGCTGCCCACCGTCCGGGAGTCGACGTACACCGTACCCGTGAGCAGCTCCACCGTAGTGGTCCCGGCCAGCCGTACCACGGTGTCCTGGTCCAGCCGCAGTGACGCGCCTTGAGCGAGAATCAGGCCAACACGTCCGCTCCGGCCCGTACGCACCTGGCTGTCTGCCGGCAAACGACGGTTCCCGATGAGCAGGGTCCACTTGTCCTGAACGCTGGCCCTGTAGGCTACCTCGCCAATGAACTGATCACTGATTGCCACCGGCATCGCCGGGCGATTCTGCAACCATGCCAGACCGATGCCGATGACCATCAATGCCACGCTGGCCACCATCGCGGATCGCCACAGCACCTGGCGCCGCCGGGCGCTCAGCTTGACTTCAAGTGCGGCGCTGGCAACTGCGAACACGCGATCGCGGGTTGCCTCTGGCGCCACAGCCCGTCGGCCTGCCGCACGGATAATCTTGCCCACCACGTCCGTTGATTCGTCTGAAGCCGACGTCATTTCAGCTCTCCCGCCCAACCGACGGCACTACTCCCGGCATGCCGTTACTGCCGCCGAGTGCCTGCAGTGCATCGCGAAAGGCCACGCGAGCCCGGCTCAGCAGCGATTCAGCTGCCTTGACGCTGACGGTGAGACGGCCGGCAATCTCGGCTACAGACAGTTCATCCACGTACTTCCACTCCAATACATCGCCATAGTGCTCGGGCAAACGGTCCATCGTCGCCTGAACGAGGCGTGACAGGTCGCGTCGCACCAGTTCGGCTTCGCCACTTTCGCCGGCGGGATCCGTCAATGCCGTCAGTATGGCCTGGCACTCGGCACTGTCTTCGATAAACACCACGCGCCGGTGATCGCGATTCTGGCGCCGGTAGTGATCAACAATGAGGTTGCTGCAGATCTGGCAGAACCAGGTATAGAGAGCGGCTTCGCCACGGTAGCTGTCCAGCCGCTCTATCGCTCTGCAGAAAGTGCCCTGAACCACCTCGCCTGCCTCCTCCTCGTTGCCATGCAGGCGCACCAGCGCAAAGCGGTACAGGCGCGGAAAGTACTCATCGAAAAGGTGCCTGAATGCAGCTTGATCGCCCCGGAGGATCCTCCGTGCGATGGCGAGGTCTAGATGCTGCATCACCTGCGTCAAACCAAGAGTCTCCTGCCTGACTAACCTCTTAGACGGCCTGGCGGCGCAGATCCTTCGCGAAGGATCGCGCGCGCCTCAACCGTCTGAATATACAGGCAGCAAGGCATCTGCCCGGAAAACGGATAGACACATCAACCAGGGAGAGCACCATCATGAACCTGCAACTTTCACTACTCGGGAGCCTTGGGCTGGCGCTGGTGATGACCAGCCAGATCGCCAGCGGCTCACACCGGCAGGAAATGGCCTGTACCAGGACGGCGTCTGCGGCTCACGCAGCCTGCATATTCGAAGTTCTGGACGACTTCTGGATCGAAACCGGCAAGTGCAAAAATTTCGCCGATGCCAGCGATCGTCAGGGAGTGTCTCAGCGATATTCGCAAGGGTCCGCGGGCAGGGACCCGTGAATGTCGCGATCAGCGCGATGCCCGGGCCGTGAACTCTGCACGCTCGGTGAAGCGCCTTACGATCCGCCATTCGAACCGTCCATGTTCGTCAACCCGGCCGATATCGGCGGTAGCGTGGCGGCCAATCCTTACCTGCCGATCATTCCCGGACAAACGCGCGTATACCAGAGTGAAGATGAAACAGTTACGGTCACGGTCACCGGCGAATCAGCTCGTCAGTGGTGTGCCTTGCGCCGTTGTCCGCGACATCGTCACGGAGGACGAAGCAGTCATTGAAGACACTGTCGACTGGTTCGCCCAGGACCTGCAGGGCAATGTTGGTATTGCGGCGAAGCCGTGCAGGACTTTGAAGATGGCGAACTGGTGAGGGTCTGGACGGCTCCTTCCATGCCGGAGAGAACGGCGCAAAGCCCGGCATCCTGATGAAGGCGGCGCCCATGATCGGGATGTCACTGCCGGAAACGGACCCTCGGCAATGCCGAGGACGCAGCCGAAGTGTTGAGCCTTTACCGGCTCGGCAATAACGCCGGCAGCCAGTTGCCCGGCAACTGCCATGGTCACCATGGATTACACGCCGCTGGAGCCGGGTCAGGTCGAAAACAAGTACTACGCGCCCGGGATCGGCGTGATCCTGGAAACCAAGCCCGGAACCGATGAGCGGCTGGAACTTGTCGAGATCATCAACTGAGGCCATGGGCCCGGGCAACGGTTTCGGCCGGTGCTGTCCGTGTTCGGGTGAAAGGGAGCAGCGCCACGAAACGAGCTCTGCTGGCAGGCGCCAGCATCTCGCGTGGCGAAAATCAGGCCCTCAACTTTTTGTCGGTGCGGGCTTCTTCACAGTATCCGCCGCCAACCCTTTCAACGTTGGGGTCTTTTGGATCGAACTCATCCCGGCGGTCGTTGCCCGTTACGGACTGTGGAAAATCTGGAACAGACGTCTAGAGTAGCCACTCCACCGGTAGACAGCCGACCACCGTCAACGCGAGGTTTCGGAAGGTGCTGGACCCCGGCTCCACCGTGGTGACCGTATCAGCCGCCGGATCGGCCCATGCAAGCCTGCCGTTCTGCGCCTCGACCCGCCAGGCGACACCGCTGAATCCGTCATCAAAGGCGGCATGCAGCCGGTTTGCGAGCGTCTCGCTGTTGATGAGCAGACCCATCTCGGTGTTGAGCTGGATAGACCGTGGATCGAAGTTGAACGAGCCGATGAATATGCGCACGCCGTCGACCGCAAAGGTCTTGGCGTGCAGGCTTGCTCCTGACGAACCGAAGATACCCAGATCGTCGGGCGTGTCCGGTGCAGCGAGGCGGCTAAGCTCATAGAGGATGACACCGGATCTGAGCATCGCCTTTCGCCACCTGGCGTAGCCCGCATGGACCGGCAGGACGTCCGTGGCCTCCAGCGAGTTGGTCAGCATACGGACTTGCACGCCTCGGGCTTCCAGCCTGGCGAAGGCTTCGACACCCGCCTTGCCGGGGACGAAGTAGGGTGTGACGCCGTCGATACGCCTCTGGATGGTGCCGACCGCGCGGGTCAACTGGCCAGTCAGCAGATCTTCGCGGGGCACAGCCCCCTGTCCTTTTACCGGATCATCGCTGACCAGCACGGCGTCGGTCCACTCCAGATCCAGAGTGCCCGTAGCCAGAGGCACGATAATGTCCGAAGCCTTCAGGATCGCCTTGTATTCATGGAGCCGGGGATCATCATGCCAGCGCGCCAATCGCTCGGAAATTGGATCGCCACCCGTCCCCTTCACGATCGCCCCGGCCAGATGGACCGAGGGACTGGCCCAGTAGCGGTCGAAGTCGGCAGCCACCTCCGGGACGATCTTGCCGACCGCCAGAACATCCAGGTCGACGAAGAGTGGTGTGGAGCCGATGCCAAAGTATTCGTCACCGATATTTCGCCCGCCCACGATTGTGGCCAGACCATCGACGGTAAACGACTTATGGTGCATGCGCCGGTTCAGCCGGAAGAAGTCGAAGCCGAAACTCAACAACTTGAAGCGGCGCAGATTGAAGGGGTTGTAGAGCCGGACCTCGGCGTTCTGGTGCGCATCGAGTTGTGCGATTTCCGCATCAAGATCCGACGTGCCGTTGTCATCCAGAAGCAGGCGCACGCGCACGCCACGATCCGCCGCCCGACGCAGGGCATCGAGCAGGAGCAAGCCGGTGAGATCACCGTGCCAGATATAGTATTGCGCGTCGATGGAGGAGACGGCGACGTCGGCCAGCAGGATTCGCGCGGCAAAAGCGTCCGCGCCACTCCCGAGGGGTGCGATGCCGGTCAGGCCGGCGCGGTTTCGCGCAGCGCGACCGGCCAGGGGGGCCATCTACCGGGGGCGAAAGCGCGACATCATCAATCCGGCCCTCAACGATCCGCAGGGAAAAAGCGATCCGCGCCAGAACGATTGCGACTGCGGCCACGACCAGCAGGACGGCCACGGCTTTCAGAAGCCACATCATATGGCAGTCCGCGCCGCCTCAATCAGTTGAAGACCATGCCACCGTCGACAAGAATCGATTGGCCTGTGATGTAGTCCGAGTCCGGACCAGCCAGGAACGACACGACTCCTGCGACTTCCGAGGCTTCGGACAGGTGCTCCAGGGTGATGCCCCTGGTGAACTGCTCCCAGCCCCACGCCTCCGGCTTGCCGGCGGTTCGGGAGACTCCACGCACGGCGACCTTTCCGGAAACTGTGCTCATTATTATTCTCCTGCGGCCGCACGACGCGGCCGGCTTAATGCCCGGTGTCGTCTTTTTTCGTGTGGTGCACGGTACCGTCCGGATGCTCGGGTGGGCTGTACAACGTGTACAGCCGCAGCGGAGTGTCTTTGGACGTGTTGATCACGTTGTGTTCGACGCCGCCGGGTATAACCACTGCAACGCCGTCGCTCAGCGCGTGTTCCGCGCGACCCAGCACCAACTTTCCCTTACCTGCTTCGATCCGGATGAACTGATCGTGCTCGGGATGCGTCTCGGCGCCAATTTCCTCTCCAGGCTGCAGGGTCATCAGCACCAGTTGCGTATTGCGACCAGTGAAAAGTACGCGCCTGTAGTCGGAATTGGCGACGGTGTCGCGCTCGATATTGGTCACATAGCCGTTCATATATATCCTCACTTGCCTGAGCCCGAGCAAACGACGTCCGCTCCAGCTGCCTGTTTGTACAGTTATAGCCGATAGGCTATCACGTAGTCGCCACCAGGCATTTCGTGCTGCCTCGCACCTTAGTCATTCGCCTACAGACAATCCGATCCTGACCAGCGACTATAGTGTGCGGACGTTTAACCGCAGAATACGGCGTTCTGTCCCTGCTCATTAACTTCTTCAGGAGTCACAGCAATGGCTGACCAAACCAAACCCACGACCACTGATGCCGGTATACCGGTTGCCAGTGACGAACACTCACTGACGATTGGCGCGGACGGTCCGATCGTATTGCATGATCACTATCTGATTGAGCAGATGGCGAATTTCAACCGCGAGCGCATCCCCGAACGCCAGCCACATGCCAAAGGCGGCGGTGCTTTCGGCCATTTCGAAGTAACCAGCGACGTCAGTGCGTATACCAGGGCCGCTGTATTTCAGACTGGCACCAAGACCGACACCTTGATCCGCTTTTCCACGGTTGCCGGAGAGCGTGGCAGTCCCGATACCTGGCGTGACCCGCGTGGGTTTTCACTGGTTCTATACATCGGAGGGTAACTACGACATGGTCGGCAATAACACGCCGATTCTTCTTCGGGACCCGATGAAGTTTCAGCATTTTATCCGGTCGCAGAAGCGCCGGGCAGGACAACGGGCTCCGCGACCATGATATGCAGTGGGGATTTCTGGTCACTGTCACCGGAATCGGCACATCAGGTCACCTGGCTGATGGGCGACCGCATCCCGAAGACGTGGCGGCATATGGACGGCTTCTCCAGCCATACCTACATGTGGGTCAATGCCAAAGGCCAGAAGTTCTGGGTGAAATATCACTTCAAGACCGACCAGGGATTGAGTTTCTGACCCAGGCCGAAGCGGATCGGCTGGCTGGCGTTGATGCCGACTACCACCAGCGCGAGATCTGTTCGAGTCGATAAAGAAGGGCGATTTTCCGAGCTGGACCCTGAAAATGCAGATCGGGCGTTGCCCGAGGACGCCAAAACCTACCGTTTCAACTCTCGACCTGGACAAAAGTCTGGCCGCACAAGGATTACCCGCTGATCAAGGTTGGCAAGCTGACCTTGAATCGTAATCCCACCGACTATCACACCGAGATCGAGCAGGCTGCCTTCGAGAGCCGAACAATCTGGTGCTCGGCATCGGCTTGAGTCCGGACAAGATGCTGCTAGGTCGTGTCTTCTCCTATGCCGACGCGCATCGTGCCCGACCTGGCGTCAACTACAAGCAGATCCCGGTCAATCGGCCACAGGCCCCTGTCCACAGCTACAGCAAGGATGGCGCCATGCGCACCGACAACGTCGTCGATCCCGGTGTAGGCACCCAACTCATGCGGGGTGTGGCCCCAGGCGGACCCGACCTGTACCGATGAGGTGCCGGGCACTGGTATGCCGACGGCGACATGGTGCGCAAGGCCTATACCTTGCGACGCGATGACGACGACTTCGGTCAGGCAGGAACCCTGGTTCGGGAAGTGCTGGACGATGCTGCGCGTGACCGCCTGCTGGCAATATCGTCGGTCACCTCAAGGGCGGCGTTTCTGCACCTGTGCTGAAGCGGCCCTCGCCTACTGGCGCCAGGTCGACAAGAAGTTGGGGATCGATTGCCGAGGGCGTACAACGCTAGCGGCTCAATCATCCGCAACAAAACAAAATATGCGGCGATGGCCAAACTGGTCGCTGCTGGCCAGAAACGGATTAAAGGGAGGCTCGATTTTGGGTTTACTACAGAACGGTAAATGGGTGGATGAATGGTATGACACCAAAAAAAGTGGCGGCAAATTCACCCGCCAGGACAGCCGATTTCGCAATTGGTAACTGCGGATGGCGTGCGGCCGGGCCTACCGGTAGCGACGGCTTTAAGGCAGAACGCGGGCGCCGCCTTCACTTGTATGTCTCTCTGGCGTGTCCGTGGGCGCATCGCACCCTGATTTTTCGTCAACTCAAGGACTCGTAGACTTCATCGGTGTCACCGTGGTTATTACTGATGTTGCCAAATGGCTGAATTGAAGGACATCAGTACGGTTTCGATTACATGTATCAGCCATCTGAAATCGAATCCTGAATACGAGGGCCGCGTCACCATACCGGTGCTTTGGGGATAAACAGACGCAGGTCATTGTCAACAATGAATCTGCAGACATCATCCGCATGTTAAACAGCGCCTTTAACGGGCTAACGGGCAACGACCATGACTACTATCCCGCGGCCTTGCGGACGCAGATTGACGCGATCAATAAACGCGTTTACGGCTCAATCAACAATGGCGTTTACCGGGCCGTGGACGGTTACCACGCAAGCGGCCTACGAAGAGTGCCTATCGAGCCGTTTGATGCGCTGGACTGGGTGGAGCAATCCTTGTCCAAGCAGCGTTACCTGGCCGGCGGCATTTTGACCGAGGCAGACTGGCGACTGTTTACCACCCTGATTCGTTTTGATGCCACCATCACGGACATTTCAAGACCAACCGCCAGCGCATCGTCGACTATCCGGCCATCAGCAACTACGTGCGGAATTGTTCCAGGCACCGGGGTGGCGCAGACGGTAGACTTTGAACATATCAAACAGCACTACTACGGCAGTCACCTCACCATCAATCCGACGCAGGTGCCGCTGGGACCGGATCAGGACTTCAGGCTGCCAGTATGACCGGGACCGGTTTGAAAGGAACGAAAAATAGAAACTTCCAAAGTTAAACGTGAAACAGATGTCGTAATTGCGCGGGCACTGCCGGCCTGAATGCAGTTGCCGAGGTACGCAAGTCCGGACGTAGCTGGTGCTGGTGGAGTCCGGTCATACGGCACTACCCGTGCACGAGGTTGCATGCTGTCCAAGTTGCTGATTGCCGCAGCAGACCTGGCTCATCAAGTTGCAACCGCAGGCGTCTTCGGCATTTCTACCGCCCATGTCAGTGGACTCACAAGCCATGTTTGGCCGGGTGCGCTGAGCGTGACCGGTTCGCTGCAGGTGCCGTGAAGACACGACGAAACTTCCGGATGAGCAGCGTTTGCAAGCAGGGCATCGTCTGACCGGCCCCGCAACGGTGCTGGTTGAGCGCGACGATGGCGACGATATCGAGCTGGACAGCCAAGGCCATCGTTATTGCAGTGGGTTCAAGCCCCAACATTCCACGGCCTTTCGCAACATCATGGATCGGGTATGGATCAGCGATGAGGTGTTCGAGCTCGAGGAACTACCGGAATCACTGGCAGTCATCGGCACCGGCGCCCTGGGGCTGGAGTTGGGTCAGGCGTTCAGCCGGCTGGGCGTAAAAGTCAGTTTTTCCATCGACACTGCCATTGACCACTGCGTGATCCAGCGATGCAGCGATGTGCACAGCAGGTTTTCCAGGACAGCGTTGCTGAGGATGCGATGGCCTGGCATCTGGGCGTGGATATCAGGAAGCACAAGTCAGTAGCAGCAATGGCATTGAGCTCGATTGGCAGGATGCCAATGGTGATACGCATCAACAGTCGTTTTCCATCGTTTTGGTTGGCGGCGGGCAGAACGCCGCAACTTCGGCGGAGCTGGGCCTGGAAAAAGCGGGCGTCACCCTGAACAAGCGCGGCCTGCCGTCCAACTGGCGCCCCGCACCACACGCTGTGGTGACACGGCTGTGTTTATTGCGGGTGATGCCAGCCACTACCAGCCGGTGCTCCACGAAGCCGCTGATGAAGGCCGAATCGCCGGTCAGAACGCGGCACAGTATCCGCATGTTTCCACGCTGGTCAGACGCACGCCGCTGGCTATTGTCTTCAGCCATCCGCAAAATGGCCACAGTCGGGGCCCGGTTTACGGATTTGAAACAGGATGAAATTGCGATCGGCACCGTGTCGTATGGCAATCAGGGGCGCGCACGCGTGCAGAACGAGCATGCCGGAATGGTGAATCTCTACGCGCAGCGCAGCAGCAGCATTCTGGTCGGCGCAGAATTATTTTGTCCCGAAGCTGAACATCTGGCCCACCTGCTGGCCTGGGCCGTGCAGCAGCAGCTGCCTGTCAATGAGTTGCTGAGCATGCCCTTCTACCACCCGGTACTCGAAGAAGGCCTGCGCACCGCGCTGCGGGACCTTCCAGGGCGCTGTCGATCGAGGGTGACTGCTGCAGTCTGGACTTCGCAGAATGCCCTGGCGATTGATATTGCGTCGGCGTTCAGGAACCTATGGTCACGGAACGAATTTGATAGCTCGGTGGTGAGCCGGGCGCGCGCAGCCCGGCAAGCGAGCGCTCGCGCCGGGCCCTGGGTGCGCCATGGGCCGGACCTCTACATTCTTGCCGGACCTGGTAAGGAATGTGGTCAGTGATTCGGCGCCGACACTTGAGCGCGTACCTGACCAGGGACAAATCCCTGATCTGCAGACATTGATATTCTTTCGGGCCCACCACCCGCCGCCTGCACGGCGAATGCGAAAGCGCTCTGCCCCCGGTAGTGATCCAGAGACAGCCTGCCCCGATCAAGCCGCCCCATCAGCGACACGGCTTCGCCGGCCTCAACCTGTCCGTAATAGATCCTCAGAGGGTACGAGTACATTCCCGGCAAACCTGTCCCCCGCCGATAAGGGAGACCTCCAGGTTCGTTCAGGCCATTCATAACGAGCGCAACCGCCACTGCGACTCATACTGGCAGCAGCAGGGGTCGTGCTTTCCGTGGTACAGACAAGGGAAGGGTTCTCGTTCACCGGGTTTCCGTCTACCGAAGCGCCACGTCTGAGCGGGCTCAGATCCAGTCAAAGAGATCTTCAATTGAATCAGACTAAACTCTTCCAGCCATTTTTGGTCGTGAGAGGTACTGGAGCACATCACACGCACCCCGCCCGCGACCTTCTTGCATCCCCGTTTGCGCCATGACCAACAGAATTCGCGCGCCCGTTAGCCGACCGAGTTCCTGATCTTGGAACGAACATTGTCATCGAAGCGGTTCTTGTGCAGCGCGTTGGCGCCCCAGGGGCCATCCCACTCAATGAGAATCCAGCGATGAACAACGGACGCGGTCCCCAGCAAAGGCTCGTCCAGCGCGAGGCTTTCGTTGCGGCACAGGGATCTAGCCATGCGTACGCGCCAACAGGCCTTCCCGATACAGCCTCTTCACAAGTACGAGAGCACCGGCAGGGTCAAGGTAAGCCCCGAGCCCCTCGGCAGTGACACGCGTCACCGACATTAGATGCTCAAGCGCAGGCCTGACACGGGCCGGAAACTTCAGCGCAGTCAAGCCAACCAGCAAGAGGGTGTGCGTCGAGTCGCCATGCAGCGTCCAACGGTGCGGGTGGTTTCGCTCAAACGCGGTGGTGAGCTTGACCGGTTCGAGCGCGGACAACTGCGCCAGGGATCCCTGCGGGCTGCGTTTTCGTTTACGTTTACGTGCCACCTCCGACACCGCGAGTTCCTGCTCATCCAGTTCCCGGAGCCACCCGGCCGTGCGATCAAGTACCTCGCGTAGCTTCAGCGCCAGCTCCGCCGATCCCGCAGCGGCACCCGATGCATACTTGAGCGGTAACGATGCTCTCAATTCGGGGATTTCGTGCGCCTGTTTCATCGCACGTTCGAGCACATCGAGCCAGGTCGGGCTGCGTATACCGAGTGTCAGGTGAAGTGATGCGCCTGCGGTGCTTTCAGCATCGTGGGGAAGTCCACGGGGCAAGTACAGACAATCACCGGGAGAAAGACTCAAAGAGACATCTGGCTTCTTGAGCTCCGGATACCGCTTGCTCGCCGGGTGCCCGTCAACCGCATCCACAACTGACTGCGGGTATAGCCGCCATTCCTTGGTGCCAAATAACTGCAACACCAGGACGTCGTGGGTGTCATGGTGAACACCAAGCCCCCGAGCACCTTCTGGCGTGAGGTAAGCGTTCGCCTGTACAGGGTGGCCGAAGTATTCCTCAAGCTCATGGCAGAACCTCTGGACCGAAGGAACAAGCCGGTGGAGTGCCTGCAATACCAGCGTAGCGCCACTCGCAAATCCGCGAACTGCCCCACGCGCATCGATGGCGTCGCTTACGCGCAGCCCGCCCGTAGATTGTGAATACGTGTAGCTCGCCCTGGGGACGCTTTCGCCGGACCGTACGAGGCGCAGGCTCGGCGCGCGCAGGCCGCCGGTACAAATCAGGGAATCGACCAGAGAAAGCGAAAGAATATCCGCAAAGCAGCCTGCGTCTGCATTTGGAAAATGCCGGTAACGACGCGACCATACTTCTTGCGCGAACCTGTCGGCTGACCCCACGCAGCGCTCGATCGCGTCGCTCACGTTGCCGGACTCGTCAGCTGGCCTCAGGCGTCGGCTGCATCCGCATCATTGTCTGCATCGTCGGAATCGGAATCCGCATTGTCTGAATCGGAGTCTGCGTCGTCCGCGTCATCCCCATCGTCCGAATCGTCCGCACCATCCGCATCGGGATCCGCATCGTCCACATCAGGATCCGCGTTTGCCAAATTCATGGCTGGGCCGTTGTTTACGGTCTCAATCTCATCGTCGGTCAAGGTTTCGGGTTTCATGGTCGCTCCTGTCTGTAGCGTCAGGGTAGCCCAGACCGCTTCGCCAAGCTACTGCGGGGCTTCCAGCTGCCACCAGTTGCGGGCGCACCCGAAAGGGACCGCTGCCGAGGCTCGGACTCGGGCGACCTCGCAACTGATGGCGGCTGCACGAATCATCCGGGTATGCTGCCTTAATTAACGCCACAGGATCCGGAATCAGGATGTTCGACCTGGACGCTCTATTTCATCTTATGCCGGTGATCGACATTCTTGCCGTTGTCGTCTTCGCCGCGTCCGGCGCGCTGGTAGCTTCCCGTAAAGGCCTGGACTTGCTGGGATTCATGTGGCTTGCCGTATTAACCGGGGTTGGCGGGGGTACGGTTCGCGACCTCATCCTGGATGTACCCGTCTTTTGGGTGAGCAGTCCGGCTCATGTCGCGGCCTGCCTGCTTACCGCCGTGATTGTTTATTTCACCGCCCATCTGGTTGAATCCCGTTATCGCCTGCTGCTGTGGCTCGACGCGCTTGGACTGGCGTTGTTTACAGTCGCGGGCACGGCCAAAGGTCTGGAGAACGATACCGGTGCCCTGGTTGCGATCGTGATGGGCGTTATCACCGGTTCGGTGGGTGGCATCGTGCGAGATGTTATCGGCGGTGTACCGTCCGTCATTTTGCGTCACGAAATCTATGTGACCGCGTCTGCGCTAGGCGCTGGCTGCTATGCACTGCTGATGGCGCTTGCCGTCGAGCCGACCGCGGCGGCGATCGCCGGCTTCCTCGTGACATTCGTGGTTCGCGGCCTGGCGATCGCCTACAACCTTCACCTGCCAGCGTGGAACCGTACACCGTCACCGTCGCCCGACCGTGACGACGCCGACTCCCCATAGGAGAGTCACTTCAAGCACGGGTCGCTGGTCAGGCGTTTCGGGTACGGTTAGTGCACCGCGTCGGCAGTATGCGTATCAGCTACTTCTTCCAGATGTTTATGGCTGGGACCAGCCGAGACCAGATGCGCCACACCCTCCACAAAATGTGTGAACTCGACATAGGCGTGCACATATTCCCGACCCTGCTCGACTGATTTATCAGCCACCTTGCGCTTGGCGTAAGCATCTGCGAAGCGCTGCTGAATTCCCTTCCGGATCGCTGCCGCGGTCTCGTCGGCAAGCTGATCGACATTGCCATTTTCCAGAGCGCGATCAGCGGCTGCAATTGCCGGATCAACACTCCCGGCCGATTTGAGCCCGGTGAACCCTTCGCCTTCAGTAGCCCGGTGAATTCTGACCAGGGTCTCGAAAAAATACTGGTCGGCAACATACCTGGCAGCTTCGCTTTCACCACGAACTGCCAGCGTTCTCTTGAATGCATCGCGGATCGCTACTTCGTCGTCTTTGCCAACCCATTTCAGAACCGGATCGATCTTGCCGTTGGCAAGCGCTAGTTCCGCGTCTTTGACGACCGGGCCGCTCATGCTGTCACAGTGAGCAGCGGCCGGGCTGGCCACCAATGCCATCAGCATCAGCGTCGAAAGAATAGCGGTTGTTTGAGTAACAAGCCGATTGGTGATCATGTGAATCTCCTGGACGTTCCTGAGAGAGGGTGACGATGAACCGCGCCAAGGCTTCACCCTTCTCACTTATGTGGGGGCTGGCGAATCGGTTTTATGGTCGAAGCTGGTCCAATGACCCGACCCGTAGTCACTGATTACAGGTGAATGTATTGCACGGTCTGTACGCGAACATACATAGACCCCGCTTGCTGGATACGAACATGGTCATTTCCCGGACGATAGCGCTCCGGTGCCGATGCCAGACCTCCTGCCACTCTTGACATATTCGCTGCCTGGGCAGACACTGCCGCTGCAGCTTAATGGACCAGTCCTGTGGCGAAAGCCTATTACCGCAGCAATACATACACGGCGCGTAAATCCGTCGGCTATCTGGTACGCCGGGTAAATAACCTGATGATGCCGCATGCCCAGGCGCGCTTTGCGGATCAGGAGCTGACCTTCACGCACTGGATTGCGCTGATGTCCTTGCGCGATGACATTGCTTGCACCTGTTCGGATATCGCCCGTCATCTGGGCCACGACACCGGCGCCACTACCCGCCTGATTGATCAACTCGAAGCGCGCGGGCTCGTGGCCCGTCGCCGTGACGATGCCGACCGTCGCGTCGTTAACCTGACCCTCACCGATGAAGGTCATGCGGTGGCCACTGAACTTATGCCCCGCACCGTTTCTTTCTGGAACGACATGCTGGCAGATTTCACGCCGACTGAAGCAGGCACTCTTGTTGAACTCCTGACGCGCCTGCTGATCCGGATGGAAGCCGAGCCAATCACGACGGCAGAACGGCCGGCGAAGCCGCAAAGCCGAAACGAAGCCCACGGAAGCTGATGAAACTGCTCGCCGCCTTCCGTGCTGACCGGGCTTGCGCTGCGGCTTGCGTGACCGTGCCGGGCACCACAGTACATGGTCGCCATTGACGGCTGGCGATCTGGGACTGGCAGATATACAGACACCGGTTATCAACGACACCTGGTGGAAGGCCTTCGGCGACGCGCAACTCGATACGCTGATTGACCAGGCACTGCACGGCAGCCCGACTCTGGCGGCAGCACTGGCCCGTATGCATCAGGCGCAGGCCGAGCTGTCTGCAAACCGCGCCGGGAGCTACCCCGCAAATTGCTCTCGACGGCCAGGAGCAGCGCCAGCGCTTCAGCGCCAGCTACATCATCCCGCCACCATTTGGTGGCACCACTGACTGGATCGGTACGGTCCAGGCGAAGCTCGACTGGTCCCTCGACCTCTGGGGCAGACAGGCAGCCAAAGTGGCGATGGCGCAATCCTCCGCCGAAGCGGCTGAACTCGACTCCGCTGCAGCCCGGCTGGCGCTCTCCGCTGGCGTCACGCGAGCCTATATCGACTTGTCGCTTGCCTATGCGCTGCGGGATCTCTCTGAGGCGACGGTCACCCAACGTGCCAGCATTCTGGAGTTGACCAATACGCGTGTACGCAATGGTCTCGACAGCACTGCGTCCCGCAAAAGTGCTGAGGCCCTGCTGGCCATGGCCCGCATGGACCAGCTCCGCGCTGACGGCAATGTCGAACTTGCACAGCACCAGATTGCCGCACTGATCGGCCGGGGTGCCGACGCCTATGCCGGTCTCTCACGACCTCAACTGAATCCCGATGCCATCAGGTTGCCCGACGTGCTGCCGGCTGATCTGCTGGCACGACGTGCCGATATTCAAGCTGCCCGCGCCCGTGTTGATGCCGCGCTGTCGGGTCGCAAAGTTGCCTACACGGCGTTCTATCCCGATATCGACATCACCGCATTCGCAGGCTGGTCGGCCATTGGCCTCGACCAGATGTTCCGGTCATCGGCACAAACCTACGGCATCGGACCTGCGATCCATCTACCCCTTTTCGATGCCGGCCAGCTGCGTGCGCAATATGCCAGCGCGACCGCATCAGTCGATGTGGCTATTGCGGATTACAACTCCTCGGTCGTTGAAGCAGTACGACAGACAGCGGATGCCATCAGCCAGCTGCGTTCGCTCACCAGCCAGTGTGCCGAACAAGGTGTCGCACTCGATGCCGCCGACGAGAGCTTTCGCCTGGCCAATATTCGCTACCGCAATGGACTCAATGGGTACCTCAGCGTGCTTGATGCCGAGACGACCCTGCTGCAGGCCAGGATTCGGGCGGCTTCCCTGAGAGCCGACGTGGAATCCCGGCAGGTCGCACTGCTGGAGGCATTTGGCGGCGGCTTCGATACCAGGGCAGCCAATCCGGTTCAGGACAGTTCGCAATGAGTGAAACGAGCCCAGCATCTACGGCCCACACCCGCTCGACCAAACGACGCTTCTGGCTGATCGCGCTGGGCTTCAGCGTGGTTGCCGGACTGATTGCCTGGAGCCTGTACTGGTTCCTGGTTGCGCGATTCTACGAGACGACGAACGACGCCTATGTGTCGGGACATGTAGTGACAATCACCAGTCGCGAGCCGGCAACGGTAGTCGCCGTTCACGCTGACAACACCCAGTCGGTGCGGCGCGGACAATTACTGGTCGAGCTGGATCCGGCACGTGCGGAAGTGGCCATGCGGTCCGCGGAGGCCGATCTGGCCTTGACCATACGCAATGTACGAGCACAGTTTTCCAAAGTTGCGCAGTACGAGGCCGAGATCAGCGCTGCCCGCGTACAACTGGCACAGACACAGGAAGACTTCCGCCGCCGCCAGGCATCAGCCGAGGAGGGGCAGTTTCTGCAGAAGAGGTACGTCACGCAGAAGACGCCGTAACGGGCAGCACGGGCCTCGCTGCTCGCAACCACTGGTCTGCTCAGGCAGGCGCAATCGATGGTTGACGCCACATCGCTCGACGATAACCCCGGCGTATTGGCAGCCATCGCCAGGGTGCATGATGCAGCGATCACACTCTCGCACATGCGACTGATCGCGCCGGTTGACGGGGTCATCGCCCAGCGCAATGTACAGATCGGTCAACACGTCGCGCCTGGCACACCACTGATGACCGTAGTGCCGCTGGAGCGCGTATGGGTTGAGGCAAACTTCAAAGAGGTACAACTGGAGGACGTGCGCGTCGGCCAACCCGTCAGGATCAATGCCGATGTCTATGGCAATGGCGTGACTTACCACGGCCACGTCGCCGGCTTGAGCGCCGGAACTGGCGCGGCGTTTGCTCTGCTGCCGGCTCAGAATGCATCCGGAAACTGGATCAAGATCGTCCAGCGCCTGCCGATACGTATCGCCCTCGATGCGGCAGAACTGCGCGACCATCCGCTGCGGATCGGCCTGTCGATTGCCGCCAGCATCGACACCCGTGACACGAGCGGACCACTTGTTTCACAAAGGTCGCTTGCGGCGGATACGCGCGCTGATACCGGGGATGCAAACCAGGAGGCCGATCGCATCGTGGCCCGCATCCTGGCGGAGAACAAGGCGAACTTCCCGGCACCTTGAACCCATGTCAGGTGTCGAATTCATCGGCCATGTCAGTGAGTCCCGTTAGTGGCTAGCGGCAGCGCGGAGCAGGGCCCCGCGCCGTTGCAAGGCGGCCTGCTCGCGGTCACATCCATCGCTTTGGCTTTGGGCACCTTCATGCAGGTGCTGGATACGACGATCGCCAACGTTTCGTTGCCAACCATTGCCGGCAATCTGGGTGCCACCACGGACCAGGGCACGTGGATCATTACCTCCTTTGCAGTTTCAAACGGCGTGGCCGTGCCGCTGACGGGATGGCTGATGCAGCGCTATGGCGCTGTGCGCACCTTCGTCGCTTCAATATTCCTGTTTACAGTGGCATCGTTTCTGTGCGGCATCGCATGGAGTCTGCCGTCGCTGGTTGTATTCCGCGTACTTCAGGGCGCCGTATCAGGGCCATTGATTCCGGGATCACAGGCACTGCTTATATCGATCTTCCCGCGTGACAAGCGCACGACCGCTCTGGGAATCTGGTCGATCACCACACTGGTAGCGCCAATCTCAGGGCCGATTCTGGGTGGCTATATTTCCGACAACTATCATTGGAGCTGGATATTTCTGATCAATGTACCGGTGGGCATACTGGCAGGCGTGCTGTGCTGGAACGGGCTTTCGAATCG
Source organism: Gammaproteobacteria bacterium (assembly GCA_041396045.1). GTDB lineage: Bacteria > Pseudomonadota > Gammaproteobacteria > Steroidobacterales > SHZI01. The sequence goes on along the minus strand of JAWKZI010000009.1, from coordinate 78,713 downwards.
CGAAACGCCAACCCGCAAGCTGCCAATCGACAGTGTCGGCCTGGGCCTTCTGGTGGTGTGGGTCGGCGCACTGCAGTTTGTACTGGATACCGGCAAAAACGCCGACTGGTTCGCTTCAACTCAGATTGTCATCTTCACGATCATCGCCGTGGTGGGCTTTATCGCATGGATCATCTGGGAATTAACCGATGAGCATCCAGCGGTAGATCTGTCCCTGTTCAAGGAACGCAACTTTGCTTTGGGAACACTGGCGTTCTGCCTGGGCTATGCGGTGTTCTTCGCCAACCTGCTGATCCTGCCGCTGTGGTTGCAGACCAATCTTGGCTACACAGCGACCTGGGCCGGGCTGGTTGCAGCACCCAGCGGGGTCGTGGCAGTAATGCTCACGCCAATCGCAACGCGGTACATGTCGAGATCGGACACGCGCTGGTTTGCAAGTCTGGCTCTGGTGGCCTTCGGCTTGTCGTACTACCTGCGCGCGAGGCTCACGGCTGATGCATCGTTTTGGGATTTTGTGCTACCGATGCTGGTACAAGGCATCGGCATGACGACGTTCTTTGTTTCGCTGGTGGCAATTTCACTTGACGGGATCAAGCCCGAACGGATCCCCTCCGCCACCGGCATTGCCAATTTCTCGCGCATCACTGCTGGTGGATTCGCGGCATCGCTCACCACGACGCTATGGGATCGGCGCGAAACGCTGCATCAGAGTCGACTGACGGACACAATCAGCGCCCTCGATCCAGCGATGCAACACGCGACCGGAACCCTGCATCAGTTCGGCTTCACCGACCCGCAGAGCTATGCGTTGATCTTGCGAACGCTGGTGAATCAGGCTTATCTGCTTGCCTCGCTTGACTTCTTCTGGCTGTCAACCTGGCTGACCGTGGCGATGATCGGTGTGATCTGGCTGACGCGGCGCTCCACTGGCAGCGGTGCACGTGTTGCGCTTGACTGAGTCGCGCTCACCGGAGAGAAGTCAGATCAGACAGCAGCAGACGGTCGGATTAGCGGGGATAAAGCAGCGTAAAGGCAAAACGCAGCCCCCAGTCCGGACCACCATCAGGTGAGTCCAGATAGGCGCGTACCCCACCCTGCCAGCTCACCATCTGCTTGCCCATCCGGGTGACTTTTGAATACATGAGGTTCGCCGGAATGTTCCACTGTTCGCCCTCAAAGTCATAGGTCGATTCAAGGTTGAGCACTACAGTGGCCCCGCCGCCCAGACTTTTGGAGACAAAAGGCTGCATAAACATCGCGTTCACATCGGCACGATCATCGTCACCCGCAACCGAAACCAGGTAGTTCGCCAGGGCGCCATAGGTCCATCCCGTCTCGGTTTGCTTGAGTGCAACGGCGGTAGGCCCGATCGCCCACTGCTCCGCGCCCAGAAGATCATCGGTGGCGGTCGGCAGCAGAAATGCCGGGCCTACGCCCAATATCCACCCGGCGGCCGTGGGTTTTTTTGGCGAAAAGAACAGGCTCTGCACGATATCGCCAAGGCCCGATTGACTGCCGTTGTTAATCACATCGGACTGGTCGATCAGCGGCACGATCGTGCGCGAAATCAGATTCCAGTTTTCGCTGATATCAATGGGAATAACCGGCTGGACGTTGAGCGTCCAGCGTTCACCGCCGGCACTGTAACCCGTGTCAAAGTTCAACTGCATTGGCACGCTGATCAGTGCAGCTACCGGATTCGACAGGGCCTTGGCAAGGGCTTCGGCATCCTTAGCTTCCTGTGCGCTTGCACCGCTTGCATATGCACAAGTCAGCAGGATACCAATGGTTAGTTGTCGCAACATCTCAAGCCCCCGTTTTTCAAGGGGCGCAAGTGTCTCACAAAAGTTTTGTGTGCAACGAAATATTGCCCGGTTACCGATCGGCATAAACCAGACTGCCTGCGAGCGAACGCGTCTGCTCATCCGCAGACAGTCTCGAGTTGCGGCGCCGCGGGACCTCGCTCGGAAATACTGATTCGCTTGTACGAACAGATCGCGATCTTCAGGAAGCGAATGTGGGCCTCCAGGACATCGCCAAAACGGCGCACGCTTTGTATGTCTGCGAACGCAGGCGATCGATCAACTGGCGCAGTTCTTCATGGTCTGCCACGGTACGCTGGACTCGTGCGGCTTCTCCCGCCTTCATCATTAGCGGCAGCAACCGGTCTTCCTCGAATTGAAAATGCGAGCCCAGTTCGCGATCGAAGTTATCGACCGCAGCAGCCATATACTCATGGACGGCAACAACATTTTTGAGGTCGATGCGCTGCGCGCGCTTGGCCAATACGAGTGCAGTATGGTGCTCGCGGGCCAACCGGACCAATCCCTTGGAACGTTTCATAGGTCAGGAAGAATGCCACCAATCCCGTTCTCAGGGTTTGGCGTTATCCTACATGACTATGGAACCTGCTTCATACAGCATCAGCGCACTTTCAACATCAATAGCGCGGGGCGAGTCCTCAGCCGAGTCAGTGGCTCGCGACATGCTGCAGCGCTGTGAGCAGAATCGCAGCCTTAATGCACTGATTGCCCAGGACCCGGAGCGGGTGATTGCCGCTGCCAAGGCGGCTGATCGCTGGCAGGAAGCAGGGAAGCCTCTGGGCCCCTTGCATGGCGTGCCGATTATTGTAAAAGACAACATCGACGTCCTGGGCTATCGAACTACCGCGGGTACGCCGGGACTCATTGGGGTCTGTCCGGACAGCAATGCACCGGTCGTACAGCGCCTCCTGGACGCGGGCGCGATCGTCGCCGGCAAGGCGAACCTGCACGAACTTGCCGTCGGCGGCACCAGTCAGAACGAGCACTTCGGTCACGTCGTCAATCCCTGGCGTGCCAAGGTCGTTGCCGGTGGCAGCAGCGGTGGTTCTGCCGTAGCCGTCGCTGCACGACTGATTCCGGGCGCACTCGGCACGGACACGAATGGCTCCGTGCGGGGCCCTTGCGCCATGAACGGTATTACCGGGCTGCGGCCATCCTTTCATCGCTACCCGTACGGCGGCATCTTGCCGTCGACTCCAACGCGCGACTCCGTCGGCGGCATGACCACAACCATGGCCAGCCCTTATCCTGCTCGACGCGGTGCTGGCCGGAGAACCGGTGCGACCATCGGACGCTATCCCTGAAGGGACTGCGAATTGGTCGGCCAGCCGGGGACTACAACACGGTACTGGATGCGCGCACCGCCCGGGTGATGGATCAGACCGTGCAGCTGCTGAGCGACGCGGGTGCCACCATTGTGTGTGAAGACTTGCCGGGCATGCACGTGCTGGCAGCCAAAACTGCCTGGCCGATATCGGCATACGAGGCGGTTGCGCATGTCATGCACACCCTCAACAGCCGGCATCCGCCAGTCGCGCTCGACAGGCTGGTCAGCCAGATTGCATCGCCGCACGTCCGGGAGCGCTTCAACCCGAAAATCGCCAACCTGATGAAACTCGAGCGACCGCACCACGAAGCCATGGAAATACTCAGGCCCCGGCTACAAGCACAACTCGCCACCTATTTTCGCGAGCATCGCCTGGATGCATTGATCTTCCCGACCACACCCTTTCCGGCCATGGCAGTGCCTGACGACGGAGCAGATATCGTCATTAACGGCAAGCACGTTGCCCATGGCTTCGGCTATGTCATCCACAACACCGTATACCAGAGCGCGGCTGGCATCCCCAGCCTCACCGTACCGGCCGGTCTGACATCCGACGGTCTGCCAGTTGGCATCAGCTTTGACGGACCGATGGGTAGCGACCACCGCCTGCTCGCCATCGGCCTGGCATTCGAAACGCTGCGTGGTCCGTTCCCGCGCCCCCCTGAGGCCGCGAGCGACACCAGATAACGCGCACTATTGTGCCGGAGAGCAATACGTGGACATTGAAATCATCATCGGCAATGACATGCACCCACAGCAAGTCGCCGAATTTGCCGTCGCAGCCGAATCGGCCGGGGTGCGCACCTTGTGGCATTCGAATCTGCCAAATGGCTGGGATCCGTTTATCGGGCTGTCACAGGCAGCGGTTGCCACGCGCCGAATCCAGCTCGGCGTGCTGGCACTCAGCCCGTACGAAATGCACCCGGTCCGGATCGCCTATTCAATAATCGGCCTGAACGAGCTGTCCAGAGGCCGGGCTGTCCTCGGCCTGGGTGGCGGCGGCGCGATGGCGCTGGCGACAACCGTACGACCTGAGGGAGAAAGCCTGGACTTCGGCAAGATGCGCATTGTGCGCGGCGTGCGTGAGGCCGCAGAAATCATTTACCGGATGTCGACCGGGCACTTTCACTGGCGTTACAGCGGCGAAGTATTCAGTGTCGGGCAGCCCTTCAAGCTCGATTACATGAAGTTTCCCCGGCCACGGATAATCACGTGCTCGATGGGCCCGCAGATGCTGAGAATGGGCGCGCGCATCGCTGATGGCGTGCAGGTCGGCGACGTTACCGCCGAACGATTGCCTGATGTAATGCAGTCCATCAAAACAGGGCTCGCAAAGCGGACTTACCCGGCCGACAATTTCCGGGTCGGCAACTTCTGGGCCTGGCACATCAAGAAAGACCGTGAGGCGTCCATGCACGAAGCACGGGTGGGACTATTCGCACGCGCCGAAGTCATTCCACCGCACATCGGACTGGATCACGTGTTGAAAAAGGACGAGGCGCAACTGGTTCGGGAGAAATACCGCAACTTTCTGCTGGCCGGCGTCACCCGGACCGGGGTGATCAAGGACGTGCCGCCAGAGCTGGTGCAACGGCTGATCGATGCCGTCAGCTCGTCCGGTGATTTCAGCAATATAGATCACGAGGTAGAGCGCTATCGAAAAATGGCACAGGCCGGGCTCGACGATCTCGCGCTACGCGTGTTTGCAGAGCCCTTTGAGGCCTTGCAGGTGATCAAAGACAGGGTGATGCCGCATTTCAGATAGGGAATAACCGTCAGGCACGCGGAACTGCAACAGTGCTGCATCCGGGGCCGGACTTTCTCAATTGTCCTTGCCCAGGGCCTGCCACGCCCGCAGCCCGCCGGTAATGCTTCGGGCGTTGCCGTAGCCGAGCTTCCGGAGTTCCTCAGCACCGCGCGGACCCCGGCTGCCGCCATTACAATAGCAGATGACTTCCTGACCGCGGTCCGGCAGTTCGGCGCGCGCACGCTCCCCAATTCCGGAGATGCTGATATTGATTGCGCCCGGAATATGGGCCATGTCGTATTAAGATTGCTCAGGCTCGCGGGCATCAATAATGACTGCTCCGCTGGAAATCCGGGTAGCCACCTCGGCGGCATCTACCCGATCCGTAGATTGGTTACTGTCCATGTGTTTCTCCATTTCTGCCCACGAAGGATTTGGACAGGGTCTTTCGGGGTCGTATAGCCCTGCCGTTTGCAGAACAGTATCGCCGGACCTGCCGCCTGCAGGGTAATCCGGGGCCACTGTGCGGCGATGGCTATGTCCTCAAGGCGGGCCAGCAGCTTCCTGGCCGATACCCTGCCGCCAGCGCTCAGGCGCGACATAAACCGCCTCGACATTGGCCTTTGCCGTATCCAGCGCCGCAAAGCCCACAATCAGATCGCCTTCTTCAGCCAGTATGACTGCCCATTTTGCGATTTCGCCGGCGCAGACAGCCGGGCTGCGCGTTGCCATGTTGATCCAGCCCCTTGCCACCGGAGCGCTGCTGGTAGGCCGCTGAGGAAGACGCCACATGCACGGCATGTATCCTTTCGGCATCGGCAATAGTGGCATCCCGTACGTAGATCACGCGTGAAATTCCTGACCCCTTGCTGATAGGATCGTTCATCGCAGTCCGGTGAGAGCAATCATGTGGCCCGATCGGCGCATTCTCAAGCTGTTCAGTATTGAGCATCCAGATCATTCAGGCACAGTGGCCTTTGCGCAAGGAGCAGCGCTGACGATCGCGGTCAGTGAAGCCGGCAGGCTGGGATCATTGTCGGGTTCGCTGGTCGGTCCGGACAAGGTACGTACCGAGCTGCAAGCCATTCGTCAGCATACAAACAAACGCACAGCCTCAATTTTCTCTGTCATGAGTCGCCGCCGGCCGACCCGGCGGGCGATGACTCGCGCTGGATCGATCGGCTGGCACCGTTTCGCAAGGAGCTAGGCGTCGAGAAGCGACAATGCCAGGTACTGGCGCGACCAGTCCGGCTTTCGATGAGACGAGATGCTTGCTGGTCGAGGAGTTTCATCCGCGTGTCGTCGGCTTTCATTTCGGGCTGCCGGAGGCGCTGTTGCTCGATCGTGTGAAGCTGCCGGGGCCTGCGTGATCGCTTCAGCAACAACAGTTGAGGAGGCACGCTGGCTGGAGGCGCACGGCGTCAACGCGGTCATCGCGCAGGGCGCCGAGGCCGGCGGTCATCGCAGCATGTTTCTGGCAGAGGACGTTACGTCACAGCCGGGCACGTTTGCGCTCGTACCGCAGATTGTCGATGCCGTTCGCCTGCCGGTGATCGCGGCAGGCGGTATCGGTGATGCCCGCGGAATCGTTGCGGCACTGGCACTGGGTGCAGCGGCAGCCCAGATCGGCACAGGCTATCTGCTGACACCCGAGTCGTCGATTTCAGCGAGCTACCGCGAGGCATTGAAAAATGGGCGCGAAGACCAGACAGCGATCACGAATGTCTTCACCGGCCGGCCGGCGCGCGGGATTGTCAATCGTGCGATCCGGGAAATCGGGCCCATGTCCGTAGATGCGCCTGGGTTCCCGAACGCGATGGGTGCAATGCTGCCACTGAGAATCAAGGCGGAAGCCAGCGGGTCGAACGAGTTCAGCTCGCTGTGGTCCGGTCAGGCTGCACGGTTCGCGCGCGAGATGCCCGCCGGCCAGCTGACGCGTGAACTGGCGGCGAGCGCACTCGAGAAATTGCGCAACCTTGGCTGACTGGGGGTAGTCAGCGAACGCCAGGTCCGGACCGGAACATACGCGGTCAAATTCATTGACTACCTAGGCCGCCGAAGGTGGTTCTGTCAGTCCCAGGCGCTTGCCAATGAGTCCGATCACCAGCGCCGTGCCGAGGAGGATCACGATACATCCACCGATCATTGCCACGGTGATCTTTTCCCCGAGTATCAGTGCGCCCCATAACATCCCGAACAAGGGGATGAGAAACGCGACCGACATGGCTTTGGCCGGCCCGACGCGCAGCACGAGGCGAAAGTAGTAGATATTCGGTACAGCAGTACAGGCAATGGCCAGAATCAGTACCGCTACCCATGACGTGACCGACGGACTGGTTGCCGGCCACTGCATGATGGCAAGTGGCGCGAGCAGGATCGCCGCAAAGGTAAAGCTGCCAGCAGTGGTTACCCAGGTGTTCACGCCAGACATATGCTTCTTGACGAAGCTGGCGGACACGCCGTAGAGAAAGGACGCAAACAGCGCGCCGGCAACCGCCAGCAACGCTGCGGTATTGATGTCGCGCAGGCCACCCACCAGCACAACCACACCGCTGAAGCCCAGTACCAGCCCCAGAATTGCACCGATCGTGATCCGGTCCCGCAGCCAGATACCCGCGACCAGAGCAGCAAACAGCGGTGCCGTCGCATTAATAATTGAGGCAAAGCCAGCCGTAACAAACAGGGTGGCATAGGCAAACAACGGAAAGGGAACGGCCGCATTGATCAGGCCCAGAACCAGTAGTTTGCCGTAGTTCTCACGGAACTGGGCCCGCAACGTCCGTTTGAGCAACATCAGTGGCAACAAAGCCACGGCTGACAGAACCACGCGCAGTTCAATAAGCGGCACGGGGCCAAACTCGGGCGTCGCAACCCGCAGAATCAGGAAGGATCCACCCCACACGGCGGCCATTGCCAGGATCTGGAAGATATCGCCGGGGCTCATCTGGGCGGCGATATTAGCGGGTTGTGGTTTAGGCGGCCATAATCATCGGCATCGTGACCGTGCCCCGGAAAAAGCCCGCCCCTATTCGCCGAGCCATGCTGCTCCGTTCGGCGACCTATGCCTCGGTAACCGTGGCTGCCTGCCTGGCACTGATCAAGGTCTGGGCATGGCAGGCCACTGATTCTGTGGCAGTGCTAAGTTCGCTTGCGGATTCCTTTCTGGATTTTCTGGCATCACTGCTGACCTTCTGGGCGGTACGATATTCACTGGTACCGGCAGATCCGGAACATCGTTTTGGCCATGGCAAGGCGGAAGGCCTGGCGGCTTTGCTGCAGGCAACGATCATCGCGGGTTCCGGACTTTACGTCGCCTATACAGCCGTTGTCCGGTTCGTAAAACCCGGCCCGGTTGAGACGCCGGAAGTCGGTATCGCGGTAATCATCGCATCAACCCTGGTTACGCTGGCTCTGGTTGCCTGGCAGCGCTATGTCAGCCGGGAAACCGGATCAGTGGCGATTGCAGCTGACGCCATGCACTACAAGACCGATCTGTTCATGAATATCGGCGTTGTCGCTGCATTGCTCATGGTCGCTTACACAGGTTTGACGTGGATAGACCCTCTTGTGGGTCTGTGCGTTGCCATCGTACTGATCGCTGGTGCGCGACACATTGCCAAACGTTCGCTGGACATTCTGCTGGACCACGAGATACCCGACGCCGATCGCGAACACATTCGGGAAATCGCCATGCGGCATGAGAAGGTGCTGGGGTTTCATGATCTGCGCACCCGGCATGGCGGGAACAATTACATCATCCAGTTTCATCTTGAACTCGCACCACGGACTTCACTGGTCGAAACCCACCGGATACTGGATGTAGTGGAAAGCTGGGTCGAAAAGGCCTATCCGGATTGCGAAATAATCATTCATCCGGATCCACTTGGTTACCCGGAAGTGCGCGATGAATTCGGGGACGACTATGAGGAACCTCGGGAATCATCGGCGATTTCGCCATAACCGACGGGTATGCCGGTTGTCCTGGCCAGCTTAGCGGCCACGGACTCATGCTAGATTTCGCAGCATGCACCGGCACGCCAACGGCCTCGCCTTCCTTATGCTGTTCTTGCTCGCTGGCTGCGATCAGGCCCTGGTCGTACCCAGTACCTTTCCGGAACCGCTGGTACAGCCACTGCCTCTGGATGTCGCACTGCACTTCACCACGGAATTTGCCAACTATCAGTATCACGAAGATGTTCCGAACGATGTGGAATGGAACATCAATCTGGGCCAGGCCAACGTAGCCCTGTTCGAGAGCGTGTCACGCCGGCTGTTTCGCAGCGCAACCCGCGTGGACAGTCGACTCACGGGCGCAGACCCCACCCGCTTTCAGGCCATTATCGAACCATCCGTTGCGGCGTTCGAATTCTCGCTGCCTGGCCAGTCCGCCACCAATCAGTACTCCGTATGGATACGCTACACTATTCAGGTATTCCGGCCGAACGGTGAACTTCTGACTTCCTGGAATATCAGTGCCTACGGCGAAAGCGATTCGTCCATGCTGCGGCCCAGTCGCTCAATGGAACAGGCAACCATTCTCGCCTTGCGCGATGCGGCTGCCCTGATCACGGTTGGTTTCGCCAGGGAAGCACGGGCGCATGGGGTGTTGCCCCAGGATAGCCAGGATAATTCCAGCAAGCGAAAGCCCGACCCGGATCAACCTGACCAGGATGAAGAGAGTCCGCCGCTTTCTGAATCCGACGCTGCCGGAAATGGACAGTAGGTATGCCAAGGCTCCCTGAACTGCAGCCAATGGTGGCGGGATCTGGCTTCGCACCATCCTGGCAACTGCCGGTTGTCATGTTGTTGGCGATCCTGGCTGCTGCGTGCGTCACGTCCAGGGTCGAGGAATCCAAGGACGCTGCTACCGGTATCGGCGACGGGGAGTCCGTGGTAGTACTCGCCACGAGCTACCACAGCGGCAACAAGACTGAATCTGACTTCCTGGATTGCCTCGGCGATGTGCTGGACGACAATGGCAAGTCCCTCACCGTTTACCCGGCCGACAAGTTCCGCGACGAGCTTTTTCCCTGGTTTGAACCCCGGACCATGCCCCGGAATATCAAAGCGCTTCCGGATCTGCTCGCACGGCCGGGGGTCGCCGAACGTATTCGTCAGCACGGCGTACGCTACCTGATCTGGATCAAGGGCAGCACGGAACGAACCTCGGATGGTGGCGGAATGAGTTGCGCAGCCAGTCCGGCCGGCGGCGGCTGTTTTGGTCTGATGTGGTGGGAAGACGACGGCACCTACGAGGCCAACATCTGGGACCTCAAGCAGGCGTCGCGGGTTGGCGCCGTGAGTACTGCTGTCCACGGCACTTCAATGGTTCCTGCCCTTGTGTTGCCGCTGCCCTTTATTGCGCGCACGGAAACCGCAGCCTGCAAGGGACTCGCCCGGCAACTTCGGACCTTCATCGTGGAAGAAGGACCATCCTGAGACACACCAGTGGCATCCGCCGCCTTGCGCTGCTGTTACTCGCCGGCATTCTGCCTTCGGTGACCGCAGTGGCTGGCGACATTCGGTGCGGTTTGAACTGCGACTGATCGCCGGATCGGGCGCAGCGGCTGCAGAATAGTTGTAGGCCAGGACGACGGCGAGTTGCGTGAACTTGTGCTCGATAGCAATCGGGTGCAGGACGTCGCCGGGGACGGCCACATCACCACCGATGCCAAAGGCGTGCATTGGGTACCACCGGTTGCCGGCGGCACCCTGCGTTACAACGCCAAACTCAGCCATCGACGCAAGGCCGGTGACGACCATAGCTACGATGCCTGGGTCGGGGAGCGCTTCGCACTATTCCGTGGCGATCGCGCGTTTCCAATACGGTCTTGGCGGCGTGCGCGCGGCAGCACGCTCAAAGGTGAATTATCCGTAGCGCGGCCCAAGGACTGGTCTCTGGTCACGCCCTACCTGCCCGACGGTCTGGGCCGCATGATGATCCGGAATCCTGGCAAGCGACTGCCCCGCCCGGTTGGCTGGATTATTGCCGGAGACATTGGCACGCGCCGCGATGTTTTCGAAGGTATCGAGTTCACGGTATCGGCGCCACGCGGAATACGCATGGAGCGTATCGCGATGCTGGGCATCCTGCGCTGGACACTGCCACAACTTGTACCCGCTCTGCAGGGCTCCAGGCCACCACGCTACATCAACATCGTCGCTGCCGGCGACCCCATGTGGCTGGGCGCGCTGTCCGCACCGAATTCGATTTACGTGAACAGCGCAAGACCACTGATCAGCGAGAATGGCACCAGTACGATCGTGCACGAAATGATGCATGTGCTGTTGCGGGACCTCAAAACACCGCGGGATCAGGACTGGATTGTTGAAGGGCTGGCAGAGTACCTGTCACTGCGGGCGCTTAAAGATTCAGGGACAATCTCCGCGCAACGCTATGACAGCGCAATAGCCGGCTTCCGTCGCTGGGGTGCATCAGTGAAAAGCTTGCGCACGGAATCGGCAAGTGGCCCCATCACGGCGCGCGCAGTCACGATTTTCCATGATCTAGACATAGAACTTCGGGCAGCGAGCGGCGACAAGACGCCATTGATTGCTGTGGTGCGCGATCTGCTGCTGTCGGGCAAACCGGCAAATCTTGCTACCTTCAGAGCCTCGGCCAGGGCGGTAATCGGGAAACCAGCCCGTACCTTGTATATTCGGGCGCTTCCGGACTAAGGACGCAGCCCTGAGCAACACAGCCATGCAACATCAACTGCCGCGAACATCGCTGCTGAAACCACTACTCTCGCTACTGGGTCTGGTATTGCTGGCCCTGACAGGCGGTCTGGTGCTGCCAATCGCAGGCTACATGACCGGTAAACACGTGATCGGCCCCTATGAAGGCAAGCTTGGACTCAGCGACTATGTGGGCAGCATCTACGAGGCGGCCGGCAGGGGCGAAGTGCTGGCCTGGTGGCTGATGCTCAGCCCGATAGTGATTGCCTTGCTCTGGTACCTCATTTTTCGCCTGGGTCGCCGCCTCTTATCGTGAGGTTTTTCAATCTGTTGAGGTATTATTTGCACGTTTATGTCAGGTTTGCCCCCGGTGCCGGATATTGGCCTCTATAGTTCTTCGCAACAAGGCCATCTCAGTCAGGCCAGTAATAATAGCCCACGCCAATCAGCCCTATAGTCAGGGCAAGTATTGGCCAACGCCGCCAGGACGAACCTCGCAGGGAACCGATGAAAGCCGGTGCAGAGACGGCTGTCAGAAGGGAAAACAACACCGTGGCTCGAAACAGTTCCGGAAGTTCGAGCAGATAGCGCGAATCCTGTCCTTGCCGCAGACCGAATATCAATAAGACGATGCCCAGGCTAAAGGCAATGGAGAATACGCTGCCCAGCACAATACCGAGGATGACGGTCAATGGTTGCATCGGAGTTGGAAACCTTGTGCTTGCCTGATCAAGACCCCAAGTCTAGCCTAGGCGAAACTTGCCACTGAAGCATTCAAGTTGAGGCATTAAAGAACGCTGCATGAAGATCTGGAAGACCACAACACTCCTCGCCCTGCTGGCCGTGTTCACCGGCGGGCTGGACCCTGCGGTAGCCGTATTTGCGAAAACGGATACACCGGTAGTACCAGCCGTACTGGAAACCACCGCCCGCGAGAGGCAGGTTGCCCGAATGGTGACGCGCTTTGCCGAACGTGCTCACTACACGCGCGTAAACGTCGATGATGCACTTTCCGATGCGACACTGAAAACCTATCTCGAAACGCTCGACGGCAATCGGCATTATTTCCTGCAATCCGATATTGGCTATTTCGGGCGCTACACCACCACGCTGGACGATGCCTTGCGCTCTGGCAATATGGAACCGGTTTTCGATATTTTCCGCCTCTACCGGTTACGGGCCCAGCAAAATATCGGCTATGCCATCAGCCTGCTCGACCAGGAGCCTGACTTCACCGTCGACGAAGACTATGTATTCCTGCGCGACAAGTTGCCCTGGGCGCAGAGCCCGGCCGAACTGCAGGATCTCTGGCGCCGACGTGTCAAGAACGATGCCTTGAGCCTGCTGCTGGCCGACAAGTCATGGCAGGAAACAAGCGATATCCTGCGCAAGCGCTATCAACGTGTACTTGACCGGATCAACGGGCTAGACAGCGACGATGTCTTCGACACATTCATGAATGCGTTTGCCCGAACGCTGGACCCACACTCGAACTACCTCTCACCCCGTCAGTCCGAGGAATACCGGATACAGATGAGCCTCTCCTATCAGGGCATTGGCGCCTCCCTGCAGCTGGATGAAGACTTCGTGCAGGTAATGAATGTCATCCCTGGTGGCCCGGCCGCCATTGACGGCCGCCTCAAGGCGAACGACAGGATTACCGCCGTTGGCCAGGGCGACAAGGGTGACATGGTCGATGTCATTGGCTGGCAGCTTGATGATGTAGTGCAACTGATTCGTGGTCCCAGCGGCAGTACCGTAAGGCTGCAACTACTGTCTGGCGATGCGCTGCCGGGTGCAGCCGAGACCACAATCAACCTCAAGCGCGACAAGATAAAACTCGAAGAGCAGGCGGCCAAGAAAAAGGTTCTGCCCGTCCAGCAGAACGGCAAAACGGTGAACATCGGCGTAATCACGGTACCCAGCTTCTATCAGGATTTTGAAGCCCGGAATCGTGGCGACAAGGACTACATCAGCACCACGCGCGACGTGCGCAGGTTGCTTGGAGAACTGCGCAAGGAAAATATTGCCGGTCTGGTTCTTGATTTTCGCGGCAACGGCGGAGGACACCTGACGGAAGCCACTTCCCTGACCGGGCTGTTTATCGGCCGGGGGCCCGTGGTGCAGATCCGGCATACCAACGGCATGATCGAAGTGCTGGACGATCCTGAGCCGGACGTTGCCTATAGCGGGCCGCTGGTGGTCCTGGTGGATCGATTCAGCGCATCGGCATCCGAAATCTTTGCCGCCGCGATTCAGGACTACCACCGTGGTCTGGTTGTGGGTCAGCAGACTTTCGGCAAGGGAACTGTGCAGAATCTGTACAACCTGGACGATTACGCGCCAAGTCGCGTACCGGAACCTGGACTGGGTCAGCTCACGTTGACGATGGGCAAGTTCTACCGGGTCAACGGTGGCAGCACCCAGAACAAAGGCGTGATTCCCGATATTGCCCTGCCGTCAGTCATCGATGCCGCAACCGTGGGTGAAAGCAGCCGGGACCGGGCCCTGCCCTGGGATCAGATTCCCGCAACCCCGTTCAAAGCCAGGCAACCATTGAAGACGGCGATCAACGAACTTACGCAGTATGAGACCGCGCAAATGGCCAGAGACCCTGACCTCCGCTATCTGGAGGCCAACATCGCTGCGGCCGATGAAGTGCGTGCGATAGACCGGGTTTCGCTCAATCTGGAAACTCGCAAGCTGGAGCGCGAAACGCAGCTCAAGGCGCAACTGGAACGGGAGAATACCTGGCGTGTCGCCCGGGGCCTGAAGGCTGTAGATTCGGTGGACAAGCTCAAGCCCGAAGACGAGCCTGACCCGCTGCTGGCAACAGCAGCCAATATGACGCTGGAGTTTTCGCGGCTGGATGAGCCTGGCAAGCCCGTGGTGACGCAAGCCAATGCTGATGAAGACAAGGCGTTGGCTACCAAGGACTGACTACAGCCAACGCTGGCCAGAACACCCAGCTCGAGCCCACCCGGATCAGCGCATTCAGCTCAATAGTGCACTGTAGAGATCCCAGTACTCGTCGGTCAGTACATTGACGGGGATTTGCGAAGGTCCGATCGCGCGTGGCTCGCCAGTATCACCAAGGTGCAGGGGAATCGCCGCCAGTACGTCCGGATTTGGTACGGTGTCGCAATCGCGTCGATACCGGACCATCAGACGCAAAAAATCCGAACGGCGCTGAACCCTCGCGGCGAGTTCGTTCGTGGCTTCTACCTGACGCAGAACCTGCTCAATACGGCGACTGAACTCCCGGCACTCCTGCAGCGTCCCATAGTTGACTTCGGTAACCTGGCGCAACGAAGCATCACGGGCCTTCAGGGCGACATCATGCTCGAAGAAGGCCAGGGTCAGCTCCTGAGCCAGCGCAATGACTGACAGATTCACAACGCGCCGGCCATCTGTACCGATGTCCTCCGGTGGCGTGAGCTTCTCCTTCAGCTTGTCGTGGCGCGCCTTCTCATAGCGCTCAATCTGCTCATCGAGGTGCCCCCGACTGGCGATCAGCACAACCTGCCGGGCATCAAGCCGCCGACGGCGCAGATAGTTCCAGAAACCGGTACGTTCGAAGCGCTGGGCACGGACAGCAGTCAGTTCACCTTCCAGGTCAGCACGCTGGTCCTGAAGCGGCCGCAGACGTTGGTCGATTGCAGCCAGAGCAGCCTGCCGGTGCTCCTCGAACTTCGCAGCTTCACGCTGTACTTCACGCTCCTGCTGGCGTGTCGTCAGATCGCGGGCAAGCCGAATGAGGCGTCGACGACCGTAAGCCCAGACGCCACGAAGCTGGTAAAAAACGGCTACACTTGCGGCCCGCTCAGGGTCAGACAGCAAGCCTTCGAGTTGATCAAGGCGTTGCTGGGCCCGCATGATCGTGCCGTCCTGCTGGCGGATCTGGTCCACCATCCGCGTGCGTTCCCGCTGCAGTTTGGCGAATTCGCGCTTTAGTTCAGCACGGTTCCAGAACAGGCGAAGCAGCCGGTCCTCATCGTTGACCGACGGCCGACGGAACAGTCGCTGCTTGACAAAGGGCAATCACCCGCCCAACTTAACGAAATACCGGCCACCTCACCGGTGAAACCGGTCACAGACAGAAGCTGTGATGCCTGTCGGCCAGATAGTCCAGCCATTTGCCCAGCATGGTGTTCCGGGACCAGCGGCGATCCAGTTCACGGTCGCCCATGGCTGCCAGTTGGCGCAACAACGCGTGGCGATGGTTACCGGACCAGCTCACGACCTCCACCATCCGTGCATCGAGATAAACCCGCAAATGGAGATCCGGGTCACGTTCAGGCCCGGAGAAGATGTAGCTCAAGCGCACATCAAGCGTGTAGCGGGTGACCGCATCTACAGCAAGATGCAGTTCAAAATCCAGCGTGGAGCGGGACCGTATGGCAGTTCCGGCAGATAAAATCGTGAGTTGCGGGGCCAGTGCCTGCAATTTGATGAAGTTACCCTCATACAGCGCCATGAGCGCACCGAGACTTCGCGGTACGACGTCGCATTGTGGAACAATGTAGCTGTCTGCTAGCACGTCCGGACTATACCTCAATCAAATTAACCCGGGGACTATGCCATTGACGAGGCTTGACATCATCGAGACTGCCTGCCCGCCGTTCAAGGATCAGCGGCCGGGCACAGCCGGATTACGCAAGAAGGTCAGTGTATTCAGCCAGCCTCACTACCTTGAGATGTTTGCTCAGGCCGTATTGACAACGTTGCGGTTGCCACCCGGGGCGAGAATCGTTATCGGTGGAGATGGTCGATACTTTAACGACATTGCCATTCACAAGCTGATTGCTGTCGCCGTCGGCAATGGCGTCGGTGAGATCATTGTCGGCCAGCACGGCTTGTTGTCCACGCCAGCGGCATCGCACCTGATCAGACTCCGGAAAGCCGATGCAGGATTCATTCTCACGGCAAGCCACAATCCGGGCGGTCCGTCGGGTGACTTTGGCCTGAAGTTCAATACCGCAAACGGGGGTCAGGCACCGGAGCACATTACCGACGAAGTATTCCGCGTTTCCACACAGCAGACCGGTTATCGAACCGTCGCACTGCCTGAGCTGGACCTGGCGCGATTGGCCTGAACAGGTACCCGGGCCTGCAAATCGAGGTTGCCGACCCCGTCGCAGAGTATGCCGGGCTGATGCAGTCGCTGTTCGATTTCCAGCGCATGGCCGACTGGTTGAAGGGCGGACATCGGATCTGCTTCGATGCGATGCATGCCGTGACCGGCATTTATGCCCGCCGCATCCTTGTGGACCAGCTCGGCTGCCCGGCTGAATCGCTGCGCAATGAAGAACCCCTTCCGGATTTCGGCGGCCTGCACCCCGACCCGAATCCAATTGATGCGGCCGGACTCGTCGCACTGTCCCGTATGCCGGACGCACCGGATTTGCTGGCAGCCTCCGATGGTGATGGCGACCGGAACATGATTCTGGGCCCGGACCAGTTCGTATCACCCTGCGATAGCGTGGCGGTAATGCTGGCCAATATCAAAAAGATACCCGGCTACCGGCAGGGTGTCCCGGGTGTGGCGCGCTCGATGCCCACCAGCCGCGCACTGGATGTCGTAGCGGCACACCATCATCTCCCCTGTTTCGAAACGCCGACAGGCTGGCGTAATTTCTGCAACCTGATCGATGCGGACCGGATCGGCCTGTGTGGTGAAGAAAGTTTCGGCACCGGTGCCGCGCATTGCCGTGAGAAGGATGGTCTGTGGGCTGTGCTCTTCTGGATGAACCTTCTTGCGGTCGACGGGCGCACCTTGCCCGACATGCTGCATGCCCATTGGCGGCAATTTGGCCGGCACCACTACCAGCGCCGGGACTATGTGATTGCCGACGCTGGCCGGGCAACTGAACTGATGGATGGCTTGCGGACCATGCTCCCCCTGCTCAAGGGGACCCGGCCGGCCGATGGCGTCATCGAGCTAGCTGATGATTTTCACTATCACGACCCCGTTGATGGCAGCGAATCCAGCCACCAGGGTATCCGGCTGGTATTCAGCGACGGCACACGCATTGTCTATCGGCTGTCCGGCACCGGTACGGCAGGCGCCACGTTGCGCGTCTATCTGGAACGACATGTACAAACGCCGACGGAAGTGTCCCTGGAAACCATGACAGCAGTGAAACTGCTGGGAGACATGGCCGAGCAGATTGCCCGGATTGAACACCACACAGGGCTGGCTGCACCCAGCGGCATGATCTAGTGGCCGCCACCACACGTCCGGGCACCGTCAGCCCCGGCATCAGGGTCGGACGCGGCGCTCTATGCCCGTGGTGCTGAGAATTTTGCTGGCAATTTCTTCAATCGAGAATCCGGTCGTATCCACCCAGCCGATCTGATAGCGGCGAAACAGGGCTTCGGCACCGCGGAGCTCATAGCGAACCTGCTCCATGGAGGCATAGCGACCTTCAGGGCGACGCTCCTGCCTGATCCGCTGCAGTCGTTCCGCCGAGATGCTCACGCCAAACAACTTGGACCTGTGAGCCTCCAGTACGCGCGGCAAGCGGCCCGTTTCAAACTCGTCCTCGGACAGCGGGTAATTCGCCGCAAACACCCCGTAGGTCAGCGCCAGATACAGACAGGTCGGCGTCTTGCCAGAGCGCGACACACCAACCAGAATCACATCAGCCTGGTCGTATTCACTGGTGCGGGTCCCGTCATCGTTATTCAGGGCAAAATTGGTCGCCTCAATGCGCTTGTCATAACTGCCGGGATCCTTCATGCCATGCGCGCGGCCCACAGCCTGCGTGGAACGTACCAGCAGCTCTCGCTCCATCTGCCCCAGGAATGTGGAGAAGAAATCCAGCAGCAGGCCATCGACACGGGCGATACGCTCCCGAATATCGTCGTGAACCAGAGTGCTGAAAATGATGGGACGGGTGCCGGTCTCTGCGGCCACGGTATTAATGCGATGGACCGCTTCGTCTGCCTTGACAATGGAATCGATAAATGGCAGAGTCACCTGCTCGAAATCGTGGTCATCGAATTGAGTCAGCAGGCTGCGGCCGAGCGTCTCCGCGGTCACGCCAGTCTGGTCTGAGAGAAAAAATACGACGCGTCGGTTCATCGTGGGTTCTTGAGTTGGTTCAGGTTTGATCATGGCCGGTCGTGACACTGGAGGCAAATTGAATTCCACTATTGTTCCGTTGCAAGCGCTGCGTATCAGCGATGTGGCCCAGGTTGGCGGCAAAAATGCCTCTCTGGGCGAACTTCTGGGTCAACTGTCGAAGCTGGGCGTCAAGGTGCCGGATGGCTTTGCCACCACGGCAGATGCCCTTCGCGCATTTCTCGCTCAGGATGGGCTGGCAGACCGTATCACCACCAGCCTGCGTGATCTTGATGTCAACGATGTCGAGCAACTTGCCAGCACCGGCAGCCGCATCCGTCAGTGGATTCTCGACACTCCGCTACCACCGGCCATGCTCGAGGACATCAGCAACGCCTGGCAAGCCATGGCCAGGGGCCATGCCGCCGACTTTGCAGTCGCCGTACGATCTTCCGCGACGGCAGAGGATCTGCCCGAAGCTTCGTTCGCAGGTCAGCAGGAAACGTTTCTGAATATCCGCGGCCTACCCCACCTGATTGAGGCCGTGCATCAAGTCTTTGCGCCTCGCTGTACAACGACCGCGCGATCGCTTACCGCGTTCATCAGAACTTTGATCATCATCTGGTTGCCCTCTCAGTCGGCGTACAGCACATGGTGCGGACTGAAACCGGGGCCAGTGGCGTGATGTTCACACTGGATACCGAATCCGGGTTCCGTGATGTGGTTTCATTACTTCATCGTGGGGCCTCGGTGAAACTGTTGTGCAGGGTGCCGTCAACCCCGACGAGTTCTACTGCTACAAACCGGCACTGCGCGCCGGCAAGCAGTCGATCCTGCGACGCAAGCTGGGCAGCAAGAAGATTCGCATGGTCTACGCCAGCGACGCAGAGCCCGGACGAACCGTTCGAACTGAAGACGTCCCGCCCGCCGACGCAGGCCGCTTTTCGCTGACCGAATCCGACATCGAAGCACTCGCCCGCCACGCATTGACCATCGAAGATCACTATGGGCGACCCATGGATATCGAATGGGGCAAGGATGGCGACGATGGCCAGCTCTATATCCTTCAGGCCCGCCCTGAAACGGTCCAGAGTCGCAGTGGCAATACGCTGCTGCGCTACAAGCTGAAGGGGCGCTCACAAATCCTTGCCCAGGGCCGAAGCATCGGCCAGCGCATCGGCGCCGGCTACGCACGTGTCATCGCCAGCCCGGCAGAGATGGGTCAACTGATCGATGGCGAGGTGCTGGTTGCAGACATGACTGACCCGGATTGGGAGCCCGTCATGAAGCGTGCCTCGGCGATTGTGACCAACCGCGGCGGACGCACCTGTCACGCGGCGATCATCGCCCGGGAACTCGGCATCCCTGCCGTGGTGGGCTGTGGTGATGCCACCCGGCATATTCCAGGCGGGGCAGCCGTCACGGTTTCCTGTGCGGAGGGGACGAGGGCTTTGTCTATGAAGGCGCGCTGGATTTCGAGCAACACCGTGTCGAGCTGACAGGCTGCCGCCGCTGCCGGTTAAGATCATGATGAATGTCGGCAATCCGGACCGGGCCTTGATTTTTCTCATCTGCCCAACCACGGCGTCGGGCTGGCCCGGCTCGAGTTCGTTGTGAACCGGATGATTGGTGTGCACCCCAAGGGCGCTTCTGGTTTTTGATCACCTGCGTCCGGACCTGCGTGAAATCGTGCAGAGCCAGATGGCCGGATACAGCGATCCCGTGGAATTTTTCGTGGCCAGGCTGGCCGAAGGCATAAGCACTATCGCCGCAGCCTTTGCCCCCAAACCGGTGATCGTGCGCTCTCGGACTTCAAGTCGAACGAATATGCCAACCTGATCGGCGGCCAGCAGCACGAACCCCATGAGGGAATCGATGCTGGGCTTTCGTGGCGCATCCCGCTATGTTGCCGACAGCTTCCGCCCGTGTTTCGAGCTGGAGTGCCGCGCCTTGCGTCGGGTCCGGGAAGACATGGGCCTGACCAATGTCGAAGTCATGGTGCCCTTTGTACGTACGGTCGCCGAGGCTAAGGCGGCAACACAACTGATGGCGGACCATGGCCTGAAGCGGGGCCAGCACGGACTCCGGGTCATCATGATGTGCGAATTGCCCACGAACGCCCTGCTGGCCGAACAGTATCTTGAGTATTTCGATGGCATGTCGATCGGTTCGAACGATCTGACTCAACTCACGCTGGGAATAGACCGGGACTCCGGCCTCATTGCCGAACTCTTCGACGAACGCGACGACGCTGTTCTGGCCTTGATCAAGATGGCCATCGATGCCTGCAAGAAAAAGGGCAAGTACGTCGGCATTTGTGGCCAGGGCCCATCCGACCATCCGGACTTTGCCCGGTGGCTGGTTGATCAGGGCATCGACAGCCTGTCACTGAACCCGGATACCGTGGTGGAGACGTGGCTACACCTGGCGGGCAAGACGGTAGAGATGGATTCCGGGCCGACTACGGCTGCCGTATAAATTGCTTGCGATAGTGCCGCAACTCGGCAATGGAGTCGTAAATATCGGCCAGGGCCAGATGCGTAATGCTTTTGACGACACCCGCCAGAACTTCGGGTGCCCACAAAGATGCCAGAATCTTGAGGGACGACACATCCAGGTTTCTATAATGAAACCAGGCCTCGAAGGTCGGCATTTCCCGCGCCAGGAAGCGACGATCCTGGCAAATGCTGTTACCACACATGGGTGACGCGTTTGCCGGAACGTGCTCAGCAACAAATGCCAGTGTCTGGCGTTCGGCCTCGGCAACTGTCACCTGGCTTTGGCGTACCCGTTCGGTCAGGCCGGACTTGCCGTGCTGGCGTGTATTCCAGTCGTCCATACCTCCAAGAACATCATCTGGCTGGTGGATGGCAATAACCGGGCCTTCGGCAACCACCTCCAGATCGGCATCGGTAATGACCGTCGCAATTTCAATAATATGGTCGCTCCGGGTGTCTAGACCCGTCATCTCCAGGTCAATCCAGATCAGGCGGACATCCGGTGCGCTCATCGACTGCACTCCTCAATGGTTCATGGGGATCGGATGACACGCTCTCCGACAATTGCAGTCGATTCTAGCAAAGCAGGCTTGATTGTCGCCGCGCACGGTCGACGCGGGATTCTGCAAACAGCGGACGGCAACCGCCTGCCCTATCTGGTCAGGGGGCGAAAACTCCGGGTCTGCTGCGGGGACAGGGTTGCCTACAACATCACTGACTCAGGCGACCCGGCACTGATCACGGCGATTGAACCCCGTCAGAACGAGTTGCAGCGTCTGGCTACTCACGGGGTCGCAGCCGAATCGGTGGCCGCCAACCTGAGTCATCTGCTCGTCGTCCTGGCGCCATTGCCAGTACCTGATTTCTATCTGACCGACCGCTACCTGTGTGCGGCACGACTGATGGACGCCCGCAGCGCTCTGGTGTGGAACAAATCGGACCTGGCGGCCGGCCCTGCTGATCGTCTGGCAGTTTACGAGCAGCTGGATTACCCGGTGCTGGCGGTGTCTGCCGCAACCGGTGAAGGGGTCTCTGGCCTACGCGACTGGATCGGTACAGGCACTGCAGTGCTGGTCGGACAGTCCGGGGTTGGCAAATCATCGCTGATGAATGCGCTGGTACCCCATGTTGAGGTGGCTACTGCAGAACTCTCGACCAGCAGCCAGGAAGGTCGCCACACAACCACTGCCGCAGTACTACATCCACTGCCCGATGGCGGCAAGCTGCTGGACACACCGGGTGTACGCGACTTCGTGCCAGCCATTCCGGAACAGCGGATGATCAGTCGCGGATTTGTAGAGATTGACGAGTTCGGCCGCCAGTGCCGCTTCAATGATTGCAGTCACCTGCGGGAGACTGACTGCGCGGTCCAGGATGCGGTCGCAGGGGGCGATATCGATCCTGGTCGATACGAGAGCTACCGACGCCTGATGAACCTGATCCGACAGGCCGACCGGGGTTACTGATCCCGCTACAACCGTTCCCGGTTACCGATCGTTCAGCACCAGAGTACGGGCCGAAATTGCGTGCGACAACGTACCTGCATCGACATACTCCAACTCACCACCCATCGGGACGCCGTGGGCAATCCGAGTAGCCCGGATCTGATGATTGCGGGCCAGACTCGCCAGGTAGCCGGACGTTGCCTCCCCTTCGACAGTCGCGCTGGTGGCCAGTATCAGCTCGTGTATTGCGCCATCGCCAAGCTGGCTCTCGAGGCCCGGGATGCCCAGTTGATCGGGCCCGATACCATCCAGAGGCGACAGGCGGCCCATGAGTACGAAATACCGGCCGCGAAAAATCCCTGACTCCTCAATCGCCACCACGTCGGCCGGTGTCTCAACGACACAGACCAGACTGGCATCCCGACGGGAATCTGTGCAGATCGTGCACAGCTCTGCTTCCGTGAACATCCGGCAGCGGGCACACTGACCAACCCGCTCCAGTGCGGTGCCCAGCGCCGAGACAATTCGTTGTGCGCCCTCACGATCACGCTCCAGAAGGTGAAAGGCCATGCGCTGGGATGATTTGGGGCCAACACCAGGCAGACACCGAAGCGCCGAGAGCAGATCCTGAAGCAGTGGACTGAAAGACACTAGAAAGGCAACTTCAGTCCGGGCGGCAAGCCCATGCCAGCCGTCATGCCCGCAGTTACACCGCCCATTTTATCCTGCACCGTACGTTCAACCTTGCGCAGGGCGTCATTGAACGCGGCAATCAGCACATCCTCGAGCATCTCTCGGTCATCGCCCAGCAGGGCCGGATCGATGGTCAGCGCACGTACTTCATGCTTGCACGTCATGCGGATCTTGACCAGACCGGCACCGGCCTCTCCCGAAACTTCCAGATTGGCCAGTTCGTCCTGGGCTTTCTGCATTTCGGCTTGCATCTTCTGAGCCTGCTTCATCAGGCTACCTATGTCGGCTTTCATGACTGTCTCACTTCCGGGATGGCGACTGCGGGTTCTTGCGAATGGAATCAGGGATTACTTCGGCGCCCAGGAGCGCTGTCAGCTGTTGCACGTTCTGGTCCGCAGCGATCTGCGCGCGGGCCTGCTCGAGATCGGCGTCTTCGCTCAGCGCCTGACGGGCTGCTGGCGTCGCCTTTCTGACATCGCCTACAGCAACCAGAACCTTGAGTTCGTGCCCCAGGCGGGCGGAGATCGCTACAGTCAATCGCTGGCGCAGACCATCTGTGAGCAGATGACTGTTGCGGGGGTCGAGGGTCAGGTGCAACGCGGTGTCGGTGCGCTCGGTCAGCGCGCAGTGGGCGGCCAGCTGCATGGCAGCCCCATCAAGATTCAGGGTAGAAACAAAGGCCGACCAGTCCTTCAGCTCAGTAGCCCGCGTGTCCTCCGAAGTACTGTCTTCGGACCCGCTGCCTGACGCTGCGGATGGCCTGGCAACGCTGGCCGGAACCTGGGCCGCCTTCCGTGCCGGGGCTCCCGGTGGCGGCGACTGCTTGCCGGGATTCTGGTTCGCACTACTTTGGCCAGCACTTTGGCCGGAATGCGCGGGCTGAAAGGCAATCATGCGTAGCAGGGTCATCTCCGCGCCGATCCGGGGGTCGGGAGCGTGGACCAGATCGCGTCGACCATGTATTGCAATCTGGTACATCAACTGAACCGTATCAGGATCCAGGCGAGAGGCCAGTGCTTCCAGCAGGGCAACGTCATCATCGGTCCCACCCTCTTGCCGTACGGATTCAGCGCCGGCTGCCGAGCCCGCCAACTGCATGACTGCAATGCGTTGCAGACGAGTTGCCAGGCGAGCCAGTACATCGTCGTAGTCGGGAGCCAGTTCGTCCAGTTGCCGGACCTGCTGCAGTAGTGCAGTTGCATCGCCTGAAGCAAGCGCCTCCAGCAGCCCGCTGAGACGCGTACTGTCGAGACTGCCGAGCATTTCGGCAACGTCGGTATCTGTCAGGCTGCCGGCACCGAAGGCCAGCGCCTGGTCCAGCAGACTCAATGCGTCCCGGAGACTGCCAGC
The DNA here is from genome assembly GCA_041396045.1 of Gammaproteobacteria bacterium. Taxonomy (GTDB): domain Bacteria; phylum Pseudomonadota; class Gammaproteobacteria; order Steroidobacterales; genus SHZI01. Next base: position 54,086 of record JAWKZI010000009.1, on the reverse strand, counting down.
CGCTGCGTGCGCGATACGCTGTATCGCCGATGCCTCGGCAACAATGGATTCATTGCCACAAACCAGCGTCAATCGCTCTGCGATCGTAGCTTGCGGCAGGCGCTTCAGGTTGAACTGCAAACAACGTGAGAGCACGGTAACCGGAATCTTTTGCGGGTCTGTCGTTGCCAGCAGGAATTTGACGTGCGGCGGTGGTTCTTCGAGCGTCTTCAGGAGGGCATTGAACGCCTGCCTGGAGAGCATATGCACCTCATCGATCAGGTACACCTTGTAACGCCCGGTCGCTGGCGCGTACTGGGCGCTGTCAAGAAGCTCGCGAGCGTCGTCAACACCGGTGCGGGAAGCAGCGTCAACTTCCAGGAAGTCCACGAAACGACCCTGGTCAATGGCCAGGCAGCTGCCACACTCACCACAAGGTTCCGAGCTGACCGCGCGCTCACAGTTCAGTGCCTTGACGAAGATCCGCGCGATGGTCGTCTTGCCCACACCGCGAGTGCCGGTAAACAGAAAAGCGTGATGCAGGGTTCCTGCGTTCAGGGCGTTTTCCAGGGCCCGCACCACGTGGCCCTGCCCGGCTACATCAGCGAAGGTTTTGGGGCGCCATTTTCGGGCGAGGGCCAGATAAGTCATAGGCTCGGGATGCAGTTCCTGCAGATACAACTAGTGAGCCCGCGCCAGCCACACCCCGGCGCCCGGCATAGCCGTTACCGCTGCTTCCTTCCGGACCTGACGGGGTTCACGGTCAGCCACCGCGGGGGGACCAGCGCGGACCCGGGAACAGGGTATGCGGTGCACCTGAAATCGGCAAGGTGGCCGACAGCCGGACACCCTGCCAGTGAGCCCGGTAGTACGCTTTTTAGCATCTGTCGAAATGGCTCGGCACCGAAATGGAAGGTGACACAGTGCTGAAGCGCAAGCTTGCAACGTTATTGATCGTGATCGGGATAGCCGGGGTTGCGGGCCTGGTGGCCTGGTACACACTGCTACCCCGCCAGCGACCAGCCCTGCCTGTACACGTGGATTTGACGCAAGAGCGCATTGAACGGGGTCGATACCTGGTGATCAATGTACTGCAATGCGTGGATTGTCATTCGGAGCGTGACTGGAGCCTTTACGGAGGCCCCCCGCAGCAACCCATCGGGGCTGGTCGAGCCTGCCTCACACGGGACACGGAGGTTGCAGGGGTCAATGTCGGACAGGAGCATTTTCCGGGGACGCTTTGCATACGCAACATCACGCCAGACGATGAGACCGGCATCGGCCTGTGGACTGACGGTGAAATCATACGCGCCGTCCGTGAGGGCGTTGATCGCCATGGCAAAGGGTTGTTTCCCATCATGCCGTACTTTGTTTATGCCAAGGTCGCCGACACAGATATGGAGGCCGTGGTTGCCTATCTGCGCACAATGAAGCCAGTCCGTTCAGCCCGCCGCCCAGCCCGGGAAGTTGATTTTCCGCTGAACCTGCTGATCCAGCTTTGGCCGCAGCCATTGCCCGGGCCTGTACTCGCTCCGGATCCATCCGACCGCATTGCCTATGGCCGATATCTGGCCACGATTGCCCGCTGCGAGTTCTGCCACACGCCGCGCCCGCTGAATTCAAAGGACGGCTTTCCCGGTCGCGAGTTTGCCGGCGGCATGCCTTTCCACCTGACCAATGAGCGGGTCATGTACTCGATGAATCTGACCCCGGACCCCAGCGGTCTGGGTACCTGGACACGAGAACAATTCATTCAGCGCTTTCGGGATCGGGCCGTTCCCTACCCGGTAACGCTCAAGGAAAACACGTTGATGAACTGGAGCGCGTTCGCGGGCATGACCGACGAAGATCTGGGTGCGCTCTACGACTTTTTCCAGACCCTGCCGCCGGTAGCGTATCGGCAAGAACCTATCTGAGGTACAGGATCTATCGTGCCGATGGCACGCCCCGGATCAGCTGCGCTTGTCGAACGGCACGTTGGTGCCGAGCCAGCGACCGAATGTAAGTGCCGGAGTCACCATCATCCCAGCGCAGAATGCCTGCCCCGAGAGGGTTCCATTGCCCAGCAGTTCGCCCGCCGCATAGAGCCCCTCAATCGCGGACCCGTCCGGCTTCACTACACGCAGCCGGGCATCGACGGCGAGTCCAGCGACAGAAATCAATGTTCCCCCCTGATGCCGGATGGCATAGAACGGTGGCCGTAGAATCGGGCTAGGGAGGTATTTTCGCCCGAGCGGATCACTACCCGAAGCTTGCGCCGCATTGTAGTCGCGTACGGTCGTTACCAGACCATTCGCATCGATACCAGCACGCGCGGCGAGCCCTTCCAGAGTCGGCGCAGTCGTAAACGCGGCGGCGACGCCAAAAGCATCCCTGAGCTCTTCAGTCGTCCAAAAGCGCAGCTCCCCCGGTGGAGCACCGCGCACTAGTGCCGGCGCACGACTCAGAATTTCGTCGTCAAAGACAAGCCAGTATCGGTTGCTTGGCTGCGCAAGAAGGGCTCGCTCGCGCGCATCAACACTCGGCAGGTCTTCGGCCATAAAGCGCTTGCCGGCGTTGTTGACGGCGATTTCCCACGGCAGACGGCGCTCGGGATGATGTTCCGAGCGTGCGTATTCTGGACTGGGGACCTCGATATCGGCGGGGATGCTGCCAACGTCGCACAGGTAATTCTCACGGCCACGCACCCAACCACCTGCGGCGCCACCAATACTGATTCCGGCACCCGTGTTGGACGGCCAGCCAGCCGTCCGATACTTCGGCACACCATTCAGCTTCTGAAACAGCGCTGAATTCGCCATGTAGCCGCCACTGGCGAGCACAACGTGCGGCGCGCGATAGTCGCGCCGTTCACCCGTCCCATCGTTAGCAACTATCCCAAGAAGCGATCCACGCCTGTCCACAATTGGCTCTACCGCATCGAGACCCGTGAGTACCTGCAGCGAAGAAGGCGCGACTGCGAGTTCCTTCTTGAGCACACTCAGGATCGCGAGGCCACGATCCTTGGCGCCCCACACTCTCGCTTGGCTGTAGGGTTCATGGCCGGTTGCCTTTACCGGGAATCCTGGCGCGATTTCGAGCCCAGCGGATACCAGCCAGTCCAACATACTGCCAGCATTCTCTACTGCGAGCCTCACTATATCGACATTTGCGGTGCCTCGACTGATTCGCAGAATGTCGGCGAGATGTTCGGCGGGCGTATCGACGATACCCATCGCCTTCTGCAGGCGCGTCCCCGCCGCGCTCATCTGGCCTCCGGAGAACCACAGCGTACCGCCGATTTGGGCGGCCTTCTCCATCAGAAGTACACGGGCACCACGACGCGCAGCGAAAAGGGCTGCGGGAATGCCGGCCGTGCCAGCCCCTACGACAATAAGGTCCCACGGTCCTTGCGATGTGACGCTGGGCAGTTCCGCCCGGGCTCCTGCTGCCGCCATAGCAGCCAAGGAGCCTAGAACCCAGCGACGACTGACCTTGTGGGAACTCATCTCTTGTTCGTCATCTGCGCCTTGATTTTATCCTGCAGCAGTTCAATCGCAGTCTCCCGGTAGAAATCCTTCGTCTGCTCAGCAGCCGCTGCGAGAAACTGGAGCATTTCCTGCGGGTCCTGCTTGACGCTACAGCCGGCAAATTCACCTTTCAATGACCAGAATGGAAAGCCTATTTGCCCCGCAATACGCCCGTAAAGTGCTGACCGGCGTATCAACTCACCTGCCAGGCACACATCCTTTGTTGACTTGTTCATGCCTGAAAGGTGCATATAGCCATAGACGAAGAGTGCCTGCGGATAATCAGCTGCTAGCGCGACGGCTCGATAGGGACCAGCCTTCTCGCCCTGTCCGCTATAACCGTAGACCCGACCGAGCTCATAATTCAGGCGAGGATTCTTTGGGTCTCGCGCGACCGCCGCCTGACAGGCACCAATGGCCGCAGGAAGATCCATCTGCGACTTCTCCAGGCCTGGCGCAACGTGGTTGGGATCATCAGGATGCGACGCGAGCAGATCACAGCCGGTTACCACTTGTGAGTACTTGCTCGTGTCAAATTTCAACAGTTCTTTGGCGTGAGCAGTGCCGATCATCATCGTCACTACTGCTATTACCGATACTACTTTGACTCTCATTATTCTCTCCGATCGTCCTTAGAAGCTCACGCTGATGCGTACGCCAAACTTTCGCGGGTCCGCTGGCACGACATTGGTCACGAATTTACTCAGGTCGAAATTCCCCATCGTGAAATCAGTGAAGCGTGCCGCAGAGAGGTAAGTGTCGTCGTCAAAGAGATTGGTGACGAAGGCCTCGATACGCACACGATCCATGACCACACCACCTCGAAGGTTTGCGCGCCACGATGCGGGATTCTCTGCCAGATTGAACGCCTCGGTCCAAGAGCTACCCGTATAGATCAGATCAGCCCTTGCGAACCAGTCACTCGATGCGCTGAGCGGGGCGACATAGTCTGCACTTAACGTGCCGGAGAATTCAGGGAAGTGTGGTGTCTCATTGCCGGACACATCACTACTGCCCGTTACGCGCGCGCAGAACCCACACTCGAATTCCTGGTACTCGGAGCCTGCCCAGTTGAAGGTCGTCCCTAGCGTGAGCGCCTCCGTTGCCCGCCAGTGTGCTTCGAGTTCGAGGCCCGTCAGGTAAGTCTGGCCGGCTGCGATCGTCACCGGCACGGTACGGACACCGGCCGGATTGGTCGGGTCCGTGATGACTGCCGTGGTGCGGGTTTGCTGGTTGAGCCAGTCCATGAAGTACACCGCTGCATTGATCTGGACTCGCCGATCAAACAAGCTCTGCTTGAGGCCGATTTCGTAGTTCTTGAGTTCCTCTTCACCAACGAATAGAGATGCCCCGGTTTGCGCCTGGGCCTCGGCGAGTTGTGACGGTGTGAGCGGGATCAGGTTACTATTGTAGTCACCGGGCTTGTTGCCTTTCGCGTAGGTGACATAGACGTTCGTCTCATCCGTTGGTTGCCATTGCAGGATCACACGTGGCAGAAAGTTGTCATATGTTTTTGCAAGCTTGGTATTCCCGACTGTGCCCTGATCAGTCTTGTCTTTCTGATAGCGGGCCTCCAGACTCAGATTCCACTGATCTGTAATATCGTAGGTTACAGAGCCAAAAACGGCTTGCGTGTCGACATGGGTTGTAGATACGACCTGGTCCAGGAAGAATCCAGCCGGAAATGTAGCGTTGGGATACAGATAGCCGATCGACGCGCCGTTGGGCGTTGAGAAGTCCAGCGTGAAGTACGACAGGCCTACCAGCCACTTGAAGCGGTCCTGGTGCCGAGACAGGCGCAATTCAGCACTGCGATCCACCGTATCCTGGAAATGTGCCTCAAGCCAGATCTTGTCGGGCGTGTAGTCGAGGTCCATGAGTCGCCGCTGCTCAATCGAGCCGTATGAGCCAACAAACGACAAGGTCATCTCATTCGGAAGCAACCAATCGCCGCTCAGGCTGACTTGGTCAGTATCGCGCCTCAGGCCCAGATGATCGAGACTTGGACCCCGCTCCAGTGCGGCACTGTTCCGGCTGTTGTTAACGTAGATGTCGTACGGTACCGGGTCGAGTACCGTGTTCGTTCCCAGATAGCTCACGATCGGCAAGTCGCCGCAGATGTAGGACACGCTGCCCGTAGAGAACGGGCCACAGTTGTGGTAGGCACCCGTCAGTGCGAATGTAGTTGCTGGCCCGTCGTCGTCCCTGGCCACATGCGCGCGCAAGCGCAGGCTCAGTTCATCCGTGGGCTGCCAGTGAATGGTCCCATCAACCGACTGGGTTTCCTCGCCACCGACCCCGGCCGCCGTCGGCTGGACTCGTATAGCGGCCGTCTTTTGTGTAGTAGCGCGCAGTGAGGCGGGCGGCGAGGCTATTGCCAACGATTAGGCTTCGATGCTGCCTGACGTCGTACTCACCATCCTCGGCCACAGTTAGCGAAGCCCGTCCCGAAAATACGTCACTCACTGGACGGGTGATGAAATTTACCGCTCCACCGAAGGTGGTGTGTCCGAAATAGGCGCTCTGTGGGCCTTTAATGATCTTCCACTGCTCGACTTCCTCCAGACTGATACTGGATAGGCCTCCGGATACATAGACACCGTCGATGAATGCCGATGCCAGCGCGCGTGCGGGGTAATATCGTTCGTGTCCATGCCGCGAAAGCGGATAACAGATTCGAACGGCCACCACGCTGGCTGCCTTGTTCGGTGTAGTACAGCCCCGGACTGAAGGCCGAAATGTCCGTCAGCGACCGCAGTCCGACACGCTCTATATCCTTCGCTGTGAACGCGGAAACTGCAGCGGTACGTCCTGCAGCGTCTCCGACTGCTTGCGAGCTGTAACCGTAATTTCCTCAAGCCCGCCAGACTCCGACTGAGCCAGAGCCATCGGAGCCTGAACCAGCACAATGGTGGCCAGGACAGCGTGGCAAGTAATGTTCTTGTTCATTGTTGATCCCCCCATAACTCTTAATTCTTGCTGATTTCTATTGAGTGCTGCCGACTGCTGTCGTAGCGCGCTGCTGATTCAATCTTGTGCGCAAGTTCTCGATACGCCTGGCAGACGCGGCCACGGTCACGTGCTCTTCTGCGAGGTGCATCGCGCTTTCGAGATCGTCATCACTGAGTTTGAACGCGCAGTTGGCGAATCGCCCCGCGAGCGCCTTCGACGAGATGCGCCTGACCACGGGTGTTCCAGCGCGACACCGCGCAAGAACAACGTGCCTGCGCGGCAGTCGTCATGCTTGACCTTGCCATCAGCATAGATATAACCAAGCACGAAAATTGCCTGCCTATAGCCCGCGTCAGCGGCAATCGTCAGCTCTTTCATGCCTTCTTCGATCTCCGCTGTAATAGAGCACGCGTGCGAGGTGATAGTGTTCGCGGGCACGACGTGGGTCCGCGGCAACCGCCGCGCGACACGCGACTTCATCAGCGCCAAGGTTGACTTCCTCGTGCTCGAGGCCCGCCGTATTGCGATCCGGATCATCCGGATGAGTCGCTAAACGGTCGCATTGGGTTACGCCGGATTGGGTTACGCCGGAAGTTGCGGCGTACGACACCAGCAAACCCGTAACCAAAGCAATATTGCGTAGCCATTGTTGCATTTTGAAAGTCTCCAATCCGCTCAGAACCTGTAGCTCACCGACACGCTGACGCCACATGAGAGCCCCTTCCTAAAGGCCTTCGCCGCCCGCTGCATGTGTGGGCAGAACGCAACGCACAGAACGTAGTCCCCGGTGATTGCTGAATTAAATAGCGGGAATGTGTATTTAATAGCCAGAATGCGGCAACATTGGTACTACCCAATTTGGTAGTCGTGCCGCAGGGGGTTGCATGCGCTTGGCTATGACAGACCTTGTTAACGAACTGAAATCGTCGACAACTGCGCACCAGTGCCTCGATATCCTTGCCGAGACGCCCAAGTGCCTTGGATTTCAGAGCGTCGGCTTTCGAGAAGAGATCGAGCGTCCTATTGTATCGCGATTGCCAGACAGTGATGCATGGAGGGGCGCTTCGGGTGGCCCGCTGGATTTGTCGCTGGTTGGATCGAGGAAGGACACGGGCCGTACTTTCCCATCAAACAGGTCATGCGCAATCCGGGCGCGGCACGCCACTGGACCTGACCAATCCAGCCCGTAAGCACGGTACGGACAAATTCACCAACCGCCAACGCCGTGCGATGCAATATATGCTCGGCTTCGGCATCTGCAGGGGTTTCACCGTGCCGGTGGGGCTGCCCTTTGGCCGCACCGGCTGCGTAACGTGGTTTGCATCGGACGACGATCGGCACCCCCTATCGATAACCCACTGATCAACCTCCCGCACATCGCGGCAGAACGCTTCTTTGATGGAATTGACCGTAGTCGCCTGTGGATCGCCGCCTCTCCGCTGTCGGACCGCGAGACCGAATGCCTGCACTGGGCGGCGCACGGCATGAGCGATAAGCAAATCGCGGCGTCATCGAGCGCTCCGCAGACACCGCAAGCTTTCACATCAAATCGGCAATACGCAAGCTCGACGCTGTCAACCGTACACACGCCGTGGCGCTCGCCGTGCGTGCGGCGTTAATCGAGCCTACCGGCCCTCGACAACCGTTTGCGTTGCCCGATACGAGAGGTTAGTGACCTGGTATGTCTCGGGTTTCCCAACCCGATTGGCCTATGGTGTAGGCCAAGCTGCCGAAGGAATCAAGGTTGCGACACTGGGCGGCCTGCTGCTCTTCTACTATCATCAGGTTCTCGGGCTCTCACCCACCGCGACTGGATTTGCGTTGTTCTGCGGCCTGCTGGGTGATACGGCTGGTGGCGTTGTCGCAGGAAGTATCTCCGATCGGCTGAGACATCACCGGGGCCGACGTCACCCGCTGATGCTTGCTGCAGTACTCCCCGTGTGTATAGCACTTGTGGCACTTTTCTGGCCACCGGCCATCGTCAGCGGCATAGGACTATTCTTTTGGCTGGTGTTGTGGCTGCTCATCTGTCGCGTGGCAATGACGTTTTTCACCGTGCCCCATTTCGCGCTCGGTGCCGACATGGCGGTCTCCTCGTACGCCAAGACTGCAAACGTCGCATTTCGGCAATTCTTCTACATCCTGGGCGGAATACTCGTGTACTGGATGGCACGCGACCTGATGGTCCCAACCCCTGATTTCCCAGTCGCGCATATCAATCCCGCTCACTATCCGGAACTGGCTTTCTACTGCACAGCCATTGCACTGGTTTCAATGCTCGTCACGACGATCGGCACCTGGCACTTCGCGGTACCGACTATGGGTGCGGAAGTTCTGCCAGACACGAAGGACAATTCATTCGTCCGTGTCTACAAAGATTTCGACAGAACATTGCGCGTCGGGTCTTTTCGCCGCTTGATGGTGTGTGTCGGTGCATTCGCCATTGCAGCCGGCACCAACCGCACTACCGAAATCTACGTGGCAACTTATTTCTGGGGCCTGCCAACCTCTCGCGCAATGTTGCTTCCAGCGGCAACGCTTCTCGGCTCACTCGCGGGAGTAGTCTTTTGGACTCTGCTTAGCCGCTTAGTCGACAAACGCAACTGCTACATTGGCGGCATCGTGACCTATGGCGCCCTCGCAATGGCATTGCCCGTCGCGTTCGTGCTCGGCCTCCTGCCACCGGTCCGGTCGGATACATTGGCGATAATCGTTCTTAGTGGCGCAGCCCTGGGCGGCTTACTGTCCGCCGCATCACCAGTATTTATCGGCGCAATGATTGCAGATGTTATCGACGCTGACGAAGCCGCAGGCCGGCAACGTCGGGCGGCCAGCTTTTTTGGCACGATTGCGGTCGTTGCGAAGCCGGCACTAGCCGTGTCGGCGTTGGTCTCCGGCGCGCTGCTGGCCACGGTGGGGCTGGAGAGCGACACGCACGACGCGCAGCAAGTCTCAATGTCGCTAGGCCTACTGAGCGGTGGCGTTGTCGGCCTGTGCTCCATCACGGCTGGATTGCTGATGCGAAGGTACAATCCTTCAGCTCAACTTGAGGCCTAGCTGTGACCCCACCATATAAGAGACCGGAAGAGGCTCCTATACCCTTCTGTTTTATATAGACATAGTGGCGGAGAGGGTGGGATTCGAACCCACGTTACGGGGTTACCGTAAACACGCTTTCCAAGCGTGCGCCTTCAGCCACTCGGCCACCTCTCCGGATCGTCTGTTCGGCTGGAAACGGGCGGAAAGGTTAGCCCGTTGCGGCCTGCGCTTCAATGCGCTGCCGTATCAGTCAGCAGCTTTCTCTTTGCGAAAGTAGTCGGGTGGCCGATCCAGGCAGTCGCTGATGACGCCAGCCTGATCGGCGGGCGGCGGGGCCGGAACGGCCATCGCCGTGGAACGGTCTGGTACCTCCAGCCCCTCGGGGATCTTGAGCTCGGGCAGGCTGGTGCTCTGCTGATACTCCTTGGGCTTGGCACAGCGCTTGTCCGGCGATGAGGAAAAGCAGCCCGTCAATACGGCGACTGACAGCAGCGCAAGGAGCCCGGTCTTCGACATCACCGTGGATAACAACTCAGCGTGCTCCTTCAGCCAGGCTGGGCCGCTGATCGAGCACGCCGGCCCGACGCATGGCTGCCTCGACAGCCGGTCGACAGTCCGCACTGAGCGCCGTCAGCGGCAAACGCAGCCCGCCGGGCATCAGGCCCAGGCGTTCCACCGCCCACTTCACCGGAATCGGATTTGACTCGACAAACAGCTCCTGATGCAGGCCCGCAAGGCGGCCGTCCAGTTCCGTAGCCAGCGTCCGATTGCCTTTCAGCGCGGCCTTGCACATATCAGCCATCAGTGCGGGGGCTACATTGGAAGTCACCGAGATAACCCCCTGCCCGCCCTGAAGCATGAACTCGCAGCCAGTCGCATCGTCACCGCTGAACAGCAGGAAATCATCCCCGCAGCCGGCCCGCAATTCGGCAACCCGGGCCAGATCGCCAGTCGCCTCCTTTGATGCCGACGATGCCAGGATGATCAGCCACTCGTGCGACGGATTCCGGCAGCATGTCCACACCCGTTCGTCCCGGTACGTTGTACAGGATCACAGGTCGGTCCACTGCAGCCGCCACAGCAAGGAAGTGCTGACAAAGCCCATTCTGCGTGGGCTTGTTGTAGTACGGGGTAACGATCAGAAAACCGTCAATCGGAAAGGCTGCGACTGCCATCGACAGATCGATTGTCTGGGCCGTCGAGTTCGAGCCGGTTCCAGCTACCACCGGTATGCGGCCGGCAGCGCGCTCGGACGCCACCCGAATCACCTCGATATGCTCGGTCAGTGTTGCTGACTCGCCGGTCGTGCCATACCACGAGGCAATCAGTGCCCGTAGCGACATGCAGGTCGACCAGACGCTCCAGGCATGCGGAAATCGACCCTGCCAGTCGCCGCCTTCATCGGCGTCACAATCGCGACACTGCTGCCTGAAAACATGGGTTTGGACCGCGGGAGAATGCAGCATGTGATGGTACTTCCTGCCTCCCTGTCACGCAAGGCCGGCCAGTCGATGCACTGGCTTGCCGGTGTCTGATTTCCCGGTACACTGCCCGTCATTCCGCAATTTCTGCATGGCAACTTCATGGAAAACTTACTGGCGGTCACCGCCATCGGCCCCGACGCCGGTGTCATCCGCGACCTGAGCCAGGCAGTCAGTGGCGCTGGCGGCAGCATTCGGGAGAGCCGGATGATCGCCCTGGGCTCCGAATTTGCCGTTGTCATGCTGGTCTCCGGCAGTTGGCACACGGTGGCCAGGCTGCAGACCCAAATCGAGATCCTCAAGGAACAGTCAGACCTGACGGTTGCCTTGCGAGAAACCCGGCCGCGACCAGCGGAGGCTGCGCCCTATATTGTCGATATTGACCCTCGACCAGGAAGGCATCGTGTTTGGCCTGTCGAACTTTTTTGCCACTCGGGGACTCGAAATCGCTGAACTCAGCACGCGGCGCTACAACGCCGCCCACACCGGCGCACTCATGTTCAGCGTGCAGATGACAGTCAACGTACCCCGCTCAGTTCACGTTGCCCTTACGGAAGAGCTGCTGGAATACTGCGATGAGCAGAACCTGGATGGCCTGTTCGAGGCAGCGCAGCGCTGAGCCTCGCCCCCTACTCGAGTCCCTGCAGGAGTGAATACGTGAGCAGCATCGCCATCGGCAAGAAAGTCCCCAACTTCAAGCTTCCGGCAACCGGCGGCAAGACGGTTGATCCCAAGCCTGCGGGCAGCAATGTCGTGATTTACTTCATCCCAGAGACAATACTCCCGGGGCTGCACGAACCGAAGGTTGCGACTTCTCGGCCCCGTATCCCCGCTTTCGCAAGCTGAATACGGTGATACTGGCGTCTCCCGGGATTCACTCGCGCCCAGAAAAGTCTGCCAGGCGTTCGACTTTCCTTTCGACCTGCTATCGGACAGCGACGAAACCTCTGTTCCCTGTTTGACGTGATTCGAGAAAAGAACATGTACGGCAAAAAGGTGATGGGTATCGTCCGCAGTACTTTTCTGACACCGAAGGCACGCCGAGGAGCCGAGTGGCGAAAAGTCGTAAAAGGCCATGCGGCGGACGTTCTGGCCGAAAGCGCTATAGCGGTCTCACCAGGCCCTTTTCTGATGTACCTGGAGAAAGCTGATCTCGGTGATAGTGGCGCTGACCCTGATGGTGCCACCAACCATGCAGGCCGCGACGGGCGACAATTTGCCCGAGATGGGCAGCCCTGCCAACTCCGTGCTGTCGCGGGATCGGGAACTGCAGATCGGCCGGTCGATCACCGCAGCCTGGTTGATACCGATCTGGTCATGAGCGATCCTGAGGTGCAGGAATACGTTATCCAGATATCGGTTTCCAAGCTGGCCGCCAATGCGCAGGACGGCGAAAATTCCAGTTCAAGTTCTTTGTCATCAATGATCCGGCCATCAACGCCTTCGACTGCCAGGTGGCTACATCGGCGTACACCCGACCTGCTGCTGGCAACGGAGTCGGCGAACTGGCCGCGTTCTCCGGCCACGAAATCGCGCATGTCACGCAGCGCCACATTTCGCGAGCCGTATTTGCCAATCAGCGCAGCAGCATACTGACCATGGTGAGCCGCGTGCTGCGCCATCCTGCTGGGCGGTGGGTGGTAGTGGCGATGCCATTACCGGTGCCACGCCACAGCTCAGGGGATTGCAGCCCAGCAACAGATCAACTTCACACGCGCCAATGAAACCGAGCCGACCGGGTTGGTGTTGGCATACTGGCCGCGTCCGCTTCGACCTGATGGGAATGCCCAGTTTCTTCGAAAAGCTGGCCAGACAGACGGGGCCCCTGGCGAGTCAAGCGCCGGAATTTCTGCTGACGCACCCGGTTACTGTCAATCGCATTGCCGAGACACGCGAACGCGCGGCCAGCCTGCCGAGACCGGCCGTCGTGGATTCCCCGAGTTACACCCTCATGCGCGCACGGATTCGGGTGCTCACCAGCGCCACGCCAGAAAAGGCGCTGGCGTACTTCGTGGGTGAGGAGAAGGATCCACAGCATGCAGGCGACCTGGGAACCGAGTACGGCGTTGCCCTCGCCCGTATGAGGTTGGGTCAGTACGCAAAGGCCCGCAAACAGTTTGAAGACCTTCTGGCCACGCATCCCGGCATCATTCCTTTCCACACTGGTCTGGCGGGCGCTGAGCTGGCCCTCGGCGAGCGCGACGCTGCGTTCAAAGGCTACGAGCAGGCCATGTCACTCTTTCCACGCAATACACCGTTGACCGTGCGCTACGCTGAGGCACTCATGGCTGCCGGTCAGCCTGGAAAGGCACATACGATTCTGCTGGATCTTCTCAACAACGTGCCCCCGACCGCCGAGCAGGTTCGCCTGATTGCGCTGGCGGCGAGTGCGGCCGGCGACAGTGCTGATGCGTACTACTACATGGCCGAACTTCACCTGATAAAAGGTGATGTCATCATGGCAGCGGATCAGCTTCGCCTTGCGCTGAGCAGCCCCGGGCTGGATGCCGTGCAGAAAGCCCGGTTTGCCGCCCGACTTGATCAGATCCAGGAATGGCTGGCACGAGAACAGGCAGAGCGGCGTAAATCAGGCAATAGCAGACAACCATGAAGATAATGGCTGGCACCGGCACACTATGGGCCCTTCTGATTCTGGTACTGGCATCCGGCTGTGCCAGCCGACAGGTAACCGAGCCAACAGGGGCCAACGATCCGTTTCAACCCGTCAACAGGGCTATCTACAAGTTCAATGACATTGGCGACCGGTATCTGCTCAGACCGGTTGCCGTTGGCTACGAACACGGCCTGCCACCGCAGATTCGCCGCGGCATTCAGAACATTTTCACCAACCTGATCTATCCCGTGACCATCGCCAATGCATTCCTGCAAGGCAAGTTCAGGCAAACCGGACACGATGGTGCACGTTTTCTGCTCAACTCGACGGTTGGCCTGGCGGGTTTGTTCGACCCGGCAAGCCGGGTCGGCCTGCCGGAGCACGACGAGGACTTCGGCCAGACGCTCGGTGTCTGGGGGGTGCCTGAAGGACCGTATCTGGTAGTGCCATTGCTCGGACCTCGAACCACGCGTCACGCGGTCGGCACTGTGGTCGACGCGCCGCTGACGCCATTTATCGGCATCAGCGATGGCCAACTTAACCTCACCCTTGGCCTGTGGGTAATCTATGCCGTTGACAAGCGTTCACGTTTGCTGGACGTTGATCACGCAATATTTGAAGCCTTCGACCCCTACCTTTTTGTGCGGGATGCCTACTTGCAGAATCGGCGCTACCAGGTGCTGGATGGCAATTTGCCTGACGACGATTCCTATCTTGATGATTTCGAAGACTACTACGATCCTGACGAATCAAATAATCCCTGATGGACCTTGCTGAGGCGTCTCGCCAGCCAGCCTGCGAGGCTGGTCGAGAGCATTCGCACAGGCTAGTCGCCAGCCGTCAACAAACCTTCAACGCCACTCAGCCGGGCGATTGCCAGCAACTTTTCGGGTAGCGCCACGAAGCGCAATTTCTGCTTTGCCAAACGCGCCTGGCGCAACCATTCGAGGAGCAAGGCCAACCCGGCGCTATCGACAGCGGTCGTTTCACCAAGATCAATGGTCACGTCGGGTTTATTGGCCAGAAGCGGACGGCCGGCATGCAGCAGTGCGGCTGCTGTCGAAAAGGTCACTGGCCCTGCAACCCGAATCCGGCCGGATTCATCGGCTGATATGTTTGCATTCATAGGGTGACAGTCAGTTACTTGTCGGCGGGCAGGCTGTTGGCCGTACTGGCCGCATCCGCCTTGAGCCGGGCAATCACGGCGTCTAAACCCTTGGCCCCGATTTCAGCACTGAACTGGTTACGGTAGTTTTGCACGTACGAGATGCCCTCTATGCGCACATCAAAGGCCCGCCAACCCTCCTTGACCTTGTGCATGGAGTAGTAGACAGGCAGCTTTTTGCCATCCGACAACTGCATTTCAGTCTTCACAATTGTCCGCCGCGGATCCAGTTCGCCGGCTTGCCCGGGAAGAATGGTGACCTTGTCCTTCTGGAACTGCAGGACGTAGCGAGCATAGTTGTGCCAGCATGAACGTATAGAAGGCATCGACAAACTCCTGGCGCTGCGCAGGAGTCGCCGTACGCCAGTACTTTCCAAGCACCAGCCTGCCGGCATACTCGGTATCAAACACCGGAAGAAATATATCGCCAACCAGCGTGTACAGTTCAGCCGGGTTTGCTTCCAGTTCTTTCTGGTGACCATCAATACGTGTTGCCAGTGTGTCGGCAGTTTCACTTACGACCTGTTCCGGCGTACGGGTGTCAGCAGCGGAAATTGACGCCACCAGACCAAGGCCCACAATCACGGCCAGGCACAGTGCCAGACCTGAAGTCAGTAAAGTCAGTCTGCGCATCAAAAAACCTCCAGAACCCTGTTGTTGATTTTCGGCCCCTGACTCAAGGACTGGCCGAACCGGTACTGCCCGAGCCACCACCAGCCTCCGCCTGATTGAACAGGAATTTGCTGACCAGCTGTTCAAGTACGATCGCCCCCTGGGTAATCTGGATTTCACTGTCGCTTGTGAGATACGTGTCTGATCCACCCGGCCCCAAACCAACATATTTACTGCCAAGCAGACCCGCGGTCAGAATGCTGGCGTCTGAATCATCCGGTATCCGGTTGAACTTCGGGCTAATACGCAAGGTAACAACCGCGTCGAGGCGATCATTGTCAAATGCAATGCTCTCGACGCGCCCTATATTGACCCCGGCCATCGTCACCGGCGCACGAACCTTCAACCCGGCAACATCGTCGAAGCGTGCGGTAACCTGATAACCACTGTCACCGCCGTAATCTTCGAGGTCGGTTGTCTGCGTTGCCAGAAACAGCAGCGCTGCAAAGCCTAGAAAGATAAACAGGCCGGTGCCTATTTCCTGAGTTCGGGATTTATCCATGCGTTAGTGGCCCTGCAAAAGAAAGGCAGTGATGATGTAGTCAAATATCAGCACCAGAATTGATGTGGTAACGACCGTCTTCGTGGTTGCCATGCCAACACCCTGGGCCGTCGGCGGTGAATTGTAACCTTCAAAAACAGCAACCAGACCGGCGGTTACGCCAAACACCACGCTTTTGGCAACGCCTTCAAAAATATCTGAAGGATCCACGTACTGCTGCATCTGTGACCAGAAGGCTCCGTTGTCGACTCCCATTACCGAGACGCCGACAAACCAGGCACCGAGAATACCGACTGCGTTAAAGGTCGCCGTCAGCAAAGGCACCGAAATGACAGCACCCAGAAACCGTGGTGCAACAATGCGCCTGATCGGGTCGATCGCCATGACTTCCATGGCAGAAAGCTGATCGGTGGCTCGCATCAAACCTATTTCCGATGCCAGCGCGGTGCCGGCCCGGCCGGCAAAGAGCAGGCCCGTGACCACCGGGCCCAGTTCCTTGAACAGCGTCAGCGCAACGGCTGCGCCCAGGATGTCCTCCTGCCGCAATCGTGACAGGGAGTCGTAACCTTGCAGGCCAATCACCATGCCGACAAAGAAAGCTGAAGTCATGATGATAACCAGCGACCGTACGCCAGCATTGTGAACCTGTTGCGAGATCAACCCGGGCCGGGTCAGCGCAGCCGGGCATTGCTGCAGGATCGAGACCAGGAAGAGGGATGCCGCTCCGATCTTGCGCACAACCTCAATCAGGCCCAGCCACAAATTCATTGTTGCGGTCACTTCGATGACCCCAGAAGCTGATCGGCATATGGTGGTGCCGGGAAATGAAATGGAACCGGTCCATCGGCCGCGCCGGTCATGAACTGGCGAACCAGATCCGAGGGACTGTCGACCAGATCTGCCGGGGGGCCCGACGCAATCACCTTGCCTTCCGAGATCACGAAACAGTGATCAACGAGACGGCTGATTTCGGCGACATCGTGGGATACCACTATGCTGGTGAGTCCAAGTGCGTCGTTGTTCTGGCGAATGAGGCGCAGTACAACCCCCAGGGCAATCGGGTCGAGGCCGGAAAACGGCTCGTCATAAAGTAACAACTCGGGGTCCATCACGATGGCACGCGCCATCGCCACCCGTCGCCCCATCCCGCCGGACAACTCTGCGGGCATCAGACGGGCAGCCCCGCGAAGGCCAACGGAATTCAGCTTGGTGAGTACCACCTGCCGAATCAGCTCATCGGGCAGACTGGTATTTTCCCGCAGCGGAAACGCAACGTTCTCGAAGACATCGAGGTCGGTCAGAAGTGCGCTGTTCTGGAACAACATGCCCATCCGCCGGCGCAGGTTGAACAACTCCCGTCGTGACAGACCAGGCACGTTCTGTCCGGCCACAGTGACAGTCCCCGACTGCGGTCGCAGTTGACCGGTAATCATCCGCAGCAGGGTCGTCTTGCCCGTACCGCTCGGCCCCATCAGGGCGGTGATGCTGCCCCGGCGAACCGTGAGATCCAGTCCAGGAAAATATCGGCCGGCTACCCTGGCTGAAATGCAGCCCGGCTATGTCTACGAGGTTATCGGCCACCACGTGTTCAGGCAGCTTCCATGTCGCGGCGATACTTCCCGGCATGCGCCAGACCATTCAGTCGTGCACGCTGCAAAAGTGCCGCCTGCCCGGCCTGTTTCTGGTCGGGCTTGCCACCCCAGGCTTCGAGCACCGGCGCCTGGAGCGCGCGCCCATAGGAAAATGTGAGTTGCCACGGCAACGAGCCCAGGGCGTTCATCGCTGACAAGTGCTCGGTGGCATCTTCAGGACTCTGGCCACCGGACAGGAAAGCTATACCTGGGACAGCAGACGGCACGTGTGCTTTCAGGCACTTGATGGTGGCGTCGGCGACCTCGGCAACCGTAGCCTGCTTTGGGCAGTTCTCGCCGGGAACGACCATATTGGGCTTGAGAATCATGCCGCCAAGATCAACGCGATGGGCTTTAAGCTGCTCAAAAGTCCTGTCCAGCATAGCGGCCGTGACATCGGCGCAACGGCTCAGGCTGTGATCAGCGTTCATCAGTACTTCGGGCTCGACTATGGGCACAATCCCAGCTTCCTGACACAGTGCGGCGTAGCGTGCCAGGGCATGCGCATTGGCTGTCAGGCAGAAGTCGCTGGGCAGATCGCGACCGATCGTGATCACTGCCCGCCACTTGGAAAACCTGGCGCCAAGGCTGACGTACTCCTTCAGGCGCTCACGCAAGCCATCCAGACCCTCTGTGATCGTCTCGCCGGGAAAGCCGGCCAGTGCCTTGGCGCCTGCATCGACCTTGATGCCTGGAATCATGCCGTGGTCGGCGAGGTATTTCGGAAACGGTGTGCCATCAAGCGTTGACTGCCGCATTGTTTCATCGAACAGAATAACGCCGCTGATGAAGTCGGCAGCGCCCGGCGTCGTGAACAATAACTCGCGGTAGGCGCGGCGATTGTCAGCCGTAGACTCAAGTTTGATCGTGTCGAAGCGCTTCTTGATGGTTCCCGAGCTTTCGTCGGCGGCAAGTATTCCCTTTCCGGGCGCTACCATCGCCTTGGCAATCGCAGCAAGAGTTTGGGCAGTCATGGCGTCAACCTCCGATTCGAATTCAGTGCGGCGGCGCGGCGACCCGGCCTCCGACGCGGCGACGAAGGATAGCAAATTCCCTGTAGTCACCGGGGCTTCAGGCCGGTATCCCGGGTTCAATCCGGGCTTGGACCAGAGATCATATTGGACTAAGATAGTCCCATATGAATTCAGACCATTTTTCTGAACATTCACGAGGTGCTGAAACATGCTTCGGATCAGCAAGCTGACCGACTACGGCACGATGATTCTGGTTCATCTCGCCGGGCAAGAGAACGGCCTGAATTCTGCCAGCGATGTCGCTGCGGGCACGCGCTTGGCCCTGCCAACCGTCCAGAAGCTGCTGAAGCTGCTGGCGCGAAGTGGACTGGTGCATTCCGTGCGCGGTGCCGGGGGTGGCTACAAACTGGCGCGCACTCCCGCAAGTATTTCGGCAGCCGAGATTCTGGATGCGCTTGAAGGTCCGCTCAGCATTACCGAATGCAGCACCGCCGACAGCCGCTGTGAGCTTGAAGACGGGTGTCCCGTAGGTGGCGCCTGGCAAAAGATCAACCGGGGCATCCATGGTGCATTGAATGAGATAACACTGGCAGAACTCGCCCATCCACCGCATGAATTCCAACTGGCCGACCTTTACAACCAGGCCGGTCGGCTGCGACACCGCCTGCAATCGACCTGAAACGGATCAGACCGCACATGACAGCCACAGCACAGAATCAAGAACTTAAAGAGTTGATCGGACGTCGCTATGCGCACGGGTTCGTCACCGACATCGACTCGGACACCGTTCCGCCCGGCCTCAACGAGGACGTCATCCGGTTTATTTCCGCCAAGAAGGACGAACCCGAGTTTCTGCTGGAGTGGC
Organism: Gammaproteobacteria bacterium; assembly: GCA_041396045.1. Lineage (GTDB taxonomy): Bacteria > Pseudomonadota > Gammaproteobacteria > Steroidobacterales > SHZI01. The sequence continues at coordinate 34,703 of JAWKZI010000009.1, read as the reverse complement.
GACTCAAGGCCTATCGCCACTGGCTGACCCTGCGAGAGCCCCGTTGGGCGAAGCTGCATCATCCGCCCATCGACTATCAGGCAATCTCCTACTACTCGGCACCCAAGCTGCATGACGGCCCAAAGTCGCTGGATGAGGTTGACCCAAAGCTTCTGGAAACGTACGAGAAGCTGGGAATTCCGTTGCACGAGCGCGCCCGGCTCGCCGGCGTTGCCGTTGACGCCGTGTTCGACAGCGTCTCCATAGCCACGACCTTCAAGAAAAAGCTTGCTGAGGCAGGCGTGATCTTCTGTCCGTTTTCCGATGCTGCCCGCGACCATCCGGAACTGGTCCAGAAGTACCTGGGTACCGTTGTCCCCTACCGGGATAATTACTTTGCGGCTCTCAATTCGGCAGTCTTTACCGATGGCTCCTTTGTGTTTTTGCCCAAGGGCGTCCGCTGCCCGATGGAGCTGTCAACCTACTTCCGGATCAACCAGGCAAACACCGGTCAGTTCGAGCGCACACTCATCATCGCTGAAGAAGCCAGCCACGTGAGCTACCTGGAAGGGTGCACGGCACCTCAACGCTGACGAGAACCAGTTGCACGCCGCGGTCGTTGAACTTGTGGCACTCAAGGACGCCACGATCAAGTACTCGACCGTGCAGAACTGGTACCCGGGTGATGAGGAAGGCCGGGGGGGCATCTACAACTTCGTTACCAAGCGCGGCGACTGTCGCGGCGCCAATTCGCGTATCTCCTGGACCCAGGTTGAGGCCGGCTCGGCAATTACCTGGAAGTATCCGAGCTGTATTCTTCGCGGCGAAAACTCCGTGGGTGAATTTTATTCGGTGGCTGTTACGAACAACCGGCAACAGGCTGATACCGGCACCAAGATGATTCATATCGGCAAGAACACGCGCAGTACGATCGTGTCCAAGGGAATATCGGCCGGTCGCGCCCAGCAGTCCTATCGCGGCCTCGTCAAGATCTTTCCGACAGCAGAAAATGCCCGCAACTATACGCAGTGCGATTCCCTGCTGATGGGCTCGGAATGCGGCGCCCACACTTTTCCATACATGGAAATACGCAATCCGTCGGCCATCGTCGAGCATGAGGCCACGACCTCCAAGATCGGCGACGACCAGCTCTTCTATTGCCGGCAGCGAGGCTTGTCGACTGAAGACGCGGTTAATCTCATCGTCAATGGCTTCTGCAAGCAGGTCTTTCGGGAGCTGCCCATGGAGTTTGCCGTTGAAGCCCAGAATCTCCTCAATGTCAGCCTGGAGGGCGCGGTCGGCTAGGCGACCGTGTGTGCACTCATAGTGGAATCGTCAACAATGTCGTCATCCCCCGCTCTGCTCGAAGTTCGTGATCTGCGTGCGTCCGTCAATGGCAAGGAGATCCTCAAAGGTCTGACTCTGACCGTCAATGCAGGTGAAGTGCACGCCATCATGGGCCCCAACGGGTCCGGAAAAAGTACGCTTGCTTATGTACTTGCCGGCCGCAACGGTTACGAGGTAACCGGCGGTTCCGCCAGCCTTCTGGGACAGGATCTGCTGGCGATGGACCCGGAAGAACGGGCGCGTGCGGGCATATTCCTGGGCTTTCAGTACCCCGTGGAGATTCCGGGCGTCAGCAATGTCTATCTGTTGCGTTCAGCACTTAACGCCCGGCGCGCCGCCCGTGGAGAAAGTGAGATCGATGCCGTCGGATTCCTGCGCCTGGTCAAGGACAAGGCCAAACTGATGAAGATGAGCGAGAGCTTCCTGCAAAGAGGCGTGAATGAGGGATTCTCTGGCGGTGAAAAAAAGCGCAATGAAGTTTTCCAGATGGCGGTGCTGGAGCCACTGCTCGCCATTCTTGACGAAACCGATTCCGGGCTGGATATCGATGCGCTGAAGGTTGTCGCGAACGGCGTCAACAGCCTGCGCCGCGCAGATCGTGGCTTCGTCCTGGTAACCCACTATCAGCGCCTGCTTGACTATATCCAGCCGGATTTCGTGCATGTACTGGCCAACGGGCGGATTGCCCGTACTGGCGACCGCACTCTCGCGCTGGAACTTGAGGCCGACGGGTACGACCAGATCCTCGCCGCCGCGAACCAGTAGCAGGGAGCACTGAGAAATGGCGAGAACCGGTTTACAGACTGCCCGGTCTACTACTGACGCTGACCGTGCAACCGTTACCCCACCATGGCAAGTCGTTGCAGAGCGGAACCTGCCGACCATTGCCGAGCTCACCTGGCTCGCTGACCGGCAGACTGGCGCCCTTGCCCGGATCGCCGCTAGCGGGTTACCTGACTCCGCAAGCGAAGCCTGGCGCTACACGAACCTCAACGCGTATGCCAAACGCTGGTCAGGTTTTCTGGCGGCAGAGCAGGACACGAACTCAGTTGCGGGGTCACCATCACCATCGCTTGCCGCGTCGCAGACCGTATCTCCCCAACCCGGCCCTGACGACATCAACCTTGATCTGATCGACGGCCGCCTGTCCCGTTTGCCTGGGGAAGTGCGTCAGGGACTCACAATTCAGTCTTTTCGCAGTCTTTCTGAATTGTCGCGTGAGCGCGTCGATACACTCCTCCAGTTGCAGGCCGGCGGCACATCAAACGATGCTTTGGTAGACCTTAACACTGCCTTGTTGCACGACGGTTTGCTGATTGCGACCAGCCCGGGTCAACAGCAGTTGCCAACCATTCATTTAAGAAGCCATTTATCGGCAACGTCCCTGATTCAATCCCGGGTGCTCGTAGACGTTGCGCCAGGCAGTCACCTGAGCTTGATTGTCGAACACAGCGGCGCCCCCGGTTGTTTGTCGAACACTGTCCTGCAGATCCGGCTTGGCCAGGACAGCCGTCTCGGCCTGGTCCGCGTACAGGCACTTCCGGGCGACGGAATGGCCACAGAGTCAACGTTGATCGAGTTGGCGGATGCCGCAGAGCTTGCTGTAACGAGTGTGGACATGGGGGCGCAATTGAGCCGGCAGACACTCACCATCCTGCTGGCCGGCACCGGTGCCTCAGCCGATGTTCAGGGCATGTTCCTCGCGGATGGCAATCGGCACATCGACAACCAGACTTCAATGGTGCACAAGGCACCTGGAACGACCAGCCGGGAAACATTCAGAGGCATCGCCGACGACCATGGTCGGGGCATCTTTGGCGGCCGGATTCTGGTGCTGCCAGGTGCTGCAGGCAGCAATGCGGCGCTGACCAACCGCAATCTTCTTTTGGCACCAACTGCCGAGATCAACACGAAGCCTGAACTGGAGATCTACGTTGACGACGTCCGCTGCAGCCATGGCGCTACTACCGGACAACTTGATGCCAATGCCCTCTTCTACCTCCAGTCGCGCGGGCTGGATGCAGCCGACGCACGCAAGGTACTGACTGTCGCATTTTTGCGTGAGGGACTGAGCGGCATTCCCGATCTGGCCCTGCGCGCCCGCCTTGATGCGCAACTCAAGGCGCGAATGGGCAAGTCGTCCACGGCAAATCTGCGGATGGGCGCCCCGGCATGAGTGCAGTCCCCGCCAGCACGCGTCGTTCTCTGGATGTCGCAACGATCCGCCGGGACTTCCCGGTACTCGACCAGACCATCAATGGGCGGCCGCTCGCCTACCTCGACAACGCCGCTTCGTCACAGAGACCCCGACAGGTGATAGAGGCAATCGGGCATTACTACGAGCATGACCATGCCAACGTTCATCGTGGCGTGCATACCCTGAGCCACCGGGCCACCGACCTCTATGAAGCTGCCCGCGAAACCGTGCGTGACTTCATCAATGCGGCGTCCGTGCGCGAGGTCATTTTTACGCGTGGCACCACTGAGGCCATCAATCTCGTGGCTTACACCTTCGGGCAGCGCCTCAAAGCTGGCGACGAGATTCTGATTACCATGATGGAGCACCACTCCAATATCGTGCCGTGGCAGATGCTCTGTCAGCGCAGCGGGGCAGTACTGCGTGTTGCCCCCATAAATGCCGCCGGGGAACTGTTGCTCGACGACTTTCTGCAGCTTCTCACGCCGCGAACGCGCCTGGTCGCTGTCGCTCATATTTCCAACGCGCTGGGAACAATCAACCCGGTCAAGGCAATTGTCGACGCAGCACACAAACGAGGCATACCGGTCTTGCTGGACGGTGCCCAGGCGATCCCTCACCAGATCGTTGATGTGCGGAACCTGAACTGTGATTTCTATGCCTTCTCGGGTCACAAGATGTGTGGACCGACCGGCATCGGCGTACTTTATGCACGGGAGGCCATGCTCCGCGAGTTGCCGCCGTTTCAGGGCGGTGGCGACATGATTCTGACAGTGAGCTTCGAAGGTACGACTTACAATGAGCTTCCGTACCGATTCGAGGCCGGCACACCGAACATTGCCGGGGCAATCGGGCTGGGGGCGGCGATCAGCTATCTCCAGAAACTGGGCATGCAGGAAATTGCAGCCTGGGAAGCCCAGTTGCTCGACTATGCCACCCACGCACTACTGCAGATTCCCGGCCTGGTCATTCTCGGAACAGCACAGGAAAAGGCCAGCGTCGTGTCGTTTAATGTCGAAGGCATCCACCCCCACGATCTTGGTACCGTACTGGATCAACAAGGCGTCGCCATCCGGGCCGGGCACCACTGCGCCATGCCGGTCATGGAGTGGTTCAAGGTTCCCGGCACGGCCCGCGCCTCCTTCGCGTTTTACAACACTCGTGCAGAAATCGACCAGCTTGTAGCAGCGCTGAAGGTAGCGCAGGACCTGTTTGGCTGATGTCTGCTTCTGCAACTCACCAAACGGATCTGTACCGCCAGATTGTTCTGGAGCACAGCCGGCACCCACGAAATTGCCGACGGCCCGAGAAATATGACCTGGAGGCTGAGGGTCATAACCCGCTCTGTGGCGACAAGGTTCGCGTTTACGTGAGTCTTGCCGATGGTCTGCTGAAAGATATTGCGTTCGAGGCATCGGGCTGTGCTATCTGCCTGGCATCTGCGTCCCTGATGACTGCAGCAACCCTGCAGCAAAGCCCCGACCAGGCCAAGGCCACCATTTCCGGTTTCGAGCTGGCACTGACCACCGATGGTGAGCACCTGGCAGGAGATCTGGCTGCTTTGGGCGGCGTCAGCCAGTATCCGTCCCGAATTCGTTGCGCAACCTTGCCGTGGCATACCCTGCGAGCGGCCTGACCGAATCGACTGAAACCGTAACTACCGAGTGAGTAACCTCCCATGAGGAAATACCATGAACAATGAACCCGTAGTCGTCCGGCGAGATGTAGAAGGATTGATGGTGCCGTCAGGGATACCATTAACGCTGCCGGTCGATTCACTCGTCTATATCACCCAGGCTATGGGTGGCAGCTTTACCGTCTATTTCGAAGGCAACCTGGTCCGTATTCCGGGGACTGATGCCGATGCTCTGGGTAAAGAGGTCATCAAGCCGCCATCGCTGCCGGATGACGCCAGCGATGAACAGTTCGAGGCACTGGTCTGGGAACAGTTGAGAACAATTTACGACCCCGAGATTCCGATCAACGTCGTCGATCTGGGCCTGGTCTATGAATGCATAGTCAAACACCAGCCTTCGGGAAAACGCGATGTCGACCTGACGATGACCGTAACCGCACCAGGGTGTGGCATGGGTGAAATACTCGTCGAGGAGGCTCGGGACAAGATCGTGATCATTCCAACGGCCGGCCAGGTTAATGTTGAACTGGTGTTTGATCCGCCCTGGAGCCGCGACATGATGTCTGAAGCTGCCCAGCTCGAAGCAGGGCTGCTCTGAGGCTGCCGGTGGTCCAAGCGATGCAACGCCAGCTAACACTGCTACGGCATGCCAAGGCGTCATGGGAGCAGCCGTCAGCAACGGTTGCGGAGCTGCCTGACCACGATCGCCCCTTGAATGAACAGGGCGAGCGAGATGCACCGATCATGGGGCAACGCCTTCGGCAGCGCGGAGCCCGTCCGACCTTGTTTCTCACCAGTCCAGCGGTACGTGCCCGGCAAACGGCCCGAATCGTTGCCAGGGAGATTGGCTTCCCCCAGGAATTTCTGCAGCGCGAGTTGGATCTGTACCTGGCTACGCCAGAGCAGATTCTGGCCGTACTGGCCCGCCAGGAGAGCAGCTTCAGGGACGTGATTGTGTGCGGCCACAATCCGGGCTTGACGGATCTTGCGAACCGGCTGACTGGCGCCGGCATCGACAACATTCCCACGGCCGGCATTGTCGTTATTGAACTTCCGACCCACAACTGGGCGGACATCGGCCAGCAACGTGCCGAACTCCTGCTGTTCGACTATCCCCGGCGCCGCCCCCTGGTCTCTGACATTTCCTGAAGCAGGAAGTGGCCAACGCAGACCCGCAAGACACCACAATCAGCAGAGAGCTAGTCCACGACACACAAACAATGTAGATACATATTCCGGGGGTCATTGAATCGGGACAGGACTGCCAGTTCTGCCTGGGCACGTTGCATGACATCGCGAGCCAGTCCCGAACCAGATCCGTTGATCATGGTGATCGCTGAATCGATCACTGAACCTAGCCCCATCCTGCCAGCCAACCGAACTGCCGCTGCTCCAACGCCGACGGCCAGCCGCTGGAACAGAGGCAGATCCGGCTCCATGTAATACTGACCGTAAGTACCCGCCTCCAGGCCAGCCAATCGGGCTGCACTGGCCACAGCGTCGTCCAGACCACCGACTTTGTCGATCAGATGCCGCTCCAGCGCATCGGAACCGATCCACACACGCCCCCGCGCTATGGCATCGGCCTGCTCGTAGGTCATGTTGCGAGAATCCGCAACCTTGCTGACAAAGATCCGGTAGGCATCGTTGACGCTGGCGGTCAGTACCCGACGGGCCTCACTACCCAGGGCCCGATCCAGCCGCAACTGCCCGGCCAGCGCGGTGGTACCGAAGCCATCCACATGGATTCCCAGTTTTTCCAGCGTGCGCTGTGCTGTCGGAAACAAGGCACCCACACCTATAGAGCCGGTAATAGTGGCGTCGCTGGCCCAGATTTCATCGGCCGGCATGGCGATGAAGTAGCCACCAGAAGCTGCCACACTGCTCATCGATGCAACCACTGGCTTGCCGGCTGCCTTGAGTGCCTGAATCTCATCGTAAATGACCTCGGAAGCAAACATGCTGCCACCAGGGCTGTCGATGCGCAGTACGACGGCATCGATTGAATCATCCAGCCTGGCAGTGCGAATCTCGGCAGCAAGCGTGTCACCGCCAACGCTACCGGGCGCCGCCTCGCCATCGACAATCTGTCCGGATGCCACAATGATCGCCACATTGTGCTTCTGGACCTTGCCCAGACGTTGCTCAACACCGGTGACACGGGCATACGACCGAAAATCGATGGCGCTGAAACTACCGTCATCAGCAGCTTTGCCAATCAGCCCGGTCATATAGGCATTTACCTGTGGCCGACTCATCAGCTTGTCGACCAGACCAGCCTTCAGCGCCGCACGACCGGCATTGCCACCCGCCGCTTCCATCCGGGTTGCCATTCCATCGGCGTAAGCTTGCACCGCGTCCGGCTGCAAGTTTCGGGCCGTAGCGACCGCCTGCCGCCAGTCCGTCCACAATCCGCCAAGCCAGATCTGGCTTGCCTGCCGGTCTTCCGCCGACATGTCATCGCGAATATACGGTTCAACAAAAGACTTGTACTCACCGACACGGAAAACGTTCACGTCGATCTTTAGATTTTCCAGTGCATCCCGAAAAAAGGTACGGTAATACTCATAGCCCTCCAGGTAGACCAGGCCCAGGTCGTGCAGGATCACCTGATCAGCCCGCGCGGCAAGAAAGTACTGATCCCGTGTATAGCCACTGCCGAAGGCAATCACCTTTTTGCCGGCGGCGCGAACCTTGTCAATCCGGCTGCCGATGGCCTGGAGTTTGGCGAGTCCACCACCGCTCAGTCCGTCAAGATCAAGATAGACAGCTTTGATGCGCTTGTCGTCGACGGCGCGGTCAAGGCTGTCGGTGACGTCACGCAACAGGGTTTCCGGTGCCGGCTGGCTGCTCAGATTGGCAATCGCACGATCCAGTGGACTTCCTTCAAGCTGTTCCACCAGCGTACCTGTAGGGTTGATAACCAGGGCTGCTGACGACGGAACGGCAACCGTTTGCCCGACCGCTCCAGCCAGCAGAAAAACGAAAATTCCGACCAGCAGAATCAGGTGCAGTACCCGGCGAATGGTGTCGAGGCCATACCATACGGCGCGCACCAGATTGCCGAGAAAACGAAAGATGAACATGCCTGCGCTCCGGTATTTGGCTTTGACTAGCCTGTATAGCTGATTCGGTAAATCACACCGCGCTGATCATCACTGATCAGCAAGGCGCCATCAGGGGCAATCAAGAGATCGACTGGCCTGCCTCGCACTTCTTCACCATCCAGCCACCCTTCAATAAAAGGAGTGTAGGACACCGCACGATTGCCCTCCAGGCGGACCAGGGTAATCCGGTATCCGGTCTTTCCCGCTGCCTTGCTTCGATTCCAGGAACCGTGCTCGGCAATCATTATTTGATCACGATACTCTGCGGGAAACATCTGGCCCGGATAGAACTGAACACCAAGTGCGGCAACATGCGGACCAAGTTTCTGTACTGGCGCGACGGCGGAACTGCACTGCCCCGCTGTGCCAAACTTCGGATCGGGAATGGTTCCCCCATGGCAATATGGAAATCCGAAATCCAGGCCGGGTTTGGACGCGCGATTCAACTCGTCCGGCGGCACATCGTCGCCCAGCAGGTCTCTGCCGTTGTCGGTAAACCAGAGATCCTTGGTAACAGGTTGCCAGGTGAATCCCACAGAGTTTCGAATTCCCGAGGCATATACCTGACGGTCGCTGCCATCGGCATTCATGCGCAGAATCATGCCAAAGTCCGGCTCTACGCATACGTTGCAGGGTGCGCCGATCGACACATAAAGTTTGCCATCAGGACCGAACGCCAGATACTTCCAGGAATGCAGGACGCCCTTGAACGGCAATGGTGACCCGAGTACCTCTGGAACCAAAGCCGTGGCTGGTGCATCCGTTGAATGTGCCTCGGCGTTGCGATAGCGAATCAGTCTTTTCTGTTCCGCGACGTACAGGTCGCCATCCCTGACTGCCACACCGTTTGGCATCGACAGTCCCTCGGCAAAGCGCGTCACTACCGGGTTTGCACCAAGCGCATCCCGGACCGCATACACCACTCCGCCTGAGCGCGTACCGACAAAAAGTGTGCCGCCCCGGGCCAACGCCATCGAACGGGCATTGGGAACGTTGTCTACCAATATTTCGGCGCTGAAGCCCGGCGGAACCCGCAGAAAGTCGGCAGCCTTTGGTACTGGCGAACTGACTGGTGAATCCGCTGCCTGAATCGCATAACCAGGCGTCACCAGGGCCACCAGCAGACCCATTAACGACAGGCAACTTGTAGATCGGACCATGTTCGATATCCCTTGAAAGCTAGTTGGGCAGCAGCGCCAGAGACAACGCCGGTATGAAGGCAATCAAAAACACAGCAACCAGCAAAATCAGCATGAATGGCAAAGTAGCCATGCAAACTTCGAGAACCGGCCGGCGGAAACGGAAGCTGGATATATAGAGATTGAGTCCAATGGGCGGTAGCAGATAACCCAGTTCCATGGTTGCGACAAAAATGATGCCCAGATGCACCGGATCGACACCGTACCGGGAAGCAACTGGCAAAATCAACGGTACGATCAATACCAGTGCCGAATAGATATGCAGGATGCACCCGATCAACATCAGAAATGCGATCAACAACAGCAAGAAACTGGTCTGGCTCGAAATATAGTGGGTGACGACACCAATGAGTTTTTGCGGCACCTGTGCGTCGATCATGTAGTTGGTTGAAGCCAGTGAAATACCGAGGATCAACAGGATCCCGCCCACCAGGACCATTGAGTTGCGGATGATGGATGGCAGGCGGCGCCAGGGCACTTCCCGGTAGATCAGAAGTTCCGTAATCAGTACATAAATTACGGTGACGGCCGCTGCCTCCGACACCGCAAAGAAACCGCTGTAAATGCCACCCAGAACAACGATCGGCAGGGGCAACTCCCAAATGGCCGCGCGCAATGCTGCCCCGACTTCCGGCCACGAGAACTCGGATATTGGACGACGATTTTCCCGATTGCGCCACAGGCAGAAAGCTGCCAGTGCAATCATCATCAACACCCCTGGCACGACCCCCGCAACAAACAGCGAGTCGATCGGCACCTCGGCAATGATGCCGTAGATGATCAGTGGCAGGGATGGGGCAAAGAGCAAACCCAGACTGCCAGACGAAGTCACCAAACCCAGGGTAAACCGCTCACCGTAGCCAGCCTGTACCAGTGCCGGGTACAACAGGGCACCAATCGCAATGATTGTGACGCCTGAACCACCCGTGAAGGCGGTGAACAATGAACACGTCGCCACGGCCACCATGGCCAGACCACCCGGCAACCAGCCAAGGAGCGCTGAACTCAGCCGTACGAGGCGTGCTGCTGCCTGACTTTCACTGAGTACATATCCGGCAAATGTGAACAACGGAATCGCCAGAAGTATCGGCGTCTCGGCAATACCGAAAATTTCGATTGGAACGGCAGTCAGGTCGACGCCCGCCTGCTGGTAGCCCAGCAGTGCGCCCGCCCCGATAATCGCGAACAGCGGCGCGCCAAGCAGGGCGAGCAATACCAGCAGAATGCTGGTAAAGATCATGCTTCGTGATCACCGGATGATGGCGTCCCACCGTGAAACTGACGCCAGATATCGTGGATATACCGATAGGCAATCAACATGAATGCAATCGGAAGTACAACCTGGAATGGCCACGCGGGCCAATCGCCCAGAACCTGATCGTCGAACTCACGCGATCCGTTGACAAATCGCAACGACTGCCAGGCAAGAATGGCTGATATACCGGCCGCAAACAGATTAACCACGACAGCCGCCACCCGACGGTTGCCGGGCGACAGAAATCTGGAAAGAAAATCAATGCGCAGATGAACATTGTCGCGACTGGCAGCCACTGCGCCGATCATCGCCGCCCACAGCACCAGCAATCGCAGTGTCTCGTCTGCCCAGGCCAGACTGCCGCCCACAGACCCCCGAAGCAGCACCTGTGCCGAGGCCAGGCCAATCATGGCAAGCAGAATGGCGGTCAAAAGTGCGGTCTCGATCCAGCGACTGACGCGCTCGATCAGTCCGCCGCGAGCGACCTGGTTGGCGGCGCCGGTCCCAGTATCAGACCCGGTGCCTGTGAGCTGGTCGTCAGCGTCCGTTGGGCTCATCAGCGGCGGGAAGCGTCCGATGCCGGTGACGTGGTGCCATTACGGAATTCCTTCAAGTAGCCCCGGATCTCGGTGAGCAGGCTGGCGGAAAACGCTCCGTCAGCCGCCATGTCATCCATGGCGGCCGCGACGGCTGCACGCCACTCAGGGATTTCAGCCGTGTTCGGCGCTATAAATTTCAGGCCATTCGCCTTGAGTGCTTGCCTTGCCTTGGCATTGTCGGTCCGGTTGTCACGATCAAGGCGTGCATGAAGGTCCGTCAGTACATCTTTCAGTACCGACTGGTCCCCGGGACTGACCTTCGTGAGTGCGGCCTTGTCGATGACCAATACGCCGGTCGTATAGCTGAGTGGAACGTCGGTGATGTATCTGGTCTTGGTATACCACTGCAGAACAACGGCGCCTACAGGCGGCGCCGCGACTATATCCAGCAACCCGGTCTGAAGCCCCGTAAGTACGTCGGTAATCGGCAGAATCACGGGCGACAGATGCAGGGCCTGCATTGCCACGAAGCTGGTTTTGTCCCCTTCCGACACCCAGATTTTCTGCCCCTTGAGATCGTTCAGGCCGGCCACCGGCTTTCCGGTCATGAAGTATGCAAAGCCGCCCCCGGCAAACCCATAAGAAACGAGTCCGATCTCGTCAAGTCCGGCGGTGAGTTTTGCATCCATCTTCTGCCGAACGTAGTCCACTTCTTCCTGGGAGTTGAACAACATGGGCAAGCCATAGATCTGGATGTCCGGATAGCGTTCTTCGAGGCCGTTGGAGGTAAATACACCACCCTGCAATTGTCCGATGCGCATCTTGCGCAATACTTTTTTGTCGTTTCCCTGGATCCCGCCGCCATAGAATTTGAGGCTAACGCGCCCGCTGGTCTGTTCGCGGACCTGCAGGGCAGCCGTCCGCAACTCCTTCATCCAGCTCGACCCTTCGGGCGCAATCGTGGCGATCTTCAGATCGGTTGCCGAAACCGTGATGGCAAAGCACGACAGCATCAGCGCAGCTGTCAGGAGTATCAATTTGGAGTGCATCAATCGGAACTGGATCACCAGCGATTCCCTTCGTGGGTGAGTGGCCTAGAAATAGTCATCCGCAGCAGCAAGAAGAGCTTTTGCCTGTTCCTGCGCCAAGGTATTGAACAAGGTACGCCTGCCCGCATGTGGATCCGCGGCCAGTACCCGTTTTAACAGTGTGTCATAAAGATCCCGGTCATATACCAGGCGGGCGTAGCTCCGGGCATAGTCCACCAGCACACTGAGATCCTGCCCGTTGGTCAGTGCAATGGCCCGCTCGAAATAGGCTTTACCCTGCTCTGGATGGCCCCCCAATGCTTCGGGTCGCAGCGTATTGAGAATACCGAGATAGCTGTTCACCGTGCCGGCATCAACAGGATCACCTATATCAAGCAGGCGGTTAAGGACGGCCTCGATCCGCGGCAGATCGGCGACGGCCTGCCAATCATCACTATGTGTACGTACATAGGCCAACGCACCGACGGCGTAGCTGAACAGCGCCGAAGATTCACGCGGACGGATACGATCCAGGCGTGCTTCGACTTCAGCAAAAGGAACAGTTGATAGGTTGCAGGCGGCGGCGCTGGCCTTGCAGGCGGCCCGCTCCCCATAGACCCGGGCATGACTGGCCAGCGTCGCGGCACGATCCGGATCGTCGACAAAAAGAACCGCATAGGCGGCATACAGGGACGCAGCGGCTCCAAGCAGGTCAGCACCCGCATCAGGCTTCGCCGCCTGGGAATCCAGCAAAATAAGATACGCGGGCAGGCTCTCCCGCACGAGTTCGGGATCATCCTGACTCAGGATTGCCGTTGAGAGATCTCCGGCAAAGGTGCTGGCTGCAGAACCAATCAAGTTGGTACAGCCACTGACTCCCGCGCAAACCAATACGGCTACCAGGCAGGAGCTGCCGATGCTGCCAGGCCGCCTGCCCGGCTTGCCGACCAGACCTCCGGCAAGCAAGCCGGGCATATGGCCGGCCAGCCCCCTGGCTGGAGGAGAGCCGGCCACTGGCCCCAGCGACCCGATCAGACCTTCTCGCGAATCCGGGCAGACTTGCCGCTGCGATCGCGAAGGTAATAGAGCTTCGCACGCCGCACATCGCCACGGCGCTTGACCGTAATTTCAGCAACCGTTGGACTGTGCAGCGGGAATACCCGCTCTACGCCTTCACCGTGCGAGATCTTGCGCACCGTAAACGACGAGTTGAGACCACGATTGCGGCGCGCAACCACCACACCTTCGTAGGCCTGCAACCGCTCGCGAGCGCCTTCAGTCACTCGCACCTGCACAATTACCGTATCGCCAGGCGAGAAATCCGGGATGTCGCTCTTCAGCGACTCTGCTTCTAGTTTTTCAATGATATTTGCCATGTTCAGTCATTCCAGTTGTGCAGCACGATTAATTTGGTTTATCAGCAAGTCTCTGGTTCACTCACGGGTGCGGTGCGGCATTAATTGACCGCTGGTCTTAACGCTCCGCAGCCCGTTCAGCACTGTACTCTTCAAGCAATCGCGCATCCTCAGCGCTGAGTTGCAGTTGGCGGAGCAGGTCCGGACGTCGATCGCCGGTTCGGCCCAATGCCTGTTTGCGTCGCCATCGCCGAATCGCCTCGTGGTTACCTTCCAGCAATACGCGTGGCACCGGTTTCCCGTTGTCTATCTCGGGGCGAGTGTAATGCGGATGATCCAGCAGACCGGTCGAAAAGGACTCGGCATCGGCAGATCGTTCATCGCCCAGTACGCCGGGTCGAAGTCGCAGCGTGGCATCGAGAACCGCCATCGCGGCAATCTCGCCGCCGCTAAGTATGAAATCACCGACTGAAATTTCTTCATCCGCCGCCGCCTCGACCAGTCGCTCGTCAAATCCCTCATAGCGGCCAGCGACCAGTATCAGGCCCTCAAGGTTTGAAAATCTCTGCGCCATGGCCTGATCGAAGGGTACTCCCTGGGGGCTCAGAAACACGACCGGGCTGTTTGCCGGCACCAACTTCCGCGCAGCTGCAATCGCCGACGCATACGGCTCTACCCGAATAACCATGCCGGGACCACCCCCGTAGGGCCGATCGTCGACAGTTCCGTGCACGTCAGTCGCAAAATCCCGCGGGTCGACGGTGGTCAGTCGCGCCAGATTCTGCCGAATGGCTCGCCCGACCACTCCGAACTCAGCGAACGGAGCGAACATTCCCGGGAACAGCGAAACAACTGCCAAGTCCACGTCGCGATCTCCTCCTCGAAAGGACCCTGCCCTAAAAGCCAGCGTCCCAGTCGACTGTTATCCGGCGACTTTCAGTGTCCACCGCCAGCACCACGCTGCCATAGACGAACGGAACCAGATGTCTTGCCTCACCGACCACAACCATCACATCGTTGGCGCCCGTCTCGACGAGGTGGTCGACCACGCCCAACCGCTTGCCGCTTGCCGTGCTGACTTCCATTCCGTGCAGGTCGAACCAGAAATATTCACCCGGAACTGCCTGCGCCGGAGGCGGCCCCAAAGTGGCACGATCTACTTCAATTTCCGAGCCAACCAGCAGTGCTGCCGTTTCACGATCCACGATGCCGGCAAGCTGGGCAACTATGCCGTCACCGTGGGCCTGACCTGCTACCACCGTATGGACCATTTCGCTGCCGTCCTTGCGCAGGACCCAGGGGCTGTACGCGACAATATTTGCCCGGGGCGAAGTGTACGAGTACACCTTCAGCCAGCCACGGACGCCAAACAGGCCGGATACTTTCCCAATGGCGACACGCCTGCCTGACCACTCCGACTGGCTCTCTGTGTCAGGTTGACCGACCATTTCCGGCTGACCTGCCAACTCCGATCGATCGGAGTTCAGGCAGCCTTGGCTGGTCCTTGACCAGACCCGCCACCTGTAGCGGTCGGGGTTTGCAGGCGATATGCCTTCGCCAATGCGGCGACTCTATCTGAAGGCTGCGCGCCGACACCAATCCAGTAGTCGTAGCGTCCAAGATCAATGCGCACCCGTTCTTCAGACGCGGTGGCAATCGGGCTGAAAAAGCCCAGACGCTCGATATAGCGCCCATCACGTGGACGACGGGAATCGCTGGCAACAACATGATAGAAGGGCCGCCCCTTGGCGCCTCCGCGGGACAGACGGATAGTAACCATTGCTCTTGAGTTTCCTTGTGGCAGTTCGGGATCGGTCGAGCCCGATTAACCGCGGAATATTACTCGAAATCCGGCGTATTGACACCCGTGCTGCGGGTCTACGTTGCCGGCAACGTGCCTAGCGAGGCATCCCGGGCAGCCCCTGCATGAGCCTTCTGAGGCCCCCTTTGCCCAGCTTTTTCATCATTTTCTGCATCTGGGCATGTTGCTTCAGGAGCCGGTTGACCTCTTGTACGGGCTGGCCAGCGCCTCCGGCAATACGTCGGCGGCGAGACCCATCCAGAATTCCGGGTCGCTGGCGCTCCCGCGGCGTCATGGAATCAATAATGGCGATTTGGCGCCGCAGCATGCGCCCGTCCAATTGCCCGGCCAGCTTTCCCGCCGACATTCCGCCAGGCAGTGGCAGCTTTTCCAATAGCCCCTCCATCCCGCCGAGGCCAGTGATCTGCTCGAGCTGGGCGCGCAGGTCGTTCATGTCGAACTGCTTGCCGGAGGACACCTTTTTCGCGAGGCGTGCTGCCGAGTCGTGGTCGGCCTTGCGTTGCACCTCCTCTACGAGGCTCAAGACATCTCCCATACCAAGAATGCGTGATGCCATCCGGTCCGGGTAGAACGGCTCCAGCGCTTCTACAGCCTCGCCGCTGCCCAGGAACTTGATAGGCTGTCCGGTAATTGTCTTGACCGACAAGGCCGCGCCGCCCCTGGCGTCACCATCGGTCTTGGTCAGAATCACACCGGTGAGCGGCAGGATCCCGGAGAAGGCTTGTGCGGCGTTGACCGCATCCTGACCAGCCATGCTGTCGACCACAAACAGGATCTCGATCGGATCAATGCGGGTACGGAGACTGCCAAGTTCTTCGAGCAACTCCGTGTCAAGCCGGCTACGGCCTGCCGTATCGACAATCAGGACTTCTATCTGGTCGCGGCGCGCGGAAGACAGTGCAGCCTCTGCAATGCCTACCGGCCCCAGACTGGTATCTGCTGTCAGGAATGGCACCTTGATGGACGCTGACAGGCGCTCAAGCTGAAGAATCGCAGCGGGGCGCCTCGTGTCAGTGCTGACCAGCGCAACCCGCTTTTTCAGTCTCTCCTGGACATATAGCGCCAGCTTGGCAGCCGTGGTGGTCTTGCCCGCCCCCTGCAACCCGGCCAGAAGGACCACGGCGGGAGGCTGCTGGCGGAGGTTGAGTTCAGCCACTCCGTCGCCCAGGGTTCTAGTAAGGTCCTCATGAAGAATGCGGACGAAGACCTGGCCCGGGGTCAGGCTGCTGAGTACGTCTGCTCCCAGTGCACGTTGTCGTACCTGGTCGACAAACTGGCGGACCACTGGCAGCGCCACATCAGCCTCGATCAGCGCGCGGCGTACTTCCCGGACTGTCTCCTGGATATTGTCATCGGTCAGACGCCCGCGACCGCGCACCTGGTCGACGACGCTACGCAACCGGCCGCTCAGGGATTCAAACATGCAAAATGATCCGGATTGTGTCGTTGGAGGGTAATCGCACCATTTTAGGCCAGCCGTTCACTCAAGTCCCGGCCAATTGAGGGGCGGCGACAGATTTTGCAGCAATTCATCTCGCGGCCAGGTCACTGATTTCTTGACAGTCAGGTCCGGGCGTGGCCACCATCAACTATCCATGGTTGTGCTCCCCGATCCCAGGCAGTGGTAGATGAAGTCTCTGCGGGCACGCTCGTCGGCCTGCTCGTCGGACTGCTGCTGATTTCTGCGTTCTTCTCCGGTTCGGAGACGGCGTTGCTTACCTTGAACCGGTATCGCTTGCGCCATCGCGCCCGGCAGGGGCACCTGGGCGCACAGCTTGCGGAACGTCTGCTCACCCGCCCGGATCGCCTGATTTCACTGATACTGATCGGTAGCAATGTAGCGAACACACTCGCAACCTCACTGGTGACGCTGGTGGCTTTACGGCTCGGTGGCCCGGCTGGCGTGGCTACGGCCAGCATCGGGTTCGCGTTTGTCATCATGATTTTTACCGACGTGATGCCAAAGACGGTCGGCGCGGTCCGGTCCGAGCAACTCGGTTTGCCGGCAGCCGTTTTTTACTACGTGCTGTTGAACGTCACTTTACCGGTCGTCTGGCTGGTAACGATTTTCTCCAACAGCCTGCTGCGGCTCTTCGGCGTTCACGCCGACAAAGCTACTCCGCAGCACCTCACGCTCGATGAATTGCGCACAATCGTCACCGATGCCGGGGCCCTTCTGCCGCGCCGCCGGCAACGCATGCTGATGTCCATACTCGAACTTGAGGACATGACCGTAGATGAGATCATGATCCCGGACAACGAACTTGTGGGTATCGACCTGCACAGCTCCTGGGACGTCATCACGGCCACAATCACCGGTCTCCGCATAGCCGATTACCGGTATTTCGCGGCAGTATCCAGCAATTGGCAGGCGTGCTTCATGTTCGATCACTGGTACAGGTACTGCACACCTCGCTGGACCAGAACGCCCTGGAATCAATGCTGGTCGAACCGTTCTTTGTGCCTGAAGGTACGTCCGTACACAGCCTGCTGGTGCAACTCCATCGCACGGGCAAGCGAACAGCATTCATCGTGGACGAATATGGCGACCTTCAGGGGATGGTAACGATCGAGGACATCCTGGAGGAAATTCTTGGTGAATTTTCCAGCGACTCCAACGCGACCGACCCGGACGTACATCGCGACACCGCCGGTGACACCTGGACCGTCAATGCCAGCATCAGTGTTCGCGCGTTGAACCGCATGACACGCTGGCAACTCCCCACGGACGGCCCGGCAACGCTGAACGGGCTGATCCTGGAAACCCTGGAGACCATTCCTGCTGCCGGAACCGTGCTGGAACTGGACGGGTATGAAATTGAAATCCTGAGAACTGGAGGCAATGCCGTCAGTACTGTTCGGATCAGGCCTCCAGGCCGGGAAGCAGGCGCATAACATCCCGCAGGCTGTCCACGGCAATCACCGTCAAACCGGCTATGGCTTGCTTCGGGGTATTTGAGCGGGCAATCACGGCTCGCTTGAAGCCCACCTTGGCTGCTTCCCGGAGCCGCTCCTCGCCGTAGGCGACCGGACGTATCTCACCCGCAAGCCCGACTTCGCCAAATACAACCAGGTCACGTGCCAGCGGACGATCCCGAATACTGGACACCGCAGCCAGCAAAGCCGCAAGGTCTGCCGCCGGCTCCATGACCCGCACGCCACCAACAACATTGACGAAAATATCGCTGGAGTGGGTCGAAATGCCGCCGTGTCGATGCAAGGCCGCAAGCAAGAGCGTCAGGCGATTCGTTTCAAGACCTATAGCCACGCGTCGCGGCGGGCCTCCCCCACCCTGGTCTGCGAGTGCCTGTACCTCCACAAGCAGGGGCCGGCTGCCCTGATGTAGCGCGGTCACTACACTGCCGGCGACCGGCTCGCCCCGTTGCGACACAAACAGTGCTGATGGATTTCTGACCTCCCTGATGCCACCTTCCGACATCACGAATATGCCCAGCTCATTGGCAGCACCAAAGCGGTTCTTCACGGCACGCAAGATTCTGTAGCGACTCCCGACTTCACTCTCGAAATACAGGACGACATCCACCATGTGCTCCAGCAGTCGCGGACCGGCGATCTGCCCATCCTTGGTGACATGGCCAACGAGTATCACTGATATCCCTGACTCCTTGGCGAGTCGCACCAGCATCCCCGCAGAACTCCGCAGTTGATTGGGAGAGCCCGGAGTAGCAGGCAGCAGATCAGTGGCCATGGTCTGGATGGAGTCGACAATCACGCATGCGGGTGTGGTATCCGCTACTGCCTCAAGCACATCCTCGACCCGCGTCGTGGCAATGGCGGTCACTGAGCTCAGGTCGACCCCTAACCGCTGACCACGCAGGCTGATTTGCTGCAGAGACTCCTCGCCGCTGGCGTACAGGGTGCCGCCAGGTGCGGCAAGACGTGCCGCAGCCTGCAATAGCAACGTGGACTTGCCGATCCCGGGATCGCCACCCAGAAGTACCACTGAGCCGGGCACCAGCCCGCCACCCAGGGTGCGATCGAGCTCTGTCAGGCCGGTCGATAGTCGGACCACGGATTCGGTGCCAACATCAACCAGTCGCTTTACCAATGCCCGCTCGGCCCCGATCGGGGCCGCAGGCGTGCTTGAAGTAACCGGTTCCAGTGCGTTCCAGGCGCTGCAGACCGGGCATTGGCCTTGCCATTTCGGGCTCACTGCGCCGCACTCCGTGCAGTGATATGACTTTCGGGGTCTGGCCATTCGGGGCTTCTTGTTGGGTCGGCCCTGTATTGTGAGGCCAGCAACGCCTCAATTCGAGACGGATAACCCGACTGCCCGGGTCAAAACCACAACCCAGGTCTCACCGTCGCCCGCTTGATACGCATACTATTTTGCGATGTTTCCCTCGGGCAAACAGGCTATGGGATTGCCTGGCGAAATGGCCCAGGCAGCAATGTTTATGGTGTTGGCCATAGCGTTCGCCTTGGGTGGCGATCGACTGGTCGGCATCGAGCGCGGCTTTTACGATCTCTGCCAGCGCCTGTCCGCGTCCATTAGTCACTCACCGGTGGTGATCGTAAAACCGGAGGACCCGACGGGCGACCTGTGGAACCTCCCCAGACTGGATGAACTGCTGGCAGACCTCAATGCGGCCGGGGCCAAGGCCATATTGCCGGCTACACCACCGCCGCCTGTAGTGGGCCAGGCGGACCTCGATCGGTTGCAGACGCTGATCCGGCTTGAGGACCGCTCCCAGACACTGCCAAACCGGTCTGAGCCGGGTTTGTTGCGTCGTCAGCTTGCCGAGGCCGAATTGCGCATTGCCCGGCAAAAGCAAATAGCCAACGCCGTACAGACGGCTGGTAACGTTGTGCTTGGACTCGCCACAACAGACCGTGGGGCGAGTCGTGATCAGGACGCCAGTGCTTGTGCCAGTCGCGTTGCTGGCGCAAGCGAGCGCTTTGCCGCGCAGGTCCACCCTCCCGCTGCGCTGGCAGCGCTGATGCCAACCTCTGATGCGTTGTGCCAGGCCGCGGCTACCGTGGCCCATGTCGCCCTGCTGACTGATCGTGATGGCATCGTCCGGCAGGCCGCCCCGGTTCTGCTCACACCACCCGGCGCAGTGCCATCCAGTGCCTTGGCGGCCATCGAACTCGCCAAGCGGGCTGCAAGCGGTAACAGTCTTCTGGCGCGCTACTACCGGTCGGCCGATGGATCGTCCGGATTTCCCGTCGTGTCGAGTGATGATGTGCTGAATGGTCGAGCGGCTGCCACCATCAAGGGTCGATATGTGGTCGTCGGCAATCCGGAAGCGGACGCTGCCGGAGGCATCCGGACACCGATGCACAACAGTGTTGGAACCGCCGCATTCATTGCCACTGATCTGGCCAATTATCTGGCGAAAGACCACATAGCCCGGCCCGGCTGGGCACTCTGGGTTGAGCTCGGCATGGCGCTGCTACTCGGTGCTGCTGTGGTATTCGGTGGCCGGCTGGGCATTGCCCGGTCGGCAATATTTGCCATTGCCGGCATGCTCCTTCTCCTGGTGGCTGAATACGTGCTGGTGTCGGCTGCCGGCATCTGGCTGCACTTCGCTGGCCTGGCCTTGTTCTGCCTGACGGGTCTGGCACTGTTGCAGTCCTTTGTTCACCTCGCGCAATTGCCGGCTGGAATACGCCCGGAATCAGGCTCTGGAAGTAATTCATCGCCCTCAGGTCCAACGGCTGAACTGGATCTGGGTTTCTCGGTACTTCGGCAGCAGCCCACCACAGAGCGCACCAAACAACAGCTCTATGCACTGGCGATGGAGCATGGCAAGAAGCGCGACTATGCCAAGGCGGAGCGTGTGTTTCGCCACCTGGCCGCCCGGGATCCGGGCTATCGGGACGTTGCGGCGAAGCTTGAAAAATTGTCCGGTGCCCGTGGCGTGGCCGTTGCCCGACCATCCAGGAGCCCGGAGGCAGCACCTGCGGCCAGCGGCAGCGCGATAGCCGCCGCCAACAGCGAGGGCAGGAGCGATGACAAGGCCAGTACACAGGCCGGCCATTCCCTCGGACGCTATGAACTGGAACGGGTTATCGGGCGCGGAGCGATGGCGACGGTCTACCTGGGTCGCGATCCCACAATCAATCGCCGGGTGGCGATAAAACGCTGCCGCTGGCCGAAGAGTTTGCCGAAAGTGACCTGGCGACTGCCCGCTCACACTTCCTGCGGGAAGCAGAATCTGCCGGACGCTTGAATCATCCAAATATTATTTCGATTTATGATGCTGGTGAAGATAATCGCGTGGCTTATCTTGCGATGGAGTACTTCCAGGGCAAACCACTCAGTCACTATGCGCAACTTGGCCGCCTGCTACCGCCCAAAACAGTTGTCGAGTTGATGGCAAGAGCAGCCGACGCCTTGCAATATGCCCATTCCCAGAACGTCGTACACCGTGACGTCAAACCCGCGAACCTGATGTACGACATCCAGACCGACCAGTTGAAACTGACCGACTTTGGCATTGCCCGCCTGACTGACAACAGTCGCACCCGCACGGGGATTATTCTTGGAACACCGTCCTACATGTCCCCTGAGCAGTTATCAGCCAGCAAGGTTACAGGGCACACTGATCTCTATTCACTGGGTGTCACCATGTATCACCTGTTGACCGGCGCCCCACCCTTCCAGGCCGACTCCATACCTCGCCTGATGGACAAGATTGTCCACCAGAAGCACAGGCCCGTTTCAGACATTCGCGACGACGTACCGCCCGCCATCGACGTTGTCCTGTCGAAGGCCCTCGCCAAATCCCCGGACGACCGGTACGAGAGCGGCAAGGCAATGGCATTTGCGCTGCGGGAATGTTGTAGTACGTTCCCGTCGGAAATCATATGAGCCTGCGTTCCAAATTCAATAGCGTCCAGCTAAGCGACACCGGGCGCGTCCGCGAGCACAATGAGGATGCGGTGGGCAGCAACAGTGACACGGGGTTGCTGGTCCTGGCCGATGGCATGGGCGGCTACAATGCCGGTGAGGTTGCCAGCGGTATTGCCGTGCGCACGGTTCTGGAGCTGGTACCGGCGGCTTGCGAACGCGAAGTGCGCAATGCTACTGATCCCGAAACCGGCCTGATGCGCCAGACCATCATCCTGCGCGATGCCATTGCCCGCGCCAACCGGGTGATCCACCAGACTGCCCAGATGCAGCCCCAGTGCGAAGGCATGGGCACGACGATCGTCGCCTGCCTGTTCTACGACAATCGCATGTCCATCGCTCATGTCGGTGATTCCCGACTGTACCGCTTCCGTCGCAACCGGTTCGAGCAGCTCACGATGGACCATTCACTGCTCCAGGAGCTCGTTGACCGGGGGTTCTATTCTCAGGAAGAGGCGGCCCGCTCCACCAATCGCAACTACGTCACCAGGGCGCTGGGCGTTGAGCCCACCGTGCAGGTAGAGGTACAGGAGCTGGCGGTCCAGGAAGGTGACGTTTACCTGTTGTGTTCCGATGGATTACCGGACATGGTGGAAGACGAAGACATTCACTTAACGATCAGCACTTTTAGTGCTAACCTTGAGATGGTGGGTCAACAGCTGATTCAACTCAGCAACGACCATGGGGGCAAGGACAATGTCTCGGTCATGCTTACGCAGGTCGTTGAACCGTTTCCTGCCCGGACGGGCGTTCTGGCGCATTTTCGGCGCATGTTTCAATAAAGTGCAACAGGCAACTCGACCATGGCACGACTGATTCTCAGCCTCGACGGGCAAGTTCTCGCTGAATTCAACATGTCCAAGGAGCGGTACACAGTAGGCCGTCTTCAGGACAACGACATCCGGATTGACAACCCGACGGTCAGCGGTCACCACTCTCTCGTAATCAATATCCTCAATGACTCGTTCCTTGAGGATCTGAACAGTACTAACGGGACCTACGTCAACGGACGTTTAATCAAGAAGCACGCACTCCAGAACGGCGACGTGGTGACGGTTGGCCGGCACCAGTTGCGCTTTGTTGATGGTGCGGCAGATGAAGAAGAGGACGAGTTCGCCAGCACGATGGTGATCGAGCGGCAGGTTGGTGGTGCGGAGGCCCTGGCCAAGGCAGCCGCAATGTCTGCAAGCCTTGACAGTGCCCGGAGTAGCAGGAGCAGCGGCAATGACTCGGGAGGCGCCGCGACGCCTGCTGTCTCTCGACCGGCCGGTGCAGACCCGGCGTCGAAGCCACTGGCCGTGGCCAAGGTGCAGGTTTTGAACGGCTCATTCGCCGGTCGCGAAATAACCCTGAACAAGGCGCTGACCACGCTCGGGCGGCCCGGCGTACAGGTTGTAGCGATCACGCGTCGATCTGATGGCTACCACCTGGTCCAGGTCGAAAATGCTGCCGATCAGAACCCGCCAAAGCTCAATGGCGATGCACTTGGCCCGCAGGCCCGTAAACTGACCGATAACGACGTGATTGAAATCATTGGCATCAAGATGGGCTTCTTTCTAGTCTGACAGCCACGCGACGGTTTATTCCTGTCATCAATGCCCAGGGTATGGTCCGGGCCGCTGCGGCGACCTCCTCCACGGATGGACCATCCCCCCACAGGACAACGCTGTCGCCCGCGCGGGCCCCCTGAATTTCGGTGAGATCGATCGTCAGCATGTCCATGGACACGCGACCGACCACTGGAGCACGCTGGTTTCGCACACTCACCGTAGTGCCTGCCCCGGCATGCCAGGGATAGCCGTCGGCATAACCGGCTGCCACTACGCCCAGCACCGTCTCTTGCGGTGCTACCCAATGTCCGCCATACCCGACACGTTGACCCCGCTTCACCCGCTTGACAGCGATGAGGCGTGTTTCGAATGACATCGCGGGCACCAGGCCAAGCTGACTCGCCGACTTGCCACGCAGCGGAGATGCACCGAACAGCATGAGGCCCGGACGAACCCAGTTCCGGCCGCTGTAGCGCATTGAAACGCCGGAACGGACGGCATCAGGCCACTGAAGAATTGCTGCCGAGTTTGCGATGCTCAGATCCCCATCCCAGCCAACCAGCAACTCAGCAAAGCGCTGAAGCTGCTCCATTGTTTGTTGATCACTCAGATCATCAGCAGAAGCCAAATGGGTCATGAGCACAATGGAACGGACCGATCCCGCAGCACGCAGCCGACCCAGCGCTTCCGGTACTTCCGCCGGCGTGATTCCGAGCCGGCTCATTCCGGAATCCACTTTCAGCCAGCATGCAAGCGGAGGGGCAAGTCTGGCCGACTCCAGCAGCGCCAGTTGCTCCACTGAATGAACTACGATGTCCAGGTTCAAGTCGCCCGCACATTGGAGTTCATCGCTGGTGAGGCAACCACTGAAAATCAGCAGGCGCTTTTCGATCCCCGCCGCCCGCAACTGCGCTGCCTCTTCGATGCGGGCGACAGCAAAAGCATCCGCGTGTTCCAGGATCTGTGCCACCTCTACAAGTCCGTGGCCATAAGCATTGGCCTTGATCACGGCCAGCACCGGACATCCGGGCGCCAATTCACGGACTCTGGCCAGATTACTTTGCAAGGCTGCAGGTCGGACGATGGCGACAGCCGCCGGGGTCATTGAAACCCCTCTATTTCGGGAGAGAAGTTTTCGAACTTGGTGAACTTGCCTAGAAACGTCAGCGGAAATTCACCGGTCGGACCATTGCGCTGTTTGGCGATGTTGATATCCGCAATACCTTTACGCGGGCTATCGTGGTTGTAAACCTCATCCCTGTAGATGAACAGAATCAGATCCGCATCCTGTTCAATTGCTCCCGACTCGCGCAGATCAGACATCACCGGCTTCTTGTCGGTACGGGATTCCACACTGCGATTCAACTGCGACAGCGCGATGATCGGTACACGCAGCTCGCGCGCCAGTCCCTTTAGCGACCGGGAGATCTCGGAGATTTCAGTCGCGCGATTCTCGGACGATCCCGCCACACGCATCAATTGCAGATAGTCAACGACTATGAGGTCCAGTCCCCTCTCTCGCTGCAATCTTCGTGCGCGGGCCCGGACTTCCGTCGGCGTCATTGACGGCGTGTCATCTATATAGATCGGGGCCTCTGCCATCTGCTGAATAGCGCCGTTGATTCGTGGCCAGTCGTCGTCGCCAAAGCGACCATTGCGCAAATGCGCCTGATCGACACGACCCAGCGATGAAACCATGCGAAATGCCAGTTGTTCGACTGACATTTCCATACTGAATATGGCGGCCGACTTCCCCGCCCCCAGGGCTGCATTTTCAGCAATATTGAGAGCCAGTGATGTCTTGCCCATGGACGGTCGTCCA
Source organism: Gammaproteobacteria bacterium (assembly GCA_041396045.1). Lineage (GTDB taxonomy): Bacteria > Pseudomonadota > Gammaproteobacteria > Steroidobacterales > SHZI01. The sequence goes on along the minus strand of JAWKZI010000009.1, from coordinate 8,990 downwards.
GCCACGATGATCAGATCGCCAGGCTGCAAACCGGCGGTGTACTCGTCGAGTCGCGTAAACCCGGTCGGCAGCCCCGTTACTGCACCCTGGCTCTGATGCAGCATGTCGAGCCGGTCGATAGTGTCGTTAAGAACATCCTTTAGCCGGATGAAGCCGGACCCGCGACGCTGGCCGCGTTCCGCGATTTCGAAAACCCGACGTTCAGCCTCGTCAACCAGCTCGTTGATCGGACGACCTTCGGGTTGATATGCCGACGACGCGATATCGTTGCCAACTTCAATCAGGCGCCGCAACAAGGCCCGCTCGCGAATAATGCGGGCATAGAAGGCGACATTGGCCGCGCTGGGTGTATCGGTGATGAGTTCGGCCAGATAGGCCGCACCACCGGCGTTGGCGAGTTCCGAGCGCGACGCCAGATACTCTCCCAGGGTGACCGGGTCGGCCGGCTGGCTTCGCTCCGCCAGTTCCCGAACGGCGTCGAAAATCAGTCGATGGTCAGGGCGAAAAAAATCGGCTGTAACAACCAGATCGGCAATACGATCCCAGCTGCTGTTATCCAGCATGAGGCCGCCCAGCAATGCCTGTTCGGCCTGGTTCGAGCTTGGCGGATCTGGTGGCATTGACCCCGACACGCCTGCACGTCCGGAGCTACCGGAGGATGGCCCGGAATCACGGCGTGGCCCGGACGTTGACATAAGGAGTGCTGGTACTGCTTGCCGGGAAAACAGGGAGCCTAGCTGGTTCCGCCGCCTTCTTCCTCGGCAACCACTGTGATCCTGACAACGGCATTCACGTCACTATGCAGATGCAGTTCCACCTGGTGCTCGCCAACGGTCCGGATCGGGCCTTCAGGCAGGCGCACTTCGCTACGCTTGACGGGTACGCCGGCTGCAGTGCATTCCTCAGCATTGTCGGTGGTGCCCAGCGTACCTAACAACTTGCCCTCAGTACCTGCCTTGGCAGATAACTGGATGTTCAATTCAGCCGCACTCGCCGCCCGTCGCTGGGCTGCTTGCAACTCTTCAGCTTCTTTCTTTTCCAACTCGGCACGTCGGGCCTCGAAGATGGCGATATTGGCTGGCGTGGCCAGGGTTGCCTTGCCTCTCGGCAGCAGGAAGTTACGGCCATAACCGGACCGAACATTGACCTTGTCGCCAATGGCGCCAAGATTTTCAACTTTTTCGAGGAGGATCACGTCCATAGTTCTGTTTCTCTGTCTGGCCATTCCTGGCCGGGTTGGGGGCGCGTATTAAACCACATTCGACCGGGGGCGGCGCAGACTGATCACATTGTCGACCAACCCGGCAAGTGCCATGGCCAGCAACATAAACCCGCCAGCAGGCGCCCCAGAAACAGAAAGCCGTACAGTGCCAGCGGCCATATTCTGGGCCACTGCCAGTTATCGGCAGTCCAGTGCACAATCGAAAGTCCCTGGGCTACAAAGCCGGTGGCAAGTACCAGCACTGCGCTACCACCAAAACTTGCGGCCCCCGCAAGCATTGCCAGTGCTGCCACGAGCCCCAGTGCAGCCAGCACCCGACCCATTTTTAGTTCCAGAAATTGCCGTCGCCAGCTCTCTGACGGACGCGGACCCGGATCTGCAGACTGGCCGGACCAGGGCCCCGGGCCACCGGTGCCGGACGCTCGCGCAGCCTCTGGACCACGCGACATCCACAGTGCCAGCATCAATGCCACTACCAGCGTGGACAGCAGACTCGCCGCAATAACACCGTGCATCAAGGTCGCCAGTGTCGCCAGCCAGTCAGCGGGCAAGCCTTCGGCTTGCGGCAAGCCGGCCGACTTTATCAGCGCTTCGAGCACCGGCAGCCAGTAGCCACGTGCATCAGGAATAATCAGGCTCGCAGCCAAAACACCCAGCAGCGCGGCAATCACGAATGACTGTACAACCAGATTGACAGACCGGTACCTCAGGAGAAGTAGCCCTCCTGCGGCGGCACCGCCCCACAAGCCAACGGCACTTACCAGTGCGGTACCTGGAGCCATACTGCCGGTAACCTGCAACAGTACGCCCAGCATTACCAGACAAATGCTGAAATCCATCAGCACACTGCGCCACCCGGCACGTGCGGCAATTATCAGAATGGCCGCACTCAGAACATTGGTGAGTGGCACCAGGAATGTGAGAACAATCGCAACGGCCCTGGCCGCACGGCTCGCAGCGATAAAGCGGAAGAGCCCTCTCATATCTGGCAGCCGCGCTGTACGGTCGACGATCCGGTCGATCGCCTCCGCCAACCATGACGTCGGCAGCCCGGTGGCTGTACGATTCGCAGCCGACTGGTCTGCCGATTAATGCTTGTCCGTATACGGCAGAAGGGCAAGGAAGCGAGCGCGCTTTACCGCGACTGCCAACTGGCGCTGATAGCGGGCCTTGGTGCCGGTGATCCGGCTTGGCACAATCTTCCCGGTTTCTGTCACATAGGCACGCAGGGTTTCAAGATCCTTGTAGTCGATCTCCTTGACCCCTTCGGCCGTGAATTTGCAGAACTTGCGACGACGAAAATACTTGCTCATGAATCAGTTGTCCTAGATCGCTTTAAGGCGCGCCAATCAGGCTGCAGCACTGGAATCGGTGTCACTATTGTCGCTGGCACCATCACCATCGCCATCATCATCATCACCATCGCTCAATTCGAACGCGGGACTGGCACCGTCATCGGCTGCCTTGACCAGAGGTGAGGCATCGGTCGCCGCCTCATCCCGACCCATTACGAGGTGGCGCAGGACGGCGTCGCTGAATCGGAATGCGGCCACAAGTTCAGCCAGGATTACCTGATCGCACTCGATGTTCATGAGTACGTAATGGGCCTTGTGAACTTTGTTGATGGAATGGGCGAGTTGACGACGTCCCCAGTCCTCAAGCCGATGCACCTGACCGCCACCCGTCGTGATTATCGAGCGATAACGCTCAACCATGGCGGGGACCTGCTCGCTCTGATCCGGGTGCACGAGAAAGACGATCTCGTAATGACGCATACAAATTCTCCTTATGGATTAAAGCCACCCAGATGTCGGTACCGGCCGCAGCATAGTGATGCTGCATCAGAACCCGACCGATTGGTGTGGCAAGGGACCGCAGGTTCATTGTGGAACCAGCGGGACGCGAATGCTACCGGAATGGCGGGGTCCGGGGCAAGCCGGTCCGATGCTGCGCTGGCGATTGCACTCGAAAAGGCAAATACCAGCCGCAACCGCGACATTGAGGCTGCTGACCATGCCACGCATGGGCAGGCTGACCCGATAGTCGCATCGCTCGCTGGTCAGTCGTCGCAGACCCTCCCCTTCTGCCCCCAGCACCAGCGCGGTAGCCACCGTCAAGTCGGTGTCATACAGCGATGATTCCGCGGCATCGTCGGTGCCAACAATCCAGAGCCCCAGGGATTTCATGGTTTCCAGAAATCGCACCAGATTCCCTGCCTGAAGAACCGTCTGGGATTCCGCCGCTCCAGCCGCGACCTTGCTGACAACCGGTGTTATGTCGACATTGCGATGCCGGCTGGTAACGACCAGATCCACGCCGGCTGCATCCGCCGTGCGCAGACAGGCCCCGAAATTGCGCGGATCCTGTACGCCATCCAGCACAAGCACCAGTGGTCGCTCGATCCGGCCAAGCATCGCTTTGGCGTCGGCCTCGGACAAAGGACCGGCATGCAGTACTTCGGCAGCGACGCCTTGATGTTTTTCCGTGCCGGTCATCCGTGCCAGTTCGTCGGCCGGGACGGGCTGCACATGGGCTGCATGGCTCAGCACATCGGCAAGGCGGGCGCGCCGCTCAACGCCAAGATCTGCCTGCAGGTACACCCGCTCGACGGCCTCCGGTTGCGCCAGCAGAACTTGCCGTACCGCATGGATGCCACAAACCAGGCGCTGCTTCACGGCGTGATCACTGCTGTCGGCGCGACGTCTTCGACTTGCGATTACCGTTGGCCTTGACGCCCCGGATGGCCGAACCGTCGTCCAGCGCCAGGTCGATGCGAGCATCCTCAGGACTCACCCGCACCACCTTGACGCGCAGATTGTCACCCAGCCGGAATGCCCTGCCGGTGCGCTCACCAAGCAGACCCCGCGCGCCAGGCTCCAGATGGTAGTAATCACTCGGCAGGCTCGTGACGTGAATCAGACCGTCGACCAGCAAGTCGCGCAACATCACGAACAATCCGAAATGCGTAACGCCCGTCACTACACCATCCAGTGACTCGCCAACATGCTCTTGCATATACAGACACTTGCATCTGGCCTCGACGTGTCGCGTTGCTTCTTCCGCACGGCGCTCCTGCATGGAAGTCGTAACCCCCAACTGCTCGGCTGCGGTGATATCCAGCTCAAATGCAGCGGGCTTGCCACCGTCGATCAGATGACCAAGGCCTCGATGCACGACCAGATCAGGGTAGCGACGAATGGGCGACGTAAAATGAGCATAGGCTTTTAACGCCAGTCCGAAATGTCCGGTATTCGCCGGCTGATAGACCGCCTGCTTCATACTTCGCAGGACTGCTGTTGCGAGCATCGGAAAATCCGGCCGATCCCGAATCTGCTGCAGCACTCTGTTGATCTCGCTTGGTCGACTTCCCGCAGTTTCCGCAATGGGAATACCCAGGCCCTGGAAAAGCTGTCGCAGGTCTTCAAGCTTGTCACCCTCAGGTCCGGCATGAACGCGATAGAGGGTGGTGAACTTGTGTTTCAGCAAGTAGCGGGCCGCCTCGACATTGGCAGCAATCATGCATTCCTCAATCAACCGGTGAGCATCATTCCGGTGTCGTGCACCAATGCCGACTATTGCTCCGGCATCATCGAGCTGAATGCGGATTTCCGGCAGGTCCAGATCCAGCGCTCCCCGACGCTTTCTGGCCTGCATCAGGCAGGCAAAAACTGCATACAGGTCCCTCAGTGCCGGCTGAACGGCGACTGGAACTGGATCAGTGGCCACACCGCGCTGCCACTGATCCACAACACCGTAGGTCAGTCGCGCGTGTGAACGCATCACACCACGATAGAACGTCGAGCTTTTGACATTGCCGCGCTTGTCGATGTGCATGTCGCACACCATGCACAAGCGGTCAACCGCCGGCTTCAGCGAACACAGCTCGTTCGACAGCTGCTCGGGCAGCATGGGAACAACCTGATCGGGAAAGTACACCGACGTACCGCGCCGCTTCGCTTCATTGTCAATCACATTACCGGACGTCACGTAGTGCGACACATCAGCTATCGCCACGATCAGGCGCCAGCCATCACCCGATGGTTCTGCATAGACAGCATCGTCGAAATCACGGGCATCTTCGCCGTCGATGGTTACCAGCGGCAGGCTACGCAGGTCGGTGCGCCCACGCTTGTCGTTATCGGCAACCTCCCGTCCCAGGTGATTCGCGGCATTGAGGACCGGAGTGGGCCATTCCGACGGAATGTGAAACATCTCGATAGCTGCAGCCGTCAACACCGAAGGCGTATCCGGATTGCCAAGCACCTCAACCACCCGGCCCCTGGCTTCGTGATCAGGGCCGGGATACTTGATTATCTCAAGCTTTACGAGCTGGCCGACTTCCGCCCCATTGCGGTCACCATCGGTCACCACAAAATGATGCGGCGACCGCCCAGCTTCGACGACCCACCCAAGGCCACGCTCGCGGTGATATCGGCCAACCAGGCTCTTGTGACTTCTTGCCAGAATCTCCACCAGCGTACCTGCCCGCCGGCCATCACGACCGCGGCTCGACACCCGAACGGCCACCCGGTCGCCGTCCAGCACCGCACGCATTTCCGCTACTGGCAAAAAGATGTCGGTGCCACCATCATCCGGAGCTACAAAACCGTAGCCGTCCCGATGCGACGTGGCCGTTCCCGCAACGACGTCCAGCTTGTCACTGAGGCAATACTCTCCCCGACGGTTGACCAGCAATTGTCCGGACACCCGCAGAACCTCCAGACGCTTGCGCAGTTCTGCCACTTGCCGCTCGCCACGTATATCGAGCTGCGTTGCGAGAGCAGCCAGGGTCAACGGCACCCCCTGGTCCCGAAGTGCCGCCAGCAGATCATTGGGTCCGGCCACGGGATGTCGATAAGTGCCCTTGCCAGCAGCAGCTGCCGGCGGGGTTCCGGGCTTTCGGCCAGAACGCCGCCTAGCCACTAAAGTTGATCAACGATTTGTTCATTACGTTGACAAGCATACAGCCTGCCTTTAAATTGCCGCACTCTTATTAAGTGCCTCCCACCGCGCCGAGGTGGCGGAATTGGTAGACGCGCTGGCTTCAGGTGCCAGTGGGGGCAACCCCGTGAAGGTTCAAGTCCTTTCCTCGGCACCACACCGTGTCCGGTATTTCTCTGTACTGTTGACACTTGATCCCATGGATCCTGATCTGCTCAGCGCAGACCTGTCCGGTGCGGCAGGCTCGCCTGCGTCCGGGTGGTTTGCGCCCCTGCGTATCAGAATTGCCATATCTGCAGAATCCGTGGCCAATCGCTTGCGCAGATGCCTGGTCTGCGCGTCAGAAAGGCTCCCCAGAACATCAGCGATCATCGCAAAAGCACGCACCTTGTTTTCTTCCACGCGGCGTCGATAGTCAGGACTGTCGAACTGGTTCTGATCAACAAACAGCGTAGTCACCCTCGCTGCGAAGTCCGGATCTGTTTTACGAACATCCAGCAATTGGCGGAATTCGTTCTGCCATTGCGTACGTCGCTGCAACCATTCAGCCGATAAATCGTGGAATTCGGCCGTGGCCTTCCGGATCATCTCCTCCTGCGTCCCGTCAAGGCGGCCAACATAGCGTCGAAAAACCCGCATGATGGCCTTGTCCTGCTTGCGTCGACGCTCTTCCCGACTGGACCCGGAATAGTCCGACTCCATCTCCTTGTTTTCTCTGGCGAGCCGGGCGGAGAGATGCGTAACCTGCGCATCGCCAAGACTCTCAAGCAGCGCCGCAATATCAGGGCTGACTTTAAGGAGCGAATCATCCAGAACACCAACGAACTCGTTGAACTCGCATTCGAGGAAGGCCGGCGACATCGGTTTGCCAATCTGCTCCAGCAACTGATTGGAAATCTGCAGATAACGAGGTAGCTGCGTGGTGCGATGCCAGTCAAGCAACTCAACAATAGCCGCTTTGGCGGTCGCCTTCTGCGGTTTGCTCAGATCCAGGTAGTCATCTGCGTACCAGAGTGTCAGCCAGTCAAGTTGCTCATAGGCGACACGAAGCATACAACCACTGATCAGTACAGAAGCGATAAGCACTGTAATGGCCGTCCGCAGTACCGAGGCCGACTTGCACCCTGCCAGACGCCACAAAAAAGTCAGCTGGTGGCGCACAAAACGACGCCGGAAGCTATTCGAAGGGGTGACGAATGATGATGTTGTGATCGCGATCAGCCCCGGTCGAAATCATGTCAACGGGAACGCCTACGATCGCCTCGATACGCTCGAGATAATGTCGTGCAGCCTTGGGAAGCTGGTCCAGTCGCCGCATGCCCACGGTTGATTCGGTCCAGCCTGGCACCGCTTCGTACACCGGCTCTACATCCGCATACTGTTCCATAACCAGCGGCGGGTTTACCGAAACTTCGCCGTTCAACCGGTAACCGGTACAAATTTTTACTTCGTCCAGACCGTCGAGAACATCCAGTTTCGTCACGCAAAGTCCCGTGACACTGCTGTTGATGATTGCCCTGCGCACAATAACGGCATCGAACCAGCCGCAACGTCTCGGTCTGCCGGTGGTCGACCCAAACTCTACGCCGACACGCGCAAGCCGCTCCCCGATTCCGTCGAACAGCTCGGTGGGAAACGGGCCGGCACCAACACGCGTCGCATAAGCCTTGACGACGCCAAGCACATAGTCGAAGTCGGTCGGCCCAAGCCCGGAACCTGTTGCTGCACACCCTGCAGCGGTATTCGACGAAGTGACATACGGATAGGTCCCGTGGTCGACGTCGAGCAACGCACCCTGGGCACCCTCGAACAGGAGATTCGCCCCGGCTCTCCGCAAGCCATCAAGTATGGCAACCGCATCGACAATCATCGGCTTGACCCGGGATGCCATGGCCAGCCACTCGTCGCGGGTTGCCGAGAAATCGACCGCAGCTACCTTGTAATAGTGTTCCAGCATGAAGTTGTGAAACTCCATGACTTCGGCCAGTTCAACACTGAATTGCTGCTCGTCGAAAAGATCTGCCATGCGCAGTGAGCGCCTGCCGGCTTTATCTTCATAGGCAGGGCCAATGCCGCGGCCGGTGGTACCAATGGCACGATGCCCCCGAGCCTGCTCTCGAGCCTGGTCCAGCGCAATATGTGACGGCAGAATCAACGGGCAGGCAGCGCTGAGCTTTAGCCGTTCAGTGACGCCGATCCCGCGCCCATCGAGGCCATCAATCTCCTTCAGCAGGGATGGCAAATGCACGACGACCCCGTTGGCGATAATGCAATCCACACCCGGACGGAGAATGCCGGATGGAATGAGGTGCAGCACCGTCTTCTCGCCATCGATAATCAGCGTATGACCAGCGTTGTGACCACCCTGAAAGCGGACCACGGCCTGCGCCTGCTCGGTGAGCAGATCAACGAGCTTGCCCTTGCCCTCATCGCCCCACTGGGTACCGATGACAATGACGCACTTGCCCACGATCAGCTCCCGCTCCGCACAACAAACAGCAGCACGAGGCCAGCCAGCATGCTGATCAGGCCGAAGATTCGGAGTTGCCGACGTGGCAATCCGGCAATCACTGTCATGCTTCGCCGCCAGCCGTCAGGACTCAGAAAAGGCAAAATACCCTCAAGCACGAGATACAGCGCGACACCCGTCAGGAGATCTTTCCAGTCCACGTAACCCTCAGCGGCCGGCCTTGGGCTTCTCCAGGTAGCGGAAGAACTCGCCGTCCGTACCCAGAATCAGCAGGTCATTATCCTTGCCGAGGGACTTTCTATACGCCTGTATGGATCGATAGAAAGCAAAGAATTCCGGATCCTGCTGATAGGCCGC
>JAWKZI010000008.1:0-129048 GCA_041396045.1 Gammaproteobacteria bacterium | reverse complement strand
CGATGCGCTCGATAACGAACTCTGATTCGGGCGTGACGTTCAGGCCGACAGGCTCGACGCCGTCGCGCAGAGCCAGGTATTGATCAGCCGTGATATCGATGGCCGGATGCAGGGCTTCAACCAGCCGAATCCGCTTTGCGGCCTTTTCCCAGCCCGGAACGACTGTCAGCGGGATGGCGTCGGCCGCATTGCCACTGCCGTAGCCGATGGCCAGTAGTTCCTGGTCCGCCAGCGCCTGGCCGCGCTCTTCGGCATCGGCGAGTCCAGCCGCGAGCCAGGCGGGGAGTGCGCCCGTATAAAGGTTGCCTACCTCCCGCATCCACGCAGCTCCCAGAGTCATTTTGCTGTGGACCTCGGTTGCAAAAGTCTCGCTCTTTCGAAATACCTTCAGCACAGCCATCGTCAGTGGAAAGATCTCGTCCTGGATGCGATCACTGACGGCCAGAACATTCAGGGCCGGCTCGGCGCGCATCTCGGCCAGAACGTCGGCGAGAAGAACGCCAGCGCCCTGACAGTACCTCGCCAGTTCTTCATGATCGGCAGCACCGCCCTGAGCCAGTGCGAACAACCATGCAACGCCAAAACCGGTTTCGGGCATGCGTGCATAGGGGCGATGCATGAAGACCGCTTCCACGCTGCGCAAATAGTCAGCGGGACCAAGCTTCCGCCGCCGATACAGCTCATCCAGTGCCTGGCGTACTTCGTCGATGTAGCAGTTGGTCGAGTAACGCCCGTTGTAAACAGGAATTTCCAGCGAGTGTGCGTGACCGTTGAGCCGGCCGGTAAGGGGTTTGCGAAAGTCGATTCCCCGGTATTCGGACGCTGAACCGGCATGGCGGAGTTCGATGCTGGCCAGCGCAGGGGTTGTTTCGATCAGCATGGCGACGGCTCCGGCTCCCTGGGTGGGTTCGCCGCTGCTGCCGAGTTCGTAAAGTGCCTTGTCCGTACAGACAACCACGGCGACACCGTCGTCCCCGTCGGTATTCAGGAAACGCACGGCGCCTTTCAAGGCATAGATACCCCCGAGACACGCATGCTTGAACTCGGGCACTTCGCAGTTGCGGGCAATCGGTGGCAGGCCCAGCGTGCGCAGCGCGCCATCAACCATGCCCTTGACGATGATTGCCCCGGCAGAATTGTCGGTGCTCGACTCTGTACCCAGAGCGAGGTAGCGGATACGGCCAGGGTCGACGTTGTAGTTGCGAATCAGCCGTAGCAGCGCATTGGCCGCCATCGTGTAGACACTTTGGCGTGGGCCGAGCATGCGGAAGCCTGAGCCGACCACATTTTTGATCTTGCGCCAGTCAGAGCCTGTCCAGGCGCACCATTGTTCGAGGTCGACCCTGTAGCGCGGCAGATACAGCGCCATGCCGCTTAGCCCGGGATTGCCATCCGCCGGGCGACCGCCGGCGATGTTGCCAGCGGGCCGGTTTACTGTTTGTCTGGAACTGCGTGGCGCCATGGGCCTGCCATCGGGAGCCGGTGGCGGCGTCCTCAGCCCACCAACGCTGCCGTCATTCTCGCTGCATGAAATCTCAGGTCATTCACATCCGCGCGACTATTACCGCACGATCACTTCACGGTGATCGTGATTGGCGTGGACATGACTGGCGGGTTGTGAGGGACGTGATGGGTGTCGCCGAGCAGAAGCTGCAGCGTATGAGTGCCTGGTGTCAGGGTCACTTCCGCCTCTGTTTGCGCTTTGCCGAAATGGATATGTTGGTCGTCTGCGGGTATCGGTTGGGAGAGATCCGGCAGCGGCGTGTCAATAAGCAGATGGTGATGCCCGGAATCCGGAGTTGGGTCGCCGGCGGGTGCCAGCACCATGCCCTGGATATCGAAGACCACTTTCACGGGCGAAGTGACTTCGTCGCCGTTGCGCGGGCTCAGGATCGACACCGATGCACCGGCGGGTGCCGGCGTTCTGGGCAATGCCGGTGCCGTGGCAACCGGAGCCTCAGACGAGGGGTTGGCTGGTGTTTCAGCCGACTCTGGCGCGTTGCTGGCAGCCGGCTTGGGCTGACCGCAGGCAGACAGCCCTAAAGCGGTTGCAGCGAAGAGTGCGATGTACAGTGAGTGTAGTTTCATGCACAGATACTAACCGACCGCTCCCGCGGTGTCATGAACTGGCAGCTGTGCCGGCTTCACGACCCGCGGCAACTCTGAGGGATCGAAGTCGTCCACATTGACGATGGCCATAACCGCCTTGTCCAGCTCATGCATCTGGCGCGCTTCATCTGCGGTGATCACGCCGCGGTCACGGGCTTGATCAATGAGCTCGTGTACTTCGCCTGGCTTCAGCAGTTCGGCGCGTACGGCATCCCGGATTCGTGACTCGACTGGCGCCAGGCGCTCGGCCATTTCCAGAGTTGTCTGTAGCTGTCCCAGCGGTGAACCACGATGGTCGGCGGCATAAATCCCCTCGCATAGCCGCGTACGGGTTTCGGTGGGCCGGGTGATCAAGGCAACGAGTTCGAGGCCCAGGTCATCAGATGGCGCGGAGTACATCCGGCCGCGTGGAAAGATGCACACCCGCAGCAAAGCCGCCACCAGCCGATTGGGAAAATTACGCAGGAAGCCATGCAGTTGCTCCTGTGCCTGGTACAGGAGCGTGCGACAGGCCCATTCCACCAAAGGCAGATCGCCTTCCGGACGCCCCTGATTATCGAAGTGCTTCAGCACCATGCTGGCCAGATACATGCTGCTGAATACATCGCCCAGCCGCGCCGACAGCATTTCCTTGCGCTTCAGCTTGCCGCCAAGTACCAGCATCGATACGTCCGCGGCCAGCGCGAAAGCAGCGCTGTAGCGATTGACGTGCTGGAAGTAGCGGGCCGTGGGGCCATCTACAGGCGTACTGCCGACTTCGGCATTGGTCAGCGCGAGCACAAATGAGCGAGCGGCATTGCTGATGGCATAGCCGATGTGCGCGAAGAGGTAACGGTCGAAATCGCGCAAGCCACGGGAAAAGTCCGGGTCCTTGGCGGCTTCCATTTCCTTCAGCACAAAGGGGTGACAGCGGATTGCGCCCTGGCCGAAGATGATCAGGCTGCGCGTCAGGATATTGGCGCCCTCTACGGTAATGGCAATGGGTATCCCCTGGTAGCCCCGGGCCAGGTAGTTGGACGGACCCATCATGATGCCCTTGCCGCCATGGACGTCCATGGCATCGTTGACGATTTTCCGGGCCAACTCCGTGCAGTGATATTTCAGAACCGCAGAGGGTACGGATGGTTTCTCGCCGCGGGCGATCGCCGTGGCGGTCACCGTCATGCCGGCGTTGATGATGTAGGTGTAACCGGCAATGCGTGCCAGGGCCTCACCGACGCCCTCAAACTCGCACACCGGCAAATTGAACTGTTTGCGGAGTCGGGAATAGGCGCCCGTGGCGTGAACCACGGCCTTGGCGCCACCCATCGCACTCGATGGCAGCGTAATGCCCCGACCGGCAGACAATTGCTCGACCAGCATTTTCCAGCCCTGCCCGGCCCGTTCCGGCCCACCGATGATCGTGTCCAGTGGAACGAAGACATCGCGGCCGCGCGTTGGGCCGTTCTGGAACGGGATATTCAGTGGAAAGTGACGGCGCCCGATTTCCACACCCGGTGTATTGACCGGGATCAACGCTGCGGTGATGCCGCGTTCCTTCTCTTCACCAATCAGGTGGTCGGGGTCGTACAGCTTGAACGCCAGCCCGAGGACGGTCGCGATCGGCGCCAGCGTGATGTAGCGCTTGTCCCAGTTCAGGCGGATACCGATGATTTCCTCGCCCTGCCACTCGCCGCGGCACACGATGCCGCTATCGGGAATCGACGCCGCATCGGACCCGACGCGGGGGGTGAGCGCAAAAACAGGGAATTTCGTCACCGGCGGCCAGGCGAGGCAGGTAGTACTCACGCTGCTCCTCGGTGCCGTAATGCAGCAGCAGTTCTGCCGGACCCAGTGAATTGGGTACGCCCACAGTGGACGACACCGTGGTGCCCCGGCTTGCCAGCTTTGCCAGCACGGCAGCCACGGGCAATCGGGCGAAAACTCCAGACCCCCGTAGCGCTTCGGAATGATCATCGCGAAGAAGCGCTGTTGTTTGATATAGGCCCAGACCCTGGGTGGCATATCCGCCAGTTCGTGGGTGATCTCCCAGTCGTCGGAAAGACGGCACAGTTCTGCGGTGGGGCCATCCAGAAAGGCCTGCTCCTCGGCAGTCAGTTGCGGCGGCGGTAGCGCCATCAGTCGGCTCCAGTCGGGCAGGCCGGAGAACAACTCGCCGTCCCAGCCCACTGTGCCTGCCTCCAGAGCCTCCCTTTCCGTATCGGACAGCGACGGAACGACAGTCCGGTAAAAGCGGAGCAGGGGCAGGGTGAGCCGCCCCGGGCGGAAATTGACCGAGTTCAGGACCACCAGGCCGGCAAACAGCACCCAGAGCACCAGCTTGAAGACCAGCCAGCCAGTGCCGAACAGCGAATAGACGATGAGCGCCAGCCCCAGCACCAGGGTCGAGGTCGGCAGGTCGGTGCGCCGGTAGGCCAGGATCACGCCGACCGCGGCCAGCGCCAGGCCCCAAAGCAGCCAGATCAGGAAATCAACCATGGCCAGATCTCTAGCGAATGACTGCTGACTATAACCAGCGGCCGCGGATACGACTCCAGCTGGTGTTATTGCTCCGATGCAGCGATGCCGGGGGCGGCCCCCGTCAACCTGGCCCGCCCCGGTATCGCGGGCCAGGAGGAAGATAGCCGCCTTCTACAGGAGGGCGGCGATGGCGTCGCGTTCCTGGCGCAACTCGTCTTCGGTGGCCTTCATCCGTTCCCGGCTGAAGTCGCTGATTGCGAGCCCTTCGACGATTTCGTATTTGCCTTTTGCGCAGCGCACAGGATACGAGTAGATGATCCCTTCCTTGATGCCATAGCTGCCATCAGACGGCACAGCCATGCTCACCCAGTCGTCACCCGGCGTGCCGAGGGCCCAGTCGCGAATATGGTCGATCGCAGCCGACGCAGCCGATGCCGCACTGGACAGGCCACGAGCCTTGATGATCGCTGCACCGCGCTGTTGCACAGTTGGAATGAAGGCATCCTTGATCCATTTGGCGTCAACCATCTCACTCGCCCGCCGCTCGTTGACCAGGGCGTGGCTGATATCGGGATACTGTGTTGCTGAATGGTTGCCCCAGATCGTCAGACGACTGATCTCGTTCACATGGGTGCCGGTTTTTGCCGCGAGCTGAGCCAGCGCCCGGTTGTGATCAAGCCGCGTCATGGCCGTGAAGTTGGCGGCATTCAGGCTGGGTGCATTGCTCTGGGCAATCAGGGCATTGGTATTGGCCGGGTTGCCGACCACGAGAACCTTCACATTGCGGCTGGCATGCGCGTCCAGTGCCTTGCCCTGTCCCGTGAAAATCTTTGCGTTGTCACGCAACAGATCGGCCCGCTCCATACCGGGCCCCCGCGGCTTGGCACCTACCAGCAGCGCGTAGTCGGTGTCCTTGAAGGCCACGTCGGCGTTATCGGTGGCCACCACACCCTGCAATGTAGGGAAGGCGCAGTCCTCCAGTTCCATCACGACGCCCTGAAGAGCGCCCAGCGCCGGTGTAATTTCCAGAAGCTGGAGGATCACGGGCTGGTTGGGGCCGAGCAACTGGCCGGAAGCGATCCGGAAGGCCAACTGGTAGCCAATCTGGCCGGCAGCACCGGTAATCGTGACTCTCGCGGCTTTGGTCATGGGACGTCCTTAGCAGATTAGGGAGATTGATTAAGTGGCAACCGTGTCAGCGTGAGCCGCGGCTCTGGACAGCCGCGACCTGCGGGACTACGGATCCTGATCCAGGCCTCTCAAATCAGGGATGAGCAGCCTTGTAGGCACGTAATTCAGTATTGAATGCGGCGGCTGCGGCTTCCATGGCATCTACCGCGGCGTTGTAACGCTTCACGTGCAAGGCTTTGCTTTCGTCGGTTTGTTCTTCGACGGGCACGGCGGCTGACTCGGCATCTATACACTTCATGTAGGCATCCAGATCGGCAAGGTACTTCTTGACGGTCGCACTGGTGGCGGTTATTTCGGCTTCAGTGGCCGTCTTGCCGGGTGGAATCTTTACCTGGCTCGGATAATCACAGGCTGCGTCGGACGCGGTCGCGAAGCCGAACGTCAAGGTCATAAGAGCGAGTAGCGTTGGTATGCGCATGGGCGGTACTCCTGAATGGCCGAGGCTCAAGTAGATAGATACTCAAATAAGCAGATACAGACAAATTATGACCGAACGCCGCCCACCGGGTCAGCCCCTAAATTCAGCGGCGGGTGAACAGCGGGCGGTAACGGCCGCCGCCGCTGTTGTCGAGCAGCAGATCCTGGAAGTCGTCGGCAGCCATGGCCCGGCCAAACAACATGCCCTGCGCGTAGTCGCAGTTCAGTGCCCGCAGGAAGCGTAGCTGATCCTCGGACTCGACGCCTTCTGCCACCACATTCAGCTTCAGGCTGTGGCCCATTTCGATAATCATGGCGACGATGGTTGCCTGGTCATGGTCTGCAGTGACCCTGCGGACAAACGACTGATCGATCTTGAGCGTGGAAATCGGAAACTGCTGCAGCGCACTCAGGGACGAGTAGCCGGTGCCAAAGTCATCAATTGCAAGGCGTAGCCCCATCTCGTGCAGTTCATCCAGCAGCCGGATGGTCCGCTTCGGGTCTTCCATCAGGGTGGATTCGGTGATCTCCAGCTCCAGACCATCGGGTGTGACGCCATGCGTGCCATAAATCGCCTGCACGCGGCTGATGAAATTACGCTGCTTTAACTGGCGCAAGGACAGATTCACCGATATCCGGCCAGGCTTCACCGGTGTGCGCTTCCACCCGGCAATGTCCGTGCACACACGATTAAGTACCCACTCGCCGATCTGCAGGATCAGGTTGCTTTCCTCAGCCAGAGGTATGAATTCGGATGGCAGCACGATACCCCGGTCGGTGAGTTCCCAGCGCACCAGTGCTTCGGCGCCGGCAATCGACCCGTCACGCAGGTCAATTTTTGGCTGGTAATGCACCCGCAGTTCATTCTTCTCGAAAGCCTTGCGCAGCCGGCTCTTCATCATCAGGCGCTCGACCGCCGCGGCATTCATGTCGGCGTGATAGACATCAAGCGCGCCGCCGCCCTGGCGTTTGGCCTTGTACAGCGCGGCGTCGGCGTTACGGATCAGGTCGATGACGTTATTGCCATCCGAGGGGTACAGCGCGATCCCGGCGCTCGCACTCATGTAGAGCTGATGGCCCTGGAAATACAGCGGCTCCGTTATCGATTCCTGCAGCAGGCGGGTCGTGGCCACAACCTCGGCGCGAAGATTTCTCGACGGATCCAGATGGTCGAGCACCACGCCGAACTCGTCGCCGGCCAGTCGGCCAATCACGGCTGATTCCGGCAGCAGACGCCGCAACCGGTCGGTCAGCGTCTCCAGACAAAGATCGCCGGCAGTGTGTCCGTAGGTGTCGTTGATCTCCTTGAATTTGTCGATATCCAGATAGATGAGCGCCAGCCGGTGCTCGCCGCGTCGTGCCCGGGCGAGCGCGCGTTGCAGCAGGTGCTGAAACTGCATCCGGTTCGGTACCTTGGTCAGTGCATCGATGCGCGCCAGGTAACGGATCCGCTGTTCCGCCACCTTGCGTTCGCTGATGTTCCGGGCCGTGATTACGTAGCCGCGCAAGGCCGGATCCTCTGCGGAGATCTCGGCGCAGGTGTAGGAAACCGGCAGCTCCACCCCGGCTGAATTGACCAGTGAGACTTCGCGGGTACGGCCACTGACTTCCGCCAATCGAAAGGAAGCTCGCTGGGAGGCTGCCACCAGATTCAACAGCGGCTGGCCACGCAGCTCCGCCGCGGTCTGGCCAAGCAACCGTTCAGCCGCCGGATTGATCTGGGAGATGGTGCCGTCCGGCCGCGTCAGCAGTACCGCATCACTGATGCTGGAGATGACCTGACTCAGATAGGCCCGCGAACTGGCCGCAGAGCTCAAACCCAGGCGCAGGCGGTCCAGGGCATTGGCGAGGCCGCCGATGTCGCCCGCCTCGGCTGTGGTGATTTCGGTTGTCAGGTTCCCCTGTGCGAGAGTGTCTGCAGCAGCGGTCAGATCCAGGATGGCACGCCGATTCCGTGCCTGTAAGGCTCGTAGCCGCAGGGCAACTACCACCAGCACCACTAGCAGCGCCAGGCCGGCAAGCAGTAGCCCGGTCAGTGTCGCCAGCCCTGCATCAGATTGCCAGAGGGTTTGCATTGTTGTTTTTCAGCCCTCGCCCGCCCCTAGCATGACGACCGACGCGGGCCCGAACAAGCGGCCTGCGTCCGATATTCGCTTGCAGGCCCGGTTTAGAATGCCGGCGTGGCCCAGAAGAGCGCTCTCATCGTTGACGATTCACGGACCGCCCGCGAGGCGTTACGGCGCATGCTCGTCGATCACGAACTCCGGGTGGAAACCGCAGAGTCAGCCGAAGCGGCGCTCCAGTTCCTGACTGCTCATCGACCGGACGTGATTTTCATGGATCACATGATGCCCGGCATGGATGGCTTTCAGGCGGTAAAGGCTATCAAGGAGAACCCGGCGACGGCCACGATTCCGGTAATGATGTACACCTCGCAGTCCGGTGAGTTGTATGTGGGGCAGGCGCGAGCGCTGGGCGCTGTCGGCGTTTTGCCCAAGCAGATCAAGCCGGTGGAGGTCCGCGAGGTCTTGCGGTCCCTGCACCTCCTGCCGGGCGAGCAACCCGTGGTTCCGGCCCGCCGGGCCAGCGACCTGCCGGGCCTCCCGGGCGTGGAGTCGGTGAATTCGCCGGCGGACTGGTCGGATCTGCATCGCTGGCTACAGGAGATGCTGACCGACTACAACCGTGCATTGCGTGACGACCTCGAATCCACGATCAGCCGTGTTCTGGGTGAGCGGCTACCTGACGGTCGCAGCAGTACAGAGTCGGCACAGGCCGAGCGTGGCCACCGCCTGTCGTTCTGGCCGGCTGGTGCGCTGATCGCGACATTGGCCGTTGTTGCCGCCACATTTCTCTGGCTGCATCTGGATTCTGAAGCCCGGTGGCGAGCCGTTGCCCAGCAGAATATTGGCTTGTTGTCCGCCTTGAATGCACGTCGGGCCAATGATGTTGCGGAAGCCGGCAACGCGAAGCTCGAGCTTGACCGGGCCATCGCCGGTGAGTCGAACCGCTCGGCTGGCGTTGCTGCCGCACTGGAGTGGAGCCTGAATCAGGGCGCCACTTATCCACCGGAAACCCTGCCATTTGGCGATGAGCAACTCGAAAAGCTGCGTGGTCTGATTGAGCGTCTGCGGGCCATAGATTTTCGCGGCATCGTACGACTCAAATCCCACGTTGGTGATTTTTGCATGCAGAGGACGGCGGAGCAGGATTGGAGGCCGGCGCCCGACGCCCTGCCGGCCACAAGCTGCGACCGGATCGGTCTGCCGCCTGAAGAATCCCGGGCCGAGTCCGCGCGGCAATCCGTTGCTTTTGCGAACTATCTGTCGGAACTGACGTTGGCTGGGGGGCCGATTCGCGTCGATCTGGACCCGATGGGTCGCGCACAACCATTGGTGCCTTATCCGGTGCTGAGCGATGACCTCAAGGCGGGCGAATGGAATGCCGTGGCCCGCCAGAATCAGCGGGTTGAGGTTCAACTGGTTGCCGATCCGCCGGATCGCGGATCGTAGGGGCGGCTGCAGCCGCGATACAGGGTTTCGAGTACCGATATGGAAGTCGTCGCTTATACGCCGCCACGAATGTTGCGGCATGCAGACATTCAGGCAGCGCTGGCCAACAGCGCGTGGCGGCGGCGACGGGTTTTTGCCGATGCGCAGAATCTGATCGCTGCGTCTGAAGACCGCATTGTCGAGTGCGGTGGTGGCGTTCGACTGTTGGCGCAGCACACGGCGAATCCGCAGCCCAATGGTCGCGTGGTGATTCTCCTGCACGGCTGGGAGGGCAGTTCCCGGTCACTTCACGTTGTGTCCGCCGCCGACCGTCTGTGGCGTGCCGGCTTTCGCATCGTCCGGATCAACATGCGCGACCACGGCAACACTCACCATCTGAATCGCGAGATTTTTCATTCGTGCCGTCTGGCAGAAATGGTGGATGCGACGCGCTGGGTGGCCGACCAGTATCCAGATGAAGCTTTGTATCTCGCGGGGTATTCGCTGGGAGGCAATTTCGCGCTGCGCATAGCAACCGTTGCCACTCCATCGTTGCGTCTCGCTCGAGTCGCAGCGATCTGTCCGGTGCTGGAGCCGGAGGAAACAATGATTGCGCTGGACTCCGGGTTGGCGATTTATCGTCGCTACTACCTGGGCAAGTGGCGCCGGTCGCTGGAGCGCAAGGCAGAAGCCTTTCCGGCTGACTACACGTTCGGCTCGCTGGCGCGCTTCACCAGGCTGCGTGCCATGACTGAATACTTCGTGGCCCAGTACACGGAGTTTCCGGATCTCAAATCCTATCTGGATGGTTACTCTCTTACCGGTGACCGCCTGTCCACGCTCAACGTGCCGTCCGACATCCTGCTGGCCGACGATGATCCGGTGGTTCCGGTTGCCACGGCAGACAGGCTTGCCAGGTCGCCGGCACTGACGGTACGCCGGACGCGCTGGGGTGGCCATTGCGGTTATCTGGGCGACTTCAGGCTGCGGACCTGGTCCGACGACTTCCTGGTCAACGCCTTCAGCGAGACAGCTACGGCCTGAAGCCGTAGCCAAGCTGGTCGATATCCGCGACGAAGCCGTTTTCGAAGCGCACCAGCTGCATCAGACGGTGTGGGCCAAAGTTGTAGGTCCACTCTTCGACAACCACTTCGACATAGGACCGGTCGGCGTACAGCAACTCGCGTTCAACGCGCAATCCACCGGGTCCCTGAAGAATCTGCGTGCGCGGTAGTGTGGGGCCTGCCCTGTAGATCATCCGCTGTTGCACCCCCAGCGGTTCGCCGCAGATTTTAAGGACCTTGGAGTAATGGTCCCCAGGGCTGACGATCCGGTTGCCACAGCGGAACGCCATGGCCGGGGTTGCCAGCAACAGGAGCAGCGTGCCGATCCCCAGATAGACGCGGCGACAACTGATCCGGGATTGCCGAACGTGCGCT
This sequence comes from Gammaproteobacteria bacterium, assembly GCA_041396045.1. Classification (GTDB taxonomy): domain Bacteria; phylum Pseudomonadota; class Gammaproteobacteria; order Steroidobacterales; genus SHZI01. The sequence continues at coordinate 117,941 of JAWKZI010000008.1, read as the reverse complement.
GACATGCGCGGATATATAGCACGACCGATGTGAATGGCTGCTGTGCTCCGCTGTCGTACCACGGCAGTTTCCAGCCCCCTGGTACCGTGCCGGCTGGTGGTCTGCCCACGACATTCAGTACCGTGTCGACCGGGAGGGGTGTCGCCGGTTTGGCGATACCGTGTAATCTGCCAACCCCCACCCGCTCGGGTCGGTGTAACAGGATCCATAGTGGGACCGCTGCTTGAGACACGATTGAAGCGACTTGCAACGCCGGAAATGTCCGGCCTGCTTCGCGGTGGCCTGCGTGGTGTAGAGCGTGAGTGCCTGCGCATCACGCCCGAAGGCCGCGTGGCGACAACGCCACATCCGCTGGCGCTGGGCTCGGCTTTGACCAATGAATACATCACCACCGACTATTCCGAGGCCCTGCTGGAGTTTGTGACACCACCGCAGGTGAGCAACTGGGAAACCGTGCAGTTGCTCTGCGATATCCATCAGTTTGTGATCAACCGCATAGGCGACGAACTGCTCTGGCCGCTGTCCATGCCGTGCGCGATCAGCAGCGACAAAGACGTCCCGCTCGCCGAGTATGGCAGCTCGCACATTGGCATGATGAAGCACATCTATCGCCGCGGCCTGGGCTACCGCTATGGGCGGACGATGCAATCCATCGCGGGCATTCACTACAACTATTCCCTGCCTGAAGCCTTCTGGCCCCGGTACCAGTCGCTGGAGAACAATGCAGATAACCTGCAGGACTTCCAGTCTGCTGGTTACCTGAGCGCAGTACGCAATGTGCGTCGACTCGACTGGTTGCTGCTCTACCTCTTCGGCGCATCGCCTGCCGTGTGCAAGACCTTCGTCAGTGGTCGTGGGGAGACAGGTCTGGAAGAGTTTGATGCCGGCACACTTTTCGGTCCGCACGCCACCTCGCTGCGCATGAGTGATCTGGGCTATCACAACACGAGCCAGGCCAGGCTCAAGGTATCGGCCAACAGCCTGGATGACTATGTGGCTGATCTCCATGCAGCCACGCACGTGCCCAGTCCGGCGTTTGACCTCATTGGTGTAAAGGTCGATGGGGAATACCGGCAGCTCAACAGCAATCTGCTGCAGATCGAGAATGAGTTTTACAGCACGATTCGCCCAAAGCGGGTTGCGCGACTGGGCGAGCGACCCACTGAGGCGCTGAGACGCGCCGGCGTGCAATACGTCGAATTGCGGGCGCTGGATATCAGTCCCTGGGATCCCGTCGGGGTCAATCAGCGGCAGATGCGCTTCCTGGAAGTCTTTCTGATCTATTGCCTGCTCAGCAGCAGCCCGCCGATCTCCGACGACGAGCAGGACGCGATCGACCGCAACCAGGCCGTGGTCGCGCGACGCGGCCGGGAGCCGGGTCTTCGGCTGCGGCGTGGTGATGACGAGATCCTGCTGGGGGACTGGGCAGTCGAAGTCTGTCAGGGGATGACGGAGGTGGCCCGGCTGATCGATCCGGATGACTCCCGCGGGCATGTGGCGGCCATTGGCCACCACTTGTCGGCCATTGTAGATCCGGAGCAGACTCCGTCGGCAGCGCTGCTGCACACCTTGCGGGATACCGGCCTGCCGCTGGCGCGTTACGGGCTGGAGCTTGCCGTACGCACCAGAAGTTATTTCGAGGCTCTGGCGCCGGAACTCAATCGGCACCGTGACCGGCTGATCGCCGAAGCCGCCAGCTCGCTGGAGCGCCAGCGTGCACTGGAGGCGGCCGATACCGGCACCTTCGACGCGTACCTTGAGAGTTACCTGAGCTGAATCGCAGTTCGTCGGACCGAATGCGGGTTCATCGATATCGTCGGCCAGTTCCTCGCGCAGGCCGGCGCGACCGGGTTAGACTCCGGCCGATTCTGTAGGTGGGGACCGACCGTTAAACGCCTGTTCATCTTCGGGTTTGTCATTGGCCTGTTGTGCGTCGCGCTGGGCGCCTACTTGGCCATTGCCTGTCCACAGTCGGGTCCGTTCGCTGATCACGGTGCTGCCGGATGGCGGGCGACAGGAAAACTTTGTCATTCACTGGCCCGACGATCGCATCAGTACGCCCTGTACCCAACACGATCCGGCCGCCGCAATGCCTGCCGGCACAGCCGTTGGTGTCGCAGTGCTGGAGAACACCTCCGGGCAACGTGTCAGCGCCGAATTGTTCCGCCTCCGGGATGCTGACGACAACGTCATCGGTGTCGCGAGCCGGCTGACCGGCGACGGTGGTGCGCTGGCCGATCCGGGCCGATCGGCGTCCAACTGGTTACTGGTCATCCCGAGCCGGGGGGCGCTGTTTCTGGCGCAGGCCGACAGCATCAATGCGACCGCCAGCCAGCAGCCATCCGAAGCTGGCGTTGTTGCCGTTGCGCCGGCGCAGACTGCTGCGTTCTGGGCCGGGCGTACGCAAATTGTGGTCAGCGCCATGGCACCCGTTGCCACGGGGCCTGCGACCACCGGCCGGGTCATACGAGGGACTGATGAATTCGACGGCCTAGGCGGACGCTTTACCGAGGTCTGGACGCTGGCAAAGGTTCATGGTGATGGCAGTACCAGCGGCCAGATACGCTTGTCGACGATGGTCGAGGCCGTGCATTAGTCATGCGCCTGTTTAGTGCATTGCTGGGTCTGATACTGGGCGTTCTGGCCGGTACGGCCTTGTTGCTCGCCAATCCGCTGACGTGGTTTAGCGGGTTGGCGCCGCTGCCGGACGATATAGCCTCGCCCAGGGCGTACAGCTGGGAAGACTTTCGGGGCATGGACGGCGGCGTTGCTGATCTGCTCGGCCTGGATCTGGCTGCTGGCTCCGGCCCGAACAAGGAGCATGACAATGCGCAGCGGGCTTTCCGCAAACCGGCGCTGGCCGGCGTGCGTACGGGCATTGTGGTATTGCCAGCCGGCGATGGCAGTCCGGCTGCCCTGGCGGTGAAGGTGTCGACGATTGATAGCGCCAACAACCTCTGGCGCGCCCAACTTGGTACGGATGACTACTGGAACATTTTCTGGCCGGGCGAAGGCAGTGTATTTGCCGCTGGTTACAGCAACCTCTGGCCGCTTGCCCGTGATCGTTTTCTGCCGTTCGGGCAACAACCAGAGCCGGGAACCGATGGCGCGGGACCCTTTGCCCTGTCGGCGCCAGAGCCTACAGGCGGCTGGACCGGCGTTATTGGCGCGGCGGGTCGCTACGCAGGCTACACCGGAGAAATCCGCGAGTGGTTGTCTGCGCCCGACACGAGCCCCGCGTCCGGCCGGCTGAATCGGGCTCTGGCCCTCAAAGTAATTCCACCGCCGGTCGTCGCCAGGTAGCAGCCGCTCCGGCCGAAGCGTCTACGGACTGGTATCGAGTGCGCTGGCGATTTCCTTGAAGGGGGTGTCAGTGTCGCGAAGTGCGGCGGGATCGGGCCGTGCGCCGATCGCAATCAGCTTTTTCGACAGCATGAATTCCCGCGGGCTGTTGATGGCGTACACCGCAGTCAGGCGGCCGTTGTCCAGATAGAACACCGCGAATGAATGACTGTCGGGATCGCCGCGGATCACAGCCTGCGCGTCCGGTCCTGAGAAACCCACGATCTGCAGCTTCAGGTCGTACTGGTCTGACCAGAACCAGGGCACCTGGGCATATGGCTCTGCGTTGTCGAGGATGGTGGCAGCTACGGTCTTGGCCTGTTCCTGGGCATTGTGCACGGATTCCAGGCGCACACGGCGACCGAGCAGGGCATTGGGATGGTTGCTGCAATCGCCGACAGCAAATACATCCTCAACATTGGTACGGCAATGCTCGTCACAGAGGATGCCGTTGTTGCACCGAATGCCAGCAGCCTCTGCCAGCTCAACATTTGGCAGGATGCCAATACCGATAATGGCGAGATCAGCAGAGATCTCCTGACCGTTACTCAAGGTCACGCTCTGCAGCCGGGTGCTGCCGTTGAAGCCACTGACGCCGATGCCGCAACGAATTTCCACGCCGGCTTCGCGATGCACGCGCTCCATGAAGGCCGAAACCACCGGTGCCTGTACACGGGCCATGACCTGGCTGGCCAGTTCGATGACGGTCACCTTGAGTCCCAGCGAGGCGGTAACAGCAGCAACTTCCAGGCCAATGTAGCCGGCGCCCACTATCACCAGCGAGGCGCCCGGGCGCAGCTGGTCACGGATCCGGTCCACATCTTCAATCGTGCGAAGATAGTGGACCCCGTCGAGACGATGACCTTCAACAGCCATCTCACGCGCGCGGCTGCCGGTCGCCAGGACGAGTTTGTCGTAGTCCAGGCGGTTGCCGTCACTCAATTCGGCGCTGTGCGAACCTGGATCGATACGGGTCACGCGCGTACTCAGGCGCACGTCAATCTGATGATCCGCATAGAACTTCTCGTGGCGCAGCAGCAGCCGCGGCAGGTCCATTTCGCCGGAAAGAAACTTCTTGGACAGCGGTGGACGCTGGTATGGCAGGTACGGCTCCTCGCCGACCAGCACGATACGGCCGTCAAACCCGCCCTGACGAAGCGAAACGATAGTCTGGCCGGCAGCATGCCCTGCTCCGGCGATCACAACAGTCTTCTGCATGTCGTGATTATACTGTCAGCATGACAAATGAACGGACACAGGCGATACGCATTCACCACTTTGGGGGTCCCGAGGTGTTGCAATGGGAGGCAGTTGATCTGGCCGCACCGGAATCCGGTGAGGTCAGAGTCCGGCAAACTGCCGTGGGACTCAATTTCATCGACACCTACCATCGCTCCGGTTTGTATCCATTGAACTTGCCCGCCGGCATCGGCGCTGAAGCAGCGGGCATGGTGGAACTGACAGGAGCCGACGTGGAAGGCTTCGCCGTCGGCGACTGGGTTGCCTATGTTGGTCTGCCGCCTGGCGCCTATGCGGAACGGCGCAACTGGCCGGCGCAACGCCTCGTCAAGCTGCCTGCCGGCATCACCGACGATCTGGCGGCATCAGTCATGCTAAAGGGGCTGACCGCCTGGTACCTGCTCCGGCGCAGCTACCGGGTGCAATCCGGCGAAACCGTGCTCCTCTACGCTGCCGCCGGCGGTACTGGCACGCTGCTCGGCCAATGGGCCACGGCATTGGGTGCACGGGTTATCGGTGTCACGGGAACCCCACGCAAGGCAGAACTGGCGCGCGCTTACGGGTGCGCGGAAACCATACTGGCCAATGATCCTGATTTTGTCTCAAAGGTTCGTGACTGGTCCGATGGTGGCGTATCGGTGGTTTACGACTCCGTCGGCAAAGACACCTTCCTGCAGTCACTGGACTGTTTGCGAGCCCACGGCACGATGGTGAGTTTTGGCAATGCGTCCGGACCAGTAGCGCCGTTCTCGCCAATGGAGCTTGCCAAGCGCGGTTCCCTGCACCTCACGCGTCCCTCGGTTTTTGATTTCATCAGTACGCCGGATGATCTGGCCGCTGGCACCGGCGAACTGTTCGAGCAAATAGTGCAGGGTGCCATTCGAATTTCCATCGGACAGCGCTATCCGTTGCGCGACGCCGCCGCTGCGCACCGTGATCTTGAAAGTCGAAAGACCACCGGCGCTACCTTGCTGGATCCCTGAGGCGACGGGTCCGGGAAAGCAGGCGATGCCGGATCAGGACTTCGAAGCAAAGACAGGCAAAGACCAGAAGGGTGCCAGCGCCATGCTGCAGTCCATCTGGCGCATCGTGGCTGCAGTTCCACCCGGTCGGGTGATCACCTATGGCGAGGTCGCCCGGTTGGCTGGCATGCCCCGCAGTGCCCGTCGCGTCGGACCCGCACTTGGCAAGGCACCGTCTGCCATGCGTATACCCTGGCATCGTGTAGTGGCCGCGGGTGGCCGCATCGCCTTGCCCGAAGACAGCCCCGACTACCACACTCAGATACGGAAACTGCGCGCCGAGGGCGTCACCGTGGAAAACGGTCGTGTCGACCTGGCCGGTCAGTCGTGGACGCCGGATCTAGACGAGTTGCTTTGGGGACCGGACGCGAGTTCTCAAGGATAGTCAGTGACGTGAGCACAGTCTGTTTTTCGCATGGACAGGAGAGTGGGCCCTGGGGCACCAAGATCAGGGCTCTGGCGGAAGTCGCGCGCGACGCGGGTCACGCGGTCGAGTCCCTCGATTACCAGGGCATCAGCGATCCGCGCGAACGGGCCAGGAAGCTGATTGACTGGTGTCGTGGACAATCTGCGCCAGCCATACTCGTAGGCAGCAGCATGGGCGGCTATGTGGCACTGGCGGCAGCGAGTGAGTTCGGCGCGCGTGGGTTGTTTCTGATGGCGCCCGCACTCTATGTGCCGGGTTACGAGGATGTTCCCCTGCCACCACCGCCGCATTGTGCGGTAACGATCGTGCATGGCTGGCAAGATGATGTGCTGCCCTGGACCGGTAGTACGCGCTATGGTCAGGCCAGTGGTGCGCGCGTGGTACTGGTGCCGGACGGCCATCGTCTGGTCGCCGACATGCCGGGCCTGTGCCGGCTATTTGGATTGTTCCTGAGCGAGTTGTGAGGAGACATGATGAGCAAGACGCTCCGACCGGAACTGGCCTTGCGCCTGACGTTGATGTCAGTGGGTATCCTGATGCTGGCAGCTTGCGGCGCGCCCCAGGATCCACCGGCACCCCGCGTCAACGACGCAACAGGTTCTGATGTGATTGGCGAGCCCCTGCACAATGCACTGGACAAGGCGAAGTCCGTTGAAGACCTGAGTGGTCAGCGCAAAGGCGGTCTCGACGACGCCATCGATGCCGCGCAATAGACGCGGCTTTGGCTGCTCCTACGACGTCCGGACTTCAGCAGCAACGCAACCTTCGGCAAACGCTGCCAGGCCCCGTAGCGCCGGTTCGTCTGCCGTGATCACCCACGTCGGAATATCGGCCAGGAAAGCCCGGTAACGGCCCTTGTCTTCGAAACGCCGGCGAAACCCTGAGGCGGCGAACTGTTCCACGTAGCGCGGGGTGATGCCGCCACCGATATAGACGCCGCCAAAGGCAGCGAAGGTCAGGGCGAGGTTGCTGGCAACGGTGCCCAGCAACTCGAAAAATACGTCGAGCGCTTCCATCGCGAGCGCATCACCTGCGTTGATCCTGGCCCCGATTTCCTTGCCGTCCAGCGCCCGGTGGCTGCTTTGGCCGCCACCCAATGCCTCGTACACGAAAGCCAGGCCGGCACCGGAAATCAATCGTTCGGCAGAGCAATGGCCGAAGCGTTCGCGGCCCAGCGCGATAATGTGCGCCTCACGCTCATTGCTGGGCGCCATGGTCACGTGTCCACCCTCACCCGTGATGGCATGCCATTGGTCGTTAACGCAGACCAGTCCGGCCGTGCCCAGCCCAGTTCCTGGTCCGACTACCACCTTCGGCGCCCGATCCACGGCTTTGCCGCCGCCCACCTGACGCAGGTCCGCCGGCGTCAGCACCGGCAGGGCGTAAGCCTGGGCTGCAAAGTCGTTCAGCGGGATAACACGTTTTAGCGACAGGGTGCGGGCGAGTGCTGATACCGAGAACGTCCAGTTGATATTGACCATGCGAATCTCGTCGCCACGGATCGGTGCTGCGACCGCTATGACAGCCTGATCGGGCCGCTGCTGAGGTGGCAGTGCGCCCAGATAGGTTGCGAGCAGGCGGTCGAGGCCCGGGAATTCGCGGTTGCGGAAGGTTTCAATGGCATGCGGCGCTTCGCCCGCGCTGGCGAGCGCGCAGCGCGTGTTGGTGCCTCCGATGTCTGCAATCAGCCAGCTCATTGCCGGCAGCATACCCGGCGACTGATCGGAGTTGCTATCCACGGTCAGCGCGGCGGCGTGTCGGGGTCGGGGAGGTCTGTGTCGGGCACCTTCGGTCGGACATCCTGTCCGCCCTCGAATCAAGCGCGCCTCGCTCAAGAGCCATCCATGGCTCGCTCGGCGCGCAGAGCCCGACACAGACCTCCCCGACCCCGACACGCCGCACATCGTTCGCAGCCGGAAGCACGACGACAGTGAATAGCGGCTGGGGTGTGCGGGGGATTGGTCGGCGGGTTTGCAGGACCAGGCGGGCAGGATAGCCCGCCGCCAGTCCGAGTTAAGAGAGCGAAGGCCATGGATGGCCGTAGCGAACGGCCCGCTGACCAATCCCCCGCGCGCCCAGCCGCCGCGCTAAACAACACCATGATCTCTACGTTTTCTCAAGCTCCAGGCTGACTTAGCCGGGGTCAACTGATGGCCCAAAAAAAACCGCCCCTGGGCAAGGGGCGGTGGGGATGGGCTTGGATGGTGTGTCGTCTTTTTATTTTTATATGTTTTTGTTTTTCTTCTATGAGGTTCTGAAAGCCTATGGGGTTCTGAAACTAGCTTGGGGCTTGGGGTTTTGGGCTTGGGGTGTGGGCTGCTGTGTTGTTTCAGGTAAGCCTTCAGTGGGTCCTCGCTGAAGACAGTTGCAGCATCCGTGCCAGTCGATGGCGATGTTCGTGTTGATTTGACAGAAGATCGCAATTGGGCCGCATTGTGTGACCGGCGTCTGAAAATCGGGCCGGTACAAGCGGCGAGGAATCCGCGCGTCGACCCTGCAACGTAGCGAAGATCGAGGAAATGTATAGCAGCGCGACGCTCCATGCGGGCGAGCAGGGTGGCGAAACGCGCCCGCCCCGAGAATACACCTTCAAGAACAACAGCTTGGAAGGAGGCCGGATGTTGTAAAGGGTGCCGACGGTCGGCCCTCAGGCATTCAGATCGGGAATCAGAGCGCTTTCCAGGCGGGTGATCATGTCTTTGAGGCGCAGCTTTTCTTTTTTCAACCGGCGCACGTGCAACTGATCCACATCCGGGTGCCGCCCCAGGGTGGCGATGGCCCCGTCGAGATCGCGGTGGGCCACCCTCAATGCCTTCAGTCGTTCCAGCTTGCTGAACCCGTCGGTATTGACGTTGTCGCTCATCGTTCGGGCATCGCACTGATAGGTTGGATGATTATTCCGAGGATACCAGTCGCCGGCATCAGTCGCCGAAGAGCGCGCGCCAATTCCGGCCGGGATCGCCCCGGGCATAGAAATCCGGATTCAGAACCTCCGGTCGCGTGTTGTAGCGCAGCGGTTGGTGCTGCAGGTCCAGCACGGCGCTGCCGGCCGCTTCAACCACCACCTGCGCTGCGGCGGTGTCCCACTCCGACGTTGGCCCCAGCCGGGGATAGAAGTCCGCTGTGCCTCGGCTACCAGACAGAACTTCAGTGAACTGCCCATAGGGATGAACTCATGTGGCCCCAGCCTGGCCATCACCGGGTCCAGGCTCGCGCCCCGGTGCGAGCGACTGCCCGCAACCCGAAGCGGTGGTATCGCTGGTGACCGCACCGAGATCCTGTGCCCGGTCTGATCGCCATCGGCAAGAAACGCACCGCCATCTTCACTGGCGTAGTAGTCCCGGCCAGTAACCGGCGCATGTACCACGCCCAGTACAGCAGCGTGTCCTCTTACGAGCGCAATATTCACCGTGAATTCGCCATTGCGCTTGATGAATTCGCGGGTGCCGTCCAGCGGGTCAACCAGCCAGAACTCCGGCCACTCGCAACGCGTCGCCCACTCTACGTCTGTAGACTCTTCCGACCACAGCGGAATTTGCGGCGTCAGGTCCCGCAGACCGGCCGCAATCACACGGTGCGCCGCCCGGTCAGCCGCTGTCAGCGGCGACCGGTCTGCTTTTTGTTCGACGCCGAAATCGGTACGGGCATAGACGATGTTGATCGCGTCGCCGGCAGCTCGTGCCACGGCTCGAACGCCGGGCAGCAGGTCCTTCAGTGGAATACTCACGCGCTGGCTGTCTCAGGACGCTGCATACGGAGCAACGCTACAATATTTTCCCATGCACCGGGATTCCATTCAGACGTGGCGAGACTTCGACACCATCCTGCTCGACATGGATGGCACCATTCTCGATCTCGCTTTCGATAATTACTTCTGGCTGGAACTGGTTCCGCGCAGCCTGGCGCGGTCGCAGCGGCGCGATCCGGCAGCGGTGCGTGCTGATCTGTTTGCCCGGTTCGCCCAAAAGCAGGGCACTCTGGAATGGTACTGCCTGGACTACTGGTCGGCAGAACTGTCGCTGGACTTGCGAACACTCAAAAGTGCCAGCAGTCACCGGGTTTGCTACCTGGCAGGCGCCAGCGAGTTTCTGCAGGCGCTGCGCGCCACTGGCAAAACTGTGGCAGTGGTGACCAATGCGCATTTGCATACCCTGGAAATCAAAAAAGGAGTTGCCGGTCTTGGGCGGTGGATCGACACCTTCGTGTCTTCGCATGACTTCGGTGCCCCGAAGGAGTCGCCGGTGTTCTGGGCTGGCGCCCGCCAGCGCCTGGACTTCGATCCGGCTCGAACGCTGTTCATCGACGACAGTCAACGCGTGCTGGATGCAGCCGTGGCGGCCGGGATTGGCAGGGTATTGGCCATAAGCCGGCCGGATAGCTGCCATCCGGTCCGGCAGGTCGACGGACACCTCAATATTGAGGCACTGGGAACGTTGCTACAGGGTTAGTGGCCGGTGGCAGCCACTAACGACTGCGGCGACCGCCGCCGCCGGCACTGCGGCCACCAGCACTGCGGCCACCATTGGCGCTGCCGCCGCGACGGGCCGGTCGGCCGCCCTGGGGCGGATACTTGCGTGGCGCCCACGGTGGCTTGGTAACGCCTTCGAGCAAACTTGCATCGACAGTGGCCACCGGAATCCGGTGACCGAGGTATTCCTCGATTTCCGGCAGGGAAAATGCGTAGGTTTCACAGGCAAAGCTGATCGCAATGCCACTGGCGCCCGCCCGGGCAGTACGCCCGATCCGATGTACATAGTCGGCCGCATCCTGGGGCAGATCAAAATTCACCACATGGCTGACGTCCGGGACATGCAGGCCGCGAGAAGCAACATCGGTAGCCACCAATACCGGCAGCACGCCTTCCTGAAAATCCTTGAGCATGCGCAAGCGCTTCTTTTGCGGGACATCGCCATTGATTGCTTCAGCCGGCAGGCCGTTGTGGGCCAGCAGTCGGGCAATGTCTTCAGCTGCACGTTTGGTGTTGACGAAAACCATCGTTCGGCGCGCCTGTTTGCTGCGCAGAAGACCGACAAGCAGCGGGCCTTTCTCCTCGTTGCCCGGAAAGAAGACGGTCTGGTTAACGAGATCAACCGTCTTCTTGTCAGGCTCGATCTGCACCGTTTCGGGGTTGTTCATGTGCTCGTAGGCCAGTTCGAGCACCCGATGGCCGAGCGTCGCCGAGAACAGCAGGTTCAGGCGCTTGTCTGGTGGCGGCAATCTGCGCAGCAGAAATCGAATGTCCTTGATGAAGCCCAGGTCGAACATCCGGTCCGCTTCGTCGAGCACCAGCACCTGCGTATGGCTCAGCGTGTAGATGTGCTGCCTGAAGTAGTCGATCAACCGGCCAGGGGTGCCAATCAGGACATCAACACCTTCCTGAAGTTGTTCGCGCTGTTTGTCGTAATCGGCGCCACCGTAGACCACGGCGAGTCGCAAGCCGGTCGAACCGCCAAGGATCTCGGCATCCGAATGGATCTGTACCGCCAGTTCACGCGTTGGCGCCAGTATCAGGGCACGCGGTGCCGGCTGGTTACTGCGTGGTACCGGATGCTTCAGCAGATGGTTGAACGTGGCAATCAGGAATGCTGCTGTCTTGCCCGTGCCGGTCTGGGCTTGTCCGGCCACGTCCTTGCCTTGTAGTGCCACGGGCAGGGTCTGCGCCTGGATTGGCGTGCACTGCTGAAAGCCGGCTGCCTGGATGCCAGCCTGGATCTCAGGCGGCAGATTCAGTTCGGAAAATACGACCTTGTGTTCTCGATTCATTTCACCCTACAGTCAAAAGCGGTTCCGCCCCCCTTGCAAAAGCCGGCGGGACAGGTTCAAATTGGTCATCCGCCGCGCGCCTTTTCAACTTCAGGGTTGCGGCAAAACATGGACCCCAGTACAGGACGCGTAGGCCAGAGGCGACGCGCAGGAAGCACCAGAGAGCTTCCCGGTTTCGGCCCTTCTTGGACAGATTGTGCCCTATCCGGCTCCGCGCTTCACGCCGGTTTCGCGAAGAGACCCACCTGAAGCCCCGGATTTGACCACTCGCGGAAGGCCCGGCCCAAGGCTTTGGCAAAGGTTGCCTCCCGTCGGAAAACCCAACGAAACACTCTGCAATCCAGCCAGATTCAGCCCCATAAACAGACTTAAGCCACCATCAGGCGCCAAAGAAGATCAGACGCCAAAAGGAACCTGTTAACGACCATGAGCATAGTTCACGTTGCCGACGACACATTCGATACCAAGGTTTTGCAATCCAGCCGGCCAGTGCTGGTGGACTTCTGGGCTGAATGGTGCGGCCCCTGCAAGGCAATTGCGCCGATCCTCGAACAGATCGCGACCGAGTATCAGGATCGCGTGGACATTGCCAAAGTCGATGTGGAGACCAGCCAGACCACAGCCATGAAGTACGGCATTCGAAGCATTCCCACCCTGATGTTGTTCAAAGGTGGTGTGGTCGAGGCCCAGCATGTGGGTCTGATGTCCAAGGAGCAGCTGCAGAAGCTCCTCGATTCCAAGCTATAAACGAACTCCCCGCAGCCACACTGCGGGCTTGCAACCTTACCTTTTCGGATTCACTTCCAAGGATTAATGCATGAGAGGCTATCTCGGCAATTCAGCGCGCAATCGCTCCAAGGGCGGCGGCAACAATACTGGCGGCAACAATGCCGGCAACACTGGTAACACAGGCGGCGGTGGCGGCCACCGTAACCGCAACGAAGACATGGGCAAGCGGCAGCCGCGCCGGCGCATGGATCACGACGAGGTCGTCACCTTCTCTGAAGACGAGGTAATTCCAAAGAGTCAGCTTGAAGGCGGTGTAAACCTCCTGAGCCTCAACGAATTGAAGATGAAGCCGCCGGGCGAACTGGTCGCGATGGCTGAATCGATGGGCCTGGACGGTATGGCCCGGTCCCGCAAGCAGGACATCATCTTTGCGATCCTCAAGGCCCACGCCCAGAGCGGCGAGAACATCTTCGCCGACGGTGTGCTGGAGATTCTGCAGGACGGTTTCGGATTTCTGCGGTCGGCTGACAGTTCCTATCTTGCCGGTCCCGACGACATCTACGTATCTCCAAGCCAGATCCGCCGCTTCAATCTGCGCACCGGCGACACCGTTTCCGGGCTGATCCGCCCACCCAAGGAAAGCGAGCGCTACTTTGCGCTGCTCAAGGTCAGCGAGATCAACTTCGACGACCCGCAGAACGCGCGCAACAAGGTTCTGTTCGAGAACCTGAAGCCGCTGTTTCCAACGAAGCGTCTGGGTCTGGAGCAGGGGAACGGCAGCACGGAAGACCTGACTTCCCGCATCATCGACCTGTGTGCACCAATCGGCAAAGGCCAGCGTGGCCTGATCGTCTCACCGCCCAAGGCCGGCAAGACGATGCTGCTGCAGAACATCGCAATGTCGATCACTTCCAATCACCCGGAGTGCTTCCTGATCGTGCTGCTTATCGATGAGCGGCCGGAAGAAGTCACGGAGTGGGAGCGGTCGGTGCGTGGCGAAGTGGTGTCCAGTACCTTTGACGAACCTGCCAGCCGCCATGTGCAGGTCGCCGAAATGGTGATCGAAAAAGCCAAGCGCCTGGTCGAGCACAAGAAGGATGTCGTGATTCTGCTCGACTCCATCACACGCCTTGCCCGCGCCTACAACACCGTGGTGCCATCCTCCGGCAAGGTACTCACCGGCGGCGTGGATGCCAACGCGCTCCACCGCCCCAAACGTTTCTTTGGTGCCGCCCGCAACATCGAGGAAGGTGGCAGCCTGACGATCCTGGCCACCGCCCTGATCGACACCGGCTCCAAGATGGACGACGTGATCTACGAGGAATTCAAGGGCACCGGCAACATGGAAATCCACCTGGATCGGCGCATTGCCGAGAAGCGTGTGTTCCCTGCCATCAACATCAACCGCTCGGGTACCCGGCGTGAGGAACTGCTCACCAAGGAAGACGAGCTGCAGAAGATGTGGATCCTGCGCAAGGTCCTGCACCCGATGGATGAGCTCGCGGCTGTGGAGTTCCTGCTGTCGAAGATGCAGGACTCCAAGAAGAACGTGGACTTTTTTGACGCGATGAAACGCTAGCCACTACGCCCGCAGGAGTACCTTCAGACGCTATCAGCGTTCGATTGCTTTGCCAGGCGGCTAATCTGCCGGTCATGTACGCGTGCAAAAAATACCAGCGCTACGAGTGCCCCGATTAGTGCGCAGAACATGTCCGACTGGGTATCCCACACGTCCCCCTGTGTGCCGAGAAAGTCGTCGGCACCTTTGCCGACCGCCAGAGCCGTGCCCCATTCCAGAAATTCGTAGGTAGCACTGATAGCCAGGACGACGCACACCACGAGAAACGACAGCATTTTCCGGCCGCGCACGTAGGCACCACGAATCAAAATCTCACGGGCCGCCAGTGCTGGCACGAAGCCCTGGAAGAAATGCCCGATCTTGTCGTAGGGATTGCGCGTGACTCCCAGCAGGTCGGCGATCTCGAAACCGAGCGGTACGCGGGCATAGGTGTAGGCGCCGCCCATCATCAATACCAGGGCATGAACGAATATGCAGACATACAGCAGTGTCGTGAGCGGGAAGCGGCGGTAGGTCGTCCACAGGATCGGTACGGCAATAATGACCGGCAGTACTTCCATGATCCATGTGGCCCGGTCGAAGGGCTGAAGGCCGGACAGGATCAACAGGGCGATCAGCACGACCAGGCCGGTCAACAGCCAGGGGGTTCGATTCATGTCCGGAAGTTCCTGCATGCTGTCTAGATCCTGAGAAAATACGGAATGGCGGCCAGCGCAATGCCAACGATGACCAGCAGTGTGGCGCTCGACAGGAAGTACGGCACTACCATGAGGGCCACTCCACAAACCAGTGGTACCACGGCTCGTTGCCGGCGGCCGTAAATGAAAAAGCCCAGCCCGATCGAGCTGAACAAAACGCCCCAAAGCAGCAGTGCAGTGTCCACACTAATTCACCACAGGCCCAGGCAGCGAGTGTCGAATCGACGTAAATCCTTGCGCGCCCTGGAAATAATGGATTCCGGACCTCACAGCCACCGGCGTACCTTCGCCTTGTAGTCGGCATAGTCGGCGCCAAACAATCTGGAAAGCGCGGCCTCTTCTGGCCGGATCTGGAAGCGGCCGATGAAGAGCACAAAGGCGAAGGGCCCCAACAGCACCCAGGGCGCCGCCAGAAATATCGACCATGCGAGCAAAATAAACAGCAGTCCCAGATACATGGGGTTGCGCGTGAATCGATAGATGCCCGAACTCACCAGGACGGTTGCCTCGTCCGGTTTCATTGGATTTGGCGTCGTCTGTGCAAGACGGAAGGCGCTGACGCCACGGTAGGAAATGAAGCCGCCTGCCACGGCAACCACCAGTGCGACCAGTTTCCGATAGGGCGTTGGGACCTCAAGCACAGGCGTAACGCGCGAAATAAACCACATGGCGGCTGCAATTGCCACCAAAACCAGTGGCGGGGGAATCCTCAGTTCGAGTGATTTCATGGTCGGGTTCCCGGCCACAGTTCTACCGCATCGGTGCCGTCATCTGCTACCACCCGCCATTGAACAGGTCGAGGTGGCAAGTGGCTTGCGAGTTTCGATTCATCCAGATAGCGGGCTGCATTCTCGATTAGCACCTTGAACTCCTCGGCACAGCGATGTCCGGCAGTCGTTGAATCGATGACCTCGCAGAGAATCGCGTCAGGCGTAGACCGGAGCGCCAAAACGTTACCCAGTTTTACCACACCCTCACAGCGGTCCAGCATGCGCTCTGCCAAATCCAAACGCGACTTGCGCGAGGTCTCATCAACCAGCAACGCGTGCTCATAGGCGGACATCCGGGACCTCTGAAATGCAGGTCAGCTATTCGGCGGACCCTTGAGCTCCACAATATTGCCTTCCGGATCGGCAACATACATAGACGGACCGTGGCCGTTTGCACCATAACGCTGCTCTACCGGTCCGGCGGACCAGCCGTGCTTTGCCAGTTGGTTGCGAATGGTGGTCTCGTTGAACGGCTCCACGCCGAGGCAGAAGTGATCCATGTTTCGACCTTCTGTGCCAGGTGCTGCGCCGCCGGCGCGGCCCAGTTTTCCTTCAACGGACACCAGGTCGATCAGGGCACTGCCGGCCCGTAGCTGAATCAGGCCGATATCATCCTGGCGGCGCTCGATCGTGCAACCCAGCGCGTCACCATAGAACCGCAGCATTGCCTCCACGTTGACAGCGCGCAGAACGACATGGTCGATGCCGCGGATCGGGATCATCGTGCCGACACCGCCGCCATGACAACGACAACTGACAACAGCAGATTCAGTGCAACCAGGCGCCTGATGGAGTTCAGTGTTGCTGCTGCTGCCGGCCATGCCGCCGCCTCGGTGTGCCTGACGAGTCCGGGATACAGGATCCAGTACACATATACAAAGACAGCTGCCATCACCAGCCCAAGCACCATCATGAGCAGCCAGCCAAGCGGCGATGCGCCCATCCCGACCGGCAGCATCATGCCGAAGCCACTGCCCACGATCAGGACAACCGCGACGGCCACATACCGGAAGAATGGTTTGAAGGTGGCCACCCACAGCGGCAGCCGCAGCGGTGGTTCCAGGGTTTGCCCGGCAGCAGGGCGCAGGCAATAGTAGGCAAAGAACATTCCGCCGACCCATATGATGGCAGCAGCCAGATGCAGAAAGAGGAGCGTCGGATACATCATGTGGTCCAGCCTCGCTACTGGTCAGAATTCAGCCTGATGGCAAACAGCTTCGATATTGTGCCCGTCCGGGCCAATAACGAAGGCGCCATAGTAGTTTGGATGATAAATCCCGCGAATTCCCGGCGGCCCGTTGTCCTGGCCACCAGCCGCCAATGCCGCCCGGTAAAACGCCCTGACCTGTTCGCGACTTTCTGCCGTAAATGCAATATGCATCGGCCGTTGTCTTTCGGTGTGCACGCCGAACCAGAATAGCGGCTTGCCGCCTCTGCCTAGGCCCGCCCACCCCTCGACTTCAGTGATCAGTTCAACGCCGAGCGGAGCCAGCGCCTGGCAAAAGAAGGATTTGCTCTCTTGGTAGTCGCCAACGGCCAGGCCAATATGATCAATCATTGTTGCTACGCCCCCCGATAGGCAATCACGAAGGTTCTTCGGAACGGCAGCAGTATTTTGCCGTCACTGCGAATTGCATATGCGGCATCAACCCCTTTGCGGAGCCGGCTGCAGAAATCATTGCGTTCGTCGTCGTTGTCGAGCGCATCCAGAAAAGGCCGAAGCCCGGTGCTCGCTATCCAGTCGACGATTGCGCCTGTGGAGTTCATCACATGACTGTACTCGGTTTCCCAGATATCCAGAGAGCCGGCAACGCCAGACAATGCGTCGTAGTAATGCGATGGGCTCTCCATCGTCAGCGCTGCGCGCGGTGCGCTCATCCGGTCATTCCATTCGGGCTCTCGCGAGACCTCATGCATCAGGGTACGAACAGTGGCGTAGGTGCTGCTTGGGACCTGGAAGGCCAATGCTCCATGCGGAGAAACAAATTCGAACAGTCTGCAAACAAGCTGGCTATGGTTCGCCAACCACTGAAGCGCGGCATTGGAAAAAAGCAGGTCGAAGGGTTGATCTGGCGTCCATTGCGAAATGTCGCCGACCAGCCACTTGTGCTCCGGGTAATTCTTGCGCGCGGTCTGCAGCATCTCGGGAGAGCTGTCGATGCCCGTCACATCTGCATCTGGCCAACGGTCGTAAAGCAACTGTGTGCTGTTGCCGGGCCCGCAACCAAGGTCTGCAATCGTGCCGGGCGCCTTCAGCTGTATCCGTGCGACAAGATCGGCGGCAGGCCGGGTTCGCTCGTTGCCGTACTTCAGGTAGTGCTCGGCATTCCAGTTCGACATCGAAGGATTGTATGCGTGACTGGCGTGCCGTGTCAGCGGTGCGCAAGAACCCTGGACGGTCCCGGATCGTGTGCCGTCCAGGGTCTGGTGTCAATTGCAGGCCGTTACAGTGACAGCCCCATGATGTTGTCATCACAGGTCTGGCTGCCGACCTGGAACTTGCGGGTCCCCAAATGACGGAATCCCATATGCGTATAGAACCCGATCGCCGCCTCATTGCGGGAATAAACTCCGAGTAGCAATCGCTGCGCCTGGCGCGTGCGCGAATCCGCGATGGCCTCATTTGCCAGCCGCTTTCCCAGCCCGCCGCCCTGGTACTTGCTGAAGACATAGATACGCCTTATTTCGACATCGCGGGGTGAAACATCAGGCAGCGGAAGGTCGGCTGGTGCTGTAACCATGTAGCCAACGGGCGCATGCCCTGGACGAACTTCCGCGAGCCAGAGTTTGTAGTCAGGCTTTGTCAGCCAGCGGCGATAGGTGTCGATGGAGTGAGAAGTTGCGCAATACGCCAGGATGTCTGGTCCCGCAAGTACGCTGGCATAGGTCTCAAGGAATGTGGCTTGACCGATGACTGCAAGTGCATGGTCGTCGCCGGGTGAGCATGTACGTATGCATATATCAGCTGCCATGTCTGATGGAGTCCTGAAGCCGCATACGCCTGTTTAAGTGCCACCAATCAGGTATAAATTGTTGAAAGGCGCCTTCAGCGGCACCTAACAGTGTTGCACGGCGAGCATCATCGCCGATCGGATGCGTCAAGACCCGGCTCAATCACGCCAACCACGGTCTCGCGCGGCTGATTCCTGCTTCGCGTCGAGCGGTTCACCTGCGATACGTTGCTCTACTGCGTGGCGCAATGCTTCTGGCATGGCGCTGCCGGCCGGCCGGTATGTTGTACCCGGCGCGTCACCAGCGGCCCGCGTTGCCATTTGTATCTGCCATCCATCCGGGCCGCGACAGGCTAATCCCGCTGTAGGGTCCGCACCTGTCAGTGTAAAGGTCCGACAGTAATTGCCCGACCGGTCGCGGAAAGACAAGCCCACCGCCACAGTTCCATCAGCAGCGGCCAGATCTTCCGACAGGGCGTGCGCAAGCGCGCCCCGAGCCTCCAGTCCGGCGCCATTCGCCACGATGGCCGGCTCACTGCCGTCACCCCGCAAAAGTCCCCAGGCGTCGACCACGCCCAGAAGCAGGCTCGCCGCCATGGCACCCAGCTCCGGCAGCGCCCACCGTCGCCGCGGAGCGATCGTTGGGATGCCCAGGGCTGCCGCAACGAGATGCGACGGCACGGGCTCGGTGAGAACGCTGTCAAACTGCGTCTTGAGTAGCGTACGTTGCCGCCGGTAGTGGCTCACGCGCTCGGCAGTCGTCGGATTGATCGCGATTTCGGCCTCCACCACGGAGGCGGCAGCTGCGTCGAGTTCGCCGTCGGCGTAGGCCATCAGTGTGTCGTCTGCGATCGTCATTGCTTCCCTCCCGCATCGCTGCCCAGCAACGCTTGCAGCGCTTCCCTGCCACGTGCGAGCCGGCTCGTCAGCGTGCCGACCGGCACTTCAAGGGTGGCTGCTGCCTGTTTGTAGGAGAGGCCTTCGATGAGTACGAGCGCCACGGCGCTGCGCTGTTCCTCCGGGAGTGTCGCCATCGCCTGTTGCATCGACAGCAGGTTAACGCCGTCGGCGGCCGAAGCATCGCCGACGTTTTGCCCGGCCTCTTCGGGGGCCAGCACGGTATTCCACCGGCCGCGTGCCCTGGTCTCGTCGATCCAGGCATTGCGAATGATGCGGAACATCCAGCTGTCCATGCGGGAGTCCGGCTTAGGCTGATTCATATTCATCAGTGCACGCTCAAGGGCCAGTTGAACAAGGTCGTCGGCATCCGCCGGGTGACGGGTCAATGCCCGCGCGAAGCGCCGTAACCGGGGCAACAGTTCGACGAGCTCGCGCTGCGTGGAAGTTTTCACGGGGCTCATTCGTCTACCTGACAGATAAACGACCGGAACCGGAGATTTCTTCCATGGCTGTGTGCCCCTTCAAGTCCTGCCTGCAATCAGAATGCGAATGCTGTGCGGCGCGTTGCCGTGGACAGTCGGAGTCCGATGCTAGCATCGGTAGCCTTACCGGGCCCCGGGAGGTCGGCCGCGTGTTCCGTCCAAGTGCCAACATTGCTGCCATCATGCTGCTGAGCGCGTTCGGCGCCCAGGCTCAGGTATCGGGGCCATCCCTGCCGCTTGAATTGCCGACTCTGCCGGGCGCCCGCGTTGCGGAACTGCCGGGAAACCTTGCACTGCCGGACGAGCCGCTGCGGACTACACGTCTGGTGGATATCCGGCGCCTGGTCCGGAAGCACCATGACCTGCTGACTCTCGATACCAGGGGCGAGGCCGTCGTGAGGGGAGAAGTTCTGGTTCTGACGCCGCCGGTATCCCTGCTCGATCGGCTGCAGGCTTCTGGCTATGTCGTACTGCGGACCACTCATCTGGCGAATTTGGATCTGGATATAGCGGCAATCGCTACGCCGCGCGGCCGCACCCCGCAGCAGGCCTTGCGTGAGTTGCGCCGAAAATTCCCTGAGGGGGTCTACGACTATAACCATATCTATAGCCGCGCTGGCGCGGCTATAGATATGGTTGCCGTGTCCAGTGCTCGCGAGGCCGCAAGCGTGCCGGCCGGCACTGTCGCGTTGGGACTCGTGGACGGCGGGGTAGGCGATGCTAGCCTGGGCTTCGATCAGCGCCGTATCCAGCGCTGGGGCTGCGCCGGCCAGATCGTGACCAGTACCCATGGTACTGCGGTCGCCTCGCTGTTGGTGGGGACGGGCAAGCCGGTCCGAGGCGTGTCGCCGGGGGCAAGGCTTTACGCCGCGGACGTCTACTGTGGTGTGCCCACTGGCGGGAACGTGTTGGCGCTCGCGGAGGCCTTCGCGTGGCTCGCCGCGAACGGCGTGCCTGTCATCAACATCAGCCTGGTAGGTCAGGCCAACGCAACTCTGGAGATGGTCGTCGGACGCCTGGTAGCACGCGGGACTCTGGTCGTCGCGGCGGTCGGTAACGACGGCCCGGCTGCGCGGCCTCTCTACCCTGCGGCATACCCTGGTGTGATCGGCGTGACCGGCGTCGATGACAACAACCGCGTCTTGATCGAGGCCTGCCGTGGTTCCCACGTGGCCTTCGCAGCGCCGGGCATCAATCTTGCGGCAAGCGACAGCGAGGCAGCAGGCGTTGCTGTCCGGGGCACTTCATTCGCCGCACCGCTGGTTGCCGGACTGCTGGCTATTGAACTTGAGGCTGGAGATCCGGCGTCTGCCCGCGCGCGACTGGCTGCGCGCGCCCAGGATCTGGGCCGGAAAGGTCCAGACGAGATTTATGGTGTCGGCCTGGTTGGGGCTGACTACCGCGTCGGCGTTGTACCGGGGCTCTAAACATAATCCATAAATATTCCCGGTGGCCGGGATGAAACCGCCGGCACCACGCGTTGTTCTTCTTGAAGGCCGCGGATGTACTGCGGCGGAATTTGCAAGGAGAGCTCTCATGCGCAAGCAACATACTTATCTGGCGGCGGTCGCCACACTGGGTCTGATCATCGCCTCGGCTGCCGATGCCGGCCCACTGGGCCTCGGCGGTAACGGCGGACTGGCTGGCGGCGTCGGTGGTGGCGTGGCCGGTATCGGATCCGGTGCCGCCGGTGGCATAGGCCAGGCCGGTGGCAACATCGGCTTCAACCATGATCTCCCCGGGCGGATCGGGTCGCGGGCCGGCAGCCTCGGAGACCGGGCGAGCGCGTCTGGTGATCGGGCAGCTTCGCGCACAAAAGGTATCGCAGACGAGGCGGGCTCGCGCCCGGCGCCGAAGATACCGGATGCCGCTGCGAGCGGTAACGCAACCAATTCGCTGGCTGGAGAAGCTGACATCGCGGGGAACACCCTGACCGGCGCTGGAACTGGCTCCGGCAGCTACACCGGTCAACTCAGCCGGTCAGCCGAAGCAGCGGATGACGCTGCCAACACGCCGGGTATGGCGAGCGAAGTAACCGAGCCGACGACGACTCCGCCGACTGCTGAAGATGCGCCGACAGCGGAGCAAACGCCGTCGATGGCACCCCGTAGTCCATCACTCGCGGCCTCAGCGGAAGGCAACAAGTCCTTTGAGGCCAATAGTCCGGGTGTGCACCAGTCTTCGGCCCAGGCCAGCGGCTCTGCGAATGCATCGGGCGACGCTTCTGTAACGCATTAAACCAGCCCCAGACAACTGGCGGTGCAATGGTGGCGGGGCAGCTTTGTCCCGCCACCATCCCATTTGGGGTCCCCGCCACTGAAACTCATGCTAGCGTCGCCATGAAACCTTCTGGAGCCCGCCAATGAAAGCGCGACGCATCCTGTCTCTTGATGGCGGCGGCATTCGCGGCCTGGTCACGGGCCTGTGGCTGCAAGGTGCAGAAAATGCCCTGAAGCAGGCTGGCAAACCCGGCCTTCGCGACAGCTTCGATCTCTACGCCGGCAGTTCCAGCGGTGCATTGATCGCCTGTGGACTGGCGAACGGGCTGGCACCCGCACAGATCGTGGCACTGTACCGGGAACAGCGGCATCGCATCTTCCCCGGCATGGCACAGCGGTTGTGGTCACGCGCCGGCCGCTTCTTCAGAGACGGGCCGTCGGCGCCGAAGTACGACGGGCGTGGGCTCGACGAAGTACTGCGCGAAGCTTTTGGCGAGACCACGATGGGTCAGTTGGAGCCGCCAGTGATGGTGACCGGCTACGACACCGTGTCGCGCACCCCGATAATTTTCAAGAGTTTCAAGCGGGAGCACCAGAACTTGCCGGTGTGGCAGGTTTGCCGTGCATCTGCATCGGCGCCGACGTACTTTCCGGCTTTCGCCATGCCGGTCGAGAACAAGCCGCGGTCGATGATCGACGGTGGTGTGGTTGCCAACAACCCGACGGCACTGGCGATTGCGGAAGCCATGCGTCGCGACCAGGGCGTCACCCAATGCAGTGATCTTACGGTTTTGTCAGTGGGCAGCGGCGCCCGCAACCGGCCGATCAGTTTGCGCCAGGCGCAGGAATGGGGTGCGCTGGAATGGGCAGTGCCAATCATCGATGTGCTGTTCGACGGGAATACTGATTCGGTTGATTACATCGCCCGGCAACTCGTCGGAGACGGTTACTTCCGCCTGCAGACCGATCTCACGACCGGGCTCGACGACACCGACGACACCAGCGCAACCAACATCGCCGCACTTGATCGGCTGGCTACCAACTATCTACGCCGCAAAGCGACTCGGGAATCGCTGGATGAACTGGCCAGGCGCCTGTGATGCAACAGTGTCATCAAAAGCGGGTGACCGGGGCAGGCGTCAGCGGCATAGCGCGATCAGCGCTCAAGGAGCGTATATGAATTCGAGCCGGATCCCGCTTGGCTCGTAGATCATAAAGTGTCGAGCTGGCCCTCCCGCCAGCAATTCCGGCGGAAACTCCACCACAACCCTGGGGAAGCGTGAGACCCGCTCGAAGATATCTTTAAGGCTGCTCTCGTCGGTCACGCTGATGGCTACATGGTGAAGTCCAACCTGCTTTCTTCTGTCAAAGGTTCCGCTTCCTGGCTCGACTTGCCAGAACGTAAGAAACGCGCTGCCATTTGACACGAACTTTGCCGGATATTCGGGCACTTCGCGGACTACCGACCAACCGAGACAATTCACGAAAAACCCTGTGGTGGCGTCGAGATCTGACACCGCCAGACCCAGGTGATGAATGCCGAGGGTGTCCATTACGTCCCCTTTGAGCGTCGGCGTGTGACCTGTTCCCCGCCGACACCCCAGTTATCGGCTTCGATTTCCTCGATGAGTACAACTGTACTGGCAGGGTTTTTGTTGAGAACACGCTGCAGAAGTGTGGTTACTCCAGCAATCAATTCCGCTTTCTGTTCGGAGGAAACGCCTTCCTTCGTGACCTTGATGTTTACGAATGGCACGTGGGTTCCTTTCTGGCTGCTGATTCAAGCTGCTGTCGACGCGTGATCATCATTCACTGCGGGTATCCGGCTTGCCGGCGACTGTCCGCGTCAACGAAGGGGCGGGTGTCACTGCCCCCGCTCCCATGATGCCACCGGACCCGGCTGGCGGTGAAACAACGGGTGACATGCAGGGTTGACGACCTTGCTCCACCGCGCATGCACCACCTGGCTGCGAATCAACAGCTTCTTTTGTAAGTGACGCCATTCAAATTCAAGCTGGCCCGAATTAACCGCAATGCTTTGCACCGTCCGGACCGGACCAACCTTGGAACGGTTGAAGTTGTAGCCACGACTCGTTGCTTCGTCGTGGACTGCAGCCAAATAGGCATTGATGGCTGAGCGTGTCTGCGGATGCGTGCAGAAGCGCTCCAGTTGCGGGTGTCGAGTGTAGCCTTGTGTGTCGCCACGCAAGACGGCTTTGGCAAGCAGGGCCTCACGCCAAAGGGCCACCAGCCCCTTCGGATCCAGATACTTCGGGTGCAATGACCATAAGCGCATGTTGTGCTACCAGATGCGCGCTACGATTATTTGTTGAGGCTCACTCGGTTTCGACCCGGACCAGTTTGGTCCGGCCGGAGGCACCAGACTTGATCGTAACCGCGGCCTTGCGGCAGTTGAGGCGCTCGGCAACCAGGGCAACGAGCTCGCTGTTGGCTTTGCCATCAACCGGAGCCGACTTGAGGCTGGCCAGCCAGGTGCCATCAGATTCCTGCTCTAACGAAGAGACGCGCGCCCTGGGCTTGACCTTGATCTGCATGACCAGAGTTGCCATGTATTCGTCGAGCCTGACCCTGTGTTACGTCCTGCGGTCGCGTGGTCCAAGGAAGAACCAGAGGATCAGGCCGAGCACGGGCAGCAGCACCACTGCGACGATCCAGATCAGCTTCTTCCCGTTGGAAACATCGCTTTGGAAAATATTGATAATTGCCCAGATATCCCCAATCAGTATCAGGAGGCCCAGGAGCCCGCTGTATCCGAAATCCAGCATTGTGGTTCCCCTACAAGCCGCGCGCGATCGCGCGGTAGCCGATATCAGTGCGGTAGATCGCACCGTCGAAGTAGATTTGTTTGACCACGCGATAGGCTTCGGCCTGGGCATCGCTGATGGTGTTGCCCGTGCCAACCACACACAATACGCGGCCGCCGCGGGTCACGATCTCTTCGCTGGTATTGCGGCCGGTGCCGCCGTGAAAGACCTTGCTGGTTTTGGAGGACGTGGTGGGCAGTCCGGTAATCACGTCGCCCTGCCGGTATTTCTGCGGATAACCGTTAGCCGCCATGACGACGCCCAGAGCCGGGCGAGGATCCCACTCGACCCTGGCTTTGCCGAGATTGCCGTCCAGCGCAGCTTCGATGAGCAGTAGCAGATCGGACTTGAGGCGGAACAGGATCGGCTGGGTTTCGGGGTCGCCGAAGCGGCAGTTGAACTCAAGCACCTTCGGTGTGCCATCAGCGGCGATCATCAACCCGGCGTACAGAAAGCCCGAGTAGCGTATGCCTTCGGCGCGCAGGCCTTCGACCACCGGACGCATGACCTCATTCAGGACGCGCTGGGCGATGGCGTCGTTAATCACGGGAGCGGGCGAATAGGCGCCCATGCCGCCCGTGTTGGGGCCTTTGTCGCCGTCATCCCTGGCCTTGTGATCCTGCGAGGTGGCAAGCGGCAGGATGGCGCCATCGACGCCGATCATTGCGATGAAGCTGGCTTCTTCGCCGGCCAGGACTTCTTCGATCACTACGCGGGCACCAGCGTCTCCGAAGCGGCGGTCATCAAGCATGTCGGTGACGGCAGCGTGGGCTTCCTCAATGGTTTGAGCGACGATCACGCCCTTGCCGCCAGCCAGTCCGTCGGCCTTCACAACAATGGGTGCGCCGACCTGTTCAAGATAGGCGCGTGCCTCATCCACGTCGCTGAACGAGGCATGTACTGCGGTCGGAATCCGGTGGCGAACCATGAATTCCTTGGCAAAGGTCTTGGAGCTTTCCAGTCGTGCAGCGTGCATGCGTGGTCCGAAAATCCGCAGACCCACACTCCAGAAACGATCGACGATGCCGGAGGCCAGCGGTGCTTCGGGTCCAACGATGGTGAGGCCGACGTGCTCGGCTTGCGCAAGTTTAACCAGGCCGTCGAGATCATCGGCGGCGACGGGCGCATTTCGAACCCCGGGTTCTAGCGCGGTGCCAGCATTGCCGGGCGCGACGATGACGACTTCAACGTCGGGGGATTGGGCAAGCTTCCAGGCGATAGCGTGTTCGCGGCCGCCGGAGCCGATAACGAGAATTTTCATTTCAGGGTAGTGCAGGCATATCAGTGGCGGAAATGGCGCATGCCGGTGAAAAGCATGGCGATGTCGTGTTCGTCGGCGGCGGCAATCACTTCGGCATCGCGCATGGAGCCGCCGGGCTGGATGATGGTGCGGATCCCGAAGCTGGCGGCCAGGTCTACACCGTCACGGAACGGGAAAAAGGCGTCGGAAGCCATCGTGGCGCCGGCGACCTTCAGGCCGGCTTCCTCGGCCTTCCACGCCGCAATTCGCACGCTCATTACTCGACTCATCTGGCCAGCGCCGATGCCAATGGTGGCGCCATCGTGGACAAACAATATGGCGTTGGATTTCACCGAGCGGACCAGCTTCCAGGCCAGTTCAGCGTCGGCACGTTCGTCTTCCGTGGGTTGGCGCTTCGTTACCACGCGCAGTGCGTCGTCTGGCAGCGAGGCCACATCGGCGTCCTGTACCAGCATGCCACCTTCGAGTTGCTCAACACGCAGCGTGGGCGGCAGCGCCGGGCGCAACGGCCCGGTTTCCAGTACGCGGATATTCGGTTTGCGCGCGAACGCGGTGAGCGCTTCTGGCGTGTAGTGCGTTGCCACCATCACCTCGACAAACTGACGTTCCACCATCGTGGCAGCCAAAGCGCCGTCGACCGGTGCATTAAATGCAATGATGCCACCGAATGCCGAAGTAGGGTCCGTTGCATAGGCCTTTTCATACGCTTCGATTGTCGTCGTCGCAACACCCACGCCACAGGGATTGGCATGCTTGACAATCACGCAGGCCGGAGTGGCGAGTGCCCGCACACATTCGAGGGCAGCATCCGCATCGGCCAGGTTGTTGAATGACAGTTCCTTGCCTTGATGCAGCGTCGCGCCGACCACAGTATCGGAGGCGCTGCCTGGCAAGGTGTACAGGCCGGCGCGTTGATGTGGATTCTCGCCGTAACGCAGGGTGTCCTTGAGACGCAGTCCAATCGGCAGATTGTCTGGCAATCCGGTATCGCCGTCGGCATTGCGTAACCAGTTGAATACCGCGGCATCGTAAACAGCCGTGTGCGCAAATACCTTGCGAGCGAGATAGCGGCGTGTGTCCTTGCTGACGTTGCCGTTCGATTCAAGTTCAGTCAACACGCGTGCGTAGTCGGTGGGATCGACCACCACGGCAACCGCCTCGTGGTTTTTCGCAGCGGCGCGCAGCATGGCCGGGCCGCCGATGTCGATGTTTTCGATGGCGTCTGCACGCGTACAGCCGGCGCGACTCACCGTGGCTTCAAAGGGATACAGGTTGACGACGAGCAGGTCGATAGGCTCGATACGATGCTTGTTCATCACCTCGCCATCAATGTCTCGCCGTCCGAGCAGGCCGCCGTGGATGGCCGGGTGGAGGGTTTTGACGCGACCGTCCATGATCTCGGGAAAGCCTGTAATTTCAGATACATCCGTCACATTCAACCCGGCTTCCCGCAGTGCAGCAGCAGTGCCGCCGGTGGAGACCAGGTCGAAACCGAGCTGCTGCAATCCGGAGGCCAGCTCAACAATGCCGTCCTTGTCGGAAACACTAAGTAGTGCGCGGCTCATGGAGCGTGCCATAGCGGTTTGCCGTCAGTGCCGGACGGACTTAAGCGAGCAGCTGGTAGTGTCGGAGCTTCTTGCGCAGTGTGGCGCGATTGATGCCGAGGATGTCGGCGGCCACGCTCTGATTGCCTTTGGTGTAGTCAAGGACGGTCTTGAACAACGGTTCTTCAACTTCGCCCAGCACCAGTTCATAAAGATCTCCCGGGCGGTGGCCATTCAGATCGCCAAAATATTTTTGCAAGGCTTCTTCAGTGTAGTCGCGCAGTGGACGATTCTTCACGCGGACTGCAGAGGCGTGAACGATCGATGCACCATTTCGGTTTACGCCGTTCTTCTTTGTTGTTGACTTGCCGCGTGCACCTTTTGCCACCGTTCACTCACTCCCTGCAAAGAAGTCAAACCCGTTAACCGCGCCGCGGTGTGAGTCACCAATGGCGTAGTTTGTCAATCCTGAACTGCAATACATCTGGATTTTCGCCGCGGTTCATCGAAGAGTTTTTTGGCCGGCAGCGAGTTCAGGAAGCATACCACGATGGTCGCTTGTGCTGGGCATTTGCTCAGCACATCTCTTGCGGTGATTACATACTTGACGTGCCCTGTCTTCAGACAAACAGTTGCGCGCGATTCGTGAAGTGAGTTCAGCGAGCGAAGGGATCCTGCCCGTTGCGACACGTGATTCCATTGCGTCGATTCATCAGGCAGACATCGATATCAATACCTTGCGCATCGGTGCCTGGATCTTTCAGGTGGATGTCCACCGGAATCATGGTGCCAGGGCTCACCGGTTCGCGCGGTGCCTGGTTCTTTCCAAGATATTCCGAGGGTTTAAACACGCGAGATCCCAGCGATTTCCCGAAGCGGTCGCTGAGTGAGATGCGTACCAGCGGCAGGCCTACAGGCTCGCTACCGACGACCGCAATGCGGGCCAGCACGTCCAGAGCACCGCGGCTGGTGCGGTCGGCAACCGCTTCATAATTGCGGACTTCATAGGATCGCAGATCCCAGGCCGGCCACAGTGGAAGGTCTAGCGCGGCATATAGCCGTGTCATTGGTTCGGTCAGTGCCGGGTACGTCGCCAGGCGGTCGCGTTGGTGGTGAATTACCTGGGTTATCAGTGCCAAAGCGAGCAACGCAGATCCGACGCCGTAGATCCATCGGCTGAGTGAACTCTTCTCTGCCGGGCGCACGGGTGGTGTCCAGACAAAGGGTTGATCGGCCACCGCCGGCTGCAGCCGGCTGGCCTCCGTGTCTGCGAGCTCGTCTGGCACATCAAGGTGCGCTGCAAAGTCAGCGGGCAGGGGCGCTGGTGATGAGGTACGGTCCAGCACCGATTCATCCCAGGCATTTTCCAGTGCCATTGGTACGTCCAGCGGGCCATCGTCGTTTTCGCTGCCGGTTTGATCCTCGCTGATTACATACACGGGCTTTGCGGCGGGATCATCTTCGGCAACCTCGTCAAGAAGTGCCTGCCAGTCGTCGTCGCTGTGGAGTGGCTCCGGACCATGTACCGGGCCATAAATCGGATCGTGCTCCTGATCGTACTCGGAGTTCTGCGTCGGGGAGGGTTCCGCGCTCTGGACCAGGTCCCGGCCAAGGTTCTGGCCAAGGTTCTGGCCATGGTTCTGGCCATGGTTCTGGCCATGGTTCTGGCCAAGGTTCTGGCCAAGGTTCTGGCCAAGGTTCTGGACTGAGTCTTGGGCATGGTCCTGAAGTGAGTCTTGCTCTGCGCTTTGCCTGTAACCTTGCTCTGAGTCTTCATCCGGGTCCTGCTCGGGCGCATTAGCGGGTTCCTCGTGCGCCGGTTCACTGACGTGCTCCGTGTTCGTTTCAGGAGCGCCCCACCTGCTGTCGTCCTGATCGTCTGACTCGGCCGCTTCGGTTGCCAGAGCACGATAGAGGCCTGCCTGGTCTACGGTGTCCGAGCCGATGCCGGCACCGATATCGGGCTCCGGCGGTTCAGGCTCCGGCAGCGGTTCCGGTTCCGGTTCCGGTTCTGGCTCCGGTTCTGGAGCCTGAACCGGCTCGTCAGCCTGTTCAGGTTCCGCGTCATCGCCGGGCTTGCTTTCATCAACGGCAAACGAAGGCGCCGTCGGCATCTCTTTTTCGAAGAAATTTGTCCAGCTGTCTTCCGGGATATTGAATTCCAGCGCGTCGTCACTGCCGGACGGTGGTTCAGGTTCGGTCGGCAGCACCAACTGGTTCAAGGTCACCGTCGGGGGCGGTTCGTCGGCGAGCGTGGCCAGCGCATTGAAGGTGGCCGAGCAATGGCCACAGCGTGCATAGCCCTCGGCCACGCGCAGATCGTGAATACTGATGCGGAAAACAGTGCCGCATTCCGGACAGCTCGTGTACATGGGTCAGGGCGTTACCGTGCCGGCAAGCAATATCCAGTCGCCCTGCGTATCGGCGACCGTCAGGCTCACCCACGGCTTGAACGCAGCAATTACCTCCGGGGCCTGGTCCGACAGGATACCGCTCAAGGCCACCCGCGTGCCCGGTGCCGTATACCGACGCAGTTCCGGTGCCAGCCGCACCAGCGGACCGGACAGGATGTTGGCCACCAGAACGTCTACTGATCCGCAATCGTCCGCCACGCCGACTACAGTCAGCTTTTGTGCGCAGCCATTGCGCGCGGCGTTCTCCCGACTGGCTGTCAGTGCCTGCGGATCGATGTCCACACCAACGGCCGTACGGGCGCCCAGGGCCAGGGCGGCAATGGCCAGAATTCCGGAGCCGCAGCCGTAGTCCAGCACCCGCGTATCGGTCAGCGGCTGGGCTTCCAGCCAGACCAGACACATGGCAGTGGTGGGGTGAGTGCCGGTGCCAAAGGCCAGGCCCGGTTCCAGAGTGACACTGATACCGGACGGGTCCGGACCGGGTTGACCTGCCGGACACACCCACAAGCGCTGCCCGAAACGCAAGGGTTTCAGCGAGCGCCGCCACTCGGCATCCCAGTCACGGTCGGCCACTGTGGCGAAGTGCAGCTCCAGGTCCGGCAGCGCGGCGCTCAGGGCGGCCTGGCTGGTTTCCGGTGGAAACAGTGCGGTTAGCCGTACGGCGTCCCACAGTGGCGTGGCGCCCGGGTCAGGCTCCAGAATTTCCTCGTCGTCTGCGGCCTCGGTCCACGTCACGAGCGAACCCAGAGCCGCAAAAATTTCCTCCAGCGCGGCAAGGCGGGATTGTGGGCAGTCCACGGTTGCCTGAAGCCAGCTCTCGGACATGGTGGCTGTCAGAGGCGCAGCTTCTTCTCGAGGTAGTGAATATCTGTGCCGCCCTGACGGAAGGCAGCGTCCTGGCACAAGTCCTGGTGCATCCGGATATTGGTCTTGATGCCGTCAACCACCATCTCGGTAAGGGCGATGCTCATGCGGGTGATTGCGGATTCGCGGGTGTCGCCGTAGGCGATGACCTTGGCAACCAGGGAGTCATAGTACGGTGGAACCGTATAGCCGCTGTAAAGGTGGCTGTCGACCCGTATGCCAGGCCCGCCCGGCGTGTGCCACAGTTCCACCTTGCCCGGCGATGGCATGAAGGTGCGCGGATCTTCGGCATTGATCCGGCATTCAACGGCATGCCCCCGCACCACGATATCTTCCTGGCGGAAGGACAGCTTCTCGCCGGCAGCGATCTTCAGCTGCTCCTTTACGATGTCGATACCGGTGATCATCTCCGTGACCGGATGCTCGACCTGTATACGGGTGTTCATTTCGATGAAGTAGAACTCGCCGTTTTCGTAAAGGAACTCAAAGGTGCCGGCGCTGCGGTAGCCGATTTCCCGGCAGGCTTCGACAACACGCGCACCCATCTTCATGCGCAGTTCATCCGGAATGCCGGGCGCAGGTGCTTCTTCCAGCACTTTCTGATGGCGTCGCTGCATGGAGCAGTCGCGGTCGAAAAGATGCACCGCGTTGCCATGAGCGTCGGCCAGCACCTGATACTCCACGTGCCTCGGCCGTTCCAGGTACTTCTCCATGTAAACCGTGTCGTTGCCAAAGGCTGCGCCGGCTTCGCTGCGGGTCAGGGTCACGGCGTTAAGCAGCGTCGCATCGCCGCGCACAACACGCATGCCACGGCCACCACCGCCACCCGCCGCCTTGATGATCACGGGATAGCCGATGGAGCGGGCCATCTTCATGATCTCGTCGCCATCTTCACCCAGCGGGCCTTCCGAGCCTGGCACGCAGGGCACGCCGACGGCGCGCATGGCCGCCTTGGCCGAAATCTTGTCGCCCATCTGCCGGATGACATCGGGTGGCGGTCCGACGAAAATAAAGCCGCTGCGCTGTACGCGCTCGGCAAAGTCGGCGTTCTCGGACAGGAAGCCGTAGCCCGGGTGAATTGCGACGGCATCGGTGACTTCTGCCGCACTGATGATGGCCGGCATGTTGAGGTAACTCTGGCCGGATGGCGGTGGCCCGATGCACACCGTTTCATCGGCCAGCAACACATGTTTCTGACTGGCGTCGGCCGTCGAATGCACGGCGACGGTCTTGATGCCGAGTTCGCGGCAGGCGCGCTGAATGCGCAGCGCGATCTCCCCGCGATTGGCAATGACTACTTTGTCGAGCATCAGTAGGTCAGGGCTCGATGACGAACAGCGGCTGGCCAAACTCGACAGGCTCACCGTTTTTGGCCAGCGCAGCGACAACCTTGCCGTCTACGTCGGCCTCGATCTGGTTCATCATCTTCATTGCTTCGATGATGCACAGGGTGTCGCCGATCTTGACCTGATCGCCGATCGCCACGAAGTTGGGCGAGCCGGGCGCGGATGCTTCGTAGTAGGTGCCGACCATTGGCGAGAGCACCTGGTGACCTTGCGGGCCGGGGTTCGACGGAGGCGCAACGCCGCCGGGGCTTGAGGTGGCGCCTGCAGGTCCGGGTGCGGCAACGGGCGCGGCACCGGGTGCGGCGTACGTCGGAGGCATCACATATTGGGTTGGCGCGGCAGCCGGCGTTTGGCGGGTGATCCGGACCGATTCCTCGCCCTCAGTGATCTCCAGCTCCGCGAGTCCCGATTCTTCCAGTAACTCGATGAGCTTCTTGACCTTGCGTATATCCATGAAACGTCCTCTATTGGGAACGTGGGGTGTCTAGCCGGGCGCACGCGGCCTGGAAAGCCAACTGGTAACCCAGAGCGCCCAGGCCAGTGATAACGCCCACGGCGATGTCCGATACATAGGAGTGCCGGCGGAACTCCTCCCGGGCCTGAACATTGCTCAGGTGAATCTCTATAAACGGGATGGCGACGGCCAGCAGCGCGTCGCGCAGCGCCACGCTGGTGTGCGTCAGCGCGCCGGGATTCAGAAGAATGAAATCGACGCGGCCCGCGGCCTGCTGGATGCGATCGACCAGTGCTGCTTCGGAATTGGTCTGAAAGGATTCCAGGCTGTGCCCGGCAGCGGCCGCTGAAGCGGTCAGGCCGCTTTCGATGTCGGCCAGAGTGGTGGCGCCATAAACCTGTGGCTCGCGCTGCCCGAGCAAATTAAGGTTGGGGCCGTTCAGTAATAGCAGTGTTGCCATCAAATAGCAGCATGTTCAACGAAGATAGCGGCAAGCTTAGCGATATTCGCCGCAAAAGAACATAAGGAGGGGCTACTGGTTTTGCGCAGCACCTAACTTCAAGGTGTCGAAAACCTGGCTGGGCGACAGTGTACCTGTTGCCAGGCCGTCTGCGGCCGTCGCGATTTGCTTGAGATCGCCGGCATGCAGCTCTCCCATATGTACCGCCAGCACCGTGCCGTCCGGGGCAGCGACCACGGACAACGGTAGCGCCAGATCGCTGACAAATCGCTCGGCAATCCGTGTCGCATCCATCTGGCCCACCAGATTCGGGTAGGTCACGCCCGTCTCACCGAGAAATCGCATCACGGGATCCAGCCGGTCGATGGCAATGCCCACCACTTGCACCTGGGCGGGGTCCACGGCCTGCTGAAACTGCTCCAGCAATGGCATTTCCTGTCGACACGGGGCGCACCAGGTCGCCCAGAAATTGATCAGCAGCGTCCGGCCAGACCAGGTTGAGAGCGACTGCGGCTGGCCGTAGAGATCGGCAAGGGTAATGTCGGGGAGTGGATCGCCGATATTGACAGCAGATCCGGAAACAGTATTGGGATCAGTTTGTTGCGACTCTTCAGAAGAGTTGGCAGCTGTATTGACAGTATTGTTGACAGTCCATGGGCGCCAGCCGGTGCCGAAGAGGATGCCGGTGAGCAGAAATACAGCCACCCACAGGCCAATGGCAATTCGTCGAAACGGGCTCACCGATATCAGGGCCGGTTATCAGCCACGGCCTGTTCAGATGGCACCAGCGGCAGTCCAAAGACCCGCTGCAGATGTGCCGCAAACTGGGCTGCCGGCTTGAAGCCCACCACCCGCTGTGAACCCAGTTCGCGGCCGTCGGCCGTGAAGAACACGATGGTCGGCGGGCCGACGATGCCGAAGTGGCGCATCAGGGCGCGATCGTCGGCATCTACGGCCGTAACATCAGCCTGTAGCAAAACGGCTTTTGCCAGGGCCGTCTTAACGGCTGGATCAGTGAATGTGTACTGTTCCATCTCCTTGCATGACACGCACCAGTCCGCATAGAAGTCGAGCAGAACGGGTTGGCCGGCAGCTACGGCGCTGGCCACAGCCTGATCCAGATCCGCGACCGTCTTGATGCGGGTAAACGTGACGTGACCAGCCTCGGTGCCGGCAACAGAATTTGATCCGACCGCGAATGGTGCGGCACTGAACTGCAGGGGGCGCAGGGCGTCGTCGTTGCCGGCCAGCGCGCCGAGGAGCAGCGCGGCTCCGTACAGCGTTGCGACGATGCCAAAGCCCTTGCCGATTTTCCGGGACAGCGGTGCCGACGAGTCCAGCGGCGCGAAGGCGCCGAGAAAGACACCGCCGATGACCAGCAGCACGGCCCACAGCGCCAGCGTCAGCGTGCCGGGCCACAGGCGGTCCAGCATCCAGACTGCCATGGCCAGCATCATCAGGCCGAACGCGGCTTTCACCGAGACCATCCACGCGCCTGACTTCGGTATCAGTCGCCCGGCTGAAGCGCCGATCGCAAGCAGCGGAATGCCCATGCCGATGCCCAGCGCAAACAGGGCCAGCGCACCCGGGTGACATCGCCGGTCTTGGCGATGACTGCCAGCGCAGCAACCAGTGGTGGTGTGACGCAGGTGGTGATGACCGCTGCGGAAATGAAGCCCATGATCGCGGCGCCAACCAGACTGCCTGAGCGTTGCTGCCCGGAGATCGAGTTCAGTTTCGTTTGCCAGCTTGTTGGAATCTGCAGATCAAACAGGCCAAACATCGACAGCGCCAGCGCCACGAACAGCAGGGCCACGCCGATGATCACTACGGGTTGCTGCATGACTGCCTGCACCTGCGCGCCGGCAGCGGCAAATACCGCACCGAGAATGGTGTACGTCAGCGCCATGCCTATGACGAACGCGAGAGACAGCAGGAATGCCTTGCTGGTTCCGAGCGGTGCGCCATCGGCCTTGCCCTGGCCCACGATGATGCCCGACAGGATCGGGTACATCGGCAGACAGCAGGGCGTGAAGGACAGCAACAAGCCGAGGCCCCCGAAGATGGCCAGCACGGCCAGCAGATTGCCATCGCGGATCAGCAGAAACAGCTGATCCTGCTCGGAAGTCTCCGTTCCTGTAGCGGCGGCTGCAGTCGTTCCTGCAACTGCCGGGGGCAGCGATACCGAGGTGGCCACCGTCTGCGGCGGGTAACAGATGCTGTCTTCCTTGCACCCCTGATAGTGAATTGTGAGCGGTAGGGAGCTGGCACCGGATCGCTGCGGGTGAGCGGCATGGTCATCGTGACTTCGTCGTGAAACACGAGTGTGTTGCCGTACTCCTCGTCGACTTTGGGCTCGCCGGGCGGCAGTGATGGTGGCCCCAGCTCTGCTGATGAGCTGTTCGTCTCCGCTCCCAGCTTGTGACGGTAGAGGTAGTAGCCAGGGGCTATCGTCCACTTGACCAGCAGCGTGAAGGGGTCCTGCATTGATGCTGTATCGAAAAGCCTCTTCGACGGGCAAGGGCTCGTCTTTGGGCTTGCTGGTATTACGATTGAGCAGGGCGGCAAGGCCGGTGGCCGGGCCTGCGCCACCACCCGATGCGCCCGTCGTCGGCAAGCTCACGTTGCTGACCCAGACCTGCGGCGGATAACAAAGACCGATGTCGGCACAACCCTGGGATTTGATGGCCAGCGCAATGCTGTTGACGTTTGCGTCGCGAGCCGCAAGCGGCAAACGGATTTCGGCGGTGCCGCGGTAGATGTGCATATCGCCGAAGTATTCGTCGCTGTGCAGTTCGCCGGCCGGCATCTGGGCCGCGCCCAGCGTGATACCGGGCGTGCGGCTCTCGAAACTCATCCGCTCCTTGTACAGGTAGTACTCGGGCCGGATGTTCCAGCGGACCACCAGGGCGTCGGCAACGGCGCTGACCGTGTATTGGAAAGCCTGTTCCGGTTTGAGGACGTCCGGCTCGGGCGCCTGGCCCGATACCTGGCCCGATACCTGGCCATGGGCGGCAACGCCGACGAGCAGCGCCACAATTGCCGTAAATGTAGTGAACAGTCGCTTCATTCGCTGGTTGCCTGCCTGATCCAATCCAGATAGTTGCTTGCGCCGGCTACCACCGGCATGGCAATAACTTCAGGTACATCATATGGATGACGCGCCTGTATAAGTGCTTGCAGCGCGGCATACCGGGATGTCGTGGTCTTGATGACCAGCAGCACCTCGGTGTCTTCCCGCGTTTGCCCTTCCCACCGGTACATGGACCGGATTCCGGTCACGCAATTCACGCACGCGGCCAGATTTTCGGCGAGGAGGGCGGTCGCAATTCCGGTACCCGTGCGCTCATCGGGGCAGGTACACAGCACAACCAGAATCTCTTCGTTCATAGCCCCGGATTATGTCAATCAGAAATGGGGACGCTACCCTTATACGTGCCCGTTGGTAGCGCCAATTGGCGTGCAAAAAGGGTAGCGTCCCCATTTCTGGCCCATACCGGGCCTTGAAATTCCACCGCGCGCCCCTATGATTAGCAGCCTCAAGGGGAGAGTGCTAACGATGTGGTGCCACAACACCACAGGTGGTAGCTGCCCAAGCCCGTCAGTATGACATTAAATAGAGGCATTTCAAGGAGTTACTTGCCATGAAGATTCGTCCGCTACATGACCGCGTGATTATCAAGCGCACCGAAGAGGAGCGCACATCCCCCGGTGGCATCGTGATTCCTGACACTGCGACTGAAAAGCCCATCAAGGGCAAGGTCATCGCGGTGGGCAAGGGTCGCATTCTGGAGAACGGCGACATCCGCGCGCTCGACGTGAAGGCCGGCGACAAGGTGCTGTTCGGCAAGTACAGCGGCACCGAGGTCAAGGTCGACGGCGAGGAGCTGCTGGTAATGAAGGAAGACGACATCGTTGCCGTTATCGAAGGCTGATCGAACCCAAACCGAACAACTGAATTTAAGGAAGACATTCAATGGCTGCCAAAGAAGTACGTTTCAGTGATGACGCCCGCTCGCGCATGTTCGCCGGCGTCAACGTCCTGGCCGATGCCGTCAAGGTAACGCTGGGTCCCAAGGGTCGTAACGTGGTGCTCGACAAGAGCTTCGGCGCGCCGACCGTCACCAAAGACGGCGTTTCCGTCGCTAAAGAAATCGAACTCGAAGACAAGTTTCAGAACATGGGCGCGCAGATGGTCAAGGAAGTCGCGTCCAACACTTCCGACGTTGCTGGCGACGGCACCACGACCGCCACGGTGCTGGCGCAGTCGATTCTGAGGGAAGGTCTGAAGTCGGTTGCTGCCGGCATGAACCCGATGGACCTGAAGCGCGGCATCGACAAGGCCACGATTATGGTCGTTGAGCGGCTCAGCAAGCTCTCCAAGAGCTGTCAGGACGACAAGGCCATCGCGCAGGTTGGCACTATTTCTGCCAATGGTGACGAGTCAATCGGCCACACGCTGGCCGAAGCCATGGGCAAAGTTGGCAAGCAGGGCGTGATTACCGTTGAAGACGGTTCCGGCCTTGAGAACCAGCTCGATGTCGTCGAGGGCATGCAGTTCGATCGTGGTTACCTGTCCCCTTACTTCATCAACAACGCAAACGAGCAGCATGCCGAGCTGGAACAGCCCTACATCCTGCTGTACGACAAGAAGATCTCGAACATCCGCGAACTGCTGCCACTGCTCGAGAATGTTGCCAAGTCCGGCAAGCCTCTGCTGGTCGTTGCCGAAGACGTCGAGGGTGAAGCCCTGGCCACGCTGGTCGTGAATACGATCCGCGGTATCGTCAAGGTCTGTGCCGTGAAGGCTCCTGGTTTCGGCGACCGTCGCAAGGCGATGTTGCAGGACATGGCTGTACTCACGGGTGGTCAGGTGATTGCCGAAGAAGTCGGGCTGTCGCTGGAGAAGGCCCGCCTGGAAGATCTGGGCAAGGCCAAGAAGGTTGTCGTCGACAAGGAAAACACCACGATTATCGATGGTGCCGGCAAGTCGAAGGACATCAAGGCGCGCGTTGACCAGATCAACAAGGAAATCGAGGCGACTACCTCCGACTACGATCGCGAAAAGCTGCAGGAGCGTGTTGCCAAGCTCTCCGGCGGTGTGGCCGTGATCAAGGTCGGTGCTGCTACCGAAGTCGAGATGAAAGAAAAGAAGGCCCGCGTTGAAGATGCGTTGCACGCCACGCGTGCAGCCGTCGAAGAAGGCGTGGTGCCAGGTGGCGGTGTCGCTCTGATCCGGGCTCGTGAAGCGCTGAAGGATTTCAAGGGCGACAACGACGACCAGAACGCGGGTATCAACATCCTGCGTCGTGCCCTCGAAGAGCCGCTGCGTCAGATCGTCATCAACGCCGGAGAAGATGGTGCGGTTGTGCTGAACAAGGTTGCCGAAGGCAAGGGCAACTTTGGCTATAACGCCCAGACCGGCGAATACGGTGATCTGGTGGCCATGGGTATCATCGATCCGACCAAGGTCGCGCGGTCTGCCTTGCAGAACGCAGCTTCCGTCGCCGGATTGCTGCTCACCACCGAGGCCATGATTGCCGAGGCACCGAAGAAGGATTCTCCGATGCCGATGCCTGGTGGTGGCATGGGCGGGATGGATATGTAAGAACGCCATTTGGCGTACTTGCCAGGTCTCGCAAGACGACTACGAAAAGCCCCGCTTCGGCGGGGCTTTTTTTTGGTCCACTGCCACAACTTATTGTCAGGTTTGTTTGCGCTGCAAACATTACATTTTTCATGCGGGTGGTCCGTTGCTTCCGCGCCCCGGGGGTTCCTCAATGGATCGCAACGCATTGAAATCCTTGTACTATCCCTTGGCACCACTTTTGACATAACCCTGAGTCAGCGCAAACACGATTTGCCGGTATTGTAAAGAGCACCTTCTTCATTTATATAAAACCTCAGGTTTAAATCACCTGCCTCAGATTTAAATCACCTGCTGGCAAAGCCGGGCAACGATCACCACAAGCCAATGTTGGATTAATTGGCAGCTAACAACACAAACGATGCAGCCTTGGGGGCGATCCAGATGAAACGAATTCACGGGCTACTTCTTCTGCTTGTCTTCGGATCAGCCAATGCCGCGCTGATCGACAACGGCACCAGCATGATCGACACAGGCACGGGGCTTGAGTGGCTCGATCTGACGCAAACCCTGGGGATTTCCTGGAATGCCGCTGAGGCATCGACGTTCGTCACTGTCGATGGCTACGCACATGCGAGCGAGGCG
Source organism: Gammaproteobacteria bacterium (assembly GCA_041396045.1). Lineage (GTDB taxonomy): Bacteria > Pseudomonadota > Gammaproteobacteria > Steroidobacterales > SHZI01. Next base: position 78,420 of record JAWKZI010000008.1, on the reverse strand, counting down.
CAGGTCATCGCACTTTTTACGAACGCCGGTTTCCTGACAACCAACAATGTCAACAATGTGCTGAACAACCCCGCTGCATCAACGCTTCTGTCCTTTCTCGGATGTACCCAGTTTTGCGCAACCGTGAATGCAACCGGACGCGGGTTTGCTTCCTGGAGCGTGACGCAAACAACCCGACCGAATTACCACATGTCCGGACTTGGTGCCGGAGCCGCGACCACCAGCCTGCTATCAAGCAATTTCAATCTGGTCGATACGACGGCTGGTCATTTCCTGGTTCGCCCTGTTCCCGTGCCCGCCACAGTCTGGCTGTTCGGGTCGGCGCTAGGCCTGCTGGGCTGGGCAAGGCGGCGAATCACCTGATCTCCTTTCGGTCACGCGACGTGAAAGCCCGGCCGTGCGCCGGGCTTTTTTTTAACTTGCAGGTAGTCACTACTGAACGCCCTTGGTTCAGGTAATGAGACGCGACACTTGCCATGACAGATCTGCGGCCGCTGCCGCCGGATTTTCTCAATACGGTCGATGGCGGGGATGAACGGCATTCGTTCCATGCCGCGGATCTCAGCAGCGAGGCGCAAGTCGAGGCACTGTTCACGCAGGTCGTTGAGTGCTACGGGCGACTCGATATTCTGGTCAACATCGCTGGCGGTCACTTTGGTAACAACGTCGCTATGGAGCAGATGGATGTCGCCAACCTGCAAAGAAACATCGATGCCAATCTGACCAGCACTTTTCTGGCCTGCCGGGAAGCGGTGAAACTCATGAAGCCCCAGGGCTCCGGAGCAATCGTCAATATGAGTTCACTCACTTTCCGCGGCAGCAGTGTCAACCAGTTTGCCTACTCGGCGTCCAAGGGTGGTGTCTTTGCGCTCACGCGTACCCTGGCTATGACGCTGGGCAAGCATGGCATCCGTGTCAATGCGGTCGCGCCTGGCATGATCGAGGTGGAGACCATAAAAAAGACACTTCCGCCCGGTGTCTGGGAGCAGGTCAGCAAGTTTGTGGGGTCCACGTATCCGCTGGGCCGAGTTGGCCAACCGGTGGAAGTGGCAAACGGTATTCTCTTTCTGGCCAGCGACGAAGCCTCCTTTGTCACCGGTGAAGTACTGGAAATATCCGGCGGTGGCAGGTTGTAAAAAGGGGCAGGAAGAACTGGCAGGGCCGGGATTTTCCGCCCGCGACGTGTTTTGGGCTGCGATCAACGTTGTTCGCGCGTGAGCGCGTTCTTGCAAGACTGCGTGTCAACTGCTTCCTGCGGATTTCCCGTACTTTCCCGATTGCGTGATTCTGCAATGCTGCATTCAGCATCGCTGGAGATACGGTCATGACCGCATCAAATCAGAAGTACAACTACACGGTTGCCAGGGTTTTCCACTGGATCGCGGCGGCAATAATCATATTCAACCTGTTGTCCGGATGGCGACTCGACAGTTTTCCGCTGGATACCAAAGTATTGCTGGTGATGGTTCACTCTGGTGTGGGCACCACAATTTTTGCCTTGATGTTGTTTCGCTGGTGGTGGCGCCGAGCCCACAATCTCTATGCCCCGCCACGATGGTGGAAAAGGCCTTCGATGCTGCTTCAGTGGGTTTTCTATCCGCTGGTCCTGATTCAGGTTCTTATTGGCGTGGCCAATGCGGCGTTTATCGACTATCCGGTTCTTGGCTTTGGTTTCATTCCGTATTCATCTCTTGCGGATGACAAAAAGAATCTCCATGCAGTGTTCCTCCAGATGCACACCATAATGGCGTGGCTGCTCATTACCCTGGTTGTCGTACATGGCATCGAACGCTGGCGCCTGATCTTCGTTGACGACCCGGAACCGGAAGTGGTACGGAATCCGGTCAATACGTAGGCAGGGCCGCGGCTACGTCTTGTGCAGCCGCCCTTCCCGGTCCAGGATGGCCTTCAGGTGCTGGGGCGCAAAGACGGCAACCACCACGATGAGTACCAGAGCTGCAAATATCAGGCTGAGTTGCAGCCAATACCGTTCCGGATGCACCCAGATGTCGGCAAAGAGATTCCACCGGCCGGCGATCTCATAGCAGCTATAGGCGATGATGGCTGTCGGAATGGCATAGCGAATTGCTGTGGTCACTTTCCACATTCTTGCCAGGCGCTGCATCAGGTAGATCGACCAGATCGATCCAGCCACGAAAATCCCGTACGTGACGGGATGCCGATCGCCCAGGATGTTCTCGTCGTAGATGAAGAGCAGTGCCAGGTAGCAGAACCAGATCACGTAAATGGTCTCCAGGCACGTCACGTAAGCGAAATTGCGCTCGTAACCCCGGCTGGGCTTGCCTGTACGCAGGTGCAGGCGGCGCTGAAACCAGGCAAACATGTTGCACTTGGTTTCCCTGTTCAGGAGCAACGGTGCCATCGTAGCCAGCAGAACTCCGGCTGAAGACATCATGACCAGATACTCGGCTTTGGTGGCGATCTCACCGGCTGCATGCTGGTCCATCAGGTCAGGTACGCCAAGCACCCTGGCGGACCACACGTAGGTAAATTCCACCCACCCGGTCCACAGGCAGGTGCCAGCGAAGAAGCCCAGCCAGGTGGCACTCACTTCGCCTTTTCTGCGCATGCCAATGAACAGAAACACTACGCCGAGGAAGCCGAGGAAGGCCGCCGATTGGTAGACGTACTCCTTGCCGAACAGGCTCTCCATGAGAACCATCTGGGTGTGGCCGAGGCCCTGCATGAGGAAGACGATGACAAAAGCAAGAAGACCGACAAATGGCGGTCGGTAGAAAAGGCGCTTGAAGTTGCTGGTGACGGTCGGTGAAGCAATGTCTGTCATGGTATGGACGCTCGTTGCTGGTGTCGGGAAATCTCCCGCCATCGATTGTGGATATACACGCTGTTAAAGGCCCACATTCCGGGGTTGAGTGTCAGCGGTATGTGAATCAACCAGCCCCATCGATACCTCAGCAGCACTCCGTAACTGGCAACACCCAGGCCGATCGCATAAGTCAGCAGAATCAGGAACCAGTCCTGATAATAGCCAGCCAAAACCACTATGCCGACCGCTGCGGCAATAAAAATCCCGCCGATGATTCCGCTATAGCCCAGAAAAAACCCCCAGGTGTACGGCAACGTGCCAGGCGAGTTTTCAACCATCTGTGTGTTCTTGCGACGCGCCAACATCAGGCTTGCCATGACGCAGACGATGAACAGGACGAAAGGAATTACGACACTGAGTATCACGATAGTGTTCAAAGTGTTCTCCTTCGACACAGTATTGGAAGTCTGCAGCGGCAGACTAGCTGCTGCCATACGTAGTGTTCCCCATAAAGACTTGATCCATGTCAGCTTCCACAGTTGTCATAACTGCTACTGATACAAAAGTGGACACCCCGATCAGTGATTCCCGGGCACGGCAGGTAGTTTTGCGAATGTCTCCGAAGCACCTGAGGCAGGAGAGTGGCAGCATGGAATTGAGTGCCCCTGACATCGACCAGTTTCGCCAACGCGGCTACTGCGTCCTCGAAGAAGGCTTCGATGGCAAGGAAATAACCCGGATATCCGACTGGCTCGATTCTCTTCAGGCCGGGACTTCACGTACCGGGATTTCGCATAAGGGCGCTGAAGCCTGCTACTACGAGCAAAGTCCGGTGACGGGTGAAACCATGCTGGTACGGGTTGAGCATATTCTCGGCCGCCACAACCCGGCCATGACCCGTCTTATGCTGGCACCAAAAGTACTGAAAGCGCTGACGTCGTTGTTTGGGGAGGCGCCGGCGTTATTCAAGGAGAAGGTCAACTACAAGCTGCCGGGGTGCCGGCCGGACAAGCTGCACCAGGACCAGGCGGCAGGGTGGAATGCCTACAGCGATTACTTCATTACGATGGCGATCGCAGTCGACGCAAACCACCGTGATAATGCGGCGTTGAGCTTTCTTTCAACCGGGGCCTATGACCGCGCGCTCATGGGCCCTGAATGGCGCCCTCTCACCGATGCAGATCCACCTTATGAGCCAGCGGGTGATTATGAGTTGCTGGAGGCAGGCCCCGGAGCGGTCGTGTTTTTCGATTCCTATGTGCCGCATGGTTCCCGGGCGAATTGCAGTAACCGGCCGAGACGCAATATCTATCTGACTTTCAACCGCCAGTCCGATGGTGATCTGCGCATGCGTTACTACCGGGACAAGTGGGCCAATTACCCGCCCAACAACCCCGGTCAGGCCCGTGAATCGGGCAGCTATCGCGTGTGATCGTGGCTCGCCAGGCGGCCCCTAACACTTGCCAGCGTTATCAAGGTGAATAGGCAACTTCCTCGAATTATCCAGGGTGGCATGGGCGTCGCCGTTTCCTCATGGCCGTTGGCGCAAGCAGTTTCGCGCAGGGGTCAACTCGGTGTCGTCTCCGGCACCGCGATAGATGCCGTGCTGGTTCGCCGTCTGCAACTGGGCGATCCCGGTGGGCATTTGCGTGTTGCCTTCGATGCATTTCCGATCCCTGACGTCGCGGCCCGAGTCTGGCGGCGGTATTTCATCGAAGGCGGCAAGCCAGCCGGTGCCCGGTTCAAAGCCAAGCCGGTCCCATCGATCAGGATGCCGGCGCCGCTACTGGATCTGCTGGTGGTTGCCAACTTTGCCGAGGTTTACCTGGCGAAAGCCGGCCATTCGGGATTGGTGGGGATCAACCTGCTGGAGAAGATCCAGCTACCCAACCTGGCTTCACTTTTCGGGGCGATGCTCGCTGGCGTAGACGTCGTACTGATGGGTGCCGGTATCCCGCGGTCAATCCCGGCCATCCTGGATTGCTTTGCTGCCGGCAAGCCCGCGGAACTCAGACTCGATGTTGCCGGTGCTCTGCCGGGCGAAACGTTCTGCACAAGCTTTGATCCACGCAAATACCTGCCCTCAGGGGTGGGTACGCTGCCGCGTCCGCAGTTCCTGGCAATCGTTTCGTCCTCCGTATTGGCCATGAACCTTGCCCGAAAAAGTACCGGCAAGGTCGATGGATTCATCGTGGAGGGGCACACTGCGGGAGGGCACAACGCGCCTCCACGCGGCTCCCTGATGCTCGACATGAACAACGAGCCGGTCTATGGGCCGCGGGATACGCCGAACCTGGAGCAGATCCGCGAGCTTGGCCTGCCGTTCTGGCTGGCAGGGTCATATGGTGATGCTGCGGGACTTCAGAGCGCCATCGCGCTCGGTGCCCGGGGCATTCAGGTTGGCACGGCCTTCGCTTTCTGCGAAGAGTCGGGGCTGTCACCGGAGATCAGGAAAACGGTGTTACGCATGGCCTCCGAAGGAACCGTCAAGGTATTCACTGATCCCTATGCGTCGCCGACCGGATTTCCCTTCAAGGTGGTGCAGGTCGATGGCACGGTTTCGCAACCAGAGGTATTCGCCGCGCGCCAGCGCGTGTGTGATCTCGGTGTCCTCCGGGAGTGCTATCGCCAGAAAGATGGAACCATCGGATACCGCTGCGCTGGTGAACCACTGGATGACTACATGCGCAAAGGCGGTAACGAGGCCGATACCATTGGTCGCAAATGCGTGTGCAATGGCCTGATGTCTGTCGTTGGGTATGGCCAGATCAGCCACGACGGCAAGCTTGAGCCGTCGCTGGTTACCGCCGGCGACGAAGTAGCCCGGATTCGTCACTTCCTGCGCCCGGGTCGCACCACCTACTCGGCAGACGACGTGCTCGACTGTCTTCTTGGCATCCCTTGAAACTTGCCTTGCACGAGGGCCTACGGAGAAACCCTTATAGCCTGACTCCCCGGAACGCGGCTTAGATATCAGGTCAAAGAACCATGAAACGTTCCAGCTGGAGGATCGCGAAAGTTGATTCTGACGCATCACACGACTGTGACAAAGCCAGTCAGGCGTACAACCAACTATCAGGATGGCGCGGTCCGCAGCGAGACTGCCTGTCAGTCGTGCCGTAGCTGCCAGCACGCGTCGCAATGCCTGCCCGGCTTGCTGACTCCGGACCAGGTTCAGCAATTTGAACGCGGCTTGCAACGTTGCCGATCGCTGGCTCCTGGCGAGCATCTGTTTCGTGCGGGTGATTCAGTCCGTTCACTGTATGCGGTTCAAGCCGGTTCCTTGAAGAGTTATATGGTGGACAACGAGGGCCGCGAGCACATCACTTCATTCCACTTTTGTGGCGAGATCATGGGCATTGACGCGATCTATCCGGCAAGGCATCCGTCGAGCTGTATCGCGCTGGCCGTCAGCAGGGTTTGTGTTTTGCCGTACGCGACGTTGACGTTGATGGCCCAGAAGATTCCGGAACTCCAGACACAGATATTCCGGTTGTTCAGTCGCGAAGTCCTCGGTTACTCCGCTTTGGCTGGAGATTTCAGCGCCGAAGAGCGGCTGGCGACTTTCCTGGTCATGGTCGCAGCGCGCCAGACCAATACTGAATCCACCGATCTGGAACTCGCCATGGCCCGCCAGGATATCGCCAATTACCTCAGACTCTCGCCTGAAACCCTGAGTCGCATCCTTGCAAGATTCCAGAAAAAGGGTCTCGTGAAGGCCGACCGAAAACGCATCACGCTGCTTGACGTGGAGGGGCTCGCCGAACGCGCTGCCTGCATGAATCCGTATGCGCGCTGCGGCCGCCGTCACGATGTGTCGTAGCAGCCACGAAGCAATCCCGAACAGAAGGACATGACCATGTTGACACTGACCGCTCACACGAAGATATCGGAACTGCAAAGTGGCCCTCCGGGCGTTATCAATGCATTGCGGTCGACGGGGCTGTACCACGATGGTGATGACACCGATGTGATGTTGGGGGAGTTGTGCTGGACCTTCGGATTCAATCCGGGGATGCTCCTGATGATGCTGGAGTCGGCCAACGTTCCCGAAGAGAAACCGCCCATCGACGTTACGCCATTCCAGAATATGCCACTGGCGAGCCTGGTTGAGCATGTAGAAAAGACCCATCACCACTATCTGCGGGAGAATCTCCCGAAGCTGACTGCTCTGGCAAACTCCGTGGCCGTGGCGCATGCAGATAATCAGGAACTGTCAGAGCTCGACGAGGAGATGCAACGTATCGCGGTTGAACTTGATACGCACATGCTCCATGAGGAGGAGTCACTGTTTTCGATGATTCGTGAACTCGCGACGAATCACGCAGTTACGCCAACCCGTTGCGGTGGATCGGTGGGCGGTCCCATTGCCTGCATGGAAAATGAGCACGAGCTGACGGTAAAGACCCTGCTGAAGATGCGGAAGCTGACCAACAATTACCTGCCGACCGACGGAATCAGCGGTGCCTGGCGCGAGTTGCTCGAACGGCTGGCTGCGTTTGACCAGGATTTGCTGGCGCACATGTACAAGGAAGACAAAGTACTGTTTCCCCGGGCTTTGGCGGCGCAGCGCGGGTCGCGGGCCGCAGCGGCGGGCTGACAGAACCCGTTTGCCGCCTGAGGTGATCAGCTCTGCTGACGAGCCGGAGCTGAAGCCGGGAAGTCATGTCCCATGAATTTCGACATCATCGTTATCGGTGCCGGACCGGCCGGCCTGTGCTTTGCACGGTCGCTGTCTGGCAGTGGGCTCTCCGTGGCGCTCCTGGAGAGTCGGGATGTGGCCAGCCTCGGAGATCCTGACTTCGATGGTCGGGAGATCGCGTTAACCCATCACAGCATCCATCTGCTGCGGCAGTTGGGTATTTGGGAACGTATCCCCCCGGACCGGATCCACGTACTGCGTGACGCGCTGGTCATGGACGGCAATGTGCCGTTGCGCATGTCGCTGGAGCACACCGATAGCCACCGGTCGCAGTTGGGGTTTCTGGTGGCCAATCAGGAAATCCGGCGTGCCGCCTTTGCCGCGACGCTGGCCCAGGACAACCTGACGCTGATATGCGGGCAACGGGTCAGCAGTATTGAGCCGGGCCGCAATCTGTCGCGGGTAGGTCTGGCCGATGGCCGGTCAATGACGGCGCGTCTGGTCGTGGCGGCCGACAGCCGGTTTTCCGAAAGCCGCCGCGCCATGGGCATTGCCGCTGATAGCCATGACTTCGGCAAGACCATGATGGTTTGCCGCATGGACCACGAGCAGGCACATGATCAGGTTGCCTGGGAATGGTTCGGTCAAGGTCAGACTTTGGCGCTACTGCCTCTGTCCGGGCATCAGTCGTCAGTGGTGATCACCCTGCCGCCTGTAGCCATCCGCACCTTGATGGAGGCACCAGAAGCCGAATTCGACGCTGCCATTGAGGCCCGTTTCCATCGGCGCCTCGGCTGGATGCGTCTCGCCAGTACCCGCCACGCCTATCCGCTGGTTGCTGTTTATGCGCGGACCTTTACCGCGGAACGCTTCGCGCTGGTTGGCGATGCTGCGGTCGGTATGCACCCGTTCACCGCACATGGATTCAATTTTGGCCTGCTTGGTAAGGATCTGCTGGCCGGGGCCATTCATCGGGCGCAAGCGGCGCGCTGGGATATCGGCGGTCCACAGGAGTTGGCGCAGTACGCGCGTGCCCTGCGCCGGGCCACGCGCCCTCTGTACCTCGCAACCGGTGCAATCGCTCGTCTGTACACCGATGATCGTCGGCCGGCGCGGCTTGTTCGTCGCACGGCCCTGGTGGCTGGTGCGGGTCTGCGGCCCCTGCGCCGGGCTTTGGTTGACAGCCTGACCCAGGCCGGTGACAGCGACGCTGCCACCTATCCGTTCCTGGGCATGCTTCGCGCACTGCGCCACCGCCTCCCATAACGAACCGGGCCCCGGAGGAGTCACCCAAGTCAGTTGGGTAACCCCCACAGGGCCCGGCCCGCTTTCGGCAAGTTGCGTTACTGGCCTATATCAATGGCCCGAGATCTTCGGCTCTTCCTGAGCCGCCCATTCCTTGCCGTTCTCCTTGCCGTATTCCTTCTGGTAGTCGGACCACTCGTTCGTCTCGACGTCCACTTCCTGCCGCATGCGGAACCCGCGTGACAGGATGAACCAGATCAGAGGCAACAGGCCACCGAAGACGAAGATTGCTCCTCCGATTGCGCGCAGGTAGGTCAGCGTGCCGAACACCGGTCCCATGACCACCTCGGTTGACCGTGCATACCACAGGCCTTCCGTGACGACGAGCCATATCTGGTACAGGCCCACCGGGAACAGGTCGAGGAACATCATCAGCCCAAGACCGATCTGGAAGGACCAGAACACGGTCCTGATCAGCTTCGCATTCCAGGCAGCTTTCTGGAACAGATGCTGGCAGCAGAACAGCAGACCGGCCAGGGCGATATTGCCCTTCACCCCGAACATGGCGGCATGTGCATGGTTGCCGGTCATGTAGGTTGCATGCTCGTAGTAGTTCACGAGTGGCAGGGTGATCAGCGAGCCGAAAACACCGGCACCGAAGATGTTCCAGAAGTTCACCGCCAGGATAAACAGCCAGACTCCTTCCATCACGACAACCTGTTTGCCCTGAATGCGGAACTCATTCGCTCTTCCGCCTTCCTGGCGCATCTGCCACGCGTCGAGCGTGAGCAGAAGCAGTGGCAGAACCTGCAGGGTAGAGAAAACGCTGCCAACTGCAATGATCCCGGTCGGTTTGGCAATCCAGTAGAAGTTGTGGGAGATGCCATTCAGCGCGGTGACCAGAAAGAGCATGACGGCCAGAAAGATGATCCGCTCGGCCATCAGTCGCGTGACCAGCCCCATCTGTACGAGCAGGTAGGCCACGATGACAGTGGTGAACACCTCGAAGGTGACCTCCACCCACATATGGACCACCATCCAGCGCCAGTAGTCGGAGATGGCGAAGTTGTCCTCCGGCGTCATGAAGATGCCGAAGAACAGGAAGAGCACCATCACACCACTGCCCCAGAGGAGCCAGGCCGGAACAGACCAGAAGTTCTTCTTGCTCAGCCAGGCTTTCACGCCCCGATAGATGATGAAGATCCACAGGGTGAAGGCGCCCAGAAGGAGCAGCTGGAAGAAGCGGCCCAGTTCAATGAATTCCCAACCCTGGCTGCCAAACCAGTAGGAGAGTTCGTCGTTTATCCAGCCCCTCTGCCCGGTATAGATGCCCGCCACGGTTCCCACTGCCACGACACAGGAGATGAAGAACAGCAGGTTGATCAGGGTCTTCTGTCCTTTCGGGACCTTGGTCAGCCGAGGCAGGAAAAAGATTGTGTAACCCACCCAGCACATGAAGAACCAGAAGATCTGCAGTATGGCGTGGTAGCTGCGCGAAACAGTAAACGGAATCAGTTCGTTCAGATTGATGCCGAACGGACGAATGAAATCCGTGGCACTGATGATTCCGCCGAGCACCTGCACTCCAAAAACGATAACTGCCAACAGGAAAAACTTGTAGGTAGCCCGTTGGGTGGGGCGTACATAGCCATTCTCAAGATCAGAGGTCGTCAGCGAATGCCCGTTTACGCCACCACTGGCCTCGAAGACGTCAACTGGCTGTTCCTTCATCTGGCCGTACACGTAAAGAACAACGCTGATGCCAATCCACAGCGCGAATATCGATATGAATGTCCAGATGAAAGTAGCGCTGGTGGCGGTATTGCCGGCCTCTGGATCGTACGGCCAGTTGTGGGTGTAGCTGTACTTCTCACCGGGTCGATTTGCCGCAGAGACCCAGCCTCCCCAGAAGAAGAATGCAGTGACCGCGCGCAGGTTGTCTTCCCCTGAAACCTGGTTCTGCGGATCCATTCTGTCGGGATACGTAGGGTCTGTGAACATTCTCGAATAATGCGTATTGAGCTCCTCAAACGCATAAATCTGCGCGTCATTGAGCACGATCTGGCCGGCCTGCTCGTCATAGGTGTTGTTGTGCAGATCGCGGATTACGCGCTGACCGATCGCGTCCCTCTCATAGTCCGGGAGGCTGGCGATACCATTGTGAGCCATCATTTCATTGGCGTAGTAGGTCCTCATGGCCACAACAGTCCGGTGCAGGGCATCAGCAGTAAAGTCCGGTCCCCGCTCTGCGCCGTCGCCCCAGAAGGAGCCGTAGAGCATCAGGCCGCGGAGGTGAAACAGCTCCTTGCCGCGTTTGATTTGAGCCTCGGAAATCACTGTTTGACCGGTTGGTGAAACAAAATCCACCAGCGGCGGGGCACCCGAGTAGGTCTGGGTGCCCAGATACACGAGGCCCGCAATACTTATTACAGCCACGATCAAAAAATGAGTGAACCAGTTCTTCTTGTTCAGCAGCCACATGGCGAGATTGGGGCTGCTGGAACTCGCGGCGGATGTTGTGTTCATGGTCAGTGACTCCTGGTTATGTCTTCCAGAAACAGGCCAACGTTCTGTGACTGTAAGGTTGATCGTGATTTCGCAAGTGCCACATGATCTAAATCAAGTTCAGGCAGTTTCTGGTGAGAGGCCAGATTAGTGATTCCACCTAGCACTCTTGACCCGGCTGGTCTTCCTCCCAAGAATTGGATCTCTGGCACAGACGCCTGACAGGCTGCGCGCAATGAAGTCCAGAATTTTGTCCTGGTTCAGTTCGAGCACGAAGAACCGGTCGCCGGAAGCCGGTCACGGCGGAATCGGGGACCTCAATTGCGAAAGCAAGCAACCGGCGCCCGCGGCAATTCCAGGTGATGGCAAGTCGGACGACCTGCAGGAATCGTTTCACAAGAATGGACGATTGCGGGAAAGGCAGTCGTACAAGGACGGGAAAAAGAACGGGCCGTGGGCGCTCTACTATGACAACGAACAGTTACGATCCCGCGGAAACTTCATTGACGGCGAACGCAACGGTCCCTTTGAAGCGTTCTACAGCAACGGGCAGTTGAGATCCCGGGGGACTCACAAGGACGATCAGCGAGACGGCCCTTACGAGTCGTACCATGCGAACGGCCAGCTGGAATCCAGAGGGGCCTTTGCCAACGGCAAGAAAACGGGCCCGTGGCAGAAGTTCCATGCGAATGGTCAACCGGCGGAAACAGGCACCTACAGCGATGACCAGAGAGTGGGTTTGCTGGAGTCGTTTCATGAGAATGGCCAATTGCAGGTAAGAGAGCACTATCACAACGGGAAGCGGGACGGTCTTTACGAGTTGTACGATGAGCAGGGAAGACTGAAAACCAGGGGAAATTTCCGGGGTGGCATGCTCGATGGCCGCTACGAGCTATACGATGAAGACGGTCGAGTGACGGAAGCGGGTACCTTCAAGGACGGCGCCAACCACTAGAGAAATGTGAGCAGGCCATGATCAAGCTCATCTTTTTCATTGCCCAGTTGCGATCACGATTCAAACGCCCGGATGGCCCGACGGAGTGGCACCGAAAGGATGGCAAGCTCGAGTTCAGGGGCAGTTACAAGAACGGAAAACAGGATGGCCCCTGGGAGTTTTTTCATGAGAATGGCCAGCTCGAATTCCGGGGAACCTACAGAAACGGCGAACGGCATGGCGCCTGGGAGCTGTATCACGACAACGGGCGATTAAAACTCAAAGGACACTCCATAGACGGCAAGCCCTGCGGTATTTTTGAGCGGTATTACCCAAGCGGACGCCTGAGCGAACGACTGACCTACAAGGATGGTGAGCTGGACGGCCTGTTCGAGAAGTTCCACCCGAATGGCCAATTGGCGGAGAAAGGCTTCTACAAGGATCGACAGCTCGAAGGTCCCTGGGAGTTCTACCACGAGAACGGCCAGCTGAAGAAGCGCGGAAGTTTCGTCTTCCACAAGCGGGAAGGCAGGTGGGAATACTTCGATGAGAATGGTGAACTCAAGGAATCCAGAATTTACCGAACAGATGGTTCGGGTTTTTACGACTGATCCCGGCTAGTCAGCGCTCGAGCAATGCCAGCTTGCCGGGTACGCCCTCCCACTCTTCCGCATCTGGTGGAGGCGGTATGCCGTGACCGATCATTGGCCAGACGGCGGCCAACTCTGCATTGATGCGGATGAAGGTCTTCTGATCCGCCGGAACATCCCGCTCCTCCATGATGGCTCCCACAATGCACGCGGGTTCACAGATGGCGCAATCTATGCACTCGTCCGGGTCAATTACCAGAAAGTTCGGACCCTCGCGAAAGGCATCAACAGGGCAGACATCAGCACAATACGTGTGCTTGCAGTTGATGCAGTTTTCAGTAACGACAAAGGGCATCTTCATGCCTCACGTTCAGGAAACCGACCGCCAAAGCTGTCTGCTGTCCGACCATGGATTTACTATGTGCCCCATTCTGCCCGCCAGGGGATCGTGGAATACCCTTATCGCATGCCGCGTGCGAACAGAATGCCCATGAGTGCTCCCATGGCGGTATTGATTGTGACGATTATGGTAACGGCAGCGATAACTTCCACCGCAAGTATTACTGCTTGACCTATCTCACCAATGCCTATGGCTTCCGCGAGTACGCCGGCATAGCGTATCCCCAGGATTCCACCACCCATCACTGAAAGGAATATCGCAGGTGCAAGCGCAATGGCGCCAAAAACCATTGCGGTCACCCTGACGGTCTTTATCTGTGTGACATGGTGGGCAAACCGGCTGGTAATTCTGCCAAGCAGCCACCTGGACGAATAGAACGCCAATGCGGTACCGCCAAATGTTCCCATGACTATGGCAAACAACATCTAACTGGCCTGCGGGCTTTTCTTTCCCCGCAACGCGTCGACCAGCCGTCTGCTGGCCCACCCGAGCAGATAGATTGTCGCCACAAAGCCAGCCCACCAGGCAAGGCAGATCATGCTGACCCTCGCTCGCTCCTTGAGGAGGTAGCGGTCATAGTCGCCTTGGTTTCGGATGTTTATGCGCTGCTCATTGAGCAGCGTGCGCAAGGAGTGACACTGGTCCTGATTCGTGGCCTCCGGATAGTCTTCGGGAAATGTGCCCTCCGGGAGTTCTCGCCATTCCCTGCACTCCGGCGCACCAAGGTCGGCGACGACCGCTGGATCGTGCGGAGGCCACAAGGTTGCAATCAATGCGAGAGTTGACGCCAGGAAGACCGCTGCGAACAGCATCCAGAATCGTTGCCAGGTATTGAGTCGCCTGTTCATGATGCTTCCACGCTGCCCTTCCCGGACCCTGTAGCGCCACGGTCAATGGCTATAGTGCAATCGCGATGGTCATCTGGGTACTGCGGATAGCGCGTATCAGGCCGTTGAGACCAGGTCCGCGGCGCAATGGCCTGCGAGATCAGGCGCCGGTTGCGCGGGATGGCCTGAACGCCGCCGGCAACAGTACGATCCCGCTGAGTACAAAGGCTGCTGCCCACATGGTTGCGGAGAGCCACAACATCAATTCGCGATGACCGGGCACCATCCAGCCACCGCAGACCCTCAGGAAGACCGCTACGGTGAGGCTCAGTTGGACAGCCTGCAGCCAGGCCACGGAAGCCGAGAGGCCGCCGGCCCGCTGTCGCGTCACCCTGACCATCATCACCAGAGTCACCGTACCGATACCGCCCGCCGCGAGTGCATGCAGCGCGCCGGCGTCCGGCAGTTCCATCAGTCCCAGCCGGTCCAGGCCGATCAAGGCGATGCCGAGCGTGAGCCAGAGATAGCCGACGTGCAGGGGCCAGACCTCTGGATCGTGAAGCACTCCGCCAAATTTCCAGTCCTTCATCCTCAAGGCCAGAACCACCGCCACCGCAATCGCGACCAGGCCTGCGGCATGTGCCTGCCCCGATCCGTCCAGTATCACGAGCAACAGCATGCCGAGAACAGTTGCCACCTCAAGCCCTGGATGTGAGCGGATCGCCACCTCATGGCCGCGTGCGCGCAGGGCACCGACTGTAGCCGTGGGCGCAGTTCGTCCGCCCATCATCATGACCAGCAGGGCCACGATAAAAACCGACAGTACAGAAGCGCCGCGGGCGGGCGACGGCAACAGCCCCGCTGCCGTGGCGTAACTACCCAAAGCTGCGACACCCAGAGCCAGCAAAATCAGCGGAAACGCGAGATTGCGCGCTCGCTTTACGGTCAGAAAGCGGCCAGCGCCAAGGCCTGCCAGCAGGGCCGGAAATGCCACAGCAATCATCAGCGCCAGCCACGGATGGATGAATGCCGGAGGTGCCAGCCACAACAGGCGGCCCGCCAGCCACAGCAACCAGATGAGTCCCAGCGATGAGGCGCTCATGGCCGGCAGAAGATAGCCGGCAATAACGGCAAACGTGTAACCAAACAGCATTTCGCGCCCATGCCAGGTGGCGGAGGCGATGTCGGGCCAGGCAATCAGTCCATCGTGCAGTGCCATCCACACGAGGACGTTGACCGGCGCCAGGAGTAGTGCAGATGGAAAGAACAGTCGCCACGGCGCAAGTTTTGGCTGCAATGGTGACATCCCGTGCGTCAGGGCTCCTGGAATGTGAACTTCGACTGTAGCACTGGTCGCGCTCTCGTCGAGAGGAGCCGTTACACCTGCGGACTACGTAGTTGCCACGATCCTGACGATAGCTGCCGTTGATCTAGGTCAAGTCAGTACCTGACTGACAGCACACTATTCAAAGCGAGAGTTTCATCAATACGGAGAACGACGATGTATATCAATTTTTGGTATCCCATCATCAGAAGCGAAGATCTGGCACCGGATGTTCCGGAGAAAGTTCGGGTTCTTGGCTGTGATGTGGTGGCTTTTCGTGACCAGAACGGCGACGCGCGAGTGCTTAGTGACACCTGCACCCACCGTGGCGCGTCCCTCGGTGGTGCCTGGTCCAATGTGGGTGCGCCGCGTATCGTCAACGGCTGTATCGTCTGCCCATACCATGGCTGGGAGTTTGGTGGCGATGGTGAGTGCAAGAACATTCCGTCCATCGGTTATGGCGCGAAGCCGCCGGCCCGGGCCAAGGTAGATTCATACCCTGTCCAGGAAAAGTACGGCATCGTGTTTGCGTTCCTGGGTGATGCGCCGGAGGACAAGCGCCCACCGCTGCTCAACATCGAGGAATATGGCCAGCCTGGCTGGCGTGCCAACCAGGTGCTGATACTCGATGTGGGCTACTACTATGAGCGTTCCATCGAGAACGGACTGGATCCTGCGCACAATGAATTCGTGCATCCCACCCATGGTCACCAGGGTGTTGATCGAAGCACCTACAAGGTCAAGGACTACAGCACTGAGGATCATCGGCAGGGCTGGGGCTTCTGGTTCATGCACAAGTTCGATTCCCCGCCGCTGCCGCAGAAAGGTCACGTCACTGCGAAGGACACTGAAACGCCCTGGGGCAGCACGAAGACCTATAGAAGCGACATCTATGCAGGTGGCGGTACGTATGGTCCGAACATCATGCCGACCTATATCAATATCGACCCCCAAAAGATGTTCCGTCAGTATTTCTTTGAGCAGCCGGTAGATGAAAACCGGACGAAGATCTTCTTTCTGAACATGCGCAACTTCCTGCTCGAGCCAAAGAACGATGGGCCGATCCATGCCAGGAACAAGGTTATCGCCGGACAGGATATTCAGGTCCTGCTGCAGCTTAATCCGACGATCACCCCGCTTAGCCCGACCAAGGAAGTGCTGATGCCTGCCGACAAGGCCATAGCTGCCTATCGCGACTGGCTGAAGAAGTTCGATGACATGGGGTGGCGTATCGATTGGGCAGAGTTCAAGAAGCGCCACGGCGTTGACAAGGCCTATGCGATCCCGTCGCCAGGTCGTCGCTCGAGCGGAAACTGGGTTCTGGATCCAATTCCCCTGTTGGGAAGTCGGGCAGAGCGTGAACTGAAGGACCAGGGTGCGTTGAAGGGGCGGGAAAAAGCCGCCTGATTTTTGCCCCGGGTTGGCCAGTGCTAAGCCGGAGAGTGAACGGAGTTGGCCTGCCAGTGACCATGTGGTCGCTGGCAGGCCGATGCGGAGTCCACCGCTAGGGGCGATCACCGATGTAGCCGAGCGGTAATTCGGTCGTGGATTTGATGCACTCGAGGGCGAAGCTGGCGCTGACGTCAGTGAGGCCGCTAACGCGGATCAACTGCTTGTAGACAACGTCATACGCGGCGATATCCGGAATCGCGAGACGCAGCAGGTAGTCCACCTCACCGCTGAGTCTATGGAACTCCACGACCTCCGGTATGGCGCCAACGGCCGCCTTGAATGCTGCCAGCCATTCCACATCGTGCCGGCTGGTCTTCAGATGGACGAAGACCGTGGTCGCGACATTGAGTTTGACGGGATCCAGCAACGCCACCCGACGCCGGATATAGCCATGCTCTTCCAGCGCACGAATACGCCGCCAGCACGGCCCCCTGGACAGATGAACGGCGTCCGCGAGGTCGGCGACTGACATGCTGGCGTCCCGTTGCAGCAATGCCAAAAGTGCGATATCTGTTCTGTCCATGATGAGAAAGTTGCACATTTATTAGAATGACAGCACATATGTTTCAAGAAAGCTGGGCTTATTGCAAATTTTTGAGCAGATAATGCCAAGCAGCGCAGCTAGTCTGGGCATATGAAATCACTCCTGCGCCTCTTTACCGACCATCCCGCCTCGATCGGTGAAACGTACCTGCAGCACATGGGCCGGGCCGCCGGGTTTTCACTAAAGATGGTGGCCAGCGGTATCGCCTGTCTGATCCATGCACTGCTGCCATTCCTCTTCGTCCACACAGGCAGTCGCGCGGTGACCGAGTTGCATGACCGCATGGTGCAGAATCGTTCGCGCCAGGCGCCCATCTCTACCGACACATCCAAAGCCAAGACGCTGCGTTCCGCTTAAGCGGAGGCAGGCTCAAGCGGTGGCGATGACGCGTTCGCAACGATCGTGGACCGGCATACTGCCGGGTCTGGCTGTTGCCACTGCGATTGCGTTCAGCACGCAGTACCTTTCCATCTGGCTTGGCAGTGTTCTTTTTAATCTGAGCAAAAGTCCGGTGAGTCCGGTCATGCTCGCCATAGTTACCGGGGTCATCATCCGCAACACCATTGGGGTGGACGCACGCCTGGAGCGGGGCGTGGAGGTCGCGTCCGTTACGGTATTGCGGGTCGGGCTTGCGCTGGTCGGTCTGCGGCTGAGCATTAGTGGCCTGGGTGAATTAGGTCTGAAGGCACTGCCGGTTGTCGCCGGCTGCATGCTGACCGCCTGGCTGGTGCTGCCGCGTCTGGCGCGTGCCATGGGCCTGAACGGGGTACTGGTGACCCTGTTGACGGTGGGTACCAGCATCTGCGGTTGTACCGCCATCATGGCCGTGGCGCCGGTGATTCGTGCCAAAGCCGAGGAAACCGGCTACGCCGTCACCCTGATTGTCAGCATTGGTCTGTTCGGCATGCTGTTTTATCCGGTGCTTGCTCACCAGCTGTTCGCCGACAATCCGCTGGCCGCCGGTATATTTCTGGGCGCCTCGATTCACGATACGTCCCAGGTGATCGGGGCAGCATTGCTCTACAGCGGGCAGTATCTGTCACCGGAGACCCTGGAAGCCGCTACGGTTACCAAGCTGCTGCGCAACCTGATGCTGATTGCAGTTGTCCCGTTGCTCGCCGCCCGGTACGCGACGGCGGAATCAGGTCAGTCGCCCAGAAGCCTGACCTCCTTGAGTCGATTGCTGCCGGGCTTCGTTCTGGCATTTGTCCTGATGGTGGTGCTGCGCACGATTGGTGATGCTGCCAGCCACAGCCTGCCGGACTTCAGCTTGAACATCTGGCATCCCGGTTTGTTGCTGGCCGATAAATCCTCTGAGTTGTTGCTGACGATCGGCATGGCTGCCGTCGGGCTTACCGTTGATCTCGGTGGCATGCGCCGCGTTGGGTGGCGGCCGCTGGTAGCCGGTGTGCTGGCGGCGGCGACCATGGCCGGTGTCTGCGTGCTTCTGCTGTTCGCGATTGGCTAGTAGCTGACCGTCTTCGCCGGCATTGGCGCGGCGGGGGAGGCGTTGGTCGGCGGGCGTTCGCTACGGCCATCCCTGGCCTACGCTCTCTTAACTCGGACTGGCGCCGGGCTTCCTGCCCGGCTGGTCCTGCAAACCCGCCGACCAACCCCCGCACACCTCAGCCACCGGGCGGACTTCTACAGACACGGGTAATGAACTACAAAGAAGAGGCCCGAAGGCCCCTCTGATGTCGTGCGGAAACGCTACTGGCTAGAACTTCATGCGCCAGGTCAGACCGTACTGCACCCGCCGTGGGTACGTTACGGTGTAGCGCCACGGGAAGAACCGGCCGCCGCTGGTTACGCCGTCGGGTGTGGTGTTGGTGAAGTACACGTCACGGTAGGCGTCTACCGGTTCGTCGTTATCAAAGAGATTCAGCGCGTAGATCTCGATCGACCAGGTGTCCTTGGTCAGACCCAGATGGGCGTTGACTGTGGTGGAGTCGGGAATGACGGACTGGTTGGTGGGATCGGCGTACTGCTTGCCGCGATAGGCCGCATCGCCGCGCAGATACCAGTCGATATCATTCATCAGGGGTGCCTGATAGCCGGCTCCGGCCGTGCCCTGCCACTCGGAAGAGCGGAGGATGGTGTTGCCCTTTATCTGGCCATCCGGCGCGAAGCTCGGGAACAGCGTGAACGAGTCCACACGTGCGTCGCCGTACTCGGCATCGACGTACGACACGCCGATATTCGCCGATAAATTATCCGTGACGACAGCATCAATAGAGAATTCCGCGCCCTTGATGGTCGCGTCGCCGCCGTTGACCTGGAAGGCTACCGGCAATTGCAAGGGCTGGCCGTTGATCGACTCCACGGTCTGCGGGATCACGATATCTGTCCAGTCGATGTAGTAGACGGCAAAATCAGAACGCAGCCGCCTGTCCAGAAACTCGGATTTCAGCCCTAGCTCGTAAGTGGTGTTCTTCTCCGGGTCGAAGGCACCGGGGATGGTTACGTCCACCGTCGGCGCGCTCTGGAAATTGACGGTTTTCGTCGAAACCACCAGATTTTTCGGCGTGTGCGATGGAGCCGTAGACCGTGATGTTATCGGCCGGCTTGTAGTCCAGCGTGGCGCGCCAGTCCGTGGTGTTCCAGCTGTCGTCGCCCGAGGCGCCGGTTGCTGTGTTGTCGAAGTCCTTCTTGGTGCGCGTATAGCGACCCTCGATGCGCCCCGTCCAGTTCTCGATGAAATCCCATTCCGCCGAGGCAAACACCGCATAGGCCTTGTCTTCGCTGTGATTGATCTTGTCAGGCACGGTATCGCCCAGCGGCGGATTGGTGAACCACGGCAGGAAGGTGGCGTCGCCGCCGCCCGGGGCGAAGTCGGTATAGCCGCTGCCGACGAAAGCGCAGGCCAGGCAGAAAGAGGTGAAGTCGGCGGGTAGCGGTTTGGTGGCTATTACACCGCGATCGCCGCCCCTCATTTTTGTCCTGAAGGCATAGAGGCCGGTGGAATACCGGAAGTCGCGGTCCGCGGGGCTTTCGAAGCGCAACTCCTCGCTGACTTCCTCAACCGTGGTTTGCGGCTGTATCTGCAAGAGGCCAGTCTGCAGTTGGCCGAGCTGGTAAGTGTTGAAGGGCGGCGCCATTGCCACCTGCGTACCCAGATAGCTGAATATGACGTTTTCGCCTTCACCACGCGAGCCGTCGATGTAACCGCTGTGCTTCAGCGCCGAGTAGCCGGACTGCGACGTGATCGTGCCGATATCGGTGTCCCAGTTCAGGCGCAGTTGGGCGCGGTTCAGCTTGCGATCTTCGCCGACGGCCTGCGGAATCACGGAAATGCTGTCGCGGTCAATCGACTGGAAGGTGCCGCAGAAGTTCTGCAGCCGCGACGACTTGCTCGGATCCACATCGTGGCGGTCTTCGCAGTTCGCCGCCACCGGGAGCTGGGGCGGTGTATCGACCTGGTCCCGAGAAACGTACAGCGAGAGTTCACCCTCGAATATGTCGTTGGGGGTCCACAGCAGCGAGGCCTGGCCGGTGCGGTATTCGTAACCGCCGATGTCCGCGCCCTGGCCGATCCCTGAGTAGCTGTTGTCATAGGCGCCGTCGTAGGTATCGATGCTGGCCGCAATGCGGCCTTTCAGCGTGCCCTCGATCAGCGGGCCGCTCGCCGAGGCGGCGGCCAGGAAACGATTATCGGTGCCAACGGTGATTTCAGTCTTGCCCTGGAACACATCGGTGGGCTTGGCCGTCACATAGTTGATCGCACCGCTGAAGGTATTGCGACCATACAAGGCTGCCTGCGGCCCCTTGATGATCTCGATGCGCTCGACATCGAGCTGGCTGAAGTTCAGTCCCTCGCGACCCGATACGAATACGCCGTCGATGAAAATACCGACGTTGTTCTCGCCATTGACGTTGATTGGCGCCATGCCGCGGATCACCGGCGATGGCAGGAATGCGCCCTGCAGGTTGGAGAAGGTGAGGCCCGGAGTGTTGGCAGCCACATCGTCCAGGTTGCGGATACCCTTGTTCTCAATGTCTTGCGAAGTCAACGCAGTGATCGCGAGAGGCACGTCAACCAGCCGCTCCTGGATCTTGCGTGCCGTAACAACAAACTCCTCGATTGCGTTTGCCGGTGTGCTGAAGGCTGCCAGCGTGGCGGTCAGCGCGACCGCGACCCCGCAGCGATTGGTGAGTCTGGATTGCATGGTAGTCGCCCCCTCTTAACCCCAAAAATAGATGGCTGCCAGGCCGCTCGCGGCAGTCTGCACCCGCTGTCGTGGTAAACACGCAGCTTAATACTAGACCAGAGTCGCTGTATCTGACACTGGCGTTGTGGAAATACAACGCGTACCGAAACTGCCCGGCTGACGTAGGCTCTAGGTCGGGCGGCAAGTCCCGTTGCCGGAAACCGGCTATTCTTTTGCCATATGAAAACGATCAACACACTATATATATGCGTTGCGCTGCTCTTCCTCGCGGCAAACGCAGGTCCGGCGCTGGCGGCCGGGGGGCCAGTGGTTCAGACCGATCACGGCGCGGTCCTTGGCACCACAAACGACGGCATCAACGTTTTCCGCGGCATTCCCTATGCTGCCCCGCCGGTCGGTGCCCTGCGCTGGCGCCCGCCAGGTCCTGCATCGACGTGGAAGGGCGTACGTGACGCCACGGCTTTCGGTCCGATCTGCCCGCAGGATCTGCGCTCGGCGTCGCCCGACACGGTTCAGAGCGAAGACTGCCTGAGTCTGAACGTCTACGTGCCCGCCGGCACCGCCGCCAGCAAGTTGCCCGTGATGGTGTGGATTCATGGTGGCAGCTTTCGCTGGGGGGCCGGTTCGCTGCCGGCCTACGATGGGGTCAACTTCGCCAGCCAGGGCGTGGTGCTGGTAACCATCAACTATCGTCTCGACCGGCTGGGGCGCTTTGGTCACCCGGCGCTGACGCGGGCGCAGTCCAACGAGGGCCTGGCGAACTACGGTCTGATGGACCAGATCGCAGCCCTTGAATGGGTGCGTGACAACATTGCCGCGTTTGGCGGTAATCCGCAGCAGGTGACCATATTCGGTTTCTCGGCTGGCGGGGTATCGGTGAACTACCTCATGGGTGCGCCACCCGCGCGCGGCCTGTTTCAGCGCGCCATCTCCCAGAGCGGTGGCGTTGCCGTTGACGCGAGCCGGCACCTGCGTGATGCCTCGGGACGTTTTCAATCACTGGAATCCGATGGCCTGGAGTTTGCTGCAAGTTTTGGTATCGCCGATAACGACCAGGCACCGGCAAAGCTGCGCGCCCTCACGGTTGCCCAGATCATCGCCTATCCGCAGAAGGACAGTTCCATGAACCCGGTGGTGGACGGCCGGGTAGTGCCGGATGACCTCGGGCGCATCTTCCGCGATGGCCATCAGCATCCGGTGCCCTATCTCACTGGCGCCAACAGTTGGGAAGCCAGCCTGATTCAGGGTTTCAATCTGCCCATGGCCGCGATAATGCCCGGTGTTACTACCGAGCGTGCCCGCGAGATCTACGGACCACTGGACGACACTGCGCTGAAGGAAACCTATTTCGGCGACCTGCTGTTTCTGGCCCCGGCCTGGACCCTGGCCGCCGACATGGCCACCGTCAAGACACCCGCATGGCTCTACTACTACAGCTATGTGGATGAGGCGCAGCGTGGCCAGGTACCCGGCGCCCCTCACGGCGCAGAAGTCAGTCATCTATTCCGCCACCCGCTGCGCCCGAACTCGACGCTCAGCGAACATGACCTGGAAGTCTCGGGTCCGCTGCGGCGCTACTGGATACAGTTTGCCCGCAATGGCAATCCGAATGGTGATGACCTTCCGGCGTGGCCGGCCTTTACGCGGGAAAAGCCCAACACCATGGACTTTGGCGAAACGCCGAAACTGCTGCCCGCCATCTTCCCTAAACGCATGGCCTTTCAGCAGGCGTTGATTGAGGCAGCACTGCAGAAGCGCTAGTCGCGGACTGTAGAAATACCTGCCGGCGTGGTGGGTTCAGGCACCAGTCAGGACGTCAATTCGCCCTGGCTGCCTCGGCTGTAGTGTTCGCCAGCCAGGTCTCGATCTGTTCACGGCTGAGCTTGCCGCTCACGCCTTTGCGCTGGTGGTCGGCGTCGTAGAAGTATGCTCGCGGCAGTTCCCCATACCAGGCCGGATCAATTTCGTAGCGCAATCTTTGCGCATCGTCGGCAAAGATCCAGGACTCTTCGCCAGTCATGCCAAAGTTGCCCAATGCGGTGGCAGCCACATCCCTGTCGTTGATGTCGTCTGTGGAGATCAGCACCAGTGGCAGTTGCGGGTAGCTGGCCCGAACTTCGCGCAACAACGTGAATTCATCCCGGCAGGGTCCGCAGGTAATCGACCAGAGAATCAGCAGGAAGGGCTGATTGCTGCGGGCAGATACCAGCTCGGCAAATGAGCCGCTCTGCAATGAGCGGAACGGCACAGCCTGAGTCGCATGCGTCGGGGCCGGGGCTGAATCGGCCGGCGCAGTGGTCGCTGCCGCGCCGCCAGCGACCAGCGCAAGTAATCCGCAAGTAATTGTTCGTCGAGTGATCATTGTTCTGATCATACTTGTCAATACGAACTTGGGGGCCATGATGCGGCGGTCCGCCGCGCGACCTAGTGCCACGCAGCCCCTTGGGCAAGGCTTGGCATACTGACTGGCTTATGCCAACAGAAAACCGACTTTCAGTCTGCACCCTCGTTCTGGTTTCTATGGTTCCGGCGCTTGTGAGTGCCGAGGCTGCACACGGACCCAGCGAGATCATCGTAACTACATCGCGAGAAGAGGTCCTGCGCGCGGAAACACCCATTTCCATTTCCGTGGTGGGCCGTGACGAACTCGATACCGTCCGGCCCGGTCATCCGGCAGAGATCCTCGGTCGCGTGCCCGGCGTTTCGGTGCAGCAAACCAACGGCGAGGGCAGTATGGTCGGCATCCGCCAGCCCATCGGCACCAGTCCGGTGTATCTCTACCTGGAGGATGGTGTGCCGGTGCGGGCCTCGGGATTTTTCAACCACAATGCCTTGTATGAGGTGAATCTGCCGCAGGCCGGTGCCATCGAAGTCATTCGTGGCCCGGGCACAGCACTCCAGGGCAGTGATGCGATTGGCGGTGTGATCAACATCCTTACGCGGGCGCCATCCGCCCAGCCTGAGCTCAATGCGATGGTCGAGGCCGGCAGTTACACCTGGCTACGCGGCCTTTTTTCGGCCAGTGACACCTGGGGAGACCTTGGTGCTCGCGCCGATCTCAACATCACCCACAGCGATGGCTGGCGCGATGAAAGTGGCTACGACCGGCAGACCCTGTCGCTCCGTGGGGATCGTGTGCTGGGTGATGATGGGCATCTGAAGGGTGTCATGTCCTTCACCAACATCGACCAGGACACGGGCGCGACGAGCTTTCTGTCGGAAGCCGATTACGAGAACAACCCGACGCGCAACTACACACCCTTTGCCTATCGCAAGGTGAAGAGTGCGCGGGCATCCGTCGATTGGGAGCAGCACATGGGTAGTGGTCTGCTGACAGTAACGCCATACATGCGCTGGAGCGAGATGGAATTGTTGCCGACCTTTACGCTGGCTTTCGATCCGGTGGTCTACACCACGTCCTACTACTCCATGGGTGCGCTGCTCAAGTACCGTCAGGACTTCGCGCCATGGAACACGCGACTGATCACAGGTGTCGATCTGGACTACAGTCCGGGATGGCGCAAAGAGGACCGGATCTGGTCGGTACGCAATGGACCGGTCTTCGAAAGCTACACCAACCAGGGACGCATCTATGACTATGACGTGACGTTCTGGCAGGTTTCACCCTATATGCAGCTGGAGAGTGCGCCGGTAGAAAAGCTGCATCTGACGGCCGGCCTGCGCTTCGACAAACTGGGTTTCGACTACGAGAACAATCTGTCGGACGGTGCCTTCCTGACCAGCAATGGTCCGGTTCCTCCTAATCCGCCACGGACGTTCTATCGTCCGCCGGACCAGAACGTCGACTACGACCGGCTGAGCCCGAGTGTCGGAGCAACCTGGGCCTTTACGCCCACGTTCAACGGCTTCGTTGCCTACAAGCAGTCGTTCCGCGTGCCGCAGGAGAGTCAGCTTTTTCGTCAGGGCGCCAACCAGGATTCAACGCAGCTAAAGCCGGTGAAGGCTGAGAGCTACGAAGTCGGTGTGCGCGCCACACCGATGACTACCCTTTCCTGGGAGCTGTCGGCCTATACGATGACCAAGCGCGACGACATCCTGACCTATAACGATGGCACGGGTCCGACGCAGACGAACAATGGCAAGACCGAGCACAAAGGCATCGAGGCCGCACTGAACTGGTGGTTCCTCCCAGAATGGTATATCGATGTAGCGGCCAGCCACGCGAAGAGCGACTACAAGGAATGGGTGGCGTTCGTTGGCGGCACCAACGTAAGTTTCAACGGCAATATCATGCCCTCGGCGCCGGAGGATATCGGCAACGTGGTGTTGGGCTACAAGCCGGACCACATCCAGGGCTTGTCTGTAGAGGCTGAGCTGACTTACCTTGGCTCCTACTGGCTGGATGATGCCAATACTGCCAAATACGATGGTCACAAGCTGGTCAACTTGCGTGTCAACTACACGACCGCCAGTGACTGGCAGTTCTTCGTAAGAGCGACGAATTTGCTCGACACACGCTGGGCCAACGCTGCCAAGGTGGCCAATGGCCTGCCAGAATTCGCCCCGGGTTTGCCGCTGAGCTTGTACGGTGGCGTTAGCAGGAAGTTCTAAGCACCATGAAACCGATCCGCAGATGGCTTGTTACGGTATTGCTGGCCGGTAGCGTTGCCGCGCCGGCCGCCGGTCACGAAATGGCGGCGAAGGCAGGTTCAGACGGTCGCTGCGATGGCCCTGAATTTAGCTGTGCCATGACGGCAACACCGGTTTTTGCCCGCGATGGCGCCCTGTGGCTTGCCTGGAACTCAGCCAGCCGGGTGGTATGTGCCCGTTCTCCTGGCTGACCACGGTCGCTCTTCAATATCTGGTAGAAATTACGCCTGAAGCGGCCGGGAAGCTTGATCATTCCGCCGATACGCGCCCGCAGATCGTGGTCGATGGTCCGCGGCAGGTGACGGTGGTGGGCTATGCAGTCATGACGGCAGCGTTCATGCATGGGCAACTCTATTACGCGCATTCGGGCGATAGCGGGCGGACGTTCTCGGCACCGTTTCCGTCAACGCTGCACAGCGGCCGGCAAGTTTCCTGTCGCTCAACGTTGCCCTGGATGGCACTGTTTGCCTGATCGACAAACGGGATTCGGCTGCGGCGAAAGCTGGTGCAGGAGTACCGCGGTGCCGCGCTGTATGCCGCGTGGTCGCATGACGGCGGCGCTACTTTCGAAAAGCCGATGTCGATCGGGCAGAACACTTGTGAATGTTGCCGGGTAGCCGTGGACTTTGCCGGCTCGGGCAATCCGGTGGTCGTGTGGCGAAATCTGTTTGGCGAAATCAGGATCACGCCATCACCACTTTCACCGGGGCCACAACGCCTGGTCCGATTCACCGGGATCAGTGAGAACCGGGAGATCGATGCCTGTCCTCATCAGGGGCCGACGCTCGCTGTGGCCGACGACGGCACGTATCACGTGGCCTGGTTTACCGCCAGCGATACCCGTCAGGGCCTGTTTTATGCCCGATCGACCGATGCAGGTGCAACATTCTCTGCGCCGATGCCATCGGCGATCCAGCCCGTCAGCCAACGGGCCTCGGTTGTTGGCGCAGGGCGACAAGATCTGGCTTGCCTGGCGGGAGTACGGATGCGGCAAGGCGACCAAAGCCGTTGTGGATGGAATCGCATAACGGTGGCAAGGACTGGTCGTCACCGAAGGTGGTTGGCAGTTCTGTTGGAGTTGCCGATCATCCACGGTGCAGCGATGGCAGTCGTACGTTTGTGTCGGTTGACTCCGATGATGGCTATCGCTCGCTGCCGCTGGACTGAGGATCTTCGTAAATGAAAAAGCCTGCTACGAAACTTACGAAAAGGCGCTTGAGCCCATGCAGCGCGAGCTGTCGCGATGACGCGCTGGTTGACGCTTACCGGCAGTCGCGAGTCCTGCGGATTCGAAGGTGTCGCGACATACTGGCGGCAAGGATCAATGCCATTCGCGATCACGTCAATCCACGTCAGTGTCGCGTGGCTGTTCTGCCCGCACCCACCGGATCGCGAGAGCCGGGAGTGGTATTTCCAGCGGTACATAGCCCATTTCGCCGGCGGCGGGTGAGCTGGTTCTGTCGGATCGTAGCTGGTACAACCGGGCTGGCGTCGAGAAAGTCATGGGCTTTGCCACCGACGCACAGGTCAGGGACTTTCTGCTTCAGACGCCCGCCTTCGAGAAGCTGCTCGTCGACGATGGCATTCTTCTGTTCAAGTACTGGCTGTGTTGCGACCAGGTCAGGCAGGAAGAGCGCTTTGCGGATCGTCTGAAAGATCCGCTGAAGCGCCGAAATTGTCGCCAATTGACCTGCGCAGCGCCAACAGTACGCCGAGTACACTCGTGCGCGTGCCGCGATGTTGGAATGCCACCCATACCGATGATGCACCATGGACGCTGGTGGATTTCAACGACCAGAAGCGGGGCCGCCTGACGCTGATCCGCAACCTGCTAGACCGGCCTGCTCGACACCCGCGTCCCTCCAGCCAGGGTCGATTTCCCCGCATTGCCCGGCAAACCGCTCAAGGAACGCCATGGCAGCGTCAAGCCCATCGCGAACTTCGATATCTGGAATGGAAGCATAGCCACTTCTCGCAGCAGCTATTTCAGACGCAAGTGCACTCCGTAGGCCGCGTGCCGTCGGTGAGTCGGGATATCGCGGGACGTTCGCTACGGCCGTCCATGGCCTGCACTCACTTGACTACAGTCTGCGGCGGGCGCCCTGCCCGCCTTGCCTTCCACACTCCGCGTTACCCCGACTCCCCGCCGACCTGGCTGCGAGCGAGGAATTCCTGTTGTCATCCCGGTCAATGGAAACTCAATCGCCTCCACAGCGAGCGGCAGCGTGGCGGGTGTCTTGTCGGCCGAAAAGGCGTGCCGCACGCCAGGACGACAAGATTTCCCGCCGGGATGCCGCGGGCAACGGAGGGCACAGGGTCAAACCGCGGCCGAGGGTGTTTCTACGCGGGTGGATCCGGCGTGGCGGCTACAGCGGTGACAGGTGCCACGGAACTGCGGTGTTCACGGCGTGCGGCACGCACGCGGTCGAGCGTGATCGGTGGAGTTCACCACGGCGACATGCGTCAGCGCCTGTGGAAATTCGTCGAAGCATGCGGCCGATCCGCTCGTAATTTTTCAGCGAACAAGCCCACGTCGTTGTCGAGTGTCAGCAGGCGCTCGAACATGGCTTGGGCGTCATCCAGTTTGCCCGACAAGGCGAGGTTGTCGGCATAAAGAAAGCTTGAGAACGTGCCTCGCCGTGGTGCGTGACCGACGACAGATCTGCCCGCATCCTCCGTGTAACGCAGCACAAGTCCGTCGCGCATCAGTCAGGACCGATGGCTTCCAGTGCCAAGTACCCGGGGGATCCCTGGCCGCAGGAAGCCTACATGGGGCATGATCAGAAGGCTGGCGTCGAGTGCGTCTGCGCCGTACTGCACAAAGGCATTGCGGTCGGCGTTGAAACCGTTCTTGCAGATATCAGTATCCGTCACGCATTCGGCGCCAGCGATCGATTGGCGCATCGATCTTGTCCGCAGCGAAACCGCGTGGCCGGCCTACTTCGAAGGCTCGCCATGCCATGATTTTTGGAATGGGTGAAATGCCGCTGCGGTCCCCGTACCTCCCAGATGCCGCTGTCAGATCGGCTCCAGCCGGATTCGAGGAACTCCATTATTTCCTTCTTGAGGCCGATGGCGGCGTCGGTCTGTTCCAGCCCGACTTCGCGGCCCAAGGCCAGCATGTCCACGACCTCGCCGTACACGTCGAGCTGAAACTGGCGTGCCGCACCATTGCCGATACGCACGGGTTTGGAGCCATGGTAGCCGGGCAACCAGTCGAGCTCACGCTCGTCCAGGCGGCGTTCGCCGCGCAGGCCGTAAAGGATCTGTAGATCCTGTGGACGACCGGCAATGGCGCGCAACAGCCACTCGCGCCACGCAATGGCTTCCTGTTGATAACCGGTCATCAGCAATGCATACAAGGTGAACGAAGCGTCGCGCAGCCAGCAGTAGCGGTAGTCCCAGTTGCGTATCCCGCCGATCGCCTCCGGCAGGGATGTTGTGGGCGCGGCGACGATGCCGCCGGTCGGTGCGTAGGTAAGCGCCTTGAGTGTGATCAGGGAACGTTGCACGATGTCCCTGGACGCGCCCTTGTAGGTGCATTTGGCCGACCACTCAAGCCAGCCTTTTTCGGTTTCTTCCAGCAGCAATTCGGCGTTCAGCGGTGGCCCGGCGGTTTCATGCGACGCGTAATAGGAAAGCACGAAGGGGATACGCTCGCCCTTTTTGACGGAGAATTCCGCGACGCTGGTATAGCCCTCGCCGCTGACCTCCACCGGGGTTCGCAGCAACAGTGAGTCAGGTCCGGCAATAAAATACAGGTCGTTACCATCGCGTCGCGCCCAGGGAATGATCGAGCCATAGTCGAAGCGCACGACGAGCTGCATCCATAGCGGTACTTCCCCGTCCAGACCTTCAACAATGCGGACCACCTGCAGCCCCGGAGTGCCGGTTGCCATGAAATCGATAATCCGTATGGCACCACCGCTGACATGCAGGTCGCTTTCCAGAATCAGCGTGTCACCCCGGTAGCGGCGCGAGGTCGAGACGATGTCGGCTGCCGGCCGCATCAGCCAGTGGCCATGCTCCGCCCGGCCCAGAAGGGCGGCGAAGCAGGCGGGGCTGTCGAAGCGTGGCACGCAGAGCCAGTCAATCGAACCCTGTCGATCAACCAGAGCGGCACTGCGCATGTCGCCGAGCAGAGCGTAGTCCTCGATATTGCCCGGCTTGTCGTGTTTGTATCTGGGATTCATCCGTGACAGGGAAAAGGAATCAGCGGCAATCGTCAAGCCGCCTCTGCTAACCCACCTGCCTCAGCCTGCTTCAGTCGAGCGGGATACGGATCTTCTGGCCAGGATAGATCTTGTCCGCATCGACAATGACTTCGCGGTTTGCTTCGAAGATTCGCGGGTACTTCGCGGCATTGCCGTAGAAGTGTTTGGCAATGCCTGACAAGGTGTCGCCCTTCTTGATCTCGTAGAACTCGACTTTCTCCAGCGGCGCGTCGATGACGGTTGCTGCAGGATCGGCAGACTTCGGGAGCGGCTGGCGTATGGTCAACTGGTCGGCAACAACCTTGTCGACGCCCTTGACGTTGCCGGCCAGCAAAATGGCGTTCTCGCGCTGGCCCTGGCTGGTGCATTCGCCGGACAGGGTGACGCAGCCGTCATCGAAGGCGACCTGCAGGTTGGCAATGGGGCTCAGGGAGATACCGAGATTCTCCTTGATGCGGTCTGCGGCCACGTCATCCCTATCGAAGAGCTGGCGCCCCACATTCTTGGCGAAATCCAGAAAGCTCATGCGTTATTCCTTTCAGTCATCAGTAGCTATACACATTGTAGACCGCAGATTGCGCCTGAAGGCACTCCTGCGGGAGGTGACGTAGACTGCCGGGCATGTTTCGATGGTCCGTTCTACTGTACTTGGCAATGTTTGCGGGCACAGTGGCTGTTGCCGGAAATCCGGCAGACGCCCGCCAGAAGTTCCTGACCGCAGCCGAACTGCAAACTACCGATCCCCTGGCCTATGACACTGCACGGCAGGCACGGACGACTATGTGCTGGCGCCATACCTGGACTACGCGCGGCTGAAGCGCAATTTGTCCGTACTGGATGTGCCGGCCGCTCAACACTTTCTGGACAGCGAGAAAGACACCCAGCTCGGCAACCAGTTTCGCCGCGAGTACCTGCGTGAACTGGCACGCCGTGGCCAGTGGTCACAGTTCATTGATTTCGATGTGAATGTCCGCTCGCCCGGCACCGAGCTAAGGTGCATGCGTCTGCGGGCATTGCTGGAAGCTGGCGCCTACAAGGCCGCTCGCCAGGAATTCGAATCGCTGCGGGCAACGGTGACAGTCTGCCGGATGCCTGCGATCCGTCACTCGCCACGGCGCGCAGCAAAGGCTGGATAGACAGCAAGCTTGTGTGGCAACGCCTGCGACTGGCGGTCGACGCCCCCAATTCCCGCCTTGCCGGTTATCTGGCCAGACAGTTGCCGGCCTCGCAACAGGAAGATGGCGCCCGCCTGGTCAAAGCGGTTGCTGACCCCGAAGCAACCTTGAAGGCAGCCTCCGGCTGGTCTGATCGGTCGCTGAACCGGGAAGCGGTGACTGTGGCATTGAAGCGCCGGGCGCGACGCGATATCGACAGCGCGATGAGTCACTGGCAAGCGCTACAACCGCGTTTTGCGTTTGAGCCAGCCGAGCGTGCCGCAATCCTGCATGACCTGGCGCTATACGCAGCTGTCGATTACCGGCCGGCGGCAGAAACCTGGTTTGAACGCGTGCCGCCGGACGCTCGCAGTGAACAGCTCGTGGACTGGCAGTTGCGGGCAGCGCTGGCGGTACAGGACTGGAGCAGTGTGCTGCGGATAACCGATGATCTGCCCGCACCGCTGGCCGCAGAGCCACACAGCCGCTATTGGCGGGCCCGCGCGCTGGCCAGCCTGAAACGCGAAAGCGATGCGGAGACCACCTATGCGTCGCTGGCGAACGAAGCGAATTACTACGGATTCCTGGCTGCGGACAAGTTGGGGCTGCCTTATACGATCTGTTCCAAGGACATCGCAGTCGACCAGGTGCAGGAGGCGGCACTGCGTCAACAGACTGATGTCGCCCGTGCCCTGGAGCTGCATGCCATCGGCTGGCGCATCGAGGCAGTGCGTGCCTGGGAGTTTGCCCGTGCCGCTGTCAGCGAAGCTGATCGGTTGCCACTGATCCAGCTCTGCCAGCGACAACGGCTGGTACGACCGGGTGGTGCTCGCGTTAAACAAGGGCGACGACCTGCGCCACTACGAACTGCGCTTCCCGATTGTCGAGCGCAAGACTGTCGAGCGGGAATCGGCAGCCAACGGTCTCGATCCCGTCTGGACGCTGGCGCTGATCCGGGCAGAAAGCGCCTGGCAAACTGACGCCCGCTCACCCGCCAATGCCTGGGGACTGATGCAATTGTTACCCACCACCGGCAAACGCATGGCGCGTGAACTCGGCGTCGACTGGCGCGGCACCAGCACCTTGCTGGACCCGGCCACCAATATCCGGCTAGGTACGCGCTATCTGGCCCAGCAGGCAGAGCGCTTTGATGGCAGCCCCTGGCTTGCCACGGCGGCTTATAACGCCGGCCCGACCCCGGTGACGCGCTGGTTGTCCGAACGCGGCGCATTGCCTCCCGATATCTTCATTGAAACCATTCCCTATCGGGAAACCCGCGAGTACGTCATGCGTGTGCTGGCCTTCAGTGCGATCTACGACTGGCGTCTGGACGGCAAGGCTCGCAAGTTGTCCAGCCGCATGCTGTGGGCCGGGCAGCAGCCGTCAAAACGTCTTGTCGCCAGAGCCCAACGAGTCGTTTGCCCGACAAGCTGACTCGTCCAGCAGGTCGATCAAGGTGACGTCAGTCGTCAGTTGATCCAGGGCGCCCTGCAGACGCGTGGCCACAGTCTCCACCGGTGGCGACCAGAGCGGCGGCAGCAGAGAGCCGGTTTCGCCACCTTCACGCACGGCGGCAAGTATGTCGGCGAGGGTGATACCCGACATGTCACGACCGGGGGTCAGCATGTCGTCAGTGCTGGCACCGATCAGGCCCGCGTTTTCCAGGGCGGTAATGATCGGGCTCAGCGTCAGGCCGGGCACCTGCGTGGCGTCGGAAATGGTCGTGGCGGTACAGCGTTGGCCGCTGTCGCGAAAGGCCAGTCCGACCAGATACATGATGTTCAGTGCCAGTCTCTCGCGCAGGCTGTTGTCGAGTACCGGCTCTCGACGCCCCGGGCGCAGAAAAATCGGATGCTGAACGTAGAACGCGATCTGCGTGCCGATGAGCAGAATCAACCAGTTCAGATAAAGCCAGATCAGGGTCGAGATCACGATCGCAAAGCTGCCGTAGACGGCATTACGCCCAACCGCCAATGACAGTGCCGAGGCGAACAGCCCGCCGGCTGCCGCCCAGAGCGTGCCGGCCACGATGGCCCCGATCATTGCCGCAGCAATGCGCACCGGAGCATTGGGCAGAAACTTGTAGAGAAAGCCGAAAGTCGCGGTAACCAGCAGCCAGGGCAGGAGGCTGCCGGAAGCAACGATGATTCCGCCGAGCGGTTCGCGAGCGATGAACCGTTGCACCAGTTCATCGCTGGCAATGGAGGCAATCAGGCTGAGCGCAATCGCGGTAACTACCGGTCCGATCAATATCACGCTGATGTATTCGGTAAGCCGGCGGGCAAAGTTTCGTGTGCGCGGCACCAGCCACACGTAGTTGAAGCTTTCTTCGACCTTCTGCACCATCGCGATTGCCGTGTAGATGAAGAAGGCCAGCGAGACCGTACCGAGCACGCCACCTTGCAGGTTGTCGACCGTGTGCACTACCCAGTCGGTGATTGTCACGCCACGATCACCCAGCGGCTCCATGAGCGCATAGAGCTGCGACTTCAGGGAGTTGTGCACGCCAAACAGATTGATGAGCGAAAAGCACAGGGCGAGCAGCGGTATCACGGACAGCAAGGTCGTGTAGACCAGGCTCATTGCTCGCAACGTGAGTTGACCGGCCAGTATTTCCCTGCCGAGCGCATACAGGAAACGGGCGATGGTCTTTACGCTGCGAAGCAGTAAGGGTGGTTTGACAACGTCCGGTTGCCAGAGCCAGTCATGCAGCGCTGAAAGGCGGACTACGGATAAGATGTTCTTCATGCTGCGGTGTTCCGTCTGCTCCTGCTCGTCTGGCTGTGGGCAGGGCCGAATGACAATGTGAACTGCATCACACTTATTAACGCAGCCGGAGTCGGAAAATCTTACAAGTGTGCTGTTCCAGGCCTGTTGCCCTTACACCAACCCACTGCTCTGTAAGGAATAATTGTAGTAGGCACGGTTGTTGCTTGATACACTGCAGGACGAATGATCGTCCCGACAACTGGCCCACAGCTTTGTACGTGCCAGCGGTGGAAATGTGAAGGGATCACAACGATGAAGGCCTTAAAAATGAACAACAGCCATATTCTGGGTGCTGTCGCTGCCGGCCTGTTACTTTCGGCCCAGGCCATGGCTTTGCCCGTGGTCGTGACCGGCTTTGAGTATCCAAGCAATCCGACAACAGTACGCATCCAGAACGTCAGTCCGGCGGCCAGCGCCCATGTGTATGCAGGTGGATTCCTGACCGAGGCGGGTGGCAACAGCTTCACGTCCTGGTGTGTGGACATTTTCCAGCAGACCAACTTTGGCCAGACGGTTAACAACTATACCCAGACCAGCGGCCTTGCCGCACTGGGCGCTGCCAAGACCCAGGCCCTGGGGCAGTTGGCTACTCAGGCCTACTCGCAGATCGTCAACGCTGCCACATCCGGTGCCTTCCAGATTGCGATCTGGGAAATCCTGAATGAAACAGCCGGCAATGCCTACAACCTGGCGTCCGGCAATTTCAAGGGCACCAACGGGACCAACGGCTCAATCGCACTGGCCCAAAGCTGGCTCAATAACCTGGGCGGCCCCAACCATTACGCGATTAGCGTCTGGCAGAGCCCCACCCGGCAGGATCTTGCGGTATTCAGCCGTGTGACAGTGCCTGAGGCCGGGAGCCTGACGATGCTTGGCCTTGGCTTGTTGATCGCCGGTTTCGCAGTTCGCCGCCGGATGGTTCCCAGCCGCCAGAACTAGTCAGGCGAATTCGCTTACAACGTGCCCGACAAAAGGCCGCCGCAAGGCGGCCTTTTTTATGGTTGTACTCCGAGCTCCGGGAACCCGGTGCATCGATCGGACATGCTATTGGGCGTCAGTGCGGCGGCGTGTCGGTGTCGGGGGTGTCTGTGGCGGGCAATCTTCGGTCGGACGTCCTGTCCGCCCTCGAATCAAGCGCGCCTCGCTCAAGCGCCATCCATGGCACGCTCGGCCCGCAGAGCCCGCCACAGACACCCCCGACCCCGCCACACCGCTCCTCGTCCGTAGCCCATTAACCACGATGACAGTGAATAGCGGCTGGGGTGCGCGGGGGTAGGCCGGCGGGTTTGCAGGACCAGGCGGGCACGACAGCCCGCCGCCAGTCCGAGTTAAGAGAGCGAGGCCATGGATGGCCGTAGCGAACGGCCCGCTGACCTACCCCCGCGCATCCCAGCCGCCGCGCTAAACATGGCCACGGGAATAGTCTCTACGTCTTCTGAAAGGGCTGGTATGCCTGGGCCGGTCGGCCCGGCTGTGGTCTCGCGACTACTTCGGTGGTGCTGGTGCTGGCGTTATGTCAGCCGATCCCGCTGCATTGTCTGCTGGCGCAGCGTCATTCTTTGCCTG
Organism: Gammaproteobacteria bacterium; assembly: GCA_041396045.1. Taxonomy (GTDB): domain Bacteria; phylum Pseudomonadota; class Gammaproteobacteria; order Steroidobacterales; genus SHZI01. Next base: position 42,686 of record JAWKZI010000008.1, on the reverse strand, counting down.
CTGGCGACGCTGGCGCTTTTCAGCCTGCTTTGCTGCGCGCGCCAGCTCCTTCTGCTTCTTTTGGTAGTTGTAGTTTGGCTTGGCCAAGGCACCATCCCGACGTTGCTGCAAAGCCTAAGTATACGCATGAATGAGGAACTCCTCCGCCGGGTGTTCCGGTTGATCGTGTCCTTGCCGGTCGTCCCACCGATGAAGGCCTTGCCACCAACGGCTCGTCAGCGCAGCGGCTACCTGGCGCCGGGGCGTTGCTGGACTGGTGACGACGGGGTCGGTGGAGTATTTCCCGAATGCGACAAATTGCACTGTATCTGTGTGTACTGGCCGCCACTTGTAGCGCGGCGAGCCAGGCCGCGCCGTCCCCGGCGATTGAGAATGAGTCCTCATCTGCGCTCTTGACCGAAGGCACGGATCCCGCCGCAGTGGCCGATGTCGAGCCACGAAAAGGTATCCCCACTCCCGGGGAGCTTGAACGTCTGGGTGCACGGATAGGCCAAACCAATGTGGCCGTCGATGACATCTTCAACGAAGAGGATCCCCGGGAAGATCGCCTTCTCTACCGGTTGGCAAACAAGCTGCACATTGATACCCGCGATACAACAGTACTTGCCCAGGTTCTGCTCAAGCCAGGCGAGCCCTATACGGTGCAACGTGCGGAAGAAACGGCCCGCATCCTGCGCGACAAGCGCTATCTCTACGACGCCGTTGTGGAGCCAACACACTACGATCCGGCCACGAACACGGTCGACGTGCTGGTCCGGGTTCGAGACGTCTGGAGCCTCAGCCCGGGCATTGGCGTTGGTCGCAGCGGCGGCACCAACAAGACGCGGGCGCGAGTCGTCGATGAGAACTTCCTCGGGCGCGGCCAGTATGTTGCCGTTGGCTATACCAGCGACGTCGACCGATCCGGGCTGTCCTTCGATTTTCGCGACCAGAACTTCTTCAACTCCTGGTGGGGCGTCGATGCGGGTTACACCGACAGCAGCGACGGCAGCACGTCCAACATTGCCATTGGGCGTCCGTTTTTCTCGCTGGATTCGCACTGGAGCGCCGGTATGAGCGCGGTATCCAGGGACCAGATCACGCCAATGTACGATCTCGGCGAGAAAACCAATGAATTCCGCCAGCAGGATGACTATCTAGGACTTGACGGTGGCTGGTCACGGGGGCTCGAAAACGGCTGGACGACCCGCTGGCTCACCGGCTTTCGTTATGACCGCAGTCGCTTCAGCGATGCCGGCAGCGATGCAGATATGCCCACCACACTGATTCCGGAGGATCGCACGCTGTCCTATCCGTGGGTTGGTATTGAGCTGATCCAGGATCGCTTTGAGACGACGCGGAACCAGGATCAGATCGGCCGTACCGAAGACGTCTTTCTCGGCAAGTCGCTACGTCTGGAGCTTGGATGGACCGCTGGCATCTTTGGCGGCGATCGTTCTGCCGGCATTTTTTCACTGGGCGGCCGATTGGGGAACTACGTTGGCCGGCGCGGTTTGATATTTGCCGAGAGTTCCTGGAACGGTCGCCTCGAATCCGGTCAGCTGGCAGACTCCCTGTTGTCCGCCGGGACGCACTACTATCTGCGCTTCAACGACAAGAACGTATTTACCGCCTCGGCCAATGTTCAGCACGGTGTCGATCTGGATGTGGATCACCAGTTGCTTCTCGGTGGCGACACAGGACTGCGCGGTTATCCGCTGCGCTACCAGAATGGCGATACGCTGGCTGTCATGTCGGTAGAACAGCGCTACTTTACGGACTGGTTCCCGTTTCGACTGGTGCGAGTTGGCGCTGCCGTGTTCGCCGATGTCGGCCGTACCTGGGGCCAGGCACCACTGGCATCCGAACCGCAAGGCTGGCTGACCGACGTGGGTATTGGCTTGCGCCTGGGCAATGCGCGGTCGGGCCTGGGTAACGTGCTGCACGTGGATCTGGCGTTTCCGATCGGTGCGAGCAGCGACATCAGTTCGGTGCAGTTGCTGCTCGAAGCGCAGAAGACCTTCTAGCAGAGCTCTTCCCGTCCGGATGCACTCCGTAGGCCGCGGCATCCCGGCGGGTGTCTTGTCGTCCTGGCGTGCGGCACGCCTTTTCGGCCGACAAGACACCCGCCACGCTGCCGCTCGCTGTGTGGGTGATCGATATCCTGACTCACCGATGGCATGCAGGCCACGGAGTACATGCATCCCGATCGAGTGCCGCTGAGACTTCTCTTAAGGCTGAAGCTGGTCGAGGATGAAGGTGTATTCGAGTGCGGTTTCGCGATTACGCTGATAGCGGCCGGCCTGGCCACCGTGGCCGGCAATCATGTCCACACTGAAGATCAGCGGATGGTGATCAGTCTTCGTCGCGCGCAGCTTTGCCACCCACTTCGCCGGCTCGAAGTATTGTACCTGCGAGTCCCACAGTCCGGTTTCCACCAGCATGGCCGGGTAGTTCTGGGCCTTCACGTTGTCGTACGGTGAGTACGACAGCATGTAGTCGTAATAGACCTTCTCTTTCGGATTGCCCCACTGGTCGAATTCATTGGTGGTGAGCGGAATGGTCTCGTCGAGCATTGTGGTTACGACATCAACGAACGGGACATCGGCAATAATTCCCCGATACTCGTCCGGCGCCATGTTCGCGATGGCGCCCATCAGCAAGCCGCCAGCACTGCCACCATGCGCAAATACCTTGTCCCGGGCGGCATAGCGCTCTTGCACCAGATAGCGTGTGACATCGATGAAATCGTTAAAGGTGTTCTTCTTGTGCAGCAGCCGGCCATCCTCGTACCACTGGCGGCCCAGCTCCTGGCCACCGCGCACATGGGCGATGGCCACAACGAAACCACGATCCATCAAACTGACCCAGTCCCGTACGAAATCCGGGTCCGTCGACAGGCCGTAGGAGCCATAGCCGTACTGGTACAGCGGTGCCGTGCCATCGCGGGGCGTGCCCTTGCGCCAGGCCAGCGATACCGGAATCTGTTTCCCGTCGCGAGCCGGCGCCATTACAAAGGCTGTTGCATAGTTGGCATGCTGAAAGCCGGGCACACGGTCGACCTTCTGCAGTTCACTGCGATTCTGTCGCAGATCATGGTCATAGACGGTATCCGGCGTGATCAGCGATGAGTAGCTGTAGCGGATCGACGGGCTGTTGATGTCGGGCGTTGGTATCAGCGTCATCGTGAATGCCGGTTCGCTGCCCGCGATCAACTGGCCCGGGGCCGGCTGATCCGGCAGCTGATTGACTGGCACGCCGGCATTCGGCCATGGCAGTACCCGAATCCGCAGCAGGCCGCCGATTCGTTCATTGACGGCAAGATGTGTGGCTGCGACCTCAAAGCCCTCGATGTAAGCATTGGAGCGATGGGGCACTACATCGCGCCAGGTACGCTTGTCGGTACTGGTGGCGATGGGCGCACGGACGATCCGGAAGTTGGGTGCCTGCCAGTTGGTGCGGATCACAAAGTCATCGCCAAGCTGGTCGACGCTGTACTCGTGGCCCGCCTCGCGCGGCAGTACGGGCCGAAAGTGCAGCTCCGGATCTCCGGCAGCCGCAAAGAGGGTCTCGGTCTGGTCAGTGCTGCTGAGCTCTATAAAGAGATACTGTTCGGAACGGCTGTGGCTGATGCTCACGTAGTAACTGTCGTCTGGTTCTTCGTAAACCAGCCGGTCGGGCTCGGCATCGGCGCCGGCGTTTTCACCGATCGTGTGGCGATAGACTTTTTTCGACAGGAGCGTGACCGGATCCTTGGCCACGTACAGCACGGTGCGACTGTCGCCGGCCCAGACCAGCTCCTCCTCGATGTTGCTGACGGAATCCGTGAGCGTGACGCCGGTTTCCAGATCGCGAATCCTCAGTGTGTACTGGCGCCGGCCCACGGTGTCTTCGGTCCAGGCCAGCATGCGGCCGTCCGGACTGACCGCCGTCGTGCCGATGCGGAAGTAGTCGTGGCCCTGGGCCCACGCATTGCCATCCAGCAGCAACTGCTCGGGAGCGTCCATCGATCCTTTGCGCCGTGCATACACCGGGTATTCCTGACCACTGTTGTAGTGCGTGTAGTACCAGTAGCCATGGTCCAGAACCGGCACGGATTGATCGTTCGGATCGATGCGGCTGATCAGTTCCTGATACAGGGTTTCCTTGAGCTCGGCCGTGTGGGCCATGACGGTGTCACGCCAGGCATTTTCGGCCCGCAGATAGTCCAGCACCGCCTTCGAGGTGCGGGTGTCATCCCGCAGCCAGTAGTAGTTATCGATACGGGTGCCGTTTGGCGAGACTATTGAATAGGGTTTGCGCATGGCAATCGGGGCTGAAGCAGGCGTCCCGGTTGTTTCAGAGGACTCTGCCGCCGGGGCGGTGGCGGCTGTAGATGCCGGTGTCGATGGTGAGGAGCAGGCGTTGAGCATAAGGATGAGTAGCTGAGTCAGTAGAAGGCCAGTTGGTATAGGTGTAGCCCGCATGCAATAGGCTCCCGGCGAGATCCCGGCAGCCTATCACCCGTCGATTGCATTGCAAACGGATGCCGGGTCTATACTCGGTACCGGCACCCGAGCCGGAGCCGTTGATGTCCGAACAGCTTGTTGCGCGCTGCGACGACCATGCTGGCGACATGTCGCAGCCCACGGTCTTGCCCACATGACGCTCAATTTGAGCATCATGCCTGGCTTGCTGGCGGCTGCAGCCTTGCTGGCTGCTGGGTGCACAACTCGACTGCCCGTTGATGATCCATTGTTGCAGCCGCAGGCAATCAGCCCGCAGCGGCTGCTGGCTGGCGCACCGCTGACCGGTGGCGTGGAGCCAAATTCCGTACCACTGGCCGACATCCTGGGCCTGAACGACGAGATGCGCCGCTTTGTGACTGACCATGTGCCGGCCGAGAGCGGCAGCCAATGGCGGTTGCGCGCCCTGCTGCGCGCGTTGCTGGAGGATGCCGGTTACACCATCGAGTACGAGGACCGCACCTATACGGCCGCAGAGGCCTTTCGGTTGCGTCGTGCCAACTGCCTGGGCTTTACCAACATGTTCGTCGCGCTGGCGCGTGAAGCCGGGCTGACAGTGCATTTTCAGGAAGTCGACGTTCCGCCGGACTGGTCGCAGAACGCTGCAGGACTGGTGCAGAGCCGGCATGTGAACACGCTCGTGGTAGCGGAGGACGGCTCCGAACGGGTCGTGGACTTCAACATGGCCGATTTCCGCACTTCCTATGATCGGCGGATGATCAGCGACGCACGAGCTGCAGCGCATTTTTACAATAATGATGGCGTCGATCGGATGGCGGCCGGAGATCGGCTGGCAGCATTGCAGTATTTTCGGATGGCAATCGATGCTGACGGCAGTTTTGCTCCAGTGTGGATCAACCTGGGGGCGCTCTATTCGCGGGCCGGCTATCCTGCCTGGGCAGAGGCGGCCTGGTTACACACCCTGACGCTGGCGCCGCACGAGTATGTGGCCATGAGCAATCTGGAGCGGTTGTACAGGGATGCCGGCCGGTCGGCTGCTGCCGACAAGCTGGCTGCGCGGATCAAACATTTTCGAAACGCCAATCCCTACTATCGGTATCAGCTTGCGGAACAGGCGTTTTCGCGTGGTGACTACCGCAAGGCCATTGCCCATTTGCGATTCGCTGTTCAGAAAAAACCGAACGAAGATCGTTTCTACGCCTTGATGGGGCTTGCCTGGTTGCGCGAGGGCGATGCAGACAGGGCACAGCGCTGGATGGCGCGTGCGGAGGCCGTGGCCCAGGATGACGAACTTAAAAACCACTACCACGGAAAGCTGGAACGCCTGCGGTCATCTCAGGTGGGGCGTGAATCGCTGGGCTCGTGATTGCGATCATTGTTGCGGTGCAGGCCTCGTGGGAGCGGGGTGCTGGTGGACACCAGGGCAACGCCGGCGGCCACCAGCAGAATACCCATGGCCCTTACCAGGCTGAACGATTCAGCGATCATCGGTAGCGCCATCGCGCCCAGATAAACCAGCACATAGCTGGTCCCCAGCAGTGGATAGGCGTAGCTGAGCGGCAGTCTGGTCAGGGTCAGTAGCCAGGCCAGCAATGAAATTGCATAGCAGCCCAGTCCGCCCAATATCCACCAGCTTGCTGGAAAGCCGGGCAGGGCGCCGGCAGGCAGCAGCGATACCCCGATCTTCAACAGCAGTTGTGCCGCCGTCGATGCCATGATCGTGGTCAGCAAGGCGGCAAAACCCGAACGGTGGGCCACCGTCTGATTCATGTTCCGGCCACCAGGCCGATCCCCGCGAAGATCAATAGCGCGCCCAGCCAGCGGCGTGGCGGCAGATGTTCGTGAAAACTGAAGCGGGCAAACAGCAGGATGATCACCTGACTGACACTCAGAAACGGAAAGGCCTTGCTCACATCCATTGACCGAAGAACCAGGAGCCAGGCCAGCATACCGGCACCCAGGCACGCGATTGCCAGCCACAATTCGGGTCGACGACCCAGGCTCATGAACAGCCTGCGGCCTGCCAGGTTGCTACCGCACCTGTCTACGGCGAGCTTTTGCAGTACCTGGCCGGTAGTGAGGAATAGCACTGCCAGACCGAGCAGGACGTATATCGTCATGGTCGCGCGTTTTCAGGCAGGATCTTCCAGGCGACCATATCGCCATACTCGACGGGGGGGCCGACATGCGTCAAGCCGCTGTTCCGAAGTGCCGCCACGACCATTGGCTCGCGATCCACGTCGCAAGCGATAAACACAGCACGTGCCTCGCGTGTAGCGGCCAGCAGACGTTGCAGGCTACCCGCCGTCAACAGTCGCGACCGGGCTTCCGGGTAGCTAAGGCCGTACTCAAGTTCGCCGGGGCTGAGCAGGTAGATATCATCACGCTTCAACGTCCAGCCTACTGCTCGCACAAAGACACCATCGGAGATGACCAGCGCATCGGCTGGCAGATTCCGGGCCATGTTGGCCAGTACTTCGCCCGGCATCTTGGTGGCGCGCGTCGCATTGGGAATCGCGAACGGGATGACGAACAACAGCGGCAGTACGACCAACCCGGGAGCTACCGTGCGCCAGGTGGCATGCCGCTCACGCAAGGCAAGTCCGCAGGCCAGCAGCCCAAGGCCGATGGCTCCCAGCAGTGCGAGCCACCTGCCCGTCTCGGTGGAGTCGAAGAAGGGTTTGCCGATGCCGCCAATACCATTGGCCAGCAAGGCGACCAATAAAAGAGTCCACAGTCCGGCCAGGCCCCGGATGCCGTTGCGCAGATATTGTTTCCCGGTGTGGGCTATTCGGGGAGCGAGACCCATGGCCAGCATGATGGCCAGTGGCGCAAAGCATGGCAGGATGTAAGTCAGCAGTTTTCCGCGCGCGATGGAAAAGAACAGCAGTGGCAACAGGAACCACAGCGCCAGAAAACGCACTGTGACCGGGTTGATCCCGGGTTCCCTGAGGCGCCGGATGGCGGCCGGCAGTACAAAAACCCAGGGCAAGGCCATTGCCGGGAATGCTGCCGCGAAGAACCAGAATGGCTTGTCATGCTGAGCCTCGCTGGAGGCGAACCGCCGGATGTGTTCTTCCCAGAAGAAGTAACGCCAGAAGTCCGGTTCAGCCTGGTGAACGAGCAGGCTCCACGGCAAGGCGACAGCAACCGCAACGACAAGCGGCAGCCATAATCCGGTGAACAGTTCGCGCCAGCGTCGTTGCCAGGCCAGGAACGGGACGATAACGACAACCGGTACGACCAGGGCAAGAAAACCCTTGGTCAGGAATGCCAGTCCGCAAGCGACGCCGGCCACAGCGAGCATCATTCGGCGCCGGCCCGTATGCAGTTCCTCAAAGGCCCAGAAATAGCCACCGATAGCCAGGGTCAGCCACAGCGCAAGTTGTGGATCCAGAATGTTGATCGTGCCGATCGCGAACACGGCCAGGAACGACAGGTAGATGAACGCGGCGAGCACGCCTGTGGCTCGATCACGGCTCAGGCGAAAAGCCAGCAACCCGATGAACAACGCCGTAGCCCCCGTCGCCAGTGCGCTGGGCAGCCGGGTGGCAAACGGGGTCTGACCAAAGATGGCTATAGAAACCGCCTCAACCCAGTGCCCCATTGCCGGCTTCTCGAAATAGCGCAGGCCATTCAGGTGCGGAGAAATCCAGTTGCCGTGCGCGAGCATTTCACGAGCGATTTCGGCATAGCGAAATTCATCCATCCGGGCCAGCGGGCGTGTGCCGAGATTCAGCAGATAGACGACGATGTAAACAACGACCAGCACCGCAGTAGCTGCGGCGATGCTCCCGAGAGCCTGCTTCCGGTTCATGACGCTGCTCCGTATGGTGACTGCCAGCAGGCTTGTCCCTCACGGCCTTCAATGGCCATGGTTTTGATCTGGCCGCGGGGAATGCCGTTGAATGTGCCGCCGTGCCGGGCAAGGATCTCCCGCAGCGGTTGCCAATGCAGGCCGCGCGAGCGCGAGCGAGCCAGAAAGTCAGCAAACAGTGACTGTCGCGACCCGCCTTCTACTTCCGCGTGAATGGTCAGAACGTTCAACAGCTCTGGCCGGATGTATCCGAGCAGGATTTCGTTGTACGTCAGATCCGTGATGCCATTGCGGCCGATCAGTTCGTCATAGGTAGGCATCGTCACCGGGATCTGCGGTGCACACACCGTGTCACCGACCACCGGCCTGAAGATATGCGTGCCTCTACAATCGCTGTTGTAGGTGAAGCCCAGCAATTCCTTGGCCAGCAACGCGCGTTCGGTGCATTGCCAGCCGGCTGCGGCCGAGCACTGCGGTCTGGAGCCTGTAATGGCCGTCAGCGCTTCCATCCCCAGGGAAAGTTGCTGTCGAATGGCTGCATCGTCGAGATGATCGATACGGGTCTGCCAGAGGTGGTGATCCCAGGCATGCAAGCCGATTTCGTGGCCGGCACGGGCCGCGGACCGAATGACGTCTGCCTGGCGTTTGCCGATCAGCGGGCCTGGCCACAACGTGCCGCGCAACAGGATGTCCCAGCCATACAGGCTGCCTGCGTTCGAACGGAGCATCTTGAGCAGGAAGGTCGGCCGCAGCAGCCGCCGGATGTGGCGTCCCATGTTGTCGGGACCAACCGAGAAAAAGAAACTCGCCAGCAGTTTGTGTTTGTCGAGCAGCCTCAGTAACGTCGGTACGCCATCGCGAGTGCCGCGCAAGGTATCAACATCTACGCGCAGGCCGAACGCCTGTTCCGGTACGGCCACCTTGCTAGGCGGTCACCGTGGTGGAGCAGACGGCTTCCGGTCGGGGCGTATGCGCCCGCACCTGCTCCTTCAGGAAGAAATCCAGGGTACCGGCAATGGCCTCACGGAGGCCCACTTCCGGGCGCCAGCCAATCAGCTTGCGCGCATTGCGGATGCTGGGCCGGCGGTGTTGCACGTCTTCGTAACCTTTGCCGTAGTAACTCGCGCTGTCCAGTTCAATGATGCCGGCGCTCGGTGGAAAATGCTGGCGCAAGGGATGGCGCTCGAATTCCTCAACGAGGATTTGAGCCAGTTCGCGGATACTGGCCTCGTTGTCCGGATTGCCAATATTGATGATCTGCCCGTTGCAGTTGTTCCTGGCGTTATCGATGATCTGGAAGAGGCATTCGACGCCTTCAGAGACATCCGTGAAGCAACGTCGTTGCGCGCCGCCATCCACCAGTTGAATCGGCGTACCTTCGACCAGGTTCAGAATCAGTTGGGTAATCGCCCGCGAACTGCCGATGCGGGCTGACTCCAGCGAATCCAGTCGGGGGCCAATCCAGTTGAACGGCCGAAACAGCGTAAATCGCAGGCCGTCTCTCTGTCCGTATGCCCAGATCACCCGATCCAGCAGTTGTTTGCTGCAGGAGTAGATCCAGCGTTGCTTGTTGATCGGGCCGAGTATCAGGCGGGAATGATCTTCGTCAAACTCATCCTCGTCGCACATGCCGTACACCTCGGATGTGGACGGAAAGATCACCCGTTTTCCGTACTTGACGCAGTAGCGGATAATCCGCAGATTCTCTTCGAAGTCGAGTTCGAAAACGCGGATTGGATTGCGTACATATTCAATCGGTGTGGCAATTGCGACCAGCGGCAGCACGATGTCACATTTCTTGACGTGGTATTCGATCCACTCGCGGTGAATCGATATATCGCCTTCGTGAAAATGAAAATCCGGATGCCTGGTCAGCCGTTGAATGGCTGAGCTGTTGAGGTCGAGGCCGTGTACTTCGTAGTCGTTGCTGGCCAGCAGTCGCTCGGTGAGCGCGTTGCCAATGAAACCGTTGACACCCAGTATCAGTACGCGTTGCTTGCGTTGCGGGGTACTACGGCGCTCCGGTGCCGGCCCGAGCGCAGAACCAATTGCGAGGCCCAATGAGGTGGCGAGCTGGCTGCCGTTGCAGTAGGCGGCACCTTCAATCTGCCCGTAGCGGATTTCAAGAAAGCCATCGGCACAGGCGACGACAAAGGGGTCAAGAGCAACGACGGTGCCTGGCGGGCTGGCAGCAAAGCGACGCGGGCTGATTGCCGCCTCCCAGATCATGACCTTGCGTCGTGCGGCATGGGTGAAAGCGCCAGGAAAGGGCGGCGCTACGGCACGCACCAGGTTTCTGACAGCCGTGGCGCTCTGCTGCCAATCGATAGCGCCGTCTGCCGGCGTACGGCGCCCGAAACAGGTAGCCTGACTGTGGTCCTGGGCAATTCGCGGGGCCGTGCCCGCCACGATGTCCGGCAGCCAGCGAGCCAGCATCCGGCTGGCGGCGGTCACCAGCTTTTCATGGAGTGAGTGGCCGGTATCGTCGATTGACACCGGAACTGACTGCTGACAAACGATGTCGCCGGCATCGGCCTTCGCCACCATGTGGTGCAGGGTCACACCGGTCTCTGTTTCGCCGTTGACCAGCACCCAGTTGCCCGGTGCCCGCCCCCGATAACGAGGTAGCAGGGAACCGTGCAGATTCAGGCAGGCCAGGCGTGGAATCGCCAGGATGTCTGCCGATACCAGCTTGCGGTAATAAAAGGAAAAGAGGAGATCAGGCTCCAGTTGCCGGATACGCTCAACCCACAACGGTGAGTTGATGTCCTCGGGCGCGTGGACGGCAATGTCGTGGCGGGCGGCCATTTCGGCCACCGACGGAAACCACTGCGCCTCACCCGGATTGTCCACATGTGTAAAGACGGCAGTTACGTCGATGCCGGCATCCAGCAGGGCTTGCAGACCGGCGCAGCCCATGCCGCCGTAGCCGAGGACGATCGCTTTCATTGCACCTGCTCTCTGGTTGATCGGGAAAAGTCGGTCTCGGATTTGTGTGCCGCTGGCAGCCGTCCGATGACTCTGGCCTTGACGTTTGTGGGCCGATCGCGAACCTCGAGAAATATCCGACCGATGTATTCGCCGAGCAATCCCAGGGCGATGAATTGCAGACCCATGAAGACCATGACTATCGCCAGAATTGTCAGCACGCCATCAGCCGCCCAGCCTGCGCCGTAGGTCAGGCGCAGGACCAGCAGCAATAGTCCGCCGCTGAAGCCGAGTACGGCGAACAATGCGCCGATCACGCTGAGCAGACGCAACGGTGCCGTGGTCATCGTGGTCAGCAAATCAAACTGCAGATTGATCAGCTTCCAGAGGCTGTACTTGGATTCGCCGGCATTGCGTCGGGCATGGGCAACCTTGACCTCGGTTGTACGGGTGGCGAAACTGTTGGCGAGAATCGGAATGAACGTGCTGCGCTCCGGGCACTGGAGCAAAGCGTCGACTATGCTGCGATCATAGGCACGAAGCATGCAGCCGTAGTCATGCATCATGACGCCGGTGGTACGCCGGACTGCCGCATTGATCATGCCGGACATCAGGCGACGAAACAGCGAGTCCTGCCGGTCTATACGTACGCTGCCGACCACATCAAAGCCCTGTCGACTCCAGCTCAGCAGTTTCGGTATTTCTTCCGGCGGGTTCTGCAGATCTGCATCGATAGTGACAATGATGTCGCCGCGGGCTTCCGCCAGTCCCGCCATCAGTGCCGCATGTTGGCCGACGTTCCGGGCCAGAAGCACGCCGATGACAATACCCGGATGCCGGCTGGCTGCGTCTGCAATGATGGTCGCTGACTGATCCCGGCTGCCGTCATTGACCAGCACCAGTTCGAATGGCCCATCAAGTGTGGCACCAACAGCGAGACACCGGTCGATCAGTTCGCGCAGGTTGGCTTCTTCGTTGTAGACCGGTGCAACGATGGACACCAGGCCGGGGTGTCCGAGGTCACGCAAACCGTCGTGTACGGCAGCCTTTCCGTCGGTGCTCACGCCACGATGCGCCTGATCGTATCGACCACGCGATCGACGTCACCCGGTTCCATGTCGGGAAAGAGCGGCAGCGAACAGATGCGGCGGGAGTTCCATTCGGTATCCGGCAGCGTGCCGGCCACTTCCGGCATCAGCTCGCGGTAGTACTTCTGTTCGTGGATTGCGCGGAAATGTATGCCGGAGCCAATACCCTGCTCTTTGAGTCGCAGCACGAAGTCGTCGCGGGACATGCCGATGCGGTCAATGTCCACGCGCACGATGAAGAGGTGCCAGGCATGAACCATGGCGTGGGTCGGCAATCCCAGCGGCAGTATTCCGTCAACATCAGCCAGCAAGTCGAGGTAGCGCTGCGCGAGGGCCTGGCGCCTGGCATTCATCGCGGTGAGTCGCTTGAGCTGACCGATGCCCAGCGCGGCATTCATGTCCGGCAGGTTGTACTTGTGGCGGGTTCGATGACGTCAGCCTGTGGCGAACGGCCGAGCGTCTGCCGGTCAAAGGCATCGACCGCCAGTCCGTGAAACCGCAGACGGCGCACATGGTCAGCCAGCTGCGCATCATCGGTACAGAGCAGGCCACCTTCGCCAGTGGTCATGTTCTTGATGGGATGAAAGGAAAAGATCGACGTTCCGCTGCGACCAACCGGTTGCCCTTCGAATTTGGTGCCTGCAGCGTGGGCCGCGTCTTCGACCAGTGGTACGCCGCGCCGGGATGCCACGGCGCGCAGGCCACGCAGATCCAGCGCGGCACCCGCCATATGCACCGGAATGATCAGGCGCGTGCGCGCTGTGCAGAGGCGATCCACCTCCGCGGGGGAGACCATCAACGTCTCGCGATCCACATCGGCAAACACCGGCTTGGCGCCCGCCAGAACCACCAGATTGACCGTCGACACCCAGGTCATTGACGGGGTGATCACCTCATCGCCGGGCCCGATATTCAGGGCACGCAGGAGCAGATGCGTGCGCCGGTCGCCGAGGTCACCGCAACCGCATGGGCAGCGCCCACACGGGAAGCGAATGCGCTTTCAAGGGCTGCGCACTGCGTGCCAGTCGTAATCCAGCCGGAGCGCAGGACGGCAACGACGGCATCAATGTCGTCCTGCGTCAAACTTGGCCTGGAGAATGGCAGAAATGTTTGTTGTGCTACGGGGCTGCCTGCCTCAGGCATGGCCATGCTGTCCACCTCTTTAACGATTGGACGCCTGGCGCCCGGGAATCAATCGCTGAGTTGTCTCATTATTTGCGTTTGGTGATGCCGGGGCATGCGGCTGCCGCTGGTAGCTGAGCCGCCTGAAGGGCAGACGTCAGTCGGCCGATGACGGCTGGCCTCGCCCTAAATATTCAGTATCAGCCGACTCTCCGGTTCCACCGAGCACGACGATGGCGCCTCTTCAGTCCCAGAAAATCAAAGTCCGTGCTGCCGGTACCGAACGGCGCGACTGTCAGGCGGATCCTCAAGGCTCGTGAGGTCCCACTGCAGGTGCGCCCCCCGGCGGGATATGTGGCGCGGAATGACACCGGTGTGTCGATCAGGCGGTCAACGACCAGCTTGACCCTGACCAGTTGGCGGCGTTGAAACACCAGAACGTCCATGTGATCGCCAGCCTTGGCGAGCGGACCCCCGGCCACGGCGTAGAGCAGGCCCAGCGAATCAAGCACCGGCTCACCGTCCGGAGATTGTGCGTAGGGCCAGAAACCTGAGGATTTGTCAGTCCACGTTGCCGGGTTGTCCTGGTCATCGGCAGCCGCCGGACGACGGGTGCGCTGCAGGGCACCCGTCTCGGTGAAGCGCACGACCCGGTCCCGATACCGCCGGCCACTGTCCTGTACTTCGTACTGCAAGGCTGCGCCGTTTTGCGCATTCATCCACAACCCGGTGGACGAACGGATACCCGGCAAGCTGGCATACACGCCGAGTCTGGCAACCAATGGATCGGCCGGAATGGCCTTGTGCGCCGGGTCGACGACCAACTGGCCTGCAATCGCCTTGCTGGCGGCCGTGGAGAATTCGGCCTCAGTCGTTGCCGACAAAAACAGCTTCCGGGCCTCCAGCCGGATACTGGTCCAGGCGATACGCGCCGGATCGATTTGCCAGGGTGGCGCCGCGTCTTTTGCCGGAGTCGTTACCGGGGCCGTTGCCGTCGTCATTGCCGGAGCCGTTGTTGCTGACCATGCCAGTGGAGTGCCGGCTGGCAGCCAGATAAGCACCAGCGTGATTGTCGTGCACCAGCGAGTGATCGCCCTGCGCTGCATTGCTTCGACAATCGGCGAAAATATCCAGCGACGGATCGCGTTGCGACGTGTTGACCTGCAGCAGGCCAAGGATCGAGTGGAACAGGTTGTCATGGGACAATTCTGCACTGGTTCCCTGTTTCAGGCACTGCTGATCCAGTTTCGAGTCGCGCTCGAGGCTTTTCGACAGCCAGATGAACATGGGCACCTGGCGTTGCACTTCCGGGGCGATGCTCCACGGCAAGCCATGCAGATAGAACCCCGATTCGCCCAGCGATTCGCCGTGGTCGGAGACATACAGCAGCGCCGGGTCGCGGTCGGTACGCGACTTCAGATACCCGATCACATTTGCCAGCACATGATCGGTGTACAGAATGGCGTTGTCGTAGGCATTGACGATTTCCGTGCTGGAACATTCACTTAACTCCAGGTGGACGCAGTCGGGAACAAACTTGCGGTACTCGGATGGATATCGCCGCCAGTACGCGGGACCATGATTGCCGTGCATATGCAGTACAACGACGAGATCGCCCTGGTTCTCGTCGACGGCAGCGGCAAGGCGCGATTCCAGAATGCCGTCCAGGCAACGTTCGCCGTCACATAAATCCGGGTCCGCATTACCGGGAATGCGGACTTCAGGAAGGCCGGCGCAAACGCCCTTGCAGCCCGACTGGTTGTCGATCCAGACCACGTGGTAACCGACCCGATTGAGGACCTGCAACACGGACTGTTCATGCTTGATTTCGTCTGCATCGTAGTTGCGGCGACCAATCGCGGAAAACATGCACGGCAGAGAAACTTCGGTACTCGTTCCGCAGGCTTCAACCCGGGGATAAACCAGCAGATCCAGCTGGCTCAATTTCGGCGTGGTTTGCCGGCTATAGCCGCTGAGACCGAAGTTTGCCGAACGAACCGTCTCGCCGATTGCCAGTACGAGCAGCACCGGCTTCCGCTCGGCGCTGGCGGGAATGACCCGGTGAGCGTCGTTGGCAATTGCTATGGGCGGTCCCGCAGGATTTGACAGTTCGTTGCGACCTATCTTGTACAGCGAGACCAGATAGTTGGTCGGTGTCACCAGGTGGCGGGCTTCCCGATGGCTGCGGATCAGCGACGAGGCATCCTGATACTGTGCAAACAACGCCACGACGGCGATCAGCAATGCAGCGGCAACGGTGCCCAGGCGCATCAGTACTGATCGCCGCAACGGCCGGGCAGCCACTCGAATCCAGGCCAGCAGCAGAACCGGCAACACCGCGTAGGCCAGCAGATGAGGAACCAGGTGGATCGTCAGCAGTTCGCTCGCCTCGCTTGGGTCGGTATCCAGTACATTTCGCAGCATCTCCTGGTCGAGGAAAATCGAGTAGCGATCCATGTAGAAACTGGCGAAGGCGGTACAGACAAACAGGACGGCCAGCACTGGCCTGACCGTCCGCCGGGTGAGTAACAGCGCCAGGCCGGCGAACTGGATGCACACCACCACGAGAAACAGTGCCGTGAACAGCAGTAGCTGGTGCCATTCACGAAAATCTGCTGTGCCAAACAGCAGTTTCCAGAGAGCGTGGTTGTAGGCTGCCGCAAAGGCCAGTGAGGCCAGCAGAATGACCGACTCGGTACTCAAGGTCGGACGCCAGCGGGTGGCCAGTCGGGAGAGTCGGGTGCTCATGGGTTCTGAACCAGGATCAGAAGCGCCAGTAGACGCCCAGGTTCGGTACGAAACGCGGCCAGTAGTCGATGTCCTCCCGCAGTACCGGTGTGCCGTCGCCATCGTCCGTCACGGAATACTCAGCACAACAAGGATTCTTGAACCCCAGCATGTTGGTGAGTTCCACAAAGGTCAGCAGTTCGCTGGAGCCCAGGTCGAAGGTATAGGCCGCCCTCAGGTCCAGCGAACGGAAATCCCCGAAGTGAATGGAGTTGCGCTCACCGATCACGGCATCGCCGGCGACATCGAGTCGCACCGGGGTGGTTGGCCAGCCGGTGTGCCAGGTGCCCGCAAGTGACAGCTCCCACGGACCATCGGTCCAGCGGACGCCGCCATTGAACGCATGCCGCTGGTCCCAGCTACGGGCCACGTAGCTATCGTCGACTTTTTCCTCGGCGCGGGACCAGGTATAGCTCAGCCACCAGCCCCAGGGTTGGTCAGCGCGATCCTGAATCAGAATTTCTACGCCGCGCACGACTCCCGTACCCGGGTTTACCTCGATCCTGTAGCTTTGCAACTCAGGCAGAAGGACCAGCGGATCGAACAGATTCTCGAAACGTGGCATCAGTGTTTCGTAGTCCTTGTAGTAGGCCTCGATGCGCGTCGAGATCCGGTCGGCCCAGGTATGCTCCAGACTCAGGATCAGATGATCGGCACGCTGTGCCGCGAAGTAGTGATCGATGCCGTCTTCCACCTGGAGCTCGTTGATGCCCTGATCCTGGAAAAATCGGCCCCAGCTGACCCGTAATCGGGTCTGATCAGACAGGTCGTAGAGCAGATTGACCCGCGGGCTGAGTTGCTTCGCACCGCCGGCACTGTCGTAAGTCTGATTGTCCCAACGCAGGCCGAACTCGCCGGTCAGGTTCTCGGCGAGTTGCCATCGGCTGGCAACGAACATTCCGATATCGGTTCCTTCAGGTTCCAACCGGGCCTCACGCATCGTTGATGTTGGAGCGCTGTTCGGGAAGGGGTAGCCAGCGTCTGTTGTCAGTGCGCTTTGATAGTTGTATCGCGCCTGCAACCAGGCAGCATTGATTCCCACTCGCCACTGGATGGCGTCGTTGCCGAAGTCGAGGCTGAGTTTCATCAGGGAGCTGCGGGTGTAGCGATGATCCTCGACATCGCCGGTTCTGCTGCCCGGATCCTGCACTGATCCCGTGCGATCGTTGTCGACGCTCGACCAGCCCAGCAGGGCATGACCCGCTACATTGGCGGACCAGTTGTGTTCAGCCGTTATCCACAGGTACGCATTCTGGTCCGCAGTTTCCGCAAACTCGGTTTTCTTTGAATTGTTCAGCTCGATACGGTCGCGAGCGAACAGAAAATGTGCTGTCAGCATCGTGGCATCGTCCAGCGCATACCCGGCTTTGAGAAAGGTGTCCAGATAGCGTGGCTCTCCAAGGTTGCTTCCGGCGATATCGATCACGTCGGCCAGGTTGCTCCGGCGTGCGGAAGCGACGAACCGGCCACGATCATCGGCAAATGTGCCAGTGGCCAGCGCGGACGTGTGGAACAGGGAAAGCCCGAGGCCATAGGGATTGTCGGTTGGCGGGGAGATGGATTCGGCATCGACAATCGCGCTCATCCGGCCGCCGTAGTCAGCCGGGAAGCCGCCGGCATACACATCAAGCCCGTCGACGATCTGGGCGTCGAGCACGCTGACGGGACCCAGGAACTCCTTCATGTGGAATGGCTCAATTAACGGCATTCCGTCCAGCAGGAGTCCGGTTTCCCGGCCGTCGCCACCCCGCATGTACGCCAGGCCGGAGAGGCCGTTGCTGGCGGCGCCAGGCAATCGATGAACCGCCCGCAAGGGTTCGTCGGCAAGCTTCGGCAGACTGCGGAGATTGGCCTGGGTAATGAAGGTCTGCGGTTGCGGATTCTTCTGTGCCAGCCGGTACTGGCTGGTTGTTACCACCACTTCGTCCAGCCCGCGGGCCGGAAGCGCTGCTGCCGCCTGGCCGGGAGGTGCAGCGGCCTGCGAGTCTGACGAGGTCGCAACGATGACCCAGGCCTGCGGCCCGATCTGACGCAGCTTGAGTCCGTGCGGTGCGAGTATTTCCCGCAGTACCGGCAGTCGGCCACTGGACTGTGGTTCGCTCTGCACAATCATCGAACCCGATACAAGCTGATCGTTGTAGATCAGCGTCAGGTCCGGACCCTGAAGTTCGGCGAGAATGGCGCGTAGTGGCCGCCCGGCATAATTGCTGGCGCCATGCGCTGACAGTGCGGCACCTGCGAGCAGCACGAAAAGCCAATGGCGCAGATGCCGTGACAACAGGAATGACTGCATGCGCGGCCAACCATAGCAGCAAGCGAGGCCGGGAGTGCGCTACTGGCGTGGGCAGGGCTTCGGACTCTCTTCCTGGCCTGAGCATTGCAGCGCTAACGGGTGGCGGCGTGTTTGGCCAGTGGGCGGATGACGAGTCGACCGTTCTCGTCGGTGTAGCTCAGATTGGTAGTGGCCATGACGGCTGTCAGGGCCTCATCAGGCGACATGCCGGCAACGGATCCGCGGAGCACGATGTCATTGGCAAGATCTGCCGTGCGTTGGGAGGAATAGACCAGATCCCGGCCGGTTTCCCGACAGACCCACACCAGAAAATCCGACAGTCGCCGACTCTCTATCGCAAACGGCGGGGTGATATCGGCAATCCAGTTCCAGCGAGGATCACGCCGGTCGATAATGCTGCGCTCTACTGAGCCCACTTCATCAACGGATAGCTGTTCGCCACTGTCGGCCACAAACACAGCTTTGTCAGATGAATCTGCCACGAGTCGCGACACGGCCACCTTGCCTTCGCGCACACTCACCAGCATGCGGTCGGCGCTTACCGCGACTTCGTACTGGGTACCCAGGTGCCGGGTGCTGCCATAGACAGTGTCGATGTGCAGGTCGCTGGTACCGCTGGCCGGGTTCGCTCCCGAATCAGGATGGCCCGAGTCCAGATAGACGGCGCCGCGGGCTACAACAATGTGATGGGTGTCCGCCACGGTAATCCGGGTGTTGTTGTCCAGGCGCACGGTGACACCCTGCCGCAACGACAATGCGGCTTTGCCCTCCGACCCTGTGACCAGTTCCTGGCCCGTTGCCAGCACCTGGCCCATCGTGGCCGGTTGCCAGCCCGAGGCGTTTTCAACTTCAACCGCGCCACTGAGCCGGACTACTTTGGCGACGGTTGCCGGTGTCGTGGTCGATTGCCACTGGACGACGCCCACGACAATAACGGCGACCAATACGCTGGCGGCGACGGCAAAAGCAGGCCACCAGAACGATCGGGCTCTCGGTCGGGTGGAGCGCTGAACTGGCGCAACAGCAGGCGACGCGCGCTTTACAGCCGCCTGCCATTCAGCAAACACGGCCTGTCTGACCTGCAGTCGAGCCTGGTCCGACGGCTCCGACCGCGGATCCATCTCGCGCAGCAGTACCTCCATGGCCTGCTCTTCGCCGGCTCGCAGTTCCTGATCCTTTGCTGGTTTATCTGGTTTGTTCATGTTCATTGCTCCCCATCCCGCTGCATTTAGCGAAAGGTCGCCATGACATCCTGGGCGGCAGCGCCAAACACGGTTTCGACGGCGTCCCTGAAGGCGATCCGGGCGCGCGCCAGCAACGACTGCGCTGCAGTTGTACCGATACCCAGTTCCTGGCCAATTTCGTCTACCGAGCGGCCTTCTACGTACTTCATCTCCAGCGCGTCGCCATAACGGGGTGGCAGTCGATCCAGCACGACCCGCACCAGATTGCGAACCTCCTGCTGGCTGTACTGGTGTATCGGTTCATTCAGTTCGGGGCCGGCGATTGCGTCGACCGCTGCCCGGACTTCCGGGCTGTCCTCCATCAACACCACATTTCTGGCGTGGCGCCCCTCCCGGCGCAGGTAATCCACAACCTCATTGCGGCAAATCTGGCAGACCCAGGTGAAGAGCGACGCGTCGCCTCTGAAATGCGCCAGGTTGCGCATGGCCTTTACCAGTGTGGCCTGGACGACTTCAGTTGCGGCGTTGCTGTCGCTGTTGAGCCTCGGCAGCGCAAAGCGGTACACGCGCGGGAAATAGTCGTCGAAGAAGGCCGTAAAGGCACGCTCGTCCCCGGCCAGCATGCGCTGTACCAGATCGGCTGCCTCACTGCTGGCGTGTTCGGTCACGGGCGATATCTGCAGATTCTGAACTGTCGATGGGTTGGACGTAGTGGCCTGCCGAATCAACCGGCTGGCCGCCCGGCTTGTAGCCTGAAAGCGCTGCCACGGGATTGATTCTGGCGCACCCAAGCGTCCCACTTTCCGGCTATTTCGCCAATGCCTGCCCAGGGATACAGGTGCCGCTTGAGCGCAAAATCACCGTGGACGCCCACATTGACGAAACTTGACCGCCGATTCTGGCGAAACCACGCCCTTTGGCCCGCCGTGCTGTTTGGCACCTTCGCCGTCGTTTTTGCAACCACGGGACTGGATGAATTTCTGGCCAGGGCCTGGGCTTTCAATGCTGCCACCGGGCAATTCATCGGGTCAGGATCCGGCGAGTGGTGGGCAAAAGATCTAGTGCATTCCAGCGGCGGCCTGGTCGTTCGGCTGCTGGGCGGCATGCTGCTACTGCTCTGGGTTCTGAGCTTTGCAATTGAGGGGCTCCGGCGCTGGCGACGTCCGGCCGGCTTTATAGTCCTTTCGGTCGCCGCAGGCGCCGGACTGGTTGGTGTGCTGAAGCAGACCACCAATGTGGATTGCCCCTGGTCACTGACGGAGTTCGGCGGTGATCGGCCCTACGTCAGCCTCTTCAGCGACCGGCCCGACGAGCTACCCCGGGGGCATTGCTTTCCTGGCGGCCACTCCTCGTCCGGGTTCGCGCTCTTCTCGCTGTATTTCCTCTTCTTGTTCCGGCACCGTCGGGCGGCTCGGTGGGCACTGGCTGCCGCACTGCTGCTGGGCGGCCTGTTCGCCTTTGCGCAGGAAGCCCGAGGCGCCCATTTCCTGTCGCACGACGTCTGGAGCGCAGCTCTGGTGTGGTACTGCTGCCTGGCGATCTTCGCGCTTGGCTACCGCGGTGAGGTGTGGTCGACGCGCGACGAATCCCTGGCCAGTGCCAGTACGGATCGCGGTACCGCCGTCAGCTAGCAGTGCTCAGGGTCTGGCGGGCCGGTATGTCCCGTCGAACAGTGTGTTCCACGTTTTCCCGCCGTCCCGCGACAACTCCCAGAGCTGGCGCACGGTGTCGCCTGGCGGGTCGGTCCAGGTAATACGATTGCGCACCGGCTTGCCGTCTTCCAGTGAATCGCCTTGCAGGATCATCGCGCCGTCGACCAGCCTGCCAGCCAGTTCCAGGGTAGTACCCTCGCGCCATACCCAGAACTGGCGCCATTCCCGGCGGCTGGTGTCATAAAAATTCAGGCTGGTGCCGGCACTGCCCGACACACCGGCCCACGTTTCCTGTAACACGCAGCCATCCAGAATGGGCTCTATCTGATTGTGGCCGGCGAGGGAGCCGTCGGCGTTGGTGACGCTCCAGTAACCGATCCAGAAATTGAAATCCCGGGCATGGGGATCCGGGCAACCCCTGTCGGCACCGATGGCAACACTGGCGACCAGCACGCCAACAGCGACAGCTAGCGCAACATGAATTCCCTTCATTGTGCCGACTCCGAATCTGTGGAGGACCAGTCTAGCGCTTCACTGCGGTCGACGACCGGTCGTGACTCGTCCAGAATTCCGCTCATGGCGGTGCGCGAAATCCTCAAGATGGGCGATCCACGACTCCCTTTCGGCAGCCCGGCCGGTAGAGCAGTTCAATACACCGGAGCTGCATGCGCTGATCAATGATCTGACCGACACCATAGTGGCAGCCGACGGTGCGGGACTGGCCGCGCCGCAAATTGGCGTCAGCCTGGCTGTGGTGATATTCGGTTTTGAGCATAACGAGCGCTACCCGGATGCGCCCGCGGTGCCGCGCACCGTGTTGGTCAATCCGCGCATCGAGGCTCTGGACTCCGCCGAGGTCGAGGACTGGGAAGGTTGCCTGTCCGTGCCCGGCTTGCGCGGCATGGTGCCGCGCTGGGCGCACATCCGTTATCGGGGTTACGACCAGTTCGGCACGGCCATTGATCGCGAGGTTGATGGCTTCCACGCACGTGTCGTTCAGCATGAATGCGATCACCTGATCGGGGTGCTGTACCCGATGCGAATCCGGGATTTCACCCGGTTTGGCTTCACCGACGTGCTGTTTCCGGACATGGTTGGTGATGACTGACGTTGAGTCGTTGCTTGGGCGGATCGCGGCGAAGGATCAGAAGCTGGGTGCTTTTGAGCTGGTCCTGGCCGATCAGGCTCGTGAAACGGCTTACAGGCTTGCATTGGAACGCAAATTGCCGGGCGCCGTGGTCGGTTCATTGCACGGCGTACCGATCGCGCTGAAGGACAACATCGATATGGCCGGGCTGCCAACGACAGCCGGGTCACGGTTGTATGCCGATCGACTGCCCACGCAGGATGCGACGATCGTCCGGCAGTTGCGTGCGGCCGGCATGATCATCGTCGGCAAGGTGCGGATGCAGGAGCTGGCCTTTGGCAGTTGGGGAACCAATGCGATCTTCGGCACGCCGTGGAACCCCTGGGATCCCGATCTCCATCGTGTGCCGGGCGGCTCTTCCAGCGGGTCAGCGGTGGCTGTCGCTGCCGGCCTGGTACCGATGGCCATTGGCACCGACACCGGCGGCTCGGTGCGTATTCCGGCCGCCATCTGTGGCCTTGTGGGCCTGAAGACTACGCACGGTCAGATTGCACTCGATGGGATCGTGCCGCTGGCGCCCAGTCTGGATACGGTCGGTACGCTGGCCACCAGCGTGACCGACACCGGGTTGTTGTACACCGCGCTGGCGGGCCAGGCGGCCGGCCAGGCGGGTGGGCAGGCGGGCGCGACATCCGACTCACCGGTCCGCATCGGCCTGTTGCCGGATGCCGAACTGGCGGATTGCGATCCCGCAGTGCTGGTCGCACTGTCGCGTGCTGTGGCGATGTTTCGCGAGCGCGGCGCCGAATTTCAGGAGATCTCCCTGGGCAGCACTTTTAGCAATCTGGTTGCCAGAAATGGTGAACTGATGGCGGCTGAAGGATGGCGCGCGCACGGCGACCGGATCACGGCTCATCCGGACTGGATGGATCCCGCTGTTCTGAAGCGTTATTTGCGTGGTCGTGATGTGCAACCGGCGGACCACGCATTGGTGCTCAGCGACCGGCAGGCGGCCTGTGCGCAAGTGCTGTCGGTGCTCGCCGGTGTTGATGCAGTGTTGACGCCGACAGTGCCGATGCCGGCTATTCCCGTGGCTGATGTCGACGAAGATGTGCTGCCTTTCAATCGCTTTACCCGGGCGGTGAACTATCTCGACCTGTGCGCGCTGTCCGTGCCTGCCGGTCTGAGTCAACCAACGGCGCAGCGGCCCGCATTGCCGATTGGCCTGCAGTTGATCGGTCGTCCCCACACCGAGCGGCGGTTGCTGATGCTCGGCCAGTGGGTGGAAGACGACTACGGCCGGCTGGGGACAGCGCCCTGAACTGTGATCTGGTGGCCTGTCAGCGGACGATGGCAGGGTATCCTTGAGTCACTCAACCATCAGGAAGTGCCATGATCTGGATCGTGCTGCTGCTCATCGTGCTGGTCATCGTGATCGGTGTCAGTCTCTACAACCGGTTGGTCACTGCCCGCAACGCCTTTCGCAATGCCTTTGCGCAGATCGACGTGCAGCTGACGCGTCGCCACGACCTGATCCCGAATCTTGTAGAGGTTGCAAGACGCTACCTGCAGCATGAGCGCCAAACCCTGGAAGCCGTCATCGCCGCACGGACTTCAGCAGTCGATGGTCTGAAAAAAGTGATGACTAGCGGTCTCGATCCGGCCGCCATCGAGCAGCTATCCGCTTCGGAGAATACGCTCTCGGGTGCCCTCGGCCGGCTGCTGGCAGTCGCCGAAGCCTATCCGGATCTCAAGGCGGACCGGACAATGGCTCGGTTGTCGGAAGAACTGACGACAACCGAGAACAAGGTGGCATTTGCCCGGCAGGCATTCAACGATCAGGTGATGAGTTACAACAACGCTCGTGAAAAATTTCCGGGTAACCTGGTCGCGGGCTTCTTTCGCTTCACGCCGGCCCAGCTTCTGCAGATAGAGTCAGTCACGAAGCGCGACGTGCCCCAGGTCACATTCAGCTAAGGGATCCGGATTTCCGGCATGGATTTTTTCGGCCGGCAGGACCGCGCCCGGCGGACATCCCGCTGGCTGGTGCTGGCCTTTGCGGTGGCCGTGGGCGCCGTGGCGTTGGCCGTGAACCTGATCGTGCTGCTGACAGTGGCCATCCTGAACGCGCCCGGTCCCGGTGCCTTCCTGCATGTCGGCGACTGGTTCGACGCGCATCCCGCCACGGTCTGGTTGACGACGCTGCTGGTGGTCGGCGGCATTGTCGGTTCCAGCTTGTGGAAAATCCTGCAGATGCGGGCCGGCGGCCGGGTAGTGGCCCGCGATCTGGGCGCACGCCTGGTCAGCAGCGAGTCAGATGACCCCTTGTTGCACACCTTGCGCAATGTCGTGGAGGAGATGGCCATCGCCGCCAGCGTGCCGGTGCCCTCCGTCTATATTCTTGAGTCTCCGGCAATCAATGCCCTGGCGGCCGGATATGCCCCCGCTGAAGCCTCGTTGCTCGTCACGCGGGGCGCCCTGCTGGCCCTGGATCGCAATGAACTGCAGGGCGTGATCGGTCATGAGTTCAGTCACATTGTGAACGGTGACATGCGACTCAACACGCGCCTGGTGGGGTTCCTGTACGGACTGTTCGTCGTCAGCGCGCTCGGGCGGTGGTTGGGGCCGGGTATCCGGAAAAAAGACGGCAAGCGCCGCAATGGCGGCCTGGGGTTGGCCGGGACAGCACTGTTTGTGGTGGGCCTGGCCGGGCTTTTCATGGGCCGGCTGCTGCAAGCGGCCGTGGCCCGTGAGCGCGAACGGCTGGCAGATGCGTCAGCCGTGCAGTTCACGCGTGAGTCGCGTGGTCTGCGCAACGCGCTCGTCAAGGTGGGCTCCCACCGCATCGGTTCACGACTGAATCACCCCGGTATCGACCGGGTCAGTCACATGTTGTTTGCGTCCGCCGGGTACCTGGATTTCGCCACACACCCGCCCTTGCGCGAACGAATCCGGGCGCTGGACCCTACGTTTCAGTCCGCAGAATTCGGCCGCATGCGCTATATCCTGGATGCGCGGGAAGCAGCCTGTGCCGCTGAGGCCGGCGGGTCTGCGGTGAAGGAAGAAGCCGCCCCGAATCACCATCTGCCGCTGACCGGGGCTTTGACAGTGGCGCCGGCCGTGGCCCTGTCGCTGGCTGCCACGGTCCAGGCTGTCACCGCCCTGGTGGGAAATCCGGGGCCCGAACAGATAGAGCAGGCCGCCACCATGCATCGGGCCCTGCCTGCCGATGTGCTGATGGCCGCCCGCGACCCGGTTGCAGCTCAAAGTCTGCTGCTGGCAATTGCCCTGGGATCCCGCGATCGAACCGAGCGGCTGGCATACCTGCAAACGCAGCTTGGGCCCGACATTGCCGCACAGCTGCAGGCAGTTTTACCAACGGCCGAGCAGCTCCCGATTGATCAACGCCTGCCGGCTGTCCTGTTGTTGCTCGGGACCCTTCGTCAATGGGCCTCCGACGAGCGCCGGCAGTTGGTGACCGTCATCAGTGGTCTGATCACCCGGGCTGGCGCTCCGACTGTCTTCGGTTATGCCTTGCGGAAGTGCACCGTGGCATTTCTGCAGGAAAGTGTACCGATGCCCGGCAGCACCCGTTTTCTGCCGCTGCGTGCCGTGCGCGACGATCTGCGACTCGTCCTGAGCATCGTGGCACGCTGTGGAGTCGGTGACGCCTTTGCACCGGTAGACGAGGCCTTCGATGCGGGTTGGGTACAACTGGAACTCCGGCCGGCCACGCCGGTGTCGACTCTGGTTACCAGCTTCGACGAGGGCATCAGCGGGACGGGCGGCGCCTGGACTGGCGGCATGGATCGTGCGCTCGCGCGGCTCGACCGTCTGGCCTACCGCGACAAGCAGCGCGTGATCCGCGCCATGACCGCCGCGATTGCGCATAACGGCCAGGTCAACGTGCCGGAAGCGGAGTTGCTACGGCTCTTCTGTGCCTTGCTGCATTGTCCGTTGCCGGCGCTGACGGTGCGCGCAGCTAGAGATCACGCACCAGCGTATTGATCGCTGATGCCAGTTGGTCCGGTACGGCGAAAAACGGCGAATGACCACAGTCCAGTCGTACGACCGACTCACAAGGTGAGTCAGCGACCATCTGTTCCTGCAGGAACAGCGGCAAGGCCACGTCATGCACGCAATAGATGTAGGACCGCGCCACCGTACCAAAGCGTTCCGGTGTCACGCGCACCGTATTGAACATCGTGGCCAGTGGTTCCGGCCCCAGCCGCTGGCGGGCGAGGGCCACATCGGCTGCCGGACAATCCGGATAGAACACTTGCTGCAGCCGGGCGGGATCGACGGTCTGGGACTTCTGCTCCGGTGTTCTCACTGTCGCCGTGTTCATCGGATTCTCCGGGTCGGCGCTGCAGATCCGCACCAGGGAATCGCCATCGCGCGGCAACAGGGCGGAGACGAAGATCAACCGGGCGACGCGTGTTGGCAGTGCTTCGGCGACGGCACTGATGACCAGACCCGCCAGACTGTGCCCCACCAGCACCACCGGACCATCGACGTCAGCCACCACGGACAGGATGCGCCGTACATAGCGGCTCAGAGTCTGGGTGTGCGGCGATTCCGGGTCGTCGCCATGGCCGGGCAAGTCCGGGGCCAGCACGCGATGGCCCTGCTGTTCCAGCCGAGGAACCACATGCCGCCAGCACCAGGCGCCATGCCACGCGCCATGGACCAGAACTATCGTTACCATCATCGCATCCGTGTGACGTCGCTTCCGTTTGGCATCGCATGCGTTCGCCACCGCATCCGTTCGGAGTCGGAAGCAGTTAAGCTCTGATTCTCAAGGGTGTTACTGCCGGAGGGCAAATCATGAAGCTTTATTTCAGTCCGGGTGCCTGCTCGCTGGCGTCGCACATCGCGCTCCTCGAAGCCGGATTGCCTTTTGAGGCCGTGAAAGTGGACATGCGTACGCGCACCACGACTGACGGCCAGGAGTTCACGGCGATCAACCCCAAGGGCTATGTGCCGGCCCTCGAACTTTCGGACGGTGAGATTTTGAGCGAAGGCTCGGCGATCCTGCAGTACATCGCCGACCAGAAGCCCGAAAAGGCTCTGGCGCCGCCGGCGGGCACTTTGCCGCGCTACCGTTTGATGGAATGGCTGAACTTCATCACCTCCGAATTACACAAGGGCTTTGGGCCGTTGCTGCGCCCCGGTGCCAGCGAAGATGCCAAAGCGACATCCCGCGACAGGCTGGGGCAGCGACTGGCCTATGTGGCCAATCATCTCGCCAGCCGGCAGTATCTGGTCGGCGACCATTTCACCGTTGCGGATGCCTACCTGTACACCGTCCTGACCTGGACCCGGCCCGCCGGTATTGACCTGTCGAGCTGGCCGGTTCTGGCCGCTTACCGGGAGCGCATACAGCAACGGACTGCCGTGATGGCAGCCCGGACGGCCGAGGGTCTCAAAACCTGAGAATCCTGCAGTCGGTGTGCTGTTTACCGGCACTCTGGCACCCGCTATCGATTGATCAACCCCGCATTGCCGTCCAACCGGTACCAGCCTGGAGTTTGCCTGGAACGGAGTGACCGGTGGCATTGATTGCGGAGCGTCAGGAGGCGCCAGTTGCAGCGAAGATCGCTGCCGTCCCTAAAGGAACATGGGCGGGCAACTGGCTCCGGATCGCCAATGAACACCTCACAGGCATACGTCGCGCCCTGTGGCCACTGGTTGCATTCGCTGTCGTGGCGCTGGTTGTCCTGCAGATCAGCCGTCTGGGGCTGGCCTGGTACTTCGCCGATCACCTGAGAGACCAGAACAATTTCAGGTCGGGCATGGCCATGATTCTGGCCATGGGCGTGCGCTTCGATCTGGTCATCATCGCGTACATCTGCATTCTTCCTCTGCTGGTAACGATCCTGGCGCCCGGTATCGTCCTGCGCAGTCGCGCATGGCAGGTCGTTCTTGCGACGTGGTTGTGTCTGTGGCTCATGCTGCTGGTCTTCAATGAAGCGGCGACGCCGGCCTTCATGACTGAATTTGGCGTGCGGCCGAACCAGATCTACGTGCAATACCTGAATACTCCCGGCCTGGTGTTTCAGACCATCTGGGGTGGCAACCGGATGAGTCTGCTGGTCGGGCTGGCTCTGACAGGCCTCGCCGGGTTTTGGGGCGGCCGGCTGCTCAGCCACGCGTGTCGACAAATTATCTCCCCGAGCCTCGCAGCCCGCCTGCTGGTTTTGTTGCCGTTGCTGGTCGTGGTTGGCTACGCGGCGCGTGGCAGCCTTGGCCATCGACCGCTGAGCGTCAGCAATGCGGCACTGACCAACGACCAGACCGTCAACGATCTGGCCTTGAACTCTACTTACTCCGCGGCCTACAGCATTCGTCAGTTGTTGCACGAGCAAGGGTCATTGCGTGGCTACGGGAATATGGATACGTCTGAAGTTCTGAAGCGTGTCCGGGCCGGGATGCAGTTGCCAGCGAGCGCATTCACCAACCCGAAATTGCCGATGGATCATGTTCTGGTGCCAACCGCGCAGTTTGCCAGCCGGCCGAATCTGGTGATCCTGCTGCAGGAGAGCCTGGGTGCGCATTACTTCGCCAGCCTGGGCGGTGAACCGGTGGCGCAGGAGCTGGAAAAGTGGCGCGATCGCAGCTTCTGGTTCGACAATCTCTACGCCAGCGGGACCCGTTCGGCACGCGGTATCGAAGCCGTCGTTACCGGTTTTCTGCCGACCCGGACCAGCAGCGTGATCAAGCTGGACGGCGCCCAGCAGGATTTCTACACGCTGGCACGAACCCTGAAAGCCCAGGGTTATCGCACGGAATTCATCTACGGCGGCGACGCCAGCTTCGACAACATGAAGCGCTTTTTCCTCAACAATGGCTTCGATCGGGTGATCGACCAGAGCGATATGCAAGCCACCGCGCACTTCACCACGACGTGGGGCGTGTCCGATGAAGACCTCTACGCTCGTGTTGACCAGGTGTTGAACGAACACGTGAAGGACGGACGGCCATTCTTCACGCTGGTTTTCAGCACCTCGAATCATCCCCCCTACGATTTTCCGGACGGCCGCATCAGCCTGTACGAGCAGCCGAAGCAGACCATGCGGAATGCTGCGCGTTACGCCGACCATGCAGCAGCCCGGTTCCTCGACAAGGCTGCCAGTTCGTCGTACTGGCCAAGTACCGTGTTTACGCTGGTGGCCGACCATGAAAGCAGAACCATCGGCAACCAGCTTGTGCCGATTTTCAGCTTCCACATTCCCGGCTTCATTACCGGCGGGCCGGTGGAGCCGCGGATCGTCAAGCGCCTTGCGAGCCAGATCGACCTGTTGCCGACTGCGTTGTCCCTGATGGGAATTGAAACGACACTGCCGGCCCCCGGAATCGACCAGAGCCGCCACGATCTCAAGGGTCCAGGGCTGGCGATCATGCAATTCAACGACAACCAGGCCTACCGGGTGGGTGACCGGGTGGCCATGCTGGCGCCCCATCAGCCGATTCGCCAGTTCACGGTATCGGGCAATGAACTGGTGCCGGCCCCTGCCGATGGCGAGTTTGCCCGGGATGCGCTGGCGTATTCCCTGCTGCCAATCCTTGCCTATCGCGACGACTGGTATCGCTAAGTACCGCGACCGGCACGCCTGAAGCGCAGCAGGGAAGTTCCGCGTCCCTTAAGATCGCGGTCATGCCGGATCCACTCGAGCGCCTTTGCGCCTTAAGCCCGTATGCCGCCGACATTGTCGGCCGATACCCTGAATTGCTCAGCGAGCTTGAGACCAGCGGCCGGCTGCGCCGGACGGCAGTGACTGGAGAGCTGGCGGCATTGCTGGCTGATTACCTGATGCCGGCGGCGGCCGCGGGTGATGCCAGTGTGATCGCGGCTGGTGCCACCCCTGCAGAAGCTGGATTTCTGCATCGCTTGCGATTGTTTCGGCATAAGGAACTGTTGCGCATTCTCTGGCGGGATCTGAATGAGGGTGTGGACGTTGCCGAGTCGCTGCAGGACCTCTCTGACCTGGCCGACGCTGCCATCAAAGCCGCGCTGGAATTTGCCCGCAATACACTGACCGTACGCTACGGGGAGCCGCACGGCGCGGACGGTGCCCCGTGTGGCATTGGCATCATCGCCATGGGCAAGCTGGGTGGGTACGAGCTCAACTTTTCCTCGGATGTGGATCTGGTCTTTGTCTACAGCGCTGCCGGCGACACCGATGGCACGCGGCCGATCAGCAACGAGGAGTATTTTCGCCTGCTCGCCCAGCGTGTTATTGACTATCTAAGCCGCAATACGCCCGACGGCTTCGTCTATCGCGTGGACATCCGGTTGCGACCCTTTGGCACGGCAGGGCCGCTGGCGGTCAGTATTTCGGCGCTGGAGGGCTATCTGGTGAGGCATGGCCGCGACTGGGAGCGCTATGCCTGGATCAAGGCGCGAGTCATAAACGACTGGGATCAGGCCGACGCCCTGTACCGCGATGTGCTGCGGCCTTTCGTTTATCGTCGTTACCTTGATTACGGCGTCTTCAGCTCCCTGCGTGACATGAAGACGCTGATCGAGGCCGAAGTCGCCCGCAAGGAGTTTCGCGGCAATCTGAAACTGGGCCCTGGCGGGATTCGCGAGATTGAGTTCATTGTCCAGGCGCTGCAACTGGTGCGTGGTGGCACCGTGGCGGCGCTGCGTGAACGACAACTCCTGAAGGCGCTGCCAGCGCTGGTCCAGGCAGATTGCCTGTCGGCTGATGATGCAGCAGAACTCACCACGGCCTACCGTTATCTGCGTCTTGCCGAGAACCGCCTGCAGGCCCAGCACGACCGGCAGACCCATGATCTGCCGACGGACCCGGCTGACCAGCAACGGCTAGCGGAGGCAATGGCAGCCGGCCAGGACTGGCCGGCCTTTCTGGCCACGCTAGGCCATCATCGCAGTGTTGTTTCACGGCACTTCCGGAAAATCGTCTTCAGAGGCGTCGATCCGGTCGATAGTGGACGGTCGCCACCTGAAAATAACGGCAAGCGCAGAACGTCAGGCGAACCACTGCGTGACGCTACGTCGGGTACCGCACTGGCCCGGGTATGGCTGGATGAAACCCGTTCGGATGCTGATTCCGCCGCCGGAATGCCGCGGCAACTGAAACGTTTGGCCGCCGCCGGCTTCGCTGATCCTGATGCCATCCTGGAGCGCATGGTGCGTTTGCGTGAAGGTGGCTTGCACCGCCGGCTGGGTCAGCAGGGCCGCCAGCGACTCGACATACTGGTGCCGGCACTGCTACGTGCGGCGCGCGATCAGCCCAACCCGGCCCGCGCCCTCGACGGACTCATTCTGGTGCTTGAAGCCATTGGCCGGCGCTCGGCTTACTTCGCCCTGTTGAACGAGAATCCACCGGCTTTGCAGCGGCTGGTGACCATCTGCGGGTCCAGCGAGTTTCTGGCCCGGCAGGTCGCCACCCATCCGCTGCTGATGGATGAGTTGCTGGATCCCCGGATCTTTGAACAGGCGCCATCGCGGGAAGAACTGGCCGCGGATCTGGCCGGGCGACTTGCCGCAGTCCCGGCCGACGATGTTGCGGGTGGCCTGGAAGCGCGACTCGAGGCGGTGCGCAATTTTCAGCAGGCCGCGATATTCCGGGTGGCGGTAGTCGATCTGTCCGGCGTGCTGCCGTTGATGAAGGTCAGCGACCGACTTACCGATATTGCAGAGCTGGTGCTGGAGTCAGCGTTGTCGCTCGCCTGGGAAGAACTGGTGGCGAGGTACGGCGTGCCGTGCTGTGTCGTGGATGGCAAGTCGCGACCGGCGAACTTTGCGATTGTTGCCTACGGCAAGCTGGGCGGCCTGGAGCTGGGGTACGGCTCCGACCTGGATCTGGTCTTTGTCAACGACTCACAGGGTGACCAGGAGCAAACCGATGGCGCACAGCCGATCGACAATTCCATGTTTTTCGTGCGGCTGACGCGACGGATCATCAGCATCCTCACGATGCACACCACCTCCGGCAAGCTATACGAAGTGGACATCCGGTTGCGGCCCAGCGGTGAATCCGGCCTGCTGGTGTCCAGCCTGTCAGCGCTGGATGTCTACCAGCGGCAGGATGCATGGACCTGGGAGCATCAGGCCCTGTTGCGCAGCCGGGCAGTTGCCGGAGACAGTAGTGTCAAGGCAGCCTTCGAGCGCCTGCGTGTGCACGCCCTCACTCACTATGTGCGTGAAGAGAAACTGGCGGCTGAGGTGGTCGCGATGCGTCGGCGGATGCGTGACGAGTTGTCGCGTGGCACGGCGGAGCTGATGGATGTGAAGCAGGACCCCGGCGGCATTACCGACATTGAGTTCCTGGTGCAGTACCTTGTGCTGCGAGAGGCAAGTCGTATTCCGGATCTGGTCCACTGGTCCGATAATATCCGGCAGCTTGAGTCCCTCGCTGTGCACGGCATTCTGGCGCCGGAAGCCGTGTCGGAGCTGTCAGATGCGTACCGTGACTACCGCAAGCGTATTCACTACCTGAATCTGGCCGGTGCGCCAGGCTTGCTGCCCCGGGCCGAACTGGCCGCTCTGGCGGCCACAGTCACCCGTCACTGGGAGGCAGTGTTCTATACTGGCAAGCCCGTAACAGTCGAATAAATGCACATGGCCGCTCGCCCCGAACCGGACGCTTCACTGATTCAGCCCAATGCCGAGCATCGTTATGACGTGACGCCGGCAGACTTGCCATTGTCGTGCCCGATGCCCGGTATGTACCTCTGGAATTCCCACCCCAAGGTGTATCTGCCGCTGGACGAGGGTGGCAGCGTCAAATGCCCGTATTGCAGTGCCGTCTATACATTGACGCACCCGCGCTAACTGCCTGGCGGTGAACGGCCCGCTCACCCACCTCAATCTTGCCCGCGGCTTTCGCGGCGGGGAAAGACAATCGGAACTGCTGATGCGCGGTCTGGCCGCGCAGGGTTGGTCGCAGCGCCTGGTGGCCCGCCGTGGTGAGCCACTGGCTGCACGATGTAACGACATACCGGGCCTGCAAATCGTGGAGACCGGTTTCGGCATCCCGGGTGCCGGTATCGCGCTGCGTGGCGCAGGGCTTGTGCACAGTCACGAGGGTCGGGGTGTGCAGGCGGCATGGCTGCACCACGTTCTGGGGGGCAGCCCTTACGTCATTACCCGGCGGGTACAAAAAGGCCCACGGCTATCATCGTTGAACCGGCGCATGTATCGCTCGGCTGCTGCGGTGGTAGCCATCTCGGAAGCGATACGCATGGCACTCGCCCGGCTCGATGCACGTTTGCCGGTGACCGTGATTCCCAGCGCTGCCAGTGGTCTGCCGGTCAGGATTGCCAATGTGGATCGGTTGCGTGCCAGCTTCGGGGGCGAGTTTGTCATCGGGCATGTTGGCGCGCTGGATGATTCCCACAAGGGCCAGCGACAGATCATCGGGCTCGCCCGCAAATGGCAGACGACCCGCCCGCAAGTGCGCTTTGTACTGGTCGGTGCCGGGCGCGACGAAGCGGCGCTGCGCCAGGCGGCTGCCGGCCTGCCAAATGTGCTGTTCACTGGTGAAGTAAGCAATGTGGGCGACTATCTGGCTGCCTTTGATATCTTTGTCTACCCGTCCCGACATGAGGGCCTGGGGTCGATCCTGCTGGATGCCCTGGCTGCCGGTTTGCCGGTGGTGGCGACCGCTGTTGGCGGTATTCCCGAGGTGATCACGGATGGTGAGAATGGCCGGCTCGTGTTGCCGGACGATAGCGAAGCGCTGGAGAGTGCCATCGCGACCTTCGTGGACGACGCCGGACTGCGGTCGCAAGTCTCGGCGGCCAACCGGGGTCGTGCCCAGGCGTTTTCCGCTGCTGTCATGACTGGCCGCTACGAGTGCCTGTACCGGGAACTGGCAAGCCGGCCGGGTGTTGCACTGAAACTGGCTTCGAGGGCTGATCAATGATCATCGTTACCGGCGGCGCCGGCTTTATAGGCAGCAATCTGGTACGGGCACTGAACCGGGCAGGGCACGCCAATATTCTCGTGGTCGACGACCTGCGCGATGCCCACAAAATCCTGAATCTGAGCGATTGCCAGCTGGCCGATTACATGGATGTGCACGAGTTCACGACGCGCATGGAGGCCGGTCAGGAGTTTGCCCCCAGGATCGAGGCCATTTTCCATCAGGGTGCCTGCACGGACACGACCGAGTGGAACGGCCTGCTGATGATGCGTAGCAACTATGACTTCTCACGCCACTTGCTGCACTACGCAACCGCAAGGCGTGTGCCGCTGGTGTATGCCTCGTCGGCGTCTGTCTATGGTGCCGGCCGGGAGTTTCGTGTCAGCGAAGACTGCGAACGGCCGATCAACGTCTACGCTTTTTCCAAGCTCATGTTTGACCGGCATGTGCGCCAGAAGAGCGCTGATTTTCGCTCGCCGGTCATCGGCTTTCGATACTTCAATGTTTATGGGCCGGGCGAGGCGCACAAGGGCCGGATGGCGAGTGTCATCCATCACTTTCGCGAGCAGTTGAAAGCGGGTGATGAGATCCGGCTGTTCGCGGGCTGCGACGGCTATGGCGATGGTGAGCAGGTCCGCGACTTTATTCACGTAGATGACATCGTGGCTGCCAATCTCTGGGCGTGGCAGGAAGCTGGCAAGTCGGGCATTGTCAATCTGGGAACGGGTGAAGCACGGACTTTCAACGATGTAGCGCGCGCTGTTCTGAAGTGGCATGGCAGGGGGCGTATCACCTACATCCCCTTTCCGGAGAATCTCAAGGGCAGCTATCAGAGCTACACGCAGGCTGACCTTACCGGACTGAGGGCCGCCGGCTATACGAATGCCTTCATTCCGGTTGAGGTGGGTGTGCCGCGTTATCTGGATGCACTCGCTTGAGCTCCGCCAGTTGAGCGCAGGACGCTGAGCCCCGGATCGTGAGTGCCACGCTCATCATAGGTCCTGCCTGGGTCGGCGACATGGTCATGGCGCAGTCGCTGTTTGCGCTGTTGCACCGGCAGGCGCCGAATCAGCCGATTGATGTCGTTGGCCCACCCTGGTCGGCGCCACTGGTTGCCCGCATGGCCGAAGTACGGCGCGGAGTTCCGCTGGCGGTGGCGCATGGAGAACTGGCACTTGGCGAGCGTCGCAGACTGGGCCATGCGCTCCGGAGCGGAAACTATGATCGAGCCATAGTTCTGCCGCGCTCTTTCAAGTCGGCACTAGTACCCTGGTTCGCGAAGATTCCGTTACGTACCGGCTTTGGGGGTGAGGGGCGTCGGGTGTTGCTCACCGACGTGCGCCGCCTGGATCGCCGGCACCTGGATCAGACCGTCAAGCGCTTTCTGGCTCTCGGATTGCCAATTGACACACCTCTGCCGGAACCAGCCTTGCCGGTATTGCGGGTAGATGCCGACAACCTTGCCCGGCTTGTTGAGCGTTTTGGCCTGCAGGCCAGGCCGCGGATCGCGCTGATGCCGGGCGCAGCCTTTGGCCCGGCAAAGCAATGGCCAGTCGATTACTTCCGTACGCTGGCCGGATTGCTCGGGAAAGCCGGATTTGCCGTCTGGGTGCTGGGTTCTGCGGGCGAGCAACCCCTGGGTGAGGAAATCTGTACCGACTCGGCGGCGGTGAACCTGTGTGGTCAAACGAGTCTGGAGGATTCTGTTGATCTGTTGTCCGCCACGCAGGCGGTTGTGACCAACGATTCCGGACTGATGCATGTGGCCGCCGCAGCCGGCACACACGTGGTAGCCCTCTACGGCAGTACCTCGCCCGACTTCACGCCCCCGCTGACTTCACGTCGAACAATCCTTTACCGGAACCTGGACTGCAGCCCCTGCTTTCAGCGCGAGTGTCCGCTTGGCCACCTCAACTGCCTGCGCGAGATCACCCCGCAAGCTGTCGCCGATGCCGTCTTCACTGCAGTAAACACGTCAGGCGCCACTCATACGGGTAGCGCCTGAAGCCGTTCCTGCAGACGGTGCTGTCAGCGTAATCCCACAGCCATACGGCACACATGCTCACGCGGCCTTGTGGCAAGCTGATGGCCGAACTGATTGAGGGGAGCTTTATATGTCAAGACTGAACTGGATTGCCCTGGGCCTGGTTGGAATGCTGGTTGTTGCCTGCGATAACAAGGGTCCGGTCGAGCAGGCGGGTGAAGAAATCGACGAGGCGGTGGACACAATGAAAAGCGGCAGCGAATCCACCGCGAACAAGGTTGACGATGCCATTGATGATGTCCGTGACGGTGCAAAGGATGCTGTAGACGAACTGAAGAAGTAAGGGAGCCCGGCAGAAACGGCATTAGCTGCGATCGATTATCGGAATCGCAGCCAATGCTGCTCTGGCGGTGCACGCCGGCAGGTCGGCCGGCAGGTCGATCAGGACTTTGGCTTTGCGGGCGTCATTTGCTGCACCCATGTTTCGAAGGTCGTCATGTTCGGTGACTGCCATTTGTCCGGTGCCTGCAGATACTTCGGATAGTTCTTCGCCGTGTAGTCGTAGATTTTCCCGGGCAGTTGTTCAGGACTGTCCAGCGAGAAGATCCGTGTGCTGTAAATCAGCCGTCCCGGGGCGTTATCCATCAACATCCACGGCATGTACGGCGCCTCCTTGAACCAGGCGCTGGTTGATGGTGTCTTGGTCAGTTTCGGATCGCTGAGTTCCGACATCCGGCAGTGAATCTGGAACAGCTCGGAAGTCTTGTACCAGTCGCCGATATATTCGCGAGGCCATTTGTCCCGGGTGAAGGGGGACGGCCATCGCGTGTGCACATTGAAGGTCACGATGGTCCGGTCGCCGAAGGTCTCCCAGGGCAGGATGAACGGAAACTCTACAGTTTCCTGTTTGCCCACCTCGCCGAATGTCTGCTTGAAGGCCGTGGCGTAGTAGGAGTTCACCGGGTCGTTGTTGGTCGGGTAAACCTTTACCGTTTCTCCGGTCAGGGGATTCTTCCAGCTTTCCAGAATTTCACCGGTCTTGAGGTCCGTGTAGTAGGAGATCTCGCGGTGCAGATTCTCGTACCGGCCGTCCGGAAGCCGCGTCACGCGACTCATGCCGAAGCCTTCGTAGCCAAACAGCGGCAGATTCTTCTGGTCAGGGCTGGTGACAGCGACGACGTCCCCCTTGTAATAGCCGCAGGACTCCTTGCCGCTTTCCAGGTTGGCCACCAGCTTCACCCAGGCGCGCAGATTGTCCTCGGGCTTGCTGAAGTCAAACTTGATGGCATCAGAAGAAGCAGCATCTGCGCTGGAAGCCACGGTGCTTGCGCCAAGCCCAATGGCCGTGCCGAGTGCCAGGCCTGCACTGTTGCGCAGGGCCTCGCGTCGGGACATCAGATGCAAGGCAGGATTACGATTGGCGAGAGACATGGCGTACTCCGTTTAAGCTTGACCGTTCTACAGGTTAGCTGAATCCAATTCCGATGCTCCCTGCGAAGATTGTTGCATGAGTGTTTTGCGCCACTGGTTGGTCACGTTGTTGCTTGCCACTTCGTTGGCGGGCTGTACCGCCGCAACTTTCTTTGCGGTGAACCTGCCGGCGTCGCTGGGGCATTATCAGCGCACGACAGACGTCGATTATGGCGCTGCAATCCACCAGCAGCTCGACATCTATCAGCCTGACATAAATCAGCCCGGGGCAAGCTTGTCCGACGGGACATCACCAGGACTTCGGCCGGTGGTTATCTTCATCCATGGCGGTAGCTGGGCATCGGGGTCAAAGAAACAATATCTGTTTGTCGGCAGTACGCTGGCGGCGCAGGGTTACGTTGCTGTGCTGCCGAACTACCGCCTGAGTCCGGCGGTGCGCTTCCCGGTCTTTGTAGAGGATGCAGCCCTGGCGGTGGCCTGGACCCTGCGCGAGATCAGCCGCTATGGCGGCGATCCCCATCGCGTGTACCTGATGGGTCATTCGGCCGGCGCGCACATCGCGATGCTCGTCGCGCTGGATCGTCACTATCTGGCTGACGACGGTGCCACTGCTGACGATCTGCGCGGGGTAATCGGCCTGTCAGGCCCCTACGCTTTCGCGATCAACTCCAGGCTGCTACGCAAGGTTTTCGGCTCCGCGGCTGATCCGGGCCTGACACAACCCGTGAACTTCGTCCGTGGTGATGCGCCGCCAATCCTGCTGATTCACGGGACGGACGATCATGTCTGCGATGTGCGGAACTCGATCGAGCTCAGCGACCGCTTGATAGCTGCTGGTACGCCGGTTGAGTTGCGGTTATTCGACGGGCTGGGTCACAGCGATACGGTGGCTGCGTTATCGCCGTTGAGCCGGCATCACCGGCAGGTGCTTGCCGAATTACGCAGGTTCATTGCGGCGCACTGAGCTTGCCGTGTCGCAGGTCTCAAGCCGCGGCCCGCAACACATTGATCGGCGCCAGCTCCGGAAAATGCGCGTTGGCAAGCGGCGTCAGCGCAGTCCAGATGAAGCAGTGCTGGCCGGAGATGCAGCCATGGCTCACGCCGTCGGCAAACACCATCCAGGCAGAGCCGGGAGCGAAGCGCATTTCGACGTGATGTTCTACGTCGTTCTGGAACTCCGGTGATTCCTTGAGGAAATCGTGGAAGCGCTTCATGGCCCGATCGTAGGGGCTGGTATCCAGAACCTTGGCGAGCGGCACGATGGCGCTGACACCTTTCAACAGGGCACTCAGCAAATCGTCGAGGGCATTCTTGTCGAGCCGACCCATATGTACGCCGGGGCCGGTGAAGCCCGCCTGGGTGGCGTAACGGGCAAAGACCGCACCGAAATTGCCCTTGCTGGCCCAGACCCGATCACGGGTCGGGTGTGCATTGATCAGAAAGCGCAGGATGCGATCGCCATTGGTGGCGCCATAGGCACCCGCATCCACGTGGATCAGTTCGCTGGCCTTGCGCGCATCGATGGCGCGACCAGCTTCTTCCATGGGCCGGAAGCTGCAGGTGCCAATGTCTGCATTGCGCAGCAAGTCCGGCATCGTGTGCTGTGTCCAGGCTGCAACGGACTGGCGAAGGCTGGTCAGCGCTCTATAGGTGGCTGGATACAGTGGTGACTTTCGATCCAGGCCGCGTACGGAATCCGCTTCGGGGTGATAGCTGACATTCTTGCGGGTGATCGTGCCGGCGAGTTGATCACGCAGTACGTCGAGGTCGGCCGCATCAGGCAGTGGCACGGGACATTCGGGCAGGTACACGATGCGCCCCTGTTCCAGTACATCGGACAGGTCGCGGGGGGCCACGCTGGCGAGGCGCCGACTGTCGAAGGTTTCGAGCAAGGCTTTCTCCTGCAACTAGTGTGGGCGATCTGCCGCCAGTGCCGCAACCGGTCGATGTTGCGGTGCCGGTTCCGGTACCGGGTCGGGCTCAAGCCTGCCGTCCAGCACGGCGTCGACGCGGGCCACGACCTCTGGCACCTGAATCAGATCCATGGCGCCCGGATCACGGACCCGCTCACCCCACCGGAGCGCAGTCACCGGCTTGCCGAATTCGTGCATCACCGCCTCCGGATAGTGGTCTACAACCAGCCGCTGGCTGAAGTACGGTCCGGTCCGGTGCCGGTTGGAGGTGGCATACAGGCCGATCACCGGGGTGCCGGCAGCCGTTGCCATATGGGCTGGTCCGGAGTCCGGGCAGATGAGCAGGTCGGCCGCTTCAAGCACCGCGTACAGTTCCTTTAGTCGCGTACGACCAATCAGATTGAAGACCGAGGCACTGCCGAGAGCCTGCTGAATATCTGCGCCATACTGGCGTTCGAGTTCGGTGGGCCCTCCGGTGAGTACAACCCGTGCACCCCGCGACTCGATCAGATGCCGGGCCACCGCCACATAGTTGGCAACGTTCCAGTTCCGGTAATTGCGAAAGCGCTGGCTGGTGCAGGGGCTGATCACGCAGAGTGGTTGATGGCGTGCTGCGGGCTCCGCCACAAGATTTGCCGCCAGCCGCCGGTCATCGGCGGACAAGGCAAAATCCCAACGGACGACCCGTTGCCGGATACCCAGATGTTCAGCGAAAGAAAAAAGACCGTCCATTACATGCTGGGAGGGTGTGGGCGCAATCTTCTCATTGGTGAACAGCCATTGGTTATCGCGTGCCCGGGCGCGGTCGAAGCCCAGACGCCGGTCGGCACGCACAGCCCGGCTGACGAGATTGGCGCGCATCGAGGCATGCATGTGAAGCAGCAAAGGGAAGTGACGCGATGCCAGTTGCCGCCGGATCCCCGCAAGGCTGCGCCACGGGTTCCGTTTGTCGAAGGTGATAAACTCGATGCCGGACGCCCCCTCAAGCAATCCCAGTTCAGTGCGGCCGATAATCCATGTGATGGGTGTATTCGGCCAGACGGCCTGCAGCGTGCGTACAACGGGCAGCGTATGGCAGCAGTCACCGATTGCCGAGAGGCGAATCAGGCACAGCGACGCTGGTGCCTGCGGTACGCCGTAAACTCCCGGCTTATCGACAGTGGCTGGTGTGGCCACCTGCGATTCAGTGGTTACAGACGGCTCGCTCACGGACAGACGGTCACCAACGGACAGCATCCAACTTGGCCAGGCGCATTGCGAGACAGAACGGGATCGGCATCCTGTACGAGGATACCGTGCTTCCGGCCCCCGAGCCTGCACTCTTCGCCGCGGCGAGTTGGCCGGATGCCCCTGTGGCGCCCGGCTATTCCGGTGGCCGAGGCGCCACGAGATTCATAGGGCAAGCCGGCC
The DNA here is from genome assembly GCA_041396045.1 of Gammaproteobacteria bacterium. Taxonomy (GTDB): domain Bacteria; phylum Pseudomonadota; class Gammaproteobacteria; order Steroidobacterales; genus SHZI01. Next base: position 1,648 of record JAWKZI010000008.1, on the reverse strand, counting down.
AGCAGTGGGTTCTGCGGCACTATCACCGTGGCGGCACCATCGGCCGGGTCTGAACGACCATTTCCTGTGGATCAGCGAGAGTCGCACACGGTGCTTTCGCGAATGGCAACTGCTGGCGCATCTGCAGGATCTCGGGCTGCCGGCGCCAAAGCCTGTTGCGGCACATTACCGGCGTCGGGGCTGGAGCTATACTGCTGACCTGGTTACCGTCCGCATACCCGACGTGGAACCCTTCTCCAGTCGCCTCCAGCGCGGCAAAACTGATGCCACCATCTGGGCCGATGTCGGTCGCTGCATTGCTGCTTTTCATGGTGCGCACATCTATCACGCGGATCTCACTGCCCACAATCTGCAGATTGACTCGGCCAACCGGATCTTCCTGCTCGATTTTGATCGGGGCCGTGTGCGCCACGACCGCCGTGACTGGCGTGCCGCCAATCTGGCGAGACTGCACCGCTCCCTGATCAAGATCAGCGGGACAAGGCCGGAAGGCGAGTCGCGCGCCAGCTTCGGTGTCCGGGAATGGGAGTGGTTGATGGCAGGCTACCAGACGGCAGCCAGCCACCGTCGCACGATCCCGTAGCACTGCAGCGTGCCAGAGCTCCTGCGGAGCCTCTTGAAACTTGCAGGCAATAGTCCCATAGAATGCCGGCTGAATGCCTCCTGGGAGAATTGCCGTGAAGCGCATCCTTTTATTCCTCGCGACCAACATCGCCGTGCTTGCCGTGCTGTCGGTGACGATGCGCTTGCTCGGTGTAGACATGTACCTGGCCAGTACGGGCCAGGACATGAAGGGTCTGCTGATTTTTTCTGCAGTCCTGGGTTTTGCCGGATCGTTTATCTCGCTGGCAATGTCAAAGTTCATTGCCAAGCGCACGACCGGCGCTCGCGTTATCACCCAACCCACCAACGCTGACGAATCATGGCTTGTTGCTACTGTGCAGCGCCTGGCGAAACAGGCGGGCATCGGCATGCCCGAAGTTGCGATCTACGATGCGCCGGAGGTCAACGCCTTTGCCACCGGTGCACGCCGGGACTCGGCATTGGTTGCTGTCAGTACCGGTCTGTTGCGCAAGATGGAGCGTCACGAAGTAGAGGCCGTGCTGGGCCATGAGATATCGCACGTTGCCAATGGCGATATGGTGACGCTCACCCTGATTCAGGGGGTGTTGAACACCTTTGTGATTTTTCTGTCCCGGATCATTGGTCGTTTTGTCGATCAGGTGGTTTTCCGCAGTGAACGGGGCAACGGCCCCGGGTTTTTTATCTCGGTCATCGTGGCCCAGATCGTTCTCGGCATTCTGGCCAGCATCATCGTGGCGTGGTTTTCCCGGCAGCGGGAGTTCCGGGCCGACGCCGGTGGTGCGCGTCTCGCCGGCCGGTCAAACATGGTGGCGGCACTGGAGCGCCTGCAGCAGGCGCATGAGCCGTCTTCACTTCCGGAAGCGGTCAAGGCCTTCGGAATTTCCGGTCGGGCCAGTCGCTTCGGGCGCCTGTTCATGACCCATCCGCCGCTGGCGGAGCGCATCGCGGCCCTGCGAAGCAGCCAGCCGCTCTGACCGGCACCATTCCGTAGGGGGTGGCTTCGGCCGCGATTGATCTCTGTAGCACTCCGTAGCCCGCGGCATCCCGGCAGGTGGGCCTTCCG
>JAWKZI010000007.1:0-167500 GCA_041396045.1 Gammaproteobacteria bacterium | reverse complement strand
TGGTTGTAGGCGTTGCACTGGCTGTCAACACAGTCGTTGCGGTCATTATTGGTGGGGCACTGCCGCTGCTGCTGAAAAGAATGCGGGTCGATCCGGCCCTGGCGGCTGGTCCGGTACTGACCACAATCCACTGACACCGGCGGATTTTTCCTGGTGCTGAGCCTTGCGACGATGGTCCTGCCACGCCTGGTTCCCTAGTGGTGTAGGCTTCGCGAGTCCGCGTTGAATGATCTCAAATTCAGTAACATCCTGTGGCGCGCAAGCAATGACCCCGATAACCGGCACGATCATTACTTTCAACGAGGAAGACCACATCGTTGCCTGTATAGAGTCGCTACGCCAGGTCTGCGATGACATAGTCGTCGTGGATTCTCTAAGTACTGACAGCACCACAAAACTGGCAGCGCCATGGGTGCAACGGTAGTTGACCAGAAGTACCTGGGCGAGGGAAAGCAGCGAAATGTGACTGAGCGCCTCGCTCGCCACGACTGGATACTTGCTCTGGATGCCGACGAGCGATTGGACGAAGAGATGGTCGCTACCATCAGAAAACTTGATCTCCGGAATCCGGCGGTCGGGTATGCATTCAACAGGAAAAGCTACGTCGGGCGGCGATGGATTCGCGGCCCGGGGTTCTATCCGGATTTCATTACGCGACTTTACAATCGCACGCAGGCCGCCTATGAGCCAAAGTTTGGCCATGCCGGTGTACAGGCGCCGCAGGTTCAGCGGGTTCCTGGCCACATTGTTCACTATACCTACGATAGCCTTTCGGACTGGGTCGCAAAGATAAACCAGGTCAGCTCGCTGGATGCACAGGGCATGTATCAGGCAGGCCGCCGTCGGTCCTCGTCCAAACCCGGTTACCAGTGCCTTCGCTGCGGGTTTTCGTCGACTGTTCCTCCGGGGCGGATTTTCAGGGGCGAAGACGGCTGGACTATCGTAATGACCAGCATCTTTCGGTCATTCCTCGGCACAGGAAGCTGAACGAGTTTCATGACGACGCGTCGGGTAAAAATGAGGCTAATCCGCCAGCCTGACGTTCCTCACTGCTCGTCGCTCAGCAGTTGTTCCAAACAGGGCGATGTTGCTGCGAGATCGAGGCCTTCAGATTAAGTTTGAAATAATTCTCTCGCGGCCGCGCAGACCCATTGCCTGGGAACGATCCGGATCGGATGAGAACTCCAGCATGGCCGATGCCAGGGCGTCAGGGTTTCCGGCGGCACGACCAGCCCGGATTCACCGTCGATGACGAGTTCCGGGGCTTCCTCCGGTACTGGGTGACTATTGGCGGTATGCCCGCCATCGATTCAATGACAGACTTTGGCAGCCCTTCCCGCTTGAGAGCCGGCAGAACAGTTGCATTGCTGGCTGCAACAATCGGCAGCACATCTGCTCTGGGGCCAAGGGCAGTTATCCGGGCACGTCCGGCGCTGGTGGCCAGAAGCTCACCGACTGCCTGTCCATCCATGCCACCACCAACCAGTACTACATGAATGCATGATTCGGTTGGCAGACGACCAACGGCTGCAATCAGCTGCGGGATCCCTTTGCGTGGACGATTGTTCGCAACGCATGTCACCACAAAGGATCCCGGCGGGACACCCAGGAGGTCCAGCCTGGCCGGCTCAATTCCGGCATACCACCGAATATCGTGACCCTTGTAGATGGTGACGAGTTTGTCAGCATTCCATACCTGCGGCAACAGACTTTGCCTTACAGCCTCTGCAACACAGATGATCCGGTCCACTCCCGGGCTCAGGTGTGTCAGGTAGGAAACGGGGTCAAAGCGGGAAATATTGCCGGTCTGCCCCCTGTACGTCACAACCTTGACGGGCAGGCCTATAGCCCGCATGCTGACGCCCGCGACGATGGCCTTGTTGTTGAACAGGCTGTATGACATCGTGGTGTCCTGACCGCAGAATATGGCGTAATCGCCAAACTGCCTCTGGCGAGAACTTCGCCGGCGGGGTGTAGTCGTGAATGCGAATGCCGAATGCAGACATGCGCTTGGCGTAGTAGCAGTCGGCTTGTGTGACGACCTCAACGTCGAGTCCGCGCTGCTTGAGGCCGATAATCATCTCGGCCTCCGGTCGAATATTGTGTAGCGGAATGGCGTAGTTGCCGACGAACAGGACTTTAATGGCCATTGTCAGGGAAAGGTACCATGCCCACGAGCGGCAGTATTGGGGCCTAATGTCGGCTAAACTCTGTGTCGATGAACCCGTCTGAAGGTACACCAGTCCTCCTGTTGTCTATCACGTCAGGCTAAAGGATCCTGGCGCCCATCTGTATGACGTGAGCTGTCGCATCGAGGATCCGTCTCCCGGCGGGCAACTGCTGTCTCTCCCTGCCTGGATTCCCGGCAGTTACCTGATACGTGATTTCGCCCGCCATGTCGTACAGTTCACTGCGGAAAGTGGTGGCAACGAAATCACATTCCATAAAGTCGACAAACACACCTGGCGTGTTGCGCCAGTATCAGGCGCGCTTCTGGTTCGAATGACCGTCTATGCCGCGGATCGATCGGTTCGCGGTGCCTGGCTCGACAGTCAGCACGGCTTCTTCAATGGTGTGTGTCTGTTTTTGAGGATACTTGGTCATGACTATGCGCCATCGGTCGTCCATATAGACCCACCAGACTGGATATCCAGTTCGGCAGAGGATGCGACTACCCGGACCAACTGGCGCATATCAACCGGACTGCAGCGCCTTACGGGCGGGCAGGGGGAATTCGGTGCGTTCCGTGCCGAGAGCTATGCTGATCTGATCGATCACCCGGTGTTGATGGGGAACCTGACGACGGTTGAGTTTCTGGCGTCCGGCGTGCCACATGCCCTGGTGCTTTGCGGCCTGAACGATCCGGAGCGGGATCGTTTGCAGGCTGACCTCGCCCGGCTCTGTGCATGGCACATAGATTTCTTTGGTCCCCCTGTGCCCTTGAAGCGCTATGCCTTCCTCACACGGGTATCGATGGATGGCCACGGTGGGCTTGAACACAGGAAGTCATCCGTACTGGGATGCCGCCGCGACGAAGTGCCCAGGGTCGGTGTGCCAACCGACGAATCAGGATATCGTCGATTTCTGGGTCTGGTCAGTCATGAGTACTTTCATGCATGGCACGTCAAGCGCATCCGGCCCGCCGAGTTTGTCGACGCCGATCCGGGCACGGAAGCCTACACCCGGCAGTTGTGGATTTTCGAAGGCGTCACGTCCTACTACGATGACCTTGCGCTCCGGCGCTGCGGGCTGATTACCATCGAACAGTATCTGGATGTCCTGGGCCGGTCGCTGACCCGCCTGTACCGGACCGCTGGCCGTCGATACCAGACGCTGGAGGAGGCAAGTTTCGATGCCTGGATAAAATTCTACCGGCCCGATGAAAATACGCCCAATGCCACGGTCAGCTACTACCTGAAGGGCGCGCTGGTTGCGCTCGCACTTGACCTCGAGATGCGCTCGCGCACAGCGGGGACCTGCTCGCTGGATGCCGTAATGCGAACGCTCTGGCAGGAATATGGGGCGGACGACTCTCCGGGGCTGCCTCAAGGTCAGTTTGAACGTATTGCCGAACAGTTGAGCGGGCTTGATCTGGACGGCTTCTTTGAGCAGGCGCTACGGTCGACAGTCGACCCGCCACTGGGGATTCTTCTGGCGCAGTTCGGCATACGCCTGAATTTGCGCAGCGCCGAGAGCGAAACCGACAAAGGCGGTTGCCGCGGCCGCCGGGAGGAGCGAGTCCGCGCCTGGTTAGGCATCAGGTGCAAGCAGGAGGGGGTCGCCTGAGCGTCAGTCACGTTGTGGCCGATGGGCCAGGACAGCGAGGTGGCCTGATTGCCGGCGACGAGTTGGTGGCTATCGGTGGCCAGCGTGTCAGTCCTGATCGGTGGGAGCGGATTATCAACCAGCTTCCGGTCGATAAGGACGTGCGATGTCACGTGTTTCGCGATCAGCAGCTCGTGGACGTCTCATGCCGACCAGTGTCGGCCCCGCGTGATACGTGTTATCTCACTTTGGACACCGAAGCGACGTCCGAGCACATTGCCCGGCGTAATGAGTGGCTGGGCCTGCCCTGACGGCAGGCACTCGGGTGGTAGGCTTTTAACATGCTTGAACTGGGTCTGAAGGTCCTGCTCAGCTACCTTGCCGGCTCTCTCAATGGAGCGCTGATCGTCGGGAAGCTCGCCGGCGGTATCGATATCCGCCAGTTCGGCAGTGGCAATGCCGGCGGAACCAATGCACTTCGCACACAAGGCCGATGGTTTGCTTTCCGGGTTATGGTGATCGATGTTGGCAAGGGATTTTTGCCACCGTGGGTGCTCCCCCTCCTGACTCTTCCGGGCCTGCCGCTTGATGCTGACGTATCCAGAAGCTGGCTCGCACTGGCGTGCGCGGGTGCAGCCGTGGTTGGCCACTGTTATCCCGTGTGGTTTGGTTTCAAAGGTGGTAAAGGTGCAGCTACGGCTATCGGGGCATTGCTGGGTCTCGCCCCGCTGCTCGTCGTTGCAGTACTCGTGGTCTGGGGCCTGGTTGTTGTAGCCACCGGCTACGTGGGTCTGGCCACCATGTCTGCCTTCCTGATTTTGCCTGTATGGGTTGCCGTGACGGGATACCAGGAGCATTGGGAACTGTTCTGGTTTCTGGTTTTCCTCGCCCTGTTCATTGTTTACACGCACCGGGACAACATCCGCCGAATGAAGGAAGGTCGGGAAAATCGCCTGACCAAGGTGATGTTCTGGCGGCCACCGCCGGCGTGATGGTGGAAATACAGCCGGCCCGCGTCGCGACGCTCAAGTTGCTGGCCGACGGGCAGTGGCATTCGGGTGTCGCCATGGGCAGATCGCTGGGGCTGTCGCGAGCGGCAATCTGGAAGCAGGTAGCCGCACTGCGTGAGCTGGGCATGACAATCTTCACAGATCGCCGGCGTGGATATCGACTGGAGCACCTGATTGACCTGTTTAATGCGGACAGGATCCGCGCGGGACTGAAGCCGACGGTACGGGAAGCGGTTGAGGTTCTGGAGGTCCTGACCGTCACTGACTCCACAAATTGTCGTCTGACCTCGCGACCCGCACCGCCGCCGGGCCGACTATGGGTCGTTATTGCTGACTATCAGACTGGTGGCCGGGGGCGTCGGGGCCGCCGATGGCTGTCACCGCTTGGCCATGGAATTTGTCTCTCGGTTGCGCGGACGTTTGTTACCACGCCGCGCGAACTGCCTTCATTAAGTCTTGTGGCCGGCGTCGCCGTTGCCGACGGGTTGGCACACCTGGGCATTGAGGAAGTGCAGCTGAAGTGGCCCAACGATGTGATGGCCGCTGGCGGCAAACTGGGAGGGATCCTTGTGGAAGTCGCTGGAGAGCCGGGCGGTCCGCTGCGAGTCGTTATCGGGATTGGCCTCAATGTTCGCCCGATTGAGAGTCTTGCCGCCGCGTTGAGTGAAGAGCGGGGCGATGCACCCGCTGCTGCGCTTGACCAGATGTCCGGCGAGCGGCGGCTCAATCGCAGTGACGTTGTTGCAGCTCTGCTGAACGCGCTACATGTCAGCCTCCAGAACTTTGAAACAGACGGCTGGGCATCCATGGCCAACGGTTGGCAGCAGCGGGACTTCCTGGCCGGCCGGCCGGTTGTAGTCACGCGAGGGGCTGAGACAGTTCACGGCATTGCCCGTGGGATCGCCGAAGATGGCGCCCTTTTTGTAGATGTTGGCGGCAAGTTGACGACGGTTGTGGCGGGGGATGTCACCTTGCGCGCGGGCACTGATGTGCTCCAGTCGGGTATGACTCCCGTTCGGATGTGAGTGGATGAGACTGCTGGTAGATGTAGGCAACAGCAGGCTGAAGTGGGCCTTCTGCGCGCCCGGAGAGCGAATAGCGCCCAACGAGACCCCGTTGGGAACGCCAGACGAACTCTTGCCTTTGCTGCAATCCGCGATAGTTCCTGATGAGATTCGTCTGTCCAATGTTGCGGGTGCAGATGTCGGATCTCGAGTTGCCGGCCAACTCGAGCGGAAGTTCGGCCTTAAGCCGATCATCGCGGCGTCGGCCCGTCAGGGCGCGGGTGTCACCAATGGCTATCTGCAGCCGCTTCAGCTTGGAACGGATCGGTGTCTGGCAATTTGTGCTGCCTACGACCGTTATCAATCAGCGGTATGGGTGGTCGACGCTGGCACGGCAACAACGATTGATCATGTTACGCGGGCGGGCGAACATCGCGGGGGACTGATCCTGCCGGGTATCGGCCTGATGCAGTCTGTCCTGTTCCATAAAACCGGGGATCTGGCCCGTCTTGCCGGTATCGATTTACCGCAAGGTACGGTGCCGGGGCCGCTGTTGCCTCCGGCAGTTGCGCCGATGGACGGTTTGGCCATGCTGCCAGCCGGACTCGGGCGTGATACCGCGACCGCCATACGCGCCGGCGCACTTCAGGCGACTGCCACCACCATTCTTCACCACCTGCAGGAAGGCGATGAAGTGATTGCCGGGGTCGATGCAGCGCGACTTGTGCTTACCGGGGGGATGGGGGCAACACTGCAGGCCATGCTGAGTCACATATGGAGCAGTTCCCGCCGCCGCGAGGACCGGGATTTAAGCCTGGAATACAGGCCCCAGCTGGTTCTCGAGGGGCTGGCCCTGGATCCGCCCTGTTTCGTCACGGCACCATAGCTGCCAGGCTCATGCGTAACATTTTCCTGGTACTGATCCTGGCCAACGCATTTCTGCTCGCGTGGCATATCTGGGTTGACCCGGATCGACTGCCGCCGCCGACCGATTCGACGACGAACAGACTTGCGCTGTTCGCGCCGGAGCCGGACGCGTCACATCCCCCCTCGGCTGTTTCGGCAAACTCTGCTGCCATGGCAGGCAGTCCGATCACCGTTACCGCCGGCCAATGTCTGCAGTTGGGGCCGCTGCCGGGTGGCGTTGCGGCGCATCAGGCTGCTGAGCGGCTGGGCGCATTGGGATTCGCGGTCAGTACAGTGGCTCGCGATAGCCAACAGTGGTTGGGTCACTGGGTGCAGATAGTGGGATTTGGTACCGTCCCGGCGGCTGAGCAGGCCCGCCAGCGGCTGGTGGCCGCCGGTATTCGCGACGCTTACCTTATGCAGGAGGCTCAGCAACCGGTCATCAGTCTCGGTGTGTTTCGCGACCGGGCTCGTGCCGACCGCGTTGCGAGTGCTGCGCGTGCGTTGGGCTTCAATGCAGTCCTGCGTGCGCGCTACCGGCCTGTCGTCGAGCAGTGGCTGCTGCTGCGGGCCACCGGCGAGCAGGCTTTGGACCCCTCCGCATTCAATCTGGGCAGCGACCAGATCGTACGGGTGGAGGTGACGGCCTGCGAGCCGGAGTCGGCCCTTGAGTAATGCTGAGTGACCCGCAATCTACTGTTCCCACAGACCTCTTGTGGCAACCTATACTGTCGCCCGCGCCAGGCAACAGACGCGCCGGAATAGCTCAATGGCAGAGCAACCGCTTTGTAAGCGGTAGGTTGGGGGTTCAAGTCCCTCTTCCGGCATATCCACCCTGGTTGACAGCGCATACACATGCGCCAGACAATACTCTGCTCGACTCAGCGGAGGGGTACCCAAGCGGCCAACGGGGGCAGACTGTAAATCTGCTGGCTTACGCCTTCGTAGGTTCGAATCCTACCCCCTCCACCATTGAACGGGGCGGAGGCAGCGGGTAGGTCCAGACGGGCGCCAAGAGGGTCCCGGACAGGGGCCGCTGTCTCCAAGCAGGTCAACAGAAACCCATCTCGCGAGTAGAGGTCGGCCGCGGGTGTAGTTCAATGGTAGAACCTCAGCCTTCCAAGCTGATGACGTGGGTTCGATTCCCATCACCCGCTCCAGCTCGCGGAATTGGAGGAGGGAGTGGAGATTTGCCCACATAGCTCAGTAGGTAGAGCACTTCCTTGGTAAGGAAGAGGTCACCGGTTCAACTCCGGTTGTGGGCTCCAGAGTGCAGTGCGTAGAGATGCCGGACCAGAAGACAAATGACAAGAGTTTTAATCGCGGCTAAAGCCGCTCTAACAGAGAGTCAAGGACATGTCTAAAGCCAAATTTGAGCGAACGAAGCCGCACGTGAACGTGGGGACGATCGGGCACGTTGACCATGGCAAGACGACGCTGACAGCGGCGTTAACGAAGGTCATGGCGGCCAAGTTTGGCGGTGAGGTATCGGCCTACGACCAGATTGACCGGGCGCCGGAAGAGAAGGCACGCGGTATCACGATAGCGACCTCGCACGTGGAGTACGAGTCGGAAGCCCGGCATTAGCGCGCACGTGGACTGTCCTGGGCACGCGGACTATGTGAAGAACATGATCACGGGCGCGGCGCAGATGGACGGTGCGATCCTGGTGGTGAGCGCGGCGGATGGTCCGATGCCGCAGACGCGGGAGCACATCCTGCTGGCCCGTCAGGTGGGTGTGCCGTATGTGGTGGTGTACCTGAACAAGGCGGACATGGTGGATGACGCGGAGCTTCTGGAGCTCGTGGATCTGGAAGTGCGGGAGCTGTTGTCGACGTATGAGTTTCCGGGCGACAAGACGCCGATCATCGTGGGTTCGGCGCTGAAGGCCTGGGAAGGCGAGGACAGCGAGCTGGGCATGAAGAGCGTGGAGAAGCTGGTAGCGGCGATGGATGAGTACATCCCGGTGCCGGAGCGTGCGGTAGACGGTGCATTTTTGATGCCGATTGAGGACGTGTTCTCGATCTCGGGTCGAGGCACGGTGGTGACCGGCCGTATCGAGCGTGGCCGGGTCAAGGTTGGCGAGGAAGTCGAGATCATCGGCATCCGGCCGACGACGAAGACGACGTGCACGGGCGTGGAGATGTTCCGGAAGCTGCTGGACGATGGTCAGGCCGGGGACAACGTGGGCGTTCTGTTGCGCGGCACAAAGCGTGAGGACGTGGAGCGTGGCCAGGTTCTGGCCAAGCCGGGAGCATCACGCCGCACACGGAGTTCGAGGCCGAGGTGTACATCCTGAACAAGGAAGAGGGCGGACGTCACACGCCGTTCTTCAAGGGTTACCGGCCGCAGTTTTACTTCCGGACGACGGACGTGACGGGGTCATGCGAGTTGCCGGAAGGCGTGGAGATGGTGATGCCGGGCGACAACATCAAGATGGTGGTGACGTTGATCAACCCGATCGCGATGGAAGAGGGCTTGCGCTTTGCCATCCGCGAAGGCGGTCGGACGGTCGGTGCGGGCGTGGTTGCCAAGATTATCAAGTAAGCGCGGGTTCGGCAGCGAAGTGAAGTAAGTGGTGGAAGACAGGTACAGGCCAGTAGCTCAATTGGTAGAGCGGCGGTCTCCAAAACCGCAGGTTGGGGGTTCGAGACCCTCCTGGCCTGCCAATACGATCGGTGACGATGGCAACGACTAAAGACGTCCAGAGTTCCGGCGGGCCGTTAGATACGGCCCTGCTGGCATTGGCTGGCCTCGGTGATCCTGGGGGTCTCTGTTCGCCTACTACTATTTCGAGAGTACCCCGGTGGTCGTGCGCGTGCTCGGCATTCTGGTGAGTATGGCGGCCGCAGCGGCGCTCGTTTACAGCACGCAGCTCGGGAAGGGCCTCTGGCAGTTTATCCAGGGTTCACGGGCAGAAATCCGCAAGGTGGTCTGGCCCACCCGGCATGAAACGATGCAGACAACGATAGCTGTCTTCGTCTTTCTTATGGTGCTTGGCATATTTTTCTGGGTTCTGGATCTGGCGTTGCTGATGATCACACGTGCTCTTACTGGCCAGGGAAGCTGATTGATGGCGCTTCGCTGGTATGTCGTCCACGCTTACTCGAATTTCGAGAACAAGGTGAAGCACTCGCTGGAAGAGCGAGTGAGGCGTAGTGGTCTTGAGAGCAAGTTCGGCAAGATCATCGTTCCCACCGAAGAAGTGGTGGAGATGCGTGAGGGTCAGAAGCGCAAGAGCGAGCGAAAGTTCTTTCCAGGCTATGTTCTGGTCCAGATGGAAATGGACGATGAAACATGGCATCTCGTCAAGGAAGTGCCGAAAGTTTTGGGCTTTATTGGCGGAACAAGCGACAAGCCCGCGGCAATCACCGATGCCGAGGCCAATGCCATCCTGCATCGGGTTGAAGAGGGCGTCGACAAGCCACGTCCGAAGGTGCTGTTTGAGCCTGGTGAGGTGGTGCGTGTAACCGACGGGCCCTTTAACGACTTCAACGGCGTCGTTGAGCAGGTTAACTACGAGAAGAGCAAGCTTCGGGTTGCCGTCCAGATTCTTGGTCGGTCCACGCCCGTTGAGTTGGAGTTCAGTCAGGTCGAGAAGGGCTGATTGCAGGGGAGCAAGCCGCGCTTCAATGAAAGCGGCAAGGGGAGCCCGGAGACTGATTGTCCCGCGGGCGTTCGAACCCACAGCAAGGAAAGTGTCAGATGGCCAAGAAAGTCGATAAGTACGTCAAATTGCAGGTTCCGGCCGGCAAGGCGAACCCGAGCCCGCCCGTTGGTCCTGCGTTGGGCCAGGCCGGCGTGAACATCATGGAGTTCTGCAAGGCATTCAATGCGCAGACCCAGAAAATGGAAGCTGGCATGGTGATGCCGGTAGTGGTGACGGTCTACAACGATCGCAGCTTCACCTTTGTAATCAAGACGCCTCCAGCGGCAAATCTCTTGAAGAAGTCGCTGGGGATCGAGAAGGGCAGCGAGACGCCAAACACCAAAAAGGTCGGCAAGGTTTCACGTCAGCAGCTTGAGGATATCGCGAAAGCGAAAATGCCCGATCTGACTGCCGCCGATCTGGACGCTGCCGTACGCACCATTGCCGGTAGCGCACGCAGCATGGGTCTGGATGTGGAGGGCGTGCAATGAGTGGCAACAACGCCCGAAACCTGAGCAAGCGCAGCAGGGCCTGGCAAGGCAAAATCGCCGCCGATGCGGTTTATCCGCTCGACGAGGCACTGACACTTGTGAAGGGCAACGCCACAGCCAAGTTCAGGGAGTCCGTCGATATTGCGATCAATCTGGGTATCGATGCCAAAAAATCCGATCAGGTCGTGCGTGGATCAGCGTTACTGCCCCACGGCACCGGAAAGGTTGTACGCGTCGCTGTTTTTGCCCAGGGACAGAACGCCGAAAAGGCACTGGCTGCTGGCGCAGATGTTGTCGGGTTCGAGGACCTGGCCGAACGCATGAAGGGTGGAGAAATCAATTTCGACACTGTCATTGCGACGCCGGACGCGATGCGCATCGTCGGCCAGCTCGGTCGTGTGCTCGGTCCGCGCGGCCTGATGCCGAATCCGAAGGTCGGGACCGTCACCCAGGACGTTGAAACCGCCGTGATCAACGCCAAGGCCGGGCAGGTTCGATATCGGGCCGACAAGGGCGGGGTTGTTCATTGCGCAATTGGCAAGGCCGACTTTGAGGTCAGCGCTCTGCGCGAGAATCTTTTGTCGCTACTTGCTGACATCAAGAAGGTCAAGCCGGCGTCCAGCAAGGGCCAGTACGTAAAGCGTCTTACGGTGTCCTCGACGATGGGACCCGGCGTGATGGTGGATCAGGCCAGCCTCGATCTCTGACAAAACTTGGAAGGCGGGGATCCGGGTCCGGATCCCCGCCGGTTCCATCGGCACCCTTTTGGGTTCCGGTGGACGGGCATCAAAGACCGCAGGTGACCGACGTTTTTCCGGCTTGCCGGACAGGCAGAGGTCTTAATGCCCTGCGCAGATGGTGTTACCCGAATCAGCTTATACCTGGTGACGGCCGCCATCGGAGCTGCAGACCTGTTTGGCGGGAAGGCCCGGCGAGCAGTCTGTAGTGACAGTGACTTTCGCATCAGGAGTGAACGATGGCATTAAGACTCGAAGACAAGAAGGCTCTTGTCGAAGAGGTGAGTGCGATCGCGGCAACCGCACACTCAGCCGTCGCGGCTGAGTATCGCGGATTGACGGTAGCGCAGATAACCGAACTGCGGGCAAACGCCCGCAGTCAGGGTGTCTACGTCCGCGTGGTCAAGAACACCCTCGCCAGGCGAGCCATTGAAGGCACCGAGTTCGCATGCCTGAAGGAGGCCCTCACCGGGCCGCTGATCCTGGCGTTTTCCCGCGAGGATCCAGGCGCTGCCGCCCGGGTCGTCAAGGATTTCGCCAAGACCAACGAGAAGCTGGTCACCAGGGCGGTTGCCATTGGCGGCGCCATGTATGGGCCAGCAGATCTCGAGCGGCTCGCAAGCTTGCCGACACTGAACCAGGCTCGGGCACTTCTGCTCGGTCTGTTGCAGGCGCCCGGCACCAAGCTCGCCCGCACGCTGGCTGAGCCGGCCGCGCTCCTGGCGCGTGTCCTGGCGGCCCGCGGCAAGGCCGAGGAGGTCTCCTGACAGGCGTGCCTCTTTCGGAAAATCGTAAACCAGTAATCGGGTAATCAGACTTTTAAGGAATTCAAGGAGAATTTGACCATGGCACTTTCCAATCAGGACCTGCTCAAAGAACTGAGCGCCAAGCCAATCATGGAAGTCGTCGAGCTCGTGAAGATGCTCGAAGACACCTGGGGCGTTTCCGCTGCTGCCCCAGTGGCCGTTGCTGCTGCTGCGGGCGCTGCTGCTCCAGCCGCTGAAGAGCAGACCGAGTTCGCCGTCACGCTGAAATCAATCGGCGAGAACAAGGTGAGCGTCATCAAGGCTATCCGCACCATTACAAGTCTGGGTCTGAAGGAAGCCAAAGATCTGGTCGAGGGCGCGCCCTCGCTGGTCAAGGAAGCGGTATCCAAGGACGAAGCGGCAACCATCAAGAAACAGCTCGAAGACGCCGGCGCTACCGCAGAGGTCAAGTGAGCGGAAGCGACGTGAGGCCATTCATCACGCCGCCCATGTGGGCGGCGCGATTACCAAGCCGGGATTGTCGGTGGTGGCTGGTGCAGTTTGCGCCGGCCTCTGCCGACTATTCCCGATCCAAGTGCCCTGACAGAGGTGCTGCGCCATGACATTCTCATTTACCGACAAGAAGCGGATCCGTAAAGATTTCGGCAAGCGGCCGAGCATTCTTGAGGTTCCGCCCCTGCTCTCCATTCAGCTGGATTCCTACAAAAAGTTTCTGCAGGAAGATACGGCAGCCGAGAGCCGGCCTGAACATCGGGAGGATGCCGGGCTGCACGCTGCATTCAAGAGCGTGTTTCCGATCATCAGTTACTCGGGAAACGCAGCGCTGGAGTTTCTCAGCTATCGACTCGGTGAGCCGGTGTTCGATGTCAAGGAATGCCAGTTGCGCGGACTGACGTATGCCGCGCCATTGCGGGTACAGGTCCGTCTGGTCATTTACGACAAGGAAGGGTCGACGGCGACCAAAAAGATCGTCAAGGAGGTTCGCGAGCAGGAAGTTTACCTGGGTGAAATGCCCTTGATGACGGACTACGGCACCTTCGTGGTCAATGGAACCGAGCGCGTCATCGTGTCCCAGTTGCACAGGTCCCCGGGTGTATTCTTCGATCACGACAAGGGCAAGACCCATTCGTCCGGCAAGTTGCTTTTTTCAGCCCGCATCATTCCCTATCGCGGTTCCTGGCTGGATTTCGAATTCGATCCCAAGGACTGCGTGTTCGCGCGTATCGATCGTCGCCGCAAACTGCCAGTCACAATCATTCTGCGCGCCCTTGATATTTCCAATCAGGAAATGCTGGACCTGTTCTTTGAGAAGAACGATTTCTATCTCTCGGCCAAAGAGGTGGAGCTTGGTCTGGTGCCGCAACGACTACGCGGCGACACGGCCACTTTCGACATCAAGATCGGCCGCAAGGTCGTGGTGGAAGAAGGCCGGCGGATTACCGCGCGCCATGTTCGCGAACTGGAGGACTCCGGTGCCAAGACCATGGTGGTGCCGAAGGAGTACCTGGACGGCAAGATTCTGGCGCACGACGTGTCGACAAGGACTCGGGTGAGCTGCTGGCCAACGCCAACGACGAACTGAACGGCGAGATTATCGATCAGTTCATCGAGAAGGGCATCAAGCATGTTCAAACCCTGTATGTGAACGACCTGGACCGGGGGCCGTACATTTCCAATACTTTGCGCATAGACACAACGGTAACCCGTCTGGATGCGCTGGTAGAGATTTACCGGATGATGCGACCGGGCGAGCCGCCCACCAAGGATGCGGCCGAAAACCTGTTCCACAATCTCTTCTTCAATGCCGAGCGCTATGACATTTCCAGCGTCGGCCGGATGAAGTTCAATCGCCGCGTCGGGCGCAGCGAATCGACCGGCACGGCAGTCCTGACCAAAGAGGACATTATCGATACCCTGCGAACCCTGATGGAGATCCGCAACGGTCGCGGTCAGGTCGACGATATCGATCACCTCGGAAACCGTCGCATCCGCAGTGTCGGCGAGATGGCAGAGAATGCCTTTCGTGTCGGCCTGGTTCGCGTCGAGCGCGCCGTCAAGGAGCGTCTGACGATTGCTGACTCCGAGGGCTTGATGCCCCAGGAGTTGATCAATGCGAAGCCTGTGGCGGCTGCCGTCAAGGAGTTTTTCGGATCCAGCCAGCTTTCACAGTTCATGGACCAGAACAACCCTTTGTCGGAAGTGACGCACAAGCGCCGCGTTTCCGCCCTTGGGCCGGGTGGATTGACCCGGGAGCGGGCCGGGTTTGAGGTCCGCGACGTGCACCCGACCCATTACGGACGCGTGTGTCCCATTGAGACGCCGGAAGGTCCGAATATCGGTCTCATCAATTCGCTATCGGTATATGCCCGTACGAATGATTACGGATTTCTGGAGACGCCCTATCGCAAGGTCAAGAACGGGAAGGTAACGGATGACGTCGAATATCTGTCAGCGATCGAAGAGGGCCAGCACGTAATCGCGCAGGCCAATTCCGATCTCGATGCCAAGGGCGGGTTTGTTGAAGAACTGGTTTCGGTTCGTCATCTGAACGAATTCACGTTGCTCCCTCGCGAACGTGGCTCGACTACATGGATGTGTCGCCGAAGCAGACAGTTTCGGTTGCTGCTTCCCTGATTCCGTTCCTGGAGCACGACGATGCCAACCGGGCCCTCATGGGCTCGAACATGCAGCGTCAGGCTGTTCCACCCTTGCGCTCGGACGTGCCACTGGTTGGCACCGGCATGGAGCGTGCGGTAGCCATCGACTCGGGTGTCACGGTCGTAGCCCGGCGTGGCGGGACTGTGGACTTTGTGGACGCATCCCGCATTGTGGTCCGGGTCAATGATGACGAAACGGTGCCCGGTGAGCCCGGCGTGGATATCTATAACCTGACGAAATACACCCGTTCCAATCAGAACACCTGTATCAATCAGCGGCCACTGGTCAAGGCGGGCGATGTCATTGCCAAGCGTGATGTCATGGCCGACGGCGCATCCACCAGCCTGGGTGAGTTGGCGCTTGGCCAGAATCTGCTGGTTGCCTTCATGCCGTGGAATGGCTACAACTTTGAGGACTCCATCCTGATCTCGGAGCGCCTGGTTGAAGAAGATCGCTTCACCACGATTCATATCGAAGAACTGACCTGCGTCGCGCGGGATACCAAGCTGGGATCCGAGATCACTGCCGACATTCCCAATGTCGGTGAAACTGCACTCGCCAAGCTTGATGAAGCCGGCATTGCCTATATCGGTGCCGAGGTCAAAGTCGGTGACATTCTGGTGGGCAAGGTCACGCCGAAGGGTGAGACCCAGCTGACTCCGGAGGAGAAGCTTCTTCGGGCAATCTTCGGTGAAAAGGCTTCGGACGTTAAGGACACCGGGTTGCGTGTGGCCACCCGGAATGGACGGCACCGTCATTGACGTGCGGGTGTTTACGCGGGATGGCGTCGAGAAAGACAGCCGTGCACTGGCCATTGAATCTGCCGAACTCGAACGAGTTCGCAAGGACTTTTGATGACCAGCTGCGAATTCTCGAAAAGGACATTTTCGAACGCGTTGAACGCATGATCGTCGGCAAGCAGGCCGAAGGTGGGCCGAACGATCTCAAGTCGGGTGGTCGGGTTACACAGGCTTACCTGGCGGAACTGCCTCGTGAGAACTGGTTCGAGATCCGGCTGTCCAACGACGAGGCCAATAGCCAGCTTGAACAGGCTGCAGAGCGCTTGCGCCAACAGCAGGAGGAGTTCTGACCGTCGCTTCGAGGAGAAGCGACGGAAGATCACCGCTGGTGACGATCTGGCGCCAGGCGTCCTGAAGATGGTCAAGGTCTACCTGGCCGTGAAGCGGCATATACAGCCTGGGGACAAGATGGCCGGTCGCCATGGCAACAAGGGCGTCATTTCCACCATCGTTCCGGTTGAGGACATGCCCTATCTGGACGACGGTACTCCGGTCGATATCGTGTTGAATCCGCTGGGCGTGCCCTCACGCATGAACGTGGGCCAGGTGCTGGAGACGCATCTGGGCTGGGCTGCCAAAGGCCTCGGTCTGAAAATCGGCGCAATGATCGATTCGAACTCGCCAACTACGGAAAAGCGCCGCTTTCTGGATGAGATCTACAACAAGACCGGCGGGCAGAAGGTCAAGTTGACTGACCTGAACGACGGTGAAATCGAAGAGCTTGGCTGGCAACTTGCGGCGTGGCGTACCGATGGCTACTCCGGTGTTTGACGGTGCCAGCGAAGCGGAGATCAAGAGCCTCCTCGAACTCGCCGGTGTGCCCTCAACCGGGCAGGCGCAACTCTACGACGGCCGAACAGGCGAGGCTTTCGACCGTCAGACCACCGTGGGCTACATGTACATGCTGAAGCTCAATCATCTGGTTGACGACAAGATGCATGCTCGTTCAACAGGCCCCTATAGCCTGGTGACACAGCAACCACTGGGCGGCAAGGCGCAGTTCGGTGGGCAACGCTTCGGCGAAATGGAAGTCTGGGCGCTTGAGGCCTACGGCGCCGCTTACACACTCCAGGAGATGCTGACCGTCAAGTCTGACGACGTTCAGGGTCGAACAAAGATGTACAAGAACATCGTCGATGGCACGCATGAGATGGCCCCGGCATGCCAGAGTCGTTCAACGTATTGGTGAAGGAAATCCGGTCGTTGGCCATCAATCTCGAGCTTGAGCAGGACAGACCCTGAAAGCATCCGCAATCAATCGCGCGTACCGAATAATGGCAGGTGGTAACAAATGAGAGACCTACTGAAGCTTTTCAAGCAGCAGCAAACGGTCGAGGACTTCGACGGGATCCGGATTGCGCTTGCGTCGCCCGAAATGATCCGCTCGTGGTCTTTCGGCGAGGTCAAGAAGCCGGAAACAATCAATTACCGCACGTTCAAGCCGGAGCGAGACGGGCTGTTCTGTGCGAAGATTTTCGGACCAATCAAGGACTACGAGTGTCTTTGCGGGAAGTACAAGCGGCTGAAGCATCGCGGCGTGGTTTGCGAGAAGTGCGGCGTCGAAGTGACTCAGGCCAAGGTTCGCCGGGAGCGGATGGGCCATATCGAGCTTGCGAGTCCTGTTGCACACATCTGGTTCCTGAAGTCACTGCCGTCCCGTATCGGCCTGATGCTGGACATGACCCTGCGCGAGATCGAACGTGTTCTCTATTTTGAGGCATTTGTAGTAATCGATCCGGGCATGACGCCGCTCGAACGCGGCCAGTTGCTGACCGATGAGCAGTACCTGGAAGCCGTAGAGCAGCACGGTGACGAATTCGACGCACGGATGGGCGCCGAAGCCGTGCACCAGATGCTGAGAACGATCGATCTCTCCCGTGAGGTTGTTCAGGTTCGGGAAGAGATTTCCGGCACCAATTCGGAAACAAAGATCAAGCGTCTTTCCAAGCGTTTGAAGCTCATTGAGGCATTCCTGGAGTCCGGAAATCATCCCGAGTGGATGGTCTTGACGGTGTTGCCTGTGCTGCCGCCCGACTTGCGTCCGCTGGTTCCGCTAGATGGTGGCCGGTTCGCAACTTCCGATCTCAACGATCTGTATCGGCGCGTTATCAATCGCAACAACCGGCTGCGTCGGCTACTTGAGCTCAATGCGCCAGACATCATTGTTCGCAACGAGAAGCGCATGCTGCAGGAAGCAGTTGATGCGCTACTCGACAACGGGCGGCGCGGCCGTGCCATTACAGGCACGAATCGTCGTCCGCTGAAGTCACTGGCCGACATGATCAAGGGCAAGCAGGGCCGGTTTCGGCAGAACCTGCTCGGCAAGCGTGTCGACTACTCGGGCCGATCGGTAATCGTAGTTGGTCCCACCCTCAAGCTTCATCAGTGCGGTCTTCCCAAGAAGATGGCACTGGAGCTCTTCAAGCCCTTCATCTTCTCCAAGCTGCAGATTCGTGGTGAGGCGTCGACGATCAAGGCTGCCAAGCGGCTGGTCGAGCGCGAAGGGCCGGAGGTTTGGGATATTCTCGAGGAGGTCATCCGGGAACATCCGGTGCTGCTCAATCGTGCTCCCACGTTGCACCGCCTGGGTATCCAGGCCTTCGAGCCGGTACTGATCGAGGGCAAGGCCATTCAGCTGCATCCGCTCGTTTGCACGGCGTTCAATGCCGACTTCGACGGCGATCAGATGGCGGTTCACGTTCCGTTGTCGCTCGAAGCGCAGCTCGAGGCGCGCGCTTTGATGATGTCGACGAACAATATTCTTTCGCCCGCCAATGGCGAGCCTATCATCGTGCCGTCGCAGGACGTCGTTCTGGGTCTCTACTACATGACGCGCGAACGGATTAACGCGCGTGGCGAGGGTATGACTTTTGCCGATGTCGGCGAAGTGCATCGTGCCTATGAAAACCGGGCTGTCGATTTGCATGCCAGGATCAAGGCCCGCATACGTCATACCGAGCTTGACGATTCCGGCAACCTGATTGCGACAGTGAAGCTCGTTGAGACGACTGTTGGACGTGCTCTGCTGTCGGAAATCCTGCCGGACGGTATGGATTTCTCGATGGTCAACCGGAACATGGACAAGAAGGCCATTTCCGGCAGCATCAATGCCTGCTATCGCCGCGTCGGACTTAAAAAGACTGTGGTGTTTGCTGACCAGCTGATGTACACGGGCTTTGCCTATGCCACCCGGTCCGGCATCTCGATCGGCGTCAATGACATGGTCGTGCCAAAGGAGAAGGTCAAGATCCTGAAGGCGGCCGAAGACGAGGTCAAGGAGATTCAGGACCAGTTTGCCAGCGGCCTGGTTACCAATGGCGAACGCTATAACAAGGTTGTGGATATCTGGTCCCGCACCAACGACCTCGTTGCCAAGGCGATGATGGAAAAGCTTGGTACCGAAACGACAGTAGATGCCAAGGGCGAAACGACCAGGCAGGCCTCGTTCAATTCGATCTTCATGATGGCTGACTCCGGCGCCAGAGGTTCCGCAGCCCAGATCCGGCAGCTTGCCGGCATGCGCGGATTGATGGCAAAGCCGGACGGGTCAATCATCGAAACGCCAATTACGGCAAACTTCCGTGAGGGCCTGGACGTCCTCCAGTACTTCATCTCGACCCACGGCGCCCGCAAGGGACTCGCCGATACGGCTCTGAAGACCGCCAACTCCGGCTATCTGACCCGTCGACTGGTCGATGTGGCGCAGGACCTCGTGGTGTCTTCGGAAGATTGCGGAACCACCAATGGCCTTTTCATGTCTCCGCTGGTTGAAGGTGGCGATATTGTTGAGCCTTTGCGCGAGCGCGTTCTTGGCCGTGTCCTGGCCGAGGCTGTTTCCCAGCCCGGTACCGACGACGTGATTTTCGAAGCCGGTGTGCTGCTTGACGAGTACCGCGTCCGCAAGCTCGAAGAGCTCAGCGTCGATCTGGTCAAGGTACGCTCGCCAATCACCTGCGAGATCCGCTACGGCGTGTGCGCGCAATGCTACGGGCGAGATCTTGCCCGTGGAACGCGCGTGAATATCGGCGAGGCTGTCGGCGTCATCGCTGCCCAGTCCATTGGTGAGCCGGGTACACAGCTGACGATGCGTACCTTCCACATTGGTGGTGCCGCTTCCCGGGCTGCTGCGGCTACCAGCGTTGACATCAAGCGAGCCGGAACCATCCGGCTACACAACGTCAAGACGGTTCGTCACGAAAAGGGCTACCTGGTTGCCGTCAGTCGTTCCGGCGAAATCGGCATGATGGATGAGCAGGGCCGGGAGCGGGAGCGATACAAGATCCCCTATGGCGCTGTTATCAATGTCGATGATGGTGACAAGGTCGATGGCGGACAGGTAGTTGCTACCTGGGATCCCCATACCCACCCGGTGGTTGCCGAGGTTGGCGGCCTCCTGAAGTTCCAGGACTTCGTCGAGGGGGTCACCGTTTCGGAGCAGGTGGATGAGGTCACCGGACTATCCAGCTATCTGATCATGGATCCGAAACAGCGTGGCATGAGTTCCCGCGACCTGCGGCCGACTGCCAAGCTGCTGGATGCCAAGGGCAAGGAAGTCTGCTTCGCCAACACCGACATTCCTGCGATCTATGCATTGCCTGCTGGTGCTGTGGTTACGATGGTTGACGGATCACATGTTTCGGTTGGTGACGTTATCGCCCGCATTCCCCAGGAATCGTCCAAGACACGTGACATCACCGGTGGTCTGCCTCGCGTTGCTGATCTGTTCGAGGCTCGCAAGCCGAAGGATCCTGCAATCCTGGCGGAGTACAGCGGCACGGTCAGCTTCGGCAAGGAGACGAAGGGCAAGCGCCGGCTCATCATCACCGATGAGAGTGGCGAGAAGCATGAGGAACTGATTCCGAAGTGGCGGCACCTTGGCGTGTTCGAGGGCGAGCAAGTGGCTCGTGGCGAGATGATCGCCGACGGAGAACCGAACCCGCATGACATTCTTCGGCTGCAGGGTGTAGAGCGACTGGCCGACTATCTGGTTCGGGAAATCCAGGATGTCTACCGCTTGCAGGGCGTAAAGATCAACGACAAGCATATCGAGACGATCATTCGACAGATGCTGCGCAAGGTTGAAGCAACACACCCGGGCGATACAGGCTTGTTGCCGGGCGAACAGCTGGAACGCAATCGGGTCCTGGATCTCAATGAAACAGCCAGGGCGCAGGGCAAGGAAATTGCTGTTGTTGAGCCGCTACTGCTGGGTATTACCAAGGCATCACTGGCAACAGAGTCCTTCATTTCGGCCGCATCGTTCCAGGAGACCACGCGGGTGCTTACTGAAGCTGCCGTGAAGGGCTTGCGCGACAACCTTAGAGGGCTCAAGGAGAACGTTATTGTGGGGCGGCTGATCCCTGCGGGTACCGGTTACCGGTATCATGCCGAGCAGCGCCGGACCCGTGAGCAGGAGCTGCGCATGGAGTTGCAGGGGCTCGACGATGCCCGTGTTGTCGAATCAGACACCACTGGCAAGGACGCTGAAGCCGCCGTAGCCGATGCCGGATCGCTCGGTGAGGGGGCAGAATGAGCCCCTCACGGCCGAGCGCCGTCCGGCATTGACCTTGCTTGACACCATTTCATGTGGGCCAATAGACTTGTCGGCCCTTTTCGCAGGTTGCGCTGCAGCGTCAGAAGCTGCAAGCCCCGTCCGCGAGCCCGAGGCGCGCAGTTTGGCGCAAGATCCCGTTACACGATTTTAATCCGACAGACCTGAGCAATTTAAAACTATGTCGACAGTTAATCAGTTAGTTCGCAAGCCGCGTAGCACGCCGACCTATAAAAGCAAGGTGCCGGCGCTGGCTGGTAGCCCGCAAAAGCGTGGAGTTTGTACCCGCGTGTATACGACGACTCCGAAGAAGCCCAACTCGGCGCTCCGCAAGGTCGCTCGCGTGCGCTTGACCAATGGATTCGAAGTCAGCAGCTACATCGGCGGAGAAGGCCATAATCTTCAGGAGCATTCGGTGGTCATGATTCGTGGCGGCCGTGTCAAGGACCTTCCTGGTGTGCGTTATCACACCATTCGCGGCACCCTGGATTGCGCCGGCGTTTCTGATCGCAGACAGGGCCGCTCCAAATATGGGGCCAAACGGCCCAAGAGCTGATCTTCCTCGATAAAGCAACGAATATCGCATAGCGAAAGCAGAGCCATAACTTATGTCCAGACGTACCTCGGCACCCAAGCGGACCATCCTTCCGGATCCGAAACATAAAAGCGACCTGTTGGCCAAGTTCACCAACATGATCATGCGATCCGGCAAGAAGTCTGTTGCCGAAGGAATCATTTACGGTGCGCTGGAGCGTATCGCGGAGCGCAGCGGACAGGACGAGGGCAAGGCCGTCGAACTCTTCGGGCGGGCGTTGGAAAACGTCAAGCCGATGGTCGAGGTCAAGTCGCGTCGTGTTGGTGGCGCTACCTATCAGGTGCCCGTTGAGGTCCGGCCACTCCGGCGCCAGACGCTGGCCATGCGTTGGGTTATTGACGCTGCCAGAAGCCGAACTGAAAAGTCGATGGCGCACCGGCTGGCCCACGAAATTCTCGACGCAGTAGATAATCGTGGTGCCGCGGTCAAGAAGCGCGAAGACACCCATCGTATGGCTGAGGCAAACCGCGCATTTTCCCACTACCGCTGGTAGCTGCCGGCGCGCTGATGATCAGTCCTGGCTGATGTCTGGTTGTCAGAGAATCCTTGTGCCGCGCACTACGCCAATCGAGCACTACCGGAATATCGGCATTTCTGCCCATATCGACGCCGGGAAAACGACGACAACCGAGCGTGTGCTTTTTTATACGGGTGTGTCTCGCAGGATCGGTGAGGTTCACGATGGCGCAGCCATCATGGACTGGATGCAGCAGGAGCAGGAACGTGGCATCACGATCACCTCGGCTGCGACTACCTGCTTCTGGTCGGGAATGGCCAAGCAGTTTCCCGAACACCGGATCAATATCATTGATACGCCAGGGCATATTGATTTCACAATTGAGGTTGAGCGGTCCCTGCGCATTCTGGACGGTGGAGTCAGCCTGTTCTGTGCCACCGGTGGCGTAGAGCCACAGTCCGAGACTGTCTGGCGGCAGGCTGACAAACACCGTTTGCCCCGCATCGCATTCATCAACAAGATGGATCGGCCAGGCGCCGATTTCTACAGGGTCGTTCGTCAGCTAAAGGATCGGTTGGGTGCCAATCCCGTCCCGATCCAGATTCCGATTGGCTCGGCTGCCGGATTCCAGGGCGTTGTCGACCTGATTCGCATGCGGGCAATCAGGTGGGACGAATCCACTCAAGGCATGCAGTACCAGATGGTGGACATTCCTCCGGAATATTGCGAGTTGGCTCAGGAATACCGCGAACGGATGGTGGCTGAAGCAGCTGAGGCCAATGATGATTTGTTGTCGCGCTACCTTGAGACCGGAGACCTTGTCGCCGACGACATCCGCCAAGGTCTGCGCAGTCGCACCCTGCAGGGAACCGCTGTAGTTGTGACCTGCGGATCAGCGTTTCGAAACATGGGTGTACAGGCGGTGCTTGACGCGGTGGTCGACTACCTGCCGTCTCCCATCGACAAACCGCCAGTTGTGGGGATTCTGGAAAGTAACGGCCATGGGCGACGTCTGGCCAGTGATGACGAACCGTTTTCGGCGCTGGCGTTCAAGGTTGCCAGCGACCCGGAGTTCGGTAGCCTGACATTTTTCAGGGTCTATTCGGGTGTATTGCAGGTTGGCGATACGGTGCTCAATGCAACCAGGCGCCGGCACGAACGTGTAGGCCGCTTGCTGCAGATGCATGCAAACGACAGCGAGGAGATCCCGGCGGTACGTGCAGGCGATATCGCGGCGGCGTCCGGGTTCAGCAGTGTTGCCACAGGCGATACGCTGGCCGACGAAAACCACGTCATCGTCCTGGACAGCATTGAATCTCCCGATCCGGTGATTTTCATGTCGCTGGAGCCACGGACCGATGCGGACCAGCAGAAGATGCTTGCGGCACTACACAGTCTTGCCTCGGAGGATCCGTCGTTTCGGGTTGCCGACGAGATGGAGTCAGGTCAGACCGTTGTGTCTGGTATGGGCGAACTCCACCTTGAGATCATCATCGATCGTCTGCGACGCGAGTTTGGTGTGGAGGTCAAGGCGGGGGTACCGCAGGTTGCCTGTAGAGAGACTATCCGGCGGGCTGTGGAGCAGGAAGGGCACTTCGTTCGGCAGGTTGACGGTCAGTCCCACTACGGTCAGGTATTTCTGAAGCTGGAGCCGCTGGCAGCCGGATCCGGGAACCGGTTCGAGAGTCAGGTGGCGAACACCGTCATTGCGGAGCGGTACTGGCCGGCCATTGAGACCGGGACCAGACGACTGCTGGAGACTGGGATTGTTGCCGGGTATCCGGTAATCGATGTTCGCGTAACGCTGATTGATGGTTCCTGCCGGGCTGAAGACTCGAGCGAGTTCGCATTCCGGAAGGCTGCCGAGATGGCGGTCAAGGAAGGGCTGCGGAATGCGCTGCCGGTGCTGCTGGAGCCGGTAATGATCGTCAATGTGGTAACTCCTGCTGAAGCTATCGGTGATATCAACGGCGACCTGATGCGCCGCCGGGGAGAGCTTCTGAACCTGGAAGAATCGCCTGGCGGCAAAATCATCAGTGCCCTGGTGCCATTGGCGGAGTTGTTCGGCTACGCAACCAGGCTGCGTTCGATGACGCAGGGTCGGGCAACCTATACCATGAAGTTTTCGCGCTATGCGGAAGTGCCCGCGCGTGTAACAGAATCGCGGCTAAAGCCGCTCTAACAGAGAGTCAAGGACATGTCTAAAGCCAAATTTGAGCGAACGAAGCCGCACGTGAACGTGGGGACGATCGGGCACGTTGACCATGGCAAGACGACGCTGACAGCGGCGTTAACGAAGGTCATGGCGGCCAAGTTTGGCGGTGAGGTATCGGCCTACGACCAGATTGACCGGGCGCCGGAAGAGAAGGCACGCGGTATCACGATAGCGACCTCGCACGTGGAGTACGAGTCGGAAGCCCGGCATTACGCGCACGTGGACTGTCCTGGGCACGCGGACTATGTGAAGAACATGATCACGGGCGCGGCGCAGATGGACGGTGCGATCCTGGTGGTGAGCGCGGCGGATGGTCCGATGCCGCAGACGCGGGAGCACATCCTGCTGGCCCGTCAGGTGGGTGTGCCGTATGTGGTGGTGTACCTGAACAAGGCGGACATGGTGGATGACGCGGAGCTTCTGGAGCTCGTGGATCTGGAAGTGCGGGAGCTGTTGTCGACGTATGAGTTTCCGGGCGACAAGACGCCGATCATCGTGGGTTCGGCGCTGAAGGCCTGGGAAGGCGAGGACAGCGAGCTGGGCATGAAGAGCGTGGAGAAGCTGGTAGCGGCGATGGATGAGTACATCCCGGTGCCGGAGCGTGCGGTAGACGGTGCATTTTTGATGCCGATTGAGGACGTGTTCTCGATCTCGGGTCGAGGCACGGTGGTGACCGGCCGTATCGAGCGTGGCCGGGTCAAGGTTGGCGAGGAAGTCGAGATCATCGGCATCCGGCCGACGACGAAGACGACGTGCACGGGCGTGGAGATGTTCCGGAAGCTGCTGGACGATGGTCAGGCCGGGGACAACGTGGGCGTTCTGTTGCGCGGCACAAAGCGTGAGGACGTGGAGCGTGGCCAGGTTCTGGCCAAGCCGGGGAGCATCACGCCGCACACGGAGTTCGAGGCCGAGGTGTACATCCTGAACAAGGAAGAGGGCGGACGTCACACGCCGTTCTTCAAGGGTTACCGGCCGCAGTTTTACTTCCGGACGACGGACGTGACGGGGTCATGCGAGTTGCCGGAAGGCGTGGAGATGGTGATGCCGGGCGACAACATCAAGATGGTGGTGACGTTGATCAACCCGATCGCGATGGAAGAGGGCTTGCGCTTTGCCATCCGCGAAGGCGGTCGGACGGTCGGTGCGGGCGTGGTCGCCAAGATTATCAAGTAAGCGCGGCTTTGGCCGGGAACCCGCTGGAAGCCGCGGCGAAAGCCGCTACTGCGGGAAGAAAAGTCGATAAATATAAGGTAAATCAGGAATATACAGATGGCAAAAAGTCAAAATATACGCATTCGACTGAAGGCGTTCGATCACCGACTGATCGACACCTCAGCCAAGGAAATCGTGGAGACCGCCAAGCGTACGGGCGCCCAGGTGCAGGGGCCCGTCCCCCTGCCCAGCAAGACAGAGCGCTTTACCGTATTGACCTCGCCACATGTGGACAAGGATGCCCGGGATCAATACGAAATCCGGACCCACAAGCGCCTGATGGATATCATTGAGCCCACGGAAAAGACCGTCGACGCCCTGATGAAGCTGGAATTACCAGCCGGTGTCGACGTCCAGATCAAGCTCAATTAACGAAAATTGAAACCGGCAAATAGATTGGTATACTAATCGGCTCCGCGTAGTGTCCCGCAGGTTCCTGCGGAGTGCCTCGCGCAGAGTGCATAAACAAAAGAACCTGCCGTAGGGCCAGCCAGCGCCTTGATTAAGTGCCCTGGCTAGCTGCACGGCCCTTCGAAAGGAAGAGGGTTCAAGGGACTCCGACGGAAGCAGGCTTGCCCGGGTGCCAGCAAGGCGATCTAGGGCTGGCCGTGTCCGCGCAGGATTCGTAGGCAGCGACAAGTGCGTCCACACTGGCCTTTTGCCGGTAACGCCGCTTGCCGCTAGTCAGGAATACCGACCAGGAAGTGCAGGGCATGGCTATCGGACTTATAGGACGTAAGCGCGGCATGACGCGGATCTTCACCGAAGATGGTGCTTCGGTGCCGGTAACGGTCATTGAGGCGTTGCCAAATCGTGTGATGCGCGTGAAGAGTGCGGAATCCGATGGCTACACTGCAGTGCAAGTCACAACTGGCAGTGTGAAGCCAAGCCGTATCAACAAGGCCGATGCAGGGCAGTTTGCCAAGGCTGGCGCGGAACCTGGTGAGGGGCTCTGGGAGTTCAGGGTCACCGCTGACGAGGCAGGTACGCATGCGACTGGCTCGGAGATTACGGTAGAGGCCTTCACGGTAGGTCAGATGGTCGATGTGCGCGGCACAACGCTCGGCAAGGGCTACGCGGGTACGATCAAGCGGCACAACTTTCAGAGCCAGGATGCGACGCACGGTAATTCGGTGTCACATCGGGCGCCAGGGTCGATTGGGCAGCGCCAGACTCCGGGCCGGGTTTTCAAGGGCAAGCGCATGTCCGGACACATGGGCAATGTGGCCAGATCCACGCTGAATCTGGCTGTAATCCGGGTCGACAAGGAACGTAACCTCCTGCTGGTCAAGGGTGCTGTGCCAGGGCATGCGGGATCTCAGGTGATGGTCAGGCCGGCATCGAAGGTTCGCAGAAAGAGGAAGGGCTGAGGCTCCCAATGAAGCTCGCAATCCAGGGTGGCGGTAGCCTTGAGGTGTCTGATGGCACCTTTGACGCCAAATTCAATGAAGCCTTGATCCACCAGGTTGTCACGGCATACATGGCGCGTGGCCGAGCCGGGACCAAGGCACAGAAGACCCGGGCGGAAGTCCGTGGTGGTGGCCGCAAGCCGTTCAATCAAAAGGGCAGCGGTCGTGCACGTGCCGGCACGATCCGTGGGCCGATCTGGGTAGGCGGTGGGCGCGCATTTGCAGCAAAGCCCCGTGACTATTCTCAGAAGGTCAATCGCAAGATGTACCAGGCGGCGATGCGCTCGGTGCTGTCCGAACTCGTGCGCCAGGAGCGCCTGGTTATTGTTGATGATCTGAAGATCGATCGTCCAAAGACCCGGGATCTGGCGGCTTTGCTGGGTGGTCTGGATCTTCGGCGAGTGCTGATTCTGGTCGAGGGCGGCCATCAGGATGGAGCCGAAGCGTCGACCTCCAGTCCGGGCGAAAGAAATATCCGTCTGGCGGCTCGCAATCTGCCATTCGTGGATGTGCTGGAGCTGCGGGAGCTGAATCCTGTTTCACTGCTGCGCTTTGACAAGGTGCTGGCAACGTCAGCGACCGTGAAGGCGGTTGCGGAGCGACTGACATGAGTACAAAAGCAGCAGCTGGAAAGCCGGCAAAGGCCGGTCTGTCGCTAGCGGCCCGCATGAACAATGAGCGGTTGATGACGGTGCTGCTTGGCCCGCATCTTTCCGAGAAGAGTAGCCGGCTGGCTGATCGCCACCAGCAGTTTGTGTTCAAGGTGCGACGCGATGCCGACAAGTCCGCAATCAAGCGGGCGGTTGAGCTGATGTTCAGCGTCAACGTCCTGGCGGTCCAGATCGTCAACGTAATGGGCAAGGCGAAGCGATTTGGCCGCAGTCCGGGGCGTCGACAGGACTGGAAAAAAGCTTATATAACGCTGGCTGAAGGCCAGGATATTGACTTCCTCGGCGCTGAATAACCCGCCGTCCCGTAACAGCACCATTTCAAGTATTACCGCTCCCCGATCAGGCTAAATTCGATATGGCACTGCAACAAACCAGACCGACTTCTCCCGGGCGACGCTTTGTCGTCAAGGTGACGACGCCGAATCTGCACAAGGGCGCGCCGCATGCGCCGCTGGTCACGCGGCTTGAGCGGTCGACCGGCCGTAATAACCATGGCCGCATAACGACGCGGCACAAAGGCGGTGGTCACAAGCGGCTCTACCGGATCATCGACTTTCGCCGAGACAAGGACGGGATTCCAGCCAGGGTCGAGCGGATTGAGTACGATCCGAATCGCAGTGCACACCTTGCGCTGGTGCTTTATGCAGACGGCGAGCGCCGCTACATCATCGCGCCAAAGGGCCTGGTCGCCGACGACGTTATTTCGTCCGGGCGCGACTCACCCATAAAGACGGGCAATGCCCTGCCGCTCCGTAATATTCCGGTAGGTACCCTGGTTCATGCCGTCGAGCTGAAGCCTGGCAAGGGGGCGCAGATTGCCCGCGCTGCCGGTACCAGCGTACAGATCGTGGCGCGCGACGGTGCCTACGCAACCGTGCGGTTGCGGTCCGGCGAAATGCGTCGGGTGCATGTTGAGTGTCGGGCAACGGTGGGCGAGGTAGGTCGTGAAGAGCACAACCTGCGCAAGGATGGCAAGGCGGGCGCAAAGCGCTGGCGGGGAATCCGGCCGACCGTCCGTGGCGTTGTGATGAACCCCGTCGATCATCCCCATGGCGGTGGTGAAGGCAAGACCTCCGGCGGTCGTCATCCGGTAACGCCGTGGGGTGTCAAGACCAAAGGCTACAAGACCCGCCGCAACAAGCGCACAGCCTCAATGATCGTGCGCCGGCGTGGCAAGAAGTAACAGACTCCTAAGGAACAGCAAGCGTGGCGCGATCTATCAAGAAGGGACCATTCATCGATCTGCACCTGGCCAACAAGGTTCGGCTGGCAGTGGGTGCCAATAGTCGGCGGCCCATCAAGACATGGTCCCGAAGGTCCATGGTCGTTCCGGAAATGGTGGGGCTGACGATTGCGATCCATAACGGTCGTGACCACATTCCGGTGCTGGTCACCGAGAACATGGTTGGGCACAAGCTCGGAGAATTCGCAGCTACTCGGACCTTCAAGGGACATTCGGGCGACAAGAAAACGAAGGTTGGAGCAAGTGCAGGAGCCGGAGCCGGAGCTGGAGCTCCGCGGCGCTGAGGCTTTGCGCGTTAGGGAATTGATTATGCAAGTATCTGCAACACTAAAGAATGCACGCATAGCAGCTCAGAAATGCCGCCTGGTTGCCGATGCCATTCGTGGCAAGTCGGTTGCCAATGCCAAGCAAATTCTGGACCTGATGCCAAAGAAGGGCGCTGGTCTGCTCAAGAAGGTGCTCGATTCGGCAATCGCCAATGCGGAGCACAACAATGCTGCCGATATCGACGAGCTCAGGGTATCAAGCGTTTTTGTAAACGAAGCGCCGCGTATGCGTCGTTTCAAGGCTTCAGCCAAAGGGCGTTCATCCCCACGGCAGAAGCGCAGTAGCCATATAACCATTCAGGTTGCGGACGAATAAGATTATGGGTCAGAAGGTAAATCCGATAGGAATCCGTCTCGGCATTACTCGGGAGTGGTCGTCAAAGTGGTACGCCGATTCCCGTACGTTTCCGAAGTATGTTGTGTCGGATTTTCGGATTCGCGAGTTTCTGGCCAAGAAGCTCAAGGATGCGTCGGTTGGGAAAATCCATATCGAGCGTCCGGCGCGCAAGGCGCATATCACGATACATACGGCGCGTCCCGGAGTTGTTATCGGCAAGAAGGGTGAGGACATCGAGGGTCTGCGGAATCAGGTAGCCAAGCTCCTGAACATGGGGCTGAACGATGTGCGCATCAACATTGCCGAGATCCGCAAACCGGAACTCGACGCCCAGCTTGTTGCCGAAGGAATCGCCCAGCAGCTTGAGCGTCGGGTGATGTTCCGGCGCGCCATGAAGCGAGCGGTAACCAATACCATGCGGCTTGGTGCCCAGGGCATCAAGGTTCAGGTGGGAGGTCGCCTGAATGGCGGCGAAATCGCGCGAACCGAGTGGTATCGCGAGGGGCGCGTGCCGCTGCATACCTTCCGCGCCGACATTGATTATGCGCTGGCCGAAGCCATGACCACCTACGGGGTAATCGGCGTGAAGGTCTGGATATTCCGTGGTGAAGTATTCGACCAGCAAGAAGCGCCGGCAGAAGAAGCCACTGCACCGGCTGCTCGCTAAGGAATTACGCCCATGATGCAACCCAAGAGAACAAAGTTCCGGAAGCAGTTCAAGGGCCGCAATCGCGGCCTGGCCCAGCGTGGTAACACGGTGGCATTCGGTGAGTATGGTCTGAAAGCGACGGATCGCTGCCGACTGACTGCACGGCAGATCGAAGCAGCACGGCGTGCCATGACCCGTTACGTAAAGCGTGGTGGCAAGATCTGGATCCGGATTTTTCCGGACAAGCCAATCACTGCCAAGCCCCTCGAGGTGCGGCAAGGCAGCGGCAAGGGCAATGTCGAATTCTATGTTGCCCAGATACAGCCGGGTCGTGTCCTCTATGAGATGGAGGGGGTAACCGAGGAAATTGCACGTGAGGCATTTCGTCTGGCAGCGTCCAAGCTGCCGGTAACTACAGCCTTCGTCAGCCGTCAGGCAATCTAGTGCGGGATCAGGTACAGGTAAATGAAACTAAGCGAGCTGCGGAAGAAGTCTGAAGTGGAACTGGCAGAGGAATTACTTGCCTTGCGCAAGGAGCAGTTCAATCTCCGCATGCAGCGGGCAACGGGCCAGCTCAGCCGGCCGGATCAGTTTGCCAAGGTTCGCAAGGGTATTGCCCGCGTCAAGACCTTGCTGGGCGAGCAGGCCCGGCAAACAGCCAAATCGAGCGCAGCATGAGTACAGCAGACATTACGGCAGTGGCGAGCACCGGTAACGATGGAGCCGAGGCATCCGTCAGGACGCTGACTGGTACGGTCGTCAGCAACAAAATGCAGAAGACGATTGCAGTTGTGGTGGAGCGGTTGGTAAAGCACCCCCAGTACGGGAAATACATCCGCCGCACCACGAAGCTGCTTGCCCACGACGAAGACAACACGTCTCGCGCTGGCGATGTCGTGACTATTACCGAGTGCCGGCCATACTCCAAGCGAAAGGCCTGGCGGTTGGTGGAGATTTTGCGCCGTGCCGAGGAGTCGTCGACTGACGAGGCCTCTGAAGCGGCCGCAGGGTCATCTTAATGACGCGTAATAGCGGGTCCGACCAGCGGTCCGTGCTAGCACCTGGTCCAGACAGCGTTGGAAATATCGGGAAACGATCATGATTCAGATGCAGACATACCTTGCGGCAGCCGACAACAGCGGCGCGCGGCAGCTGATGTGCATCAAGGTGCTTGGCGGTACCCGTCGACGTTATGCCTACGTGGGCGACGTTATCAAGGTCAGCGTCAAGGATGCGATACCCAGGGGCCGCGTCAAGAAAGGCGAGGTCTACAGCGCAGTTGTGGTGCGAACGCGCAAGGGTGTTCGCCGGCCTGATGGCTCTGTCATCCGGTTCGATGGCAACGCGGCAGTGCTCCTCAACAACAAGCTGGAGCCCATTGGTACCCGCATCTTCGGGCCGGTAACGCGCGAACTGCGCAATGAGAACTTCATGAAGATCATCTCATTGGCGCCCGAAGTGCTTTGAGATACGTGAGCACTTTGAAAATTACTTTGGAACTCTTAAGGCTCTGACATGCAGCGCATCAGGAAAAGTGACCAGGTCATCGTAGTCACCGGTCGGGACAAGGGGCGGAAGGGCGCCGTGACCCGGATCGACGGCGATCGCGTCTGGGTTGAAAACGTGAATGTCGTGAAGCGGCATCAGCGGCCCAATCCTGCCAAGGGTGTTCAGGGCGGTATCGTTGAGCAGGAGATGGGGCTGCATATTTCCAACGTGGCGCTGCTGAATTCAGCGACGAACAAGGCAGATCGGGTTGGCTTCCGGAAACTCGACGACGGCCGCAAGGTCCGTTATTTCAAATCCAACAATGAGGTTGTGGATATCTGAGGCAGGTCGGGGCATATGTCCCGGTAGACCTTCAGGAATCACTACGGAACAACGAGTACAGGCTTATGGCACGGTTGCAAAAATTTTACGCGGACACGGTCGTTCCGAAGCTCAAGCAGCAGCTTGAGCTCGACAACGTCATGCAGGTACCGCGGATTACCAAGATCACGCTGAATATGGGCGTCGGTGAGGCGATTACCGACAAGAAGGTCATCGAAAAGGCCGTTCAGGACATGACCCGAATTGCTGGTCAGAAGCCACAGATCACGCTTGCGCGGAAATCAGTCGCGACGTTCAAGGTTCGTGAGGGGTATCCGGTTGGCTGCAAGGTGACCCTGCGCCGCCAGCGGATGTGGGAGTTTCTTGACCGCCTTATCAGTGTCGCAGTGCCACGAATTCGTGACTTCCGGGGTCTGAACAGCCGCTCGTTCGATGGTCGTGGCAACTACAGCATGGGCGTGCAGGAACAGATTATTTTCCCCGAGATCGATTACGACCAGATCGATGCCATCCGCGGCATGGATATCACCATCACTACCACAGCCGGTAATGATGCCTACGGTCGCGCATTGCTGGATGCGTTCAGTTTTCCGTTCCGCAAGTAGTCGCACAGAGAAAATACGATATGGCAAAGAAATCGATGATCCTCCGCGACGTAAAGCGGGCAAAGCTGGTGCAGAAGTACGCGAAGAAGCGTCAAGCACTCAAGGCGACAATTCTTGATCACAAGGCCAGCCAGGAAGAAAGCGGGTGGCCATGAACAAGTTGCAGTCCCTGCCTCGCGATTCCAGCCCAAGCCGTATGCGCAGTCGCTGTGCGATCACCGGACGGTCACGTGGCTATTACCAGAAATTTGGCCTGTCCCGCGTAAAGCTTCGGGAGTTCACACTGGCAGGCAATATTCCCGGCATTACCAAGGCCAGCTGGTAAGCATCCAGCCAGCCAGAATCGATCAAACGAACTGCTTAAATGAACCGGACAAACGATTTATGAGTCTTTCTGATCCTATCGCTGACATGTTGACCCGGATACGTAACGGCCAAAAGGTTGCGCTGCCAAGCGTCACCATGCCGTCGTCCCAACAGAAGGTCGCGATCGCCAAAGTCCTGCAGGACGAGGGTTACATTGCGAGCTATGCAGTTGTAGATACCGGCGACAACAAAAGTGAGCTGACCATTGATCTCAAGTACTTCGATGGTCGGCCGGTGATTGATGAAATCCGGCGCGTCAGCCGATCCGGGCTGCGTATCTACCGGGGAAAGGGAGCGCTGCCAAAGATCCAGGGTGGTCTCGGAATTGCGATCGTTTCTACGTCAGCAGGGGTCATGACCGACAAGAATGCGCGCGCCGCGGGCCATGGCGGCGAAGTTCTCTGCGTGGTTTCGTAAGTCAGGATTTCGTAGGTAAAGAACATGTCCAGAGTTGCGAAAATGCCCATCCCGCTGCCCAAGGGCGTCGAACTGAGCCAGGCAGACGGCAAGGTGCGCGTCAAGGGCCCGAAGGGCGAGCTCAGCCTGACGCTGAATGGCGCAGTTGAAGTCAAGGTTGCCGATGGTGAGGCGCGGGTGTCACGTCGCGAAGAGTCCCAGGGAGCCTGGGCCTACGCGGGAACAACCCGTGCATTGCTCAACAATATGGTGACTGGTGTATCGAAGGGATTTGAGCGCAAGCTCGAGCTGGTTGGTGTCGGTTACCGCGCGCAGGCACAGGGCAAGAAACTGAACCTGACCCTGGGTTTCTCGCATCCGGTGGCGTACGAGGCCCCGGTTGGCATCACCATCGAGACGCCAAGCCAGACGGAAATTATCGTCAAGGGTGCCGACAAGCACCGGGTCGGCCAGGTGGCAGCAGAAATACGTCAATACCGTCCGCCCGAGCCCTACAAGGGCAAGGGAGTCAGGTATTCGGATGAAAGAGTAGTCATCAAGGAGGCGAAGAAGAAGTAGACGACCGCGCCGGAATCAGCTCCTCAACACCGGTTTTGGGGCCTTGTACATTCCGGGCAATCGCGACTTCCCATCGCCATAAACCAGACGCTATGAACAAAACGATATGAACAAAAGAGGCAACAGGCTACGGCGTGCGCGCCGAACCCGGGCGAAGATCCAGGAGCTGGGAGTTCCCCGGCTCACCGTTCATCGGACACCACAGCATATTTATGCGCAGGTAATTGGTCCGGATGGCGGCACCGTCATGGCTGCGGTATCCACCTTGCAAAAGGTGGTGCGGGATTCCATTGAGGGTACCGGCAACATTGCCGCGGCGGCAGTGGTCGGCAGGGCGATAGCCGATAAAGCGAAGGCGGCCGGCATAACGCGTGTGGCGTTTGACCGGTCCGGATTTCAGTATCACGGGCGAGTCAAGGCATTGGCTGAAGCTGCCCGCGAAAACGGCTTGGAGTTCTGATGGTGGCGCGTAGACAAGAACGCATGGGTTCCGGCGGCGACGGTGATGACTATCTCGAGAAGCTGGTAACGGTCAATCGCGTCGCAAAGGTAGTGAAGGGTGGCCGCCAGTTTGGCTTTACCGCACTGACCGTCGTCGGCGACGGCAAGGGCAAGGTTGGCATCGGCTATGGCAAGGCGCGTGAGGTTCCTGCTGCAATCCAGAAGTCGATGCAGGCCGCACGGAAAAACCTGCAATCGGTGCCGCTGCACAAGGAAACCGTGTATTACGCCCGAACGGGAAATCATGGTGCCACCCGCGTGTACATTCAGCCCGCCGCTGACGGAACCGGCATCATCGCCGGAGGTGCAATGCGCGCGGTGTTCGAGTGTGCCGGAATCCGGAATGTGCTGGCCAAGAGCTATGGATCACGCAATCCGATCAACGTGGTTCGCGCCACGATGAAGGCACTTAGCGAGATGCGCTCTCCGGACGCGATCGCTGCCAAACGTGGCAAGTCACTCGCTGAGTTGGTGGGTTAGCGATGGCGACAACCAAAACAGGTACCAGGTCCGGACAGGCAAGTGGCAAGGGTCAGCTGCGGCTGACGCTGATCAAGAGCAAGTTTGGCCGATTGGCAAACCACAAAGCCTGTGTGGCAGGTCTGGGCCTGCGACGGATGCACCAGACTGTGGTGGTGGCCGACACACCGGAAAACCGGGGCATGATCAACCGCGTCGCCTATTTGCTGCGCGTTGAACAGGCCTAGGAATAGCTGGCTCAGGAATTACTGAACATGAATCAAAAAGATGGCGTCATGAGACTGAACACGCTCAAGCCGAAGTCGCGCAAGGCGCGCAAGCGCGTTGGCCGTGGCAGTTCGGCTGGCCAGGGCAAGACTTGTGGACGCGGTCATAAAGGGCAGTCGGCCCGCGCCGGTGGCTACCACAAGGTTGGCTTCGAGGGTGGTCAGATGCCGATTCAGCGGCGTTTGCCCAAGAGTGGCTTTGTGTCGCAACTCAAGTCGGCAACGGCTGAGGTTCGCTTGCATGAGCTGCTGCTGGTTACCGGTCCCGTGATCGATCTGGATGCGCTGAAGATTGCCAAAATTGTCGGCCGGGATGTTGAACAGGCCAAGGTGATTGCGTCGGGGAAGATTGAAAAGGCCGTCAAGCTCAAGGGAATCAAGGTTACCCCTGGTGCCCGCAAGGCCATTGAAGCAGCCGGCGGCACCATTGAAGAGCAAGACGGAAGCGTCGCAGAGGCTCCCAAGGTCGCCGGGTAGACCGGCTGTCTACGACAGCACTCAAGTTTAGAAGCAGGCAGAGGTAGCGTGGCAAAGAGCGGAAGGACAAATTCGGCAGCGGCATTGGGCGAAGCTTCACGCTTCGCTGAGTTGCGTCAGCGCCTGTTGTTCCTGGCCGGCGCGCTGATTGTCTATCGGGTGGGCACCTTCATTCCGGTGCCTGGTATAGACCCGCAGAAGCTGGCGCAATTTTTCCAGGAGCAATCCGGCACGATTCTCGCGATGTTCAATATGTTCTCCGGTGGCGCGTTGTCGCGGCTGAGCATATTTGCGCTGGGAGTCATGCCTTACATTTCGGCGTCGATTATCGTGCAGATGGCCGGCGCCGTAATTCCCCAGTTCAGTCAGTTGCGCAAGGAGGGCGAGTCCGGGCGCCGCAAGATGACTGAATACACACGCTACGGCACCGTGGGGTTGGCGTTGGTTCAATCGACTGGCGCGGCCGTCGCCCTGCAGAATCAGGGTCTGGTTATTGTCCCGGGATTCAGCTTCCTCTTCACTGCCATCGTCACCCTGGTTACAGGAACCATCTTCCTGATGTGGCTCGGCGAACAGATGACGGAACGCGGCATTGGCAATGGCATTTCGATGATCATTCTGGCCAGCATTATCTCGGGCCTGCCGGCGGCAATCGGCGGCACGCTGGAACTGGTCAATACCGGTGAGATGAACCCCGCCATTGCCTTCATTCTTGTCGGCTTGATCGTCGGTGTGACCATCTTCGTGGTCTTCATGGAGCGCGGGCAGCGGCGTATCCCGGTAAACTACGCACGGCGCCAGCAGGGGCGGCGGGTTTATGCAGGCCAATCCAGCCACCTGCCATTCAAGATCAACATGTCCGGCGTCATACCGCCTATTTTTGCCTCCAGCATCATTCTGTTTCCGGCAACAATCGCCAGCTGGTTTGGCACCAACGAGGGCTTTGGCTGGCTCCAGGACATTTCAGCGCAACTGTCCCCCGGACAGCCCATTTACATCCTGATTTACGCCAGTCTTATCATGTTCTTCTGCTTTTTCTACACCGCGCTGGTGTTCAATTCCAGAGAAACATCGGATAATCTCAAGAAGAGCAATGCGTTTATTCCCGGCATTCGTCCGGGCCAGCACACAGCGGACTATATCGACAAGGTACTCACCCGGTTGACGCTGTGGGGTGGCATTTACGTAACAGCTGTGTGTTTGCTTCCGGAGTTCATGATCCTCTACTGGCGGGTGCCGTTCTATTTGGCGGCACTTCATTGCTCATTATCGTGGGTCACCATGGGACTTCATGGCGCAGCTGCAAGCGCACATGATGTCGCATCAATATGACAGTCTCCTGAAGAAAGCTAATTTCGGGGGCTACGGACGGGCAGGTCAGCTCCGCTAGGCGCTGGCGACGGGAGTCGGTTATGAAAGTTAGAGCATCAGTCAAGAGGATCTGCAGAAACTGCAAGATCGTTCGTCGCAAAGCGCGTGGTTCGGGTCATCTGTAGTGATCCCCGGCACAAGCAAAGGCAAGGTTAAGATGGCACGTATAGCGGGTATCAATATTCCGACGAACAAACACGTTGGAATGCACTAACCCACATTTTTGGCATTGGCCGCAACCGGGCCCTGACCGTGTGCGCGGCGGCTGGCATAGAGCCAAACGTCAAGGTCAAGGACCTCAGTGAACCCGATGGTAGAACGGATTCGCGCTGAAATTGCGCGATTCCCCGTCGAGGGCGATCTGCGGCGCGAAGTATCCATGAGTATCAAGCGCCTGATGGACCTTGGCTGCTACCGCGGCATCCGGCACCGCAAGGGTCTGCCCATGCGAGGCCAAAGGACACGCACCAACGCGCGTACCTGTAAAGGGCCGGCGTCGAGCTATCCGCAAGTAAAAGCGGAAGCAGTCGACCAGCTGACAAACCCAGACCACAAGAGAGTTATAGAGAATATAGATGGCACAAGATCCAGCAGCACCCGGACGCACCGGCAGCGTCGCCGGCAACATCTACTGCGTCCACCGCCCTGAGACCACTGCCTCTGGGCCCACCGCTGCTGCGACTGCTGCCAGCGATGTGGCTGCGGGCAAGGCACGCAAGAAGTCCAAGCGGCTCGTGGTAGAGGGGATCGCGCACATCCATTCGACATTCAACAACACGATCATCACCATCACCGATCGGCAAGGCAATACACTGAGCTGGGCAACAGCCGGCAGCAGTGGTTTCAAAGGGTCGCGGAAGAAGCACGCCGTTCGCAGCACAGGTTGCAGCCGAACGCGCCGGCCAGGGGGCACTTGAATACGGCCTGAAGTCGCTCGAAGTATTTGTCAGTGGCCCAGGACCAGGGCGGGAATCTGCCGTTCGCTCACTGAATTCTGTGGGCTTTCGAATCAGCAACATCGAAGACATCACACCCATACCCCACAACGGGTGCCGTCCGCCCAAGAAGCGGCGCGTCTAAGGACAACACAGCATG
Organism: Gammaproteobacteria bacterium; assembly: GCA_041396045.1. Classification (GTDB taxonomy): domain Bacteria; phylum Pseudomonadota; class Gammaproteobacteria; order Steroidobacterales; genus SHZI01. Next base: position 129,082 of record JAWKZI010000007.1, on the reverse strand, counting down.
GCCAGATATCGCGGACCAACTTGCAAGCTCGCCCGACGGGAAGGTACCGACCTTTTCCTGAAGAGCAGCGCCAAACCCCTGGAGTCCAAGTGCAAACTTGATACTCCACCGGGTACCCAGCAAGGTGCAAGAAAACCCAGACTCTCAAACTACGGCGTACAGCTTCGCGAAAAGCAAAAGCTGCGGCGGATGTACGGCGTACTGGAGCGGCAATTCCGCAATGCCTATCACAAGGCAACGCGAATGAAGGGCTCCACCGGCGAAAACCTTCTGAAACTGCTGGAAGGCCGGCTGGACAACGTGGTTTACCGGATGGGCTTTGCCGCAACCCGGGCGGAAGCGCGCCAGCTGGTGGGCCACTGCGCAATCAGGGTCAATGGCAAGCTGGTCAATATTCCATCCTGTCAGGTGGTCGCTGGAGACAAGATCGAGGTCTGCGAGAAGGCCAAGGCCCAGTCCCGAATCAAGAACGCGATGGCCGTGGCCAGTCAGATCGGATTTCCAGAGTGGATCGAAGTTGACGAACAGGCTCTGGCCGGCACCTTCAAGAGCTTGCCAACGCGTGACGACATACTGCCGGACGTCAATGAGAACCTCGTAGTTGAGCTCTATTCCAAGTAAGTAGAAGCCAGACGCAATTTTTACCGTCGTACATCAGGTCCAGTCAATTTAGGAGGCCTGTTAAATGCAGCCATCCATCAGCGAATTTTTAAAGCCACGCAGTGTCCGGGTTCAGGCGGAAACGGGTAATCGTGCGCGCATTGTCATCGAACCACTTGAGCGCGGCTTCGGTCATACCCTGGGCAATGCCCTGAGACGTGTGCTGCTGTCGAGCATGCCTGGCGCCGCCGTGGTGGAAGCCGAGATTGAGGGTGTTCTGCACGAATACACGAGTATTGAGGGCGTCCAGGAGGATGTCGTGGAGATTCTTCTGAATCTCAAGGGTGTGGCAATCCGCATGCACTCCCGCGACAGAATCGAGCTGTCCGTACATCGCAAGGGCCCGGGGCCGGTCACCGCCGGCGATATCATGACCGACCATGACGTCGAGGTCGTCAACCCGAAGCATGTCATTGCCAACCTTACCAATGACGGTGAGTTGAAGATGATGCTGACGATCGAGCGCGGTCGTGGCTATCGTGCTGCAGTCACGCAGCAGGATCCGGAAGAGCAAACCACCAGCATTGGCCGCTTGCGGCTGGACGCCTCTTTCAGTCCGGTTCGCAAGGTCACGTATACGGTCGAGTCCGCACGTGTTGAGCAGCGTACCGATCTGGACAAACTCGTCCTGGATGTTGAAACCAACGGCACGATCGATCCTGAAGACGCGATTCGTCGCGCCGGCACGATCCTCAAGGATCAGCTTGATGTATTCCTTGAGCTTCGCGGGCAGGATGAGGCAACAGCCACTGCCGCCGAGTCCCAGATCGAACCAATACTGTTGCGTCCGGTCGACGAACTGGAATTAACGGTACGTTCCGCCAACTGCCTGAAGGCCGAAAACATCAACTATATCGGTGATCTGGTGCAGCGCACCGAAGTAGAACTGCTTCGCACACCAAATCTTGGCAAGAAGTCGCTTACCGAGATCAAGGAAGTCCTGGAAAGCCATGGGCTGTCATTGGGTATGCGTCTTGAGAATTGGCCACCACCCGATCTGGTCAAGCACGACGACAAGGTTGCCTGAAACAGATCAGGCGAAGACAGGTTTAGTGAGACGAAACGGAAGTTCTAGCGATGATGCACCGAAAGGCCGGCCGAGCCCTTGGCAGGAAGAGTAGCCACAGGACTGCCATGTACCGAAACATGGCGGCATCGCTGATTCGTGAAGAGACCATTCGCACGACGGTGCCCAAGGCCAAGGAATTGCGCCGGGTCGTCGAGCCACTGATTACCCTTGCCAAAACAGATGGTCTGGCCAATCGGCGCCTGGCGTTTTCACGGCTTCGGGACCGACCGGCAGTCGGCAAGCTGTTCAACGACCTCGGCCCCCGTTTCAAGGCCCGTCCCGGCGGCTATCTGCGCATCCTGAAGATGGGTTTTCGTGCGGGTGACGCAGCCCCCATGGCCCTGGTCATGCTGACCGACAAGGCGGCCGCAGTGGCTGACGGCGCAACGCCAGTTGACGACGTCAAGGGCAAGGCAAAGAAAGCAGTGAAGAAGGCAGCACCAAAAGCGGCGACAAAGGTAGCAACAAAGAAGAAGAAGGCTGCCGCCGGCTAGTCCAGCCAGGCGCCTCGTTAATTCCACCGATGGTGGCCGGCCATTTCAGGTCCGGCCACCATCAGCTTGAACTCCAATCGAATGTTCCCGCCGGGTCCTCTGGAAGGCGCTATGTCCCTTTCCTGGCCCGGGTTGGCCTGGCCCGGGTTGACCTAGCCCGGGTTGGTTGCGCCAGGGTCTGCGGCACTGCATGCCGCCGGACGTACCCGCCGCACCGGTACGCTCAGCGTCAGCGATGCGTCCTTGCGGCGCACAGTCACCGGCACCACATCACCCCAGCGCAGACCGGCAACCAGGCGCCTGAATTCGGTCTCGGTCTTGATGGGGGTGTCGCCAAAACGCTCCAGAACATCGCCCACCTGGATGCCGGCCCGTTCGGCAACGGAGTCCTTGCTAACCTCGATAATCTGTCTGGGTTCCTTGCCCATCTTGCCCATCAGTGAGACGCCAAGTACCGGGTAGTGGGGTTCGCGCTGCTGCGGTAGCCCCCAGATATACGATGCGTACGATGCCCGAACGGATGGTACGGCCTTGCCGGTCTCGTCAATAACCGGCACCGGCACCAGCGACGCAATCTTGCCGTCGTACCAGGGGTCGATCTGACGCTCTGCGCCCAGCCCGTAAATGACGTGGCCGGAACCCAGCAGCACGACCATGATCGACTTCTTGTCATTCCCACGGGCGCGCAACGCCTCCAGCGCATTCCAGCCCATCGTGGCATCCCAGGTCGTCTGGGCCCTGTAAAGCCCATCCAGCGCGGCGGCATTCATGTGCAGTGTGTCGTCGGCACTGAAATTGGCCCGATACATGCGTCGATGTTCGTCGCTCTCCGCTGCAAATTTCGGCGGAAAGTGCGCCCGCTCGCCAGGACGTAGTGCGTCAAATCCGTCGGCACGAATGCGCTTTACGACATCCCGCGGGGTATTCACGCCATACATCGGCAATTTGTTGTCGCGTGCGTAACGGAAAATTTCGCGGTAGTAATTAAAGTGATGGCCCCAGTTCTGGTACCAGTCCGCAGCCTTCAGAAACTCGGTTTCGGTGTACTGCCCGGCGGTCCAGTTGTCCAGAACCTTCTGTTCCGTATAAGGCAGCATTTCAAGGCCGATCAGGACATCGCGGCCCGCCTCGTGGAGTGCCTGAATAGTCTGGAGCTGGACGTCATGAAACTCTTCGTTCGTGTGATTCTCGCCGAGGAACAGAATGCCAACATCCTTAAGCTGCGAGGCCATTTCGGAAGGACCGATGACCTTCCGGGTGCTGGTGTTGGTAACGCCGTCCAGTACGAGGGGCGCCTGAAATTCTCGCCGTGCAGGGTCGCCGATTGGCAAGTTCTCCAGGTTATCGGTTCCGGCCGAGCTGACTGGCTTGTCGGTGGTAGCAGAACTGGTTGGTGCTCCGTAGGCGGGCAATAGTCCGACGATGGAAGCGACCAGGCCCACACAAATAACCGATCCAATGTTGTAACGTGACATGTACAGTTCCTAGATGGCGCTTTGGCTCTTGGGTTGATACTGGCTTATTGTCCGGCAACACGCCATTGAGTCCAAGGGGGTAACGGTCATTTGTCAGGCCATGGTCCATTATCATGTCACGTCGGGACTGTGCGGCCGGCACCTAACAGAGGGGGAATCAGAGCCATGAAACGGCAGATTTTTGCGGCGGCGATCATCTTTAGTGCGATTGCGTTAATGCCGGTCATTGGCACTGCCGCCCCGACCGAACCAGAGCGATATGTGCTGGTCCACGCAGGAACGTTGCTTGCCGTGCCCGGTGAGCCGGTCCGCAAGAACATGACAGTCGTGGTCCACAACGATCGTGTCGAGCGCGTGGTTTCAGGGTTTATAACGGCTGCCGACCTTGATCCCGCGTCTAAAGGGACGGTAGCAGTGGTCGACCTTTCCGACCGCTTTGTCTTGCCGGGCCTGATAGATTCCCATGTGCATCTGCGCAGTGAACCGACATTCAGCAGGCATCGCACAGAGCGGGGCGACCGAAACCCTCCAAGTGCCGCTGAATATACGGTCAATGCGGTCATCTTTGCCCGCCGAAATCTGGCGGCCGGGTTCACAACCGTGCGCGATCTTGGTTCCGACGACCAATCGGTATTCGCCGTCAGAAATGCAATCAACCAGGGCAGATTGCTCGGGCCTCGCATTCTGGTGTCGGGATCGGCCCTGGCAGTAACCGGAGGGCATGGCGACGGCTTGCCTCTGGACCAGACTGCCGACGCCGCCGCACGGCTCCGGGAGGGCACTTGTGACGGTGCGATCGAGTGCCGCCGGGCAGTGCGCTACCAGTACAAGCTGGGTGCCGATGTCATCAAGGTAACGGCAACGGGTGGCTTTGCCTCAAACACCGGTCTTGAGCCACAGCTGTTTCCCGACGAGATCGAAGCCATCGTGGCAACCGCCCATCTCGTGGGGCTCAAGGTTGCCGCCCATGCCTATTCACCGGTTGCCATCAAGCAAGCCGTGCATGCCGGGGTAGATTCCATCGAGCATGGATTTCTGCTCGACGATGAGGGGATTGCCCTGATGAAGAAGGCGGGTACCTACCTGGTGCCGACCTTGTCGGCGAGCTATCCGCCGCCAATCTTCCGTATTCCGGATCCACCGTCGGTCAAGCTGCGCAATGAGTACAAGGCCTTCGAGCGGGCTTACAAGGCAGGCGTAAAAATTGCGTTCGGAACCGACGCGGGTACTTTTTCCCACGGGGACAATGCCAAAGAGTTCGAGTACATGGTGCAGTTCGGCATGACGACGGCTGATGCCATCCGGTCTGCCACGGTATCAGCGGCGGACCTGTTGGGCCTGGGCGCTGATGTTGGCACCCTGGTGCCCGGGAAAGTTGCTGATCTGATTGCGGTTAGTGGCGACCCACTGGCAAATATTTCCGTACTGCGACGGATTGATTTTGTGATGAAGGGCGGCCGGATCGCCAAGCTTGACGGTGCAATGACAGAGCCGTTCACGTATCCGGAATAGCCGGGTCCGGACTGGTTTGGCCAGAGCACAATCCAGCCCGATCAGATTAGCCGGAGCAGGTCGGCAGACAGTCAGGGTGCCTTCGGTGCCGGAATAGCGGCATTCTGCTTCAACTTGTCGATCAGCCGGCCTACATGTTGTGGCGACTGGGTCTTCCTGGCAATCATCACGTACAGCGCCGGGATCAGATAGAGAGTCAGAAATACCGAGATCGTCACACCGAAAAAGACCGTGGCACCCAGCGTTCTTCTGGACTCGGCGCCGGCTCCGGACGCCAGGATCAGTGGCACGGCACCAAACGCCGTTACCAGACTGGTCATCAGCACGGGTCGAAGCCGAATGGCAGCCGCGGAGGTTATTGCCTCCAGAAACTCGACGCCGCGGTCACGCAATTGATTGGCAAACTCAACGATCAGGATTCCGTTCTTGGCCGCCAGCCCGATGAGGATGATCGAGCCAATCTGGCTATAGACGTTAATCGACGATCCGAACAACCACAGGCCGACAAGACCACCGGTAATGGCGAGCGGCACTGTTAACATGATGATGAGCGGATGCCGGAAGCTCTCGAACTGTGCCGCCAGCACAAGGAACACGACAAGCAGTGCGAGCCCGAATGTTATGTACACGGCGTTACCGGATTCCTTGAACTCGCGAGCTTCTCCGTCAAAGGCAATCCTGGCGCTGGGTGGCAGTTCGGTAGCCACCAGCTTCTCGAAATAGTCGACTGCCTCACCAAGAGGGTAGCCGTCGGCCAGGCTGGCCGACAGCGTTACCGAGCGCAGCTGATTGAAACGTTTCAACTCCTTGGGCCCGGCGACTTCCTGCAGCTGCACCAGATTTGCCAGAGGCACGAGCTGATTCGTGCGTGGTGAGCGGACATAAATATTCTCGAGGTCGGCTGGTGTCGCCCTGTCGCGCGGCACCCCCTGCAGAACCACGTTGTACTCTTCACCCCGGTCGGGGAAGGTCGTAACGATCCGGGACCCCAGCATGGTTTCCAGTGTCCGGCCGATGGTCTGCAGGGATATCCCGAGATCGAAGCTGCGGTTTCTGTCTATGTTGATCTTTATCTTCGGCTTTGTCGGGAAGAAGTCTGAACGCAGGCCCAGCAGTTTGGGGTTCTCCGCGTTTACCTTTGCAATGAGTTGATCCTGCCACGCCGCCAGTTCCTCGTAGTTGTTGCCACTGAGTACAACGGCCAGGCCCGAACCGCTGGAGCGGATAGCCAGACTGGGCGGCAGAAAAACCGTGGCGACAGCACCCGGGATATGTGCCATCTGATCCCTCACCTGTGTAGCAATCTCTTGTGCCGATCGATTGCGGGAAGACCGCGACTCCAGAGGCAGGTAGATAAATGCTGTGTTCACGTCGCCACCGGCGCCCCAGGTTCCCGAACGCGCGACTATCCGCTTGACCTCGCCAGCCTCGACGAGAGGCATGAGTTCACTTTCGATCATCTGTACCTGACGATCCATGTACCCCGGGGTCGCACCCTCAGGTGCGCGGACCATCATCATCATCATGTTGCGGTCTTCCCCCGGTGCGTACTCGCTTGGCAGCAGGTTGAAGAGAACTGTGCCAACCGCAGCGACCGCCAGGAGCAGCGCACCAGCCAGCCAGGGTCGTCGAACAAACCGGGCAAGTGAGGACTGGTAGCGGGCCGTCAGTCGCTTGAAGAAGTCATCAAGCCATTGGGCAAACTTTCCACGATGTATTCCATCGGCAAAGAACTTTGAACACAGCATCGGTACCAGTGTGAGTGCCACCAGTCCGGAAAACGCGATGGCGGCAGCCAGTGATATGCCGAATTCACCAAACAGGCGGCCCAGATTGCCGGGCATGAAGGAAATGGGCAGGAATACCGATACCAGAACAACTGTGGTTGCGACGACGGCAAAGCCGATCTCGCGGCTGCCATCTACTGCGGCGAGGAGCGGAGGTTTGCCAAGTTCCATCTGGCGAACGATGTTTTCCAGCACCACAATGGCGTCATCGACCACGAGTCCAATCGCCAGCACGAGTCCAAGCAGCGTCAGGGTATTGATCGTATAGCCAAGGGCTGCCATCACCAGAAAAGCGGAGACGATGGCCACAGGAATGGTAAGTGCCGGAATCAGTGTGGCACGTACTGAACCGACGAAGGCGAAGATAATGATCAGGACCATCGCCAGTGCTTCAATCAGCACTTTGACGACCTCGATCATCGACTCTTCGACAAACGTGGAAAAGTCGATGTTTATTCCGACCTTGATGTCTGGCGGCAATGAAGCCTGAAGGTCCTTTATCTCGGCCGAGACTGCCTTGTTAACCGTCAGAATGTTGGCCTTGGACTGTGGAACGATCCCCAGGCTCACGCCGGATACGCGATTGGATCGTGAAAAAAACCGGGAATCTTCCGGTTCCAGGCGTACATCCGCAATTTCACCCAGCCGGATCAGGTAGTCATCAGGTCCACGGCCCACGACAAGCGCCTCGAACGCTTCGGGCTCTGTAAGGCCGGTTTCCGTACGAAGTGAAAATTCCCGCTGCCGCGATTCGATGCGGCCGGCTGGCAGTTCAACATTTTCCTCCCGCAGCGTGTTCTCGATGTCTTGCACGGTCAGGCCGCGTGCAGCCATGGCATCGCGGTCCAGCCAGATACGCATGGCCCTCTTTTGTGCGCCACTGAGCCGCACCTGGGCCACGCCGTCAATAACGGCAATGCGATCCAGCAGATTGCGGTCGGCGTAGTCGGTCAGTTCCATCAGTGATCGGGTCTGACTCTCCACGCTGACATACATGGAGGCATCCATGCCCTGATCCTGCTTGGTCACCTCCGGTACGTCCGAATCTTCCGGGAGCTGCTGAATTATTCGGGTCACCCGCTCCCTGACATCGTTGGCTGCGCCGTCAGGGTCACGATCAAGGGCAAACTCTATAGTGATGGATGACCGTTCGTCCTGGCTGGATGAGGTGAGCTTCTGGATGCCCGCAATTCCCGATACGGCATCTTCCAGCGGCTGCGTTATGCGGCGCTCGATGATTTCGGCGGACGCACCCCGATATGCCGTGGTAATTGACACTACCGGCGTGTCTATGTCCGGGAATTCCCGTACGGGCAGCTTGGTCGCGGCCAGAATGCCGAGTATCAACAGCATCAGGCTCAAGACCCCCGCAAACACGGGTCGGCGAACCGAAATATCCGAGAGGATCACTGATGTTATTCCTCTGGCCTAGCTGTTCGGGGCAACCCGAACAGCCGAGCCCGTTTGTACTCGTTGTGTACCCTCGGTAATCACCTGGGCGTCGGCGGTCAGGCCCTCCCGAATCTCCGCCAGGCCTGGTGCACGGCCACCGAGCGTGACCTCGCGTTCAACAGCCTTGCCGTCTTCGACCACAAACACAAACTGTCGACCCTCACGCGGTACCAGCGCCTCTTCGGGGATCAGTAGTACGTTGTCACGCTTCTTTTCGAGCGTCGCAGTCAAAAACATGCCGGGCTTCAACATTCGATCATCGTTTGGCACGGTAGCCACCACAGTCACCGCCCGGGTAATCGGGTCAACCCGCGAATCAATCGCAGTGACCACCCCTTTGAAGGGATGGCCAGGATATACCGTACTGTCGGCCGCGATTGGCATGCCGATTCGAATATCGCTGGTAAAGGATTCAGGAATGCCAAACTCCAGCTTGATAACGCTCATGTCATCGAGTGTGGTGATCTGGGAGTCAGGGCCGACCAGATCACCCATGCTGACCTTGCGTAAACCCACGGTACCGTCGAACGGGGCCTTGACCGACAGGGTGTCGAGTCGCGCCCGGGCACCCCACACCTGGGCTTTTGCCACCATCAGGTTTGCTTCGAGCTGCTCCAGGTCGGCGGCGGATACCACGTTGCTGGCGGCTAGCGCATGGCTGCGCTGGTACTGATTTTCAGCCTGCTTCAACTGGGCTTCAGCAAGGCTCAGGCTGGCGCTCTCCTGGCGGGCATCCAGTTCGACCAGCGTGTCACCTTTGCGTACCTGCTGGCCCTCGCGAAAATTGATGCTGGTAATGATGCTGCTGGTGCGTGCAGTAACGTCGATCGACTCATTGGCACGCGCAGTGCCGAGTGCCGTGAACCGCTCGGTAAACGAGCGTGGCACGACGCGTTGCGTTATGACGGTCACGGTTGGGCCCGTTGACCCGGACGAATCACCGGAACCCTGGACCAGGCTCTGACCCACATCCGAGCCGCAAGCGCTGAGCACACAGCTCAGGACCAGTACGAGAATTATTCTGTGAGCGCCCGGGCAGGGTGCAGCCAAGAGACTGTTGTTGTTCAATTTTTTGGAGGGTATCGCTTAAACCGGAACTTTAGCAGATCAACCCGCCACTCGCGGTGCGCACCGGACGAAATGCCGCACCCGAACGGCCATGCGGCCAGTCGCTCAAGGCGCCGTTTCGAGTTCCCGGGTGAGGTTTCGATAGCCTTTTTCGGTCACCACGACGTTGTCTTCGATACGAATGCCGCCGAAGCGACGCAGTCTGGCGATATCACGCCAATGTATGTGTCGTGCAACACGTCGCTTCTTCAGTTGCGCCAGCAACGAGTCTATGAAGTAGATTCCTGGTTCGATGGTAACCACCATGCCCGGTTCCAGCGGGCGCGTCAGACGCAGGCGAGGAAACCGTGAAGGCCGAGGCAACTCGCCGCCGCGCGTGCCTGCGAGCCCGCCGCCAACGTCGTGCACCTGCAGGCCCAGGAGGTGGCCGAGCCCATGGGGCAGAAATGCATCAGTAATGCGCTGTGCGACCATGTCTTCGGGCGGCATTTGCACCAGATCCCAATCAGACAGCAACTGGGCAATTTCGTGATGAGCAGCCAATTGCAGTTCCGGAAAGGCGACGCCGGGGGCAACACGTTTGCATAGCCTTTGCTGAGCCTGATTCAGCCCGCGAATCATGCTGGCGAACTCGCCACGGCGGGCGGCGTGACTGCGCGTGATATCGGATGCATAGCCACCATGACTGCAGCCGGCGTCAAGCAACAGACTGTGCCGCTTGCTGGCTGGCAGCTGCTGCCTCGACCTGTGCTGGTAATGCAGGGTGGCGCCATTGTGGTTGGCTGCGATGATGGCGGGGTAGGGCAGTTCGTGATCCATCTGTCCGCATGCTGCAAGAAATACCAGACCCATCTCGAACTCGCTGCAGCCGGCGCTGAACGCCTGGCGTACAGCGCGATGGCCGGTCAATGCCAGGGTCGTTGCTGCCTCAATACAGCCAATTTCCCACGGTGTTTTGTATGCTCGCTGGTAGTCCAGATACGTCAGCAGGCGTTTTGGATTTGCAGTGCCGGCCAGATCAAGGCCGCGCCACTGCAATGGATCGCCGAGCAGTGCCAGCCGTTGCTTGCCGGAGCGCACATGGCGGCGGATCTGCTCCCTCCGTGAAATGACGCGAACGTCAAACATTTTGCGCCAGGGCCCGGCCGGCAGAGGTGCAGCCTGGTACCAGAAGTCGTCTGCCTCCAGCACCAGCAGCACGGGGCGACGACCCGGCCGGTACAGCAGTGCCGAACCGGGGTGAGCGGTGAGCGGTGCCCACTGCAGGAAGAGCGGTTCAGCACGGTACGGATGTTCCTGATCATCCCGGAAAACAGGGGAAGGTGTGCCGGCGCCAATGAGCACACCATCAAACTGGCTGGATTCCAGAGCAGCATCGTAGCGGGCCAACATGGCTGCGATATGTGATCGGTAAAGGCGGGGTGCTGGGTACACTGGGATGTTTTCCGCAGAATCGAGAGTCTCAATATAAACTACAGCTGTTATGGAAACGCACCTGACCGGCATTACGACTACTGGCACACCCCATCTGGGCAACTATGTGGGTGCAATTCGACCGGCAATCGCCGCCAGCCAGCGGGCTGATGTTCAATCGTTCTATTTTCTGGCTGATTACCATGCGCTCGTCAAGAACCAGGATCCGGCAATACTGCGTCAGTCGAGTCTGGAAGTGGCGGCGGCGTGGCTGGCCCTGGGGCTGGACACCGAACGTTCGGCTTTCTATCGACAGTCCGACATACCGGAAATTCCCGAGCTGACGTGGATCCTGACCACCGTAACCGCCAAGGGATTGATGAATCGGGCGCATGCCTACAAGGCTGCGGTGCAGTCCAACGAGGAAGCGGGCAATGCTGACCCCGACAAAGGGGTCACGATGGGGCTGTTTTCCTATCCGATCCTGATGGCTGCAGACATCCTGATGTTCAAGGCGCACCGGGTGCCTGTAGGCCGCGACCAGAAGCAGCATGTGGAAATGGCCCGGGACATTGCCCAACGTTTCAATCACATCTATGGCGAGCACTTTGTGATTCCAGAGGCAGCGATCGACGCCACTACAGCAACGCTCACCGGACTGGACGGTCGCAAGATGAGCAAGAGCTACGGGAATGCCATCCCGCTTTTTGTGTCTTCCAGCAAGTTGCGCAAGCTGATCATGCGTATCAAGACCAATTCGCTGGAGCCCGGCGTGCCCAAGGAAACAGCTGGTTCAACGCTGTTTGAAATCTATCAGGCATTTGCTACCGCAGCAGAAGCGGCCAATTATGCCCAACGTCACGCCGATGGTGCCGGATGGGGTGATCTGAAACAGGAGTTGTACACCTTTCTCGACGCTCACCTGACACCCGCCCGCATTGAATACGAACGACTGATCGCCAATCCGGACCACGTCGAGCAGGCTCTCAAAGCTGGTGCGGAGCGCGCCCGGAACGTGGCACGTCCGTTTATCCGGAAGATCCGGCACGCCGTCGGCATTCGCCCAATCGCTGGCTAGATCCAGCCGGCACGCACCAGTCGGCGGTGAAGCAAGACGCACGCCGCGACAGTCAGGCCCACGACCAGTGGATAGCCATACCGCAGGTGCAGTTCCGGCATGTGACCAAAGTTCATTCCATACATGCTGAAAACAACGGTAGGTATCGCAAGGATCGCACCCCAGCCGGCGAGGCGTTTCACAACCTCATTCTGCCCGACGGTGACCAGCGCCAGATTGACCTGAATGGCCGTGGTCAGCATTTCCCGGGTATTGTCGATGGCTTTCGTGATGCGCGTAACGTGATCCTCAACATCGCGGAAATAGGGTCGGAGCTCCTTGCGGACAATGTCTTCATGAAAGCGAATCAGTTGATTGCTGATTTCGTTGATGGGGCCGACCGCATCGCGAAGTTTTATCAGCTCGCCTTTCAGCCGGTATAGCCGACTGATCGAGTCACGATCGAAGGATTTGTCGAACATCTCCTGTTCGAGTTCCTGAAACCGTGCCTGCAACCGTTCGGCTACCGGCTGATAGTTGTCAACCACGAAGTCAAGGACCGAGTACAGCGCATAACCAGGACCCAGGCGGAGTCGGCCTGGTGAAGCCTCGCACTTCTGGCGAACCGGAGCGTAGCTGACCGAAGATCCATGGCGAATCGTGATGATGAAGCCCTGGCCGATGAACACATGGGTTTCACCGAAGCAGACTTCGTCATTTGCAAGTCGAGCGGCTTCGACCACGATGAACAGTGAGTTGGCATAGGCCTCGATTTTGGGGCGCTGGTGGGCATGCAGCGCATCTTCGATGGCCAGATCGTGGAGGGAGAATTCCTCCTGAACCTTGCGCAGGAGCTGGGTGTCCGGTTCATGCAGGCCCATCCATATAAAGGTTCCGGGCGCCTGTAGCAGTTCGCTGATGCTATCGATGTGAATGTCACCCAGGCTCTTGCCTTCACGGTAGGCGATGCAACTGACAATCACTGGCCTACAACCCGGGCAGCAGCATTGAACTCTGTTGTCGCCAGGTGCGGAACGCAGGATCCTGACCGTAGCGTTCGGCTTGCCGGCGGTCTTGGTCGCGTGCCGCAAAGTACATCAGGATCACGATGTATAGCGGCCCAAGCAGACCGGCAACCATGGCCCAGCTTTTCGTAACTCCGGCATCTGCCACCCCTCCTGCGGTCAAAGTCGCGGGCACGACGACCAGCAGACCAGTCTGGAAAATGATCTCGCCCAGATAGTTGGGGTGTCTCACCCGTGAATAGAGGCCATGCACAACGACCTGATCCGGGTTCACGGCCTTCGCACGTTGCTTCTGCCTGTCCGCAATCGTCTCCAGAAGCAATCCGGCAAGCATCAGGCTGGCACCGGCCAGGGTTCCACGCGACAGGTTGCCCATGGTGTTTGCTGCTACCCATGTTGGCATGGCCACGAAGGTCATCAACCAGCCACAGCTGATCCACATGAAGAGGCGCAGAGGCAGCGGGACGTCGGCACTGGTGTCGGCCTTGGTGTGCTCAACCCGCCGCCTGGCCGCGTCGTAGACGCCGCTGTGGTGACGGGCATGGACGAACCAGGTCAGACGGATACCGTAGGCCAAACCCAATCCACCAACGATGAGCGCTGCGGGTACGGGGCGCCAGACCATGATCATGAGGTTCAGAAGCATCATGCTGATGCCGTAGCCGTAGGAAAAAACGAAGACGAAGTTGCGAAATATGACTGCACAGCTCACATGTGCGACTGCCAGCATGGCCCAGTGAATTCCGGTCCACGTGCCTTGTGTCAGGCCAATGCCGCAGATCACCCACATCGCCAGGACAAAGGCCGGAAAGATGAAGCGGATTGGCCCCATTGCTACCGGACGCCGATAAAAGACTGCAGCTGTACGAGCGGCGTGAGGTAGTCCTCCTGCGGTGGTTCAGCCTGTGGCAGGGCGGTCGAAAGATACTTCTTGCTGGAGTCCGGCAGCACAGTGACCACTACTGCTTCCGGACCAAGCTCCTCAACGAGCTTCATTGCTCCTATCACATTTGCACCCGACGATATGCCAACTGCAAGCCCGAGGCGGTGGCCGAGGGCCTGGGCCATCAGGATCGCATCGCCATCCCACACATCCACGACCGGATCGAGCTGATCCAGCTTGACGATTTCCGGGATGAATTCGTCGCTGATGCCCTGGATCCGGTGGCTGCCATCCTTTTTACCCGTGCGCAGCGTTGGTGAGTTCGCCGGTTCCAGTGGATGCACCCGGACCTGTAGCCCGGTGCTGCGCAAGGCGCGGCCGACACCCATCACAGTGCCGCCAGTTCCGACACCTGCGACGAAGGCATCGGCTACCCGGCCGAGCTGCTTCAGCTGGGCCACAATTTCCGGCCCGGTCGTCAGCTCGTGAGCCTCGACATTGTCGGCATTGGCGAACTGGCGGGGCAGGTAGGCACGTGGATTTTCGGCCGCGTACTCCTCGGTCATCCTGATGGATCCGACGAACCCTCCCTGTGCCTTTGACACCGGGACCACATCGGTGCCCAGTCCGCGCATCAGTTGTGTACGTTCCAGACTCATCCAGTCCGGCATGTAGATCCGGACACGGTGGCCCAGTGCCCGGCCAATGGCTGCGAAGGAAATACCGGTATTGCCACTGGATGCCTCGACGATTATCGAACCAGGCTGCAGCTCGCCGCGCTCAGCCGCCCGCTTGAGAATGTGCAGCGCCATGCGATCCTTGACGCTGCCGGTCATGTTCATGGATTCGTATTTGGCGTAGATGCGTCGGCGCTTGCCGTTGAAGGCGTAGCAGATTTCTACTAGAGGACTTCCGCCAACCAGTGCGGTCAGCTGGCTTACGGCACGGCAGGTAGAGGTCGGCGTTCGTGCCGGTTTGTTCATGAGCCGGAAGTGTAGCCGATAGAATTCGGCCACGACGAGTGTTTGCTGCGTACGGACACGGGGTCAGGCTGCCGGAACCTCAGGCCGCCTGGTTCTTGCCAAGCAGTGGCACCAGGTAGTGGCCGGTATAGGAATGCTTGTTCCCGGCAACATCCTCGGGTGTGCCGACGGCCACCAAATTCGCTGCCGTTGCCGCCTTCCGGGCCAAGGTCAATGATCCAGTCGGCGGTCTTGATGACGTCGGAGATTGTGTTCGATGACGACGATTGTGTTGCCTTGATCGCGCAGCTTCTGGAGGACCAGCATGAGCTGGGCCACATCGTTGAAATGCAAGCCGGTCGTAGGCTCATCCAGGATATGCGTGGCGGTGTTGCCGGTGGCGCGTTTGGACAGTTCCTTGGCCAGTTTGACGCGCTGGGCCTCACCACCGGACAGTGTCGTGGCATTCTGGCCCAGCCGCACGTACGACAGGCCGACTTCCATCAGTGCCGCAACTTGGGCGCAATCATCGGAATTGCGGCAAAATGGTTGGGCATCTTCCACGGTCATCTGCAGGATGCTCGTTGATGTTCTTGCCCTTGTAGCGGACCTCCAGCGTTTCGCGGTTATAGCGCTGGGCCTTTGCACACGTCGCAGGGGACGTAAACATCGGGCAGAAAATGCATCTCGACGCGCAACACACCGTCACCCTGGCAGGCTTCGCATCGGCCACCTTTCACATTGAAGGGAAGCGGCCTGGCTTGTAGCCGCGAGCGCGCCTCCTGCGTTCCGGCGAAAAGTTCACGGATGGGCGTGAAGAGCCCCGTATAGGTCGCCGGATTTGATCGTGGCGTGCGGCCGATCGGACTCTGGCCGGATCTTGATGATGCGATCGACGGATTCGGGCGCCATCGATGCGATCGCAGGGGGCATGTGCTGCTTCACTGCTGCCATTCAGTTGCTCGGCCGTGTACCGGTACAGGGTGTCGTTGACCAGCGGATTTGCCGGACCTGACACGCCGGTGACGCAAGTCATGACTCCCAGCGGGATACGGCCATCAAGGCTTTTCAGGTTGCTGCCAGCGGGCACCATGGATATGCATCCAGCGTGTGCATTGTCGGTGGCGCGCCGGCGTGCCGGGACCGGCACCTGTTTGCGGCCGGAAAGGTACCGTCCGCAATTGAACTGGATCTTGATTTCTGCCGGCGTGCCCTGAAGATAACCGCTGCTATGCACCCCGGCGCCCGGACCATGTCGACGACATGATCGCCGGCCAGCGATCGGCTCTTCATCATGCTCAACCACAATTACGGTATTGCCGATATCGCGCGATCAGCGTGTTCAGAAGTCGGCGATTGTCCCGCTGGTGCAGTCCAATCGAGGGCTCGTCGAGGATATACATCACGCCAACGAGTCCGGAGCCGATCTGGCTGGCGAGGCGAATACGGGCCTCACCCCCGACAGTGTCTCTGCGCTTCGGTCCAGCGAGAGGTACTCCACGACATCAGCCAGGAAGTTGCCGGTTCTGAATTTCCTTGACGACCTTGGAAGCAATTTCGCCTCGCCAGCCGTCCAGGCCTGTGTGGGTAAGAAGTCCAGCGCGCAGCCATAGAGGTTGGTGGTCACCTCATGATGGATCGGTCGCGATAAATGGCTATGCTGCCGTGTAGTTCAGCCGCCGTGTGCCCAGGCAGTCCGGGTACGCTGGGTGCTCAGGAATTTCGGATAGTTCCTCCCGCACCATGCTGGAGTCGGTTTCCCGGTAACGGCGTTCAAGATTGGGCAGGATGCCTTCGAACTTGTGCGTTTGCGATTGATG
This sequence comes from Gammaproteobacteria bacterium, assembly GCA_041396045.1. Lineage (GTDB taxonomy): Bacteria > Pseudomonadota > Gammaproteobacteria > Steroidobacterales > SHZI01. Next base: position 112,405 of record JAWKZI010000007.1, on the reverse strand, counting down.
CTGACGCCGTGACCGGTGACGGCTGAAGAACCTTCCTTCACCACCATGCAGGAGAATCTTCCGGTTCTGGGCAGGCCTGCTTCGGCTCCACGGGTTGCTCGACGTCGAACTTGTAGCGTTTGGCCAGGCCTGAATCATCGAAAAATAGCAGGCATTTCTGCGCCGGTCCCAGCCACGGATCGCGCCACCGGCGAGGTCAGGTCCCGGTAGCGGACCACTGCCCGGATCGAAGAACTGTTTCACGCCCAGGCCACGCATGAGTGCAGGCGCCGGCCGGATTGGCTGAAAGAGAACAGGGTGCGGTTCCAGCTCCGAAATGTGCTGTTGCAGATGGCTGTGGTGTTGAAGCGATCCGCATAAACGGCTTCGCCACCAAGACGGCCAGCGTTGCCTTGTCGGCAGCATCCATGGGCGCCACGCGAGCCACTCCGCCGGCGAGTTTCAGGCAGTTTCAAATGATTCCGCTAACCGTTGCTCTGACGTCCGTGACCTGAACCGGTTTTAGACGACGACTTCGGATGGCAAAGCTGCGGCGCAACCAGTCGGGGCGGATCATCGAGTTCGTACACTCGCTGTCGATCCGGGCCCGCACATACCCCTGGCCGCGCAGATCGGCCAGCAACTGTGCGTGTTCTCCTTGCGATCCTTGGATCACCGTTGCGATAACCTGCCGGCACTCCTTCCGGCGTGAGCGCCTGGTCCACCATCTGGCTGACTGTCTGGGCGCGCAGATCGCGGCCATGCTCCGGACAACGCGGTGTCCCGGCACGTGCAAACAGTAGCCGGAGGTAGTCGTAGATTTCGGTGACCGTACCGACTGTGGACCTGGGGTTGTGGGAGGCGGTCTTTTGCTCGATGGAAATGGCCGGGGACAGACCTTCGATGTGATCGACGTCGGGCTTGTCCATCATGGACAGGAACTGGCGGGCATAGGCAGACAGGGATTCCACATAGCGCCGCTGTCCTTCGGCATAGATGGTGTCGAAGGCCAGCGAGGACTTGCCCGAGCCCGAGAGTCCGGTAAAGACAATCAGCTTGTCCCGGGGCAGATCCAGATCAATGTTGCGCAAATTGTGGGTGCGGGCACCCCGGATACTGATGTACTGCATGGCTTCGATATGCGTGGCGATGAGCGATGCTGACGGAACCTCCCACTATACGTTCCGGAAGATCCGCGGCCAAAGGCTGCAATGTCCGGATGACCACCGCTGGCAGGCTGTTGCACCAGGATAAGATCAGAAATTCGAGTGGCTTTTGGACCGCAGAGCCTTAGAATGGCCACCCTATGAGCGGTATAAATAAAGTCATCCTGATCGGCAATCTGGGGCGGGATCCCGAGACTCGCTATATGCCTAGCGGCAAGGCAGCAACCAACTTTTCCATTGCCACCAGCGAGCGCTTCAAGGATCGGGAAACCGGCGAAGCGCAGGAGCGAACCGAGTGGCACCGCATCGCATCATTCGACCGCCTGGCCGAGATTTGCGCGGAGTATCTGAAGAAGGGCTCCAAGGTCTATATCGAGGGCCGGCTGCGCACCCGCAAGTGGCAGGACAAGGACGGCAACGATCGCTATAGCACCGAGATCATCGCGGATCAGATGCAGATGCTGGACTCCAGAGGTTCTGGCTCCAGCGGTGGCATGGCACCGGATGGTGACGATACCGATGCTCGCAGTGGCCGCGGCTCCCGGGGCTCCAGGCCCGCGTCTGGCGCTGCCAGATCAGGTGGGTCAGGATCAGGCGGATCCGGGTCAGCCGGAGGCGGAGCGGGTAGTGCTGCTGCGGAATCTGCAGATTTTGACGACGATATACCCTTCTGAGTTTCTGAGCTGACAAGCTCCAGCCTGCAAATCGGCGCACCTTTGAGTGCGCCGATTTTTTTTCCGCACCCCATATCCGATATAACAACCCGACCAGCAGGAGCAAGTGACGATGGGCGCGTTCAAGGCACCACATGGCGGCGAACTCAAAGAGCTTTATCTGGGCAAGCCGGCTGCCGAGAGCGAGAAGCAAAAAGCCCGGAACTACAAGTCCTGGGATCTCAGCGATCGGCAGCTTTGCGATCTAGACCTGATCCTGAATGGTGCGTTTTCACCGCTGACCGGGTTCCTGGGCAAGGCGGACTACGATGGCGTGGTGCACAACATGCGCCTGAGCTCCGGAATACTCTGGCCGATACCAGTCACGCTCGACGTGAGCCAGGGCTTTGCCGACAGTGTGCAGGTCGGCGAAAGCATTGCACTGCGCGACCAGGAAGGCCTCCTGATCGCCACCCTGACAATCTCTGACATCTGGACGCCGGACAAGGCCCGGGAGGCACAGGCCGTTTTTGGCGAGGATGACCTTGAACATCCATCCGTAAGCTATTTGCACAACATTGCGGGGCCGGTCTACATCGGCGGCGTCGTGCGTGGAGTTGAGCCGCCAGTTCACTACGATTTTCGTGGATGGCGTCATTCACCGGCAGAACTTCGTGCGCAGTTCCGGAAACTCGGCTGGCGCAAGGTGGTTGCGTTCCAGACGCGCAATCCCCTGCATCGTGCCCACCAGGAACTGACATTCAGGGCGGCGCGCGAAGTCGAGGCGAATCTGCTGATTCATCCGGTTGTTGGCCTGACGAAGCCCGGTGACGTGGATCACTACACGCGTGTGCGCTGCTACGAGCATGTCCTGGAGCAGTATCCTGAACAGACCACGGCGCTCTCGCTGCTGAACCTTGCCATGCGCATGGCAGGCCCGCGTGAGGCGCTGTGGCACGCGATCATTCGCAAGAATTACGGCTGCACACACTTCATCGTCGGTCGGGACCATGCCGGTCCCGGACTGAACTCCAGGGGCAAGCCGTTCTACGGTCCGTACGACGCGCAGGAGTTGATGCGCGACTTTGCCGAGGAACTGGACATCAGCATGGTGCCGTTCCGGGAAATGGTTTATGTAGAGGACCGCGCGCAGTACGTCACGGCGGACGAGGCTAAGAAGGGCGAAAAGATCCTCAACATCTCCGGCACGGAGTTCCGCCGTCGCTTGAACGAGGGGCTTGAAATTCCGGAATGGTTCTCGTTCCCCAAGGTTGTTGCCGAACTCAGGCGAACGCACCCCGCCCGACACCAGCAAGGATTCACGATCTTCTTTACCGGACTGTCCGGTGCCGGCAAGTCGGCGGTGGCGCGGGCTCTGGTGGTCAAACTTCTGGAAAATGGCGGGCGGCGTATAACGCTTCTGGATGGCGACCTGGTTCGCAAGAACTTGTCCAGCGAGCTGGGCTTCTCCCGGGAACATCGGGACCTGAACATCCTGCGCATTGGCTACGTTGCGTCGGAAATCACGAAAAATGGTGGCGTCGCCATTTGCGCGCCCATTGCGCCGTACGCCAGCGCCCGTCGCCAGGTCCGCCAGTTGATCGAACCGGTGGGTGGATTCGTGGAGGTTCACCTGTCTACACCGCTGGAAGTCTGCGAAGCGCGCGACCGCAAAGGCCTGTATGCCAAGGCCCGGGCCGGGATAATCAAGGAATTCACCGGTATTTCCGATCCTTACGAGATTCCCGAGAATCCGGAGCTGCGCATCGATACACAAAACACCACTCCGGATCTGGTTGCCCACCGGATCCTCGTCAAGCTCGAAAGCCTCGGCTTCATCAAGTAATCTGTCGGGAGCATGTCAGGCCACGTTTACATAAAGACCTTCGGGTGTCAGATGAATGAGTACGACTCCAGTCGTATGCTCGATGTGCTTCGTGCCCGGCATGGCCTGGAGCCCACGGACAATCCGGCTGACGCCGATGTGCTGCTGCTCAATACCTGTTCGGTGCGTGACAAGGCGCAGGAAAAGGTCTTTTCCTGGCTGGGCAGGGTACGGGAGCTAAAGCTCGAGCGGCCGGACCTGGTAATCGGCGTTGGTGGTTGTGTGGCGAGCCAGGAAGGCGAAGAGCTGCTGAAGCGAGCGCCCTTCGTGGACCTCGTGTTTGGCCCGCAAACGCTGCATCGCCTGCCAGATTTCATTGACGAAGTTCGGGCACATGGCCGTCCGGTGGTCGACATCAGCTTCCCGGAAATCGAGAAGTTCGACAACCTGCCCGCACCAAAAGTCGAGCGCGCGACGGCCTTCATTTCGGTCATGGAAGGTTGCAGCAAATACTGCAGCTTCTGCGTTGTGCCGTTTACCCGCGGTGAAGAAGTCAGTCGGCCGATGGGCAGTGTGCTGGAAGAAATACGTGAGCTCGCCCGGCAGAACGTTCGGGAAATCACCCTGCTGGGGCAGAATGTAAACGGCTACCGCGATCAGGGGCCAGACGGCGAGACTGCTGATCTGGCCGCATTGATAGCCGAAGTTGCGCGTGTGGATGGCATTGAGCGTATCCGCTTCACGACGTCTCATCCGCGGGAATTCAATGACCGGCTGATCGAGGCCTATGCCACGCAGCCCAAACTGGCCAATCATCTGCACCTGCCCGTACAAAGCGGCTCCGATCGTATCCTGTCGCTGATGAAGCGCGGCTACACGGCACTGGAATTCCGTCAGAAGATCCGCCGGCTCCGCGCAATCCGGCCGGACATCAGTGTCACGACCGACTTCATTGTGGGCTTTCCGGGTGAGAGCGAGGCCGACTTTGCAGCAACCATGCAGTTGATCGCAGACATAGGCTTCGATCAGTCCTTCAGCTTCGTCTACAGCGCACGGCCGGGTACGCCGGCGGCTACCCTGCCGGACCCGGTTCCGGATACGCAGAAGCTGGCGCGTCTGGCGGTCCTGCAGGACCGTATAAACAAGCGGTCCCGGGAGATCAGCGCGGACATGGTGGGTTCGGTGCAGCGTGTGCTGGTAGAGCGCCATTCGCGCAAGGATCCGGAACAACTCGCGGGCAAGACCAGCAATAACCGGTGGGTCAATTTCGATGGTGATGCGGGTTTGATCGGCCAGTTCGCCGATCTGGAGATTACCGAAGCGATGCCAAACTCCCTGCGGGGCCACCTTGCCGGCTGCTGAGAATCACGAACTGCTGCTCGAGCCCGCAGACAACAGCAGGCTGGCGAATCTCGTCGGGCAATTCGATGACAACCTGCGCCAGATTGAGCAACGTCTTGGCATACAGATCAGGCATCGCGGCAATCGGTTTCAACTGGACGGCCCGGCGACCGGCGTTCAGGCGGCTGCCTGGGTGTTGCAGGATCTATACATCATCGCCGGCCGTGAAGCCGTCGACCGGCAGCGCGTACACCTGGCATTGCAGGAATCACTGATGGAACAAGCACCAGAATTATCCGAGACCAATGACGTGGAAAATCCAGGCGTCGTGATGAAGGCGAAACGCCTGCACATACGCCCGCGGGGCAACAACCAGCGCCGTTACATGGAAGCCATCCGCGAGCACGACCTGTGTTTCGGGATAGGGCCAGCCGGTACTGGCAAAACCTATCTGGCCGTGGCCAGCGCCGTTGCCGCTCTGGAGGAAGAACGCGTACAGAGAATCGTGCTGGTGCGTCCAGCCGTCGAAGCGGGTGAGCGCCTGGGATTCCTGCCTGGTGACATGTCGCAGAAAGTCGATCCGTATCTGCGCCCTATGTACGATGCGCTCTACGAAATGCTGGGCGTCGAGCGGGTCGCACGGCTTATCGAACGCAATATTATCGAAGTGGCGCCACTGGCCTTCATGCGTGGCCGCTCCCTCAACGAAAGTTTTGTGATTCTCGATGAAGCACAGAACACCTCGATCGAACAGATGAAAATGTTTCTGACACGCCTGGGCTTTGGTTCTCGCGCCGTTGTGACAGGTGATATCACCCAGATCGACCTGCCGAAGCACCAGACCTCGGGGCTCAAGCACGCTGTCCAGGTACTTGCAGGCGTCGAGGGGGTCAGCTTCACTCATTTCACGGCCGGCGACGTTGTGCGTCACGTCCTCGTCCAACGCATCGTTGAGGCTTACCAGCGCTTCGAGTCTGCTGTTCCGGGGCCTGATGGCAGCAGATCCTGATGACGACGGATGAGCACCCGGTCATCGCGCTGGAAATTCAACGCGCCGCAACTGCCTCGTGGTTACCTGCCGATGCGGAATTCTCCCGATGGGTAGCCGCGACTTTGGCAGCACATCGGTTCGCAACACAGGCCGGAACGGACCCTGAGGCGCGCGGGGCGGGCGCCATGACAATCCGGCTGGTTGACCTGCGCGAGGGCATCGCCCTGAATTCTCAGTGGCGGCACAAAACCGGTCCTACAAATGTTCTGGCCTTTCCGGGTCCCGGGGTACACGAAGGTCCGGCAACCGCAGTCGGGAGCAACTTGCCGGACGGTGCGCCGATTGAGTACGGGGATCTTGCGATCTGTGTCCCGGTAATTGAGCGGGAAGCCGCAGATCAAGGCAAGCAACCAGTCTGCCATCTGGCTCATCTTGTGATTCACGGTACGCTGCATCTGCTTGGTTACACTCATGAAGCAGAAAATGACACCGAGCGCATGGAATCGCTGGAAACGCGGATCCTGGCGGGCTTCGATATTCGCGATCCTTATGTCAGAAATGTATTGCTGTCCTGAGGCAGCCGCCGGAACCGGCTAGAATGTCACCATGACCGACGACTCCGACGACCGCCCTAACGGCACCTGGTACGGCCGCCTGCGGCGGGTTCTAAAGGGTGATACCGCCACCCGCGATGATTTGCTGGAATGGCTGCGCGAGTCGCATGCCCAGACCGTCCTGGATGCGGATGAACTCGCCATGCTTGAGGGCGTACTGGCAGTGTCCGAAACTCAGGTGCGGGATGTGATGGTGCCGCGCTCGCAAATGGCCGTCCTTGAACGTAGCGCTCCGCGCGAAACAGTGCTGAAGGCTATTGTCGAGAGCGGACACTCCCGTTTCCCGGTTATCGGCCAGGATCGTGAAGAAGTCATTGGGATTCTGCTCGCAAAGGATGTGTTGCGGCACTTTGTGGCGACGCCGAATCAGCCCTTTGACATGTCCACCTATATTCGCCCGGCCATGTTCATTCCGGAAAGCAAGCGTCTGAACACGCTGCTCAAGGAATTTCGCGTAAGCCACAACCATATTGCAATTGTGGTCGACGAGTACGGCGGTATCACGGGATTGCTCACCATCGAGGACGTTCTGGAGGAGATCGTTGGCGAGATTGACGATGAGCATGATGCAGCAGAAGTTGTGCCCATCCAGCAGCAGGATTCCAATCGTTACCACGTACGCGCCTTGACACGCATCGACGAGTTCAACGAGTTTTTCAATGTCAGTTTCGACGATGAAAACTACGACACTGTGGGTGGCCTGGTGATGTATGAGCTGGGTCATCTGCCACGCAAGGGCGAGATCCTGCAGTTTGGTGACTTTCGTTTTCGCGTGCTGCTTGCCGATCGGCGTCGGGTCCACAGCGTTGAAGTGTCCCGCGGATCACCGGTAGCCACGGACGGCGACGTGGCGCTCGCCTGAATATCGTGCCGGAAGCACTGGCTGACGGCCGGATAAAATTGCTTCCGGGTCGCCTTCTGCAGGCGCGGGGCCGCCTGATTGCCGCGGCAGCGGGCGTGGCGCTTCCGTTCAGCTTTGCACCCTATGGCCTCTGGTGGCTGGCACCGGTCCTGATCACCGTGCTGTTTCTGCTGATCCAGTCGTCACCAACCCGACAACGGGTGCTGCGCGGCTTCTGGTTCGGTGCAGGCGCATTCGCCGCCGGTACCTACTGGCTGTATTTCAGTATTCACGACGTTGGTGGTGTGGCAGCCCCGATCGCGATTGTCCTATGTGGTCTGCTGACCCTGCTAATGGCCGGGTACCTCGCTCTCTGGGGTTTGTTGACCGCGTTGTTCGCCCGGGGCCAACCGGCATGGCAACTGCTGGCGGTGCTGCCGGCGACCTGGGTTCTTGTGGAGTGGCTGCGTAGCTGGCTGCTGAGTGGCTTTCCCTGGCTCAGTCTGGGCTATGGGCAGATTGACGGCCCGCTCGCGGCATGGGCGCCGCTGGCTGGCGTTCATGGCGTGACCCTGGTGCTGGCCGTGATTGCCGGGGCAATCGGCCTGCTGGTGGTTGGCAGGCGTGGCGACCGGATCCGGGCAGCAATTGTGTTGCTCGGTCTGGTGCTGCTTACCGCCCTGCTGTCGGGACGGGAATGGACGGTCACCTCGGGTCAGCCGATGAAGGTGGCCCTGGTGCAGGGTGGTATTGCGCAGGACCGGAAGTGGCTCGCCGAGGAGCTTGAAAAGAGCAAGGCGCTGTTCCGCGACCTCACGATAAAGCTGGTCGATGCTGATCTCATTATCTGGCCCGAAGCAGCCATCCCGGCGCTGGCTCACGAAGAAGAAGACTATCTGGGAGAGCTCAGGGAGCTCATGAAGGCACGACACCAGGAACTGATTCTCGGCATCCTCACCTACGACTTTGGCACTGGAGAGTTCCGGAATTCCCTGATCACGCTTGGCGAGAATTCCCGCGTATACAACAAGCGCCATCTGGTGCCTTTCGGCGAGTACTTTCCGGTGCCGCAATTTCTGCGCAACGTACTGCGGTTGATGAACCTGCCCTACACAGACATCACCCCTGGTCTTGAAGGCCAGCGGCCGCTGGTGGCGCGCGGGTCGCGCTGGCGCCGAGCATCTGCTACGAAGACGCCTTCGGCGAGGAGTTGCGCGACTTTTTGCCGGAGGCCGGGTTGTTGATCAATGTCAGCAACGACGGCTGGTTTGGTGATTCCATTGCTCCGCATCAGCACCTGCAGATGGCCCGCTTCCGGGCTCTGGAGGCGGGTCGCTACATGTTGCGCAGTACGAATACCGGTATTACGGCTGTGATTGATCCAATGGGGCGGGTTGTGGCGCGCGGACCGCAATTCGAACCAATCGTGGTCGCTGCCACAGTCCAGCCCCGCAGCGGCGCGACGCCATGGGTGGACTTTGGCAACTGGCCGGTCCTGGTGGTCAGTGCGTTGCTGCTGCTGGCTGCCTCGCCCCCGGTTCGTCATCTGCTCCGGTGGCGGCCCACCTGAACCCGCGCTCCCTGCCAACAGAAGGGGTGCCGGCGTTGTATCCTTGCGGCCCCATGTGCCCGCTTGTCGAACCCCAGTATCGTGAGTGAAACAACCCGTAGTCTTCCCGAGTACGACCCCCAGGCCGTAGAGGCCGCCGCGCAGCGCTGGTGGTCCGAGCACAAGAGCTTTCAGGCCGTCGAAGATCCGGCCCGGGAAAAGTTCTATTGCCTGTCGATGTTCCCCTATCCCAGCGGTCGTCTGCACATGGGGCATGTGCGCAACTACACGATCGGCGACGTCATCTCCCGCCATCAGCGCATGCTGGGGCGGAATGTCCTGCAGCCGATGGGTTGGGACGCATTTGGGCTGCCGGCCGAAAATGCCGCAATGGCCAAGGGCGTTGCACCCTCTGCCTGGACCTGGGACAACATCAGTTATATGCGGCGCCAGCTGAAATCGCTGGGCTTTGGCATCGACTGGAGTCGCGAACTGGCTACCTGCCAGCCTGAATACTATCGCTGGAACCAGTGGCTGTTCTTGCGTCTGTTGGAAAAGGGGCTGGTATACCAGAAGACCGGAACCGTGAACTGGGATCCCCTGGATCAGACGGTGCTGGCCAATGAGCAGGTGATCAATGGTCGGGGGTGGCGTACTGGCGCGCTGATCGAGAAGCGCGAAATTCCGATGTACTACATGCGGATCACCGCCTACGCCGATGAACTGCTGGGCGCCCTTGATGGCCTCGAGGGATGGCCGGAGCGCGTGCGCCTGATGCAGGCCAACTGGATCGGGCGCAGCGAAGGCGTGGAGATTGCCTTCCCCTACGACGCGGCAGCCACTGCCGCCGCTGGTCGTGATGGCGCGCTCCTGGTCTTCACCACGCGGGCCGACACGCTGATGGGCGCCACCTACTGCGCCGTTGCCGCCGAGCATCCGCTGGCGACCGCTGCAGCCAGAGACGACGCCGGGCTTGCCGCGTTTGTCGAGGAGTGCAAGCAGGGCAGTGTCATGGAAGCCGACCTGGCTACGGCAGAAAAACGCGGCATGCCCACTGGTTTCCATGTCATCCACCCGCTCACGGGCGACCGGCTCCCGGTGTGGGTCGCCAACTACGTGTTGATGGGCTACGGCGAAGGTGCAGTGATGGCTGTGCCAGCACATGACGAACGTGATTTCGAGTTTGCCGCGAAATATGCATTGCCGGTTCGTCCGGTCATTGCCGGGACCCGGGAGCCGGGGACCACGTGGGACGATGCCTTCGCCGAGCATGGCGTCACAATCAACTCCGGACCCTTTGATGGACTCGAATTTGATGCAGCTGTGGATGCCATAGCTGCCTCTCTCGCCGAAAAGGGACTCGGAAAAAAGCGCGTGCAGTTCCGGCTGCGAGACTGGGGCATATCCCGTCAGCGGTACTGGGGGACGCCGATCCCCATAGTTCATTGCGCGGATTGTGGTGTGGTGCCAGTGCCGGACGAGCAACTTCCGGTGGTGCTGCCGGAGGATTGCGTACCGGACGGCAGCGGCAACCCGCTACGTCACCGGCCCGATTTCCTGGATTGCCGTTGTCCCGCCTGCAATGGTCCGGCCCGGCGCGAAACTGACACCATGGACACCTTTGTGGATTCGTCCTGGTACTTCCTGCGGTATGCCTGTGCCGATAACCACACGGCGATGGTGGACGACCGGGTGTCCTACTGGTTACCCGTCGATCAGTACATCGGTGGCATCGAGCATGCCATCCTGCATCTGCTTTATTCACGCTTCTGGACGCGGGTCATGCGTGATCTGGATCTCGTTCAAATCAAGGAGCCGTTCACCCACCTGCTTACCCAGGGCATGGTGCTGAATGACATCTACTTCCGGAAGGACGAGACCGGGCGCCTGATCTATTTCAATCCGGCCGAGGTTGAGCAGCAGGCAGATGCAGCCGGGCACCCCGTTGCGGTGCTGTTGGCCGACGGCTCTCCCGTTGAGTCTGGCGGCATCGGCACGATGTCCAAGTCACGAAACAATGGTGTCGACCCTCAGTTGCTTGTGGACTCGCATGGGGCCGATACGGCGAGATTGTTCACGATGTTCACGGCGCCGCCAGAACAGACACTGGAGTGGTCTGATGAGGGCGTGCAGGGAGCGTCACGCTTCCTGAAGCGCGTCTGGAAAGCCGTACATGCGCACGTGGCGGACGGCCCGGCCAGTAAACTTGATCCGGCAGCCTTGACGAAGTCCGGAATCGCGCTGCGCAGACAGGTTCATCAGGCACTGGTCAAAGTGACGGACGATATTGGCCGTCGCAGAACATTCAATACGGCGATTGCTGCCGTCATGGAACTGCTGAATTCGCTGAACCGGGCCGATGTTGCCACACCATCAGATCGCGCCGTGATGCAGGAGGCACTTGAACTGATTGTGCTGATGCTGTCGCCGATCGTTCCGCACATCTGTCATCATCTCTGGAACGTACTCGGGCATCCTGGTGCGATCATTGATCAAGCCTGGCCCAGCCCGGACCGATCCGCACTGGTTGCTGAAACCCGGGAAATCGTTGTGCAGGTAAATGGCAAAGTTCGCGGGCGGGTGGTGGTGCCGGCCGAGGCCGCCGATGCCGAGGTGCGGGCTGCGGCCCTTGCGGACAACAATGTGCAGCGCTTTGTCGGCGGACAGACTGTGCGCAAAGTGATTGTCGTTCCCGGAAAGCTCGTCAATGTCGTGGTCTGAGTCGCATCGTCGCATTCGACCTTCGTCATCGTGGCCGCGTTTCATCCCGGTGGTGATGCGGCTGGCCTTTGGCATTGCGTTGCTTGCCACATTGACCGCTTGCGGGTTTCATTTCCGGGATACCACACACTATCCACCGCAGATGTCGGTTATTCATATCGATGCTGCGGACCGTTACTCGCCGTTCTATCGTCAGCTTGTGGCGGCTCTTCGTCGCAGTGATATCCAGCTCGTCGACAATCCATCAGAGGCGCGGACGATTCTCAAGGTACTGGCCGATGACACTGGCCGGCGCCTGCTATCAGTGACGGCCCGCAACGTGCCGGCGGAGTACGAGGTGTACTACCAGGTTCGATTCACTGTTACGGTCGATGGCGCCGAGGCAGTCCCCGTGGAGCAGCTTGTGCTGACGCGGGACTTTGCTTTCGATGAGGACCATGTGCTGGGTAAAGCCGGCGAGGAGGAAACTATCCGCCAGGCCATCGCGGTGGATCTTGTTGGTCTGGTAACACGCAGACTCTCCGCTGTGCGCTGAGTTCGCGGTCTGCATGCCTATGGCTGTCCGACGCCGTGCCCGCACACGCCTGTCCCTGCGAAAGCGCATCGTGCGCGGTACTTTGCAGGGCATCGCCGGGCTTGTTGCCCTGACAATAATCCTGGTATTGCCATTACGATGGCTACCCCCGCTGACTTCCAGCTTTATGCTGCAGAACTGGCTGGCGCAGCGCAGCCTTTCTGCAGATGTTCACTTTCAGTGGGTACCCAGAGAGCGAATCAGCCGGCAGGCTGCGCTGGCGGTACTTGCCGCCGAAGATCAGAAATTCATTCGTCACTCCGGATTCGACCTGGACGCGATCGGCAAGGCGTGGCAGGGAAACAATCGTAGCGATCGCATTCGTGGCGGGTCGACCATCAGTCAGCAGGTGGCCAAGAATCTGTGGTTGTGGCCGGGACGAAACTGGTTTCGCAAGGGACTGGAGGCGTGGTTCACCATCTGGTTGGAGTGGCTCTGCCCGAAGGAGCGCATCCTGGAGATTTATCTCAACATCGCCCAGTTCGGTCCGTACATTTACGGCGTCGAAGCGGCCGCCCACCAGTACTTCCGCAAGCCTGCCGCACGGCTGAATGCGCCTGAAGCGGCTCTGCTGGCCGCGGTATTGCCCAACCCGATCCTCTACCGGGTCAGCAACCCCTCACGCTATACCACCAGGCGTCAGCAGTGGGTGCAACAGCAGGCGAAGTGGCTGGACCGTGAGCTATCCGCGACCCTCTGGCCGCCAGTACACTGAATCGCCACCTGATGCGGTGGTGGCCTGAATTACACCATTCTGGAGGAAAAGCCATGGCTCTGGTTGCGATAGTTGTCTTGCTGGCCTTGATCGAATTCATTGTTTTCACCCTGCTGGTCGGCCGCGCCCGTATGCGTTGCAATGTTCAGGCACCAGCCACCACCGGTCACCCGGTGTTCGAGCGTTACTTCCGCGTGCAGCAGAACACCCTGGAGCAGCTGATCGTGTTCGTGCCGTCCATCTGGCTGTTTGGCACGTACGTGAGTCCCGTGTGGGCTGCCGGTCTGGGTCTGGTGTTTGTTATCGGGCGGGTGGTTTACCTGAACGGCTACATCGCTGAACCGAAGAAACGGGCGCCCGGTTTCGGCATGTCGTTTCTTGCCAATGTCGTGCTGGCACTCGGCGGCCTAGTTGGCGCGATCCTCAGCCTGAGCTGAGGACATCCATGGTCTGCCCGCGAAGCTGTAGCAGCGCCGCGCCTACAGTTTCGTCGGATTCGGTTGTCCCGGATAGACGATTTCCGGATCGAATACCTTTTCGGTTTCGGTGAAAGTCAGTGGCAAAGGTCCGCTAGCGTCACGAGTGGTTGCGCCGATCGGTACCTGGCGATAAAAGCAGCTGCGATAGCCCACGTGGCAACTGGCTCCGCCTGCAATATCAACGCGCAACCAGACACAATCCTGATCGTCGTCGATCAGCAACTCGCGCACCTTCTGTGTCAGACCACTGGTGGCCCCCTTGTGCCAGAGGACCTGCCGGCTGCGGCTGAAGTAATGCGCTTCGCCGGTTTCAATGGTCAGGCGGAGCGCTTCCGCGTTCATGTAGCCAACCATCAGCAGTTCGCCGCTGCTGAAGTCGGTGGTGACTGCGGCGATCAGGCCGTCCGCGTCGAAGCGGGGAGCCAGTTCCCGGCCTTCCTCGACCTGCTCTACGGTGCGTCGCTGCGCGAAAATGCGGTTCGGGTCCATACGAGCGGTATTATAGCGACCTTGATTTGTACCGCCTGCCGATGCAGTAATGTCCCATTCCCTGACGCTCTACAACACCAGGACACGGCAGAAAGAGCCGTTTGTCCCCACAGATCCCGCCCGGGTCACAATGTATGTCTGTGGGCCGACGGTTTACAGCTATCCGCATATCGGTAACGCCCGGCCGGCGGTGGTTTTCGACGTACTCGCGCGGCTTTTGCGCAGCCGATATCGTCTGGTGTACGCCCGCAACATTACTGACGTGGACGACAAGATCAATCGGGCAGCCGCAAAGGAAGGCATACCTATTGGCGATATTGCCGCCCGCTATACGGCGGTCTACCGGGCTGATATGGCGGCGCTGGGTGTGGCACCTCCCGACCTGGAGCCACGCGCTACCGATCACATCCCGGCCATCGTGGCAATGATTTCCACGCTTGTAGATGCCGGGCATGCCTACACCGCCGAAGATCATGTGCTGTTCCGCGTACGTTCCTTTGCCGGATATGGTGATTTGTCGCGCCGCGACCGTCGCGAATTGCTGGCTGGCGCGCGTGTGGATGTCGCTCCGTACAAGGAAGATGCCGGCGACTTCGTGCTCTGGAAGCCGTCACCGCCAGAACTGCCGGGCTGGGATAGTCCCTGGGGCAGAGGTCGCCCGGGGTGGCATATCGAGTGCTCCGCGATGGTTGCCACGCACCTGGGTCGAACCATCGACATCCACGGCGGTGGCAATGACCTGATTTTTCCACATCATGAAAACGAAGTTGCCCAGAGCAGTTGTGCGCATGGCGGCGAGTTGTTCGCACGCTTCTGGGTCCACAACGGCTTCGTCAATGTGGATCACACCAAGATGTCGAAATCGCTGGGTAATGTCGTACTGGTTCACGAGCTTTTGCAGCAGGCATCAGGCGAGGCAATTCGACTGGCGCTGCTGTCCGCCCACTATCGCCAGCCTCTGGACTGGACCAGTGACGTACTATCAGAAGCCCATCGCAAACTTGATCGCCTCTATGGCGCATTGCGGGATGCACCGGCTGAAACCACGTTGTCGGGCGCGGCCGTGGTTGACGTCGATCCACGTTTTCTTGCGGCCCTGGACGATGATCTCAATACCCCGCGGGCACTCGCCGTGTTGTTTGATCTGGCCCGCGATCTCAATCGGTCTGCGTCGCCAGAAGAACAGAAGCAGTTGGCAGCCCGCTTGCGAGCCAGCGGCGCCATGCTCGGCCTGCTTGGCGCAGATCCGGAAGTCTGGCTGCAGGGCCGGGACGGTGGGGCGACGGCAGGCGATAGCCCGGACCCGGAAGCGGTAGAGCACCTGCTTGCCGAGCGGCTGGCTGCGCGGCAAGGTCGGGATTTCGCCACGGCCGACCGGATTCGTGACGATCTTGCTGCTGCCGGTATAGTCATTGAAGACGGTCCGGACGGAACGCGCTGGCGGCGCGCCGTGAATTGATCATGTCCAGCAACAACAGCATTGGCGAAGCAGAACGCGAGCTCGTCGAGGAGTTTTCGCTGTTTGATAACTGGATCGATCGCTACCAGTACATCATTGATCTGGGCCGGCAACTGCCGCCATTTCCCGACGCCGCGAAGACCGAAGAGCACAAGGTCCGGGGCTGCCAGTCACAAGTCTGGCTGGTCACCAAAGCACACGAGGACCGGCTGGAGTTTCAGGCCATCAGTGATTCCGCGATTGTTTCCGGGCTGATCGCGATCCTGATGCGCATTTATAGCGGGCGACCGGCCAAAGAGATCGTTGATGCCCAGCCGGATTTCATCAAGGGTATTGGCCTGGATCAGCATCTGAGTCCCACACGCAGTAACGGTTTGCATGCCATGTTGAACACCATCCGCTTGGCAGCTGCCGCTTGTGTGGCGAGCTGACAGTGGCTGGCCGCCCGTCAGTGTCGGTAGCCACAGCACTGATCCGTGGCTACCAGCGGGCACTCTCGCCGTGGCTGGCCGGTCGTTGTCGTTATCACCCGACCTGCTCGGCATACGCAATTGAGGCTATCGAGCGGTTCGGGTTGCTGCGCGGCATCTGGCTGGGTCTGCGCCGGATTGGTCGCTGCCATCCGATTGCCGCCCTGGGCGGAAGCTCGGGGGTGGATCCGGTGCCGCAGGATTATGTCTGGTGGGGGCGTAGTCCGGAGCTGTGAATTCAGCGTCGCGAATCCCTGCTATATTCAGTGGCACTGAAATGGACAAGCGATTACTGGACATCATTTGCTGCCCTGTCACACGGTTGCCACTGCAACTGTTGGGCAGCGAGCGTCTTGTTGCACTCAATGAGGCGATCAGCGCCGGCCAGCTCCAGAACCGGGGGGCCCGCGCTCTGCCTGAAGTTCTCACCGAAGCGCTCGTCACGCGTGACGGTCGGCTCATTTACCCCATTCGCGACGGGATCCCGATCCTTCTCGAAGAGGAGTCCATCGACTGGCAACAATCTGGCCAATAGGGCGGCATGAAGCTCAGCACTGAGCAGTTCCTGTCGCGCCTGCCGCCACCGAACGGGGCGCGCGCAGCAGGTCCGGCAGGATCAAGAGCCGAGCCGGCAAAAATCGAGCTGGCGCCAATCTATCTCATCTCCGGCGACGAACCGTTGCTGGTCAACGAAGCCCTGGACGCCCTGCGGACGGCTGCCTTGGGCAGCGGCCGCTCGGAACGCGAATCACAGATTGTCGACCGGAGTTTCAGCTGGGACAAGGTAGTTGCATCGCTGGCCAGCTTGTCGCTGTTCTCGGCTGGCAAGCTGGTCGAGATCCGGTTGAACAGTCCCACACCCGGCGATGAGGGTTCCCGATTCCTGCGACAGCTTGCCAGCCGGCCGATGGATGGCAATGTGGTGGCAATCGTCACTCCGGGCCTGACACGAAAAATTGCCGATTCTGCGTGGGCGAAGGCACTTGCCGCGGCGGGTGTCTGGGTCGAAACCCGGCCACCGTCGCTGACGAACCTGCCGCGCTGGATGGCAGCGCGATTGCGAGCCGCCGGGCTTGGCTGTGCACCGGAAGGCCTTGAGCTGCTGGCTGGCAGGGTTGAAGGCAATCTGCTGGCTGCCCAGCAGGAGATCGACAAGCTCGCGCTGTTGTATCCTGCGGGCACCAATCTCACAGCCGAGCAGCTCCGTTCAGCCGTGGCAGACGGCGCGCGCTATGACGTCTTTCAATTGGGCGACGCTGCACTGGCAGGTGATGCAGAGCGTGCGGTGCGCGTGCTGGCTGGCCTGCGTGACGAGTACGGCAGCTCCACTGGTGCTGTGGTCGCTGGTTCGCGAGGCGCTGGTGCTGGTGGATGCCGGCATTCGGGTCAGCCGTGAAGGTTCGCCCAGCGGGCGCTGCGGGGTGCTGGTGGCAGTCTCGAACCGGATTTGTACCTGGGAGCACTCACCCGGCACAAACCAGCGGCATTGTGGCGGCCAAAATGACGGGGCGCGCAGACCAGATTGAAAAGGGAGCGCGACCCGGTGAAGCCTGGAATGCGCTACTGGAGCTTACTCTGGCGCTCGCCGGCCGGCCTATGCCTGGCGGCGAATCGCCTGGATGGCGAAGCAAGCGATCGGCATTCTGGGGCGGCACTTTCGATCCGGTTCATTTCGGGCATTTGCGTACGGCTCAGGAGTTGCTCTACGGGCTGGCATTGGCCGAAATTCGCTTCGTGCCCTGCTGGCTGCCGCCGCATCGCCCTGCACCCGTCGCACCGGAATCGCTGCGACTGCGAATGCTTGAAGCAGCTGTTGACGGCGTGCCGGGGCTCAAGGTCGACGACCGCGAGCTCAATCGTGCCGGGCCTTCGTATATGGTGGATACCCTGATCAGCCTGCGAGCAGATCTGGGTAGTCAGCCGTTGTGCCTGATTCTTGGCTTCGACGCATTTCTGGGCTTGCCGACGTGGCATCGCTGGCATGAGATTCCCGATCTTGCGCATCTGGTCGTGGCGCGTCGCCCAGGGTTTACCACGACTGCAGATGGTGAGCTTGGTGATTTGCTGCGAGCGAGAGTCAGTCAGGATTCGACAGATTTGCACAAGGTTTCAGCCGGTCGGATCGTGATTCGCGATGTCACCCGACTGGAGATTTCGGCATCGGCGATCCGTAGCCAGGTGGCAGTTGGTGGTGATCCGCGCTTTCTACTTCCCGACGCCGTGCGTGACCTGATTATAGAAAACCGTATTTATGAAAACCAAGGGGAGGTACGAACCAGTGCGCAGTAAGAAGTTGCTCGCGCTTGCAGAGGCAGCGCTTGCGGACCTTAAAGCCCGTGACGTCAAGGTTCTGGATGTACGACAACTGACACCTGTCGCCGACTACATGGTTGTGGCCAGCGGAACGTCTGATCGCCATGTCAAATCAATTGCTGATCGGGTTGTTGAGGCAGCGTCTGCGGCGGGGTGTCCGCCGCTGGGCGTAGAGGGTGCCAGTAGCGGCACATGGGTGCTGGTAGACCTGGCAGACGTCGTGGTGCACATCATGCAACCCCGCGCTCGTGAGTTTTACAAGCTGGAAAGCCTCTGGGACATGACTGCCGCCGCAACGGGCTGACCAAGGTCGCGTGTATGATCCTGGACCCCGGACGGCGGGAGTTTCGACGGATTTAGCCATGAAAATACGGCTCTTGGTAATCGGAACGCGTCCAGACGACTGGGTCCGGGTAGCGGTAGAACTTTATCTGGCACGCTTGCCGGCGCATTTGAAACCGGAACTGGTCGACATCCCGCTGTCGTTGCGCTCCTCGGGGGGCGATCCGGTAGTTGCCAAACAAAAAGAAGGTGACCGGATTTTGCACCGTATCAAGCCCGGTGATTTCGTCGTCACCCTCGACGAGCATGGCAGTCCGTGGTCATCCACCGATCTGGCTCGCGAAGTTGAGCATTGGCAGAACCACCATTCATCCGTCGTGCTTGCAATCGGCGGCCCGGAAGGCCTCTCCGATGCGGTCAAGTCGCGGGCAAACAAGTCGTGGTCGTTGTCGCCAATGACTTTCCCGCACGGGTTGGCCCGGGTGGTTGCCGTGGAACAGTTGTATAGGGCCTGGACCATTATCAAGGGGCACCCCTATCACAAGGTCTAACGGCACAAGATCTGACGACCTGGATCTACGCATCCCGCCACAGGTTGTCTACCTGGCGTCCGCATCGCCCCGTCGCCGGGAGTTGCTGAATCAACTCAGGGTGCCCCACGAACTTCTCAGTGTGATGGTCGACGAGGCGCGTCATCCTGCGGAAAGTGCTGCGGACATGGTTTGCCGCCTGGCGGCTGCCAAGGCCCAGGCGGGCCTGACCCGTCGACCGGGGCGATCCGCGCCGGTACTCGCTGCCGATACGGCGGTTGCCGTGGGTGGCGAGTTGTTCGGTAAACCTGTCGATGACACAGACGCTGCGCGAATGCTGAGCCGTCTGTCAGGCCGCACACACTCGGTCTGGACGGCAGTTGCCATGACTGACGGGCAACAGGAGCGTGTAGAACTGAGCCATAGCGAAGTCACCTTTCGCGGGATCACTGCAGACGAAATCACTGCCTACATAGGCACCGGAGAGCCGAACGACAAGGCCGGTGCATACGCCATTCAGGGCCTGGCCGCCCAGTTCATCGCCGACCTCAAGGGCAGTTACTCTGGTGTCATGGGCCTGCCGCTGTTCGAGACGGCACGGTTGCTGCGCTTTTTCGGTTACCCGGTACTGCCGGGTGCAAACAGGTTGGGCGGCGGATCGCATCGTGAGTGAGGAACTACTGATCAATGTCAGTTCGGGCGAAGTCAGGGCGGCTGTTGTCCAGAATGGCGTTCTTCAGGAAGTACTGATCGAGCGCGCCTCCCGCCGGGGTCTTACCGGAAACATATACAAGGGTCGTGTGGTCAGGGTGCTGCCAGGCATGCAAGCGGCGTTTGTGGAGATGGGCCTGGCGAGAACCGGCTTTCTGCATGTGTCCGATGTGCTTGGGAAACCCGGGGCCACATCGGCGTCGGAGCCGAATATCCGCGAATTGTTGCGTGAGGGCGACTCGGTGCTGGTCCAGGTGGTCAAGGATCAGCTGGGTACCAAGGGCGCACGCGTAACAACCTATATCACGCTGCCATCGCGCCTTCTGGTGTTGTTGCCTCTGGAACCGGTCTTCGGTGTGTCGGGCCGTATTGAGGACGAGGAAGAGCGCAACCGGCTGAAGCAGTTGCTAGTCGGTCTTGCGGGCGAATCGTCTGCCTGCGGCTACATTGTCCGAACGGCCGCCGAACGGGTCGGCGCAGAGCCGCTGGCAGCTGATGTGGCGTTTCTGAACAGGCTCTGGGGTGTGGTAGAGCAACAGGCCCGGAACGCGACCGCGCCGGCGCTGGTTTATCAGGACTTGCCCCTGGCAATGCGGTTGCTTCGCGACCTTGTGCGTCCTGAGACACAACGTATCCGTATCGACAATGAAGCGACTGGGGAAGAGTTGCGCAAGTTCGCTGCCAGCGTGATGCCGGAACTCGAGGAACGTATCGAGATCTATTCCGGCCCCCGGCCGATCTTTGATCTGTATGGCGTCGAAGATGAAATCCAGAAGGCGTTGGCCCGCAAGGTGGAGCTGAAGTCCGGCGGATATCTGGTGATCGATCAGACCGAGGCGCTGACGAGCATCGACGTGAACACGGGCGGCTTTGTGGGCCACCGCAATCTTGAGGACACGATCTTCAGAACCAACCTGGAGGCTGCTGTCGCCATTGCGCGGCAGTTACGCCTGCGCAATCTCGGCGGCATCATCATCATAGATTTCATAGATATGGAGGAGGTTACCCATCGGTCCCAGGTGCTTGAAGCGCTGAACGGCGCGCTGGCCGGCGATCATGCCCGTGCTCAGGTGGCGGAGGTTTCAGCTCTGGGGCTTGTGCAGATGACCCGCAAGAGGACTCGCGAGAGTCTGGAGCATCTGTTGTGCAAGCCTTGCCCGACCTGCGAGGGTCGCGGCCACGTCAAGACGCCCGAAACAGTCTGTTACGAGATTTTTCGGGAGATTCGCCGGCAACACGGGCAGTTCACTTTCAAGGAGTGGGTCATTCTCGCCCATCAGGAAGTGATCGAGTTGCTGCTGGACGAAGAGTCGTCGGGCATTGCCGAACTCGAAGAACTGACGGGCAAGCCCATTCGCCTGCAAGCGGAGGGAATGTACGCCCAGGACCAGTTCGACGTGGTACTGGTTTAGGCAGGCAGCAATGACCGAGGGCGGAAAATTCCGGCGAGGACGCCGCTGGCTGGCGGGCATTGCTGCGGCTGTTCTGATCCTGCTTGCCGTCGTGGTTGGCGTGGCCCGTTTGCTGTTACCGATGGCGCCTGAGTACCAGGATGAAATCCGTCGTATCGCCAGCGAAGCCACTGGCTTCGATGTGCGTTTCGGCCGACTGAGCGCAACCTGGCCGATCAGTGGCCCGGAAATACAGCTGTACGAAGTCCGGATCGCCACCCTTGATGGCGGACATCCGGTATTGGCCGCGGGCGAACTCAGCGTGGGGGTGAGCCTTTGGCAACTCATCGTTGAGCAACGGCTGAGACCAGGTCGCATTGCCGTCAGCGGCGCCAGCATGCGGATCGAACATCTGCCTTCCGGCGAGTGGCAGCTCAATGGCGTACCGCTAGACAAGCTGCTGCGGCAGCCTAGCGATCCAGAGATGCCGCGACTGGATCTGCGACTTGAGGATATTGCGCTCGTTGCCGTGGATCCGGCCCGGCTGGAAAGCACCGTGAAGCTGCATGTCGAGCAGTGTGATCTGAACCTGGCACCGGACCTGGTGCGTATCAAGGCCCACTTCAATGGCGAAGACGGTTTGGGCAACAGCATTGAACTGACCGGCGAGTTGCCGTCCGGGCTGCTACGCCAACGATTGAATTCCGGCACACAAGTTGCGCAATCCACAGGGCCCGCAGTGGACTGGAACCTCAACGTTGCAGGCAAGGATCTGGATATCGCTCGCTGGTTGCGTGTCGTTGTCAATCAGCCCGTTCCACTGATGTCCGGCCGCGGCGCACTGGAACTCAATGCAGGCTTTAGCGGAACGGTGCCACGTGAGATCTCAATCAATATGGCACTTGGCCCAACCCGGTGGGCCGGGTTAACTGATACGCAGAACAACTACCAGAGCCTCAACCTGCGCGGTCCATGGGTTGGGACGTCGGATGGATGGGAGGCGACGCTGGGTCGTTTTGCGGCAGAGCGTGACGGGCAGGTCGCACCAGCTGCCACCGGACGACTACGATTCACTCGCGCCACCAAAGACCCGGCCAGTATCGAGGCCGCAGCCAGCGCACTCCGGTTGCAGGACCTCTGGCCGGTATTGCGGTCATTCGCCAGCTCCGGTCTGCAGCACGAGGTACTACCCGCACTGGTTCAGGGCACGGTCGATAACCTTCAATTGTCGGCGTCGTTGCCTGCAGATGCGCCGCCGACCTACAAGGTGGAGGCGAAGTTTCGCACCCGGTGTCAGGATGCCGGAGCCCGGCTGGGCAGTGGCCGGCGTGTCTGGCAGCTTGAGCGCCAATGAGACCGGAGGCCGGGTCGCCATCGGCTCCAGTGGCGGATTGGTACGCCTGCCTGTGCTGTTTCGTGCCGATATTCTGCCAACCTCAGCCGCTGGCAATTTCGTGTGGAAATTTTCGTCACGTGGTCTGGAACTGGCGTCGGACGACTTTCGCGTCACGACCGGGGATGCGGAGGGGCGCTCGCGCATACGCCTGATTTTCCCCCACGAAGGATCCGTATTCGTCGATGTCGCTGCCCATATCACGGCGAGTGCTGCGCCGGCTGCGCTCAACTATCTGCCGCTGATGCGCTTCAAGCCCAACGTTGTGGACTGGCTGGATCGAGCGGTGGTCGCTGGTGCCATACCGCGCGCTGACCTGTTGTGGCAGGGCCCGCTGCGCGCCTTTCCCTACGATCAGGGGGATGGCCAGTTTCGTGTGGAGGTCGCGCTCACTGACGCGGTGCTGAATTATGCACCGGACTGGCCGCGCCTCCAGGACGCCTCTGGAATTCTGATATTTGATCGCGCCAGCCTGGAGACTGTAGAGAATCGCGGAACGATCGGCGGGGTTCCATTCGAGAATGCCGGGATCAGGATTGCCAGCCTGATTCACGATGCCGAACTCGATGTTGCTGCTGCGGATGACGTGCAGTTCGGCCGGTTGCTCGGGTTCCTGCGCCAGACCCCCGTAGCACGCCTGCTGGGTCCGACCCTGGACTCGGTTATCGGCAGCGGCAATGTACGGGCGACCGTTGATTTCAAGCTGCCTATTGCGGCGCCCAAGGACTATCAACTCGCCGGGTCTTTCGCACTTGCCGGTGCAACGCTCGGCCTGAAGGACGTTGAGTTTGGTTTGTCCGGACTCGATGGCACGATTCGCCTGGAAGACAGCCGTCTGGTAACCGAGAAACTGACGGGCCGCTTTCTTGACGAGCCTGTTCTGATTCAATTGCGCGCGGCCCGTGCAGATGAGCCGGAACTGATGCAGGTTGCAGAGGCCCGTGGTGACACACCCGTTGCCAAACTGGCAGCCGCGTTTTCACTGCCGTATGCGGACCGGCTTGCCGGGCCTGTAACGTGGGCGGCGACGGTACAGGTGCCTGCCCGTCAGGCCGGCATTCCTGTGATGATCCGCATCACATCCGACCTGGAGAAACTGGCCGTGAACCTTGCGCCGCCGCTAGGCAAAACGGCTGGTGTACGCGAACCGCTCAGCATGGAAGTAACGCTTCCCGAACGTGGCCGCCTGGATGTCAACGGCCGGATCCAGCGTGGCGTGAGTTGGGCGCTGGAGTTTCTGTCGGGGCCGCGCCGGCCGCTCGCTTCAACGGGTGTCACTCCGTCCGTAGCCAGGCCGGGATGGCGACTCGCGCGTGGCAGTCTGCACAGTGGCCAGACCCGGGCGCAATTGCCAGCGGAGCCAGGTCTGGTTATCGGCGGCAGCTTCGCCAGCCTTCGTTTCGAAGACTGGTTTTCAGGCAGTGCTGCCGGTGAGTCCACCGCCGAGCCAGATACTTTGCTGCGTGAACTGAATATCACGGCGGACCGCTTCTCGATCTTTGGCCGGCTGTTTCGTGATGTACAGATTGATGCCCGTAGCGTGACCGACAACTGGCTGGTGTCGGTGCGCGGCCCATCTGTTTCCGGCGTAGTGACTGTGCCGTTATCCGGCCACGACAGTGAGCCTGTTGTGCTGGATCTGAAACGGCTCTGGTTGACCGAGACCGATTCCGGTACCGGCGAGGGCCAGTCGGATCCGCGCAAGCTGCCGGCAGTGCAGGCCTCCATTGCGGATTTCACGCTCAACGAGATGCATTTTGGCCAGCTTTCTGCCGAACTGTCCCAGCGCGGCGACGGCATCGTCGTGGATCCGCTGAAAATTGTCAGCCCGTCGTTCCAGATCGATGGCAATGTCAGCTGGGTTGTCGAGGATAACGATGTCAGCCGACAGCGCAGCGAGGCTCGACTCAAGCTCCAGTCCACCAATATTGCAGACACCCTGAAAGCGCTCGGTTACGACCCGGTTGTTGAAAGCGAGAAGGCAACCGTCTCACTGGATCTCTTCTGGCGCGGAGGCCCCAGCGAGGATTTCCTGAGCTATGCCGGGGGCAGAGTGTCCATTGATCTGGACCGCGGCCAGTTTTTGCCTGTGGATCCGGGGGGTGGACGACTGGTGGGCCTGCTCAGCATTGCGACGCTGCCGCGCCGGCTGGGGCTCGATTTCTCGGATGTGGTCGACAAGGGCCTCGCGTTTGATCAGGTCAAGGGCGAATTTCGTCTGGATGCGGGCAATGCGTTCACCTGCAATCTGGGCCTCGAAGGGCCGGCTACCGATATAGGTATTGTTGGTCGGGTGGATTTGCGGGATCGCAGCTACGATCAGGTGGCTGTGGTACGTCCACATGTCTCCGACGTCCTCGCGGTTGGTGGTTTCGTCGGTGGGCCAGTGCTTGGCGGCGCCGTACTGTTGATTTCCCAGCTCTTTCGCAAGCCCTTGAGTTCATTGGGCGAGAGCTATTATCGAATAGCGGGGAGCTGGGATCACCCCATGATCGACAAGGTGCAAAAGGGCGAAGTGGACGTCAGTCCGTTCAAGGACTGTGAACGCTATCTCACGGAAGCCCTTCGGGAACTCCCGCCAGAGGCCGAACTGACGCCCTGATTCCCGGCATCACCAGACATCAACCATTAAACTGGACGGGTTCCAAGGCAGATTCCTGAATGAAAACCCTACGCATATCCGCAATTCAGATGAATTCCGGCGAGGAAGTCGCCGCCAATCTCACCCGTGCCCGGCGGGCGTTACGGAGGGCCGCCACCGATGGTGCGCAACTGGCCGTGCTGCCGGAAAATTTTGCCCGCATGGGCAAGCGGGAGTCGGATCGACTGGCACTTGTAGAGGAGGATGGGGCGGGCCCGCTGCAGGACTTTATGGCTGCCGAAGCGGCTCGTGCCGGCATGTGGATTGTGGGCGGCACGATTCCTCTCAAGAGTGACGAGGCGAGACGGCCGTTTGCATCCACGCTCGTGTACGACGGCAATGGCCAACGGGTCGCGCGCTACGACAAGATCCACCTGTTCGATGCCCGGGTGCCGGACAGCGAGGAAGCCTATCGGGAATCCCGGGGCACCACGCCAGGATCCACGCCCGTGGTGATCGAAACCCCGTGGGGACAGCTTGGTGTTGCAGTGTGCTATGACCTGAGATTTCCGGAACTCTTCCGGCGGATGTCCAGCCAGGGTATGGATGTTACTTGGCGTTGCCTTCCCACACGCACGTTACCTACCAGACGGCACAGCCACTTTCGAAGTAAGCGTGCCACAAGAGCGATCAATCTGACCCATCTGACACGCCACTGGCGCAGAAGCGGCACACATCGGAGTGGACAGACCTGGGGGCATTCGATGCTGAAATTTCAGTTCTGCAAGTTGCCATCGCCGAAGCTGGGCGCACCGGGTTGTTACCGCTACGATGGACGTTGCCGTCTGCGGCGGTGCTAAAGTGAAAAAGCAGTTTCCGCCCTGGAGCACCGGCGCTACGGATTGAAGTAATGGCCGGAGTGGCTATTGGCGCGAACCATCAGTGCCGGTTCGCGATTGAAAGTCGGCGATTGCGCCCCAAGATCCTGAACGTCGGGGATTGCTGCAGATTCTGGCTGTTTACCCCTCTATCGCCACACCTGGTCACTGTGCGCGTCACGTTCTGGAAGCTACACCGGCGGCGGCTGCCGATCGGGATCTGGGCATTGCGCTGGGCATGCTGATGCGGAGGCGACGTAGACAATGCCGATCTCTACTTAGATTTTTCCAGGCGGGTCCTGGACACTGGAGAACGGTGTGGTAGAAGGAGGTTCCCATCGATCCAAAAGGGTTGTACGCACGCGATGGCCGGGGAGAAAACCGGCTTTGCGTACTCTGATGATACTGGGTGCCGCATCCTGCTGGAGGCCTCGGCAGCCGCCACAGTGCTGTTGTCCGACGGGGTCAACAGCAGTGCAAGCCCCTGGCAGCCGCGCTCCGGAGGACACAGAGAAACATCACCCCGCCAGATCCATTGCCCACCCTGGTTGATGACGCCAAGGTTGAACTGCTGCAGCAGGTCGATCGCGATGTGCGTGCACTTGATCCGCGGGTCAAGCAGGTTGTCGCCAACCTGGCGGCCGCCCATGAGGTCATTCTCGTCTGTGCCAGTGATGGCGTGATGGCAGCGGATGTGCGACCGCTGGTGCGTTTCTATTTCAGTGATTGTTGAGGATGGTGGCCAGCGTGAACAGGGCTACGCTGGTGGCGGTGGACGCTTCGGATACGAGTATTTCAGTCGGGAGCAGGTTCTGGAGTACGGACGCGAGGCCGTGCGGCAGGCCGTGGTCAACCTGGGTGCCAGGCCCGCACCCTCTGGATAATTTGGTTGTACTGGGACCTGGCTGGCCAGGTGTTTTGTTGCACGAGGCCATCGGTCATGGACTGGAGGGAGACTTCAATCGCAAGGGAACACGATCGGCTTTACCGGGCGCATCGGCGAACGAGTGGCCTCCGAACTGTACCGTGGTTGACGATGGCACGCTGGTTGGCCGGCGCGGCTCGCTCAACGTCGACGATGAGGGAACACCAACCCGGAACACCGTACTGATCGAGAATGGTGTATTGCGTGGCTATATTCAGGATCGCATGAATGCACGACTCATGGGTGTCGAATCGACCGGCAACGGTCGGCGGCAGTCTTTCGCTCATTTGCCTATAGCGCGAGCCAACACCTACATGCTGGCTGGTCCGCATCACCCGGACGAGATCATTGCCT
Organism: Gammaproteobacteria bacterium; assembly: GCA_041396045.1. Taxonomy (GTDB): domain Bacteria; phylum Pseudomonadota; class Gammaproteobacteria; order Steroidobacterales; genus SHZI01. The sequence goes on along the minus strand of JAWKZI010000007.1, from coordinate 85,181 downwards.
CCGTGAAGAAGGGCATCTATGCGCGCAATTTTGGCGGTGGGCAGGTAGACATCACCTCCGGAAAATTTGTGTTTTCCACGACGGAAGCCTATCGCATTGAAAACGGCAAGCTCACCGCACCGATCAAGGATGCCACCCTGGTGGGTGATGGCCCCACAGTGCTCAATCGCGTCAGTATGGTAGGCAATGATCTGGCACTCGATACCGGCATTGGCGTCTGCGGCAAGGAGGGCCAGTCCGTGCCGGTCGGCGTCGGGCAACCGACACTGCGCATCGACGGCCTCACCGTTGGCGGTACGGCCGATGGTTCCGGAGGTGCAGAGTGAGCGGTGGCAACGCACTGAGTCTGCAAAATGGTCAGAGCATCCTGAGCGAGAAGGTCAGCGATGTACTGCGGCTGGCGAAGGAACTCGGAGCGTCGCAGGCTGAAGCCACTGCCAGCTTTGGTTCCGGATTTTCCGTGAATGTCAGGATGCGGGAGGTGGAAACCCTGCGCCACCAGCGCGACCAGGGCCTGGGCATCACCGTGTGGCTGGGTAATCGCAAAGGCAGTGCCAGTACCTCGGATCTGCGCATCGACGCCATCCATGAGTCGGTACGCAAGGCTTGCGCTCTGGCGCGTTACGGTGCCGAGGATCCGGCTTCGGGGCTTGCCGATGCCGAACGGCTGGCGACGACGGTGCCAGCGCTAGACCTCCATCATCGGTGGGATATCGATCCAGCTGCCGCAATCGAGCTGGCGATGGCCTGCGAAGCGGGAGCACTGGATTTTGATCCGCGCATCAGTAATTCGGAGGGTGCGTCAGTCAGCACCAGCGAAGGTCTGCGTGTCTATGGCAACAGTCATGGCTTTCTGGGCGGCTACCCGGAGTCAGACCACAGTATTTCCTGTTCAGTAGTGGCCGCCGAGAACGGCGCGATGGAAACCGACTACGAATACGCGGTCGTCCGCGACGCAGCCGACCTGCCGTTGCCTGAAGCAATCGGCCGCGAGGCCGGGCGCCGGACGGTAGCGCGACTGGGCGGAATCAAGCTGACCACGCGTGTTGCGCCAGTATTGTTTCCAGCGCGGGTGGCTCGTGGCCTGATCGGTCATCTGCTGGGGGCGATCAGCGGTGGCGCGCTCTATCGCAAGTCGTCCTACCTGGTTGGCGCCCTGGATACTCCGGTATTCGCCAGTCGCGTAACTATCGATGAGCAGCCACACCTGGCGAAGGCTCTTGCCAGCGCGCCTTTCGATGATGAAGGGGTCGCCACCAGCGAGCGTCGCCTGGTCGACGCAGGTGTGTTGCGTGGCTATCTCCTGGGCAGCTACTACGCCCGCAAACTTGGCATGACGTCCACCGGCAATGCGGGCGGAGCGCACAACGTGGTCGTGCACAGCACTGCCGGAACATTCGAGGACCTCTTGCGCACAATGGACCGGGGACTGGTGATCACCGATCTCATGGGCAGCGGCGTCAATCCGGTCACCGGCGACTACTCCCGCGGTGCCAGCGGTTTCTGGGTGGAGAACGGCCAGGTGCAATATCCGGTCACCGAAATCACCGTGGCCGGCAACCTGAAGGACATGTATCGCGGTATTGTCGGTATTGGCAGCGACGTGGACCGGCGTGGTGGAGTGCTGACCGGCTCGATCCTGCTGGAGCAGATGACGATATCCGGGAGTTAGCTTTTCAGGCTGTCAGCAGCCGCAATGCCTCTTGGTACTTCGCCGCAGTACGCCGGATGACTTCGGCCGGTAATTTCGGTCCGGGTGCTTTTTTGTTCCAGTCCAGTGTTTCCAGATAGTCGCGTACGTACTGCTTGTCGAAACTGGGTGGGCTTATGCCGGTGCGATAGCCGTCGACGGGCCAGAACCGGGACGAGTCCGGTGTCATCACTTCGTCGATCAGGTACACGGTGCCCTTGTCATCCAGACCGAATTCGAACTTGGTGTCCGCGATAATGATGCCGCGACTACGGGCATAGGCGGCACCTTCGCTGTAGACGCGAATCGCCAACGTGCGAACTTGCCTGGCAAGTCCGGAACCAATCAATTTCTCGCACTCGGTAAAGCTGATGTTCTCGTCATGATCGCCGAGTGCCGCCTTGGTGGCGGGGGTAAAGAGCGGCTCGGGTAGTTGTGCTGCCAATGGCAAACCAGCCGGTAGCGGAATGCCGCACACTGCCCCGGAAGCCTCATAGTCCTTGTAGCCGGAGCCGATCAGGTAGCCGCGCACAACGGCCTCAATTGGCAGAGGCTTCAACCGCCGGACGACCATCGCCCGCGTGGCGACCGTCGCGCGCTCGGCCGCATCAGGAATGACATCTTCCAGTGCGAGATCCGCCAGGTGATTGCGCACAATGTTGGCAGTGCGCTGAAACCAGAAGTTCGACAACCGGGTCAGTACTTCACCCTTGCCCGGAATCGGGTCAGGCATGATCACATCGAAGGCCGAGAGGCGGTCAGTGGTGATGATCAGCAGGTGTCGGTCGTCGATACCGTAGAGGTCGCGAACCTTGCCTTGACTGAGCCGGGGGAGGGCTGTCAATCTGGATTCGTACAATGCGTCAGGGGTGATGCTCCGCGTCATCCGCTGGATTCTAGCAGCGCTATCCGCGCTTGCCTCTACCGTTTCACTGCGGACCCCGAGGATTGATTCCGACTGACTTCAACTGGCAGAGACTGCGGATGGCATGGATTGGCAAGATTGGCGGCGGGGTTCTCGGCTTTATTGTCGGTGGACCCGTTGGTGCTGTCATCGGCGGTGCCCTCGGCCATCAGTTTGATCGAGGTGCCGGCGGCATCGGGGCGCTGGGTTACGACGGCTTCGATGAGGCTCTTGGCGAGGAGGGAGTCTATTCGCCTGCCGACCGCCAGAGACTGTTCTTCGAGACCACTTTCCAGGGTCTTGGTGCGCTGGCCAAAGCTGACGGGCGTGTTTCAGAAGCGGAAATCGAGGCAGCCCGGGCAGTAATGGCAGAAATGCACCTGAAGCCCGAGGCTGTGCGTCGCGCGATTGAGTGCTTCAATGTCGGCAAGGTTGCTGAATTTCCCCTGCGCCAGCGCATCGCCGTGCTGCGGCGTGCGTGTCGCCGTCAGCCGGAGCTGCTGCGCACTTTCCTGGAAATCCAGATGGATTTTGCGCTGGGCAAGCAGACGATCAGTGCGGGCGAGCGGGAATTGCTGCTCTCCATGGCGCAGACACTGGGTGTAGGGCGTCTGGACCTGGCGCATCTGGAAGCGGTGCTTCGCGCGCGGCGGACGTTCCGGCAACAGCGGCCGGCTGCGGCGCCAGCCCAGTCGTTGGGCGGAGCCTATCGCGCGCTCGGTCTGACGCCATCAGCGACGGACGCAGAGGTGAAAACGGCCTACCGTCGCCTGATGAACCAGCATCATCCCGACAAGCAGGCAGCCCGTGGTCTCCCGGAAGCCATGCTGGAAGCTGCACAGGAGCGAACCCACGAGATCCGTGCAGCCTATGACCTGATCTGTGAACGAAGAGGCATGAAGTAGTTGCGATGGTTCCCACCTAGCTTGAGTGTTTGGCGTCCATCGGCTGCGAAGCGCAGTGCGCGTGCTATATTTTTGCCGTGACTACTTTCCTGATTGCACCTTCCATTCTCTCCGCCGACTTTGCCCGTCTGGGTGACGAAGTCGAGGCGGTGCTGGAAGCGGGTGCTGACGTCATTCATTTCGACGTCATGGATAACCACTATGTGCCCAATCTCACGATCGGCCCGCTGGTGTGTGCCGCGCTTCGCAAGCGGGGCATCAAGGCACCTGTCGATGTACATCTGATGGTGCAGCCGGTGGATGAACTGGCACGGGCGTTTGCGGATGCCGGGGCAAGCTGGATCAGCTTTCACCCGGAAGCTGCACTGCATGTGGACCGTACCATCAACCTGATCCGTGACCTGGGCTGCAGTCCGGGTCTGGTGTTGAATCCGGCCACGTCACTTGATTGTCTGGACTACACTCTGCCGCTGCTGGACATGGTGCTGGTGATGTCAGTGAATCCCGGCTTTGCGGGTCAGAAATTCATTCCGGGCAGCTTGTCCAAACTGAGAGCCGTCCGCGAGCGCATCCGGCAGCTTGGAAAGCCAATACGGCTGGAGATTGATGGCGGGATCAAACCGGAAAATATTCGTGCGGCCGGTGAGGCAGGTGCCGATGTGTTTGTTGCGGGCTCTGCGATCTTCGGCAGCCGGGACTACGCGGCCACGATTCGGAAAATGCGCGACGAACTGAAGACCCCGTAGCAGCGCCTGAAGGCGCTGCTACGGGGTCAATGCGTTCCTAGATACCGACCGCTTTCAGCCTGGGCTTTGGTCGGGCGTTATAGACCACGATGGTCTTGCCAGTCGCTGTGATCAGCCCCTGTTCTTCCAGAACCTTCAGCACGCGGCCGGCCATTTCGCGAGAGCAACCGACGAGGCGGGACAACTCCTGACGGCTAACCTTGATCTGCATGCCATCGGGATGGGTCATCGCGTCGGGTTCACTGCAAAGATCCATGATCGCGTGAGCCACACGACCGGTGACATCTACAAATGCCAGATCGCCCAGTTTGCGGTTGGTGCGATCCAGGCGAGTGGCGAGCTGCGTAGCCAGCTCAAACACCAGACCCGGGCTTTCACTCGCGATCTGGCGAAAGCGTGGATATGTCATTTCTGCAATCTCGGAGCTGACCCGGGTTCTTACCCAGGCACTACGCGCAGGCTGTTCGTGGAACAGGCCCATCTCGCCGAAAAACTGCCCCTTGTTCAGATAGGCCAGCACCATTTCGTTGCCGTCCTCGTCTTCGATCATCACTTCTACGGAGCCATCGATGATGTAGTAGAGACTGTCGGGCGTGTCGCCTGCATGAATCATCACGGTCTTGCTCGGTACCGTGCGGACTCGACAGTAAGTCAGAAAGCGATTGATCGCCGGGACGTCACTCAGTGCTTTACCAGTAGCAGCCATTGCAGTCTCTCCCCAAATAAACCTGTTTAAGCCTAAATCCGTTTGTGCCCAACGCCCGTTCTCTGGAAAAGCCCCAATCAGAGCGGGGAATATGTTGAATCGTGAGCTACCGTAATCGAAGCGGGCGACAGCGTGAACTGGCACGTGTCTGAACTGTGAAGCCTCTCACATTAAGTGCCAATTTCATGGCGATGTGGCGCCACGTATCCATTTAGACCTAGACCCGGTGGGCCACTGTAGTCATGAATCCGGCCATCAGCCGCATGGCCTGGCGCACGGGCTTCGGTAGTTCCGCGGCACCGAGCGCGCGCGCTCGGGCACCATGTGCGGCCTCATCGTTGCGCATCTGGTGCACGACGGTCCGGCTGGCCGTGTCGCCGGATGGCAAGCGGGACAGATGATCAGACAGATGCGCTTCAACCTGGCGTTCAGTTTCGAGCACGAACCCAAGCCCTGCTGATCGCCCCAGCAAGCCAGCGGTTGCGCCCAGCGCAAAGCTGCCGGCATACCATGCTGGCCCCAATACACTGGTACGACCACCCAGTTCCGTGACACGTTGCCTGCACCAGCCAAGGTGAGCTTCTTCTTCCCGGGCGGCATCCAGCAAGGCTTCACGTACTTCGGGATCAACAGTCGTCAGCGCCTGACCGCGGTACAACGCCTGGGCGGCGACTTCGCCCGCATGGTTGACACGCATCAGCGCCGTGGCCAATGCGCGTTCGGATGGCGTGAGGGAAGTCGGAGAGTTGTATCCGGCAGCGGGTTGCTCCTGCTCCGATGGTGAGGGCATCGGGCCAACGGGCAGTTCAGATCCCGACAACGTTCGCAGTGCCCTGTCCAGTTCCGTCAAGACGCCGTCGCCAATGGCGCGAAGTCCGTACGACGCTTTACGATTCACGACATCACCACCCGGATCAAGATCCATTGCCAATAGACTGCAGGCACCGCATCCATTATCGTTGCCGCCCTTCGGCCCACGTCATTCAGCCGTGGCCGAAAACAACTTCAACCAGAAATATTCCGGAAGAGGCACCTGGCATGCAATCACCAAGCCTACACCTGAGCACTCTCGCACTTGCAGCGGTTTTGTACGGGGCTGCATTACCCGTCCACGCCCAGGTCGATACCAAGATGGCGAGCGAAGCAGTAAAGCCTGCCGACAAGGCCAAAGACGCCGGGCCCTGGTCCGGCAAGCTGGCCGCCGGCTATGCGAAGACATCCGGCAATTCCGAGAGTTCCGCAGCCAACTTCAGGGGCGAGGGTCGCTACGATCAAGACCGCTGGCACCATATCCTGGGCGTCACAGCCGTTGGTACCAGTAGTGCTGCCGACCGCGACTCGGATTCCGTGACCACCGCCGAAGCCTACTGGGCAGGCTTCAAATCACAGTACGACATCACCAAGAACTACTACGGATTCGGATCAGTGGACTGGTACAAAGACCGGTTCACCGCCTATGACCAGCAGTTGTACGAGGCTGTTGGTCTGGGCTGGCGGATACTGCGCGGCGAGCGGCAATTTCTGGACATCGAGGCCGGTGTTGGCGCCAAGCAGGCAGATCTCACGAGTGGTGGTAGCCAGGATGAGGCTATAGGCCTGCTGCGCGGCATCTATACGTGGAATATCAGCAAGAACGCGGCTTTCGTCCAGCGGCTGGCCATTCTTTCCGGCTCCGACAATACCTATACGGAAGCCGTGAGTGAGTTGAAGGCTGGCGTTATCGGCAACCTGAGTCTGGTGCTTGGCTATACCTACAAGCACGACTCCGATGTCGAGATTGATACTTCGGTGACCCCGAACCGGCCCTTCGACAAGACGGATACCTATACGACAATATCGCTGGAATACAGCTTCTGAGTTGCGCAAATTCAGGCAGAGCGGGCCTTCAGTAAGCCCGTAGTCAGCCCGGAATACAGCCCGAATAGAGCCCGGAATGCCATGTTGCCGGCTGATTTGCGCGAGCCAGGCCAGCCCCGGAACAGCTGCGGGCCAGGATAGTTTGAAAAAAGGCGGCTGGCCGCCTACACTTTGCGGCCCGCCCGGGTGGCCTGCTTGCCGCGACCGGGTTCCGGGTACTTCCAGGATGGCACCCTCCAGGACGGTTCTGGGGGATGGCACTTGGGCCAGACAGCTAACAGGTTTCAACAGACAGGTTTCAAATGGGCACGTTTTCTGCCAAACCCCATGAAGTTCGGCGCGGCTGGTATCTGGTCGATGCCACGGATTGCACACTCGGTCGCCTGGCGTCGGCGATAGCGTTCCGGCTCCGCGGCAAGCACAAGCCCGAATTCACCCCGCACGTCGATACCGGCGATTACATCGTCGTGGTCAACGCAGCCCGGCTGAAAGCCACCGGCAACAAGCTCAACGACAAGCTCTACCATCACCACACTGGCTATATCGGTAATCTGAAGACCGTCACGCTGGGCAAGATGATGGAAGAACATCCCGAAAGAGCCCTTATGAAGGCCGTGAAGGGCATGCTGCCCAAGAACAGTCTGGGCGCGACGATGCTGAAGAAGCTGCGCATTTATGCTGGCGGTGACCACGACCACATAGCCCAGCAGCCGCAGGCCCTCAAGCTCTAGTTTCAACTCCAAACCCGATACCAGCCAGGCCAGATACTCATATGCCCACTCCCTCCCAGTCGCCTTCGGCCCCCCAGTACTCCGCCACCGGGCGACGCAAGTCGTCTATAGCGCGAGTGTTCTTACGCCGTGGCACGGGCGCGATCACGATCAACCACAAGCCGATCGATGAATTCTTCGGTCGCAAAACTGCCCGAATGATCGTGCGCCAACCCCTGGAACTGACACAGCTGGAGGGGCAGTTCGACATTAATGTCAATGTTACCGGCGGCGGGATCACCGGCCAGGCCGGTGCGATTCGGCACGGCCTGACTCGCGCCCTGATGGCTTACGATGAAAGCCTTCGACCTTCCCTGCGCAAAGCCGGCTACGTCACCCGCGATGCGCGCGAAGTCGAGCGCAAGAAGGTCGGTCTGCGCAAGGCCCGCCGCGCGCCCCAGTTCTCGAAGCGCTAAAGCTGCCCTGTCCGACATACGACCGGGCTGGCTTATAATGCGTCCTGCTCACTGGGGGATCGTCCAGCGGTAGGACATCGGACTCTGACTCCGAGAACCTAGGTTCGAATCCTAGTCCCCCAGCCAATTTACCCACGTACCAGTGCCCGCATCTGCGGGCACTTTCGTTTGGGCTATCGGAACCCCGATTCGTTCACTCTGTAGTCCGCGGCGGCCGAAGCACAGGCGGATATCCACCGGCCAGCGCGCGAGGTGCGGGTTGCCCTGCCGGTGCTACCGTCGGTCGAGGCGCTTGATGCCGGAGTCGCTGGCCATGAGGATCACGTCGGCGGGTCGATTGGCAAACAGTCCGACAGTCACGATGCCGGGAATCTGATTGAGTCGCGTTTCAAGTTCGGGCGGGCTGGCGATCTGCAGGTTGTGTACGTCCAGGATGATATTGCCGTTGTCGGTCGTGTAGTTTTCGCGCCATACCGGCTGGCCGCGCAGTTTCACGAACTGCCGGGCGACATACGGCCGGGCCATGGGTACGACCTCGACCGGCAGAGGGAACTGACCCAGGGTCGCGACCCACTTGGACTCGTCGATGATGCAGACAAATTTTCGGGAGGCCGAAGCGAGAACTTTCTCCCGGGTCAGGGCGCCACCCCCCCCTTTGAGGAGATGGAAGCGCTTGTTGGCTTCATCCGCGCCATCGACATAGAGGTCCAGATCGGCCGCCTGATCGAGTTCCGTGACCGTGATTCCGCGAGCCCGCAGACGTGCTTCAGTCGCTCTGGAACTGGCGACGACCACCGTGAGCTGATCGCGATAATTCTCAAGCTGATCGATAAAAAAGTTGACCGTGGAGCCGGTGCCAACACCGAGGGCCATGCCAGGCTTGATGAATTCAAGCGCAGCCTTCGCGACCTGCTTTTTAAGGGTGTTTTGCCTGGTTGCCATATCTCTTCCAAAAAAAAGTGCCCGCCGGAGGCGGGCACTGATCTTCGCATGTTTCCTCTTTCGAGGATCGGCGTGAGACTCTTTCGGGACTCACGCCGACGCGTCACTAACGCTTTTTCTTCGCAACCTTCTTCTTGGCCTTTTTCTTAACAACTTTCTTCTTCGCAACCTTCTTCTTCGTAGCCATAGTAATAGTCCTCGTGTCGGGATAGACGGGGCTGAGTATATACAACAGTTTGCAAAATTCCAGCAAGGGGTACTAATTCTTCATTGAGGGTGGTTGCGAACAGACAACAACTCATGTGAAGCGACCGGTCGAGTGATCGGTGGCGATGAAGTTGAGACGTACGTCTAACTCACCAGTCGGCACACTCGATCGTCTCTGTATCTCGAAGGCGATGCCAATGAAGTGTGGTCGCCGCTGACGTGAACGAGCATTCAGAAACGCGAGAGTGCGATCGTAGTAGCCACCACCCATGCCGAGGCGATGCCCTGACTCATCGAACGCAAGCAGTGGCGCAACGATGATGTCCAGCTGACGAGCGCTTCGCAGGTTTCGGCGAGTGGTTACGGGTTCGAGGATGCCAAGAAAATTGCGACGCAGTTCTGATTTCGGGGTCAGCGGCGCGAAGCGCAGGGTCGCGCCATCAACGATCGGCACCAATACGTTCTTGCCGCGTGCCCAGGCTTGAGAGGCTATCGGCGTACAGTCCAGTTCACTGCCCACCGGCAGATAAATCGCCAGATTTCGGGCATTTGCCATGACCGGCAGTGACCACAGGTGGCGCACGGCACGCCGGGCGGCGTCCATGGCTTCGGCTGGCGGCAGGGCAATACGCTGCGCAATCACCTCACGCCGCAAGCGCGCTTTTTCGTGGGCAATGGCGTCGCTGTCAGTTGGGTCGGAGGCCATGAACAGAGCCTCGGAGGGGGTGGTCTCTCCCGCCTGTGCCGGTGCGGCCCGCTGCTCTCAGACCAAGAGCATCAGGTGGGACCAAATGCAGCAGATCAGGCTTCCCTTCCAGGTTGGTTGTCCCGGCCGGTCGTGCACACACTGCCAACACTACGCAGTCCCGAAAGCGCGATTAAGGGTCGAGAGACCTATCAGGCTACTGTCGCACACCGCAGGAGAGACCAAGGGAATTATAGCCGTGGTCGGCGGGAAAAACGTGACGCACATGCTGCGTCACGTGACGTGGCAGCGCATGATGCGCAATCAGAGGTCGAGCTGGCGGCCACCCTGAAGTGCGCCCTCGACCCGTTCGCGCATTGCTTGCAGGCGCAGTTTGGCAGCACCTTCCATGACCTCGCCGCGCGACCGGGAGCGCAATAGTTCATTGGCCATGTTAAGGGCTGCCATGACGGCAATCCTGTCGAGGCCTATAACCTTGCCGGTATCGCGGATCTCGCGCATACGGGTGTTCAGCATCTCCGCCGAGTCCAGCAGAGCACCGCGCTCGCTGGCCGGGCAGGCGATCTGGTACTCCTTTTCGAGAATCTTGATGGTGACTTGTGTAACGGACTCTGTCACGAACCATGCTCCATGGCTTTCAGGCGGCCAATAATTGCCTCGACGCGTGCCCGTACCTGCTCATTTTTCTGAAGAAGGGTGGCCCGTTCCGCAATCAGGTTATCCTGCCGGTCGCGAAGAGAACGATTCTCGTCCTTGAGCTGGTTGGTTACCACCACCAGTTCATCCAGTCGTCGTTCCAGGCGCTCGAGTTCGCGGCCAAAGGTCTTTTCAATAGGGTCGGTCATGAACTGAATATAGTGTCAGCCCGGAGTCAGGGTCAAATGCCGCGCATTCGACCGGGGTGCTAGGATAAGTGCCAGTTCCAAAAGATGTTAAATACCCTGACGACTCCTGATCTGCCCAGCTTCGACGCCGTTGACCAGGCCTTGCGCCGAATGGAGGCGCCGGTGGATCCTGCCGAGATTCACGGCAGCCTCTGTGGCCTGATCTGCGTCCTGGGCAATGCCGGCAAGTCCGTCTGGCTGGCAGAGACGCTCGCCGATATGGCTGACTATCGTACCGACCAGGGTCTGGCAGCCACGCCGGCCAGCCTGGATGCCTTGAGTCAATCCGGAACGGTGCTTGATGTGCTTGTTGAGGTAACCGCGGCCGCCCTGGAAGCTACGGCGATGAGTTTCCAGCCCCTGTTGCCGGACGACGAGGGGCCACTGGGCGATCGGGTTGATGGCTTGGCGCAATGGTGCCAGGGATTCAATCACGGGTTGTTTGTGGCCGCGCGGATCGGCGACGCGCAGATCGAACTGGAAAGTGGTGACACGGCGGAGATCGTTCGTGATTTCAGCGAGCTGGCACAGGCCGCGACAGATGGCGACACGCCCGATGCGGAGGGAGAGGCCGCATACTTTGAACTGGTTGAATACGTCCGGGTAAGTGTTCAACTCGTTTATGAGGAATTCACGGCGGTTCGGCAGCGCGTCCATTCTGCCGTCAAACACTGACCAGACGCAGGATGAACCCGGAAGAATTTCTCAAGCGGCGGCGCCAGCTGATGCGGATGATGGGCAAGGGGGCCGTGGCCATACTTCCGGCAGCGCTCGCCCGGATCCGGAACCGCGACGTGTATTACCCATACCGGCAGGACAGTGATTTTTACTATCTCACCGGCTTTGCTGAACCGGAAGCTGTTGCTGTCCTGGCACCTGGGCGTCCCGAGGGCGAGTTTCTGCTGTTCTGCCGGTCGCGGGATCCCGGCCAGGAAGCCTGGGATGGCACTCGGGCGGGTCCAGACAATGCGGTTGCGGAGTTTGGCGCGGATGCCGCTTATCCCATCGAAGCGGTTGACGAACTGTTGCCGAAGATTGTCAGTGGTTGCGAGCGGGTCTACTACACGATGGGCTTGCATCGGGAGTTTGACCAGCGCCTTGTTGGCTGGGTGTCGCGAATGGGTCATCACAGCCGTTCCAGGGCTCATACCCCGGACGAATTCATCGCTGTGGACCACTTTCTGCATGATCTTCGCCTCTACAAAAGCCGGGATGAAGCCGGAGCCATGCGGCGGGCAGCTCGCATCGCTGTGCAGGCCCACCGGCGTGCAATGAGCGTGTGCAGACCGGGACTCTACGAATATCAGATTGAAGCGGAGTTCATTCATGAGTTCTGCATCCACGGCGCCGAGCCGTCGTATCTGCCGATAGTCGGGTCCGGCGCCAACACCTGCATCCTGCACTACCAGGCCAATAACCGGCGCATGGAGGACGGCGATCTGCTGCTCGTCGATGCCGGCTGCGAGTACGATTACTATGCGTCGGACGTCACGCGCACCTACCCGGTCAATGGCCGGTTCACAGCCGAGCAGCGCGCAATCTACGAGGTGGTGCTGGAAGCTCACGAAGCAGCACTGGCAGCCGTGATGCCAGGCAATGCCTGGAGCGAGCCCCACACGGCCGCCGTACGGTGCGTGACCCGCGGGCTGAAAAAGCTCGGCCTGCTTGAGGGCAGTGTGGCTTCGCTGATTCGCAACCGTGAGTACCAGAAGTTCTTCATGCACCGTACCGGACACTGGCTGGGCATGGACGTTCATGACGTTGGCGACTACAAGGTCGCCGACCAATGGCGCGTGCTGGAGCCGGGCATGGCGTTGACAGTCGAGCCGGGGATCTACATTCCGCCCGGGAGTCGTAGCGTGCCCCGGCGCTGGTGGAATATCGGCGTACGCATAGAGGACGATGTACTGGTGACTCGCAATGCGTCCGAGGTTCTGACGCGGGATCTGCCGCGGGATCCCGATGTGGTGGAAGCGATGATCGGCACTTCAGCGCCATGAATGAGGCCGGGCAACATGGCGCCATGAACACGGACTGCGACGTATTGATTGCGGGTGGCGGCATGGTGGGCGCCAGCCTGGCGGTTGCGCTGTCATCTCTCCCGTTGCGCGTGGTCGTGGTGGAGGCCGTGACCATGGGCAGCCCGGAGCAGCCGAGTTTCGATGTGCGAACGACCGCCCTGTCCCGCAGCAGTCACCAGATTCTGGACACACTGGGAGTCTGGGCGCAGGTTGCTCAACAAGCCGCCCCCATTCACCGGATTCATGTATCGGAACGTGGTCGGTTTGGCAGCACGATTATCGATGGCGCCGACGATGGTGGTGGACCCCTGGGGTACGTCCTGGAAAACCGCCTGCTGGGTGCCGCTTTGTGGGAACAGCTCGCAGCAAGTTCCAATATTGATATCCGCGCGCCTGCACGAGTGAAGAACGTACATTCCGGACCCGACACCATCACAGTGGATGTAGACCAGGACGGGGTCGCGCACACTGTGTGCACCCGCTTGCTTGTAGTGGCAGATGGTGCCCGGTCGCGGTTGCGGGAGTCACTGGGAATAGACGCCGGAATCAGGTCTTACCATCAGACTGCGATTGTTGGCACCGTGGCAGTGACCGCCGGAAGCGGGGCGATGGCCTATGAGCGATTCACGCCAGACGGGCCGCTGGCCCTGTTGCCAACCGGCGCAGATCGTTATGTATTTGTCCTGACGCGCCAGAGTGACCAGGCCGAGGCAGTTTGCGAACTGTCTGATGGTGCGTTCCTCCAGCTGTTGCAGCGGGAATTCGGCTTTCGCCTGGGCCGTTTTGCCAGGGTCGGCAGGCGGCACAGTTATCCGCTGGAGCTGGTAGAGGCGAGTTCAGTAATCACGCATCGGGCTGCCGTTATCGGCAATGCGGCCCACGGGCTGCACCCGGTTGCCGGACAGGGCTATAACCTTGGACTGCGGGATGCAGCCACACTTGCGGAGTTGCTGGCCGATCTTCAGCAGGCGCAAGGACGCCGGGGACCGGCAGATCCCGGCGCTCCCGCCGGTCTGCGGCGCTACGCTGAATGGCGTCGGCTCGATCAGCGTAAGGTGGTTGCTTTCACCGATGGCCTGATTCGCGGGTTTGACCGTCGGGGGCTGGGACCGATGCGCGGTATGGGGCTGCTGTTATTCGATAATCTGCCCGGCGCCAAACGGCTGCTGGCCCGCCAGACGATGGGTCTGGCAGGTCGACGTACGCGCCTTGCACGGGGTCTGTCGTTATGACGGAGATCGACTGCGACGTATTGATCATCGGTGGCGGCGTCGCAGGTCTTGCCTGCGCCAATCTGCTGCGATCCCTGACATCCGACCACCTGCGTATCGGCGTCGTCGAGGCCCACCCACCGAAACCGTTGTCTGCCGATGCGGAAGCGGATCTGCGCGTATTCGCCATTGCGCCAGGGCCACGATCGATCCTGGAAAGAGCCGGTGCGTGGTCCCGCCTGCCTCCAGGGCGTGCTGGCGCGTATGAGCGCATGCGTATCTGGTCGGCTGGCGGCACGCCCCATGGATCCGGGAGTATTGGCTTTGATGCTGCCGACCAGGGTCTGCCGGAGCTGGGTCATATCGTCGAGCATGACTGGCTGCGGACCGGGCTCTGGAACCGCTGGCGGGAGGTGTGCAGCCCCGCGCAAGCGTCGGCAGCGCGAATCACCAATCAGCTACCGGTAGCACTGGATGTGCAACCCGATGCCATGGTTGTCCACTTCGAAGATGGCACGACCATTGCGACGCGATTGCTGGTCGGTGCAGATGGCGCAGACTCCTGGGTACGTGAACAGCTGCGGGTGCCCTCCACCGGCCGGGACTACCGTCAGTCGGCCATCGTGGCCCATGTCAGTAGCGAGCGGAATCATGAGCGCACGGCGTGGCAACGCTTTCTGAGCACCGGCCCGGTAGCCCTGCTGCCGCTGGCTGATGGTCGCTCGTCGATTGTCTGGTCGTGCTTCGAGGCGGAGGCCCAGACATTGATGGCGCTGTCCGACGCCGATTTCGGCACGCGCCTCAGCGCGGCCACTGGCCATGTGCTGGGCGAACTCAAGCTGACGACACGGCGCATCGCCTTTCCGCTGGCTGCCCGACACACCCATCGTTACACTGGCGCGCGATTCGCACTGATCGGCGACGCGGCCCACCGGATTCATCCTTTGGCGGGTCAGGGCATCAATCAGGGACTACTGGATGCTGCGGCGCTGGCCGACATCCTGGCCGCTCATTTGCAGGCGGGTTCGCTGGCTGATCCTGGTGATGCGTTGGTGCTGCGCCGTTATGAAAGACGACGCAAGGGGGCAAATCTGCTGACGATGGCGACAATGGAGGGCTTGCACCGGATGTTTACCAGCGATTCAACGATATTGGCAGGCATGGCCGCCGCCGGCATGGGTGCCGTGGATCGCTTGCCGCCGCTGAAGCGCTGGCTGGCTGCGCAGGCGGCCGGATCGGCTGCGACGGGCACGTGGGAGCACCATGCAGCGCTATAAGGTATGGGCATTCGCCTTCGCGCTGTTCGTCATCGGCGGCTCCATCTTCCTCTACAAGTGGCTTGATCTCGGCTATCCGCTGTTGCCCGCTGACGAGACCCGCATCTGGACCGTCGAAACAACCATAAAGCTGGATGCCGGTGACCGCGCGATGCCGCTCAAGGCAACCCTGCATATTCCCGGGCTGACGCCGGGCTTTGCGATGCTGGACGAAAACTTCGTTTCCCGTGGCTTTGGCTTTACCACCCGTTATGTGCCGGGCGGGCG
The DNA here is from genome assembly GCA_041396045.1 of Gammaproteobacteria bacterium. Taxonomy (GTDB): domain Bacteria; phylum Pseudomonadota; class Gammaproteobacteria; order Steroidobacterales; genus SHZI01. Next base: position 69,672 of record JAWKZI010000007.1, on the reverse strand, counting down.
ACAGGTGCAGTGGGCAATTCGCCGGGCCAAGGGCCCGCAGACCTTCTATTACCGGGCAGTGGTCTACAAGGATCCGCGCCGGATGGAGAACGACACGATCCCGCCGTTCCCGCCACCACCCAGGCTGGATGGCGGCATCCAAATCGCGGTAGAGGAAATCGTCAAGGCAGTGCAGGCGCAGTCGGCCGACCCGGCGTCGTTTACCGTAGAACTGTTGAAGCGCCTTGGCCAGTCCTCCCGTGACCAGAACGTCAATCTGCTGCTGGATGGCTCCACCGACCCGCTGGCCAGAGCCCGCACAGCAATCGTTGTTCTGGCGGCCGCGCAGATTCCGGCACGGCTGATCAGGGGTCTTGCGCTGGTAGACAGGGAGCGCGAAGCACACATCCAGCCCTGGCTGGAAGTTCACGATGGTGATCGCTGGCTGTACTTTGACCCGGCCACGGGTGCGCAGAGCCTGCCGGAGAATTTCCTGATCTGGTGGCGGGGAGACGAGCCCCTGTTCTCGATGGATGGTGGCGACAAGCCGGACATCACCTTTTCGGTGCAGCGCAATGAAGCCGATCCAGTGCTGGTGGCGGAGCGTCGCGCGGAGACAGTTCAGTCACGCATTGCCGATTTCTCGCTGTTCTCGCTGCCGATTCAGATGCAGGCCGTATACGCCGTACTGTTGATGATTCCGCTGGGGGCGTTGGTGGTCGTCATACTGCGTAACGTCGTTGGTATTACGACTTTCGGTACTTTCATGCCGGTACTGGTCGCATTGGCCTTTCGGGAAACCCAGCTGGTCGCCGGCGTAGTCCTGTTCTCACTGGTGGTGGCGCTGGGGCTACTGTTCCGGTTTTTCATGGAACAGTTGCGCCTGCTGCTGGTGCCCCGGCTGGCGGCAGTCCTGATCATTGTCGTGATGCTGATGGCGATAATCAGCATCGTCAGCCATCAACTCGGGATCGACATGGCGCTGTCAGTCGGCCTGTTCCCGATGGTGATTCTGACGATGACGATCGAGCGTATGTCGATCGTCTGGGAAGAGCGGGGGCCGACCGAGGCCATTCAGCAGGGTGTGGGCAGCCTCATGGTGGCGTCGATCTGCTACGGGGTCATGGAAGCCGATGTATTGAAGCATCTGTTTTTTGTCTTTCCGGAGCTGCTGCTGTGGGTGCTGGCGATCTGCTTGCTGCTGGGCAGATACAGTGGGTACCGACTGCTGGAACTCATCCGGTTCAGGGCACTGGCAGCGCCCAAAGCCTGATGTTCAACAGGATCCGCATGCTTGAACGCAACGGAGTGCTCGGACTCAATGAGCGCAATTGCGACTACATCATGCGCTACAACCCCCGACGCCTGTATCCGTTGGTCGACGACAAACTTGCCACCAAGAACCTGGCACTGCCGGCCGGGCTACCGGTACCGGAGCTCTATGGCGTGATTAAAAGCCACCGGGAAGTCCGGGACCTGCCCCGGATGCTGGCCGGACGGCGCGACTTTGTCGTGAAGCCGGCGCACGGCTCGGGTGGCGACGGGATTCTCGTCGTTTCAACACGCGTCAAGGAAACGAATGTCTATCGGCTGGTTGATGGCACGTTGATGGGCGAGGACGACATCGAACATCATTTGTCGAACATCCTGAGCGGCCAGTACAGTCTGGGCGGCAATCGGGATGTGGCCCTGATCGAATACTGCGTAAAGTTCGACAGCACCTTTGCCGAACATGCTTTCCGGGGGGTGCCGGATATCCGGGTGATCGTGTTTCGGGGCTATCCGGTGATGGGCATGGTGCGGCTGCCGACCCGTAACTCACAGGGCAAGGCCAATCTGCATCAGGGCGCCGTGGGCGCCGGTATTCATCTGGCAACTGGGCTCACCACCCATGGTGTAGTCGGCAATTCCAGCGTGACGGAACATCCTGATACCGGTGCCATCATCGCCGGCCTGCAGATCCCCAGATGGCACTATTTGCTGCAGTTTGCTGCCCGCTGTTACGAACTGACCGGGCTCGGATATATCGGCGTCGACATTGTGCTCGATCGGGACAAGGGGCCCATGTTGCTGGAACTGAACGCACGTCCTGGCCTGAATATCCAGATTGCCAACCGCTGTGGCCTGCGTTCGCGGCTGGCTCTGGTCAATGCGCAGGAAGCGGGTGCTTCAGTTGACGACCGGGTGGCCTTTGCCATTGATACGCTGGCCACCTCAGCCCCGGCACTGAACTGACATTGGTCACCGCCGACATATCGAACTCCGATTCGAGCGAAAGGGGAATTCGCAACATGGGACTCAATACACCCCTGCATGCAGCACACGTTGCTGCTGGCGCCAGGATGGTCGATTTCGGCGGATGGGAGATGCCGCTGCACTACGGATCAGCCCTGACCGAGCATCACGCAGTGCGCCAGGCGTGGGGCATCTTCGATGTATCGCACATGACGGTCGTTGATGTTGTAGGGCCGGGCGCCAAGGCGTTTCTGGGCCGGTTGCTGGCCAACGATATCGCCAGGCTCAAACAACCCGGGCAGGGGCTCTATAGCTGCATGCTCAATGACACGGGTGGCATCGTTGACGACCTGATCGTGTATTGGACCGGCGATGACCGTTACCGTCTTGTGGTTAACGCTGCCACACGTACCCAGGACCTTGCCTGGATGACCCGGGTAGCCGACCGGGACGACATTGTGCTGCGCCATCGTGACAAGCTGCTGATGCTGGCTGTGCAGGGCCCGGACGCGCGCCGCCAGATGGCAGCCTTGTTGCCGGAGACCGTGAGAGCTGGCGTGCTCGCGCTGAAACCCTTCGAAGCACTGCCAGGCGATGAACTGTTCGTGGCACGCACGGGCTATACCGGCGAAGATGGCTTTGAAGTGATGCTACCGATTCCAGCCGGCCTGGAATTATGGAACGCGCTGACAGATGCGGGTGCGATACGCTGTGGTCTGGGCGCTCGCGATACATTGAGGTTGGAGGCTGCGCTCAACCTTTACGGTCAGGATATGGACGCCGGCACGTCGCCTCTGACGTCCGGCCTGGGCTGGACGGTCGCCTTTGAACCAGCCGATCGCGATTTCCGCGGTCGCGCTGCGCTGGAGCAGCAGCGCGCGGCGGGTGTGACGGAAAAGTTGACCGGACTGGTGCTGGAGGATCGCGGTATCATGCGTCACGGCCAGCGGGTACTCACCCCGGCCGGTGAAGGCGTGATCACCAGCGGTGGATTCTCACCAACCATGGAACGGTCGGTGGCCCTGGCCCGCGTGCCAGTGGCGGCAGAAGGTCCATGCCAGGTTGAGATCCGTGGCAGTCTGCGTGCAGCGCGCATTGTGCGCCCGCCGTTCGTACGCCGCGGCAAGATTTTGGTTTAGTAGCAGGAATCGCGACGATGAGTGACGTTCCCGGCAATCTTCGGTTTACGATCGAACACGAGTGGGTGCGCCGTGAACCAGACGGCACTGCGGTAGTCGGTATCACTGACCACGCGCAGCAACAACTGGGCGAACTCGTCTATGTGGAACTGCCCGAAGCCGGTCGTGTGCTGGCCGTCGGCGATGCCATGGCTGTGGTGGAGTCCACCAAGGCTGCCTCTGATGTGTACGCGCCGCTGGACGGCACGGTGCGTGAGGTCAATCCGGCGCTGACAGCCCGGCCTGAACTCGTCAACACCGATGCCTACGGTGACGGCTGGCTGGTGCGGTTGCAGTTGACTGATGCCAGTCAACTGGATGGTTTGCTGGACGCCGCTGCGTACAGCGACCTGCTTGCCGCAGAAGACTGAAACGGCGGCCGCGGTGCCTTTCATTCCTCATACAAGCGACGAAATCGCGGCGATGCTCGATGCGATCGGTGTCTCTGACATCGATCAACTCTTCGACGAGATACCCGCAAGCCTGACGATCAGCGGCCTGCCTGACGTTCCAGCCGGCCTGAGCGAAGCCGGAATTACCCGCCTCATGAAGGAGCGGGCCGGGCGAAACGCAACGAGTGTGTGCTTTCTGGGTGCGGGGGCCTACGAACACCACATTCCGGCAGCGGTGTGGGAGATCGCGACCCGGGGCGAGTTCTACAGTGCCTATACGCCTTATCAGGCGGAGGCCAGTCAAGGAACCTTGCAGCTGATCTACGAGTACCAGTCGATGCTCGCCGGACTCACTGGACTCGATGTATCCAATGCTTCCCTGTATGACGGTGCGACAGCGTTCGCAGAGTCCTGCCTGATGGCAGTTCGTGCCACGCGTCAGACCGGAAGCCGTCGCATTCTGGTGCCACGCTATCTGAATCCGGTCTGGAAGAAGGTGGCACGTGCAATGCTGACCGGTCAGAACATCGAACTGGTCGAGCTTGCCGCCGTGGAGGGTCGCTCGGATCTCTCGGCATTGGCCGCCCTTGATGGCGAAAACTTTGCCGCGATTTGCATTCCATGGCCAAATTTTCTGGGGGGCCTCGAGCCGGTAGATGAACTCACCGACTGGGCGCATGAGCGCGGCATGCTGGTCATCGCTGTCTGCAATCCCACGGCCCTGGCCCTGCTGAAGGCGCCTGGTGAATGGGGGGGCAAGAGTGCCGACATAGCCTGCGGCGAAGGTCAGCCGCTTGGCATTCCCTTGAGTTCAGGGGGGCCCTATTTCGGCTTCCTGACCTGCAAGCAGGCATTGGTTCGCCAGATGCCCGGCCGTATCGTCGGCGGTACGCTCGACGTGGAAGGTCGGCCCGGCTTCACGCTGACGCTGCAGGCTCGTGAGCAGCACATCCGGCGCTCAAAGGCGACCTCGAACATCTGCACGAATCAGGGCCTGATGGTGACCGCAGCCACGATCTACCTCTCCCTGCTTGGGAGCGAGGGCCTGCGTCGCGTCGCAGCCCGGTGTCATGCGAACACGCGTGACCTGATCGCATCGCTTAGCAGCCTGGATGGCGTTACGGGCCCGACGGGTGCCTGTTTTCATGAAGCGGTGCTGAGCCTGCCGAAGGCTGTGGCACCCGTCCTTGATCAGCTTGCGGCTGCCGGCATCCTCGGTGGCTTCGACCTGTCAGCAGATTTTCCCGAGTTGGGGCATGCGCTTCTGGTCTGCGCCACCGAGTTACGCAGCGCCGTCGACATCGAGCACTATCGCCAGGCGCTTGCCGATGTTCTGGGCGTGCCGGTTGCCGCCTGATGCAGGCTGTACATCAATGACTGAACCGCTGATCTTCGAGGTGTCCAGAGCCGGCCGACGCGCACCATCGCAGGCGCCCGCGGTTATGGCCGACTACAGCGACTTGCCGGCCAATGCAATCCGGACGTCGATACCGCTGTTGCCGGAGGTCTCGGAGCTGCAGGTAGTTCGGCACTTCACGCGCCTGTCACAGTTGAACTTCTCGATTGACACCCATTTTTATCCGCTGGGTTCATGCACGATGAAGTACAACCCGCGTGCCGCCAACAAGCTGGCCATGTTGCCTGGCTTCCTCGATCGGCACCCGCTTGAACCGGCCGCACATGCGCAGGGTTTTCTGGAGTGCCTTTACGAACTGCAGCAGATGCTCAAGGCCGTGACTGGCATGAGTGGTGTGTCGCTGACGCCAATGGCAGGCGCCCAGGGCGAGTTTGCCGGTGTGGCAATGATTCGTGCCTATCACCTGTCGCGCGGTGATGCAGAGCGCACGCAGATCATCGTCCCCGATGCTGCCCACGGCACGAATCCGGCCACGGCGACGATGTGCGGTTGCGATGTGGTCGAGATTCCCACCGGTCCTGACGGCGACGTGAATGTGGACGCATTGCGCAAGGCCGTAGGGCCACGCACGGCCGGGATCATGCTGACCAACCCGTCGACACTCGGAGTGTTTGAGCGGCGCATCACCGAGATCGCCAGGGTCGTACACGACGCAGGTGGCTTGCTTTATTACGATGGTGCGAATCTGAATGCCATTCTGGGCCGCGCATTGCCTGCCGCCATGGGTTTCGACGTGATGCACATCAATCTGCACAAGACCTTCTCCACGCCTCATGGTGGTGGCGGGCCTGGCGCCGGAATAGTCGCGGCCAACGAACGGCTGGAGCCGTTCCTGCCGATTCCGATCGTGGGTCGTCGTGATGATCGATACGGCTGGCTGGCAGAAGGCGAACGACCGCAGGCCATTGGCCGGCTGTCCGGCTTCATGGGCAATGCCGGCATTCTGCTGCGTGCCTATGTGTACATGCGACTGCTGGGTGCCGATGGCATGCGGCGCGTATCCGACTTTGCCGCACTCAATGCCAACTACCTGATGACGCGCCTGGCGGCAGCAGGATTCACCGTGGCATACCCCACCCGGCGGGCCAGCCACGAATTCATCATCTCGCTGAAGAATCTGGCCCGTGACACCGGTGTGAATGCCATGGATGTTGCCAAGGCGCTGCTGGATCGCGGTTTTCATGCACCTACAACCTATTTCCCGTTACTGGTGCCGGAGTGCCTACTTATTGAGCCGACGGAATCCGAGGCTGTGCAGGAGCTGGATGCCTTTGCCCAGGCGCTGACCGACATTCGTGATCTGGCCATACGTGATCCGGCGGAAGTGAAGCGCGCTCCGCTGACCACCCCGGTGCGCCGACTGGACGATGTCCGCGCGGCGCGCCAGCTGGATCTCAGCTGGCAGAGTCGACCGGTCAATCTGCCAGCATCCAACAACCCCCCGACGCCTCAGGAGTGAACTATTGTCCGCACTGATCTGTGGCTCTATTGCGTACGACAACATCATGGTCTTCCAGGGCCGGTTCAGGGAGCACATCCTGCCGGACCAGATCCATATTCTGAACGTGGCCTTCCTGGTGCCGGAATTGCGTCGGGAATTTGGCGGCTGTGCCGGCAATATCGCCTATAACCTCAAGTTGCTGGGTGGTGAGCCATTGATCATGGCCACAGTCGGCAGTGATTTCGGCGCATACCGCGTACGGCTGGACCGGCTGGGCCTGAAGCTGGATCTGGTCCGGGAGATCGAAGGTCTGCTGACGGCACAGGCCTACATCACCACCGATCTGGACGACAACCAGATCACGGCTTTTCATCCGGGCGCGATGAACGAATCACACCGCATCGAGGTGCCCGATGCGGCAGCCATCAAGGCTGCCAATATTGAACTGGCCATCGTGTCGCCGGATGGCAGTCGGGGCATGGTGGAGCACGCGGCCCAGCTGCATGCAGCCGGGGTGCCGTTTCTCTTCGACCCGGGGCAGCAATTACCCACCTTTGAAGGCAGCGATTTGCGGCGCTTCGTCGAACTCGCCACCTGGCTGGCAGTCAACAGTTACGAAGCACAGCTGTTGACAGACCGGACCGGTTGGAGCGAAGCAGAACTCGCGACACGGGTACAGGCGCTGATCGTCACTCGTGGCGCTGAAGGTTCGACGATCTGGGCCGGTGGTGAACGGCACGACATTCCCGCGGTAAAGCCTGCGGCCATCCGGGACCCCACTGGTTGCGGTGACGCCTATCGCGCCGGTCTTCTTCATGGCATCGACCGCCATTACTCGTGGCCGGAGGCGGGACGCCTCGCGGCACTGCTGGGCTCGCTCAAAATTGCCCACCGGGGTACGCAGAATCATCAGTTCACACCCGCATCCCTGCAGCAGGAATATCGCACAGCATTCGGACATGCGCTCCGGATCTAGCCCGGTACTTGCTCGTGGCTTGCTGACGGGCCAACGGGCGGTGTGTGGCGTCCCGGCAGCTCTGTGCCTGGCGACGATCATGCTGGGCATGCTCGCACCGGCACCTGCCTTCAGCGCCAACGATATCGAACCGGCCGCATGGCGACGCACACTGGAGGGCATCTCGTCTTCCGTAGTCTCCATTCAGGTGGACGGCACGCGAGCCTTCGATACGGAATGGAACGAGAGTGGCCAGGCCACCGGCTTTGTTGTTGATGCCGAGCGCGGGCTGATCCTTACCAACCGGCATGTAGTTACTGCCGGACCGGTGAGGGCTGCAGGCCTGTTCACCAATTCTGAAGAAGTGGAGCTTGTGCCGGTTTATCGGGATCCGGTCCACGATTTTGGTTTCTATCGATACGATCCTCGAGCACTCAAGTACATCAAGCCACGGTCGCTGCCGCTTTATCCTGCCGGTGCCGAACTGGGGCGGGACATCCGTGTAGTCGGCAACGATGACGGTGAGCAACTTTCAATCCTGGCAGGAACTCTGGCCCGCCTGCGTCGTGATGCTCCGGACTATGGGCGGGGCAAGTACAACGATTTCAATACCTTTTACATGCAGGCCGCCTCCAGTACCTCCGGCGGCTCTTCCGGTTCACCGGTCATCGATATTCAGGGCCGGGTGATCGCCCTTAATGCAGGTGCCAGCAGTCAGGCAGCATCCAGCTTCTTCCTGCCCCTTGATCGCGTGCAGCGGGCCCTGAAGCTGATTCAGGCGGGTGAACCCGTCACTCGCGGTACGGTCGGCGCAATCCTGCGCTATACGGCTTTCGATGAACTGCATCGGCTGGGCTTGCGCGATGCCACTGAGCGGGCAGTACGCCAACAGTTCCCGGATGATATCGGCATGCTGGTGGTCAATGAAGTTCTGCCCGGCAGCACAGCCGACGGCAAGCTTCAGGTCGGCGACATACTGGTTCGGGTCAACGGCCGTTATCTGACGGAATTCGTACCTTATGGCTCGGTACTGGATGAACACGTAGGCCAGTCCGTGGCGCTGACGGTAGAGCGCGGCGGTACGGAGCTGGCCTTCAGCTTGCCGGTGCAGAATCTGGACAGCTTGAGTCCGGATGAGTATCTGCAGTTCGGTGATGCAGTCCTCAATAAACTCTCCTATCAGGAGGCACGCCATTTCAACCGGGCTGCCGAAGGCCTGTATTTGGCCAATCCTGGTTTCGTTTTTGCAGCGGCTGGTATCCCCCGCGGCAGTGTGATCGTGGGCGTCGAAGGTGAACCTGTTCGACAGCTTGACGATCTGGAGCGGGTCCTGGCTACCAAGGCGGACAAGCAGCGCTTTACAGTGCGCTTCGTCACGCTCGAAGAACCCTCGAACAGTCAGGTGAGGGTTGCCCGTATGGACCGGCGGTGGTTTCCGGCAGTGCGTTGCCGACGGGATGACGTACGCGGCGACTGGCCGTGTCGGGCCCTGGATCCGGGACCGGCACCACCACCACCACAGGGCGGCGTTGCCAGCTTCGTGGAACAACCAGACGCACGCTTGCGGCGTATCGCACCATCGCTGGTTCTGGTGAACTTTGACATGCCCTATACGGTGTCTGGCGTGTCCGAGCAGCACTACTACGGCACAGGCGTTGTAGTCGACGCAGAGCGCGGTTATGTGGTTGTGGATCGCAACACGATTCCGGAAGCGCTGGGCGACGCACGGATCACTTTTGGCGGGTCGCTGGAGGTACCCGGGCGCGTGGTCTATGTACATCCACTGCACAATCTGGCGTTGATCGCCTACGACCCTGCACTAATTGGCGATACTCCGGTCAAGTCCGCGCCGCTGGCGAAACGGGTGCCACACACTGGCGACGAACTGTGGGTGGCTGGCTTGCGGAATGGTGAAAATCTGGTGTCCCAGTCGGCATCGTTCGATTCGTTTGCACCCCTGAACTTTCCGCTGTCTCGTACTATCCGGTTTCGCGAGTCCAATCTGGAGACGCTCAATCTCGTCAGCGGTCCTCGCGATCTCGACGGGGTTGTGCTGAACCGCAAAGGTGAGGTGGCGGCATTGTGGTCCAGCTTTGCCTGGCAAGGCAGTGGTGACCTGCGCCAGGAAAACCGCGGCATGCCGGTCGATTACGTTCGCGAGCTGCTGGATCTCGTGGTGTCGGGCCAGGAACTGCGGTCACTGGAAGTTGAGTGGGCCGAAATGCCACTGGTGGCTGCCCGCCGGCTGGGTTTGAGTCCTGAATGGGCTCGCCGGATCGGTGACCATGATCCGGAACGCCGGCGTCTGCTCAGCGCCACCCGGATCGTGGCGGGCTCGCCGGCCGCCGGTGCCTTTGAACCCGGTGACCTGTTGCTAACGATCGACGGGGACCCCGTCACCCGGTTTCGGGAAGTCGAGTTGCGAACCCGGAAACCTGCTGTGCGGGTCGAGGTACTGCGTGACGGTCACGTGCTGTCGCTGGATGTAGCGACAGTCGCATTGAACGGGAATGGAGTGCGCCGCGTGCTGATGTGGGCGGGGGCGCTACTTCAGGCTCCATACCGGGATATGGCAGCACAACGCGGTGTGCAACCTGTAGGTGTCTATGTTTCCTACTTTGCGTTCGGCTCACCGGCATCGCGATTCGGCTTGTATGCCGGCCGCCGCATTACCCAGGTGGATGGCATTCCGATCGCCGATCTGGATGCATTTATCAACGTGGTGCGAACCAAGAAAAATCGTGATGCCGTGCGACTGACCACTGTCGCCTGGAACAATCAGCTTGAGGTTCTGACGTTGAAGCTCGATGACACTTACTGGCCGGCCTGGCAGATCAGCTGGCAGGATGGCGAATGGCGGCGCACCGACCTGCCTTGACGGGAGACCGAACGGGACCCACCGCCCTATTTCGGATCGGCTTTCAGCGCGGCAAACTTCGTCCGCCAGTTGTTTGCCGCAGGGCCATCTGCCGTGCTGATTTCAAAGGTGCGGTTGCGGGCTTCCGGATACCCGAGTGACGCTATGCAGACGCGAGCCAGGTCGGCTCTGGCAATCCTTGTGCTGCCGGTATCAACATCGCCTTGTTCGAATTTGATGTTCTTTGCCGCGCCGGCATCGTTGATCAATCCGCCCGGACGCACAATGGTGTAGGGCACACCGCTGGTGCGCACAGCGTTTTCACCCTTCAGCTTCCAGATCAGCACGTTGCCAAACATCTTGTTCAGCGGGTTGTCCGTGTGGGTTACCGAGCGCGAAGATACCAGGACGAACTGCCGGGCGCCCGCCGCTGCAGCAGCGTCCGCCAGGTTCTTCACGCCCTGAAAATCAATCAACTCCGGGCGGTCCGGGCCCTTGGCAGCTTTGGCGCCGATGGCCGATATGACAGCATCCGCGCCTGCAAATGCCGTCGTCAGCGATGCCGGTTCCTTGACGTCACCCTGAAAAAGTTTCACCCGATCGCCGAGCAATTCGCGGGCCGTCGCCTCATCCCGAACCAGGGCGCGAACCGTGTAGCCCTCGGCCATCAGGCCGGCAACAATCAGGCGACCCGTTTGTCCGGTGGCGCCGGCGACTAGGACGCTGCCGCGGGCATGGTCGGCTGCGTTGCCGGCAACACAGGCGGCAGCGAGCAAGATGCCCGCCAGCAGCTTGGCAACATTGCGTGTGGAGGGGTGCATTGTGAAATTGACCGGCACGGGGTGTTTCAGGTTTTGCCGGTTCGATGACGGATCGCGGCGATGGCCACCAGCAGCCACGCCAGCATGAAGGACCCACCGCCAAACGGTGCAAACTGCCCGACCGGAGCCAGGCCCAGGGAGTTCACATAGATTGATCCGGAAAACAGCACAAGGCCCACTGTCATGATGGCGCCGGCCAGGGTGACAAGTCTGGAGTTGCCAAGCAACGGGATGAGGACGGCCAGCAGGATCAGCCCCAGCGAATGGTAGAACTGCAGTTCCGTGGCCCAGTGCCAGGAGGCCCGCTGGGCAGGGGTGAGTACATTGTTCAGCGCATGAAAGCCCAGTGCACTCAATATGTTCGAGGCCATAAGTGACAGGCAGCCGATGACCAGAAAGACGCGTGAGGCTCTGGTCAGATATGTGGCGGGCATGGCCTGTCTCCTTGACAGTGGCATATCGCAGCAGGCATCACTCACGGCTACCGTTGGAAGGTATCATCGACAGTATGCAATATCGCACACTCGGCAGTACCGGAGCATCCGTTTCCGCAATCGGCCTTGGTTGCATGGGGATGGTCGGCTGGTACGGCCAGCGGGACGACGCCGAAGCCAGGGCCACGCTGCTGCACGCACTGGATCTTGGCATCAACCATCTGGATACCGCCGCGGTCTACCAAGCCGGTGACAATGAACGTTTCGTCGGTGCCTGCATCCGTGGCCGGCGTGACGACGTGTTTCTGGCCACCAAGTGTGGCATGGAGCGGACTGCATCCGGGGCAATGGCCGCGGACAATCGGCCGGAGACCATACGCAACTCCTGTGATGAAAGCCTGCAGCGGCTCGGCGTTGACCACATTGATCTGTTCTATCTCCATCGTATCGACCCGGCGATACCCGTTGCCGAATCGATGGGTGCGCTGGCCGATCTCAAACAGTCAGGCAAGATCCGCCATGCGGGTCTGTCAGAGGTCTCGGCCGAAACACTGAGGCGTGCCCACACCGCGCATCCGGTCGCAGCCGTGCAGAGTGAATTGTCGCCATGGACGTGCAGCGCATCCCGGGCCACGCTACACGCCTGCCGCGACCTGGGTATTGGATTCGTTGCCTACAGTCCGCTGGGGCGCGGCTTTCTGACCGGCACCATTGGCGCGACTACTGATCTCGCCGAAGGCGACACGCGCCGGATGTTTCCGCGCTTTCAGGCCGGCAACTTCGTCCGAAATGCCGCAATGATCGGGCGGCTCAGGGCGGTCGCTGAGGAAGCAGGATGCACGCCTGCCCAGTTGTCACTGGCCTGGGTGCTGGCGCAGTGGGAAGGCGTTCTGCCCATTCCGGGCACCAAAAAGCGCCGCTATCTGGACGAAAACGTCGGGGCCGTGGCAGTGCAATTGTCACCCGCCCAGATTGCGGCTATTGAAGCAGCCGTTCCCGAGAACGAGATCTTCGGTGAGCGGTACCCCGATACCATGATGAGTACATTGAATATCTGAAGGAGATATCTGGCTATGACAACCTTGCGCGAGAGAGTGGCTGGCGAACGCCGCCGGCTGAAATCAGTACGGGAAACATTGACCGAGGCGGTGGCTCGAACCTCCGGTGGAGATGCCGCATTTGCGCCTTTCTATATCGCGGTCAGCGACTACATTGAGACATCAATGGGACGGCTGCATGCCCAGGATGTGAAGATGGGTAACATGATCCGGGAAAAGCTCGGCACGCTCGATGCATCAGCCGAAACAGCCCTGCGCGAACTCGACGAGCGTCTGGCAGGCAATCAGCAGCATCTGAAGGCCATGGTGACTGCTGCCAAAGGTCTGGCAGCAAAGCCGGACGCTGCCGCGCTCGCGAAGTTCGAGAGCGCTGGCGGTGCGTACGCCCGCTATATCGTGGCCAGCATGGGCCATCATGGCGCCACCACGGACCTTGCCGGCCGGCTGTTTAACCAGGCCGACTGGGAGTTCATGGCTGGCATCACTGATGAGGAAACCCGTACGGAGCAGAAACAGTATGCGCGGGTATTCGACGCGCTGCCGGGTGCGCTCAGTGATTTGCGACCGACGGGCTGATTACTGCCGCCATATAGTCTGGCTGCTGATCTCATTGGTGATGTTCGGCAGCGGCCTGGCTGCTGCCGAAACCCGCCTTTCGGATTCTGTAATCATCAGCCAGGTGCTGGACGACGACCTGTATGCCGCTGCCGGCAAGGTTCGTATAGACGGGCGTGTCACCGGTGCTGCTGTGGTGGCAGCCGGTAGTGCCCGGTTCTCGGGCGATGTCGATGGCGATGTGATTGTGGCTGCCGGGCGCGTGGATGTGGAAGGTGGCGTCGGCGACGATCTGCGCGCAGCAGCCGGGAACATTCAGATCGCCGGATTCGTTACCGACCAGGCCACACTTGCTGGCGGGACCGTAGCGATCACTCGCGATGGTGCGATCGGTGGCCGCACGTGGATCGCGGGCGGAGACGTTGAAGTCGATGGGCAGGTTGGTGGCGATCTGAAAGTGGCCGCAGGTACTGTCGTCATCCGTGGCCGTATCGTTGGCACTGTGGAAGTAGCGGCTCGCACAATTCGCGTCGAGCCGGGAGCAATCATTCGTGGTGATCTGGTTTGGCGCAGCAGTCAGCCACCGGAGATCGCCGGGGATGCCCGGATTTATGGCGCGGTACGGGCGGCCGGTGAAGGTGAAGCGCCGTGGCCGGCCTCCAGCTCAGACAGCGCATCGACAGGACGCTGGGCCTTTGGCATCACGATACTTGTCGCCGCCTTGATCCTGCTTTGGTCCGCACCACGATTTGTCGCGAATGCGGCAGGGGCTTTCGGGCGGCGCCGGGTGGAACGCTGTTGCTGGGTGCGGCTGCAGCCGCTCTCACACCCATTGTTGGCCTGTTTCTGTTTGCAACGTTGCTGGGCTGGCTACTCGGTATGGTGCTTATGGCTGGTTATGTGTTTGCCTTGTTGTTGTCCGGACTGCTGGGCGTGCTGATCCTGATGCAGGTGTTCCGCAACCGGCTCGGGCTGCCGGACAGTGGTGGCTGGCGTACGGTTTTACTGCTGGTCGCGACCGTCGTACTGATCATCGTGTTGCGGCAAGTGCCCATCCTGGGCTCGCTGTTCACGCTGTTGCTGGTCCTCGCCGGGCTGGGAGCAATCACCGCCTTGCTCACTGGCCGCTATCCTCGCGCATCTGCCACCCCTACGGACGCAGGGCACGGTCGCTGACGAAGGGATTGCTGGCGCGCTCCTGGCCGAAGGTCGATGTCGGACCGTGGCCCGGTATAAAGGTCACGTCATTGCCAAGCGGCCAGAGGTTGCTGGTAATCGAACGGATCAGTGTCGGCAGGTCGCCACGCGGAAAGTCGGTTCGACCAATGGACCCGGCAAACAGTACATCCCCAACGAAGGCCAGCTGACTGGCCCGCGAAAAAAAAATAACGTGTCCAGGCGTGTGTCCGGGGCAATGATAAACTTCAAGCGGCTCTTCACCGACGGTAACCGTATCCCCCTGGGCCAGCCAGCGGTCCGGCGCAAAGGCCGAAACGGGCTCAAAGCCAAACATGCGTGCCTGTTCCGGCAACATGTCGATCCAGAACTGGTCGTCCGGATGTGGGCCTTCAATCGGCAGCCCCAGCTGTTTTGCCAGCGCGTGCGTGCCGCCAGCATGATCGATATGGGCATGGGTCAACAGGATTTTGGTGAGATTGATCCCTTCGTCCGCGACGGCATTCAGGATGTGTGGCAGGTCGCCGCCCGGATCGATGACCGCACCATCCATGGTCGCGGTACACCAGATCACCGAGCAGTTCTGCTGAAAGGCGGTAACCGGAATGACTGTAGCGCGGAGGGGCATGCAGCGATAATGGTGGAGTACACTCAATGAGGTCAACGGCAACACGCATCCAGACAAGGGAACTGCCATGCAACTGGGAATGATCGGCCTGGGCCGGATGGGCGCCAACATGGTGCGGCGGCTGATGCAGCGCGGCCATGATTGCGTCGTGTTCGATACCGATGCCAAAACTGTTGCCGAGGCGGTCGCTGCAGGCGCCAGGGGCGCCTCCTCCATTGAGGATTTCATCCGCCAGCTCGAGCCGCCGCGAGCAGTGTGGATCATGCTGCCTGTCCCGGTCGTGGAGGGTGTCGTGAAAGCTGTCGCCACCCATCTCAAGAAGGACGATATTCTGATTGATGGCGGCAATTCGCCATTCGAAAATGCCATTCGGCGCGCTGCCGAACTGAAACCGCAGGGTATTCACTACGTTGATGTAGGCACCAGCGGTGGCGTTTGGGGTCTGGAACGTGGCTATTGTCTGATGATTGGCAGTTCTGTACCCGCCTTTGAACGGCTGGAGCCCATTTTTACCGACCTGGCGCCGGGCCAGGGCGATATTGAACCAGTGCCAGGCCGACCGGCAAACGAACCGGCTTCCAAAGGGTACCTGCATTGCGGTCCGCCGGGCGCCGGCCACTTCGTCAAGATGGTTCACAATGGCATCGAATACGGAATGATGGCTGCCTATGCCGAGGGCTTCAATCTGCTGCGTCATGCCGGTGCCGGGTTGCGCGAAGGGCCAGGCGCTCCGGATTCACCCGAGCGATACCAGTACGACCTCGACCTGGGTGCGATTGCAGAAGTGTGGCGGCGAGGCAGTGTAGTCAGTTCGTGGCTACTTGATCTGACCGCCACGTCGCTGGCTGACGATGCACAACTGAGCGGGTTTCAGGGGCGGGTATCGGATTCTGGCGAGGGCCGGTGGACTCTCAAGGCAGCGATCGACACTGCCGTGCCCGTTCCCGTACTCTCGGCGGCGCTGTACTCCCGCTTCGAATCGCGCGGCGAAGCCGAATACGCCAACCGGCTGCTGTCAGCAATGCGATTCCAGTTTGGCGGACACACGGAGCCGGGAAAAGCAGCATCGGCAAAAGCAGGCTCAGGAACAGCGAACACAGGAAAGGCGAAGTAAGAAATTCATGAGCAAGCGATCCGATGCCCTCGTTCTCCTGGGCGCGACCGGCGATCTGGCTCACCGGAAGATCTATCCGGCCCTGAAGGCGATGGCCAAGCGCGGCAACCTGGACGTACCGGTAATCGGTGTGTCCCGCTCCGGTTGGCAACTCAGCCAGTTTCAGGACCGGGTCCGTGACAGTCTGGAAAAGCGTACCGGTGACGCACAATCACCAGCAGCGGAAAAGCTGATTTCGCTGTTGAGCTATGTTGATGGCGACTACCAGAATCCTGAAACCTTTAGTCGCCTCAAGGAAGCGCTGAAGGGTGCCAAGGCACCGTTGTTCTACCTGGCCATACCGCCGAGCCTATTTGGCCCGGTGGTTGACCGTCTCGGTGAAGCGGGTTTTGCCGATAACGCGCGTGTGGTGGTTGAAAAGCCTTTCGGCCGTGATCTGGCGTCGGCAAAGAATCTGAACCAGACCTTGCACCGTGTATTGCCTGAGTCGGCAATCTTTCGCATCGATCATTTTCTGGGCAAGGAACCGGTACAGAACCTGCTGTATTTTCGCTTTGCCAATGCCTTTCTGGAACCGATCTGGAACCGCAATTACGTCGAAAGCGTACAGATCACGATGGCCGAAACTTTTGGTGTGGAGGGTCGCGGCAAGTTCTACGAGGAAGTTGGCGCCATTCGCGATGTGGTGCAGAACCATTTGCTTGAAGTTGTGGCAAGTCTCGCCATGGATCCGCCGGTGGGCTACTGGGGAGAAGCGCAACGCGACGAACGCCACAAGGTGTTGCGGGCGATCAGTCCGTTCACCGGCCAGAGCCTGGTTCGCGGCCAGTACAAGGGGTATAGGGACGAACCAGGCGTGGACCCGGACTCGGAGGTAGAAACTTTTGCGGCGATGCAGTTGCATGTGAATTCCTGGCGCTGGCAGGGTGTGCCGTTTTTTATTCGTACCGGCAAGTCGCTACCTGTCACGGCCACGGAGGTGATGGTGATCCTGAAGTCGCCACCCCAACAGGTGTTCGACGAACCCTTGCCACCACAGTCCAACTATTTCCGCTTCCGGCTCGGTCCCGATCAGGTAGCGATCGCCGTCGGTGCGCGCACCAAAGCACCCGGTGAGCGTATGGCCGGCGAGGAAGTCGAACTCTATGTATGCAACGCAACCAGCGAGGCCCGGGAAGCCTATGAGCGCCTCATCGGCGACGCCATGAATGGGGACGCTACCCTTTTCGCCCGTGAAGACAGTGTTGAAGCTGCGTGGGCAATCTGCGATCCCATCATCAATGCGGGCGGTCCGGTGTATCGCTACGAACGCGGAAGCTGGGGTCCCCGCGAAGCAGAACGAATGGTTGCTGCCTCAGGTGGCTGGTACAACCCATCCAAAAACGGCAATGGCCGCGCTGCCTGAACTGGTAGCCCCCACGGTGGACTGCACTGAATGCGCCTGGAAATAGCCAAAACACCGGAAGCCGCAGCAGCGGTCGCAGCGCGCCTGATAGCCACAGTGCTGGGTATCGCCATCGGTCGTCGTACGCGCGCTTCTCTGGCACTTAGTGGCGGCAGCTCACCGCTGCCAATGCTGCAGGCGCTGGCCAGGGAGCCGCTGGATTGGTCGGTCGTGCACGTCTATCAGGTCGACGAACGTGTAGTCGCGCGCGGCGACTCCGCGCGCAATCTTGGAGCGCTCGACGAGATTCTTGTCTGGCGTGGTCCATTGCCTCGCCGCAATCTCCACCCCATGTGGGTTGACCGGGCCGATCTTGATGCCGCCGCTGAATCCTACGGCGAAGAAATTGCACAAGTTGCCGGTGAGCCGCCCATCCTGGATCTGGTGCACCTGGGTCTGGGTACTGACGGACATACCGCCTCCCTGTTTCCCGGTGACCCCGTGCTCAAGGTCAAGGATCGCAGCGTGGCTGTAACCAACGAGCACAGCGGCCATCGACGCATGACGCTGACCTTGCCGGTGCTCTGCCGGGCACGCAGTGTGCTGTGGTTTGTTACCGGCGCGGAGAAAGCGGGTGTGGCAGCGGACCTTTATGCCGGCGGTGCACCGTTTCCGGCCGGGTTGGTGGCGCGCCGACGGGCCGTACTGGTCGCTGATCAGGCTGCAGCGAGCGAGGCGCAGATTCCGAAGCGCCGACGACGGCGGGCGATTCGGCCGGCAAGCAGTGCAGTCGTGGTGCCGATTCGGCGGCCGTTGAAGTAGGCCAGCCGGCTGTTATTGGCGCCGGTCGTTGCTACTGGAACGCCTGCGCCGCCGTCGCAGCAACTCGGCAACGATTGGCAGCACTGGAAGTATTGCGCCCAGCAGTACGACGCTCCAGTGGATATAGAGGCCAGCCAGAACCAGAAACAGGCCCAGCGCAAGTAGCCAGAACCACCCGCCCATTAGTTCAGGACTCCCAAAAAACCAGCCCCCGACGCGCGTGGGGCACGGCCGGAGGCTGGGTAGTCCTGACGGGAAGGCTTGGAGGGCACCGTCCCGACCTGTGTATTAATACGCTGCAAATTGTTAAATCGCATCACCCATTTGGGTGATATTTGCCGCGATATGACTCGATTTGGGTGGTGTCAGGCATAAATTCCGGTTAATCGTGGATTTCGTCGACGGTGGTCTGTCCGGAAAGCCGGCGCCGGATGTGCGCCCAGGACATGCCTACTGTCAGTACGACGGCCACGCCCACCAGAATGATCCACATCAGAACATCGCTGGACCCCTTCAAGACATCGTAGAAGAACAGCATCCAGACCAGCACTGCGAACAGGCCCGCCACCAGGACGACCCCGACCAGACCCAGAGACTGTCGGGTGGCGTTGACAAACAGTACCCACCCGATCAGCAGGATGATGCCAGCCAGTGCGTGCAGAGGCCCCAGGCTGCTGGCCAGGAAGGCATCCCGGGTCCAGTGAAAAAACGAAAAGCCGCTGGGATTGAAGGTCAGCAACACCACGATCAGGGCCAAACCGAGCCGCAGAAAAAAGCTGCCGATCGTGAATCCCGGCTCACCAACCGGGTGCGTGGCGATCTGGTCACCAGCCATGAGGAAAACTCCGCGCTAAACTGCCCGGCATTCTACATCGGGCGCCAGAGCCCAGCCGTCACGGGCTTGCCAGTTGCCCGGCCGGAATTCAAGGCAACTTTTACCCATGGCCAGAACCTCTGACGACGCTGCCAGCCGCCCCAAAGGCAGCTCACTTCAGCCTTTGCGCGAGTTGTTGCCGTTCATCCGGCCACACTGGCGCATGCTGGCGCTGGCGATGCTGGCCTTGCTGGTAAGTACCGGTGCAATGCTGAGCTTGCCCGTGGCGCTTCGCTATGTCGTCGACTTTGGTATCGAGGGCCAGGATCCCGCCGAGATCAATCGTTACTTCATCTACCTGTTCGGCGTCGCGATCCTTTTCGGAACCTTTGCCGCCGCACGCATCTATCTGGTGAACTGGCTGGGTGAACGCGTTGTTGCTGATATGCGCCAGGCAGTTTACCGCCGCGTGCTCCGCATGGATCCAACCTTCTTTGAGGTGACGCGCACGGGCGAAGTGCTGTCCCGCATAACGACCGACACCACTCTGATTCAGGCCATTGCCGGCAGCGGTATCTCGATTGCATTGCGCAACACGATCCAGCTGGCCGGATCGGTGGTCATGCTTGCAGTGACGAGTCCGCGACTGATGGGCATGATTCTGCTGCTGGTACCGGCGGTCGTGATACCGCTGATCGTGATCGGCCGGCGGGTACGCAAGCTGTCCAGAACGGCGCAGGACCGGATTGCCGACACCAGCGGACTGGCTGGCGAGACCCTGAATGCCATCGAGACCGTACAGGCATTCACCATGGAAGAGTTCCAGGGGCGGCGCTTTGGCGATGCAGTACAGGCCAGCTTCACCGCCGCAATCCGGCGCGCGAAGGCTGGAGCGATCCTGACGGCCGTATCGATCCTCACCTTGTTTGGTGCCATCACTTTTGTGCTGTGGGTTGGTGCACATGCTGTTCTGAACGGCGAAATTACCGGTGGTGAGCTCGGCCAGTTCCTGCTCTATGCGATGTTCGTCGCGGCGTCTTCTGCATCGCTGAGTGAAGTCTGGAGCGAGGTACAGCGCGCATCCGGTGCGATGGAGCGGTTGTGCGAACTGTTGACTGCCGAACCCCGGATCACGGTGCCGGAACGGCCGGTGGCGCTGCCGGCACGACGTCAGGGCAGTATCCGCTTCGAGGCAGTCAACTTCTGCTATCCCTCGCGACCTGCGACCCTGGCGCTGCAGGACTTCTCGCTCACGATAGCCCCTGGCGAGCGGGTGGCCTTTGTAGGGCCATCGGGTGCCGGCAAGAGCACGACCTTCCAGCTCCTGCTGCGCTTCTACGATCTGTACAGCGGCCGGATTGTGATTGATGGCGTGGATATCGCGCAGGCGCAACCGGAAGACGTGCGTGCCCGGGTCGGCGTAGTGCCGCAGGAAACGATGATCTTTGCCGCCACGGCTCGTGAAAATATTGGCTATGGGCGGCCCGGTGCGACCGATGCCGATATAGAGGCGGCAGCCAAAGCTGCAGCGGCCGACGAGTTCATCCGTGCCCTGCCGGACGGCTATGACACCTTTCTGGGAGAACGCGGTACCCGCCTGTCTGGTGGACAGCGACAGCGCATTGCCATTGCCCGCGCCATCCTCAAGGATCCTTCCATCCTTCTGCTGGACGAAGCCACCAGTTCCCTTGATGCTGAAAGTGAACGGCTGGTTCAGGAGGCGCTGGAGTTTCTGGCCAAAGACCGTACAACGATTGTCATTGCCCATCGCCTTGCCACGGTGCTGCAAGCCGACCGGATTGTGGTTATCAATGAAGGTCGAATCGTTGATGTCGGCAGCCATGACGAACTCGTACAGCGTGATCCGCTGTATGCACGCCTTGCCGAACTCCAGTTTGGTGAAGCACAGTTGGCCACCGTCACGTAGGTGAAATTCCCGCAGGAGCGCTATGCTTTGGGGATGGCTGAAGAACTCCAATGCTGGCGCTGCGGCGCATCGCTTGCCGGGCTGCGTCTGCCCATCGGCCGCACTGAAGAGTGCAGCAGTTGCCGCAGCCAGTTGCATGTCTGCCGGATGTGCCAATCATTCGATCGCAGTCGACTCAAGCAATGTCGCGAGGACGATGCCGAAGAAGTGCGGGACAAGGAGCATGCGAATTTTTGCGACTGGTACAAGCCGCGGGCCGGCGCTTTTGATGCAGCGGGGGCTGCGGCCGAGGAAGCAGCCAGAAATGCTGCCAACGCGCTGTTTGGCCCGAAGAAAACCTGAGCAACGATCGACAGCGCTACCCTGCAGTCGTAGTTATCTGTAGTCGCAGCTAGTTGAGTTGTCGCCCGATAACCGTTACCCGATGCATCATCCGTGGTTCGGTGTAGTCACCGACGGCGTAGTGGCAGGTGCAGCGGTTATCCCACACGGCCATGGCATTCTTTTCCCAGTAGAACCGGCAATGCAGTTCTTTCCAGTCGATGTGCCGGAACAGCATTTGCAACAGTGCGTCGCCTTCCTTTTCCCGCAGCCCTTCGACATGGGTTGTCGTGAGTTCGCTGATGTACAGGAGCTTGCGACCGGTCTCCGGGTGCACGGCAACCAGCGGTTGCAATACCGGTGGCGCCTTTTTGAAAGTCTGCGAGTATTGCTCCGGGCCGCCCTCTCTTTGCAACTCCTGGCGTCTGTAGGTCTTGCTCACGTCGTGCCAGGCCGACAATCCGCCAATAAACTCCTGCATCTTCGGTGACAGCGTTTCATAGGCGCGATACAGGTTGACCCACATCGTATCGCCACCGCGGGAAGGGGCAGTGATCGAGCGCAGGATTCCGAGCAGGGGGGGATCGCTGGTATAGCTGAGATCGGGATGCCAGGCATTGGCCAGGCGCAGGTTTTCCTGTTCGCCGCTACGGGCCCGCAGCACGATCACTTCCTTGTGATCTGGCAGGCTCGGAATAAACGGGTGTACATGCAGATCGCCGAAGCGCCGGCCAAAGGCGATTTGCTGCTCAGGCGTGATGTCCTGGTCGCGAAAGAAAATCACGAGGTTATCCAGCAGTGCCTGCTTGATCTCACCGTAGGTCTGGTCATCCAGCGGCTCCCGCAGGTCGACCCCGTGAATCGTTGCGCCTAGCGAACCGGCAACAGGTTGAACGCGAATACGCTGATAGCTCATGTGCTGATATTAAGCACGGGTTGCTGAATCAGTCCAGCGACCAGTTGCCGCGGCCAGCTACTTCATGTGGAGTTCGATGATGTCCTTGTCGGCCAGCACATGTTCGGGGCCGACCTGCTGGCCCGCATAGACCTCAGTGCCCCAGATTTTGGCGTAACGCAGGCCAGAAGCGATGTCCTTGTGAACCTGATGCGCGACGTCGAGAACGGTCTCACCACGGTGCAGGGTAAAGGGTCGACTCTGGTCCGCCGGTTTGCCCGGCTGCTTGGTATATACGCGAACAATCTGCAGTGCCTTGAACAGCAGGGGGCCCAGCGTGTCACAGCCTGCGCCGGTGAGGGCGGAGAGGTGCAATACCGGAAAATCCAGTTCCAGCAACTCGGTCAGCACTTCAAGTTCGGTGCCTGCGTCGTCGACCAGATCGGACTTGTTCCCGATCAGCAGTGTGGGTAGCGAGATCCGGAAGGGATCCTCGATGATTTCCTCGCCGTCTTCATCAAAGGCGGGCTCGGGTACGGGTTTGGGTCCTCGCAGGCCTGGCCAGTATCCGTGCAAGTCGATCTTCCGCTCTGACAGTTGACGCACCACCGCCTGTATGTGGTCGGAACAAGCCGGGTCGTGCAGATCAACCACCAGCAACGCGCCATCGGCGGGTTGCAGCGAATTGACGATCCAGTTCTCGATGTAGTCGCTGGAGATCGGCGGCAGATCGACGAGCTGAAAGTACATGTCCTCGAAAGGCATCATGCCTGGCTGGGGCAATTTGGTCGTGAACGGATACGGTCCGATCTCGGCCCGCGAGCCGGTCAGCTGCATATGTAGCTGGGATTTGCCGGCATTCGGTGCCCCGAGTAACGCGAGCTGGGCGGCACCTTCCGGCCGGATCGTATGTACCGGCCCCTTCTTCTTGCCACCTTGCCGGGCAGTGCCGAGTTCTTCGGTGATCTCCTTTATCCAGCGCTTGATATCGCCCTGCAGATGATCTGTGCCCTTGTGCTTCGGAATCGTCCGGAGCATTTCTTTCAGGTGCTCGAGCTTCTCGGCTGGCTCACGGGCTTTCCGATAGGCTTCTTCGGCTTTTCGATATACAGGGGTCAGATTGTCTGGCATGAGCCGGTCATTGTAGCCGTTGGAACGGCTTTAGCCTTGATCGGCGGCATTCCGGGCGGAATGCCGCTTTTACATCGGCCGCAGCGTCATCGCTATACGGCCATCGGCCTGCCAGGGCGCAAAATCAGCCTTCATTCCCATGACTTTGGCCTGCTTCTGCATCAGTGGTCTGGTGTAGATCTCAAAGACGTCCCGTTCGGTCAGGTCATGCTGACCCAGCTTCCGCGTTATGGCCAGCACGTTGCCGTAGGGGGACTTCCAGCGCATCGTGGTGCCGTCACGCTGGTACTCCTGCACCAGCTGGTAAAAGCAGGCGGTACGTTCAGTCAGCGCAATGGTCGCCAGTTCCGGGCTGCCACCATCACGAATCATTTTGCCAACGCGCATGAGCATCGGCATCTGGGTCTGTACTTCATGATCAATCATCTCGTCGAGTGTGCCGTTGTCCTTGCCGAACTGGACAGTCGTGAGATGAGCCTTGACCAGCGCGTCATTTGTCTCGTGCTGGTAGGGCGAGCTGTCGCTGATGGTCCTGATGGCCTTGAGCATTGCCACCCCCAGCAGGCGCTGCTGCTCCGGCGTGAACTCAACAGCATTGCCGCTATTCGGTGCCGCGTCGCGCATTGCCCTGGCGAGAGCAGCAGTCAGGGCGTCCTGACGACCTTCATACCCGGTGTGCGCGGCAAAGACCTCCGGCGTTGGCGGTACTTTTGACTTGCCAGCCATGCTGCCATTGGCAGGGCTGTCGGCCGCAACGCTGGCCGTACTGCATAGCAAGGCCAGTGACAGGAATCCGGTGATCGTACGCATGCGTGTCTCTCCATACTCTGGAATTCGACCACCCTAACGTATCAGGCAGGCCCCGTTGTGCTGTGCTGGTACTCAGTCCAAGGAGCGGGCGACAATAGCCCCATGTCCACTACTCCGACCCTGCGTACCCGGAATCTGACCAAGGTCTATCAGTCCGGAGAAGTTCAGGTGCACGCCCTGCGCGGCGTTTCGCTGGAGTTGTATGCGGGAAACCTGGTGGTGCTGCTGGGTCCCTCGGGCAGCGGCAAGTCCACGCTGCTGAATATTCTCGGCGGCCTGGACTCGGCCAGCGATGGCGAAGCCTGGTTCCAGGATCTGCAACTTACGGGCCTGGATGACCGGCGCCTCACCCGGTACCGACGGGCAAACGTCGGCTTTGTCTTCCAGTTCTACAACCTGATTCCCAGTCTCACAGCCCTCGAGAACGTTGCGCTGGTTACCGAAATTGCCGAGCAGCCGATGGCTCCGGAAGAAGCCCTGAAGATGGTCGGTCTGGGCGAGCGCCTCAATCATTTTCCGGCCCAGTTATCCGGAGGAGAGCAGCAGCGGGTGGCGATTGCTCGCGCCATTGCCAAGCGACCCGGCATTCTGCTGTGCGATGAACCAACCGGCGCGCTGGACAGCCGCACCGGTATCCTCGTGCTGGAAGCCATCGAGCGCATACACGCCGAACTGGGTACGACGACAGTGCTCATCACACACAACGCAGTCATCGCGGAAATGACCGACCGGGTACTGGTGATGGGCGACGGCAGGATTCTCGAAGAGCGGCACAATGCCCAGCGGCGACCGGCCAGGGAACTGAGCTGGTAACCCGCCCGGAAATCAGGCACGAAACCGGATGGTGACGCCGCTCAATCGCAAGCTGTACCGGGACCTGTGGCGCCTGCGCGGGCAGGTTCTGGCGATTGCCCTGGTGATCGCCTCCGGTATTGCGGTTCTGGCGATGTCGCTGACCTCGATGGAGGCGCTGACGGAAACGGCCACTGCCTACTACGAGCGTTACCGCTTCGCCGATGTATTCTCGTCGGTTGAACGCGCGCCGGAACATCTGGCCGACCGCATCCGCAAATTGCCAGGTATTCAGGCCGTGGACACCCGGGTCGTGAAGACCGCAGTGCTGGACATCGACGGATTCGATGAACCGGTTATTGGTCAGCTGGTCTCCGTACCGGAGCGTCACCCGCCGATGCTCAACCGACTCGCCATACGAAGCGGTCGCCTGCCACGACTCGGTCATCCGGGCGAAGCGGTACTGTCAGAGCCGTTTGCCGAAGCGCACAAGCTCGGCCTGGGCGCCACCTTTCATGCAGTGCTGAACGGTAACTGGCGCAAGCTGACCGTGGTTGGTCTCGCCTTGTCGCCGGAGTATGTCTATACGATCGGGCCGGGTGCCCTGATGCCGGACGACCAGCGCTTCGGGATCATCTGGCTGGGCCAGGAAGCGCTGCAGGCCGCCTTCGACCTGAAGGGCGCCTTCAATTCGGTTTCGGTGTCGTTGTTGCGCAATGTGGACCCTGAAACAATTGTCGTTGCGCTCGACAATATGCTTGGTCGTTACGGCGGTGTCGGCGCCTACGCGCGCAAGGACCAGATCTCGAACTGGTTCCTGATGAACGAAATTCGACAGCTAAAGAGCCTCGCAGCAATTTTGCCCACCGTATTTCTGGCGGTGGCTGCCTTCCTGACCAATATGGTGCTGGCACGGCTGATTGCCATGGAGCGCAGCGAGATCGGCCTCCTGAAGGCCTTTGGCTATCGCGACCGGGACATCGGCTGGCACTACACCAAGTTTGTTGTAGGGCTTGCAATGGTGGGGATTCTGCTGGGCTGGGTTGGCGGCTACTACTTTGGCCTGCTCAACACCCGGCTGTACGCCGCGTTCTATCACTTCCCGTTCCTGTTGTTCGACCCTGGTCCGCGGGCCTTTCTGATTGCAGCCGGCGTCAGTCTGTTTGCTGCCCTGGCAGGGACGCTAGGCGCAGTGCGGGCCGGCGTTCGTATTCCTCCGGCGGAGGCCATGCGTCCACCGTCGCCACCGATGTTTCGTCGTACCCGCCTGGGTCGCAGCCGGCTGTTTGGCGCACTCGATCAGCCCACACGCATCTTGCTGCGCCAGATTGGCCGGTGGCCGGTGCGTTCGGCATTCACGGCACTGGGTACGGGCATGGCGGTCGCGGTACTTGTGAGTTCGCTGCAATGGCTGGATTCCATCAATCACCTGGTTGATGTGTACTTTCGTCAGGCGCAGGGCCAGGACATCACCGTCAGCTTTGCCAATACCCGCTCCAGCGCCGTGACCCGCGAACTGGCACGGCTGCCAGGCGTGCGTACCACGGAGGGGATGCGGGTGGTGCCGGCGAAGCTGCGCTTCGTCCACGCGGAAGAGCGGAGTCCCCTGCAGGGCGTACCAGCCGTTCAGGAACTCAGCCATGTTTACGATGCGAGCGGTCGCAGTCTGACGCTGCCGCCTGATGGCCTGGTGATCTCAACACAACTCGCCGAGATGCTGCAGGCAAAGCCCGGCGATCACATTACCGTAGAAGTGCTCGAAGGCCGGCGGCCAACGCTTGAAGTACCAGTAGTTGCAACCTTTGAAACCTACATCGGCAGCCCTGCGTACATGGATATTCACGCACTGAATCGCCTCATGCACGAAGGTGAATCGGTCAATAGCGTGCATTTGCGTATCGACTCGACCAGGCAGGAACAATTCTTCAAAACGATGAAGACAATTCCGCGGGTCAGCGCCATCACGTTGAAGCAGGCGGCCGTGGATACCTTCTACGAAACCCGGCCAAGACGTTGCTGATCTTCATTGGTTTCTTCGTGGTGTTCGCCTGCACGCTGGCATTTGGGGTGACCTACAATGCTGCACGTATCGCGTTGTCGGAGCGGGGACGGGAGCTGGCCACCCTGCGGGTGCTCGGCTTCACCCGTAGAGAAATCTCCTACATTCTGTTGGGTGAAGTGGCCTTCCTGACCATAATTGCATTGCCGGCAGGCTGTCTGCTGGGTTATGGACTGGGCGCCCTGCTGCTTGGTGCATTCAAAACGGAGCTGTACCGTATTCCCATGGCAATCCAGATGGCAACACTCGGCAAGTCCGTGCTGGTCATCGTTGCCGCGACACTGGTGTCGGCATTGCTGGTTCGCCGGCGGCTTGATCGGCTAGACCTGATCGCCGTCCTGAAAACCCGCGAATAGCCCAACGGAATTTTCGGCCACCTATGCAATGACCCTGAACCCCCCTGTACGACGCCTGTTGTTCTGGACGCCTATAGTGCTTGCGGGCGCACTGGCGCTGCTGTGGCTGTTCCGCCCGCAGCCGATTCCGGTTGATCTGGTGGCAATCACAACCGGCGATATTCAGGTGACGGTCAGCGACGAGGGCGAGACGCGCGTCCATAACGTGTTCGTCGTATCCGCGCCCTTGCCTGGCCTGATGCACCGTATTGCCCTGAAGGCTGGCGATACCGTCACCCGGCAGGAAACAGTAGTTGCACGTATCGAACCCAATGACCCGAACTTTCTGGATGCCCGCTCGCTGGGCGAAGCCCAGGCCGCAGTCAGGCGTGCCGAGGCAGACCGGAACTTTGCCGTCGCGGAGCTGAAGCGTTACCGCGAACTGGCCAGAGAGGGTGTGGTGTCTGCCAACGATCTGGATGCGGCGACGCACCGGGCAGAAACGGCGCAGGCGGGACTCGAGCAGGCCCGAGCTGTCCTGACGGCCCCGTCCCGTGTCCGCCGCCGGCAAGGCCCGGACTGCGATTGTGTTGATGTGTATTCACCGGTAAGCGGCAGTGTACTGCGCGTGTTGCAGGAGAGTGAGGCCGTTGTAGCGTCCGGTGAACCGCTGATAGAGATCGGTAATCCGGAAGACCTGGAGATTGTCGTGGACCTGCTCTCCACCGATGCAGTGCGGGTAGAGGCCGGGCAGCGGGTGCTGATCGAGGCCTGGGGTGGCGGGCCGCCGCTCAAGGGCAAGGTGCGTCGGGTCGAGCCCTTCGGCTTCACCAAGGTTTCGGCACTTGGTGTCGAAGAGCAACGCGTGAATGTAATCATCGACTTCGATGAGCCCCGTGCACGCTGGGCGCGACTGGGTCACGGCTACCGCGTTGAGCCCCGCATCGTGCTCGCCGAAGCCGATGGCGTGCTCAAGGTGCCACAGGCAGCGTTGTTCCGCGAGCAGGGCGACTGGGCTGTGTTCGTGGACGCAGGTGGCAAAGCCCGGTTAAGGCGCGTCAAGCTCGGCCTGGAAAACGGGCTTGAAGCACAAGTACTCGACGGCCTCTCGGCTGGTGAGCAGGTGGTGCTGCAACCCGGGGGCCGAGTGACAGACGGCGTCGGGCTCAAAGCCCGCTAGCACCGCGTTCCCGCAGCAGCGGTGTCGGCGCGGCGGGCTGCAACAGAACGTTCGCTACGCTGGCTGCTGCTCGAGCGCGTTCTCCAGTACGTCATCGACGGTTTCCAGCCAGATGAACTCCAGTTGTTCCCGGGCATTTTCCGGAATCTCGTCCAGATCCCGGCGATTCCGTGCCGGCAGCAGAACGGTGTGTATTCCGGCGCGCAGCGCCGCCAACGCTTTCTCCTTGATGCCACCCACCGGCAGAACCAGCCCGCGCAGACTGATCTCGCCAGTCATGGCGACGTCGCTGCGCACCTTGCGACCTGTCAGCAGTGAAGCGATCGCCATGAACAGCGCCACGCCGGCGCTCGGTCCATCTTTAGGGATCGCACCCGCCGGAAGATGCACATGCAGATCGCGTGTGCTGAAGTCGAAGTCCGCCAGCCCCAGTGCTTCTGCACGTGTCTTGACCAGGCTGAATGCGGCCTGGGCACTCTCCTTCATCACGTCGCCGAGCTGGCCGGTCAGAATCAGTTGACCCTTGCCGGGCATGCCGGTCGCTTCGATAAAAAGAATGTCGCCGCCTACAGGTGTCCAGGCAAGGCCGGTGGCCACGCCAGAGGTGCTCGTGCGCAAGGCGACCTCAGCCTCGAAACGCCGGGCGCCAAGAATATCCTGTACCGCCTGCTCGTCGATCGTGATGGGCGCCTGTGCCGGGTTTTCCGAAATACGCACGGCTGCATTGCGCAGTACTGCACCGATCTGGCGTTCCAGATTGCGTACGCCGGCCTCGCGCGTGTAGTTGGCGATAATTTCCGTAAGCGCGTTATCCGTCACGACAACCTGCTCTGGTTTCAGGCCATTGGCCTTCAGCTGCCGGTCCTTGAGGTAGCGACGGGCGATTTCGAGTTTTTCCTCCTGCGTGTAGCCGGGAAGCTCGATCACCTCCATACGGTCGCGCAAGGGTCCGGGAATCGTATCGAGCTGGTTGGCTGTAGCGACAAAGAACACTTTCGACAGATCGAAGGGCACTGCCAGGTAGTTGTCGCGGAACGTGCTGTTCTGCTCCGGGTCCAGCACCTCAAGTAGTGCCGACGATGGATCGCCATGAAAGCCCGCACCCAGCTTGTCCATCTCATCGAGCATGAAGACCGGATTGCGCGTGCCGGCCTTGCGGATCTGCTGAATCACGTTGCCCGGCAGGGCACCTATGTAGGTACGGCGGTGGCCGCGGATTTCCGCTTCGTCGTGGACGCCGCCCAGTGAGCCGCGCACGAACTTGAGTCCCACTGCCTTGGCAATACTCTGGCCGAGTGAGGTTTTTCCGACACCCGGCGGACCAACAAAACACAGGATCGGCGACCGGCCTTCAGGGTTCAGCTTGCGAACGGCCAGGTATTCGAGAATCCGCTGTTTGACCTTGTCCAGCCCGAAGTGATCCGCCTCGAGCACTTCCCGGGCCGTGGCGATATCGATGGTTTCGGGATCCAGTTTCGCCCATGGCAATGCAACCAGCCAATCCAGATAGGTACGGATCATGGAATTCTCGCCAGATGCTTCCGGCATCTGCGCCAGACGCTTCAGTTCCTTGCGTGCCTGTGTCAGTGCCTCTTCAGGCATGCCGGCCTTCTCGATGGCCTCACGCAACTCATCAAGCTCGGCGACTTCCTCTGTTTCACCAAGTTCATTCTGGATGGTGCGCAACTGTTCACGCAGGTAGAACTCGCGCTGCCGGTCGCCCAGCTTTTCCTTGGTCTGTTCGTCAACCTGACGCGACAGTTTCAGCACCTCCACCTGGTGCGAAAGCAGATCCAGCACGCGATCGAGGCGTTGCTGAACATCGAAGGTCTCCAGGACTTCCTGCTTCTGCTCGGCCTTGATATCCAGGAATCCGGCAACCAGGTCCGCCAACTGTCCGGGGTTGTCGATTTGCTGGATGACGCCCGCCAGTTCCGGCATGGCCTGCGGCAACAGCGCGATGGCCTCCAGCGAACGTTCCTTGAGGATCAGCAACCGGGCCTCCAGTGCGGCTGCATCCCTGGCTGGCTCCTTTATCAGATCGAAACGGGCCGCCATGAACGGCAGACCGCTGTGGTGGTCAAGTACGCGAAAGCGCTCCTCACCCTGGCACACAACATGTTGTGTGCCGTCACGGGCCGTGAAGTAGCGAACGATGCGCGCGATTGTTCCGACCGGGTGCAGATCGTCGGCGGCCGGCTCGTCGACCGATGGATCTCGCTGCATGACCAGGCCGATCCGTCGCCCGCTGCGCGCCGCTTCTTCGGCCGCTGCAATGGATATCCGGCGCCCGATCGTCAACGGGATCACGGCACCGGGAAAAACGACAGTATTGCGGACCGGCAGAAGGATCAGTACATCGTCCGGAATCTGCGTCTCGGCAGTCGTGGTGGTCTGACGGGAATTTTCGCTCATGCTCACCTTCGTATGCCGGGGGCATCCCGGCCATGTCTGAGTGAGTAGATGAGGTCGTCTGACAGGAATTCAATGATGCAGTGGCGCAGACCTCGCCACTGCAAGCTGCTGAGCTGATCTGTGGCCAGTCGGTATCCGGTAATCAGGCTCGCAGGCGGCGGACGGGGCCTGTAATCGCATTTCGCTCCATTTCCAGCTCCTGAATCCGGCCTTTAAGGGCGCCGATTTCGGCAACTGCAGCGACAAGCTCGGTGCTCAGGTGCGTCTTCTGCCGGATTTCCGCTTTCAGGGTGTTCTTGGCCTGCGCGTACTGGCGCAGATAGGCGGCCACCTGTTCCTCCAGGGTGCCGATATAGCCCAGAGCCTTTTCCAGTTCAGCCCGGCGGGCCAGAGTCTGGGCTTCTGCAGCGTGGCAGGCGCGGATGCTGGCTCCCGCAGCGTTCCGCAGCTCGGCGAGCTCCTGCTCGTGTTTGCGCCCGATTTCCGGATCCGGGTCAACGCGCTGACCGACGGTCAGCCACGCCACCAGTGCACCACCAGCCATTGCCGCCAGGCTGGCGGCCGCCAGGACGATCATCAGTTCATTTGACATAAGTCTGCAACTCGCGGCCTCTACATAACGTAGGCTCCGGAACCAGTTACTTCTGTGGGCCCGCTCCAGATTTTGATAATGCGAGAATTACTTATGCCTCGACACAGCGCAGACGGTGAGTTGACCATCCGGAATCTGGTGGCCGGTGGTGCGACCAAAGCAGGTCATACCGCGATGGCGATCACCGCGCCAGGTCGTACCGGACTCAGTTACGGCGAACTGCTGAATCATCTGGATGCAACGGTGATCGCCCTGAACCAACTGGGCGTCGGTCGGGAGGATCCGGTAGCGATCGTCCTGCCGAATGGTCCGGAGTTGGCCACCGCATTCCTCGGTATCGCCGCCGGAGCGACCACAGCGCCGCTCAATCCCGGCTATACAGCCGATGAATTTCTCTTCTATCTGAAGGACCTTGATGCCCGGCTACTGGTGGTTGCCGAGGGCAGCACATCCGCAGCTATTCCCGTGGCGGCGCGCCTCGATATTCCTGTGGCGACACTGGCAGTTCCCGCCAATGCGCCGGCAGGGCGATTTACGCTTGAAGGGCAATCTGCGCGTACTGCCCGGCCTGGCGCGGCATCGGCCGACGACGTTGCCCTGGTGCTCCACACCTCCGGAACGACATCCAGGCCCAAGATCGTACCGTTAACCCAGGCCAATGTTTGCAGCTCTGCAGGGCACATTGCCGGTGGACTGGCGCTGACACCGGCCGATCGCTGCCTGGAGGTGATGCCGCTTTTTCATATCCACGGGTTGATTGCTGCCGTGCTGAGTTCACTGCATGCCGGTGCGGGGGTGTGCTGTACGGAAGGGTTTAACGCACTGCGGTTTTTCAGTCTGCTGCACGAGCAGAAACCGAGCTGGTACACGGCGGTCCCGACCATGCACCAGGCGATACTGGCTCGCGCCGGACGTCATCAGGATATTGTGAAGGCCTCATCGCTACGCTTTATCCGCTCTTCGTCGGCCTCGCTGCCGCCGCAGGTCATGGCCGATCTGGAATCAACATTTGGCTGTCCGTTGATCGAGGCGTATGGCATGACGGAAGCCTCTCATCAGATGTGCAGTAATCCGTTGCCACCAGATCAACGTCTGGCCGGTTGCGTTGGTCCCGCCGCCGGACCAGAGGTTGCGATCATGAACGAAGCTGGAGAGCTGCTGTCGGCCGGCGAAGTCGGCGAGGTCGTGATCCGCGGACCGACTGTGACCGCGGGATATCGGAACAACCCGGAAGCCAATGCCAGCGCATTCACTGCCGGCTGGTTCCGAACAGGTGATCAGGGCGTGCTGGACGGGAACGGCTATCTTCGGCTGACCGGGCGCCTCAAGGAAATCATCAATCGCGGTGGCGAGAAGATCTCGCCCCGCGAAGTGGACGAAGTACTGCTCGATCATCCCGCCAGTGATCAGGTGGTGACCTTCGCCATGCCACATCCGATGCTAGGCGAGGATGTTGCTGCAGCGGTTGTATTGAAGTCGGGCCTGGCAGTTGACGAGTACGAATTGCGCCAGTTTGCCAGCCAGCGGTTGTCATCAGCCAAGGTGCCACGACGGATCCTGTTCCTTGATGAAATTCCCAAAGGGGCTACCGGCAAATTGCAACGTATCGGCCTGGCGACGAAGCTGGGACTGACCTGACAGGCATGAACCAGTGAAGATCTGCATTTACGGTGCCGGTGCCATCGGCGGCTTTCTGGCTGCCCGGCTGGCAGGGACAGCCGCGGAGGTGTCGCTGGTTGCCCGCGGCGCCCATCTGGCTGCCATGCGTGACAAAGGCCTTGTGCTGCTATCCGGCGAGCAGCAGGAAACCGTGCGGGTCAACTGTACCGATGATCCACGAACGCTCGGCGTGCAGGATTTTGTGCTCATTACCCTGAAAGCACACTCGGTGCTGCCGGCACTCGACGACCTGGCGACGCTGCTGGGTCCGGATACCGCTGTTGTTACCGCACAGAACGGCATTCTGTGGTGGTACTTTCATGCTCTGCCCGGACCCTATCTGAACCACCATCTGCAGGCCGCTGATCCCGGTGGCCGTATCTGGCAGGCTCTGGGGCCGGAACGGGCCATCGGCTGCGTTGTCTATCCTTCCTGCGAGATCGTGGAACCGGGTGTAATCCGTCACATTGACGGCACACGCTTCATGGTCGGTGAGCCGGACGGCTCGCGATCCGCACGGGTCACTGCCCTTGCCGAGTTGCTGACGTCTGCCGGCCTCAAAGCACCTGTACGCCGCAGAATCCGCGACGATATCTGGTTCAAGCTGCTGGGTAACGCGAGCTTCAATCCGGCCAGCGTGCTGACCCGCGCAACGCTCGGGCAAATGGGCCACGACCGCGATGTGCGGCAGATTTTGCGGTTGGTCATGACTGAGGCCATGGCCGTCGCGACGGCCCTCGATGTGAAATTCGCGATGGATATCGAGCAGCGCCTCGATGCCGGCATGAAAGTGGGCGACCACCGTACATCCATGCTGCAGGACTTCGAACAGGGCCGGCAGCTTGAGCTTGATGCCCTGGTGACTTCCGTTGCCGAGATGGGGCGACTGGTTAACGTCGCAACGCCGACTCTGGATCAGCTCCTTGCCCTGACCCGCCTCGCGGTGATCGCTCGCGACGCGTCGCAGGCGTGACTTCGGTCGTGATCGGCATTGTTCGTGCCCAAAGCCGTTGTTACGCGCTCGCGTAGACGGCGCGGGCTGCAGCGACACCGCCGTCGCCGTCCAGCAAGGCTTCCAGTGCGCCTAGCAGATAAAGCACGTTGCGCCGGTTGGCGGTATGCCCCATCAGGCCGATGCGCCAGACCTTGCCGGCCAGAGGCCCGAGTCCGGCGCCGATTTCCAGAGCGTACTCATCGAGCAACTTGCGCCGTATTGCCGATTCATCCACACCCGCCGGAATGCGCACGCAGTTGAGCTGCGGCAGCCGGTATTCGGCATCAACAACAAACTCCATGCCGAGCGCCGAGAAGCCTGCAGCCAGCGCGGCATGGTGTCGCTGGTGCCGTGACCAGGCTGATTTCAGCCCTTCTTCTTCCAGAATCACCAGGGCTTCGTGCAAGCCGTACAGCGCATTGATGGGTGCGGTGTGATGATAGGCGCGCTGGCCGCCGCCGCCCCAGTAAGCCATGACCAGGCTCATGTCGAGGAACCAGCTTTGCACCTTGTGGGCGCGCTTCTGAATGACATCCTGAGCCCTGGAACTGAATGTCACCGGTGACAGCCCGGGCACACAGGAGAGGCATTTCTGGCTGCCTGAGTACACAGCATCGGCGCCCCAGCGATCTACATTCACGTCGATACCGCCGAGGGAGGTAACGGTGTCAACGATCGTCAGCAGTCCGTGCTGTCGTGCGAGCGCACAAAGTGCATCGGCATCCGAGCTTGCGCCGGTAGATGTTTCAGCATGCACGAAGGCCAGCACCCTGGCATCCGGATGCGCACGAATGGTGTCGGCAACCTTTTGCGGATCGACCGGAGTGCCCCAGTCGTCCTGAACCATCACTGCCGTGGCGCCAATACGTTCGACGTTCTCCTGCATCCGTCCACCGAAAACACCATTCTGGGCAACGATGACCTTGTCGCCCGGCGATACCAGGTTGACGAAGCAGCATTCCATGCCGGCGGATCCGGGCGCGGAGATTGGCAGGGTCAGCGTATTCCGGGTCTGGAAGGCAAACTGCAACAGGCGCTTCAGATCATCCATCAGTCCGATGAAGGCGGGATCCAGATGGCCGATGGTTGGTCGGGCCAGAGCCTCCAGCACCCGGGGGCTGACATCGGAGGGCCCGGGTCCCATCAGGGTGCGCGCAGGTGGGTGAAATGAATGTGTCATGAATGCATATCCTTGTTTTGCCCAGTATAAACATGGATTCGGGCAATCAATGCTCGACAAGAGCAGTGATGAGTGGTCACCATCTAGAGCATGTCGATCTGTCATCAGTCACGCACCCCCGTTGGTGCCTTCAAACCCGCCATGTTGATCTGGCTGGCACTTGGTTTTGCCGGTTGCGGTGGTGGTGGCGGAGACAGCGGTGGCGATGACAGCGGAGGGGTCGGGCCCTTCGGTCTGGAGTCCCGACCCGCCAATTCAACGTGTTTGGCGCCGGCCCGGCCCGATGGCAATGCCACTGTTTCTGTTGTCGATGCTTTCCCGTCAACTCCGGACTTCAATCAGCCCACCAAGATCCTGCAGGCGCGCGGCGATGGTGCCCGCTGGTTTGTTCTGGAAAAGACCGGCCGCGTGCGGGTCTTCAATACGGGCAATCCGGCATCGGTGACGACCTGGCTCAACTTTTCGACGCAGGTCAATACGAGTAGCGAAGGTGGTCTGCTGGGCATGGCATTTCACCCGGACTATCCCGTGACGCGCCAGGTATTCGTTTCGTACACGGCAACGGTCAATGGAAAAATGGTGTCGCGGGTTTCACGCATCCTGCTGGATAACGTCACTGCGCCATCAAGCACTACGGAGCAGATCCTGCTGACTGTCGATCAACCTTTCAACAATCACAACGGTGGCGACATTGCATTCGGGCCGGACGGCTTTCTGTATCTGGGACTCGGCGATGGAGGCAGTGCCAACGATCCTTTCGGCAACAGCCAGAACGACACACGTCTGCTCGGCACGATGCTGCGAATCGGGGTGGTCAATGTAGCCTGGCCAAGCCCGGGCTACACCATTCCATCCGACAATCCCTTTGCCGGAAACGCAAAATGCGGGCCAGCGGACAATGTCGCGAACTGCCCGGAAATCTATGCCACCGGCCTCCGTAACCCGTGGCGCTGGAGTTTTGATGAGCCCACAGGCGACCTGTGGGCGGGCGACGTCGGGCAGGGGAGCCGCGAGGAGATTGATCGCATCCAGCTCGGTGGCAACTATGGCTGGAATTGCCGCGAAGGATTCATCGGCGGGCCGGGAAATTGCAGCCCGGCCGGCGTACGGGATCCGGTGAGCGACTACCCGCATGCCGACGGCGATAATTCAATTACCGGCGGCTATGTCTATCGCGGCACTTCACTGCCGATACTTGTGGGGCGCTACGTGTTCGGGGACTTCGGCTCCGGGCGTATCTGGGCACTGGAGGATGATGGCCAGGGCGGCTACAGCAATGATCTGCTGGTTGATACGCCATACAACATCAGTGCGTTTGCGGCTGGCGAAGATGGGGAACTTTACTTCGCCGATTTCGGTAATGGTCGCATCCGGCGACTGGCGCCATCGGGTGGTGGAACGGGTAATTCCGTAGCCACTGATCTGGCAGCCACTGGCTGCGTGGATGCCTCTGATCCCACCCGTCCGGCAACCGGCCTGATTCCATATACGGTCAATGCCTCATTCTGGTCCGATGGTGCCGGCAAGGAGCGTTATCTGGCACTTCCGGACAACAGCCGCATCAGCCGAACGGCGACGGGTGATTTCACGTTTCCGCCAGGTTCGGTGCTGTTGAAGTCCTTTCGTCTGGGTGGGCAATTGATCGAAACACGATTGCTGATGCGCCACCCTGACGGTGTGTGGGCCGGCTACACCTACGAGTGGAACGCCGCCCAGACCGCGGCGACGCGTGTGATCGGCGGCAAGACACGCCAGGTCGGTGCTGTCACCTGGATTTATCCCAGCGAGGGTGAGTGTATGCAGTGCCACACGGCCGCTGCTGCCTTTGCCCTGGGTCCACAGATCGCCCAGGTCAACGGGCTACTCGACGATCCATCATCCGGCATAACAGCCAACCAGCTGGCGACGCTGGAACACATCGCTTTGTTCACCACCGCATTGCCAGATGCGCCGGAAAACCTGCCAGCCCTGGTTGATCCGGGTAATCCGGCAGCCAGTCTGACCGATCGTGCTCGCGCCTATCTGGACACCAATTGCGCCCAGTGCCATCAGCCGGGCGGCCCCACACCGTCCAGCATGGATCTGCGTGCTACGCCATCACTGGCCGCCATGCAGATCTGTAACGTCACGCCACAGACTGGTGATCTGGGCGTCAGCAATGCGCGCCTGCTTGCCCCGGCTGATGCCAACCGGTCGATTCTGGTCAGGCGCATGAACCGCCGGGACGTGAACGCCATGCCCCCCATCGGCTCGAGTGCTGTTGATGCCGACGGAGTGGCACTGCTGACGGACTGGATCAACTCTCTGTCCAGTTGCTCCCCGTAGGTACTGCTTCTGCGCGCCTCCTACGACGACTGTTCCAGCTGATTAAGGCGGCTGCGACGTATGCTGTAGCCGAAATAGATCCCCAGTCCGAGCACCGTCCAGATCAGGAAGCGCGCCCACGTAACCCAGGGCAGAAAGGTCATTAGCGCAAAGCAGGCCAATGCGCCGGCAATTGGCAGCCACGGCATCAACGGTGTCCGGAAAGGCCGGCGTTCGTCTGGCCGGGTGTACCGGAGAAATATCACCGCCACGCAGACCAGGAGAAATGCAAACAGCGTGCCGATATTGGTCATGTCGGCTGCAGCACCGAGATCGAGGACCCCGGCCAGAATCGCGACCACAATGCCCGTGAGCCAGCTCGCACGGTACGGTGTGCGGAACCGTGGATGCACACTGGCCAGCCAGCCGCCAAGCAGGCCATCCCGCGACATGGCAAAGAATATCCGGACCTGGCCCATCAACAGCACGATCAGCACGCTGGTAATTCCGGCCACGGCACCGACCGAAACCAGGGCCGCACCCCATTTGAAGCCCAGCATTTCAAGGGCGGCCGCTATGGGTGCATGAACATCCACCTCATTCCAGGGCACCATCCCGGTCAGGATGGCCGCCACCAGAAGATAGAGCAGCGTACAGATGCCAAGCGATGCAATGATCCCGATCGGCATATCACGCTGCGGGTTCTTGGCTTCTTCGGCTGCCGTAGACACCGCATCGAAGCCGATATAGGCAAAAAACACGATCGCGGCCGCTGCACCCACGCCGGCATAGCCATTCGGCAGGTATGGCGTCCAGTTTTCCGGATTTACCTGGGTGCCGCCGACCGCAATAAAGAAAAGAATAATCGCCAGCTTGACGACCACGATCACGCTGGTGGTTCGTGCGCTTTCCTTGATGCCCACCACCAGTACCCACGTGACGAGCAGCACAATGATCGACGCAGGCAGGTTGACCAGGCCGCCGTCCGGTCCTCCGGGTGCATGGGTGGCCCAATGGGGCAGATGGATGCCGCCCAGTTGCAGCAGTTTGTTGAAATACCCGGACCAGCCCACGGCAACGGCGACGCTGGCCACGCCGTATTCCAGCACCAGGTTCCATCCGGTAATCCAGGCGATGAACTCGCCCAGCGTTACATAGGTATAGGTATAGGCGCTGCCGGCCACCGGGATCATCGCGGCAAATTCGGCATAACAGAGTGCGGCCAGTCCGCACGCCAGTCCGGCCACCAGAAACGACAGGGTAATGCCGGGCCCGGCACCGAGCCGTACGCTGTCGCCCACGATAGCCGTGCCAATCAGCACAAAGATACCGGTACCGATAATGGCGCCGATGCCCAGTGAGGTCAGATCGACGGCTGACAAGGTACGGCTGAGGCGATGTTCGGGGTCCGCAGCGTCCGAGCGGATCATGTGCAACGGCTTCACGCGCTTCATACGCGACCAGACGCTCGCCCGCGGTCCCGACTGGCTGGCGCTCATGCCCGTACCTCAACGCGGGTGGTGGTGGTCGGCTGCAAATCTGATTCCAACATGAAGCACCTCATCGGGTAGCGCGATTATGATCAAAGAGTGACGTACGGCTGGCGGGATTCTATGCGTCTGGCGGGAGCTTTTGCAGTGCTTTGGCCATCGCATCAGCCGAAAACCCGTGCTAGAGTCAAGTCGCTGTCCATTGTTCGGGTGCATTTTCAAGGGCCGGACAAGGGGCGCGACGGGTGTTCTCACTGGAGAATCTAGGCGGTCGCTTTCTGGTTCGCGGTAATCTCCGCATCTATAACGAAGCTGCGCGCAACGATCTTTAATCTTTCCCGTGCATTTTTTTCTTCGGAATCCCTGAAAATGGCCGTGAGTCGAACTCGCGCCGTCGCCATGTGGTTGCTGGTGTCAGTGGCCATGGGGATGTCAGCCAGTCTGGCCGCTGCAGAGCCCGGAGCGGCAGCCCCGGTAATAGCCAGCGGCAAGACAGTAACCATTGAATACACCCTGACCCTCGACGATGGAACCGAAGTGCAGAGTAATGTTGGTGGTCCGCCTCTCAGCTACGTGGCAGGCCAAGGGCAGATCATTCCCGGTCTTGAAGCTGCACTCAACGGCAAGGCCGTGAATGAACGGGTCAAGGTTACGGTTCCGGCCGACCAGGCCTATGGTCCCAGCGATCCGCAGAAAATGCAGGAAGTACCGCTGGACAAGATCCCTGAGGAGGCGCGCAAGGTAGGCACGCTGCTTAGCGCGCAGGGATTCGACGGCCCGATAAGGGTTGCCGAAGTTCGATCCGACGCGGTGGTTCTGGACATGAACCATCCGCTTGCG
The DNA here is from genome assembly GCA_041396045.1 of Gammaproteobacteria bacterium. GTDB lineage: Bacteria > Pseudomonadota > Gammaproteobacteria > Steroidobacterales > SHZI01. Next base: position 29,488 of record JAWKZI010000007.1, on the reverse strand, counting down.
GGCAGGGCGCTGACGTTCGATGTTCTAGTGCTATCTATCAACTGAGGAGTTCAAGGGTACCCGTCATGACCAGGATCTATGTAGGCAATCTGCCGTATACGGCAGATGAAGAATCAGTACGCGCACTATTCTCGCAGCACGGCGCTGTCGAGGCCGTGCGTTTGATCAACGACCGCGAGACGGGCCGCTTTCGCGGCTTTTGTTTCGTAGAGATGCCGGAGTCCGATGCCCAGACCGCGATAGCGCGGCTCAATGGGCACGACATGGAAGGCCGCCAGCTTCGCGTTAATGAAGCTCGGGAGCGAGAAGGCGGCGGCGGCGGCGGTGGCCGTGGTCGCGGCGGATACGGCGGCGGCGGTGGTGGCCGCGATGGTGGTGGTGGCTACGGTGGCGGCGGTGGTCGTGACGGTGGCGGCTATGGCGGCGGCGGTGGCCGCGATGGCGGTGGCCGCGATGGTGGTGGTCGAGGCGGCTCGCGCTACTAGACTGCGGATTACCAACGACCGATTGGCAGGGGGGACCAGCCGGCACGGGGGCCGGCCGGTCTGTAATTGCCGACATTTGGTGGGCCCGCCAGGACTCGAACCTGGAACCAAGAGATTATGAGTCTCCTGCTCTAACCATTGAGCTACAGGCCCCCCGGGTGGGAATTCTAGCAGTCGCAGGGCCCGGGTTCGGCCGTTGACTGTGTACATCGCCGATGGCCGTAGACGGTCGGGCCAGACTACACTTGCGCGCATGGCCAATCGAACAGCTGATCTGCCGCCACTGCCAGGCTTGCCCGGTTTCATTCGCGAACTGCGCCATCAGGAGGCGATGCGTCAGGGTCTGGGCCTGGCGTTGATGCCGATATTCGCCTGGGTATCGACACCCGTTCCGGCGCTCTTTGTGGCCGGTGCTGCGCTGGTCGCACTGGGTTGCCTGGTGCGGATCTATGCTTCCGGCTACATCGTCAAGAACAAGGCACTGGCGACCGACGGGCCGTATTCGCTGGTCCGGCATCCGCTTTACACCGGTAATCTGCTCGTGCTGGTCGGTTTCACGCTGGCCTGTGGCCAATGGTGGGCGCCCATAATCTCCATATTGTTCTGGTGGTTCTACTATCCAACGGCGATCAGCTATGAAGACCGGAAACTGCACCGGATCTTTGGCGACGCGTGGGAGCAGTGGAGTCACACGGTCCCCGCCGTTATTCCGCGACGACTGCTACCCACTGGACCTGCGAGCTGGTCCCTGCTGACTTCAGTACGCCAGAACGCCGAGCCCATTGTCATTGTCTTTACCTTGTTGTGCCTCGGCTGGATCGGCGCGAAGGTCTGACTGAGCCGCAACCGGAACCGGAGCGTGATCCGGGCCCGGGCGGCGACACAACTCCGGAAATATTCCTGAGCCGTGGTTATCAGGGTGCCGTTTATGTCCGTGGCAGCGGCACTGATCGGCGGGTCGTCAAGCAGCCAATGGGCGGGCGGCTGGCGCGTTGGCTGCGAAAAGCGATGCTGCGGCGGGAGTACGCGGCGTACCGGCGGCTTGAGGGCATCCCGGGAATACCACGGTGTTTTGGCCTGGATGCCGATGGCAGCCTGATTCTGGAGTATGTGCAGGGCGAGGTATACAGGGAAACCTCACGCTCACTGCACGACCGGCCGCACTTCTTCGCGCTGTTTCTGCGGCAGATCCTGGCACTGCATGCTGCGGGTGTGGCGCATGCGGACCTCAAGCGGCGCGGCAACCTGCTGATCAGTCAGGACAGTGAGCCGATCCTGCTGGACTTTGGCTCTGCGGTACTCAGGCAAAAGAATGGCGGCCCGTGGAACCGCTTCCTGTTCCGCCAGGTCTGTCGCATGGACCTTAATGCGTGGATCAAGCTCAAATATCATCGACGCTATGACCAGATAACGCCGGACGATCTTCAGTACTATCGTCCCACGGTCGTCGAAGCCATTGCCCGGGTCGTACGCCGGATCTGGCGGAAACTGACCGGCCGGCACTACCGAAAAGCCTGGCGCGCCAATCGTCAGAAAAGGCGTCAGGACAGGCGTCGCCAAAAAGACAGCCAGGGAAACGATGAGAGACGTGGTTCCTGACGAATCGGCCCGGGACGCTCACACTATCCGGCGATGATCCGTGTTCTCTTTTTCCTGGCTGCGCTTGGCATTGCTGGTACGACTGCTACCACGATCATGTCGTTGCTGGCGCGCTCGAACTGGCTGTTCGAACTGTTCAGTCATTTTCCCGTCCAGTACCTGGTTGTACAGATAGTGGCTGCGGCGATTTGCCTTGGCTTGCGCCAGTGGCCGTGGGCAGCGCTGGCGCTGATTGCGGCTATCCCGAACCTGGTGGCTGTCGGACCGTATCTGCCAGGGCTGGTTTTCTCGGCTACCGGGTCCGGCCCGGCACCAGCCATTCAGGAGCACTCCGGGCTTGCCGCTGCTCCGTCACTGTCTCTGGTGGCATTGAACCTGCTCTATACGCGCGAAGATGCGGCAGTAACCCGCGAATATCTGACAACGGTATCTGCGGACATTCTGGTGTTGTCGGAACTGACTCCGCGTTGGCACGAGAAGCTTCGCAGCCTGGAGGACCTCTATCCCTATTCCGTCATTCGTCCACGCTGGAATCCCTGGGGGCTGGCCCTGTATTCGAAGTATCCGCTGGACGCCATAGAGGATCTGAACCTCGGGGATGACAGCAGCGCCCATTTGCGCGTGACTGTTCGTCTGCCTGGTGGGCCAGTTGAGGTCTATGCCGTCCATCTGGCATCGCCGCCCAGTGCCCGCCAGGCTGCGCAGCGCAACCGGCAATTCAAGGTTCTTGCAGCACGGATAGCGGCTGCTGATCCGAACCTGCCCAAAATTGTGGCTGGGGATTTCAACGCAACACCATGGTCGCCCTACTTCCGGGACTTCCGGCAGGCAAGCGGCCTGCGCGATGCGCGCCTGCCGTTCGGCCTGCACGTCACCTGGCCCACGTGGCCGATACCCGCGTGGATTCCCATCGACCACTGCATGGTTTCCGCCGGCATTGTGGTGACCGAGGTCAAAACCGGGCCTGATGTGGGTTCAGACCACTGGCCATTGGTCTGCCGCTTTTCCCTTATGATCCCTTAACGAACGGACCACAGGACGTACAGTTTTGGATGTCGTTTCCAGCATTCTCGGAATTTTCTCGGCAGTCTTTGTCATTGCCATCGGCCTCGGGGCGCTGGCAGTCGGTGTCATGTACGTGGTCGACATTACTCAGACCAAGCACGCGATCCGCCGCAATTTTCCGGTGGTCGGGCGATTCCGCTATACGTTCGAGACGATGGGAGAGTTCTTTCGTCAGTACTTTTTCGCGATGGACCGCGAAGAACTGCCCTTCAATCGAGCTGAGCGTGCATGGGCATACCGGGCTGCCAAGGGTGTCGACAGCACAGTCGCCTTTGGTTCCACCCGCGATCTTCGGCCGGTGGGGACCGCCATTTTCGTCAACGCGCCCTTCCCGGCACTCGATGAGGACCATCGACCAACGGCACCTTTGACCATCGGCCAGTTCTGTCGTCAACCGTACACGACTGATCGCTTCTTTCATGTCTCCGCGATGAGCTTTGGCGCAATCTCCAAACCGGCGGTTCAGGCGTTATCCAGGGGCACTCAGGCGGCTGGCTGCTGGCTGAATACCGGCGAGGGAGGCCTGGCGCCTTACCATCTCGAAGGTGGTGCCGACATCGTGTTTCAGATGGGTACCGCGAAGTACGGTGTGCGAGATGCGAACGGGCAACTGGATGAAGGGCGCCTGGTTGAACTGGCAGCTCATCCGCAAGTGCGCATGATTGAAGTGAAATTAAGCCAGGGTGCGAAGCCCGGCAAGGGCGGCATCCTTCCCGGTGCCAAAGTGACGCCGGAGATTGCCGCGATTCGTGGCATTCCGGCCGGCCATGATTCACTGAGCCCAAACCGGCATACAGAAATCAGTGACCCGGTAGAACTGCTGGATTTCATCGGGCGGGTGCGGGAACTGACGGGCAAGCCCGTGGGTTTCAAGACCGTGATCGGCTCGTCGCACTGGCTTGAGGCGCTGTTTGCCGAGGTGCATCGCCGTGGTGAAGAATCGGCGCCTGATTTCATCACGCTGGATTCCGGCGACGGGGGTACGGGTGCGGCGCCCATGGCCCTGATCGACAACGTGGGCCTGCCCATTCGGGAAAGCCTGCCACTCATCGTTGACATGTTGCGCCGTCACGGCCTGAAGGAACGTATCCGGCTTGTCGCCAGTGGCAAGCTGACCACCCCGGCGAATGTCGCGTGGGCATTGTGCATGGGAGCCGACTTCGTGACGTCCGCCCGCGGCTTCATGTTTGCGCTTGGCTGTATTCAGGCATTGCGCTGTAACCAGAACACCTGCCCGACGGGCATCACAACGCACGATCCCCATCTGCAGCGCGGCCTGGTGCCGGCGGACAAGGCCGCGCGGGTCATGCGCTATCAGCAGAACATGGAACATGAAGTGAGTGTGATCGCCCACTCCTGCGGCGTGCCGGAAGTGCGTCAGCTAAGGCGGCAACATTGCCGCATCGTGCAGGCAAATGGCCGCTCTGTACCCCTGGACGAACTCTATCCGGTTGTGTAGTGGCGGCTTCAGCCGCAATTGCTGTTCGATTTGCGGCTGAAGACACTCTACGGCGACTTCGTCGTCAATACTCAGTCGTCAATCAGGAAGCTTCGCAATTGATCGCTGCGCGAAGGGTGCCGGAGTTTGCGCAGTGCCTTGGCCTCTATTTGCCGGATCCGCTCGCGCGTCACATCGAACTGTTTGCCGACCTCTTCAAGCGTGTGGTCGGTGTTCATGTCGATGCCAAAACGCATGCGCAGAACCTTGGCCTCGCGAGGCGTCAGGCCAGCCAGCACGTTGTGGGTGGTTTCCTTGAGGCTCTCGGTCGTTGCCGCTTCGATGGGTGACGATACCGTTACGTCCTCGATGAAATCCCCGAGATGTGAATCCTCGTCGTCGCCGATCGGTGTTTCCATCGAAATCGGCTCCTTGGCAATCTTCAGAACCTTGCGGACCTTGTCTTCCGGCATGTCCATGCGCAGCGCCAGCTCATCCGGCGTCGGCTCGCGACCCATCTCCTGCAGCATCTGCCGGGAAATCCGGTTGAGCTTGTTGATGGTTTCGATCATGTGTACCGGGATACGGATCGTGCGGGCCTGGTCGGCGATGGAGCGTGTAATTGCCTGTCGGATCCACCAGGTTGCATAGGTGGAAAATTTGTAACCCCGGCGGTACTCAAACTTGTCGACAGCTTTCATAAGGCCAATGTTGCCTTCCTGAATAAGGTCCAGGAATTGCAGGCCGCGGTTCGTGTACTTCTTGGCGATGGATATGACGAGGCGCAGGTTGGCCTCTACCATCTCCTTCTTGGCGCGTCGGGCCTTGGCCTCACCGATCGACATCTCGCGGTTGATGTCCTTGATTTCCGGTATCGACAAATGGGAGTCGTCGCTGATGACCTGAAGCCGTTTCTGGGCCTTCTGAATCTCGTCGCGTACCTTCAGCAAGGCCGAAGAATGCTTGCGCTTGGCCTTGATGTGCTTGTCGACCCAATTCAGATTGGTTTCGTTGGCAGGGAACGTCGCCAGGAAATCCTTGCGGGGCATGCCGCAATCGCGGATGCAGATCTGCATGATCTTCCGCTCCTGGGCCCGGATGCTTGCCACGGTATCGCGCAGAGCCAGCACCAGCAGGTCGAACAGTTTCGGGGCCAGCTTGAGTTCCATGATCTCGGAGGCAAGCTTCTCGCGCGCTTTCATCACCTTTTTGTCGGTGGCGCCGAGCTTGTCCATGTCGGCCACTACACGCTTGTGCCGGCGGAAAATGGACTGCATGCGCTTTTCGACTTCTTCCGGATCAGGACCCAGATCAACGATTTCCTCGGCTTCACTGTCGTCCGAGTCGTCGTCCGAATCGTCGTCCTTCCCGTCCTTGCTGTCCTTGCTGTCGTCACTGGACGTTGCATCGCGCTGTGTGGGCGGAGCGATCTCGTCGGGCGCATTGGGATCAATAAAGCCGGTCAACAGATCCTGCAGACGGGACTCGCCCGCCTGGATGGGCGCGTAGGCCGCGGCGAGGACGTCGATGGTGCCGGGAAACATCGATACGGCCAGCTTGACCTCGTTCAGGCCCTCTTCAATGCGCTTGGCAATACGGATCTCGCCTTCACGGGTCAGCAGCTCTACGGTGCCCATTTCACGCATGTACATGCGAACAGGATCGGTAGTGCGGCCGAACTCGCTGTCGACGGTGGCGATTGCCTGAGCGGCTTCTTCGGTGGCTTCGTCGTCGGTGGCGACCGGGGCATCCGACAGCAGGATCGATTCGCTGTCCGGTGCTTTTTCGTAGACCGTGATGCCCATGTCATTGATCATGTTCACGATATCTTCGATTTGCTCCGGATCGACGATATCGTTGGGCAGGTGATCGTTCACCTCAGCGTAGGTGAGATAGCCTTGCTCTTTGCCGCGGGCAATTAGCAGCTTCAGCTCGCGATTGTTGTTCTGTAGTTGTGTTCGGCTCACTCACACGTCAGCCCTCGCCATTTGGATGGGGTAAATTCAGATAGATAAAAGTGAAAAAAGAGCCGGTCATTGTACAGGACGACGCCGGGTGGCCCAAAGCTTTCGGGTTCCTGGCACTAGCGGAGCTGGCCTTGTGCAGGCTCATTTTCGTCAGGTCGGGTCATTTGGGCGTCCGTCAGCCACTACAGACCGTTGGAGTGCGGCCAGGCGCTCGCGTTCCGAAGCGCTGAGGCCATCCTGATCGGCCTTGCGCAGCAATTCCGCCAGTTCCTGTTGCGTGGCAGTCGCCAGCAATCGCAGCAGGCAGCCGCGGAACTCCGCGGTAGCGCCGTCAGCGTCTACCAGGGGCTCTTCGGTCAGGAGCAGGGCCATATGCGGCAGTTCCGGCCGGTCCCGGAAGCGTTCCAGCAGCACTGCCGATGACACGTCAGGCCGGGTCGCAGCCAACTGGTGCAGCTCCCTGAGGAGCGTAACGCCCCGCTGTCCTGACATCTCGAGGTTCGGTGGCAAGGGCACTTCGGCAGCCACCTGCGGGAAGTGCAACAGCAGGGAGATTGCCTGGCGGCTCACCGAGCCCCTGGAGGAACCCCGGGAAGAACCCTGGATGTGCGCCGTGATGAGCCGGATCGCGGGACTGTCTGGCCGTCCGGCTGGCCCAGCCGCGGCCGCCGGATGTGGGCCTGTGGCCGCCCCCGAAACCGCTGGCGTGCCCTGGCTCAGCAAAGCCTCCAGGCGATCGGTGGGCAGGCCGATGTGCTTTGCCAGTTCGGTGGCCAGCAGTTCGCGGTATACGCCGTCCGGCAGTTGCGTCAGCAGAGGTCTGGCCAGTGCAGCCAGTCGCGCCTTGCCATCCGCAGTGCCGAGATCAAGATCACGAGCGAGCGTATCGAGCATGAACCGGGACAGCGGCAGGCTCTGGGCAATTCGGTCGTTGAATGCTGCTGCGCCCTCCTGACGCACCAGCGAATCCGGATCTTCGCCGTCTGGCAGCAGCAGAAATCGTACCTGACGGCCGTCGTGCAGGGTGGGGAGGCAAACTTGCATGGCGCGCCAGGCTGCGTCGCGCCCGGCACGGTCGCCATCGAAACAAAAGATCAGTTCGGGGACGACGGCAAAGATCCGCCGCAAGTGCTCGGTGGTGGTCGCGGTGCCCAGGGTTCCAACAACATTGCGGACCCCGTGTGCGGCCAGCATGACCACGTCCATATAGCCCTCGACGACCAGCAATCGCTCCAGCTTGCGGTCGGCACGCCGGGCTTCGTACAGGCCATATAGCTCGCGACCCTTGTGGAATACAGCAGTTTCGGGTGAATTGAGATACTTGGGTTCACCCGTCGTCAGCACACGCCCGCCAAAGGCAATCGTGCGTCCGCGGGAGTCGCGAATTGGAAACATGACCCGATCGCGGAAGCGGTCGTAATAGCCGCCGGAGTCGCGCGCAATGATCAGGCCTGCCGCCAGCAGTTGCAGACGCGCTTCCTCGGTGTCACCACAGGCAGACAGCAACGTGTCCCAGGCCGGTGGCGCATATCCGATGCCGAATTCGCGCGCCGTCTCGCCATCCAGTCCACGCTGTTTGAGATACTCAATGGGCACCGGGTGGTCTCTCAATGCCTGCCTGAAGAGCTGGGCCGCCCGGTCGAGTTGGACATAAAGCGGTTCCAGGGACACCCGCTCGCCACTGTCGGTGCGCGGTACTTCCACGCCAACGCTGCGCGCCAGTTCCTCCACCGCAACCGGGAATTCCAGCTGCTCATAGGCCATCAGAAAGCCCAGTGCGGTGCCGTGTGCGCCGCAGCCGAAGCAATGGTAGAAGCCCTTCTGCGGACTCACCCAGAACGATGGCGTCTTTTCAGTATGGAACGGGCAACGCGCCTTGTATTCCCGGCCCGCCTTGGTCAGGGGCACGCGGCTGCCGACAACCTCGACGATATCAGCCCGTTGTACCAGGTCGTCGATGAAGTCCTGGGGAATGAGCCCGCTCACCTTGGCGGCCTGCCTCCTGAAAATGGATATCCGGTATCGCCGGGTCGATAGCGGGCGACTTCCAGCCGCCTACTTCGGTGACAGGCGTGCTTTGACCTTGTCGCCAATCGTTGCGAAATCTGCTCGTCCCTGGGCTTTGTCGCGCAGGGTTGCCATGACCTTGCCCATGTCTTTCATGGTGGTAGCGCCGGCGCTGGCGATGGCGTCGTTGATCAGGGCATCGAGTTCGGCGGCCGACAACGGAGCAGGCAGGTAGGTCTGCAGAATTTCTATTTCGGCGAGTTCCCTGGCCTCCAGCTCCGGCCGCTGGCCGGCGGCAAACTGGCTGGCTGACTCCCGGCGCTGTTTGATCATGCGCTCCAGAATCTGCAGGACTGCGGTGTCAGTGGTATCAGTACGCTCGTCCACCTCGCGTTGCTTGATGGCGGCCAGCAGCATGCGAATGGTAACCAAGCGGATCTTGTCGCCAGCCCGCATCGCGGCCTTCATGTCGTCCTGGATGCGGCCTTTCAGTGGCGACACAGCTGGATATCTGCCCTGAAACCGCTAGTAAAGCCGTTTGCGGCGGTTGGTTTCGCGGGAGTTGCGCTTTTCTTGCCGCTTGACGGCTGCGGCCTTCTTGCGCTTGCGCTCCTGGGTCGGCTTTTCATAGAACTCCCGACGACGGAGTTCGGTGAGTACCCCCGCTTTTTCGCAGGCGCGCTTGAAACGCCGGAGGGCTGCGTCAAAATGCTCGTTTTCTCGTACTCGAACGCCGGGCAAGTTCGTAATCCTTCAACGTTGTGCCCTGCGGCGTCGTTCAAGTTGCCGCTGCGCTTGCAGGGACATCCGGAGACGATTTTGGCCAGCGGGCGAAAAAAACCGGCTCTGTGGCCGGATGAGCCGGAAAATATAGCCAGTCGGCGGGGCATTTGCAAAGCGGAAATTATTGGACACCAGCCAACGTGATCATTCTAGGCATTGAAACCAGCTGTGACGAGACGGCGGCAGCCGTCTATGACGCAGCGCGTGGCCTGCGCAGCCATTGCCTGTACAGCCAGGTTAGCACCCATCAGCCCTTCGGTGGCGTGGTGCCGGAACTGGCTTCCAGGGACCATATTCGCAAGCTGCTGCCATTGGTGGACCGGGCCCTGGCTGACGCGGCGGTTGCGCCATCCGAACTGACCGCGGTGGCGTATACCGCCGGTCCCGGTCTGGTCGGCGCCTTGCTGGTGGGTGCCACGGTCGCGGTGGGGCTTGCCATGGGCTGGCGAGTGCCAGCGGTGCCGGTGCATCACATGGAAGCGCATCTACTGGCGGCTTTGCTGGAAGAAGACCCGCCCGAGTTCCCGTTCGTGGCGCTACTGGTGTCCGGCGGCCACACCCTTCTGGTGGAAGTGGCGGGACTTGGCCGCTACCGGATCCTGGGAGAAACGCTGGACGATGCGGCCGGTGAGGCCTTCGACAAGGGTGCCAAGTTGCTTGGATTGCCGTATCCGGGTGGGCCACATCTGGCCAGGCTGGCAGATCGCGGCCGGACCGGTCGTTTCCGGCTGCCACGGCCCATGCTGAGGGACCCCGGGCTTAATTTCAGTTTCAGTGGTCTGAAGACCGCGCTGGCGCTCAAGGTTCGCGCACTGAGTGCAGATGGCTGCCTGGCGGAGTCAGTCGGTGCTGCAACTACCGATAGCACACGCGCTGACCTGGCCGCCGACTATCAGCAGGCGATAGTCGACACGCTGGTGGCCAAATCCTTGAGGGCGATTACGGTTACCGGACACCGAAGGCTGGTTATCGCTGGCGGCGTGGGCGCCAATCGGGCGCTTCGGGAGCAGTTGCGGGCCGCACTGCTGCCGCTTGGTGCCACTGTTTACTATCCGCGTGCAGAATACTGCACCGACAATGGCGCGATGATCGCCTTTGCCGGCTACAAGCGGCTGGTATTGGCACCTGATGCCTTTGACAGTCTGCGCGTCGAAGCCCGGCCACGCTGGCCGCTGGAAGAACTGACGGCCAGAGATGCCAGTGGCCCGTCAGCCTGATACTGACGACCCGAAACTGAAAAGGGGCTGACTTGGACACGATTTTTCTGCGCGATCTGCGGATTCGCACGATTGTGGGAATCTGGGAATGGGAGCGCCGACTCCCGCAGGTCGTCAGTATTGATCTGGACATGGCGACTGATATCAGTCGCGCTGCCGGCAGCGACCAGATCAGTGACACCCTGGATTACAAAGCGCTCAGTGTCCGTATCAAGACTTTTGTTGCGGAGTCCCGTTTCCAGCTGATTGAAACCATGGCTGAACAGGTTGCCGGCATCATTCTCAAGGAATTCAGCGTTCCGTGGGTGCGGGTGACTGTCCACAAGCCCTGGGCGATTCGCGGCTCGCGCGACGTGGGGGTGATCATCGAGCGCGGCAGCAAGGCAGAGCGAGGCGGCGCCGGAAAACAACGCTGATGCCCGCAGTGCCGTGTGTGGACGTTTACATCAGCGGTGGCAGCAACCTGGCGCCGGAGCAGAATATCCGTCTGGCGTGCAGGGAGTTGCACGCACGCTTTGGCCGGCTGGAGATGTCCAGTGTCTACCGCAATCCGCCGGTGGGCTTCGAGGGCGATGACTTTCTGAATCTGGTATTCCGCTTCCAGACTGCTCAGCCACCACTCAAGGTCGTCGATGAACTGGAGCAGGTGCACAAACTCGCCGGGCGGCTGCGGGGTACCGAGCGCTTCGGGCCGCGCAGCCTGGATCTGGATCTGCTGCTCTATGGCGACGCGATTCTGCCCGATCCGCCGATTCGCGTGCCGCGCGCTGATATCCGCCGGTACGCCTTCGTGCTACGACCCCTGGCCGAGCTCGCTCCGAATCTGCGCCACCCGGAAACTGGTGAGACGATGGCGAAGTTATGGGCGGAATTCGATCAGGCGAAGCACCCGCTGCAGGCGGTCGGCAAGCTGGGTCAGCAGGGCGAGTGGGTCTGAAACCCGGTGATCAGCCGGGGTTACCAGCCGATACTGCGGCCACCATCAACGGCGATTATCTGTCCGGTGACATACTGGGCATCCCTGACCAGGTAGACCACACAACTCGCAATGTCCGTCGGATCACCCGTGCGCTTCATGGGAATCTGCTTCAGCACTGACTCCCGGGTGCGATCAGAAATGCCATCTTCCGGCCACAGAATGGCGCCCGGCGCCACGCCATTGACCCGCACTTCTGGCGCCAGGTCCCGGGCGAGCGCGCGGGTCACAAAGGCCAGGCCGGCTTTGGCAGCCCCATACAAGGTGTGGTCGCGGAGCGGCCGGATCGCATGTATGTCGACAATATTGATGATCACGCCATGCGCTGCCTTGAGGTGGGGCAGGGCAGCTCGGGCCAGAAACAGCGGGGCTTTCAGATTGGTGCCGAGCAGGTCTGTCCATTGCTGCTCGCTGATATCGGCCAGTGGCGTGGCATAGAAACTGGAGGCATTGTTGATGAGGATGTCGAGGCGCCCCGCCTGACTGACTACCTGGCTGACGAGCTGGTCCAGGTGGCTTGTATCCAGCAGATCGGCTTGAACGGTTAGCGCGGAACCATGGCGTAGCGCATTGAACTCTTCAGCCAGGCGAGCGGCATCCCCGGCAGAACCCCGATAGTGAATCGCCACACTGCTGCCCTCGGCGTGCAACGCTCGTGCAATGGCCGCGCCCACCCGCCGACCTGCGCCGGTGATCAGAGCCCACTTTCCGGCAAGTGGCAGCTGGTTGGTCATCGCGTTTGCCTGATCATCGAGTTGTGCCTTCTGGCGGAAACCTGTCTGCGAACAGCAATCGGCGCTGCCGCGACTCTGTGCCGCTAAGATTACACCACCATGCATAGTGCATCAGAACTGCCAGCACCATCCGCTGCCGGGCTCGCCCAGAGCAGCAAAGTGCGTGCGGCAGTGGTAAATCAGATTGCTGAAGGTGGCGGGTTTCTGTCGTTCGCCGATTACATGGCACTGGTGCTGTATGCGCCCGGGCTCGGTTACTACAGTGCGGGTGCCCGGAAGTTCGGCGTCGATGGAGATTTCATTACCGCCCCCGAAATGGGCACGGTGTTTGCGCGGTGCATGGCCCGCATTGTCAGCGCCACGCTGGCTCAACTCGGCGGTGGCGTCGTCCTGGAAGTTGGTGGCGGCTCTGGCGCGCTTGCCGCCGACCTGTTGAACACGCTGCGTGACCAGCCGCCGGAGCACTATTACCTGCTTGAGGTGAGTGGCGACCTGCGCGAACGTCAGGCGCGCACCCTGGCGAACCGGGTTCCGGACCTCGCTGCACGCCTGAGCTGGCTGGACGAACTGCCGGCTTCGCCAGTCAATGGCGTCGTGCTGGCCAATGAGGTGCTGGATGCCCAGCCGGTGGAACGCTTCCGGTTGCGCGCCGGTTCGGTATTTCAACTTGGCGTTACCCATTCGGGCGGTGAGTTGCGCTGGGCCGAGCGTGCGGCACCCGGGCCGCTGCGCAAAGCCGTTGTCGACTTGCAGGAGAAGCTGGGCGAGGCATTGCCGGACGGCTATGTCTCGGAGATCTGTCTGCAGTTCGACGGGTGGCTGCAGTCGCTACTGGGATCCCTGCAGCGCGGACTTGTAGTCTTTATCGATTACGGGGGGACACGGCGGGAGATCTATCACCCGGACCGAAACACCGGGACCCTGGCTTGTCACTTTCGTCATCGCATGCATACCGATCCATTCCGCAATCCCGGCCTGCAGGATCTGACTGCGTGGGTCGACTTTTCCGCAGTTGCAGATATTGCCGACCGCGTGGGCATGCCTGTAGCTGCCTACGGAACCCAGGCGCATGCGCTGCTGGCATCCGGCGTACTGGACCAGAGCACACCCGGTGTGCCCGCAGATGCACACCAATGGCGCGAGCGTCAGGAAATTCAGCGCCTGCTCATGCCGGGCGAGATGGGTGAGCGCTTCAAGGTGCTGGCTCTTGCCCGGAATTTCGTTCCTGAATTTCCGCTAACGGTGCGGGACCTGCGCGATCGTCTTTAGCTCCGGGTTGTAGCCAGACAGCAAAATGCAGACCGCGGCCTGTCGCAGTCCGGTGCTTTCCGGTACGGTGGCCGCGGTTTTATGGCCGGGATAGTTGAACGTGGATCTGCTGCAGGCGCTGGTGCTGGCGGTCGTGCAAGGACTCACCGAGTTCTGGCCCATATCGAGCTCGGGGCACCTGATCCTGATACCGCGTCTGATGGGGTGGACCGACCAGGGTCTGGCTTTCGATGTCGCCCTGCATTTCGGCACCCTGATCGCGGTGATGCTGTATTTCCGGCGCGAAGTACTGGCGGTTCCTCGCGAGATGCTGCGCCAGTTCTTCCGACAGGCCCATAATGCCGCCGACGCCCATCTCGGCTGGGCGGTTTTGGTGGCCACCATACCCGCCGGCATCGTCGGGTTGCTGTTCAAGGGCTACGTGGAGGCGGAGCTTCGCTCACCACTGCTGATTGCCGGTACTACAGCGTTCTTCGGGGCACTGATGTGGATAACGGACTGGCGCCGGGGTGCCGTCAACGATGAACGCAACATCACGCTTTCCAGGGCGCTGCTGGTTGGTTGTGCACAGGCGCTGGCGCTGATCCCGGGCACGTCCCGGTCCGGGATCACCATTACCGCCAGTCTGTTTCTGGGTCTGTCACGCGAGGCCGCGACCCGCTTTTCCTTTCTGATGTCGATTCCCATCATTCTGGCGGCATCGCTGCTCGAGGGATTCGAAATGGTGACCGGTTCGGAACCGGTCGCCTGGGGCCTGGTGGCGGCCGGTGTGGCAACGGCGGCGCTCACTGCCTATTTTTGTATTTCGGTGATGCTGAGAATCGTGGGGCGCATCGGCATGGCGCCATTTGCAATCTACCGGCTGCTCTTTGCCGGGGCGCTCTTGTTCATTTTCTGGAACGGTTGAGTTCGTCCATGAAGGCGGCTTTGGTGTCTGTTATCGCCTTGAGGCGCGCATCCTGGATGGCCCGCCCGATGGCTTCACCACTCAGCGCTTCACCAATGGGTGTGTCCGTCGGCGATGGGCTGGCCGACGGACCGGCCGACGGACCGGGCAGGACAGTACGGCTGTTGATGGCCAGGGCCGCCTGCCAGCACTGTTCAATCAGCCTGCGTTGTGGATAGGGTGTGTTTTCCAGGCCGGTCCGACCCCGCGCATCCGATTCGCAGGCATCCAGAAACGCGGTTACGCGATGTCCGCGTCGGAACGCGTCCAGTCGCTCCAGCAGGCTGAGCAGTGTTCGCGGTTTCAGTTCCAGGGCGCGATGAGCCAGGCCGTGGTCGCGGGCCACCGCAACGGCCAGATCCCGAAAGCGATTTGGAATGGCCAGCCGCTGGCAAAGTGCCACAACGAGACTGACACCGCGGTCTTCGTGACCGTGATGTGCCGGAAGTTCTGCTGCAGGCGTTGTCGCCTTGCCGAGGTCATGGGTCAGAACCGCAAACCGTACTTCAGTGCTGAATGAACGACGGGCAGCCTCGCGCAAGGCCAGCATCACGTGAATTCCAGTGTCGACTTCCGGGTGCCAGCGCGCAGGTTGTGGCACGCCGAACAAGGCATCTACTTCGGGGAAGATCACTGCCAGTGCCCCACAGTCGCGGAGAACCTGAAAATAGGTATCCGGTCTGGGCGCAGACAGCGCAGTGACAGTTTCCTGCCAGACGCGTTCAGCAACCAGACTGGCGACTTCACCGGTGTCCACCATCGACTTCATCAACGCCATCGTGGCCGGCGCTACCCGGAACCCGAGGTTGTGAAACCGCGCAGCGAAGCGCGCAACGCGCAGGATACGCACGGGGTCTTCGCGAAAGGCATCCGATACGTGATGCAGCAGGCGGGCTGCCAGATGTGCCTGCCCGCCAGTCGGATCCAGTATCTGGCCATCGTCGCTGCGGGCCATGGCATTGATGGTCAGGTCTCGCCGGGTAAGGTCCTCTTCCAGGGTGACCGAACGTTCGGACTGCACGGCAAATCCGCGGTAACCGGGTCCCGTTTTGCGTTCGGTACGTGCCAGCGCATATTCCTCGTTGGTTTCCGGATGCAAGTACACCGGGAAGTCGCGGCCCACGCGCCGGTAACCCAATGCCTCCATCTCGGCTGGCGTCGCGCCAACGACCACCCAGTCCCGCTCCCGCACCGGGAGGCCGAGCAACTGATCGCGCACAGCACCGCCGACGAGGTAGATCTGCATGGTCGAATTGTAGCCGCTATCCTCGGCGCTTCATGATGACGGCACCGGCCATGTTGCACGGGCCAAATCGCGTCGGAATGATCGCCACTGAATGATTTGCGGTGAAAAACCCCGGTGAAAGGTCTTCAAGTGAAGCACTGTCTGCCAATCACCATCATCTGATGATTCGTTACGGACGCATTGATGTCCGGCCAGGGCTGCGTTGCATCTGGCTTGCAGCCGTGTTGGTCGGAATCACAGGTTGTAGCGCCGGCTACTATCTGCAGGCCGCCGCCGGCCAGGTAGCCCTGATGCGGTCTCGCGTACCGCTGGAGCAGGTCCTGGCGGACCCGCATACCCTGGCAGAGACCCGACGACAGCTTCTGGTTGCCGATAACGCGCTGCTGTTCGCTCGCCTGCAACTCGGCTTGCCGGCCAGCAGGAGCTACCACGCATATGCTGCACTGGATCGCCCGGCAGTGGTCTGGAACGTGTTCGCCGCCCCGGAGTTTTCCCTGAAACCCGTGGAATGGTGCTATCCCGTTGCGGGGTGCGCCGCCTATCGCGGCTGGTTCAGCGAGCGCAAGGCGCGCAGATTCGCCGAGGGTCTGGCCGAGCAAGGTAACGACGTATTCGTGGGTGGCGTGGCTGCCTACTCGACTCTGGGGTGGTTTGCCGATCCGATCCTGAGCACGATGCTGGGCGGTAGCGACACAGACCTGGTGGGTATCCTGTTTCACGAGCTGGCCCACGAGAAGGTGTTTCTGCCAGGTGACACCCGTTTCAATGAAGGTTTCGCAACCTTTGTTCAGATCGAGGGTACTGAGCGTTGGCTGGCGGCTCGCGGTGACACGGTTGCCTTGTGTGGCTTCAGGCGTCAGCAGCACCGACGGTCGCAGGCGTTGACGATACTTCCGGCGCTACGCCAGACACTGGCGAAGGTGTATGCGGCACCGGGCATCACCACGGCCGAGCGCCGCACTGCGCGCCAGGCCGCGTTTGCAGAGTCGCGAGCCCGGTATGCCTCGTTGCGGGCCGACTGGCCCTTGCCGACCGCAACAGAGGCGACACCACCACCCGCAACCCCGAAGATGCATTGCGGTTCGATGGCTGGTTTGATGCACGTCTGAATAACGCCCGCCTTGCCGCACTCGCATCTTACGATGACGAAGTGCCAGCCTTCCGTGCGCTGCTTGCGCAGGATGACGGCAACCTCAGCCAGTTCTACGCTGATGTGGTGCAACTCGCGAGCCTGAAGCCAGAGCAGCGAGCAGAGCGCCTGCATACGCTGACGGCATCGATTGCAGCCCGCTCCAGCGTCAACGAATCTGCAGCAGCAGATTCCGATTGCCGCGCCGGATACTGAGCATCAGAAGGTTTTGCTGACTTGCCGCCTGCTGCAATTCACGCACGTTGCGGACGCGCAGCCTGTTCACCGACACGATAATGTCATCAGCGAGCAGCCCGGCCTGGGCTGCCGGACTGCCGGGTTCGACTGAATCCACGCGTACGCCGGGACCGGCAAACTGGTCTGCCTTGCCCTCATGATTGCTGAGCGCGGCACCGCCGAGTCCGGGGTGGATGTCTTCGCCATTCAGGGGCAATGCATTGCTGAGTTCGCTCAACATTGCCGTAATCTGGCGGGGCTTGCCGTCACGAATGACCTCAACACGTACTTTGTCGCCGCTGCGCTTGAGGCCAACCGTATTACGCAGGTCGGAAGCACCCTTGATGTGCTGGCCATCTATGCCGACGATCACATCGCCGACTGCAATGCCGGCCTTCTCGGCTGCTGAACCGGCCACGACTTCCTGTACGAGCGCGCCCTCAGCGGTTCCTTCAACGCCATAAGCCTTGGCACTGTCGGCATTGAAGTCCGAGATGCTGACGCCGAGCAGTCCGCGTCTTACTTCGCCGAACTGCAGAATCTGGCTCATGATCGACTTGGCAATATTCACCGGAATGGCAAAGCCGATGCCGATGTTGCCGCCGCTGTTACTGAAGATTGCCGAATTGATGCCGACGAGTTCGCCTTTGAGATTGACCAGGGCACCGCCCGAGTTGCCTGGATTGATCGATGCGTCGGTCTGAATGAAGTCTTCATAGCCGTCCGGATTGATGCCGCTGCGGCCCAGTGCGCTGACGATTCCCGATGTGACCGTGTGTTGCAGGCCGAAAGGGTTGCCGATGGCCAGAACGAAATCGCCAACCTCCACGTCATCCGAGTTGCCAAGCTTCATCTGCACCAGGTTCTTGGCATCCTCGACTTGCAGCACGGCAATATCGGTGCCTGGGTCGGTGCCTACCACTTCGGCCTTCAGATTGCGGTTGTCGTGCAGTACGACTTCTATTTCTTCAGCGTTCTCAACGACATGATTATTGGTGAGGATGTAGCCCTTGGCGGCGTCCACGATGACGCCGGAGCCCGCACTCTGCACCTCCCGCCGGCGGCGTTGTTGCTGTTGCTGTTCGGGAAAGCCAAAGAACCGCCGGAAGAATGGATCTTCCATCAACGGGTTCGCGGCTGCGCTGACAGTTCCTTTGGTCGCTATGCTGACCACCGCCGGCTCTACCTGTTTGACGAGCGGCGCCAGCGATGGGACTTCCTGATTACCGATGGTGACCGGGATCTGGGCATTTGCGACTGCGGCCATTGTCAGGCTGACGATGATGCTTAGCAAAATCCGGGCAGTAGCCGCCTGGGCGTTGACTCCTGTCATGCGCAAAAACCTTCTGAATTCTGGAGCGGGAACGCGGAATCATAGCGGGTTTCCTGCCCCGGGAAGCTGATCCCTGCGGTCTCCGGGCATGTGTAAAAGCTGTGGGTAAGCGGTGGGTGGCCTGGGGGCTGCAGATCGCAACATCTTGTGTTGCAGGATAATGCGGCCGGATGGTTCATGGCGGCCCGTTTTCATATCAAGATGGTTGGTCAATATTTATACAAATAATTGATTTTTAAATAAAAGTACGGAGTTTTCCGAGGTGACAAATTTCTTGACACTATTCGGCCTGGTGCCTAATGTACCGCTTGATGCGGGCACAACATCTTGTGCCAGCATTTTCGCCAGAAATCGCCGCCGCCGGGACTGAAGCCGCCGGCTTCTTTGTCGCCGGCGCGAGTTGGCAAATCGGACAATCAGGGATACCGGCCAGCAGCGCCGGCAACTCACGGACTGGTGCAGGGGGCAGGGTCCAACATGAAATCGGCAGTACAAGTGGAAAATTCCAGGGCGATTACTATCGGCTTCCAGGAAGCCGCCATCGACATCTGGGACAAGAAGTATCGTTTGAAGGCCAAGTCTGGCGACGTCCTCGATGAAACCATGGACGATACCTTCAAGCGGGTTGCCAGGGCGCTGGCCGACGTGGAGGCAGAAGGAGACCGGGACCGCTGGTTTGAGCAGTTCCTTTGGGCGCTGCGACGTGGCGCCATCCCGGCCGGACGAATCATGTCCAACGCCGGCGCACGACAGCACAAGCCGGCAACCTCGACGATCAACTGCACGGTATCCGGCACGATTGGCGATTCGATGCAGGACATTCTGACCAAGGTTCACGAAGCGGGCCTCACGCTGAAGGCCGGTTGTGGTATCGGTTATGAGTTCTCCACTTTGCGTCCCAAAGGCGCTTATGTATCCGGCGCTGGCGCACACACATCAGGCCCGATGTCCTTCATGGATATCTACGACAAGATGTGTTTTACGGTTTCATCAGCCGGTGGACGCCGCGGCGCGCAGATGGGCACCTTCGACGTCGGTCATCCCGATGTGCTCGATTTCATCCGCGCCAAGCGCGAAGACGGTCGACTGCGCCAGTTCAATCTGTCGCTGCTGGTGACCGACGGCTTCATGCAGGCCGTCAAACTCAACCTGGACTGGGCACTGGCCTTTCCCCTGGACGAGCGGCAGGTCGAACAATTCAACCTGGATCTGGCCAACCCGGATCAGGTTTTGTGGCGCGACTGGCCCACGACAGCCGGCTACATCACGAACGACCTGGGGCAGGTCGCCTGCCGGATCTACAAGAAACTGCCCGCACGACGCCTGTGGGACATGATCATGGCGTCCACCTACGATTTTGCCGAACCCGGATTTGTGCTGGTTGACCGTGTCAACGAGATGAACAACAACTGGTTCGACGAAAATATCCGGGCCACAAACCCCTGCGGTGAGCAACCGTTACCACCCTATGGTTCCTGCCTGCTGGGTTCGGTCAATCTCACCAAGTTTGTACTGGACCCCTTCATCGATACGGCGCGTTTCGACTGGGATGAATTTCATCGGGTAGTGAAGGTATTTACCCGGATGCTGGACAACGTCGTCGAGGTGAACGGTCTGCCGCTGCAGCGGCAGCGAGAAGAAATCCTGCGCAAGCGACGCCATGGCATGGGTTTTCTGGGCCTTGGATCTACCCTCACGATGCTCCGGATGCGCTATGGCTCTAAAGAATCCGTGAAGTTCACCGAGGATATTGCCCGTGAAATGGCGCTGGCTGGCTGGGAGACGGCTCTGGACCTGGCACGAGAGAAGGGGCCCGCACCGATCCTGCTGGAGGAGTTCCCGGTTACCAGCGAAATGCTGCGCAACCGCCCGGAGATGGTCAACGACGGGTGGAAGCTGGGCGATCGTATCCCGGGCCGCATTCTGCATGCCCGCTACAGTCGCTACATGCAGCGGGTCGCGGAAGTAGCGCCGGAACTGGTGAAGGATCTGGAGCGGGTCGGCGCTCGTTTCACCCATCACAGCTCGATCGCACCTACTGGCACCATTTCGCTATCGCTGGCTAACAATGCCAGCAACGGCATTGAGCCCAGCTTTGCGCATCACTATTTTCGTAACGTGATTCGCGAGGGCAAGAAGTCCAAAGAAAAAGTGGATGTGCTGTCTTTTGAGCTGCTGGCTTATAGGCAACTGATCAATCCAGCGGCCGGGCCAGGTGCCGCCGGGCCAGCCGCGGCCAAGGGTGGTGGCCAGAGCGGTGGCCAGAGCGGCGGCCAGAGTAGCGGCCAGAGCGGCGGCCAGAGTAGCGGCAACAAGAATAGTGGAGCAGCTGAAAGCCGGAGCGAAAGCCAGCTACCCGACTATTTCGTGACAGCCGATGACATCAAGCCGAAGGAGCATGTAGACATACAGGCTGCAGCCCAGCGATGGGTAGACTCCTCGATCTCCAAGACTGCCAATGTACCGACGGACTTCAACTACGAGGAGTTCAAGGACATCTACATGTATGCCTACGAAAAGGGATTAAAGGGTTGCACCACCTTCAGGTTCAACCCCGAGGCTTTCCAGGGTGTATTGGTCAAGGAGAAAGACCTCAAGAGCACGAAGTACACCTTTGTTCTTGAAGACGGCTCCGAAGTCACCTTGCGTGGCGATGAAGAGATCGAGTATGACGATGAAATGCACACGGCAGCCAACCTGTTCGACGCATTGAAGGAAGGCTACTACGGCAAATTCTGACTGGTCACTTCACTTGCAAGAGGCCGGACACCAGACACAGAAAACAGGCGGCCACAAAGCAGGCGGCCATGTATAGACGGAGAGGCGCGATGGCTAAAATTTCAATCGACAAGAAAATAGTCGGCTTTCGGGTTGAAGCAGCCGACGACAAGGCCGGTGCCAGGAAGGGTGGCCCAACTGGCGGCAACGACGGGTCGAGTCCCCGGCGCCTGTCAACGGAAGGCAATGTTGTACGGATGCACGAGAAGCTCGAGCGCCCCGAAATGCTGCAGGGCTCGACCTACAAGGTCAAGACGCCAGTGTCCGATCACGCGATGTACGTGACGATCAATGACGTGATCCTGAATCCGGGCACCGAGTATGAGCAACGCCGGCCCTTCGAGATTTTCATCAACTCCAAGAATCTGGACCACTACCAGTGGATTGTTGCACTGACCCGCCTGATGTCAGCCGTGTTTCGCAAAGGTGGCGATGTCGTGTTCATGGTTGATGAGCTCAAGGCAGTATTCGACCCGCGTGGCGGTTACTGGCAGCCCGGCGGCAAATTCATGCCGTCGATCATTGCCGAACTCGGCCATATTGTGGAAAAACACCTGCGGTTCATCGGGTTGTTGCCACCGGACTCCCTCGACGAGCACAAGCGGAAGCTGGTTGAGGAAAAGCGCCGGGAGTACGAAGACCAGCAGCGGCAGCAAGATGCCTTTGCCCGCAGCGAGTATCCCGCAGGTGCCCAGATCTGTGGAGCCTGCAGTGCTGCTGCCGTGGTCTACATGGATGGCTGCATGACCTGCCTCGGTTGCGGCGATTCCAAATGCGGCTGATCCGGCTCCTGCCGGGCAGCTGCTGGCTGTAACCGGGCCATAATTGCTGCATGACTTTCACCGTTCCTGACTTCAGCAATGTCGAGGTCCTGGTAGTCGGCGACGTGATGTTGGACGAGTACTGGTTCGGCCCCACTTCGCGTATTTCGCCCGAAGCACCAGTCCCGGTTGTGCAGGTCACCAGCTCTGAGCTACGCGCCGGTGGTGCAGCCAACGTGGCCATGAACCTCGCAAGCCTTGGTACGCGGACGTCGCTTGCCGGTATTGTCGGCAAGGACGCCAAGGGCAGCGCCCTGGTCGCGCTGCTGCAAAAGCAGGGCGTGAAAGTAGACTTCATTGAGTCGGCCACGCGCCCCACGATTACCAAGCTGCGGGTCTTGAGTCGCAATCAGCAGCTCATCCGGCTGGATACCGAGGACTGCTATAGCGCAGACGATGCGCTGCCGGTTCAGGATGTGGTGGCACGTCGGCTGTCGGGCGCATCGATTTGCATTTTGTCAGATTACGGAAAGGGCAGCCTGAGCCAGGTTGGTGCGCTGATCGAACAGTGCCGCGCACACCGCTTGCCGGTGCTGGTAGATCCCAAAGGAACCGACTTTTCCCGCTATCGCGGTGCCTCCGTGCTGACGCCGAATCTGGCCGAGTTTGAGGCAGTGACCGGCAGCACCCAAAACCTCGACGACATTGCGCGGCAGGGCATCGCGCTCCGCGACTCCCTGGATGTGGGCGCATTGCTGATCACACTGGGTGAGCGCGGTATGGCAGTCATCACCGCTGACAGTGAGCCGGTGATATTGCCCGCCCGGGCACGCCAGGTGTTCGACGTGACGGGTGCCGGTGATACGGTGATCGCGACCCTGGCTGCCGGGCTTGGTGCTGGCTTGTCCCTGCTGGATGCCGCCAGCCTGGCTAATCTGGCCGCCGGGCTGGTGGTCGGCAAGATTGGCGTTGCCAGCGTGACGCGATCGGAGCTCAAGCTCGCCCTGCACGCGCACGGCCGGGGTGGCCGCGGTCTGCTGACCCGTTCGGAGGTGGCCGAGGTGGCCGCCGAGGCGCGTGGACGTGGCGAACGCATCGTCCTGACCAATGGCTGTTTTGACATCCTGCATGCAGGCCACGTGGCCTATCTGGAGGAAGCAAAATTGCGCGGAGACCGGTTGCTGGTGGCGGTGAACGACGACAATTCCGTTACCCGGCTGAAGGGGGCCGGACGCCCCATCAATCCGCTGGCCGACCGGATGGCCGTGCTGGCAGGTCTTGCTGCCGTCGACTGGGTGGTACCCTTCAGCGAGGACACCCCGGAAGCACTGGTCAGTGAAGTATTGCCGGATGTGCTGGTCAAAGGTGGCGACTATCGGCCGGACAACATCGCAGGAGCACGTACCGTGCTGGAACATGGCGGTTCTGTAGAAGTATTGAGCTTCAAGGAAGGCCGCTCCACCACGGCTATTGTCGAGGCCGTTCAGCGACTACCTTCAAAGTAGCGGGCTCGGCATTCCGGATGCGGGTTGTCTACGTAGCCCTGACCTACCTCGCAGTGCCCTTTCTGCTGTTGCACCTGATGTGGCGTGGCATCAGCGTTCCGGGGTATCGCCACCGTATTGCCGAGCGGTTCGGATTTGGCATGCGGAGCCTGGATCACGCGTCCATCTGGGTTCATGCCGTTTCCGTTGGTGAAGTGCAGGCGGCCGCGCCTCTTGTACGCGCCCTGCTGAAGCGCCATCCGGGCGTGCCGCTGGTCTTAACCACCATGACGCCAACCGGCTCAGAACGGGTGCGCGCACTGTTTGGTGACGCCGTTGTCCACTGTTATGTGCCTTACGACATGGTCGGAGCGGTCCGACGCTTCTTCCGCTGGGCCCGGCCTTCGCTCGCCATCATCATGGAGACCGAGCTTTGGCCCAACCTGTACAACGAGTGTGGGCAGCGCGGGGTGCCGCTGGTGCTGGCCAGCGCCCGGGTTTCAGTCCGGTCCGTCCGGTACTACCGTCGCCTGCTACCGTTGTTTCGCGATGCGTTGTCAAACGGCATCGTGATCGCGGCCCAGACCGAGGCCGATGCAGAGCGGTTCCGCTCGCTGGGCGCCAATCCCGCCCGTACACATGTCACCGGCAATATAAAGTTCGACTTCGAGTTGGCAGCCGGGATAGCGCGCCTCGGACAGGCGCTACGCGCACAACATGCGCCGAACCGGCCCGTATGGGTTGCCGCGAGCACACACGACGGCGAGGAGGCTGCGGCGCTGGACGCTCATCAGCGGCTGTGTGAAGCCTATCCATCGGCGTTGCTGGTTCTGGTGCCACGCCATCCGGAACGATTTCCGCAGGTCGCCGCCTTGCTTGACGGCCGCGGCGTCAGCTATGTGCGCCGGAGCACCGGGACCCTTGCCCAGACCTCTACGAGCGTACTGCTAGGCGATACGATGGGCGAACTGACGACATTTTATGCTGCCGCCGATGTCGCCTTCGTTGGTGGCAGTCTGGTTCCCATTGGCGGGCACAATCTGCTGGAGCCGGTCGCTCTTGGCGTGCCGGTGCTGACTGGCCCACACAATGAAAATGCCACCGATATTGCCGAATTGCTGGTCGATTGCGGCGCTGCCTTGCTGGTTCAGGACGGGCAGGCATTGGCCACAGAACTGGGCTGGCTGCTGACCGATCAGTCAGAACGCCGCCGACGAGGTACCGCCGGCCGGCATGCCATTGAGGCTAACCGCGGGGCTCTGGAGCGGCTGCTGGCGCTGGTGGACCCGCTGGTTCGCTAGAGCAGCCCGGTGCCGGTCTTGTAGCCGGTCATGGACCCGGTCATGGAGCCCCTCATGGTGTCGTCTGGCCGGGTGTGGCGGGAGTGGAGCCCGGATCGACCTGCGGAGGCAACGCAGGCCCGGTGTTGGTCAGCAGGGCGTCAATCTGGCTGATGTCCGCGGTCGACAGCGAACCGGCGGCCTGCTTCAACTGCAGGCCATTGATCAGGTAGTCGTAGCGGCTGCGGAGATAGTTCGTTTCGGCTGTAAACACAGCTTGCCGTGCATTCAGCACATCGACGGTGGTCCGCGTGCCCACGTCATAACCGGCTTCGGTTGCCTTCAGCGCGGTCTTGGCCGACTCGAAGGCCTGCTTGAGTGCCTTCACGCTCGAAATGTCGGAAAGTACCGCGAGGTAAGCATCCCGGGTCTTGCGCTCGGTTTCGCGCGCGGTCTGTTCCAGGCGTTCCCGGCTGGCACGATGTTTGTACACCGCTTGCTGGGTTTTGGCCGACGTGGTGCCACCGCTGAAAATGGGTACTGACAACTGCAGGCCGAAACTGTCCTGGATGGTCGTGAAGTCGTTCGGGTTGCGGACGAAGGGTGCCGGGTTGGTCAAGCCGGCACTCGGTCTGAAGCCTGTCAGCTGACTGCCAGTGACATCGACATCGGAGTGGCCGGCTACAAAGTCCAGCGAGGGGTAGTGCCCGCTGCGAGCCAGCCGGACATCGTCCTTGGCAATTTCTGTCGCAATCTGGCTGGAAATCAGTGTGCGGTTTTGCTGCATCGCCATGTCTACCCAGCGGGCCTCGTCAGCCGGGACCGGCACGGCCAGCGGGATTTCCAGTGCCGGCTTGGACAGCTCGGCGGGGTATTCGTCAATGATGGCCCGCAGGGCTTCCTTGGTATTGGCGAGTGTTCGTTTGGCCAGAATTTCGGCTGCAATCGACTGGTCGTAGGCGGCCTGGGCTTCCTGCACGTCCGTGATTGCAATAAGCCCGACCTCGAAGCGCTTGTTCGACTGCTCCAGCTGACGGCCTATGGCCTCCTTGGAGGCCTGTGCCGAGGCAAGGGAATCCTCGGCGGCCAGTTCGTTGAAGTAGGCCTCGGCAACCCGGACCATCAGGTCTTGCTGAGCGGCCTGGTAGTCGACATCCGCCTGTGCGGCCTGCCGATCGGCCTGGCCCAGACGCACCCACTGATCCCAGCGAAACACGCTTTGGGTCAGCTGTACTTGCCACTGGAGTGTGTCTGATCGTGAGCTGTTGAAGCCGCGCGTCAAAATTGTAGGGACGGGCGGTGTACTCGGATCGTTGTCGTTGTCAACTGCCTGGCTGAAGGCGTTGCTGCCGCGGGCGTCTGCATTCTGCCAGCTGTAAGAGCCATTGATCTGCGGCAACAGCGCACCACGTGCTATAGGCTTGCCTTCGCGACTGGCCAGCCGATTGGCTTCTGCTTCACGAATCAGCGGATCGCTGCGCACTGCCTTTTCGAGAATCTGCAGCAGGGAATCGGCCGACGCAGGGCTGGCGGGCAAGCCGGCCGCTAACAGGGCAATTACTGGCAGGATCAGTACTCTTCTCATTAAAATCCCTTCCAAAGGCGTGTGCAGCGTGGCAGATCGTTCGCTAGTCAGAAGCTGAAGCGTTGTGGTTGCGGAGCATTCAACAATGGCGGCAACGAGGTCTCGAATAACGTTGTGACCGTCCAATGATCCGGGCCATCGCGGGTCACCAGCCGGGCCAGCATTGCCGGCGCTTCGCCGGTAATGATAAACAACCGTCCGCCTTCCTTGAGCCAGCCCTGAAAGCGGTCGTCTGGCTGTGGAATCGAACCGGTGACTGCAATTACATCAAAGCGTTCGTCCGGGCGATACTGGTAGATGTCCGCACATCGCACGTCGGCGTTCCAGGTTGCAACGGTCTGCAGATTGCGCCGGGCGCTGTCAGCCAGGTCCGGGAGGATCTCCAGACTGGTCACCTGGCCGCACAATCGGGCCAGACAGGCGGTAAGGAAGCCGGATCCGGTGCCTACCTCCAGCGCCTGGTCTGTTCCGCTGATGTCCAGCGCCTGCAACAGCCGGCCCTCGACCTGTGGTGTCATCATCACCTGGCCACCGGGCAGCGGAATGGCGGTGTCGGCAAAGGCCAGGCTCCGGTAGCGGGGTGGAACGAACTGTTCCCGGGGAACCGCGGACAGGACGGCCAGTACGGACGGTTCCAGGACGTCCCACGCGCGCACCTGCTGGTTCACCATCTGGGTGCGTGCAACTTCGATATTGATACTCATCAGAGCCGTTCAGGGTAAGTAGATAGTGGGAATCAAACAAGATTATGGCTCAAATAGGCGCTCAACGGATTATGGTGACTTGAACGCTCGATGAATGACCATCCGCTATGCTTCAAGACGTCCGCGAGGCCGGTCCGCGCGCCTTTCCAGCGCAGAAATCCGTGAGGAGCAGTGCCCGGCTGACTCCCCGACAACATAAATAGAATGACCCAGACGTGGTTAATCCTGGCACTTGCCGTAATTTGTATCGGGCTTTCAGCAGCCGGAGTTTACCTGTGGCGCACGCGAGGCAAATACGCCAATAGCGTGAAATTGCTGAACCGGGAGATCGTCGAGGCGGCTGAAGCGGCTGACTTTGGCAAGCGCGTGTCTCTGCCAGCCAATGAACTGCCGGAACTTGGCAGGCTGGGCGACAACGTCAATCACCTGTTTGATGCGCTCAGCACCAAAGATCGCCAGATGCGACGACGTGACGCGCTGTTTCAGGACCTTGCGAACACCATGCCGGAAGTCGTTCTGGTGCACCGCGATCGCGTGATTTTTGCCAACAACGCGGCTGGCGCCCTGCTGGGCCTGACTCCCGCGCAACTGATTGGCCGTCCGGTCACGGATCTGGTGCGCCCGGCCTACAGAGCCATGACCCGCAAGAACATCAGTGGGCGGCTGGCGGGCGAGTCCGTACCGGAGCGCTATGAAATTCAACTGATCTCGGGAACCGAAGGTGGCCTGTGGGTGGAGGCTGCCGGTACCAATATTGAGTATCGGGGCCAGAAGGCCATCCTGTCGATTGCCCGTGATGTGAGTCATCGAAAAAACCTGGAAGCCAATCTCGGCAGAGGCAAGCAGCAGGCCCAGATCACCCTGGAGTCGATCGGCGAAGGCGTCATTACCACAGACACCCAGGGTGTAATCGACTACATGAATGCGGCTGCCGAAAAGCTGACCGGCAGCAGCCGGGAAGCAGCCATTGGCAAGCGGATGAAAGACCTCATGACGCTGGTCGACGAGGCCGACCGCAAGGATCTGGGTGATCCGGTAGCCCGTTGTCTTACCGAACGACGGCAGGTCGGCCTGGGGCGCCGGGCGTTGATGGTCTCCGCCGAGGGTGACCACGAGCTATCCGTTGAACTGACGGCATCGCCGATCCTTGGAGCGGGGATCCGCTGGCCGGGGCCGTCATTCTCATGAGGGATGTCACCGAGATCCGTGGACTGACGCGCAGGATCTCGTATCAGGCCGCGCACGATTCATTGACCGGGCTGATCAATCGCACGGAATTCGAGCGACAGCTGGCCGAGGCGCTGGAGGTGGGCCACGAAGATTCGGTGAATTCGGTGCTTTGCTATATGGATCTTGACCGGTTCAAGGCCGTCAATGACACCTGTGGGCATCTCGCCGGCGACAACATGTTGCGGGAGATTGCCAAGCTCATCAGGGAGCAGGTGCGGGACTCGGATACCGTGGCCCGGATTGGTGGCGATGAATTCGGCATGCTGCTCATACACTGTCCGCTGGACAAGGCCCGACAGATTGCCGACGACGTCTGCAATGCGGTGCGCGACTACAGGTTTGTCTGGCAGGACCACATATTCACTGTCGGTATCAGCATTGGTCTGGTCGAAGTTTCGCGCGAAACCGGCAATCTCAAGGACCTGCTGAGTGCGGCCGACTCTGCCTGCTATATAGCCAAGCAGCAGGGCAGGGGGCGGGTCCATGTTTACTCGGCACGCGACGAGATTTCTGCCCGGCAGCGTGGCGATATCCACTGGCTACGGCAGCTTCAGGTTGCCTTGCGCGAAGGGCGCTTTGAAATACACACACAACCCATTGTGTCCACGGCCGGGCGCGTGACGCGCGGGCCCGCGCTCGAAGTCCTGCTGCGCATGATCGACGATGACGGCAGGCTGATCGCACCCCGCCAGTTCATACCGGCTGCCGAGCGCTATCACTTGATGGCCAGCATCGACCGGTGGGTGGTGCAGGCCACGCTGTCAGCCATCAGTCATGGTGCCATTCGCCTGCCTGATGAGCGAAGTTGCTGCATCAATCTGTCTGCCCAGGCACTGGCCGAAGACGGATTTCTGGATTTTGTTGTTGATTGCCTGGATCACAGTCAGGTGCCCCCGTACCGGATCTGTTTCGAGCTCAGCGAATCCGCAGTCATGGAGCGCTTCGACCAGGCCCGTCGCTTCGTCGCTGTGGTTCACGGTATCGGTTGCCAGTTCGGACTCGACGATTTCGGCAGTGGTCTGGGGTCGTTCACGACCTTGCGCGAGCTCGCGATCGATTACCTGAAAATAGATGGCAGCTACACCCGGGATCTGCGGCCTGATTCACTGAACCATCAGGTCGTGAGTGCAATCACCGGGGTGTCGCGCATCCTTGGTTTCCGCGTGATTGCGGAGCAGGTTGAGACACAGGCCGATTTCGAGGCGCTTCGCGCCATCGGTGTCGACTTTATACAG
>JAWKZI010000006.1:0-219530 GCA_041396045.1 Gammaproteobacteria bacterium | reverse complement strand
ATCACCACACCGCAGTCGTTGTAGATACAGAAGCCCGCCGCATGGTCGCGTCCGGCGTGATGCAGGCCAGCAATCGGCACAAACGCGCGACGGGCGTGGCCTGCCATCAGATGTTCCATCGCGAAAATGGAGGCACCCACAACTGCCGCCGCGGCGGTATCCAGTCCGCGGCGGGCCGGTGTGTCGCCACCGTCCAGCCAGCCATCGCCAGCAAGACATTTGGCCTCGACGCGCGCTATGTGCGAACGCGTGTGGAATGCGGCAAGTTCACTGTGTGTCGCCTCACCAGCCGATGCCAGCGTGACCTGGGTACTCAGTCCACGCGCCTGCAGTTCGTTGTGAAAAACATCGTGGCGGTCAGGACCAAATGGGTGCCCGTCACCAAAACCGTAGGCGGCAATGTTTGCGCCCTTGAGTACGAGTACGTCGCTGAGTGGGGAGAGCATTTGTCGGTACCGGTCAGCTCCTCGGTGCGAAAAGCCAAAATGGGGAAAGCCCAGTATAGCTTTGCAAGGTGTACCCCTTGGCCGATAATGCCCGGTGGTCTCGCTTCTTCACTTATTGGAACAGGAATTTAGTGGCTCAGTACGTCTTTACAATGAACCGGGTCGGAAAGATTGTTCCGCCCAAGCGCTTCATACTCAAGGATATTTCCTTGAGTTTTTATCCCGGCGCCAAAATCGGCGTGCTCGGGCTCAATGGCTCGGGAAAGTCCACGCTGCTGCGAATCATGGCGGGGGTCGATACCGAATTTGAAGGCGAAGCGCGTCCGCAGCCCGGTATTAATATCGGTTACCTGCCGCAGGAGCCGGAACTGCCGGCTGGCAAGACGGTGCGGGAAATTACCGAAGAAGGGCTAGGCCAGATGATTGCGCTGGTCAAACGCTTCAACGAAATCAGCGACCGGTTTGCCGAGCCGCTGGACGATGACGCCATGAATCAACTGCTCGAAGAGCAGGGCAAGCTTCAGGACAAGATTGATGCGGGCAACGGCTGGGAAATCGAGCGCAAGCTGGAGATCGCTGCTGATGCACTCCGCCTTCCTGACTGGGATGCGAAGGTAGAGAAGTTGTCGGGCGGCGAGCGTCGCCGGGTGGCATTGTGCCGCCTGCTGCTGTCCGAACCGGACATGTTGCTGCTGGACGAGCCAACCAACCATCTGGATGCGTCCTCCGTTGCCTGGCTCGAGAAGTTTCTGGAGCAATACGCTGGCACCGTCATCGCCGTTACTCACGATCGCTACTTCCTGGACAACGTTGCCGGCTGGATTCTGGAACTCGACCGCGGTCATGGCATCCCGTGGGAAGGCAACTACTCGTCGTGGCTGGAGCAGAAGGAAAAGCGCCTGGCCCTTGAGGAAAAGGGCGAACAGGCACGGCAGAAGAACATCAAGGCCGAGCTGGAATGGGTGCGTGCCAATCCCAAGGCCCGACAGGCCAAGAGCAAGGCCCGCCTGAGCCGTTTCCAGGAACTGGTATCGCAGGAATACCAGACCCGCCAGGAGACGCTTGAAATCTATATCCCGCCCGGGCCACGGCTGGGGGATCTGGTGATTGAGGTCAATAACCTGCGCAAGGGCTTTGGCGATCGGCTGCTGATTGAGGACTTGAGCTTTCAGGTTCCGCCCGGTGCAATTGTGGGCATCATCGGACCGAACGGCGCCGGCAAGACCACCCTCTTCCGCATGCTGACCGGCCTGGACAAACCGGACAGCGGCGAGATTCGCCTGGGCGATACCGTGCAACTGGCAGCGGTTGATCAGTCGCGACAATCCCTGGACGACACCAAAACTGTCTGGGAAGAAATCTCTGGTGGTGAGGACCTGCTGAAAATCGGCAAGTACGAAACCCCGTCACGCGCCTACGTCGGCCGCTTCAATTTCAAGGGAACCCAACAGCAGCAGTTGATTGGCGAGTTATCTGGCGGTGAACGCAAT
Source organism: Gammaproteobacteria bacterium (assembly GCA_041396045.1). Classification (GTDB taxonomy): domain Bacteria; phylum Pseudomonadota; class Gammaproteobacteria; order Steroidobacterales; genus SHZI01. The sequence continues at coordinate 217,594 of JAWKZI010000006.1, read as the reverse complement.
CGGGTCCATCTGGCCAAGGTGTTGAAATCCGGCGGCAACGTCCTGCTGCTGGACGAGCCGACCAATGATCTGGACGTGGAAACCTTGCGGGCACTCGAGGAAGCCTTGCTGGAATTCCCGGGCTGCGCCATCGTGATCTCGCATGATCGCTGGTTTCTGGACCGGATCGCCACGCATATTCTCGCCTTCGAAGGCGACAGCCAGGTGCTGTGGTTCCAGGGTAACTATGCGGACTACGAGGCTGATCAGCGCCGCCGATACGGCGACGATGCAGCGAATCCGCACCGGATCCGCTACAAGCCGTTAACGCGCTGAACATGACGGCCGCAATAACCGCCGACGGGAGCTTCGAACGAAACGCCGGCATGGCGGCCATAGAGTGTCCGCATTGCAGCGCCATCGGCCCGATGACCGTGACCGCCTTTCCGTCCTTCGGCCGCCTGAAGGCAGAGCGTCCGGCACAGATCGGCGTGGTCCTGCAATGTACGGGCTGCAAGTCGCCGGTCTTCCTCCGCTACCGTACGCGCGTGTGGCGCGACGATCGCGTGGAATTGCATCCCCTGCCCCAGGCCGTCGAACAGCCACCCGAGCGCTTCAGCCTGAGTTACCTGCCAACGACGGTAGCCGCCCGCTTTCGCGAAGCACTCGCCTGTTACAGCAGCGGCCTGTGGCAAGCCTTCGCAGCGATGTGCCAGCAAACCGCACGAGCCACCTTCGACGACGTGGGTGACGCCGGTCGAATGAAGATCTTCGACCTGGTGGCCGAAGTACAAGACCTCGGCGCCATCGACGACGCCACCTTCGAAGTCGTGCGACGGGTCATCTTCGATCCGGAAGATGGCCGGCAGGAGCCGCTGTTCGAGCGCCGGGAAGCGGCAGCGCTGCTGGAAACCATGAAAGATCTGCTGACGCAGACCTACGTGCGGCGGGCGAAGCTCCGGCAGGCGCTTAAAGTCCGCCGATTCTTTGCCAATCAGGCGGCTGGTATTGACGAGGACGAGCTGGAGTTACCAGCACGCAAAGCCTGAGGCCGGAGCGGCATCAATCGTGCTCGATCTCGGTTGCGCTTCGTAGTGCCGCGCGCCGTCAGTGTCGATGGGACTTCGATCACCTCCGCCGCGAGCGGCAGCGTGGCGGGTGTCCCTTCCGCCGAAAAGGCGTGCCGCACGCCAGGCGGGAGGGATTTCCCGCCGGGATGCCGCGTGCTACGGAGTGCGTTGACACAACCGGGCGCAACCGATGCGACGAGCGTCGGGAACTTCGCTATTGCGCGGCGAAGCGGCGAGCGTTGCGGAACAGCTGCATCCACGGGCCGTCGTCACCCCAGCCAGCGGGATGCCAGGAGTGCTGCACGGTCCGGTGCACCCGCTCGGGGTGCGGCATCAGGATCGTGACACGGCCATCGGCCGAGCAGAGACCGGCGATGCCCTGTGGCGAGCCGTTGGGATTGGCTGGATAACGTTCCGTGGGTTTGCCGTGATTGTCGACATAGCGAATGGCGATCTGGTTCGCCGCGGCACACGCGGCCTGGTCTCCCGTGCGGAACTCAGCGCGCCCTTCGCCATGGGAACTGGCGATCAGCAGATGGCTGCCAGCCATCCCGTCGAGCAGGACCGAGCGCGAGGGCAGTATCTCTACAACACTCAGGCGGGCTTCAAACTGCTCTGAGCGATTCTGGCGGAAGCGCGGCCAGTGGTCGGCGCCGGGAATCAACTCGGCAAGCACCGAAAACATCTGGCAGCCATTACACGCACCGAGCGTGAAAGTATCTGACCGGGCAAAAAAGGCTGCGAATTCATCGCGTGCGCGTGAATTGAACAGGATCGACTTTGCCCATCCGCCACCCGCGCCGAGCACATCGCCGTAGGAAAAGCCACCACAGGCCGCCAGTCCGGCGAAATCTGACAGATTTCGCCGACCCGACAACACGTCAGTCATGTGTACGTCGACCGCTTCGAAGCCGGCGCGATGAAAGGCAGCCGCCATCTCGATCTGGCTGTTGACGCCCTGCTCGCGCAGGATCGCGACGCGTGGCCGTCGTACCGCAGACTTCCGGCGGTTCTGGTCGCGACTCTGCTCAGCCACCTGATCTGCGGCATCATCCAGCTTGAACGCAAGGCGTGGCGACAGACCGGGATCCTCGCTGTCGAGCAGCCCTTCCCACGCCTCGTTCGCCGTTTCCGGGTTGTCACGCAACGACTGCATGCGCCAGGACAGCTCCGACCAGGTTCTCCGCAAGCGGGTCCGGGAATTGGCAAACAGCCGGCGGCCGTTCGCCACGATACTGATTTCGTCGCTGGCGGTTACCCGCGCAACCTGGCGCACCAGCAGACCCGGGGCTGCCTGCGCAACCGCTGCCAGAAACGCCGTGGTCTCGCTGTCCCGGATCTGAACCACGGCACCCAGTTCCTCGGCAAAGAGTGCTCCCAGCACGGCGTCGGGCTCACTTGCCACCAGTTCGACCTCAAGTCCGCGACAACCGGCAAAAGCCATCTCGCACAAGGTAACGAACAAGCCACCATCGCTGCGATCGTGATAGGCCAGTAGTCGTCTGGTTTGACGCAACTCTGTCATCAACGCAAAGAAAGTACTGAGCAGCGCCGGATCATCGACATCCGGTGGCGTGCCACCGGTACGGCTGTAGGCCTGCGAGAGACTGGAGCCACCCAGGCGATCGCGCCCGCCACCGAGGTCGATCAGCCACAATGAGGTATCCGGTTCCGGCTGCAACTGTGGCGTGAGCGTGCAACGGATGTCATCAACCGGAGCGAAGGCGCTAACCACAAGCGAGACCGGGGCGACCACTGATCGTGGCGATCCCTCGACCTCCCATTGTGTCTGCATCGACAAGGAGTCCTTGCCGACGGGAATGGCGATCTTCAGTGCGCAGCACAGGGTGCTCACTGCCTGCACCGTGTCGTAGAGCCGCTCATCCTCACCAGGCGCACCGGCTGCCGCCATCCAGTTCGCCGACAAGCGCACATCCGTGAGCCGGGTCACTGAGGCGGCGGCAATATTCGTCAGCGCCTCGCCGACTGCCAGGCGACCCGATGCCGGCCCGTCCAGCAACGCGACTGGCGGCCGCTCGCCAACCGCCATGGCCTCACCCAGAAAGGTGTTGAAGCCCAGGGCGGTTACGCCAACGTCGCTGACCGGGACCTGCCAGGGACCCACGAGCTGATCCCTGGCAACCAGACCGCCAACAGTACGGTCGCCGATATGGATCAGGAATGACTTGTCTGCCACCGCCGGCAATCGAAGCACGCGGAAACAGGCCTCCTCCACGTCGATGCCATTCAAATCCAGCGGTGTGGCCACGATGGGCTGACGGCTAAACTTGCGCACCATTTGCGGTGCCTTGCCCAACAGGGTTTCCAACGGCATGTCGACCGGCACGTCGCCGCTGAGACTGTCGCGGACAATCAGACGCCGTGTGTCATCAAGCGTCCCCAGTACGGCAAACGGACAGCGCTCGCGGTTGCACACGGTCGTGAACCAGTCCAGATCCTGCGGTGCAATTGCCAGTACGTAGCGTTCCTGGGCCTCGTTGCACCAGATTTCGAGCGGCGACATGCCGGCATCGGCATTCGGGATCGCCCGCAATTCGAAGCATCCCCCGCGATGTGCATGATCCACGAGCTCTGGAACCGCATTCGACAATCCGCCAGCACCAACGTCGTGCACCATCAGGATCGGATTGGCTCCGCCGCTGATCGCAGCGTGCGCCCGGCAGGCCTCGATCACCTGCTGGGCCCGGCGTTCGATTTCCGGATTGCCACGCTGAACCGAGGCGAAATCAAGCTCGGCGGAACTGCTGCCACTGCCCACTGACGACGCAGCGCCACCACCCAGACCGATCAGCATCGCAGGCCCGCCAATGACAATCACCAGTGAGCCTGGTGGCGGATCGGCTTTCTCCACATCGGGAGCCGAGATGTTGCCCAACCCGCCCGCGAGCATGATGGGCTTGTGATAGCCGTGGGACCGTCCAGGCTGATTCGCCGGCTGATTGGCCGATTGGTGATCAGGCTGGGCAAAGCTGCGGAAATAGCCGGTGATATTGGGGCGTCCGAACTCGTTGTTGAACGATGCCGCACCGATCGGACCTTCGAGCATGATCTGCAGCGGGCTCGCAATCCGGTCGGGCCGACCGACGACTTTCATGGGCAGCTCCCACGGCTGCTCCCAGCCGGGCAACTCCAGATTCGACACCGTGAAGCCGGTGAGGCCTGCCTTGGGTCGGCCGCCCCGCCCGGTGGCACCCTCGTCGCGCAACTCGCCACCCGAACCGGTTGCAGCACCCGGGAAAGGCGATATCGCCGTTGGATGATTGTGCGTTTCCACTTTCATCAGCGTGTGGACCGGCGCAACAACCTCCGTATACATCCCGCTATCCGGATCCGCGTGCAGGTGTCCGGCTACAGCACCCTCCATCACGGCAGCATTGTCGCGATAGGCACTGAGCACGCCGTGCGGATTGGTCGCATGCGTGGCACGAATCATCTGAAACAGGCTGTCCGGCTGTTCCTCGCCGTCGGCCTGCCATCGTGCATTGAAAATCTTGTGTCGGCAGTGCTCGGAATTTGCCTGGGCGAACATCATCAGTTCGGCATCGGTTGGATCCCGGCCCTCGGCGACGAAATGCTCGGCCAGGTAGGCAATTTCAGTCGCTGAGAGTGCCAGACCGAGTTCGCTGTTGGCTCGTTTCAGCGCTGCCATACCATCGCTGGATAGTGGAATCCTGCGCAATGGTCGCGGCGTTCCCTCGCCGAACATCGCGGCTGCAAGCGTTTCAACAGGGGTCGTACCAGGCAGTACGCTCTGGGTCATGCGGTCGTGAAGCAGCGGAGCGAGTTTGCCGGTGTCGGCGACCGAAAGTGGCAACGTCGAGCTGATGTGGAAGCGAATACCGCGCTCAACACACCGCACCGCCCGCAATCCGCAACTCAAGACAATATCCGTGGCCTTGCTCGACCAGGGTGATGTCGTACCAGTCCTCGGCAACACCAGCAAAGTGGCACCTGGCGATGCCGCTTCTGGCGCATCGATATCAGCCGACTCTTCATTCAGTAACTGACGAAGGGTGTACTCGCCGGATTCAGTCAGTGGTTCGACGAGATCGATGGCATGAAAGTATTCTGCCCGTACCGAGGTAACAGCCGGCACCTTGGCCTGCAGTTCGCGCAGCAGCTGATCTAGTCGAAATCCGGAAAGCGCGGCACCGCCGGTCCAGACCAGCGCAGGCGTCACTTGCCGGAATCGCCGGAGCCGCCCGGCGTGTATATCGGCAGCGGAAACGAGGTCACGTTACTACCTTCAACAGCGGTGATCTTGCTGACACCCTGCTTTTCGACTTCATCGATCCTCAGGATCGAATGCATCGGCAGATAGGTACGACGCACGCCAGCAAATTCTGTCTTGATCCGCTCTTCGGACGGGTCCAGAACCACAGAACTGCGCTCACCAAACACCAGTCGCTCAACTTCTATGAAGCCGAACAATGTGCCCTGGGTCACACTTCGGGCATAAATTTCATAGACCTTGCCCTGATTGACGAAGGAAACTTTGAAAAGGTGCTTGGCGGACATGCGGTGCTCAACCTGGCGGGCGCGCAGTATAACCCGGCGTCGAAATGTGAACGACCGCGTGTTTAGTCCTGTGGCGATGAGCCATCATGCACGCTGGGTTAGGGACTGCCATGCCGCTTCGACTCCGCGTAATCAGTGACAGCAAGGAGCTGCCGCGCAACCAGCGCGTGCGGGAATTCCCTGGCGTGGGCGGTACCATTGGCCGCAGTCCGGACAACGACTGGGTGCTGCCCGACGAGCGCCGTTACGTCTCGGGCCGGCATGCCATGATTGACTATCAGGGTGGCGCCTACTACCTGGTCGATACCAGCCGTAATGGTGTTTACGTCAACGGTGCTGACACCCCTGTCGGCCAGGGCCACCCCCAGCGCCTTTTTGATGGTGACCAGTTGCGCATCGGCGAGTTCGAGATCGCCGTCGATATCAGTGCCAGCGATCAGGACGACAAAAACGATGGCATGCGTGATTCGATTGTGCGGGCGCAGTTGGTGCCCGAAGACGAGTCGATCGAGCTGCAACTCGTTGCCGAAGACAAACTGACCAGAGACTCGACGCTGCAACGACACCTCTCCCCGCCCGGAGTGGCAAGCAAGCGCGCCAAAGGCGCTGCCAGAACCGCAACGCAATCTACATCTCAGGCCAGCAGCGTTGCTGTGCAGGCGGGTAGTACTGCCCGTCAGACGGCACGGCCGCCGTCCCGATCTGCTGCCAGGCCGGTAGCCGTGCCTGATCCACCCGCCAAACCCGCACCAGCCAGAAGTACCAGACCCCGGACAGAGCCGGGCACTGGCGATAGCGAGCAACGGGCAATGGCAATTTTTGTAGAAGCAGCCGGTATTGAGCCCGATGCCATCGCGGGGCATTCCGCTGCCGAAGTGTTGGCCGGCTCCGGCAAACTTCTGCGGGTCATGGTGAGCGGCCTCATGGAATTGCTGCGGGATCGCAGCCATATGAAGGACACGTTTCGTCTGCCACAGACCGTGATGCAGGCGGCCCAGAACAACCCGCTGAAATTCTCGCCCAGCGTGGATGAGGCACTACGCTATTTGCTGAATGACCGTAGTGAAGGCGCCTACCTCAGTGCCGAGGATGCGGTGCGAGCCGGCTTCCGCGATGTACGTCAACACGAGCGGGCCCTGGTTCAGGCCATGCTGCAAGCTGTTCAGGATTACATCGAACGCTTCGATCCGGACGAACTCAAGGGCCGGTTCGACAAGGGGCTGAAGCGTGGTGGCTTGCTGGCCAGTGCCAACAAGCTCAAGTACTGGGAACTCTACGAGGAGAGCTACCCCGCGCTGACCCAGCGAGATGACGGCGGACCTCCTCAGCTCTTTACGGAAGAGTTCGCCAGAGCCTACATCCAGGAACTGGAAGGCCAGCAGAAGAAGAACTCTGGCAGCCGCTGATTTCGCGCGTTGATAATCGCGCCTCAAGCCACCCGGTGGATGGGGCCCGGATCCGGCATCTTCCCGGATAGCCCACCCGTCCCGTCCCCGTCATGCTTGCACCATGCTGCCCCGCAAATCCTGCTAGTAAATGACAATGATTCTCATTTAGAATCTGCCAATGACACTGGATGAACTAAAAATCGGCCAATCCGGAACCATTAGCGCCATCCAGGGTGATGGCCCGCTGGTGCAACGCCTGATGGCGCTGGGCCTGCTGGCCGGCTCGCCGGTCTGCATCAGGCGCCGGACTATTGGTGGCGATCCGATCGAAGTGACCGTGATGGACTACGTGCTGTCACTTCGTCGCGAAGAAGCCCGACGGGTCCAGGTCATCGAGATCGTGGCTGAATCTGCCCCGGCAGCCAGATGAACGCCATCTTGCCCCAGGCCAAATCCGCGCCCGCCCCGATCCGCAATCAGGTGATTGCCCTCATTGGTAATCCCAATACCGGCAAGAGCACGCTGTTCAATGTACTGACCGGACTGCGGCAGAAGACCGCGAACTACCCGGGCGTTACCGTCGAGCGACACACCGGCCAGATCATGCTGGAAGGTCAGCCGGTGACATTGATTGATCTTCCCGGCGCCTACTCACTGGCCGCCCATTCGCCGGACGAGATGGTGACCATCGATGTATTGCTGGGGCACATGAAAGATGTGCCGCAACCCGGTGCCGTGCTTGCCGTTGTGGATGCGACCAACCTGCGTCGCAACCTGTTTCTGGTTACGCAGCTTGCCGAGCTTGGACTGCCGCTCGTGGTCGCCCTGAACCTGTGGGACGTGGCCGAGGCTCAGGGCATCCATATCGACACCGAGGCGTTGGGCCGCGAACTCGGTGCCACTGTCGTGCCCGTGTCGGCCGGGCGTAACACCGGCATGCCTGACTTGCGTAATGCGTTGGCGGCCGCACTGCAGGCACCGCCACCGTCGCCACTGCGCGTATTGCCGGAAGTCAGCGCCGCGGCAGCCGAACTTGCCGGGCGTGTGCGCGGCCAGGGTTCGGATCTTCAGGACTATGAAGTCGAGCGTGCCCTGATTGATACGCAGGGTGCCGCCGAACGACGCTTTGAATCCATTGCGGGCAAGGCCTTCAGTGTCGAACTGGCGACCTTGCGTGGCCAGCTCAGCGCAGGCGTATCCCTGGCGCAGACCGAGGCCACGGCACGCTACGGCCTGATTAACAGCATCGTGGCGCGCACGGAGCAGCGCGCGGTACGTCGCATTACGATGGCTGATCGCCTGGATCGCATCACCAATCATCCGGTTATCGGTTCCCTGCTGTTTCTGCTGGTCATGGCCGCCGTGTTTCAGGCGGTGTTCTCGTGGGCCACGCCAATGATGAACCTGATCGATGGCGCCACAACGGCACTGGGCGCAACCGTCCGTGCCAGCCTGCCGGACGGTGCACTGAGCAGCCTGTTGGTCGACGGGGTGATCGCCGGCGTCGGTAGTGTCATTGTGTTTCTGCCACAGATCATGATTCTGTTTGCCTTCATCATCTTTCTGGAAGATTCCGGCTATATGCCGCGCGTGGCTTTTATGGTCGATCGCCTGATGCGCGCTGTCGGGCTATCCGGGCAGTCCTTCATTCCGATGCTCTCGGGCTTCGCCTGCGCGGTTCCAGGCATCATGGCAACCCGGGTCATCCCGGACCGACGCGACCGCCTCGCGACGATTCTGGCTGCGCCTTTCATGACGTGTTCGGCGCGACTGCCCGTCTATGCGCTGTTGATCGCAGCCTTCGTGCCGCCAGAACGCTATCTGGGCGGCTTCGTAAATCTGCAGGGCCTGGTACTCCTGGGGCTCTATCTGCTTGGCATTCTGGGTGGCGTACTGACTGCCCTGCTGCTCAAGCGCACCCTGCTGCGCGGTCCGACACCATCGTTCATGATTGAGCTTCCGCCGTACCGGTTGCCAAACTGGCGTTCCATGCTGCTCAAGCTGGCTGGCCGCGGAAAGATTTTCCTGGTGCGTGCCGGGACGGTGATATTTGCCGTGGCCATATTCATCTGGGTGCTGGCCTATTTCCCACGCCCGCCGGAAATCAGCGCAGCCTTTGATGCCCAGCGTGCCACTGTGGTTACCAGCAACCTGCCGCCTTCGGTGCGGAGCGCGCGCCTGAATGCCCTGAATTCCGCCGAAAACAGCCGCTATCTGGAAGAAAGCTGGCTGGGCCAGCTTGGCCATTTCATAGAGCCGGCTTTCCGGCCACTGGGGTGGGACTGGAAAGTGTCCGCCGCTGTGATCGCCAGTTTTCCGGCCAGGGAGGTGGTCATCGCCGTGCTGGGCACCATCTATTCAGTGGGCGATCAATCCGACGATCTGGAAGGCGCGCTGCGTCAACGCCTTAAAACAGCAACATGGCCCGACGGCACGCTGGTATACACCGTGCCTATGGCTGTAGGACTGCTGATTTTCTATGCGTTCTGCCTGCAGTGTGCGGCAACGATTGCCGTTATCCGTCGTGAAACAAATAGCTGGCGCTGGCCGATTTTTGCGTGGGTCTACATGACCAGCCTTGGCTATATCGGCGCCCTGCTGGCCTTCCAGCTGGGGAGTGCCTGAAGGAAGGCGAAGACATGATCGACGTACAGGAACTCATCGCCCTGACCATTGTGGCACTGGTTACCGGATATTTTGTCTGGCGTCGGTGGCTGAAGCCCTGGCTGCGGCCTTCCGACCAGGCTGACGTCAGCGCCTCAGGTTCTTGCAGCGGATGCGCATCAGCAAGCCCACCCCAAAGAACCCACCGTGCACTTCTATCGTCGCCGCCCGAACGACCCTACTCAATAATCCCGGCCAATAAGCCACGCAAATGAAGAGGGCCCCGCAAGCGGGGCCCTCAAGGTCGTTCTGTTGCAAAGCCCGGATCTAGTGCTGGCGTTTTCGTCGCAGGGCCGCAGCACCCACACCCAGACCTACCAGAACCAGGGCCAACGCGGCAGGCTCAGGCACTGTTGTGGTCTGTGTCACTCGGGAGACACCATAGAGACTGGCGTTGCCCAGCTTGTGCAGGTAATCGTAAGTCCAGGCGAAGACACGGTCGCCAGGGGCCATCTGGTAGGCGGCCCACTTGACGTCATTGTCCAGGGCGCCGCCACGACCGTTCAACACGATTGCCAGGCTGGAAAATGAGTTCCAGATGCCGGCCGCCAGGCGACCAATACCGAAGTTTTCAGCGTTCGGGTTGCCACCCAGGAATGACCAGTAGTTCTGGTCTACACCATCGCGGGTGTTGTCCAGCAGGTTCCAGCTGTTGATGCCGAAGAAGCTACCTGCGTTCAGGTCGGCCGCGGAATCCACCCGGTCGCCGTCCGGACCATTTTGGCAAGCGATGCTGGGGGCAACACCTCCGGAAAACAGGTTGCCGCAGGGAACCGCATTGGCCGTCTGAGCCAACCCGAAGGTGGCAAGCAAAGCGAAGACAGCCAATGTGCTGGTGCCGGCGCGTGAGATAACTGAGAGTGACATGGTGGCGGTTTTTCCCGTCTGGTTTTTGCAACGCATAAATTAACACAGCCGACTGAACTTGCGCTATCAACATTACATAATTGGCGGACCAGTTTGCTCAGGGTCACCACCCGCCTATCTGGGGCTGCGATACCCGCCCGCCACACCACGCGGCGACATCACGAGCTGCCACAACTGGCTCTGGCGCGACCTGAAGGTCGCCGCGCATGAATGCAGGTAGTAATGCCACATCCGCTGGAAGCGCTCGCCGTACCTGGACTGCAGTTCGGGCCATGACTGCTCAAAATTGGCCGACCATGCCATCAGCGTACGGTCATAGTCGCTGCCGAAATTGTGCCAGTCTTCAATCACGAATCGACCCTCCACTGCGGCGCCAATCTGCACCATTGAGGGCGGTACCCCGTTGGGAAATATATAACGGGTCAGCCAAGGGTCGCCCACGCTGTGCGAATGCAAGCTGCCAATCGAGTGCAGAAGCATCAGGCCATCCGGCTGCAGCAACTTGCTCATCTTCTGCATGAACGTGGCGTAGTTGCGCGGCCCCACGTGCTCAAACATGCCGATCGAATAGATGCGATCGAATCGACCCTTAAGGTCGCGATAGTCCTCAAGCAGGATCTGTACCGGCAATCCGGCGCAACGTTCTTCGGCTGCTTTGGCCTGATTCACTGATATCGTGCAACCCACGACCTCCACCCCGTAACGCTCCGCAGCGAACTGCGCCGCACCACCCCACCCACAACCCACATCCAGAACCCGCATGCCTGGATGCAGGTCCAGCTTGCGACAGACCAGGTCCAGCTTGGCCTCCTGCGCTTCATCGAGATTGGCAGCATTCAGCCAGTAGCCACAGCTGTAGATCATTCGGGGGTCGAGCATCCGCCGATAGAGATCGTCGCCAATGTCGTAGTGTGTGCGACCCACAATCCACGCCCGGCGAGTGCTCTGCAGGTTACAGACCCTTGCCTTCAGTTGCGCCCATAACAAGCCGGCAGACGGCAACTCGCTGCCAATACCGGCGCGCAGTACGCGTGTCAGCATCTGATCGATCGCCCGGCAGTCCCACCAGCCATCCATATATGACTCGCCGGCACCGAGCGCACCTTCGGCAAGAATGCGGTGAACAGCCCGTTCATCGTGGATCGTCACGTCCCAGGGGCGGGTTCCATCCAGTCGAATGTCGGCTTTGAGCAACAACGTTGACAGGTCATCGCGACTACCCGGCTGATTACCCGCAAAGTGGCTGTGAGAAGCAGTTAGCGAGCGCATGTCTGGTTACCTCCGTAGAGCAAACATAGCCGCGGCGCATTGCGCACGACTGTCAGACGACGCCGACTCGGGTTGTAGGATCAAGGTGATCCCGCAAAGCAGCGTCACTACATGTACACACCGGCAGTGTGAACAGCTTCACAGATCCTATAGATTGCCCAGCGCGTGGGTGGCGCGCGAGCGGCACGTCACGTATTGAGTATGCAGGGGGCAGGCTTATGGATAGTCGGAGGTGCCATGCGAGTCCTGCTGATCGAAGACCGCGCGCTGGATGCCAGCGAGATTATGTCCATGTTGTCCACCGGTGACGCGCTGATCAGTCATGTTCATCGCGTCGATTCGCTGGAAGATGCCCGAACAGTCCTCGAGCAGGAAAAATTCGACGTCCTGATTCTGGACCTGGCATTGCAAGATGCCGGCGGCAGCGCAACGATCGGACCCCTGCTGCAGGAGGACGACAGCACGCCGCTGCTTGTCCTCAGCGACTGCGACAACGTTTCCCTGGCAGTCGACATGGTTCGCCTCGGTGCGCAGGATTACCTCGTCAAGGGGCAGTTCACCCCGCAGCGCATCAGTCGTGCTATCCGCTATGCCGTTGAGCGCAAGCAGAAAGAACGGCGACTGCATTACCTGGTCGCATTCGATCAACTAACCGGACTTGCCAACCGTCAGCGTCTTTTCGACGTGATGCACGGCGCCAGCGCCAATGCAACCCGCCATGGGCTGACCGGTGCCCTGCTCTATCTCGACCTGGACCGGTTCAAGTTCGTAAATGATCGGGCCGGGCATGCCGGCGGTGACGACCTGCTGGTCGCCGTTGCCTCCAGACTTCGCAGCGTCGTGCGGGCTGGCGATACCGTAGCAAGGCTTGGTGGCGACGAGTTTGCGGTGCTGTTGCCGGAATTGAACGGCGACTCGGCGGCAACCGCCGTCGCCGACAAGATCCTGGAAGCACTGCGACGCCCATTCCGGATTCTCGATCAAACCTTCTCGATCAGCGCAAGTATTGGCATCACCCTCTTTCCAATGGACGGCGATGATGTGGCAGGACTGCTGCGCAACGCTGATCTCGCCATGTATCAGGCCAAGCGGGCCGGTCCGGGCAAGATAAGGTTTTACACCAGTGCCCTGAATCAGGAGGCTGCCAGTCGTCAGAAGGCTGAGCGTCATCTGCAGGACATCCTGAAAAACAATGATCTGCGGCTTCGCTATTCCCCGATCAGGAATCTGAACAACGGTACTCTTCTGGGGTTCTCTGCCGACATTCATGTCTGCATGTCGACCGGTAACATCGTGCCTCTGGATGAAGTCACAGAGCATATGACGCAGTTGCCCGGTCTGCATCAGGTCGGCCTCTGGGCCATGGAACAGGTCAGCCGCGATCTCGGCAGATGGCAGGCTGAGGGCCTGTCGGTGCTGTCGATCCGGATTCGTGCTTTCGAGAGTCATTGGCACCACGAAGGTTTTGTCAGCGAAGTCGCGAACTGCATCGATGCAGCCGGCATTCCACCCCAGTTGCTGAGAATTCAGGTTCCGGAATCACTCCTGCATTCGCCGGCTGACCACTTCGCCGACCACGTCGCACAACTTGAGCAAATCGGCGTATCCGTAACGCTGGATCACTTTGCGACCACACACTGCAGTCTCCTGAACCTCCATGATCTGCCTGTGGACGAGCTGCTGGTCGATCCTTCGCTGATTGCCGCCATGGATAACGACCGGGTTGCAGCCGCGATAGTTGAAGCCATCGTGGCGGTCGCCAGCAGTGCCGGCAAGACAACGGTGGCTGCGGGCGTTCAAACTGCAAAGCAGGCCAACGAACTGCGCCGCATCGGCTGTCGCTGGGCACAAGGCCCGCGTTTTGACGTTGCTGTTGATCGCGACGAGGTTCAGGCGATGCTCGGCGAGCATACGGCCACCGATTGGCCTCAACTGCATATGATCCGCACCGGCACCACCTGACATGTGGACAATTGGCATTGGTGTACATTGACGTGATGGCGAAGCACCATCAAGTGTAATCAATGCAGATATCTGATAAATGCATGGTCAGTCTCCACTACAAGCTGACCAATGATCGCGGCGAGTTGCTGGACCAGTCCGGCGACGGCAGGCCGCTTATTTACAGCCATGGCGCGACCAAGCATTCTGCCGCCCTGGCGACGACCACCAGCCCGGTAAATCAGCCGGCGACCACTTCGACGTGTCCATGACGCCGGCGGAGGTTTGGCGAACTTCGTACTGAACTGGTCAGCCGCGTACCGCGCCGGATGCGTTCCCAACATCGACCAGTTGGCGTGGGCATGCACGTGCAGGGCAAAAGCGAGGTCGAGGAACGCCAGTTCGCCATCATTGCCATGGACGACACTTCCGTGACCGTCGATCAATCGCTTCTTCGAGCAGACCTGCGTTTCAGCCCCGGTACCGTCATCGAGGTGCGAACAGCAACCGCCGACGAATTAAAGGCGCCTTCGAGGACGGCGGCGGGCTGCCTGACAGGTTACGGCGAAGTCGGTTGCAATGTCTCGCCGCTGCGATGATCGAACCTGAAGTGCCACCCAGTGCAGTGATCGGCCGCAGCACACCTGGCATGTATCCATTTTCCCTAGGCAGGTACGACGATATGGTCAGGCGGCATTGACCTGATGTCGCTGGCACATGGTGGTATACGCGGCTTCAGTATGCCGGGCAAAGAGCCGCGTATTGAACAGTGGGCAGCTCAGTCGGTTGACGGCCAACTTTTCGCGTAGCGCCGCCAGACGCGGCGCATCGCTGGCCAGTTCAATCGCCAATGCGCGATATGCATCAGGCGAATCCGTGATCAACTCGGGTAGACCGATCGCCGTGAGCAGGCTCGCAGCCACCCGGCTCGCAAGGTCTGGCCGCGCCGGGTCAACACCGGCAAGCCTGCCCAGAGCGCGTCGCTGGCCGTCGTGTGGGCGTTGTAGGGCGCAGTATCCAGAAACAGGTCTGCCAGCCGGTGTCTCGCCAGGTGCTCTGGCCCATCCACACGGAGTGCAAATATCAGGCGGTCAGCGGCAACGCCCCGCTGTTCCGCCTCGCGACGCAGGTAAGCGGCGACTGACGCATTGTCTTCGAACAGCCACAGCACGCTGCCCGCACTGGCCGACAGAATGTCCATCCATAACCCGAATACCTCCGGCGTTATTTTCCAGTTGTTGTTGAAACAGCAGTAGACAAAGCTTCCGTCCGGCAGTCCGGCATCGCGCCGACTGATCGCGCGGTCAGCGATGACGCGCTGCTCGTCGTTGGGCTGGTAGCTGTGCGGGAGCCAGACGATTTTTTCGCTGTAGTCCGCCGTTTCGTCGGCCGCGATCAGCAGCGGATCTGCGATAAGGTAGTCAAAGTAGTTCGCACCCATGGTGCCGGGGAAACCCAGATGGTTAACCTGCAGTGGCGCTGCCCGGCGCGCGAAGATCCCGGTGCGGCCGTCCTGGGTAAAGCCCTTCAGGTCGATGGCAATATCAATGTTCATTGACCGGGCCAGCGCCACTATTTCGTCGTCCGACTACCAGCGCACGTCGTGGAACTCGTCGAAGGCTGCTTCCAGACGACGGCGCATCAGGTCACGGCGGGTCCGAACGAAAATGCGATCGCCAAAGCGATCACGGTCGTGCTGTTCGAAAACACCGGCCATCAGTTGCGCTTGTTGCATGGCTGTGCAGATCGGCGAGAAAAATATCCCAGCCGTATGCGGTTGCGTCCCGTGGACAGCACCGTGGTGATCGGTCCGGATGTGGCCGCCGGGAACTTCAGCTCAACCAGCAACTGCGCGCGGTGGGCTGTTGTGCTGGCGACAGCGGCGTGCCAAGCCTGAGCGGCGAGATCACGCGAGCTGGCCGCTGTCGATCGCTGCCGCTACGTTCGAAACGCCAGTGCCCAGATCTGCCCAGTCGCAGATTTTCATCCGCGTGTGCAAACCAGTCGCCGTAGAGGCAGGGATAATCGGGTTGCACGGCCAGCGCCCGAGCGTACTCGATCGCAGGCTCGCAACGCCGCAGCTCCACCAGGGCGTGGCCGGCGCTCACCAGCGTTTCCGCATCGGTCGGCCGCAGCGCCAGCGCGCGTTCGAAGGCTGACAGCGCATCGCTCGCCCGACCCAGGGTCTGCAGCACACTGCCCATTCCCTTCAAGGCGCTGAAGTACGCCGGTCGCAGCGTCACCGCCTGTGTATAGCTCGCCAATGCGGCTTCGAACTTCTGCACGCTGCGCAAGGCATTGCCCCGATTGTTCAACGCCTCCCAGGATACTGCGCATTCAGAGCCAGGGCGGCATCGTAACTGGCAGTGCTTCCTCGAATCATGAGACCCTTGAAAAACATTGCCCCGATTGTTGAGCGCTTCCGCATAGTCGGGCTGGATGGCCAGGGCTTGCTCGTAGCTCGCCAGTGCCTCCTCATATCGCTTGAGTCAAGCAGCGCATTGCCCCGATTGGAATACGAAGGGGCGGCCAGTTACGGGTTGACGGCAATCGCTGCATCGAAAAGCTCAGCGCCATCGCACTGGCCACTCTGCGCCGCGACGATACCCAGCGCATGCAGAATTGTCAAAATGGCGCGCGAGCTGACTTCGAGAGTCTGCCGATACAGTGCTTCGGCGAAGCTGGCGCAGTTTGCCCTGTTGTTGCAAGGCCAGTGCCTGCTGGAACTACCATTGCGCTGTGGCGGCGGCCGGCTATGGAGGATTGCGGCGACTGCCACCGCGCGTGTTCATTCTGACCTGCGATATGGTTCCCGTTCCGCCTAGCAACCGGTCACGAGGCTGCGCGCCACGATAGCCATGCCCGGCACCTCACGTTCGAGTTCGCGGCGAACAACAATGGTTCAGCAACCGTGTAGCGAAGCCCGGCCTGATGCAATTGAGTCGTGACGTAGTCGCGGTTGTGTGTATAGCGTCCGTGCAGCTCCGGCTTGAAGTCGGAGCACCACCGGCGGGCTGCAACTCCAGCGCGAAGGCGAGCACACCGTCGACAGCCAGCGCGCGCTTTGCGGTACGCAAGGCCTCGTCCAGCTTGCCGAAATACACCAGAGTGTCAGCAAGCACGATCACATCAAAGGCGTTCGGACGACTGTCCATGAATGCACACAACTCGCCAACCACAAGTTCGTCGTAGAGCTGCCGCCGCGGCGACCTTGTTCAGCATGCCGGGTGAGAGGTCAACGCCAACCAGGTTGCTGGCCATCGGCTTCAACAATGGAGCAGCCAGACCCGTGCCACAGCCGGCATCCAGAATGCGCAAGGCGCGCGCGTCGTTGCCGATTTCCTTCTGGATATGGCCGGTCAGCAGTTCGGGCACCCGGTAGCCGAGTCCGATCAGGGTTTTGTCGAAGGTTTCAGCGAAGCCATCAAAGACCGTCGCAACGTACTGGTCCCCTGCCCGTTCCGGCGCCGCCGCGCTCCCGGCCGCAGCCATATGCCGGGCGACCGGATTATCGGGCTCGTGTTCCAGCCACTGCTGGTAGATGGTCGTGGCCTCGGCAAACTGGCGGCGCTGATAAAGAATACCTGCCAGGCTCTGGAAAATTGCCGACGACTTCTGCAGCGCCAGAGCCCGGCGGAGACAACCCTCGGCGGCCTCCAGCTCATCGAGTTCCTGCAGGGTCGCGCCGAGATTCGCGTGGAAGCCGGCAACGTCCGGCGCGGCCACCAGGGCAGCCCGGAAGGCGGCCACCGCCTCTTGTTTTCGACCGAGGTTGCACAGAGCCACCCCGCGATTGTTGAGCACCTGCGAAATGCCCGGTTGCAGCGCCAGAGCCCGGTCGCAATCGGCGAGTGCCTCGGCGGGTCTGCCCAGGCTGATCAGCGCCGCCGCGTGGTCATTCAGTGTTTCCGGATCATGCGCACTGTAAACCAGAGCACGGTCCAGACTGACCAGCGCTTCAGCATGGCGCCCCAATCCCTGTAAGGCCGCTCCTCGCCGGCTGAGGGCCTGGTCAAAATCGGGCTTGAGCACCAGCGCGCGGTCGAAGGCCGCCAGTGCTTCCTCAAGCCGATTGAGGCGCAACAGGGCCAGCCCCAGGCCGGCGTGGGCCTGCGCGTTGCCGGGAATAATCCGCAGCGCGGCTTCAATCAACGGGACTGCCGCCGCCGGATCGCGCTGCTGGTAATGTAATACACCCAACAGGTGCAGGGCATCGCCATGTTTCGGCTGCTGCTCCAGAACCGCGCGGTAAAGGGGCTCGGCCTGGTCGAGATGGCCCGCCTGGTGCAGTGTCGCCGCGCGGCTGAATATTGTGTCGGGGCTTTCCACCATTACCATGCCAGTTACTGTCCAGGTTGCGCTTTCTGAACGGACGTCAGCACTATATCCACGCAGCCATGAACGCCCAAATGGTCGGCGGATCGTTCCGGCCAGGGCTCCTGTGCGAAGATAGCCTGCATCAATTCAGGCAGCCGATGGGCCCGGACTCGTGCAAATAGCCAACAACTGTATCGTCAGCCTTCAATATGAACTGACCAACGATCGCGGTGAATTACTGGACCGCTCGCCGGACAACACCCCGCTGGTTTACCTGCATGGCGCTGCCGGCATACTGCCTGCTCTGGAAGCCGAACTGACCGGCAAGACGAGCGGTGACCACTTTGATCTGCGCGTGGCGCCGCAGGACGGTTTTGGCGACTGCCGCGTGGACCTGATCAATCAGGTTCCCCGCGAGGCCCTGGCGCATATCGAGAACCTCACGGTGGGCATGCAGATACAGGGCCAGAATGAATCGGGATCACGGCAGTTTGCCGTGGTGGCAGTGGATGACGACTCGGTCACCCTCGATGGCAACCATCCACTGGCCGGCATGAACCTGCGCTTCGAGGGTCAGGTGGTCGGGGTACAGGCGGTAACGGACGATGACATGAGCAATTTTTCACATGGCACAGATCGGTAGAAACGAAAGCTGCCCCTGCGGCAGCGGCAAGAAATACAAGTACTGTTGCGCGCTGGACCGGCTATAGCGACCCGCGATGCGGCTGTGCCGGCTCAGGAAACGCCGATCCCGAAAACACCAACTCTGGCCGCCGAAATCAAAAAGCTGCAACAGAAAGCCGGCCAACGGCAGGCAGCCATGTGGACCAAGGGCGTCTTTGTGTTCTTCAGCACCGCGGATGGCAATGCCTGGGTGCTGGAAGCGTCCGGCATGGACGCGCTACAGGTCGCCGCGGCGGGCACACCTCAGGATGCTGAAGTCATCCAGACGCCAGATGCCATTGAAGTGACCTGGTCCCACCGATTCACGATTCGCAAGGACTTCACCGTCATTGCCTACGCCGACCAGCAGCGAACTGTACTGCCCGACTATCCGGCGGGTCGCCTCCGGGCCCTGCTCGACAAGGCGCGACACAGTCTGCCCCCCGAGCAGCTCGCGCAGATTCACCTCGGCGAGCGGGATGAGGCGGTGCCGGACTAGCCAGGCAAGCCTGCCTGAACGGGCTATGAACTCCACATGGTGGTCACTGACAACTATTCCCATTATGTCAATTCCCTCCTGTTTACCTTCGCGCTCAATCCTGTACATTCGGTAACCAAGAAGGATCAAGCCGAACCGGGCGTGAGTCCGGGGCGGAAAGCCGCGAGTCTTGCTCTCCGTGCTGACGAAGAATTTAGTACGAGAGCCTGGTGGGGAAGACAGTCGGGCCGCCCTTCGAAATGCAGGCACACCAAGTCGGTTCGGCACGGCGTGCTCGCTAAAAAAGGAACTTTGGGAGGAATTACAGAATGAAGAAAGTATTAGCCGCGATCGCCCTCGTGGGTGCGGCTGGTGTAGCGCAAGCTGCTCCGGTCCCGGCCACGCTGGTGAGCGTAAGCATCTACAGCAACAACGGCTCAGCTGCCTGGACCCCGACGGCCAGTGATACGTCCGTGTGGCAACTTGACGAAGGTACTGGCGTTGCTTCAATCGCCAGCGGCACCTACAGCCGGGTCGTGAAAGTCGGCGCCACACCGCTGATGACGCACACCATGACGGGCGTTTCCATCGGTGGCGGTGCTGCCGCATCCGGCAGCACCTGGGCCTGTACTGAAGGTGCCTTCGGCGGCATCGTCGGTGCCAGCATCTGCGGCAACTACAGCTTCGGTGGCAACTTCACCAACGAAAGCACCTACACGCCGACGACCACCGGCGCCACCGTGACGATTGGTGGAGACGACGTGGCTTCCGGGCCGCCCCAGACGCTGAACACCTCCTATGACGGCATGTCGACTTCCGCCGTTGCGGGTGCCGCGGCTGGATTCCAGCGTTATCTGGTATCCAACCACGCTGGGACCTCGGGTTACGACTTCCAGTTCGACGTCGCCGTGGTTCCGGTGCCAGCAGCCGTCTGGCTGTTCGGTTCCGCGCTCGGCCTGTTGGGCGTGGCTCGTCGCCGCATGGCTGCCTGAGACCAGAGTCGACTATGGGTTTCAGCTGATCCCGGCTAGCCCGGGCGTTGGCAAAAAACCAGGAAAACCCCGCCTCGTGCGGGGTTTTCTTTTTTTGGCGGCTGATGGCCCCCGGGAGCAACCTGCCGCGGAGCAATCTCCGGCAGCTGGTATATTCTTCGGCCGCCACGTCAGGCTCTCGCCTGATTCCTTGAGTTGCCACTTGTGAGGATGCGTAGTGATGCAGACCAGACTTCTGGGCGCACTGGCCATTGTGATGCTGATTACCGCCTGTGCCTCGCCGGAGGAACGTGCCGCAAAGTACATCGACAATGCCCAGCAGGCCTTCGACAAAGGCGACATCGAAGCCGCGCGCCTGGATGCCTACAACGCGGTACAGATTGAGCCCAAGAATGCCAAAGCCCGACTGCTGCTGGCGCTGGTGGCCGAGAAAAAACTGGACTACAAGGCGATGTACGGCAACCTGCTGGTGGCGGTCGACAGCGACCCCTCCAATCTGGAAGCGCGCCTCAAGCTCGCGGATGTTGCCATTCTGGGCCTTGCCTGGGATGAGGCGACCAAACAAAGCGATGCGCTGATGAAACTGGCGCCTGAGGATTCGCGGGTGCGACTGCTTAAAGCACGCATCGACCTGCAGAACGGTGACCGGACGGCGGGGCGCGCCGAGCTTGCCAAGGCTATAGAGCTGGATCCCCAGAACGTCAATGCCCTGCTGGTGCAGGCCGCGCTGGCAGCCACCGACGATCTGGACCAGGGTATCGCGCTGCTGGACGCCGCCATCAAGCGTCTGCCCCCGGACAAAACCAAAGCACTGCGGGAACGGCGGGTGATCATGCTGACCACCGGCAAGCGCCTGGCGGAAGCAGAAAAGGATCTGAAGATTCTGGCTACGGACTATCCCGACGAACCCGCCTATGAGACCGAACTCGTTAAACTCTATGTCAGTCAGGGGCGTATGTCCGATGCGGACCAACTCCTGAAGCGCAGCGCGGAACAGGATCCTGCAGATACAACCAAGCGCGTTGACTACGTGCGCTTTCTGGCCTCACAACAGGACAACGCCAGGGCCGAGGCAGCCCTGAAATCCTTCATTGACGAGACGCCCAAGTCTGAACCCCTGCGGCTTGCGCTGGCTCAGCTTTACGAATCAACGGGTCGACGGGCGGAGGCGAAAGCTGCCTACCAGGCACTGGCCACGGCGAGTCCGACCAGTCCGGATGGCATCAAGGCTCGGCTGCGCGTCGCGATTCTTGAGTCCGGCGACGGCAATCAGGACGCCGCGGTGAAAGATATCGATGCCCTGCTCGCCGATGTGCCTGATGAACCCACCGCCTTGTTGCTCAGGGCCGCCGTGCAGGTCAATCGGCAACAATATGACAGTGCCATTGCGGACCTGCGGCTCGCCCTCCGCAAGCAACCGGACAATGAAGCGGCAATGCTGCTGCTGGCGCAGGCCCACCGCGATCAACGGGATTTCGTGCTGGCCAAGGATGCATACCGAAAACTCCTGGCGGCCAATCCCGGATCAACCGATGGACTCACGGGACTCGTGAATCTTTATCTTGCCGACAAGGAATTCGACGACGCGGAGCAACTGCTGAACGGCCGCCTCAAGACCAACCCGGACGATCTGGTTGCGGGTAGCGCCCTGGTTGACGTGTTGCTCGCGCAGGGCAAGAAATCTGCCGCCGAAGTAGAAGCCCGACGCCTGGTCGCCCTGCCGAACCAGCAGGGCATTGGCGACTACGCGCTCGGCCGGGTCCTGCAGGCGGAAAAAGGCCAGGCCGGATCTGCGGCCGACGCGTTTCGCCGGGCCACCACCGCCCGGCCGAATGACCCGGCACCCTTGCAAGCGCTGGTGCAGTCGCTGATGGCGGCGGGCAAGAAGCAGGAAGCTATCGAGGCGCTCAAGGGCCTGCAGCAGAATGATGCCAACCCCGGTGGACAACTCCTCGGCAACTACCTGCTCGCGGATATCTATGGCCAGAGTGGCGATCGCAGCAAGGCCGTTGAATCTCTGGAATCGATCATCAGCAGCAAGCCGGATGCTGTCGATGCCTACTACGCACTGGCCAAACTTTATGGGAATGACCTGCCGGCCCAGATCGCGATCTATCAGCGCGGGGTGGCGGCCGTGCCGGCCAGCGAGGATCTCAGTCTGCTGCTAGGCGCGGCACAGGAGCAAGCGGGGCAGTTCGATGCGGCCATTGCCACTTACGAGGCCCTGTTGAAGGCCAATCCGGATTCGCAGCCCGGCATTAACAATCTGGTGTCAGCACTGCTCGACCATCGCCAGGATGCGGACAGCTTTCAGCGAGCTCTGCAGCTTGCCAAGTCATTGGAAAACGCCACCAACCCGGCCTTGCTTGATACGCTGGGATGGGCCTACTACCGCGCGGGCAATCATCAACAGGCCGTGAACGTCCTGGAGCACGTCGTTACCAAGGACGACAAGGTGCCCGTGTACCGCTACCACCTCGGCATGGCCTATCTTGCCATCGGCAACAAAGTGGAAGCCAGGCAGCAGCTTGAGAAAGCTGTTGCAACCGACACCAGGTATCAGGGCCTAGATGATGCAAAGGCTGCGCTGGCGAAGCTGAACCAGGCTGCCTGACGCGGCTCAATGCCCGGGCCGTTGTCGTTGATGCGGGCTGCACTCACGCGGACCGCGCACCACCGGCTTCCCGCGGCAGTTCGGCCACCAGTTCCCGCGCGTAGGCGCGCAACATCTCCCGTACGTCGGCATGGTCGTCGGGCGACCAGCGCGTAAGGAATTGCGTCAGCCGACGGCGGAAGCTGTCCACAATGCGTTCGAAGGTCTTGCGGCCCAGATCGGTGGCTATCAGCAGATCACCGTTGGTGCGGGTTGCCATGGCATCCATTGCCAGGCGATCGGCAATCGCTGCAAGTTCTGCTGCCGGAATCGAGAATTCGGCAGCGAGCTGACTCAGACCGGGAGGTGGTGTCTCCCGGCATAGCTGAATCAGCAACCAGATCTCGTCCGGTTGCAACGTGATGCCAAGCCGCCCGGAAATGCGACGATAGGCATCCCAGCGATGTTCGTGACCGCTGAGCCGCGCCAGAATCTGTTCCAGCTCCTCGAGCGAAGTCGCATCGCGAGGCATCGCAAAGCTCTCGCCGATGGTGTCTGTTCCCGCAGTGTCCTTCAGAGGGATCTCTTTCAGAAACCAGCTCAGTACGAACCCCGTTGCGGCAATGATTGCCGCGGACAGGAACACCGGGTGCAGCGCTGCCGTGAAGGCATGCAGATAGATATCGCGCATGGCTTCGGGCAGGGCGTTGATCGCCACCGGGTCCGTGGCCGCTGGCAAGCTCGCACCGCCTGGCAGATGATCGCCCAGACTGCTCACCAGGCCGGCGGCAAATATCGCGCCGAAGATCGACACACCAACTGACCCGCCAATGGACCGGAACAGCGTTGTCCCGGATGTCCCTACACCAAGATCACGGTAGTCCACCGAGTTCTGCACGGCCAGCACCAGTACCTGCATGACCATGCCGAGCCCCAGACCCAACACCAGCATGTAGGCCGACGCGGCCCATGCGCTGGTGTCTACACCGAGTGTGGCCAACAGACCAAGCCCGACCGTCGTCACCGCCGTTCCGGCAATGGGAAATATCCGGTAGCGTCCGATCCGGCTGATGATTTGCCCGCTGACAATTGAAGTGAGCAGAACACCACCCATCATCGGGGTCAGTTGCATGCCAGCCAGAGACGGGCTCACACCCCTGACGACTTGCAGGTAAAGCGGCATGTAGGTCACCGATCCGAACATGGCGAGACCAACGATAAAGCCGATTGCGCACGACACAGCGAAGATCCGGTTCCTGAACAACCGCAACGGCAGGATCGGCTCCGCAGCCCGATGCTCGACGAACAGAAAACCCGCAAAGGCCGCCACCGACAATGCAATCAGCCCAAGCATCCCGGGGGATTTCCAGGCCAGGGTGTGACCACCGAGGCTGGTCAATAACACCACGGCAGTCAGAAGCACAGCCAGCAGTACCGCACCGCTGACATCAATCTTTGGCCGTTGCTGCCGTTCGGGTGCCTTGAACGCCACGGCGATTACACCGACTGCAAGCAGACCCAGCGGCAGGTTCACGTAGAAAATCCAGCGCCAGCTCAGGTGCTCGACAAAGAAGCCGCCGATCAGCGGCCCAACCACTGTTGCCACACCGAAGACGCCACCGAAGATACCCTGGTACCTGCCCCGCTCCCGCGGCGAAATGATGTCGCCGATCGCCGCCATTGTGGTAACCATCAGCCCGCCTCCACCCAGGCCCTGGATCGCACGGAACGCAATCAGTTCCCCATCGACCGGCTTAGTCCGCAGAGTGCCGAGCCAAGCAGGAAGAGCACAATCGCAGCCTGCAACACGATCTTGCGGCCGAAAAGATCACCGAGTTTGCCGTAGAGGCGTGACAATCGTCGTGGCCAGCAGATAAGCCGTGACGATCCAGGAGATGTGCTCAAGCCCGCCGAATTCACCGACGATGGTCGGTAGCGCCGTCGACACGATCGTCTGATCGAGCGAGGCGAGCAGCATGACCAGCATCAAGGCGCCAAATATGAGGTTTACCGGTGGCCTGGCCGACACGACGGATGCAGGCTGCGATTGCACCACCTGGTCAGGTCTTTACGGCTCTGTGATCCGTACCGATCGCGAGATATACAGCCGGCACCACGAATATCGTAAACAGCGTGCCGATGCTCATGCCCGTCGTGATGACGAGGCCTATGTCAAAGCGGCTGACGGCACCGGCACCGGTCGCCACCAGCAGCGGCACAACGCCGAGCACGGTGGCAGCCGTGGTCATCAGGATCGGCCGCAAGCGGATGCCGGCCGCCTTTTCGATGGCTTCACGCTTGGACAAACCCTGCATCTGCAACTGATTGGCGAACTCAACGTCAGGATGCCGTGCTTGCTGATCAGACCAATGAGCGTGATCAGCCCGACCTCGGTATAAATATTGACGGTTGCTGCGCCAAGCGTCAGGAACACCAGCGCACCGGCAATGGACATCGGCACGCTGACCAGCATGATGAGTGGATCACGGAAGGACTCAAACTGTGCAGCCAGCACCAGATAGATAACGATGATGGCAAAGAAAAATGCCACGATCAGGTTGCTGCCTTCCTGAATGAACTGACGGGACGGACCCGCATAGTCGAACTGGTACCCTTCAGGCGCCAGCTCTGCCGCCTTGTCCCGTAAATAGTCCAACGCGGTGCCGAGTGTGATGCCTGGTACCGGCACAGCCGACAAGGTGATGGAGTTCTGTTGCTGGAAGCGCTTCAACTCCTGTGGTTGTACCGACCGGTCAACACTGACCAGCGCTGACAACGGCACCAGACTGCCGCTGGCAGTACGCACCGGAAACTGTCCCACCTGTTCAGGATTGAGCCGGTAGCGGCGATCCACCTGTGGAATGACCTTGTAGCTGCGGCCCTGAATGCTGAAGCGGTTGGTGTAGTTGCCGCCAGCATGACACCGAGGTCCTGCCCGATCTGCTCCATGTCCACCCCCAGATTGGCCGCCTTGTCGCGGTCGATAACGTAGGTGGCCTGGGGGCGGTCAAATTTCATGTCGAGGTCGGCGAACACAAACAGCCCGCTGGCGTAGGCCGCGCCGAGCAGTGCCTGACCCGTGGCAAACATCTCCAGCGGCTCCCGCGTGGAGCCCAGCACGAACTGCACCGGCAGCCCTCGGCCCGCACCCGGCATAGGCGGCAGGTTGAAGGCGGCTGACTGCAGCCCGGCGATGCTGTCCGCTGCCTGTTGCACGGACTTCGTCACTTCCTTCAGGGAACGATCGCGCTCGCTCCAGGGCTTTAGCACCAGCCCCGACAGTGCTGTGTTGCTGATTGATACCGGACCGCTACCGATGCTGCCGGTTGAACAGGAACGTCTGTTCGGATTCGGAAATCTTTTCGTAGGCGCGCACCAGCGCGCCGGTATAGCGCGTCAGTTGCTCCGGCGAAGTGTCCGCGGCAGCCGTCGACATGACCAGCACAATGCCCTGGTCCTCGGTGGGTGCCAGCTCCGCCGGTGTCGTGGTAAACATGAAGTAGATGCCGATCAGCACCAGCAGGCAAAACACCAGCGTTACCGGCACGGCGTTCAGGCTACGGTGCAGAACTCGTTGATACCCGTTGCGCAGCCGTTCGAACTGCCGGTTCAGAAAGCGCGCCAGCCGCGCCTCTTCCGACCGTCTCGGGAGCATCCTGGAGCACATCATCGGCGACAAGGTCAGTGCCACGATGCCGGAAACCAGCACGGCACCCGCCAGCGTAAAAGCGAACTCACGGAACAGGCTGCCCGTAAGCCCGCCGGCCAGCCCAATGGGCGCATACACGGCGAACAAGGTCACCGTCATTGCCATCACCGGCAGCGCCAACTCACGTGCGCCCTGTATGGCCGCATCAAATCTCGACTGGCCTTCGTCGATGTGTCGCTGGATGTTTTCGACCATGATGATCGCGTCATCGACCACCAGACCAATCGCCAGCACCATGGCCAACAAGGTCAGCAGGTTGATCGAGTAACCGAGCACCAGCATGATTGCCGCCGCACCGATCATCGACAGGGGAATCGCCACAACCGGAATGAGCACCGAGCGTAGCGTGCCCAGAAAAAGGAAGATCACCACCATCACGATGATCGTGGCCTCGAGCAGGGTACGCACTACTTCCGTGATCGAGTCATCGATGTAGCGCGTGGTGTCGTAAGAAATGGAACCGTCGATATCGGCGGGCAACTCTGCCTGGATCTCCGGAAATATCCTGCGGATCTCCTTGATCACATCGAGCGGATTGGCGGTGGGCAAGACGTCTATTGCCAGGAAGGTGGCAAACTGCCCGTTGAATGCGACCGACGAGTCGTAGTTCTCGGCACCCAACACCACCGTCGCGACATCACTCAAGCGGATGGATGCATCTTTGCGGTCAACAACGATCAGGTCCTGAAACTCCCGGGCTGTGTGCAAATCAGTGGCGGCGGTCAGGCTGACCGAGATGGCATCACCCTTGGTCTTGCCGATGGCAGCCTGGTAGTTGTTGGCCTGCAGGGCCCGGTTGACATCATCCGGCGTGATGCCGAGCGCGTACATCCGTAACGGATCCAGCCAGATACGCATGGCAAAGTTGCGGCCACCAAGGATCGCGGCCTGCTGGACGCCGGCTACCGCCTCCAGGCGCGGTTGCACCTTGCGGACCAGATAGTCGGTGATCTGGTTCTGTGGGCGGGTCGTGCTGGTGAAGCTCATGTACATCGCTGAAGTCGTCTCACCGATGGCGACTTCCAGCACGGGCGCTTCACTGGCGCGCGGCAGTTCTGCCCGCACCTTGTTGACCTTGGCGGTTACCTGCGTCAGGGCGTCGTATGGCGGGTAGTTGAGCTTGAGGTGCGCCGTGATCGAACTCGCGCCCTGCAAGCTGCTGGACTCCAGAAAGTCGATGCCGTCGGCGCTGGCAATTTGCGCTCCAGCGGCGTCGTTACAAAGCCCTTGACCAGTTCGGCGTCGGCACCCGGATAGCCGGTAATGATGCGAATAACAGCCGATTCGCTCTGGGGATACTGCCGGACCTGCAGGAGATCAATGGCCCGCAATCCGGTCAGGAGAATCAGCAGGCTGACGACAGTCGCCAATACCGGCCGGCGGATGAAGATATCGGTAATGCTCGACATGGTCGCGACCGTCAGTTGTTGTCCGGCGTTGGCGCGGGCTGGTTGCTGACCGGCACTGAATTATCGACAACGACAACTGAGCCGTTGCGTAACTTCTGCAGGCCGGCTGTGACCACGGTCGTGCCCGCTTTCAGGCCGGATGAAATCGCCACCTGGTCGCCTCGCCTGGCACCGGTCACAACGCGGGTGTTGGCCACCGTCAGTTGTGGTTTACCGTCCTTGTCCTTGCCCTGCTCAACTACAAAGACGGCATCGCCAAACGGGCTGTGCAGGATGGCAGCCTGCGGAACGGTGACAACATTGTCACTGACCGGCAACTCGATTTCGATGCGGGCGAACATGCCCGGCAACAGCTTGCCATCCGTGTTGTTCACCACGGCACGCGCACGGATGTTGCGGGTGTCCCGGTCAACTGCCGGCTCGATGGCGCGGATCGCGCCGCGAAATGTCTCCCCGGGCCAGGTGTCGACCCGCACAACAACCGGCTGATCGACCCGCAGATTCGGCAACTGCTGCTGCGCGACCGGAAAGTCCACCAGCATCCGGTCACGTGATTCCAGCCGGACGATCGGGTTGCCCGGCTGAATGTACTGGCCCAGATCAACCTGCCGAATGCCGACCCGGCCGGCAAAGGGTGCACGGATCGACTTCTGCCTGATCTTCAGTCGCAGGTTGTCCTCAGCCGCCCGGGCACGTTCCAGATCGTTGATACGGGTGTCCAGATCGAATTGGGAAACCAACTTCTCCTTGATCAGGTCACGGGTACGTGAAAGATTGGTCTCGGCCAGCTTGCGGTCCGCGACCAACCCGTTGAGCTGGGCCTTCTCATCAGCAGAGTAAAGTTCGACCAGCAGGTCTCCTGCAGCCATTGAACTGCCCGATTCAAAATGAATGGCGGTAATCTGCCCGGCCACCTGCGAGGTGACATCAACGCCTTGTTCAGCGCGCAGTGAGCCCACCGCCGATATCGCCGGAGTCCAGGTTTCTGCAGTGGATTTCGTGGTGGACACCGTGACTGGCGGGAATGTCGCTGCAGCCATCGCCGCCTTGATCTGGGCGCCGATAAACGCCTTCCAGCCGAAAAGCGCGCCGAAAAACAGCCCGACTGCAATGAGCATGTAGAGCATCGGACGTCGCATTTCTTTTCCCCCGAGCTACGCCTGGTAGCGCCTGATGGTGATTGCGTGGCCGGCCGGATGACGGCGCGACGAGCCGGATATTGTAGAGATGATTGCGCTATCGGGTAAGTCGCCCTACTTGTTCTAGAATACGCCCCCGGCTTGTTCACACGGCGGCAGCGCCGCTGTGCGGCTAACTTCTGATAACCAGCCATTAATAACCAAAGTGACATTGTGATAACAATCGCCCAGAACGCCGCATCCCGGAATTCACCACCGGCAATCCGCACCCAGCCCCGCACCGCTCCCCCACGTGATCTGCCCAGAGCCGCAGTGGGTGTAGTTCTGATGGCAGTCATGGCCGCGGTTCTGCCCTTGCTCGCCGGGTGTGATAGTCCCCAGACGCGGCCTGGTTCCGCCGGTGGCCGGGAGACCAAGGTCGGCTATGTCGTCGTCCAGCAGACCAGCGTTCCGCTGACCATTGAGCTCGGCGGGCGCACTTCGGCCTATAGCAGCTCGGATGTCCGCCCACAGGTAACCGGCATTATCCGGCGCCGCCTGTTTACCGAGGGCTCCGAAGTCAAGCAGGGAAAACCGCTCTATCAGATCGACCCTTCCCTTTATCAGGCCGCTGTCGCGCAGGCCAAAGCCAATCTGGCCGGGGCACGCGCCAATGCCGAGGCAACGCGGGCCAAGGCTGATCGCTTTCGTGACCTGCAAGACAGCGGGGTCGTCAGCAAGCAGGATTACGCCGACATTTTTGCCCAGGCCAATCTGGCCGCCGCCACCGTACTACAGGCAGAGGCGGCCCTGCAGACCGCTGAAATCAACCTGAAGTTCACAACAGTTCCGGCGCCCATCAGTGGCCGGATCGGTCGCTCCCTGTTCACCGAAGGTGCTTTGGTGACCGCCAACCAGAGCGACCCGCTGGCAGACATCCAGCAGCTTGATCCCATTGCTGTAGACATACAGCAATCGAGCGCCGATGTTCTGGAACTGCGCCGTGCGCTCAGCCAGGATGGCGTGACTAAGGCCAGCACCGACGTACGCCTCAGGCTGCCGGATGGCAGTGAATACGCACAAAGCGGCACGCTGGAGTTCTCGGAAACGACTGTCGACGAGCGCACTGGCACTATCGCCTTGCGGGTCCGCTTCGCCAATCCACAAGGCTTGTTGCTGCCGGGGATGTTTGTGCGTGCGGTCTTTGCCCAGATGGTCGACACGCAGGCAATCCTCGTGCCCCAGGCCGGCGTCCGCCTTGATCCAAAAGGAAATGCCACGGTACTGATCGTTGGCGACGACAACAAGGTGGTCAAGCGTGATGTGACAGCTACGCGGGTTGTCGGCACGGATTGGGTGGTTACTGCCGGACTCAAGCCTGGCGACAAGGTGATTACCGAAGGTCTTGGCAAAGTGCAGCCTGGCGCTTCCGTCACGCCGGTAAAGGTTGGAACGCCGCAAATACCGGCTGCGGCCAAAGGCGATGTGGATGCCGCGGCGGGTGCGAGCGGGGGCTGACCAAAAATGCTGTCGCGGATCTTTATCGACCGGCCGATCTTTGCCTGGGTCATTGCCATCATCGTCATGCTGCTTGGTGCCGGGGCTATCTACCTGCTGCCAACCGAGCAGTACCCTGATGTAGCCCCGCCCAACGTCAACATCCGCGCCAGCTATCCGGGAGCGTCTGCCGAGACCCTGGAAAACAGCGTTACCCAGGTGATCGAACAGCAGCTCACGGGCATTGACGGGCTGATGTACTTCAAGTCGTCGTCCAGTTCGCGCGGACAGGTGGTTATTACGGCTACCTTCGAAAAGGGCACCGATGCGGACATTGCCCAGGTGCAGGTTCAGAACAAGGTGCAGGCGGCACTGCCCCGACTCCCCCAGCAAGTGCAACAGCAAGGGCTCAGGGTCACCAAGTCGAATCCGGACTTTCTGATGGTGGCAGCGGTATACGACGAGACGGACCAGCGCACGAATCAGGATGTCTCCGACTACATGGTCTCGACCATGCAGGACGTCATCGGTCGTATCCCCGGTGTGGGCGACACCCAGGTCTTCGGTGCCCCCTACGCCATGCGCATCTGGCTGGATCCCAGCCGACTTGCCAGTTTCGCGCTGATGCCGGGTGACGTCATGGCAGCAGTTCAGGCCCAGAACACCGAAATTGCGGCCGGCGAGATCGGCGGGCAACCAATGCCTGCCTCGCAACGGCTGGATGCCACCGTTACCGCGCAATCGCGTTTCACGACGCCCCAGCAGTTCCGCGACATCATTCTGAAGACGGAAACCGATGGCTCTACCGTCAAGCTGTCGGATGTTGCGCGGGTCGAACTCGGCGCCGAAAGCTACGACATCGTCAGTCACATCAACGGCCATCCGGGCGCTGGCATCGCAATCATGATGTCGCCCGGTGCCGACGCCCTGAAAACTGCCCAACTCGTCAAGCAGGCGATCAAGGACCAGTCGGCCGACTTCCCGGCCGGATTCACCTATGCCTTCCCCTTCGACACCACTTCCTTCATCAAGCTGTCCGTCACGGAAGTCGTCAAGACGCTGATCGCCGCCATCTTCCTGGTGGTGATCGTCATGTTCGTTTTTCTCCAGGGCTGGCGCGCCACGTTGATCCCGACGATCGCCGTCCCGGTCGTCATCCTTGGTACCTTCGCCGTGCTGGCGGTTGCCGGATACTCGATCAATACCCTGACCCTGTTCGGGCTCGTGCTGGCCATCGGCCTGCTGGTCGACGACGCCATCGTCGTGGTCGAGAACGTGGAACGGTTGATGGCCGAAAACCCGCAGATGTCGCCAAAGGAAGCCACCATTGAGTCGATGCGCGAGATCCAGGTCGCCCTGGTGGCGATCGGCCTGGTGCTGTCGGCGGTGTTCCTGCCAATGGCATTTTTCGGCGGCTCTACCGGCGTCATCTATCGGCAGTTTTCACTGACGATTATTTCGGCGATGACATTGTCAGTTCTGGTCGCCCTGATCCTGACGCCGGCGTTAACCGCCACATTGCTGAAGCGGCCGGAGGAACGTGAGGGTGGCCGGCTGGGTGCTTGGCTGGCGCCCGCGCAGAACTGGTTCAACAGCATGTTCAAGCGCAATGCCGATCGCTACACCCATGCAATTGGCGGCAGCGTCAATCGAAAGTGGCAGTTGCTGCTGGTCTATGGGGTCGTCGTGGCGCTGCTTCTGTTGATGTTCGTCCGATTGCCCACCAGCTTCCTGCCGAACGAGGACCAGGGCGGCGCGATGGTTATCTTCAATTTGCCGCCAGCCGCGACACTGGGCCCCACCGTCGAGGCGCAAGAGGCCATCGAGCACTACTTCCTCACGGAGGAAGCAGCCAACGTCAAGGCGATGTTAACGGTCAGCGGAACCAGTGGTCAGAATACCGGCCAGGGCTTTCTGGCGCTGGCGGATTGGGACAAGCGCCCCGGCAAGCAGAACACTGCCGAGGCCATCACCCGGCGCGCATCCACGGCATTTGCAGCCTTGCGCGATGTCGATGTGTTTGTACTGATGCCGCCGGCTGTACGCGGCCTGGGTCAGGTGGACGGGTTCACGATGGAGTTGCGGAATACCGGCGAGCTGACCCGTGAAGAATTCAAGGCTGCCCGCGACAAGCTCCTGGCAGCGGCACGTCAGGATCCGACGGTGACGGGCGTCCGGTCAACCGAACTGGAAGACCGGCCAACCCTCAAGATCAATATTGACCAGCAGAAGCTTGCGGTGCTCGGACTCAACCCGGGCGATGTCAACACGACACTGGCAACAGCATGGGGCGGACGATACGTTAACGACTTCAACGATCGCGGCAGGGTCAAGCGCGTGTATGTCCAGGGCGATGCACCTTACCGGGCCGAGCCACAGGATCTCTCGCAGTGGTACGTTCGGTCTTCCAATGGGGCGATGACGCCGTTTTCATCCTTTGCCACCATGAGCTGGTCGGCGGTGCCGCCAACGCTTTCACGTTTTTCCGGCGTGCCTTCCTACGAGTTCCAGGGTCGGGCGGCACCGGGCAAGAGTTCCGGTGAAGCGA
This sequence comes from Gammaproteobacteria bacterium, assembly GCA_041396045.1. GTDB lineage: Bacteria > Pseudomonadota > Gammaproteobacteria > Steroidobacterales > SHZI01. The sequence continues at coordinate 184,553 of JAWKZI010000006.1, read as the reverse complement.
TGGACGCCATGTCCCGGCTGGCTGAAGCGTCGCCCGGCACCTCTGTCGCCTGGAGTGGCCTGTCCTATCAGGAGCGGCTGTCGGCGGGCCAGGCACCATTCCTGTATGGCTTGTCCTTGCTCGTGGTCTTCCTCTGTCTGGCGGCGTTGTATGAAAGCTGGACGATTCCGATCGCCGTGTTGCTCATCATCCCGCTCGGACTGGTCGGCGCGATTCTCGCGGTGACGCTGCGTGGGCTGGAAAACGACGTCTATCTGCAGATCGGTTTGCTGACCACAATGGGACTGGCAGCAAAAAACGCCATCCTGATGATCGAATTCGCCGAGCAGGCAGAGCGTAAGGGCAAGCGCATCATCGAGGCCGCCATCGAAGCCGCAAGGATCCGGCTGCGCCCCATCCTGATGACCAGCCTGGCCTTCATCTTCGGCGTGCTGCCCCTCGCCGTTTCGACCGGTGCCGGCGCCAACAGCCGCATCGCGATCGGGACCGCCGTGATCGGCGGCATGTTGACGGCTACGGTTCTGGCAATCTTTTATATCCCGCTGTTTTTTGTCATCGTTCGTCGCACAACGCGTGACTTGCGTGACCGCATTCAGGACATGGCAACCTAGGAGGGCTGCTTCAGGCCCATTCCGAGCATGCGACCACCGAATGCCGTGCGGACAATGATTGCGCCGCTCTGGAACTCAGCCTATGCGCTGCTGTCGTTTACCGCCTTGTTCTGGGCCGGTAATGCGATCGTGGCCAGAGGTGCGCGCGACCTGGTGCCGCCGGTCGCCCTCACGTTCTGGCGGTGGAGCTTTGCACTCCTGCTGTTACTGCCCTTCGCCTGGCGCCACCTGAAGGCAGACTGGCCGCTGCTGATACAAAGCTGGCGCATGCTTTTGTTGCTTGGCGTTCTGGGGATCGGGGCGTTCAACACCCTGCTTTACTCGGGCCTGCAGACCACCACGGCGCTGAATGCCATGTTGCTGCAAGCCGCCCAGCCGGCGCTTATTCTGGTGGTTGGTGCGCTGCTGCTTCAGGATCGTGTGTCGGTCCGCCAGATCGTCGGTGTAGTCGTATCACTGACTGGCGTGCTGGTGATTCTGGCGCGCGGCGACCTGCATCTGCTACTCGGCATACACATCAACACCGGCGATGCCATCATCGGTGTGGCGGTGCTGATCTGGTCGATTTACTCGGTCTACCTGCGGCGGCGGCCAAAGGTTCACCCGCTCAGCTTCATGGCTGCAACGCTGATCGTCGGCGTCGTGTTTATCCTGCCCTTGTATGTGTGGGAGGTTTACTCCGGTCGGCTGATCGTTCCGCAAACAGCCAGCTGGCTGGCCATCGCCTATGTCTCGGTGTTTCCTTCGCTGGTGGCCTACCTGTTTTTCAATCGCGGCGTGGAACTGGTGGGTGCAGCGGCAACCGGCCAGTTCATGAACGTGATGCCGGTGATCGGCGCGGTGCTGTCCGTACTCTTTCTGGGCGAGGCCTTCCGGCTGTTTCACCTCACCGGCATGTTGCTGGTCGGGGTCGGCATACTCATCGCCGGTCCCAACCTGAAGGCGCCTGCTCCTGCCGGCACACCCCGCTAAGCGGCAGTCGGCGGGTAGGTCACTACGGCTTTTCGGACAATGGCGCCTTCAGTCAGGTTCGCTGGCACGACGCTGTCCTTGTTCATCAGGTGAAAGACCGCCTCGCCCCGCGCAATAAGATGGTCCGAAACGATGCGGCGATGACAACGCCACCAGACTGCTTCCGAGCACATCATCGCGCAGCGTTGCGTGCGGCCCAGGGCAATCAGCCGGTCCAGGCCTTCCCGGAAGGATGCGCTGAGCGCGTAGTCGGCATAGTTGTGAAAGCTGCGGTTTTCCCAGAAGCCATTGATATCCGGCGTTACTTCTTTTGACTTGCTGCGCAAGCCACCGAGCGTGGCAATGTGTTCGTAGCCGACGTCAAATGCGGCCAGCGTGTCCGGCAGTACATCCCGGTTGTATTGGGGGTTGGTTCTAGATCTGGGTACCGTCCGGATGTCGACGACGAAGCTCACCCGGGCGGCTCGCAGCAGCTCCAGAAACTCCTCAACCGTCCGTGTGGAATGGCCGATCGTGAAAAACGGAAGCGTCATGACCAAGCCTCTTCACGGTACTGCAACCGGTGGCGGATCACCAATCGCCTCGTAAGTCAGCAGTGCGTAGCGATAGGTCTCCTGCGCCTGCATTCTCCCGGCCACCACGCCGTGCAGAGCGGGATCCCAGGCCGTGTAGCGCTTGACGAAGGACTCAGCCCGCTCCCGATTGCCTTCACTCTGAATCGACAGCACCTCTGCCAGCAGCTTGCCGACGGCGTCATGGTAGCGATCGTAGTGGATATCCATGGTCTGGTTCCTGCTGTTGAAGGTCAGCACGCCTTGTTCCAGCAACCAGTTCCACTGCATGAGCTGCATGGTCTGGTAAGGCTGGGTCCTGCGCGGCTCTGTCTTCTGCAGGACACGCAGAATACCCGCTGCGTAGACGGCCCTGGCCTGGTCTGGCGTGTAGTAACCGCGGGTGGTGAGCTGGCGCACGGCAAACAGCGATACCAGGTCAGCCTTCATTTCCTCATAGAGATCAGAGGCGTCCTGCAGGGCTTCGTCAAGATCGCGCCCGTCACGTGTCAGATCGACGCCCAGATAATGACCGATCTCGTGCCACAGCGTTCGCTGGAGGCTCCCTTCCGCTGTGAGATCCGCATGATGTCGTACATCGATTGCAGCTTCGAAGGACGCCCTGGCAACTTCGAAGAGCCTGGCATTGGTCAGTATGTTTCCACGCAGGAGGATCGTCCGCCCGTACTGCCGGGTGAGATACGCTTCATTGGGCAGGATCGATGCCGTATTGGCACCACGCGCCTGACCGAAATCGGCGACAACGGTATAGACCCCGACCGGGATATCTTCACGAATGCGTCGCGTTGACTCGTATGGCAGGGAGTCTTCTATGGCTTGTAACCCTTGCGTGGCGGCGGCGAGTTCCGCACTGCGTTCGGGATCGCGAATCAGCACGCTAAGACCAAAGAAGGTTTTGACACCATAGAGCTGATCGTCATAGGTCTCGTAAGACCCGATTTGTGCGTTCAGGTTCTTGAAGTGGCCCGTGACCCAGGCAGCGTCACCCGCCTCGTAGTCGTCAGCGAGCAGATCGCGGGCACGGTTGCGCAGATAACGGGAAAATGCCGGATCAGACTGGCCAAGCGCCTGCGCCGCATCAAACAGCAGTTTGTATGCCCGCATGAGGTCATCGGCATAGGCAACCGAGTACGGGATCGCGTAGAGCGAATGCTCCGCGGGATTGGCCTGCGCATGAATCAGCTCATCCGTCAGTCCCGGATGGAGCACTGCCAGGACCGGGTGCCGCTTGAGGGCCTGCAGATCGCGCTGAATGGTGCCGGGCTGATTTCGACGCACAACGTAGCGCAGGTGCATCAGCTCTGGTTGCAGTTCCGGGTGCTGAGCGAGCAACCTGTCGATTTCGTCTCTGCCTATGCCTGCCGGATAGACATTCTTCCCCGGCGTTTCATCAGCAACCGGGAGGAATGGTAAACGCCGGTTATCCAGGGAAGTAATGATCGGCCCGCTACTCAACCGATACAGATCGCGAAGCATCTGCCCGCGCCCGGGATCCAGTTCTGTGCCGGTCACCCGCAACAGTTCATCATGCGCGGCCAGTGCCTGTGGATGCCGCGACTCCTCGTACAGACGTTGCATGATCTGCCCCACTGCCAGCAGCTTCTGCAGCGCTGTGCGCTCCTCGACCGACAGGCCGTTCAGCGATGGCGCCAGATGCACGCGCAGGGTCTTCTGCAGAATGGCGTCGGCCTGCTCCGCCGTCCAGTAGCCGCCGGCCTTCTCAGCAACGCCCTGTGTTTCCGCTGCGACGTTGCCGGCAACCACGGTCAGCGCGGCGACCCCTGCAATCAGCTTTCGGTTGGAGTGGCTCATGTGTGTATCCCCGTTGGACAAGAGAATACTCGCTAAAACGTTCGCATGCGCCAACGGGCTATCTGGCTGTGCGCCTTCAGCTCAAGTGAAGCTCATGCCCTTGCCATGACTTTGCTCTGCAAGGCGCCCGATGCGCACCGCAAGGTATTGCGAATTTATGCGGCCCGCCATCTCCGAATCGGCACACACTGACTTGATTGAACTGGTCATATCCTCAACTACCGGCTGGGTGGATTCCACCAGATTAAGTACCGAGACACTTAGCCGGTCCGCCAATCGCACACATTCGAGCAAGGGGCGAACGGCCGCTGTGCGACGGGGAGTTGATCAAGAGATTCGACATGATGGTAACGTGCCACGCAGGTTATGGCAGGCGGCAGACCCCAGTGTTCACAGGCCAGCCCACCCAGTTCACTGTGCGTGTAGCGAAACACCGCCAGGTCCGCATCAACCAGAGCCTGTGGTGATTCCCATTCCCGTGCATCCACCGCACGCAGGTCGTCGGTAGCGTGCTCGAGCATTACGAACCTGCCAATGTCATGCAACAGGCCAGCCAGGTATGCGGACTCCGGATCAACCAACATGGGTGTCGTTAGACGGGCAATCTCCGTAGCCAGCAATGCCGTCTGGATTGCATGAGACCACAACGCTTTTTGTCCGGCTTCAGTGGGAATAAAAACCCGGGCCACAGCCAGCCCCGTCACCATGCCTCGCACGCGGTCAACGCCCAGACGCGTCAACGCCGCCCTCAACGACTGCACACAGACCACCGGTGCCGAATCAGCCGAGTTGGCGATTCGAATCAGACGTACCGCGAATGGCGGGTCCTGCTGTACCAGTTCAAGAACCTTTTCGAAAAAGCACGCATCCTTTGGATCCAGGCAGAGAAGCTGGATCACCACCTGCGGTAATAAAGGCAGCTCGCCAATGCGGCGCGCCATCGCTTGCAATGCGGCAGGATTTGCTGCTTCAACCATGACCGGATCAGCCGGCGCCATCATGGGCCATATGCCGGCTTGGGTAGATCATGAATACATCCTGCTTCCTGGCGGCTACCGAGAGCGGCCCGGTCTGCCATCTTTCTTCATACCGACCGTAGCAGGTGCGGTCTGTGTGCCAGATCGCAAATCACACCGGTGTGCCGGGATTCAGCGCTTGAGCACCAGGTCAGTAGCCGAAGGCGAGCTCCGCATTGCCCGCCATCACGGCGTCGATTTCCTTCTGGCTGAACTTCACGCCGCCAGCGGAGTGCTCGGGCAGCTTCTGCCACAGCTTCACCCAGTCCGGGACCGACATCTGGTTGCGGCTTGCCGGCGTGTCGGAGCCGAACAGAACCTTTTCGTGACCAACGTGATCCAGCAGGTCGCGTACTGCGACACAGAACTGGCCGAAATCGCGCTTGGCCTGCTCCTGCCACAGGGATATGTCACCGAAGACATTGCCGCGGGTCTTGAGAATCGGCACCCAGTCCCGGTACGCCAGTGCCGTGCCCAGATGACCCGCGATGATCTTGAGTTTGGGAAAGTCGATGGACACTTCGTCGATATAGCGCGGCTCGCAGTACTTGCTCTTGAACGGCGGGATCATGTGAGAACAGTGAAACAGCACCGGCAGGTCACGGTCAGACATGATCTGCAGCAGACGGTAGGTTTCCTTGTCGGTCGGATAGAAGCCGCAGGCCTGCTGCAACTTGAGGCCGCGAGCGCCTTCGTCGAGCAACCGGGTCAGCAACTCTGGGGCGTTCTCCCGCCGCGGATCGATACCGGCGAACCAGACCAGACGCCCGGCGTGTTTGCCAGCCATGTCGCGGTACTTGTGGTTCAGGTTCTCGATGCCGATCTCCGGCTCGCCCAGGCCCATGCCGTAATCGATGGGCAAAACGATCGACTTGCTGATGCCGGCAGCATCCATCTCCTTGACCAACTCGTCACCGTGCGGATCACCGGCACTGCCCGCCATCATCTTCGCGATGTCTGTGGCGCAGGCATCCATGCCCTTTTTCTTCATGGACGCAGCCGCCATATCGGCGATCGCGTCGAAAAACCGCTTCGGAACCCAGCCCCTGGCAAACACATGGGCGTGAAAGTCGATCACCATCGGTTATTCCTCCGCTTTTACTGGCTGATATGCCGGCGTGCTGGCTAATGTACTACCGTTTAGCCGGCTGGGTGGGCAAGGCTGTAGGTCTGGATCTGCCTGTTGCTTCCCGCGCCGACACTCGCGCATGTGGCTTTCCCGGTAGACGTCAAATTCTGGATGCTGGACTCAGTTGCCGGTAAGCCTGGCGCCGCCGTGGGCCACTTTCTTCAGGATGCCGCCGATTTGAACAGCAGGAGAAGTCAGGCTTCCAATCCGCGACCGAATGACATCGATCCAGGACATTTCTCAGAGAGAAAAATGAATGACAGCAGGACGATTACGGCTAGAACCAGGCGCTCCGGAGCATCATTCTTCCTGATCAACAGGGAGTATGCAGGGCCTTTGCGGGGCAGACGCTCGGCCCGATTGCCGGATCGCTTTGATGTCTACACGAGGGGATGCGAGCGCCCTATTTGATGTAAGTCATTGATGTAGCCTTGCCTTGCAGGATCGCACCATCCCAGTCGGATTGAAACACCCACCAGTTCTGCATCGTCACGTTACCGTAGGGGATCTGGTTGCCGTATCCCGGCATGTTTTTGCATCCACCAGATAAAAGAACTGCGACTCGCCCTGTTGTTCGATGGCGCCGGGCGTCGGCCAAGCGTAAGGAATCAACTCCCAGGTATTCAGATTTACGAGAGTCTGATTGCCACTGCCGTCCGGTCGCCAATCTGAACAGTCGCTGGCGACCAGTGGTGTTGTACCAGTCATAGTGGACTGTCAGGTATTTGGCGGCATGTGGGTCCAGCTGCGGCCAGTCTTCATCACATCTGTACTGGGATCGAAGCCGGTAAATTGATTCCAGAAAAAGCTCGTGCTTCCATCTTGCAATAGATTGACATGACTGAGCATCGCTTCGATCTGGTGTCCGTGATTGTGCACAGCTTCCGATTGGGTCCGCGTATAGTTGTACTGATACAAGATGTACGTGTGATCGAATATCGGCAGATCATTCGGGTCACACCGCTATTGGAAATATCACCCGTCGTCGGGCTCGCCATGTTTGGACTCATTCAACCCGATTCGGCCATAGTCGGGGCCGAATAACCAGAATTCCTGACGCCGAGCTGGTTCACGTAGTGTCCCCTGATTCGGCCCAGGATGTCGTGTAGCTCGGGAAATAGCGCCCAACACCACCGCCAGGCACCCCGGCCGGATACTCTTCATAAAATTCCAGACTGCGATCACCTTGTAACCGAGATAGGGTGGAGCCGCAGGGTTTTGGAACCCCGGAATCGACTGCCTTCCTCCAGCATGTACTTCGCCTGGAACTTATTGTGCTGATCCATGATCGCAGCGCTGGTACCGTCGTTTGCGCAATGGGACCGGTAACGGACGTATCGATATTGCTTCCATCCTGAGTCGGTACAAAGTTGATGATAACCACGGGTATCAGTGCCTGATAACCGGTAGCCGGGGTGGCCTGAAACGACGCGGCCACACGCCGGCCACTGGGTCCGGGCGGCTGACCAAACATGGCCTTCAGTCGCGCTCCGTCCTGAGAATCCACGATGCCATTGGCATTGAGATCCTGTACAGGAATACGTGGATCCGAAGCGGGCCTTAAAGGCTCCATCCTGGGGAATCGACGATACCGTTATTATTGAAATCGGGATCGCACGCGTTGCCGTAGCCATCACCGTCGGAGTCTTCCTGGCGCGGGTTGGCAATCGATATACAACTATCGCAAAGGTCGGGAATCCCGTCCGAGTCCACGTCTGGTGCTGAACTCATACTGGCAATTGGACAGTTGCCGAGAGCATCGGGGCCGTTCCGGTAGCTTGCGAAAATCCCGTCGGGAGACAGCGCGTGGTCGTAAATACGAAATTCTGCAATTGATCCGCTGAAGTAGGGATCGGCCACAAAGGTCGAACGACCCAGATAATTGACCGGCGTATTGCCAAGACTCATTGGGGTCAGGGTCTCCGGGGTGCGATGCCACAAGCAGGCCATTGACGTATAGGCGGCCCATCTGAGTCATCGAATCAATCGTTACTGCAACATGAGTCAAGGCGCCCACCGGCAGCAGATCCGGCGAAGTGATCTGCTGCTCGCCCGTAGTGTCGCTATTGGCGATGGCGAATCGTGGAGTATTCAGCGCTGGACCCTCATCGAGGCGGCCGTTGCGGGTGGTGAGAAACATCGTCGCTGCTGGCCCATTACGAAAATCAAAGACTCGCGCCCAGACTGCATCGGCATTGTTCCAGGTAATCCATGCCTCCAAAGTTGAGCTTTTCAGTTCAGCGATTGACGGGCCAATGGGCAGATCCGCGTAGTCGTCAATGCCGTCGAGAACAAGTGAACCACCGGCTACGGAGGCGCCGCCGAATAGTTGGGCTGAGGCGCCGCCGATCGAATCGTTCGGGCCATTGGCAAACGACCATCGGTGAATGACACCAGCCGACGCATTGCTCAAAAACGCGGCGAAGATCAAAACGCCAGTGAGTCCGCGGAGGGTCCGGTGTATCCCGGTGACAGCCTGGCGCAGTGCTGGGGCGGCAAAAGACGAACGTGGGTGCACGTCTGAGCCCTCGGAGTCCTGGTTCTATTTATCCCCGGAGAAACCGCGGCTGGTAGCCCCACCAACTGCCGCTAGTCGATTGCACTCGGTTTACGCCCGAAGGAACAATCATGTTTTTATGTAATTTGGAAGCTACAGTGGACAGCGCCGCCTTGTCAATCCACCGCCAGCACTGATGCCGGCAAGCGCCGACCATCAATGTTATTCGAGAATATCTCTCAAAGAGAAAATTGAATGGCGGAGGGAGAGGGATTCGAACCCCCGTAAGGCGTTAGCCTTCCACTGATTTCGAGTCAGGGCCGTTTAGCCGCTCCGGCATCCCTCCGGCGGGGGCATTATAAAGAGTCGGGCTGTTCGGTGAGCTGTTCTTTCAGGATGGCGAGAAATTCGGCGGGACTGCTGAGCACGTTCTGGGTTACCGCTTCGCCGGTTGCAGAACAGCCGCTGACCACACCGCCGGTCTGGTCGGGGCTCTGGACTGCTTTTCGAGGCGATAGAAGCGGAACCAGCCCTCCAGTGGCAGCTCGCCGTCGCGGCCCTGCATGAAATCCCGGTAAGAGCGGTAACGGTCGGAAACCATTTCGACTTCGGCAGGGTCTGCATACCGAGGTCGCGACAATGAATACGCCATGCGGCAACAGGTTGATGTTGGTGGCGGCTGCGGGCTTTGTTCATGGATAGCTACCTTAACCGATCTTCTGCGGCCCTAGCGACTTGACAGTATCCACAGAACAGTCACGAAGTGATTGTTTCTAATCAGTTCATACATAAGGCGATGCGCCGGAACAGAGACGGCTCGCCTGGAGTCGCCGGTGATCCGCGTGCTACGGTTCACGCCGCCTCTGAAAGGCCATGACGGAGGGTGCGAGCCCAAAGGGCCACTGACCCCATGAGATCCTGCTCATCATTCTGCTGGCAACGCTGCTGACTACCTGTGGCGTGCAACCTTCCCTCCTGGATCAGGTCCGGGCATCGGGCGAGTTGCGGGTGGTTACCCGGAACAGCCCGATTACCTACTTCATCGGCCAGGCGGGCCCGAAGGGCCGGACTACGATCTGGTGCGCGGCTTTGCCGATCACCTGGGCGTGAAACTGAAGATCATCGAAAGTGGATCGCTTTGCCGACCTCCTCGCGGAAGTGGAGTCCGGGCGTGCAGATATCGCAGCCGCCGGACTGACGGTCACTGCCGACCGCGCGAAGCGCGTCGCCTTCGGTCCGCCGTATCAACGTGTGAACCAGAATGTGGTCTACCGCAAGGGACACAAACGCCCGCGTCAGGCGAAGGATCTGGCCGGCAAGCGCATTGAAGTGGTTGCCAGATCCAGCTACGTAGAGACGCTGGCCGCACAGCGTGGCAAGGTTCCGCTCCTCACCTGGACAGAAGATCCCGGAGCCGACGCCGGCGAAATGCTGAACCGTGTGGCCCAGGGTGAAACGGATTACACGGTAGTCGACTCCAACCTTTTTGCCATCTATCAACGCTACCATCCTGAATTGCGCGTGGCCTTCAACCTGACCGAGGGCGATGCACTCGCCTGGGCCTTTCAGCGACGCGGTGATCGCAGCCTGATCGATGAGGCAGCCGCCTATCTGGCCGGGATGCGCGCCTCGGGCCAGCTCGCTCACGTAATGGATCGCTACTACGGGCACAAGGCCACTTTCGACTATGCGGGCACCCGCAAATTTCTGGCGGATTATCAGAAGCTGCTGCCCAAATATCGGCAGCGGTTTGAAGCAGCGGCGCAACGCGCCGACATCGACTGGCGGCTGATTGCCGCAGTGGGCTATCAGGAAAGCCACTGGGATCCGACTGCCGTATCGCCCAAAGGTGCGCTCGGCATGATGATGCTGACGCCGGACACCGCCACGCTGATGGGTGTCGATAACCCGATTGACGCCAGCCAGAGCATCGTCGGCGGCTCACGGTATCTGTGGCGGATGAAGCAGCGCATCGCCAAGCTGTCACCGGATATTCCGGACCCCGATCTGAGCTGGATGGCACTGGCCGCATACAACATGGGTTACGGCCACCTTCTGGATGCACGGGACATTACGGAAAAACGCGGCGGTAACCCCGACCGCTGGGTCGACGTCAAGGAAACCTTGCCCCTGTTGATGGAGCAACGCTGGTACACACAAGCCCGATGGGGTTACGCGCGAGGCCTGGAGACGCGCGACTATGTGCGCAACATCCGCAACTACTACGACATACTCGTGTGGCTGGAAGACGGGCCGGAAGATTATCCGGACCCTGATCAACCCGGCGACGCACCGCTAACCGCGGACAACGATTCTCAGGAAACCACCAGCAGTACGGCGCCTTCGTCGACCTGATCACCCACTGCAACTGATAGCGTCCGGATCTGGCCCTCTGCGGGTGCCACGATGGCGTGCTCCATCTTCATGGCTTCCAGAACCAGCAGTACTTCGCCCCGACGAACGGTGGCACCAACTTTCGTACGCAGCGCGATGACCCGACCGGGCATTGGCGCAAGCACCGACCCCGTCCCTGCAGACCCGGCACCAGAACCGCTGCTGGTTGGTCTACGGTTTGTGCCGGCATCACCCGTGGAAGTCGGCAGTTCGGGCGGCAGGTTGGGGCGCCAGCCATCCACTGCATCCCATGGATCAGCAGGCACACTGCTGCCGCCCGGCGTCGGCAATGTCGCAACGATCGCTGCCAGTTCACGCTCGACCAGGCCGGTGTCCACCCCACCCCGCACGATGTCGGACTGAGCCAGCAGTGCGAGCAGAAATTCGCGGTTGGTGTGCACCCCTTCGATCGATGTCGCGGCGAGAGCCGCTGTCAGGCGGGCCAGCGCCTCGGCCCGGTTTGCACCACGCACGATCAGTTTGGCCAGCAGGGAATCGTATTCAATAGTGACCGTATCACCGGCTACAACGCCGGTGTCGATGCGTAGATCGGGCGTCCCGGCAGGGAAGTTCAACTGCTGCAAAGTGCCGGTGGCTGGCAGGAAATTGCGGCGCGGATTTTCCGCGCACAGACGCGCTTCGATGGCATGACCAGACAGTGTGATCTGCGCCTGGGTCAGTGGCAAAGGCTCGCCCGCCGCTACGCGCAATTGCCATTCCACCAGATCCACACCGGTGATCATCTCGGTCACCGGATGCTCGACCTGCAGACGCGTGTTCATTTCCATGAAATGAAATGTCTTGTCGCGGCCACTTATAAACTCAACGGTACCTGCTCCCTGGTAGTTCACGGTACGCGCCACCTGCACTGCCAGATTGCCGAGCTGCTGTCGCTCCTCGGGCGACAGATGGCTGGCCGGCGCCTCTTCCACAATCTTCTGATGGCGCCGTTGCACCGAGCAGTCCCGTTCGAACAGATGCACGATCGCGCCATGGCTGTCACCAAACACCTGGACCTCCAGATGGCGCGCGGGACTCAGATACTTTTCAAGCAACATCCGCGTATCGCCGAAGGCGGCCTGCGCTTCACGCCGGGCCGATGCAAGCCGTTCCGCCAGTTCGTCACTGCGGGCCACGACGCGCATGCCCATGCCGCCGCCCCCGGCCACGGCTTTCAGCACCACCGGAAAGCCGATGCGGATCGCCTCCGCGGCAAGGCGTTCATCCGACTGATCATCGCCGTGATAACCCGGCGTGACGACAATACCCGCCGCCGCCACCAGGGTCTTGGCAGCGCGCTTGTCGCCCATGTTGCGCATGGCTTCCGGAGAGGGGCCGACAAATACCAGGCCGGCTCTGGCACAGTCGGCCGCAAAGCCGGCATTCTCTGCCAGGAAGCCATAACCCGGATGCACGGCCTGTGCGCCGCTGGCGCGCGCTGCATCGATGATGAGGTCGCCACGCAGATAGCTGTCGCGCACCGGTGCGGGGCCGATTGCAATGGCCTTGTCGGCCAGCCGCACATGCTGTGCCCCGACATCTGCTGCCGAATAGACGGCAACCGTTTCGATGCCCAGACGACGCGCCGTGCGGATCACCCGGCAGGCAATCTCGCCGCGATTGGCAATGAGGATACGGCCAAACATCACATGCGGAAGACGCCGAATCGTGTGTCTTCGCAGGGCGCATTCAGTGCCGCCGAAATGCCGAGGCTGAGCACGCGGCGGGTATCACGCGGATCAATGAGGCCATCATCCCAGAGACGCGCCGTAGCGTAATAAGGATGACCCTGGGTTTCGTACTGCTTCCTAATGGCCTGCCGGTTGTCCGTGCCTTCCCGCCCCACGTTGGCGAGTACCGTGGCCGCCTGTTCACCGCCCATTACCGAGATGCGCGCGTTTGGCCACATCCACAGGAAGCGCGGGCCGAAGGCCCGGCCGCACATGCCATAGTTGCCGGCGCCGAAGCTGCCGCCAATGATCACGGTGAACTTCGGCACGCGTGCATTGGCCACCGCCATGACCAGCTTGGCGCCATCCTTGGCAATGCCGCCCGCTTCGTACTTGCGGCCGACCATGAAGCCCATGATGTTCTGCAGAAACACCAGCGGCAACCGGCGCTGGCAGCAGAGCTCGATGAAGTGCGTGGCCTTGAGTGACGACTCTGAAAACAGAATCCCGTTGTTGGCCACAATGCCGACCGGGTAGCCGTGCAGATGGGCGAAACCACAAACCAGCGTCGTACCGTACAAGGCCTTGAACTCGCTGAATTCACTGTCGTCCACCAGACGTGCGATCACTTCCCGCACGTCGTAAGTCTTGCGCAGATCGTCGGGCACAATGCCCAGCAGTTCGTCAGCCGCGTAGCGCGGCGCGACCGGCGGGCGGGTTGCCAGCCAGTGGAACTTCGACCGATTCAGGCCGGCCACAGCCTGGCGTGCCAGCGCCAGGGCATGCCGGTCATCCTGCGCATAGTGATCGGTAACGCCGGATGTGCGGCAATGCAGATCGGCGCCGCCGAGTTCCTCGGCTGTCACGACTTCGCCCGTGGCCGCCTGCACCAGTGGCGGTCCACCCAGGAACACCGTGCCCTGCTCGCGCACGATGATGCTTTCGTCCGCCATGGCCGGCACATAGGCACCGCCCGCCGTGCACGAGCCCATGACCACGGCAATCTGCGGAATGCCACGGGCTGACAGGTTGGCCTGGTTGTAGAAAATGCGGCCGAAGTGCTCGCGATCGGGAAAGACCTCGTCCTGCAATGGCAGGTAGGCGCCACCGGAGTCGACCAGGTAGATGCATGGCAGATGATTCTCGCCAGCGATCTCCTGGGCACGCAGATGCTTCTTGACCGTGAGCGGATAGTAAGTACCGCCCTTTACCGTGGCATCGTTGGCAACGATGACGCACTCCTGTCCGGCCACGCGGCCAATGCCGGTGACCAGTCCGGCGCACGCCACGGCGTCACCATACATGCCGTTGGCTGCCAGCTGCGAGAGTTCGAGGAACGGTGAGCCCGGATCGAGGAGCGCCGTGATGCGATCCCGAACCAGCAGCTTGCCCCGCGCCTGATGCTTCTCGCGCGCCCGTTCACTGCCGCCGCGGGCGGCCGCCGCAACGCGCGCCTCAAGGTCTGCCAGCAGTGCGCTGTTGTGCGCCCGGTTACGGCTGAAGTCCGCGGAACCCGTGTCCACCAAGGATTCCAGGCGGCTCATCGGGCACGCCTCAGCAGTTGTTCGGCCTGCACCCGATGGGGACGATCCAGCATGCGACCGTCGAGCTGAACAGCACCGCTACCCGGATCGGCGGCCGCAAAAGCTGCCAGCACGCGCCGGGCCTCGTCGAGTTGCGCGGCCGACGGCGTGAAGGCGGCATTGATCACTGCCACCTGGTCCGGGTGAATGGCCAGCATGCCGCTGAACCCATCTTCAGCAGCGCGCCGGGCATGCCTGCCCGGTGCTCTCGCTGTCCCGGAAATCGGCGTAAATGGTTTCCACCGCAGGCACGCCGGCAGCAGCAGCGGCCAACTGACACAGGCTGCGCACCAGCTGATAGGTGAAGCGCCACTCGCCCCTGGCTTCCCGGCTGACTTCACGATTGACCAGAGCACCCAGCTCGCAGGCCAGAATCCTCGCCTCCCCAGGTCAGGGCACAAAGGCGTGCAGGCAGTTCCCGGCCCTCCGCTCCGCGTGCATACCGCGGCAGGTTGGCCACGGCCACCGCCGTTTCCGTGACCAGCGCCATGATGCTGGCAGACGGACCTGTGCCGCCCGCCTCGATTTCCGTCATCAGACGATCCAGTGCGCCCACGTCGGCTGGTGACTCGGCCTTCGGCAGCAGCAAGCCGGCGGGACCACAGGGCAATACGGCACGGACGTCATCGGCCATCTGGCCGGACGACCGGGAATTGATCCGTACCCACAGCGCAGGTTTGGCGTCATCGGAGTTGCCGTGGCGTGGGTGCGCAGAAACTCCATGGCCATGTCGCGGGCAATCCCCTTCCGGTCAATACGCACTGCATCTTCCAGATCAAGAATGACCGCATCGGCGCCGGCATCCATGACCCGCTGCAGCTTCCGCTCGCTGTCTGCCGGCACGAAGAGCCAGCTGCGAGGCAACCGGGCAGTACGGACTGCAACAGCTTCACTCATGGCACAGGCTTCTTCAGCATCAAGGCCTGGCGCTTGCAACTGGCGACTTCCTCGTTGCGCTGGTTGAAGGCCCGGTGAATGAAGGTCACGATACCGGCATTGGGTCGCGACCGGCTCGCGCGGACTGCCTGTACTTCAGTTGTGATGTGCAGGGTGTCGCCGATGAAGACCGGTCGCGGAAAGACGATTTCGTCCCAACCCAGATTGGCGATGGCGGTGCGGTGGGTGGTGTCGTGCACAGAAATGCCAACCATCAGGCTCAGCGTAAAGCAGCTGTTGACCAGCACCTGGCCGAACTCGGTATCCCGGCAATACTCTGCATCCAGGTGCAACGCGGCCGGGTTGTGGGTCAGCGCCGTCAGCAGCAGATTGTCGGTCTCGGTGACGGTGCGATGGATGTCGTGGGCGAAGGTCTGCCCAACCTGGAATTCCTCGAAGTATCGACCGGCCATGGCGTTGTTCCCGGATAAGTTCAGACTGTAGCGTTGTACAGTTCGCGGCCGATCAGCAGGCGGCGAATTTCGGATGTGCCGGCACCATTTCGTAGAGCTTCGCGTCGCGCAGCGAGCGCCCGGTGGGATAGTCATTGATATAGCCATTGCCCCCCAGAATCTGGATGGCGTCCAGCGCCATCAGTGTCGCCTGTTCAGCTGCAAACAGTATGGCGCCGGCCGCATCCTGGCGCGTCGTCTGTCCGGCATCTGCCGCCCGCGCGACGGCATACATAGGCCCGGCAGGCGTTAAGTGTGGTGTACATGTCGGCGAGCTTCGCTTGATCAACTGAAACTCGCCAATGGGCTGACCGAACTGCCGGCGTTCGTGCACATAGGGCAGCACCACATCCAGACAGGCCTGCATGATGCCTAGCGGCCCACCGGCCAGAACGATGCGCTCATAGTCGAGGCCGCTCATCAGGACCCGCACGCCTTCGTTCAGTTCACCAAGCACGTTCGCGGCCGGCACCACACAATCGCGGAACACCAGTTCGCAGGTATTGGAGCCGCGCATGCCGAGCTTGTCGAGCTTCTGCGCCGTACTGAACCCCGGCATGCCCTTCTCAACCAGAAAGGCGGTGATCCCCCGGGCGCCCGCCTGCGCGCCGGTGCGTCCGTAAACAATCAGCACATCGGCATCCGGGCCATTGGTAATCCACATCTTTGTACCGTTTAGAACGAAACTGTCGCCACTGGCTTCAGCACGCAGCGCCAGACTGACCACATCTGAACCCGAACCCGCCTCACTCATGGCCAAGGCGCCAACGGATTCGCCACTGACCAGTGCCGGCAGATAGCGCTGCTTCTGGGCCGGGTTGCCGTTGCGGCTCAACTGGTTGACGCACAGATTGGAGTGGGCGCCATAACTCAACCCGACGGAAGCCGAGGCACGACTGATTTCCTCCATCGCCAGTACGTGCTCCAGATAACCCAGTCCCGCGCCGCCGTACCCGGGTTCGACCGTGATGCCCAGCAGGCCGATGGCACCCATGCGCTGCCACAGCCCGGCAGGAAACGTATTGTTCTCATCGATGCTCGCGGCGAGCGGCGCCACCTCCCGGGTAGCGAACTCCCGCACGGTGTCACGTAACAGCAAGGCCTCGTCGCCAAGGCTGGCGGCCACAGAGTCCGGAAGTGCCCTGCTCATCGTGACGATCGCTTTACGTTCAGGTCAATCTTGAGGAGCTCGGCCAGGCACTGCGCCTCAACCTCCCCCATGCTCACCAGCGTGGCTTCGATGTCCCGCAACTTCTGCAGCAACTCCATGCGGTGCTCCCGGATCTTGTCGCATAAACGCAGAAGCTGCCGGGCACCGCCTTTCTGTCCCCGGTCATTTCCAGGGTCGTAGAGATCAATAATCTCGCGGCACTCTTCCAGTGAAAAGCCCAGCCGGGTGCCCCGCAAGGTCAGGCGCAGGCGGGTGCGATCGCGGTCGGAATACAGGCGTGTAGTGCCACGCCGGGTGGGCGCCAACAAGCCCTTGGCCTCGTAGAAGCGCAATGTCCGCAGCGTGACCTCGAAGTCGCGAGAGAGTTGCCGGATCGAGTAGCTAACACCTGACATGCAGCCGGACTCCTTGAGCGGTACTTGACGTATAGGTCAACTATAGGCTCGTCGGGCCACACGGAACAAGACCCGCGCCACAGTTCAGCCTCCCTGGCGGCGGGGTCAGGTACGTCGGACGCGGAAAAAGGTCTGGAGCAGGTTGCGGCAGTCGTCGGCCAGGACGCCGGGGGTCACTGCGACCCGGTGATTGGCGGCAGGCCCGCCAAGCACATCGATGACCGTGCCCGCTGCACCGGCCCGCAAGTCTGCTGTGCCATAAACCAGTCGGGCAATCCTTGCGTGAATCATGGCGCCGGCACACATCGGGCATGGCTCCATCGTCACGTACAGCGTAGCCCCGTTCAGTCGATAGTTACCCAGTTGTCGGGCGCCGGCCCGCAGCGCTTCCATTTCTGCATGGGCGCTGGGATCGCAACTGCCGATCGGCCGGTTCCATCCTTCGCCGATCACCACGCCATCGAGCATTAACACCGCACCCACCGGCACCTCGCCAGCCGCTTCGGCATGACGGGCAAGGTCGAGTGCGCGTCGCATGCCCGCCTGATCGTCCGGCGTACTGGCGGTGTCGTCGGCGGAAGTCGCTGTCACAATGATTCGACAGATTGCAGGCGTGCGCGCAGCTCAGTGATTTCACCCAGCAATTCCAGCGCCAGCGCGACGCCGGCTGGATTCACCTCCAGATCGCGGGACAGATGCCGCGCTACGCGTGCCCGGCGCAATGCATTACCGGCGAATCGCCAATCGTGCGGCGCCTGGGCGGCAGATGGTGCCAGAGGTTCCAGTACGCCCTGCTCAACCCAGGCCAGCACCAGTTCCGGTTCGGCGTGACAAGCCTGGCACAGCTCAACCAGCGTCAGCTGCACTTCATCCTCTACCACAATGCCTTCCACATACGTAACGCTGACGTTGCTCATCGCTAGCTACCTTTTATTTGCGTCAACCAAACCCCGGCAGCTTTTGCCGTGGGTTGAAATCAAAGGCCTCGCCCATGGCCTGGTAGGCGTTGCGTGCCTTTTCCGTGTCGGCAGGCGGGAGAACGATCTTCACCACGCCATAGAGATCGCCAGGTGGTTTGCCCGGGATGCCGCGGCCCTTCAGACGCAGCTTCTGACCGTTCGCCGAGTTTGGCGGTACTTTGAGCTGTACTGCGTTTTCCGGCGTGGGAACCGTCAGCGAAACGCCCAGAGCCGCTTCCCAGGGCGCAACCGGCAGATCGAAATACACATCGCGACGTTCAGTCCGGAATACAGGATCGGGATTGAAGGCAATTTCCAGAAACAGATCTCCGGGCGGACCCTCGCCGGGCGACGGCGCACCCTGCCCGGCAAGCCGCAGATGCTGTCCGGGCAGAACGCCCTTTGGAATGCTCACATCCAGCTGACGGTCCTGCATGGTCACATTACCCTGATCGTCCAGCACCGGCCGGCGTAGCGAGATGCTGCGTCGTGCGCCGCGGTACGCGTCGGCCAGATCGATCGTAACCCGTGCGTGATGATCCTGGCCTGGCGCGCGCCGCGAGGCCTCCTGCCGCGCGCGGAGTATCGCATCCAGAAAATCCCGCTCGTCTACACCAGCGCCAGTGCCGAAATCACGGCCACTGAATTCGAATCCCGTGGCCCAGTCCGGTGGCGGCTGAAAACCCTGACCGGCGCCAAAGCCTGAGGCGCGCCCCCGGGGACCACGTCCCCCACCCGGCGGTGGGCCCTGATTGCCACGAGCGGCTTCCGGTCGAAACCCGCTGTCGTCGTAGGCTGCGCGCAACTCCGGATCCTTCAACACGGCATAGGCCTCGCCCACTTCCTTGAAGCGCGCCTCGGCATCGCCGGCCTTGCTGACGTCCGGATGATATTTACGGGCCAGCTTGCGGTAGGCGCGCTTGATCTCATCCGGACTGGCGCCAGGTTTGATTCCCAGAATCTCGTAGTAATTCAACGCTGCGTCGTCCTTATGGCTGGCTGTTCAGGTCTGTAGTCGACTTAATCTAATTGCAGCGGCGGCTTCCCGGCAATCACGCCCGCGTGGGCTCTTGCTGTTTGACGAAGTCCGGCGCTGTGCAGAAATGCGGCCTCGATCACCTTGAAACCAGCCTGCTTGACCACGCGTTGCAGAATGTCCGGGTCGAGCGGATGTATGAACGACGGGTGTAGCGATCGATCGACGCCTTCGGGCAGCAATGTACCGTAGTCCTGAACAAAACCAGGCCACGGACAACCCTCCCGCTTGCGGCGCTCATACTCGTCAGACCGCACCCACCACGGTCCCACATAGGGACTATCCGCGATCAGAAAAATCCGGCCACCAGGCACGCACCAGTTGTACATCTTCCGCACGGTGCGCTCAATGTCAGCGCCTTTCAGAAAATGCAGCGCACGCGCACAAAGAATGGCGCCGAAAGCACCGGACGGAAAATCAACATCCGGCATGGCACCAGGCTGGCTGCGAAAGCGTGCCCTGTCGCGTTCCGGAACCCGGCGAGCCAGGATCTCGAGGTGGCGTGCATCGATATCGCAACCCGCAATGCGGGCACCGGCGGCAAGCGCCGGCAGGGTTGCAACACCGTAGGCACAGCCTATATCCAGACTCTCACCATCAATGCTGGCGGCATATTCCACGAACGCCTGCGAATACGGATCCAGGGTCTCGGTCATCCACCCCATATTGTTCATCGTGGGAATCAGGCCGGAAATGGAGGACTCAGGCAGAAGGGAATCAGTACTGGCCATCAGTCGGCGCTCCAGGGCGTCAGGAATAATTTCGCAGTCATGGTCAAATCCGCACCATGTGCGATAGTCTACCGTCATGCCGGTTCAGCCGACGAACAACCCCTCAATGCAAATGGAAAAATCAGCAATGCCAAATCGAAAAGTGAGTGTGGAAAAGACTCAGGCTCTCTCGTCATCAGTCCTGGGGCAGGCGGTGCTGGGCCTGCTATTGACGGTCGGCGCATCCGGCATGGCACTCTCCCACGAGGGCGAGACGCATACCCCCGCCACACCCGCGATCTCGAGCCCGGAGGCGCAGGCAGCTGTAGCCGTCTTGCAAAGGTACGCCGCGGCGATGACCAGCAATGACCTGACAAAGATCAAGCCGCTGCTGGTAACCGGCAACGACTTCAGCTTCTTCGAAGGTACCTACGTCAACATCGGCTGGCAAAGCTACTACGACCATATGGCGCCGGAAATGAAGCTGTTCGAAAAGCCCAATTACCGGCTGAGTGACATTCGAGCCTACGCCAGCGGAGATCTCGCCTACGCCACATTCTCGTGGGCGATGGACGTTACCGTGGTCAGCGACAAGTTTGACGGTGGCAAGCACCCGGTTTCGATGCACGGCAAAGGCACGGCGGTACTAAGTCGTATTGGTGGCGACTGGAAGATCCGCCACCTGCAAACGGCAATGGCCTCCACGCCCCGCACGGAGACTGCCAGCCACTAGGTTAACCACCAGGCTCAAGCAGGATCTTGCTGTGGCAGGACGTGCGGGTACAACTTGTTGAGTATCGTTCGCGTCATTTGGCCCAACTCTTCGGCAATACGCGGCGCCAGTGCGGATGACTCACAACCAGGCTCGCGCAGTGACCAGATGTCCGCCAGGGCGGCCTGCCGCTTCGCCACTGCCCGCTCTGCCAATGATCGCCATATCGGCGGAAATTCACTGTCCTGCCAGTCGCCACGACCCCGGCCATAGTGTGCAACTGCGAGATAGCGCAACAGCGCGGATTGAACCAGACCATCGAGGAAAGCGTCTCCCCAACGAACGTTAGCCTCCGTCTCTCCACGAACCACATTAACGCCGCGCGCAATCCCTGCGCCGGCAACGGCACCGAGTACAGCACCAGCCAGCATGCCGCCGCCCAGGGTCAGGCCGCCCGCCGCAAGATCCGCTGCCAGCCCGGTCGTGGCCCCCGATACAAGGCCACCGATGGCAGCCGCCCGCCCTTCAGCAACCGGCGCTGCATTGATGAAATCGCTGTCCAGCAACTCGGCCAGCTCTTCTGACGCCTCGCCGTGCAGATCGTAGATCGCCAGCAAGCGGTTCGTACAAGCGCGCTGTTCTTTCTCCAGCTGACTGGCCAGCAAACGCGATGAAGCACCCGCACCTGCATTGGGGTCGTCCTGTTTCAAGCCGATCGCCGCACCCACCCAGCGCAGCAAGGGCCGGGGTGGAACAGGGATGCGGGTACAGGCGGCCCTGGCAATTGGCATGGCCAAAGCTTCCATCGCCTTGTCCAGGCGCAGCCATTGGCCGCTCTCCCAGGTTGCCGAGAGACGCTCCAGTGCAGACTGCTTGTCAGCCGGCAACACGGTGCGCAGACGTCTGAACAAGGTGAGCTCCTGAACCCAGCAGCGGGCGAACGCATCCAGCGCCAGCACATCGTGCACCTGTGGGTACTGGCGCAAGGCTTCGTGCCAGGCGCTGATGTGCTCTGCCTCATTGTCCAGGGAATGCGCTGCACCAGCCTGATTCAGCAACACGATGACCGGCTTGCCCAACCACTCAAGCAATGCCATTTCAGCGGGCAGATAACCGGCGTTGGCCGCTGACTCGGAAGCGTTAACCAGATAGAGCACAACATCGGCGTGTTCGCGGACATTGCTTACCGCCATCTGCGTCAGCCAGAAGCTTCGATCCCTGAAGCGATCCCACACCTGCGAGAGAAACCAGCCGACGGGACGGTCCTGCTGGACCAGGCGATTGGCCAGTCGTTTGCTGTCGCCAAAGCCTGGTGTATCCCAGAGCATCAACACATCGCCCTCCGGCGAAGTAATCAACGGATACGCTGTGTTTTCGGTCGTTACGTGGGGTGCGTCGTCCACCTCGCCGACATCCTGACCCAGCAGGGTACGTGCCAGTGTTGTCTTGCCGGCATTGGTGTGCGAGATGAGTGACACGGCGACGGTGGTCATGGCCGGGATTCCGTCGCAGTAAGTATGCCGTCCAGCTTCTCCTCGGCCGCAACCAGATCGGGCGATTCCAGATTGATGAACAATGGCGTCATGTTGTATTCGGCACAAAATTCCGTCCAGAGCTGACGGCGCCTGGCCAGTCGCTCCGGCGCGCCTATACGCGCGCTGAAACTGCTCTCGTCAACAAAGACCATCAAGCGGCGCGACAGCGCATTCTGCGCCAGCGTAGCGAGAAAGGATCCGTGAACGTCCTGCTCAGGCGTCACGGTCAGATCATGGAGCACGACCAGCGGATCGGTATCATCAGGCTCCCAGCTGTCGGCTGCGGGCGCTTCGTCACCGTATTGCGCCGCGGGCAGTGATGTCAGCTCGACGTTGCCACCCAGCACCCGGGCCAGCAGATCCTCCAGATTGGCAATACCGTCGGTGCTCAGATCAACGCTGTAAGGCAGAACCTCAACCCGGGCACGCCCGGTGTGAAAGCCGCGCAAAACCCGCTGAAAATACGGTTGGGTAATCACCACCGACAGATTGCTGGCTTTGAAGTACTCCTTCACGCCCGCCACCACCGCGAGCACCAGCCGGGGCGCCACCACGACCAGCAGCAAAGTAGCGGCCATCAGGTGCAACCAGGGGGCCGCGTTTTCGCCAGGAGGCAATTGCAGACTGGCGATTTCACTGACGTCCGGCACTGGCATGCGCATCAGCCACAATCCAGGTGCGTAACCGATGGCAACAATCGACCTGACTGTTTCTGCACCCAGGAAAGTGCTCTGCCAGGTGGCACGATATTCGAAGGCGATGCCACGCATATAGAGTCCGGCGATTACACCAATCGCAACGGCTGCCGCAGCCAGATGCAGGATACGTACCGCGCGTGCCGCATACAGCGGCGCGGTAAGCGCCGTCCAGTCGCGAGCAAACCGGGTCAGAACCTCCCGCCGGATAGCGTTTCCGGACTTCGACGGGCGTCTAAACAATCCGGCCGCTGCACCCATCCACACCACGGTGCGTCTTGCGGGACCAATACCAACCGACCGGCGCATCCGCATGACGGCACGGATAGCCAGACTCACGTAGACCACAAGATTCCACACCAGCAATCCAAGTACCGGCGGTGCCAGAATATTGACCTGTTGATTGCTGGCGAAGTGATCAACCGCGGCGCCAGTACGAACGCCGCAGCCACGATGACGATGCCCACCCACGACCGCCAGCGCCAGGCACGTACTGCACGAGGAATCTGGTCCTTGCGCTCAATCAGCTTTTTCCATGACCAGCCGTGCGCGCCGGGCCAGGAACGTCTCCGCCTCAGCCCTGTCGCCCACAATCTCGGCTGCAGCGCGGCTCGCCCATTCACGATCGCTGTCGGTCCACACGCGGCGCTCTACGTCGGCACTTTCCAGTGCACGTACAGCCAACACGTCAAGAGCGGCGGTTTCGTTCATGCGACAGCGTATCCTCCCGGTGGCGCGAAGCTTAACGCGAAAGTTTCAACGGGGTGGCGCGATACCCGGCGAGAAAGCGGCGGTCTATACGGTTCTTCAGCCACATGCTGGATTGGCCATACCACCAGAACGGTCCCCAGACAGACAGCGCGGTGCCATCGCCGAGATTGAGAATGGCGAGGTAGCGCTTCTGCGGATGGTATTCGACGAGTGGCTCACCGGTGAGGCTCGCCAGCAGGTTGGCATGAACGTACGGCGCCTGACGCACGCCGAATACACCCAGCTTCGGCAAATCGAAACCATCGATGGCGGCCACATCGCCACCGGCAAATATCCGGCGGTCCGCAACCGAATGCAAACGACTGTTGATGCGCAGCCCGCCCTGCCCGTCGATCGGCAAGTTCATGGTCTGGACCAGTGAATTGGCATCCAGCCCGGTTGCGACAACCACGATGTCTGCCGGAATGCTGCTGCCATCCTTGGTGAGCAGCGACTCGCGGAGGCGACGCACCACGCGGGTCCGGGTGCGGATCCCGATGCCGCATGTGATCAGCTTTCGGCCCAGCAATTTTCGGGCACCGGCCGGTGCCTGCTCCAGCAGATCGCTGCCGGCAGTGACCAGTCCGACATGTGCACTGGTACCAAAACGTGCCGCCAGCGCGGCAATGTTGGCCGCAATCTCCGTACCGGTAGGGCCGCCACCGACCACAACGATCCGCGGTGACTCGCCAGCCTGAAACAGTGCTTCCAGGCAAATGCGCAGGCGCCAGAGATTACTGATTGGTTTGACTGGCCAGACAGCAGGATCACTCACAGCGCCGTCGATTGCAGCCATGCCAACCTCGCTGCCGACATTGAGCGACAGGTAATCATAGGGAAGGTCTGCGCCACCGGCCAGATGAACGCAGCGCTGGCGTGTATCGATACTTTCGACTCTGCGTCTGACGAACTCGCCACCGTGCTGCCCGATCAGTGCTCCCAAGTCGACCTGATCATCAACAGCGTCGAACATGCCACCCAGCATTCCCGTGGCCAGCCCCGAATACCAGAACTCGCCTGGATCAACGAGGACCACCCGCGCCCCGGCCGCTATCAGGGAGCGCGCGTGCGCTGCCACATGGAGATTGACATGCCCGCCACCAACGAGAAGTACGTTCTGCGCCATCCGGTCCCGGTTGCAACCAGCTTCAACGCAGGGTGATACGCAGCGTCACCGGCTCGTCGCTCACGGTGAACAGTGCATCCTTGAACTTGGGTGCGGAGAACCTCGCTGGTGCATCGTTGGACGAGCCGGACGGTTCGGTCGGAATGCCCAGAAAATTGGTATCCAGCTTCTGGTTGCCGTTCAGGTCCTGCAGGATTGACAGCGCGTAGTTGCCCGGCGGCAAGCGCATTTCAAAACTCACCATTCCGTCCCGCACGTTTTCCGGTACCGGTATATTCTTGTGGGCAGCCGGGGCGGCACCCAGCCAGGTGTCGGAGCTGGTATAGGCGCCGACCATCAACACGCCCTCGGGCTTGACCACGTTGGTGACCTGCACCGTCACCAGTGTGCCGTCGGCGGCGGCGACGCCAGGCACCAGAAACGGAGCCGGCAGCGAAATGATGAACAAGGCGAATAGCAGCAACTGGCGTTTCATGACACGTCTCCCCGGTACAGGTTTTTCTGCAAATGGCTGGTAGGCGCGACGATCACCATATCGGCGATCAGCGTACCGTAGACCAGCTTGTCGGCGATGAGCCCCGTCCTTCGGCCTTGCTGCCGGCGGGCCTGGGCGCACTTGGGGTGGTTTTTGGCGACATCGGTACCAGCCCACTGTACGCGATCCGGCAGTGCTTTTTCGGTGCCTATCAATACCCGTTACGCCGGAGAATATCCTCGGCATTCTGTCACTGGTCTTCTGGGCGCTGATCCTGATCATCTCGATCAAGTATCTGGTCTTCGTCATGCGCCAGGACAACCATGGCGAGGGCGCGGCATCATCGCGCTGGTGGCCCTGCTGCGACCGCTGGAACGTCAACACCGGGCCGCCCGCATTCTGCTCGTGCCACTGGGACTGTTCGGCGCGGCCCTGCTGTATGGCGACGGGACAATCACCCCGGCCATCTCCGTGCTCAGTGCCATCGAAGGGTTGGGTCGCGTGCATGGTGCACTGGAAGTATGGATCGTGCCGTTAACGATCCTGATCCTCGCCAGCCTGTTTTTCTTTCAGCGCCACGGCACCCAGCGCATCGGCAGCGTTTTCGGGCCTGTGATGTGCGTGTGGTTTCTGGTCCTGGCTGTGCTGGGCGTGCGGGGCATTTTGCTGCAGCCAGCCGTCCTTGCCGCCGTGAATCCGCTGCACGCACTGACCTTCTTCCAGGCCAATGGAATGACCGGCTATCTGGTCCTCGGCACGATCTTCCTGGTGGTTACCGGCGGTGAAGCCCTGTACGCGGATATGGGCCACTTCGGCCTGGGACCCATCCGCCTCTCCTGGTTCGGCGTGGTATTGCCTGCGCTGCTGCTCAATTACTTCGGACAGGGTGCATTGATCCTCACGAAGCCCGCAGAAGCCGCCCATCCCTTCTTCGATCTGGCGCCGGCAGAAATGCGGCTGGCCCTGGTTGTGCTGGCCACGCTGGCGACAATAATCGCGTCGCAGGCGGTCATCACCGGAACTTTTTCGCTGACCGCCCAGGCTGTGCGCCTTGGCATGTTGCCGGGCATGAAGGTTGTACACACCTCGGCCACGGAACGCGGACAAATCTATATTCCACTTGCAAACTGGCTGCTCATGGCCGCCACGATCGGCCTTGTGCTCGGCTTCGGATCCTCCGACCGGCTGGGCGCCGCCTACGGCCTGTCGGTGTCGACAGACATGGCCATCACCACCTTGCTGGCTGCTGTAGTGGCCTGGCGCCACTGGCAACGACCGTGGCTGGCCATCATCGGTGTGCTGACCATCTGGATTGTCGACTGGGCATTCCTCGGCGCCAATCTGTTCAAATTTTTCGACGGCGGCTGGTATCCGCTTCTGGTTGGCGTGCTGGTGTTCACGGTAATGACTACCTGGCGCCGGGGCCGGCGTCTGGTTCTGGGCAGCCTGGACAAAATGCGCCTGGGCATTCCGGAGTTTCTCGCATCGGCGGAGCG
Organism: Gammaproteobacteria bacterium; assembly: GCA_041396045.1. GTDB lineage: Bacteria > Pseudomonadota > Gammaproteobacteria > Steroidobacterales > SHZI01. The sequence continues at coordinate 157,849 of JAWKZI010000006.1, read as the reverse complement.
GGAGCGCGCACATACCATCCCGGGTACGGGCGTATTCCTGGCGCGCTACTCGGAAGGCGTGCCCGCAATTCTCCGGCATCATCTGGCGCGGAACCGTGTGCTGAACGAACAGGTCGTGCTACTAACTCTGCGTACAGACAACCGGCCCCGGGTACCGGCGCGAGAACGGGTAGCCGTACAACGCCTGGCCGACGGTCTGTTCCGCGTGGTCATGCACTACGGCTACATGCAGACCCCAAATATTCCCGTCACCCTCCGGGGCTGCGAGCGGCTGGGCCTGGTCATCGATCTGAAGGAGACCACGTATTACCTGGGTATCGAGACGGTGATCCCCCGGGACGATGCACACGGCATGGCTTACTGGCGCGAGCGGCTGTTTGCGCTGATCACCCGCAATGCACAACGAGCAGCCATCTACTACGGGTTACCCACCGAGCAAGTCGTCGAATTGGGGATCCAGATCGAAATCTAGGCAGCGGCAGCGGCGCGGCCCCACTGGTATTTTTCCGGATTCGTGCCAATTTTTCTCCCGGCTGAAGGTGTGGAGTAACACGTGATGCAACGCCGGTTACTGCTCGGATCTTTCCTCGGGGCGGCAGCGGGCGGTGTACCCCTCGCCCGCACCTTTGCCTCGGTCATCGCCGCCGTGGCCGGCGACATCCCCGCCATCCGGCTGAATGGCGGGGAGATGACGCTCAGCCGTTCCGCAGTTGACGATTTCCGCAACAGCCTGCGTGGCCCGCTGCTGCTTCCCGGACAGGATGGCTACGAACGGGCACGCCATGTCTGGAACGGGATGATCGATCGTCGACCCGCATTGATCGCCCAATGCACCGGTGCCACCGACGTATCAAACGCGGTGCAATTCGCCCGCAGCAATAATCTGCTGGTTGCCGTGCGCGGCGGCGGGCACAGCACATCGGGCCAGTCCGTATGCGACGGTGGCCTGATGATTGACCTGTCGGCGATGCGCGGCGTACGGGTAGATCCGCGCGCCAAACGTGCCTTTGTACCGGCCGGGTCTCTGTTGGGCGAACTGGATCGCGAGTCCCAGCACTTCGGCCTGGCGACAACGGCCGGAACCGTATCCCACACTGGCACGGCTGGCCTCACACTCGGCGGCGGCTTCGGACGGCTGGGTCGGCGGTTTGGTCTCGCCTGCGACAACATGCTGGCGGCCGACGTGGTAACCGCCGACGGCGAAGTCAGGCGCGCGAGTCAGGATGAGAACCCCGATCTGTACTGGGGACTTCGCGGCGGTGGCGGTAACTTCGGCGTCGTTACCAGCTTCGAATTCCGGCTTCATGAAGTTCAGCCGGTAATCCTGGGTGGATCAATCATCTATCCCTTCAGTCAGGCGCGAGACGTGCTCACTTTTCTCGCGAATTTCGCCGAGACGGCACCCGATGAACTCAATCTGGACTGTGCAATTGTCGCACCGCCAGGCGGCGAGCCCATGGTGATGCTGGAGGTTTGTTACTCCGGCAAAATCTCCACAGGCGAGAAACTCATTATGCCGATCCGCCAGTTCGGCAAGCCGCTGGCCGACCAGATCAAGCCGATGCCCTATCTGGACTTGCAGACTAGCGGCGATGAAGCCAATGCAGTCGGCCGCAATTACTATCTGAAAAGTGGCTTCGTAGAGCGCATTCAACCCGAATTGTTCGACACCCTGCTGGCGGGCTACAGACCGGACCCCGGCCGGGCGACTGTTATCCTGCTGCAGCATCTGCGCGGCGCAATCCAACGAGTTCGCCCGGACGCCACCGCATTTCCTCACCGGGGCGCTCGCTTTGATCTGGTGACTCTCACCAGCTGGACTGATCCAGCTCAGACACCGGCACATATAGCCTGGCTCAAGGCCTTCTGGGCCACTGTGGAGCCTTACACCCGCGGCTACTACTTCAATACCGAAATCGGCGATAGCCAGGAAAAGGTAAGGGCAAACTTCGGCGCCAACTATTCACGTCTGGTCAAGCTCAAGGATCGTTACGACCCTGGCAATCTCTTCCGGCTGAATGCCAAGGTGCTGCCGTCGCGCCCTGCTGTTGGCTGATCGCCAGCCCCGCACTTTCGACGCGCTGACTGGCTGCGCGACTTACCTGAGCAAGTGATATCAGAAAATTCTTGTTCAGCATGGCCGAACCCAGGAATGTCCAGCGCAGCGCCTGATACTGAACCTCAAGAAACTGCTTGCGCTCCTCATCTGGTAGTGCGCGGCATGCGGCGCGCTCAAAGCTCACGAGATCCAGTGAAACCTGTTGCTTCAGACCAGCGTCGATAAAGGCACCAATCTCAAGATACTCATCGATGGCGCGATCGATATCTCTCTCGTCGTGCCGGTTCGCCATGGCCTGTAATACGAGTGCATCCATCCTGGCGTGTTGCATCTCTTCCATCCAGTGATGCCTGAGCAGACTCTTGAACTGCGGGTCGAACTCGTTGTCATTTCTGACGCTCTCCACATAGTGCCCCTGCGACATCCACTCGATACCGAGCACCAGGATCGCAATCGCGAGGGGGCTGTGGTCAAGGATCGCGCGGGAAATTTCTTCCGCGGGCCCGATAAAGCCACAGTCAACACCGAATTCGGCAACAAACTCCTGACGAAAAGCCTGGAACAAGGCCATGTGTTTGACTTCCTCACTGGCAAACTGGTGTAGCGCCTCGGTGCGAAACGACACATCGACATCTTTGGTGTTCGCCTGCTCCACGACGAAGGGCAGGATGACGCCCTCTACAAGCTCGAACATCGCTAGATACCCATGCGCCCGAATATGGTTCAGGGTCAATTGCTCGTCGGATGTCAGGAAGGTCAATGGGGCGGTTCGTGCGAAAGCCTCCGGGAGAAAGGGCCTGGAAAAATCCAGCCGCTTGCCATCACCCACAACGTCCTCCAGCCGCCAATTGATACGGAGGGAGGCCTTCAGAAGCGTTTCATAGTTCTGTTGCATAACCTGTCCCTCGCCTGGACTCGTGTTGGCCTGGCTTGCGGCGGGAGTCCCTTATCTGTCCGCGACACCCGGCTTTCTCCCCATCCGGGCAGTTCCCAGTCTGGGAAACAGCATGCCCACTTGTGTACGGTATTGCCGATAGCGATCTCCAAAGTGTGCGATCAGGTCTCGCTCCTCAAGCCAGATGCCGATAAAGATGTAAGCCGTAGTGGTGAAGGCGAAAAGCAGGTGGCCAACACTCATGGTTGGCGTGGCCCAGAACGCCACAATGAAGCCCGCGTAGATCGGGTGTCTTAGCCAGCGATAGAGATAAGGTGTCTGGAACGGCATGTCTGACGGCTGCCGCCCGAGCAGACGGGCAAAACCCTGACTCAGACCAAACAATTGAACATGACTGATCAGGAATGTACTTAGCAGCACCATCGCCCAGCCAGCGAGCGATATGCCCCGGAGCAGTACAGCGGCACCGGTATCTTCAACGGACCACACCATCTGCGGCAAGGGACGCCACTGCCAGATAAGCAATGCCAGGGCCAGGCTGGCGAACAGCACATAAGTGCTGCGTTCTGCATGTGGCGACACTATCCGGGTCCAGACACGCTTGAAGCCGGGCCTTGCCATCACCGAGTGCTGAAGGGCAAAGACAGTCAATAGCAGTACATTGATCACGATCGAGGCAACGACATTGCCGCTGCTTCCGGAGTCGATGGTCTTGGAAACCATCGCGTTCTCGACGAACCCGATTGAGTAAAGAAAGGTCGCGAAAAAGAACAGGTAAACACAAATGCTGTAAAACGCAGACAAGAAGGCGGTCATGGTGTGCTCCTCAGTTGTTTGCTGTGAGCGGATCGATGATCCGGGGCACTTCGGTGATCCTCGTCACGGGAATGCCGCTCAGCTCAGCATGCTTTCGAATCACTGCCTCGCTCTCGGCCAAGTAGATGCAGTAGGTCTTGTCCCCCGCCACGTAGCTGTGTTGCCACTGCAGGTTGCCCTCGATCTGTTCAATGGCTCGATTGGATGCGCGCGCGGCACCGCATAGCTCTACGATCGACATGCCACCGATGCCGGGGATATCCCGCTCGATCAGATAACGTTTCAGATGGGCCATGGATGAACCTCCGCAGGAAGGCAGTTCCTGACCACGATCCTCCCCCTTGTCCCGTCACCGAGCAAACTAAAAGTTCTTGTGCGTACTAAAGATTTTCTTTAGCGTCACGTCATGGCGGTGACCTCACATCTCAAGGCATTGCAGGCACTGGAACTGGCCGTACGGACCGGGTCTCTGAAGAGAGCGGCCGATGTCCTGTCAATTACTCCGGCTGCAGTCGGCCAGCGGGTGAAGGTGCTGGAAGATTATCTGGGTATCGACCTGCTGGTCCGCGGCCGTTCCGGCCTCAAGCCAACGCCGGCGCTGTCAACCGCGCTGGAGCATCTGACCGCTGCGTTCCGGGAACTGGAACTGGTTGCCGATGCCCTGGACCTGCAACGTGGCCAGGAAATTCATATCGCAGTGGCCTCCGATTTTGCCGAGTTGTGGCTCAAGCCGAGACTCGGCCGATTCCGGCACGCACATCCCAACATCTTGTTCTGCATCAACGGAGAAGGTGAGACACCGCTGCGTCTCGGTCCAGTTGATTGCGAAATCAGCTTTGGACCAGGAACCAAAGGTGCCAGCAACAACATCCTGTTTCACGATTTCCTGATCCCAATCAGCTCTCCGGAAAATATCGACCGTCTGGCACAACTCAAGAAGCGCGATCGGCTCGAAGGGTTTCCGCTGCTGCACCTTGATTTCTACAGCAACGACCCGGCCGCCCCCGATTGGCCCGATTGGATCAAGATGCAGCGCCTGAAACGCACGGCACCCGGCCGGGGCATGCGATTCCAGCGCATAACACCCGCGGTTGAAGCAGTACTGGCCAATGCCGGTCTCACAATTTGTGGCCTGGCGCTTATTTCTGAATTGATCGACGGTGGACAGGTGTCCTTGCCGTTCCCGATCAGCACTGGCGTATGGACGGAGCACGCTTATCACGCGCGCTTCCGGTCCGACGCCCTGATCCGCCCGCAGGTACGGCGGTTCAAAACCTGGCTGGCTACAGAGAGCGCCGCAACGAACGCGTGGCTCACACAGTTTGCAACGCCGGAACGTGTACGGAACCAGTAGCCCTGATTCCGCACCACGGCATCACGGAAACAGCCCGCGTGTCTGCTTGGCATCGTGCACTCGCGCGATGCCATGGCACAAGGCGGCGAGGCGCATGCTGACCTGCCGCTTGCGGCTGGTTTCGAGCGTGTGCACAAAGGCCTGGTCAAGGATCCGGTAAAGCTTGCTCATGACGTCTGCCTCGTCCCAGAAGAAACTCTGCAGATCCTGCACCCACTCAAAATAGGACACGATCACACCACCGGCATTGCAAACGATATCCGGAATCACAAAGATCTCCGGACGTTGCGCGATGATCGCGTCGGCTTCCGGTGTCGTGGGGCCATTGGCGCCTTCAGCGAGAATCCGGCATTGAATACCCGCAGCGTTGTCAGAAGTAATCTGGCGTTCGAGTGCGGCTGCCACCAGAATATCGCACGACAACAGCAGCAACTGCTCGTTGGCAATTGGTTCGGCTTCGGCGAAGCCAACAACACTGCCGGTTTTGGCAACATGCTGGTCGAGCTTGTCGAAATCCAGACCCTTCGTATTCCGGAGTGCACCGTATGCGTCGCCCACGGCAATGACCCTGATGCCCTGCTCTGCCATGGCTCTGGCCGCCACCGAACCCACGTTGCCGTAGCCCTGGACTACAGCCGTTGCGCCATGCGCGGCAATACCGACGACCTCCATTGCCCGGGAAACGAGGTAAGCAACACCACGACCCGTTGCTTCACGACGCCCGAGCGACCCGCCGAGGCTCACCGGCTTGCCGGTGACGACGGCTGGCACACCGTGCCCGCGTTGCAAAGAGTAGGTATCCATCATCCACGCCATGGTCTGCTCGTTGGTGCCCATATCAGGTGCGGGAATGTCGATCTGGGGGCCAATGAAGGGAATCAGTTCCTGGGTGTAGCGACGGGTCACTCGCTCGAGCTCGCCAATCGACAGATCAGGCGGATTGCAGGTTACGCCGCCCTTGGCTCCACCGTAGGGCAGCCCGGTCAACGCACACTTCCATCTCATCCACATGGCCAGCGCCGCCACCTCACCCAGTGTTACATCAGGATGAAACCGTACTCCGCCTTTGGTTGGCCCCAGCGTCAGATGATGTTGCACGCGATAACCCATGAAGACCGTCGTACTGCCATCGTCCCGCCGTACCGGCATGGCCACGCTAACCGATCGCTTCGGGAGCTTCAGGCGGTCGCGCGAATTCCCGGGAAGTTCCAGCAAATCAGCGACCTGGTCAAACTGCTGGCAGGCCATGCGAAACATGGGCGAATCGTAGACGGCTGGAATCTGGTTACTCATGATGCCTCTCGGTGGCTTGATGTTCCTGTTACTCGCTGACCCTCAGGTCACCGAGCATGAGCCTGGACAACGTCTGAAGTTCTGCAGCGGAAAAACCAAGCTCAGCCAGGTAACTCGCTTGATAGATAATTGTTGCATCCTGCGGAATCGGTATTCTGGAACTCGTCGCCAGGTGGGTGACTGTTGTACCAGTCGACGTGACCATCCCATCCAGTCTCGGAATGCCGTTGTACGGGGTACGTCGCATACGCAGGTCATCCCATTCATCCTGGAATCGACGCGGCAACCCATCAGGCGGACGAGCATGCCGGAGCACCTCGACCATGACCTTTTCCTGTCGGTCCTCCCGGATCCGCAGACCAGCAACATCCCATACGATCTTGCCGTGGTCCGGAAAGTAGGCAAAGTACAAATCAATAATGCTTCTGTCCTGGATATTCAGGAGGTCATTGCCGGCCATAAAGTCGAAGCGCTTCGACCCGTAGCTGAGCTTGCCGGAAACATCCGGATCAAGATGAATGTCGGCGAAGACCGCAGGCTGCATGGACGACAGTGCAAGGTACTGACGCCATTCCGGCAGCGTTCCGGAGTAAGTGACATACACAAGGTTGGCGGCCATCTTGATGAGTTCGGTCATCGGATAGGTCAGTGCGCTTTGTGCCAGTCGCGACACCACGATGAATCCTTGTGGCACAGGCAAAGCCGCTGACACGATCCGGGCATCCATGAAGGGCAGATCCCAGGTTCGGAGCAGCCACTTGCGACCATAGCTGTCTGTAAAGACTGATTCCTCCTGTGCCGCACCCAGGGACGTTATCCGTACGGCCTCCGGGCCCACGAGTCGGGTGATGGGTGTCCCTTTGAGGAAGAGGTCCATGAATTTTCGGGAATCTCCGACCAGATCGGCCAGAGTCGCGGGGTCGCCAAGCCGTATTCCAACCAGCCCGGTCTCCGCAATCTGACCCACCGTCATCGAACTTCCACCACCAAGGTCGATGTGCTCGATCGCGTCCGGCTCCAGCGCCTCCCATTTTGTGTTCTTCCTGACGATCAGCCGCGGGTCGGTGGCAATCACAGTGGAATTGAGCAGCTCGGCAGAGTTGTCACCAAGGGGGAAATACTTCCGCGGATATGCCGCCTGAAGCTCGGCATATCCACGGTCGAAGGTACGCTTGCCGATCTTCTGGATTGTGGCAGCGAATTCGTCGAAGGACAGCGGCAGGTCGAAGTTTTCGTCGACGTTCAGAACAATGGTATCCGGCGCAAAAGGCACACCGAAGGGGGTGCGCATCACCACGCGGGCAATTCCCTCTCTGGCGTCCAAAACCCTGGAAACCGGCAAGGCATAATTGAGGTTCTCATTGGGGGATTTGGCGACGACGACACCAATCACCTGACCCTTGTGGTTCAACAACGGGCCGCCGCTGTTGCCGGGCGAGGCGGCAGCCGAGAATCGCAACCAGTTCCATTTGCCATCCTGTTGCTCTGGCGTCGCCGACGTATACACGCCATCACGGACGATGATGCCTTCTCCGAGTGCGTTGCCGACCGCAAATACCGTGCTGCTCGGCGTTGGTTCAGGGCCTGTATCAAGAATCGGCGATCGTGGCGGATCCTTGAGTGAGACGACTGCAAAGTCTTCCTGGAACGAGTACTTCAGTATCTGGTCAATCGCGTATATCCGGCCCTGCGCGTCGCGAAGTTGTGGTGGACCGAACTGACCACCAACGCTGGCACTGATTACATGTGCAGCCGTGACGTACTCATTGCGACCCAGCCGGAATGCCGTGCCGATGGGCACGTGAGTGGCGTCACGCAGGGCAAAGGGCAGCAACTCCAGAGGCAATGGCTTTTCGTAGCTCAGAGGGTCCGACTCGGGGAACGCCACCACCACTTCAAGAGTCGCACCACGGACCTTCTTCTCCAGACGGCTGCTGAGCGCATCGGCCGACACGCCAGTGGCCATGAGCAGCAGACTGACGGCCGATAACCAGCAAAACAGTCTTGGAAAAATTTCCGGCATCCTTGAGTTCTCGTACCCTGATGGCTTGATACTAGCTGAATGCCGTATATTGATACGAGACCGGAGGTGTAGAAGCATGAACGACATCGGCAGATTAATCCTGCGCGTGGCACTTGGCGTACTGATTCTCCTGCACGGCATCGCCAAGCTCAGGGGTGGCATTGGCGGGATCACCGGCATGGTGACGGCAATCGGCTTTCCGGCCTGGATTGCCTACGGCGTTTACATCGGTGAGGTGGCCGCACCGTTGATGGTGATTGCCGGCTGGTTTTCCCGAATTGGTGCCGGGATCATCGCCATCAATATGTTGTTTGCTGTCGGACTCGCTCACGCCTACAGCCTGTTCGAACTCAGCGCTACGGGCGGCTGGGCTCTGGAACTGCAGGGCATGTTTTTCTTCACCGCCGTGGCCATCGCCTGCCTGGGCCCTGGCCGCTATAGCGTCAATAACCAGTAGCACGCACTGCTACGCTGAAATTCATGCCTTCCCAGCGTCCGGCGTCGGGCCAGTAGAAGGTAAAGCACACGTTGCTGCCCACCTGCAGCTTGCTGGTGGGCAGATCGACAACGTGGATACCGAGCCCGGTGTCACGCGTTTCGGAATTCATGATCGTTGTCCAGTTATCAACGCTCCAGCGCACGCGTGCTGCAGCGAGCGTCTCAATACGCAGCAGTTTTCCTGAAGGAAGCACACGGCTCTTGTGAGTAAACCGCCACGAGGTGTGCGGTGAGCCGTGGTTCCGGGTCTGGTAACGCTCCACGGTCTGGGGCGGCAAGTCGAACACACGACCGTCTTTCAGTGACCGCAGCAGCTTGATGTACTCCGCATGAGCCCACACGAGTGGCATGGCAGAGCCTGAAGGCTGCCCGTTGGTGAGCTCCCGCTCCGGTATATCGGCAGCATCCCAGACTTGCTCGGGAAAAAAATCACCCGGTCCTGCCTGCGCTTCCATGACCTTGCGAAGTCGATTCGCCTCCTCGGGGCGGCCGGCGGCCAGTTCATAGTGGGCACGTTCCCCGCCGAGCAGCGGCCAGCCGCGACCTGTGCCGGTACCGTCAAAGGGGCTGCCGTCTTCGTGCTCGCCGTAGCCATCGTCGTTGTAGCGATGCCAGACTGGTCCGGTACTGGTCTCGGTCTTTAGCAGCGCGTCGATGACTTTCACCGTATTGACGATCCTCGGATCATCGGCTGCGCGTAGTCCAAACCGCACCAGCGCCAGGGCATCCGGGCTGATGAGTTGGGTCATCGGCAATTCGCTGGCACCAGGCGGCCGGTTCTTGATCGGCACGAAGCCCTGCGCGGGCGAGGCTGCGTCGGCCGTTTCCGGCGGGGCGATTCGAATGTAGTAGCCATCAACGCCAATCTTCCTGGCCAGTGGTGTACCACTCACATAGGTCCAGCTCTCGATCTGCGAGTTCCACATGTCGGCGGTTTCACGCAAATAAGTGGCAACAGACTCTTCCCCTGCCCTGGTCGCAAAGTCTGCTGCGGCCAGCAACCCGGCCACTACGACCGCCAGCGTGAATGGCGAATAGCCACCGTCTTCTTCCCAGCGATCCTGCAGGGTCACAGGCCCGTTACGGGCCACAAAACCCGCCGCGCGCCGGACTACCGGCCAGACATCGACACCATCCAGCCCATCCCCGCGGCGCAATGCGTCGGCGAGCAGAACGGGAAAGGCCGCTTCATCGAGTTGAATACCATTCCAGTAAGGCGAACCATCCAGCCACATGTTCTGCGGCCAGTGGCCATCGGCTTCCTGAGTGGACAGCAGGTATCGCAGTACATCAAGTGCCTCGGCCGTATTGCCGCTTGCGAGCAAGGCACCGGCAGACTCGACCTGGTCCCTGGGCCATACAAGGTGATAACCACCAAGATCGTTATCGCCTTTGCTGAAGCCCCAGGGCACCGACAGACTGGCAATCATGCCGCCAACGAAATAGTCCGACAGGTGTGTCTTCAGCACCGCCGTACTGGTGCGGTACAGGTCGGGCTGGTCGTCGTCCGGGGCAGACAGGCTCAGGCAGTGCTTCTGAAAGTCTTGCCACCCGGCAACGTAATCGTCGAGCAGGCTTTCGAAGGGATCGATGAGGCTGGCCAGCGCACGCTGACCGGCTTCTGCCGCATTACTGCCAAACGCCAGCACCAGCACGAACTCACCCTGGCATCTGGCCAGATCGATCTCGCCCGTTAGTGCGATGTTGCCGGCCCGCGCATCGGTGTAAAACCCGGTGAGCCGCTTGTGTGCGTGCAGATCCTGCCACCCGTCCGTTCGTCCGACATAGCCGCAGGTCGCTGCACGCCACGGCACCGAGCAGGCCAGCGCCAGTGCCGTGCCATCACGCTGGGCAAAGAGCATCGGCCAGCCCTTGTGCTCGCCCAGCCAGCCATCGTTGCCGGCACCGTGGTTGGCGAGATGCGGTGCGAGCAGCGCGTAGAGCTGATAGTCCGCCAATGTTCCCGACAAGGCCTCGAAACGCACGTGCTGCAACAGGCACGGGCGGCGCGGATCGGTACAAATCGTCTTGTGCAAGCGGTAACGGCCGTTAACACAGGAATTGACCAGCCGGTAGGCGGGAACGCCAGACGCTACGGGTTCGATTTTCGGGGATGCGTGGCGCTTCTCCTCTGAAAAGAAATTCCGGCCATCCGTCACGATGAAACCCAGATCGCGAATGTTGGCCTGATCCAGTCTTGGGTAATAGACCTCGTTGACGATCCCGTGCGACAACGTAAACCACACCGGCCCTTGCGCAGTGACACTGGTACCCACACCGCTCTTTGCGCTTGAGGTCCATCGCGATTCATTTCCCGGAGCGCCCGGTGCCGCTATCCTTGTTGTGCTATTCACAAGCGTTACCTCGTACTCAAAGCCCCGGGCTGCCTTGCATGATGCCGCCGTCGGCAAAGATCGTAGTGGCCGTGGTGTAGCTGGCCCCGTCACTCGCCAGAAAGGCCACCAGCCTGGCGATCTCGTCCGGCTGCGCCATGCGGCCCAGAGGAATCGCACCGTTCAGTTTCTTCAGCAGTGCGGGATCTTGCATCGTCGTCGTGTTGATTGGCGTGGCGACCGCCCCGGGACCCACACCGACAACCAGAATGTTATGCGGCGCAAGTTCAACACCGGCCGTCCTCGTCAGCATTCTCATGCCGCCCTTGGACAGGCAATACGCGGTATTCCCCGGCATTGGCCAATCCTCGTGCACCGACGTGATGTTGATGATGCGCCCACCACTCCCCTGGGCGATCATTTGCCGGGCGGCAAGCTGGGTCCCGAAGAATGCACTCTTCAGGTTTACCGCCAGCACTTTGTCGTATTGCGCTTCGGTCGTGTCCAGCACGGACGTCCGGGTTTCTATACCGGCGTTGTTGACCATGATGTCAACGTGCCCGAACGCCTTCACGGCTGCTGCGAACAGCCGTTGCAACTCTGCGAACTGACTGACGTCGGCCTTGACGCCAATAACGCGGTCGCCAAGCGCAACGACCTGCTTTTCAAGTGCCTCGGTTGCTTCCGGATGTGCCACATAGTCAATGACGATACTGGCTCCGTTGCGGGCCAGTTCCAGGACAATCGCCTGGCCTATACCACTGTTTCCACCGGTAACAATGGCTACCTTTCCTGCAAGATTCATGTCTTCATCTTTCGTGCAATGAGCAATGACAGGCTTGCCATTACCAAGGCGACTACCGCAGTACTGCCGTAGATGGTACCCAGATCTGCTCCGCTCCATGACTGCAACGGTCCGACGCCAAATGCGGCGAGTCCATAGCCGATCTGATAGAAGGTAATCAGGCCGCCGGCTACCGAAGCACTGATTGCAACCAGTTGCTGCTGGCCAAAGCTGATAACTAGAGGCAACAAGGCCGAGCAACCGAGCCCCGCCAGGCCAAAGCCGAGAATGCCGATGAGTGGACTGCTGGCTGGCGCCGTCGCACAAACTGCCAGGGCAACGGCTACAACGAATGGCGACACCTGCCATACCAGGCGTTCGGGCAGCCATTTTTCCAAAGCAGCGAACACTACGCGACCGATCGTTACAAGACTCCAGAACACTGTCAGCGCGAGAGAGGCCAGGCCAGTACTCGCACCAAAGTGCTTCGTCATATACAGCGAGGCCCAGTTGCCATTTATCGTTTCACACACGCCGGAACACAGCGCGAATGTCGCAAAGAGCCAGAACTGCAAGGGAACTTTAGCGCTTTTCTTCTGTGCGCCTGCAACAGCCTCTTCTGCTTCAAGGGGCTGGCGGATGCTGACGAGCAACAGGCCGACAACGAGTATGGCAACGACGACTGGCAAGCCCCACCAGATTCCCAGCCCGACGAACAGTGCGACCAAAGCCGGTGCCAGTGCCGTTCCGAGGCCCAATAGTGCATTCAGGGAGAGCACCGCCTTGTCCGCGCTCCGCGGAAACATTTTCGCAACCAGGGTGTTGAGTGCCGGCACCGTGAATCCGAAACCGATACCCATGCAACCGGTCGCTGCCAGCAGCATTCCATAGGCAAGCTGGCCTTGTGCCATCACGAACCGGCTCACGACCAGCAAAACCATGGCGAGCAAATTGGCTGCCAGGCCCAACAGGTAGATCCGCCGGATGCCGAGGCGACCACGTAACATGGCACCGGACACTGAAGCGGCAATGGCCAGAACCACCTGCGGCACAAACATCCCGCCGTATGCCGTACTCGACAGGCCGTAGAAGGCAGGGCTTGTGAATATCGTACTGGCTGCCGGGAAGGTGACGAGCCCCAGGCCCTGCACGAGACCAGCCCCATACACGACAACAACTGCCCGGCGTTGCGCCACTTTGACGCCTTACGACAATCTCTGCAGTAGATGATCACCGACCCGCAAAGCGTTGGCAGTGATTGTCAGCGATGGGTTAACTGCACCACAGGACGGAAAAAACGACCCGTCCACCACGTACAGATTGTCGACGTCGTGTGTGCGGCAGTCTGTATTGAGTACCGACGACCGCGCGTCCGTGCCGAAGCGGCAGGTTCCGTTCTGATGTGCGACCCCTTCCACCGGGATGGATTTTTTTAGATAGAACTCTTCCGGCACGATCGTGTGCCCCCCGTCTACCTGCGTCACAACTTCCTCCCAGCGCCTGACCAGGCGTCGATGGGGTTCCTCGTTATTGGGCGTGTATTGCAGCTGGATACCTTGGCCATGAATCCAGCGCACCCGATTACCAGGACTTGGCAGGTCTTCTGTCGTAAGCCACCACGGCACTGAATGGGATTTCATCGTCTTGAGTACCGCATCGGGAGTAAATGGTGGCGCCTGCCCCTTCATCATCTCCCACTTGAATGAGGCCACGATCTGTATCGCGCCCATCGGCCATGGATAGTCCTTCTCCCCGAAGTAGAAGTCGTGCAGTGCGAGCGTCTTCATGTACTTGCTGGGATTCGGCTTGAGACCAATTGAAAGGACAATCGCTGCCTTGTGCAACATGAGATTGCGTCCAACCAGACCAGAACTGTTCGCCAGGCCGTCCGGGTGCCTGCTGTTTGCACTACGCAGCAGCAAGGCAGCGGAGTTGATCGCTCCGCAGGCCACCACCACGATGTTGGCAGCATAAGTCTCGCGGCGCTGACCGCCATCAAACTCGACTTCCACCCCGGTCACTTGCCGGCCGCTGGCACTGGTCGTGAGCCGACTCACGTAAGCGCCTGTCAACAGGGTCACGTTCGGCAGGGAAAGAATGGGCCGGATACAGTTGTTGTCTGCGTCGGATTTCGCCTCGACCAGACATGGAAATCCGTCACAGGTATCGCAGCGGATGCATTGACTCTGCCAGCGCGTCTTTTCATTCAGCTTGATGCCGACCGGACACGGAAACGGATGGAATCCACCCGCCTTCAGTTCATCGTAGAGCTCCTGAATGCGTGGCTCATGGCTGACTGCCGGCCAGGGGTAAGGCTGATCGCCTGGCGGCTCGGTCGGGTCGGCACCGCGCTCTCCATGCGCGTGGTAGAGCTGCTCCGCCTGATCGTAGAAGGGCTGGAAATCCTGGTACTTCAGTGGCCACTCCGGCGAAATACCATCCGCATGCCGGACTTCCTCGAAATCACGCTCCCGCAAACGAAACAGGGCTGCGCCGTACACCTTGGTATTGCCGCCAACCCAGTACGACGTCTGCGGATGTAGTGGTCGGCCCTCGCTGTCCTGCCAGACCTCGTCGGTGTGATAGCGGTTGTCGAGGAATACCGCTTCGGTATTCCAGTTCTCCTTTTCTTGCGGCAGAAAGGTACCGCGTTCCAGGATGAGAATCCGTTTGCCACCGGGCGCGAGCCGGTGCGCAAGCGCACCGCCACCGGCACCGGTGCCTATAACGATGACGTCGTACTCACCCATCGCAGTATTGATTCAGTCAGCAGAGATGCTCACGGTATCACCACAAGTGGTAATAACCATCGTGGCGGGCCACTTGTGCCTTGATGCCAAACACGACTTCCAGCCTGGAGGGTTGCAGCATTTCTTCCTTCGGGCCGTCGGCAACGATGCGACCCTTCGACATCAGAAGTATGCGATCGATTTCCGGAATCACGTCGCCCAGATCATGGGTGACCAGAATAATGCCAATGCCGGATGCAGCCAGTGATCTCATGGTCTGCCGCAGGCTGTGTCGCGCATACGCATCCAGGGAATTGCCCGGTTCGTCAAACAACAGCGCTGCCGGTTTGTGCACCAGCGCGCGAGCGATCAGCACACGCCGGGCTTCCCCGGAGGACATGCAGGCAACCGGACGGTCGGCCAGATGTTCTATCTGCAGTTCCGCCAGCACTACATCCGCCCTGGCCCGCTGCTGCGCTGTGACCGCGTGGTTTTGAAAGATGCCGGTGCTGCTGAAGAATCCGGACAGCACCACATCCCGCCCGCAGGTGCGACCTGTACACAGTGACATCAGGTCGTTTGAAACAATGCCAAGCAAGGACCGGAGCTGGAACACATCCCAGCGGGACTCACCCAGAATTGTCATCGAGGACCCCGCCCGGGCGACCGGATAGCATTCACGCGTAATGGTCTTGATCAGTGTGGATTTCCCGCAGCCATTGGGTCCGAGGATCGCGACATGTTCGCCGCTGAGAATACGCAGGCTGAGCTTCTCCAACGCAACGTTTTCACCGCGCATCACGGTGACATTCTGCAAGTCCAGGAGTGCGGGCTGCTGAGTATTCATGGCCGTTCGGGGTTAAGGATCGGGGCGCTGTCTGGTCATCTGCTTCACAGGCTTCGCTGCAGCGCTCCAAACAGCGGCAGCACGCATTATGTCTTCACGGCTCATGACAAATACGTAATGGAGGGCATAGAATCTGCTGCAACAAGCAGGTGTGCCGCAGCCGATCATCCCGATCCGCCTTGTGTACCTGCCAATCAAGGAATAGAGCAATGTTCGTCTCCAGAAGTTCGATTGCCATCGTGGCAGTTGCGGCCCTGTCGCTGGCCACCGCGACTCAAGCCGCCAATCTGTCCTTCACCGGCAGCTTCAGCAACGACGACGACGTACAACTCTTCAACTTCAGCGTCACGGCGCCGTCCACGGTAACACTGGTTACCTGGTCCTATGCCGGCGGCGTAAACGCCAACGGAACTTCCATCCCCGAGGGCGGATTCGACCCCATTCTTGCCCTGTATAACGCTGCGGGCACCTTCATCGACAACAACGACGACGGCGATTGCGGCGAGGTGCCGGAGTCCGCAGTAACCGGGAGCTGTTACGACACCTACTTCCAAAGCACCATTCAACCCGGCGACTACATCGTCGCCATTCAGCAGTATGACAACTTCGCCAACGGTAATTTGAGCGACGGGTTTTCGGAAGCAGGTCTGCCCTTCTTCACCAGCGAGTACGGTTGCTCCAACGGACAGTTCTGCGACGTTGATGGTTTCAACCGTACCAAGGCCTGGGCTTTCGACATTCTGAATGTCGACTCGGCTGCCGTCGTGCCGCTGCCCGCCAGCGTCTGGTTTCTGATGACCGGTATCGCCGGTCTGGTGTGGCGATCCCGTCGGCACTCCGCCAGCTAGACGATTGAGTTCAGTCCCACCAGGCGGGTCAAGGCGCGTTTATCCTTGACCCGCCACCTCGTTGGCGGCACTTGATCAGAGCTGCCTCATGACCGATACGGCTCCACGACCGCGCTACAGCATGCTGGGCGCGGTTAGTTTTGCGCATGTCCTCAATGACATGATGCAGTCCGTGGTGGTTGCGATCTATCCGCTGCTCAAGGGCGAGTTCGAGCTCAGTTTCCTGCAGATCGGCCTGATCACCATGACCTCTCAGCTCACAGCTTCGCTGTTGCAGCCTGTGGTCGGCATGATCACGGACAAGAGGCCGCTGCCGTATTCGCTGCCGATCGGCATGTGCTTTACGTTGACGGGCTTGCTGCTGCTTTCGGTGGCGCCAACCTACCCCCTCCTTTTGCTGGCGGTCGCCTTGATCGGTTGTGGCTCCTCGGTGTTTCATCCGGAATCCTCACGTGTTGCGCGCATGGCCTCGGGCGGCAAATTCGGCATGGCGCAGTCCGTGTTTCAGATCGGCGGGAGCGTGGGTCAGGCTTTGGGCCCGCTCCTGGCAGCGGCGGTCGTCGTGACGTTTGGGCGTGGACACCTGGGGTGGGTCGGCCTGATGGCGCTGCTGGCAATCGTCGTGCTTCTGCAGGTCAGCCGCTGGTACAGCGCCCACATTGAGGAACGTGTGAGGCCACGCTCTTCGGCCGGGCCGCCAGCCTATCCCTTACCCGTTGTGCGCCGTACTTTTGGCGTGCTGATGCTACTGATGTTCTCGAAGTTTTTTTACCTGGCCAGCATTACCAGCTACTACGAGTTCTACGTGATGCATCACTTCGGTGTGTCATTGACCACCGCTACCCACTTGCTGGCGATATTCCTGCTGGCAGTGGCTGTGGGAACGCTGATCGGCGGCCCGCTCGGCGATCGTATCGGCCGCAAGCAGGTCATCTGGTTTTCCATTCTTGGCGTTACGCCATTCACATTGCTCTTGCCGCATGTAGACCTGGCGTGGACGATCGGACTCAGCGTGGTAATCGGGGTGGTTCTGGCATCGGCGTTCCCGGCGATCATCGTGTATGCACAGGACATGCTGCCGCACCGTATCGGCATGGTTTCAGGCATGTTCTACGGACTGGGATTCGGCCTGGGCGGCATTGGTGCCGGCGTGCTGGGCATCGTCGCCGACCACTATGGCGTCGAATTTGTATATCAGCTTTGTGCGGTTTCTGCCCCTGTTGGGCTTGCTCGCGGTATTCCTTCCGGATGTGCGTCCTCCGGTGACCCGTGGTTGCATCCCGGACACACAATCCCCATCCTGTTCAGATCGTTAAGCCAGCCCCGCGGTCAGTGCCGTTGCGCTCTGCACCCACTGCAGGGCGCGCCAACCTGACCGCCAACAGGAATTACCAATGCAAGCCGTCCTGGACCTGATCAAGGAACTGATTAACTTCCCGTGGATGCGCACCGTAGTCGGTGTCGTGGTGCTGCTGGCCGTTGCCTGGCTGGCCGGACGCGTGGTGCTTCGCCTGCTGCTGAAGTTGGTCGGCGGGATAGCCCGTCGTACGGAAACACACTGGGACGACGCACTGCTGGACTACCGTGCGTTCCGCTGGCTGGCCCGCATGGTCCCGGCCCTGATGGTGCAGTACGGCATTGTGCTGGTGCCCGACGTGCCGGCCAGTGCCGAGGCGATGGTCGGCAATGTGATGACAGCGCTGGTGGTGTTTTTCCTGGTGATGTCCGTCAACGCCGTGCTGTCTGCCGGCGAAGACATTTACCAGCAATCACCGCGCGGCCAGGAACGGTCCATCAGGGTCTGATACAGCTGATCAAGATCGGCCTGTTTGTAGTCGCCACCCTGATCATCATCGCCGCGATTACCGGCAAGCAACTCGGGCTGCTGCTGTCAGGCCTGGGCGCAATGTCCGCGGTGCTGATGCTGATTTTCAAGGACACCATTCTCGGCTTCGTGGCCGGCGTACAGCTATCGTCCAATGACATGCTGCGGGTCGGTGACTGGATCGAGATGCCGCAACTCAACGCCGATGGCGATGTGATCGACATCGCGCTGCACACAGTCAAGGTGCGAAACTGGGACAAGACCATCACCAGCATCCCAAGCTGGCGGTTGATCTCCGAATCGTACAAGAACTGGCGCGGCATGCAGGAAACCGGCGGCCGACGGATCAAGCGGGCCCTGTACACTGATGCGGCCAGCGTACATTTTCTCAACGACGATGAGCTGCAGCGTCTGTCGAAGCTGCGGCTGCTGGCTGATTATCTGCCGTCAAAGGAGCAGGACGTGGCGCAGTGGAACAAGGCATTGGGCGACGCTGCCACGGTGTCGGCCAACCGCCGCCGACTGACCAATCTGGGCACCTTCCGTGCCTACGTGCAGGCCTATCTGGACAACCACCCGAAAATCCACCGTGAGTTGACCTGCATGGTGCGCCAACTCGCCAGTGGCCCGCAGGGTATTCCGCTTGAGCTGTACTGCTTTACTGCCACCGTTGCCTGGACCAAGTACGAAGGCATACAGGCTGACATTTTCGATCACCTGTTTGCCGTGCTGCCGGAATTCGGTCTTGCCTTGTATCAACAGCCATCGGGGCAGGATGTCCGCATGGCTCTGGCCTCAAGGGCCGTCGCTGCGGCGCGGTCGGATAACGCCGACAATCAGCCTTCTCGTGCTTTGCCTGCCAAATGATCCAGTGACTTGAACTCCGCATCCGACAGCGCTATCTCTGCTGCTCCTACATTTTCTTCCAGGTGTGCACGTTTGGAAGTACCAGGAATCGGCAGCATCACCGGGCTGCGCCTGAGGAGCCATGCCAGCGCGATCTGGCTCATGCTCGACTTGTGCCGCTGCGCTACTGCAGCCAGCGGTGAGTCCGCTTCCAGCAGCTTGCCACCCGCTAGCGGAAACCACGGGATGAAACCGATGCCGCGCGATTCGCAATAGGCGAGTACCTCGTCGTGTACACGGAAGTTCGCACTGTAGCGATTCTGCACCGTGGTCACGGGGAACACCTTCTCCGCCGCCTGTATTTCCTGAACGCTGACCTCGCTCAATCCGGCAAACCGGATCAGGCCATCGTCCAGCATTGCCTTGATCGCACCGAACTGTTCGTCACGCGGCACCGTCGGGTCGATCCTGTGCAACTGCCACAACGGCAACTGCTCCAGGCCAAGCCGGCGCAGGCTCATCTTCACTTGTTGCAGCAAGTACTCGGGCCGCCCCAGCGGAATCCATTCATTCGGTCCGGTCCGCAGATGTCCTGCTTTGGTCGCAATCGTCAACCCGGTATACGGATACAGCGCCTCGTGGATCAGCGACTCGGAGACCTCGGGCCCGTAGGCGTCGGCGGTGTCGATGAAGTTGATGCCCAGTTCCGGCACCCGCCGTAGCGTTCGAAGCACTTCCGCACGATCCGCCGGCTCGCCCCAGACACCTGGCCCGGTAACGCGCATGGCGCCAAAGCCCAGGCGATGAATCGACAGCTTGCCACCCAGCAAAAACTCTCCGGACCGGGCTGCGTCGTTAACAGGCATATCGAATCCTCTGATGCATGAAATTGATTTTCAGCATACGCCTGTCAGGCGTTACACAGTTCTTGCATCTGCTTTGGAGTAAATGCGGGCTTGCTATCCAGTGTCAGCGCGGCGGCGTGTCGGGGTCGGGGAGGACTGTGTCGGGCAATCTTCGGTCGGACATCCTGTCCGCCCTCGAATCAAGCGCGCCTCGCTCAAGCGCCATCCATGGCACGCTCGGCGCGCAGAGCCCGCCACAGACCTCCCCGACCCCGCCACACCGCGCATCTGCCGTAGCCCATTAACCACGATGACAGTGAACAGCGGCTGGGGTGTGCGGGGGGTTGGTCGGCGGGTTTGCAGGACCAGGCGGGCAGGACAGCCCGCCGCCAGTCCGAGTTAAGTAGAGCGAGGCCATGGATGGCCGCAGCGAACGGCCCGCTGACCCCCCCGCGGGGCCCCGCCGCCGCGCTGGCACCAGGCTTAGATCAGGCCCAGCGCCACCATCGCTTTGGCGACCTTGATGAAGCTTGCGATGTTTGCGCCCTTGACGTAGTTGCCGGGCGTGCCGAATTCTTCGGCCGTTTCGTAGCTGCGCTTGTGGATGCCTTTCATGATCACCGCCAGTTTCTTCTCGGTGAATTCAAAATCCCAGACATCGCGACTGGCGTTCTGTTGCATCTCCAGCGCTGAAGTGGCCACGCCGCCTGCATTGGCGGCCTTGCCAGGACCGAAGGCAATGCCGGCCTTGATGAATACACGCACCCCTTCCGGGGTCGTGGGCATGTTCGCGCCCTCAGCCACTGCGATGCACCCGTTGTTGACCAGCGTGGTTGCGTCCTTGCCGGTCAACTCGTTCTGTGTGGCGCAAGGCAGCGCCACCTGACAGGGGATGTCCCACAAGTTGCCCTTGGCAACATAGCGGGCATGCTGATGATGCGAGGCATACTCGGAAATTCGTCGCCTTTCGACTTCCTTGAGCTGCTTGATCAATGCAAGGTCAAGACCTTTCGGATCGTGAATGAAGCCACCGGAATCGGAACAGGCAACCACTTTGCCGCCCAGTTGTTGCAGCTTCTCGATGGCGTAGATGGCGACATTGCCGGCGCCGGAGACGATGCAGGTCTTGCCATCCAGCGAGTCACGACGAATTCCCAGCATTTCATCCACAAAGAACACCGCACCATAACCCGTGGCTTCCTTGCGGGCGCGGGCACCGCCCCAGTCCAGTCCCTTGCCGGTCAGAACGCCGGATTCGTACCGGTTGGTGATGCGCTTGTACTGGCCGAACAGATAACCCACCTCGCGTGTGCCCACACCGATGTCACCGGCGGGTACATCAGTGTATTCACCGAGGTGGCGGTAGAGTTCTGTCATGAAGCTCTGACAAAAACGCATGACCTCCCCTTCGGACTTGCCTTTGGGGTCGAAGTCAGCACCGCCTTTGCCGCCACCGATCGGCATGCCCGTCAGGGCATTCTTGAACAGCTGCTCAAAGCCCAGGAACTTGATGATCCCCAGGTAAACCGAAGGGTGAAAACGCAGACCGCCTTTGTAGGGTCCCAGCGCGCTGTTGACCTCCACACGGAATCCCCGGTTGATCTGCACCTGACCCTGATCGTCCTGCCACGGCACCCGGAAAATGATCTGCCGTTCCGGCTCGCAAATACGTTCGATGATCTTGTGTTCACGGAATTCCGGATGCTTTGCCAGCACCGGACCGAGCGATTCCAGAACCTCGCGAACCGCCTGGTGAAATTCCACCTCGCCGGGATTTCGCCTGACGACTTCTTCAAACAGACCTATCAGTTTTTCGTCAATGTTTTTTCTCTTGCCCATACTGTTGAGTAGTTGATTCTTTCGCAGTTGCAGTCAGTCGGACCACGGCCGGGTCATCGGCATGTTCAAGCAACATCCGGCGCACACGGTCTTGCACACAGGCGGCCGAACTCGCGACGTTGCGAGTCGTCGGCATGACCGCTCAGGATAAGCGATATCAGCTCGCGCTGCGCCCGCTCGGGTGGTACCGGACTGGTATCCAGCTCAATTTCTACAGTTTGACCAGTGTCGTTCCGGCGAAAGCGGACACCATGCACACCATCGACTGCGTAGTGCAGGAGGTTATTGCGCGCATTATTTCCCGCGAGGCCCTTGAAGCCATTGACCCCGGCGGCACCAGTCACCAGCGTCAGGACCTGGGCAATCACGCCAGTGACGCCGGCATCTTCAGGGTCCGGCAGATACACGCTGATGCCACCGCGTTCAGGCAGTTGATCGCCAAAAAGATGCTTCAATGCCGCACGAGCGCAAAGCCAGGCTCCAGCCACCGTCGGACAGGAATGACCGGCCAGGCGCACGGCATCGGCGTAGTGATATTCGACCACCCCATCCGGGGCGCTGCCCAACAACTGCGCCAGGCTGTCGTGCATGCGGATTGCCGGCACCTCGGCAAAAAAGGATGGCAACGCCATCAGGCGAGTACCACGAAGTCGATTACGATGGCGCCCGGTTCGCGTTGCTGGTAAACCGCTTCGACGCGCTCGCCATATCGTTCGCGCATCTGGTTCAACAAGGGAATCGGGTCGTGATCATTGACAAAGCGCATCGCCTCTCCCGGTTTCAGGGCATCCAGCGCACCGAAGATGGCCGAATGCCGAAACCGGTGGGCAATTGCCCGTGCATCGAACGGGTAAGAGGTGTAACCGGGGGCTTCGTTGGGGGAATTCATGGGGACTCCTGACGGTTTGAGACAGAACGCATCATGCGCGAACGGGCCCGGACCAGCATTGATCTAAATCAGTTGGCCGGACAAGCACTCCAAAGGATCATGTCTGATGTATGAAACATTGCAACCGGCAATAGAGGATCTCATTCAGCAGCAGCGTTTCGCAGAGATCCGCCGCAGACTGCAAAGCCTGGAGCCCGGCGAAATCAGCATTTTGCTGGAGATGCTCAGCCGGGAAGACGGTGTCATCGTCTTTAGATCATTGCCACGGCAAACGGCAGCAGAAGTATTTGAGCATCTGCGCCACGACAGCCAGATTGCGCTGGTCGAGAACATGTTCCTGGACAGCGGCCGCCTTGGGTCCCTGCTTAACGACCTGAGTCCCGACGACCGCACTGCGTTCCTGGCCCCGCTGCCGGAAGAGGTTGTGCAGCGCCTGCTGGCCCTGCTTGATCCGAAAGAGCGTACAGACGCAGTCCGCCTGCTTGGTTTCCCTGAAGACAGTGTCGGTCGGCTGGCCACCACCGACTACATCGCGCTGAGACCGGAATGGACCGTCGAGCAGGCCCTGCAGCAGATACGGCGTATTGGACGAACCAGTGAAACCATCAACGTCCTGTACATCGTCGACCGTGACTGGAAGCTGCTCGACGATGTGAAGGTGCGTGATCTGCTGCTCGCGGAGCCAGACGCAGACATTCTCTCACTCATGGATCACCGCTTCGTGTCACTCGCCGCCAGTGACGATCAGGAAAAGGCTGTAGCCATTTTCAAGGAGTCCGACCGCAGCACTCTGCCGGTGGTGGATGCCGACGGTGTACTGGTGGGTATCGTGACGGTCGACGACGTACTCGATGTAGCGGAAGAAGAAGCCACCGAAGACATCCAGAAACTTGGCGGTCTGGAGGCGCTGGATTCACCCTACCTGGACACGCCGCTGCCGACTCTGGTCAAGAAGCGGGCGCGCTGGCTGGCGGTACTCTTCGTCGGTGAAATGTTTACAGCCACAGCAATGGGATACTACGAAACAGAGCTGGCACGAGCGGTAGTACTGGCGCTTTTCGTCCCGCTAGTTATTTCATCCGGAGGCAACTCGGGCAGCCAGGCCGCGAGTCTCATGATCAGGGCTCTGGCGATTGGCGAAGTCCGGCTGAAGGACTGGTGGCGAGTCATGAGCAGGGAAGTGGTATCGGGGCTCGCATTGGGAGCAATCCTCGGCGTCATGGGTTTCCTGCGCGTTATCGTCTGGGCGAGAACCTTTGACATGTACGGAGAGCACTGGATGCTGCTGGGCATTACCGTTGGTCTGGCCCTGGTGGGCGTCGTGATGTGGGGAACGCTGGCAGGCTCGATGTTGCCCTTCATCATGAAACGGCTGGGCGCAGACCCCGCAACATCGTCGGCACCATTCGTGGCAACGCTGGTCGATGTCACCGGGCTGATCATCTACTTCAGCGTCGCGGTAAGCGTTCTCTCAGGAAGCCTCCTGTAGGATCAGCTTCAGCCGTGATCGCGGATCGCAGGAGGCATCGGTCGTGGATGGACTGAACATTGGCAATTCTGGTCGTTGCCTACGATCTGGTTGCCGGAATCTTTATCCAGTTTTCACCACCGGCCGAGCGTGAGCTGATTTTCGAGGGCATGAAGACGACCCTGAAACCAGGCGGTACCCTGCTCCTTCACGGGTACCGTCCGGAGCAGCTCGAATACGGAACAGGCGGACCGCCTCATGTTGAAAACATGTACACCGAAAATCTTCTGCGCTCCGCCTTCATCTGCCTGCGGGATCGATAAGCGATAGCGGCAAGCCTCGCCGCTGCTACACTGCAGCCGCTTGGAGCCCCTGATAATCCACTGCCGGAGATTGATCCAGATGAAATCGCTTGCCGTCACCGGACGCATCGCCGCCCTGCTGTTTGCGGGACTGAGCCTCAACACCACACCACTACTTGCCGCCAGCGGCAATCCCGGTGGCTGGGAGTTCGCAGGCGAGTTGTATATCTGGGGTGCGGAAATGGATTCCACGACGCCCGGCGGGACTTCGATAACGCTACCGTTTGACACCATTCTCGATAATCTGGAAATGACTTTCATGGGTGTTATTGCTGCCCGGAAGGACAAGTGGACGTTCTCAACCGACCTCATCTATATGGATCTGTCCCACCGCAAGGACTTTGGCTTGTCGGTACCCTCGGTGACCGGCAGCGCAAAAGCTGAACTCACAAGCTGGATCATCACGCCGATGGCTGCCTACAACATCAGGGACGATGGAAAGATCCGCATTGATGTGCTGGGTGGACTGCGCTATGTGGATATTGACGCAAAGTTGAACCTGAACCTTGATGGTCCCAGACCAGCAGGCTTTGAGACCAGCGCCAGGGATTCTTTCAGTGACTGGAACGGCATCCTCGGCGCCAAAGGGCGGCTTAATCTGACGGACCACTGGTATGCCGGCGCTTACGGCGATATCGGTACGGGCGAGTCGGATCTGACCTGGCAGGCAGTCGGCCTGGTCGGCTACCGCTTCAACACCTTCGAACTGAATGCCGGCTACCGCTATCTCGACTTCGAATTCGACAAAGGTGACAACAACCTGATGGACGAACTCGCCGTCAAAGGGCCATTTGCCGGCGGCCTGTTCCGGTTCTGATCAGGCTGACGTCTACTTCGTTGGGCCAATACCGGCGACTGCGCCCGGCCTCTTCGGCCGTACCTTCGACTTCATCGTGATGATTGCGCCGAACGTCTTTGCAGGTATGCTCTAACGGCTTTTGTGCACTGCTGGAATTCGCGAATGAACAGAAACTGCCTGTTTGTGCTTTTTGGCTTTGGTTTCTTCTGGACTCCGTTGTCGGCCCAGACTAATACCAGCCAACCGCTCCGCCGCAGACAGATGCCAGATTTTACGACATCGCCCGGTCTGCTTCGCCGACCGGGATTGAAGCTGATATACGCAAGCTGGTCAGCTTTGGTACCCGCAATACCTTCTCCGATACCGATCGAAACCCGGGAATCGGCGCTGCCACCCGATGGATTAAATCTGAATTCGACAAGATTTCAAAAGACTGCGGTGGCTGCCTTGAAGTCTCCTATCAAAAGACCTTTGTAGACAAGGCGAAAAAAGTTACGTACCTCACTCTGTCTGGGTGACAAATGTGGTGGCTGTTCTGAGAGGCACTGCATACCCGAACAGCTACGTCATGATGTCCGGGGATATTGATTCACGTGCATTCAATGCTACGGACTTTGAAATTGATGCACCGGGAGCAAACGACAACGCTTCAGGGATGGCCGGAACCATCGAGGCCGCACGCATGCTTTCCAGGTACAAGTTCAAACACAGCATTGCCTTTGCAGGGCTTTCAGGTGAAGATAAGGTTTGTTTGGTGGTTTTGGCCTGGCGGAATATGCAAAGAGCACAACTGGGAAATTGTCGGGATTCTGAATAACGACATGATCGGGAATATCGACGGTGTCGATGGCGTAATCAGCAATCGTGATTTCAGGATTTTCTCTGAACCGACTCCGGCCAATGAAAGTGATGATCTGCGACGTACAAGAAGAACCGTTGGTGGAGAAGTAGACGGAAACTCCAGACAGTTGGCCAGATCTCATCACAAGCAGGTACAAACCTACATGCCGGAAAGAATCCGATGATGGTTTACCGGCTGGACAGGTTTGGCCGTGGAGGGCCATCACCGTGCGTTCAACGATTCCGGTTTTGCCGGAGTTCGAATCATGGAAGCGCATGAGAACTATACCCGCCAACACCAGGACATAAGAACCGAAAACGGCATCAAGTATGGAGATGTGATTGAAGGGTGAACTTTGGTTATGCGGCGAAGCTCACCGCCGTAAATGCCATTTCACTGGCAGGTTTGGCCTGGGGACCAAAGGCCCCTGAAGATGTGCGTATTGGCGGCGCTGTTCAGCCCTCCACGACCCTGCAATGGAAGGAATCAAATGATCCGAACATCATCGGCTACAAGCTCTACTGGCGGCTGACTACATCCCCTACCTGGGATAGCTCGCGCTTCGTTTCCGGGGTGAATGAATTCACTTTGGAGAACATTGTGATCGACAACTATTTCTTCGGCGTTGCTGCTGTTGCCCGGAATGGCAGTGAATCACCGGTTGTATTCCCTTATAAGCAGATAGCGAATAAGCACATGCCAAGAAGATAGGCGCTATAGCTGGTTACAGAATCGCCCGCATGCTATAAGTTCGCGCGTCATGAATCTCACCGCCCTCCTGCGTTCGCTGCTGACTGCCTGCTGTTGTTGCGCAGCTCATTTGCGTCTCGCAGATACAGGAACGGCTGAATCAGATAATCCTCCCTCACCCTTTCCGACTCCTGCGACGGCGTTGTCCGCGCCGGGGTTCAGGTAAGGATTCTGGTAAAGACATCGTGTCGCATGACTCGGATCAACCCGAGAGCACACGATGAAAATCTACTTCCCGCAGACCCTTCGGTCATTTCGTTCGCGACTGTACCTCCACTTCGCCTTGCTCCCACTGGTCGCTGCAATACTCGCGCCATGGCCCGCACACGCGACTAATGGCTACTTCTCACACGGCTACGGCATCAAGGCCCTGGGCATGGCCGGCGTCGGGTCTGCGCTACCGCAGGATGGCTTTGCGGCAGCCTACAACCCTGCCGGCACAGCTTTGGTTGATGACCAACTTGACCTTGGCGCGACCTGGTTCATGCCCCGGCGCAGCGCCACCATCACCGGCAATGCCTTCGGGCCCGACGAGAGCTTCGACGGCGATGGCCGCAAGAACTTCATCATTCCTGAACTGGCCTACGTGCATCGGCTGTCACCGCGTCTCAGCGCCGGCGTGGCGGTATACGGGCATGGCGGCATGAATACCGACTACCAGGAGAATCCCTATGCCCGCTTCGGCGCCACCGGCAGCGCCGGGGTGAATCTGGAACAGTTGTTCATCACGCCGTCACTGGCGTGGAAGGTTAATGACAATCACGCCATCGGCATTGCCCTGAATGCGGCCTACCAGCGCTTTGATGCGCGCGGGCTCGAGATCTTTGGCGCGTTCTCGCAGGCACCGGGCAACGTGAGCAATCAGGGTACCGATACTTCCACCGGCGTCGGCGTGCGCCTGGGATGGACCGGTACCGTCCTGCCGGGCATCACAGTCGGCGCGAGCTGGGCTTCGAAAATCAATGGCCGCTTCGACAAGTATCGCGGCCTGTTTGCCGACAATGGCGGCTTCGATATCCCGGAAAACTACGGTATCGGCATCGCATGGCAGCCGAGCCAGCGCTGGACCCTGGCTGCCGATCTGCAAGAGATCCGCTACGGTGACGTGGGCTCTGTGGGGAATCCGGTGGCACGCCTGTACGCCGGTGTGCCGCTGGGTGCGAATGATGGCCCCGGCTTCGGTTGGCGTAACAGCACCACGTACAAATTCGGCATCAGTCATCAGGTCGGCGAGCGACTGACGCTGCGTGCCGGTTACAGCCATCTGCGCCAGCCCATTCCGGCGCAGGAGACCTTCTTCAATATTCTCGCACCGGGCGTGGTGGAGGATCATGCCACCGTCGGTGCCACCTGGCGCTTTGACGATAACTCGGAACTGAGCGGGTTCTTCGCGCATGCCTTCGGCAACACAGTGAATGGCAGCGAGTCGATCCCGCCCGGATTTCCGCCCGCCGGCCTGGGTGGCGGCAATGCCAACATCCGGTTGCGCGAGAACATGCTTGGCCTGTCGTACAGCTGGAGGCTGTGATGCACGCGGTCACAGGTTCCGATGCAATAATGGCGCTGGCGGGCGGCGTACTGATAGGGCTGGCCTCCTTGCTGCTGCTGTGTCTCAACGGCCGCATCGCCGGCATCAGCGGGATTGCGGCGGGATTGTTGGGTGGCAACCGGCGCGAAATGGCCTGGCGCGCACTGTTCCTGCTTGGGCTGGTGATCGGGGCGGCCGGCTATGTGGCGTTGACCGGCGATGCACCGGCAGTGCGTACCGGCTTCCCGCGCACTACCCTGGTGCTGGCCGGTTTGCTGGTGGGCTACGGTACGGCTCTTGGTAATGGCTGTACCAGCGGTCACGGTGTGTGCGGCCTCGGCCGCCTGTCGCGTCGCTCGCTGGTGGCGACGACGGTTTTTGTTGTTGTGGCGATCGCAACCACCACACTCGTTCGCCATGTCGCCGAGTGGTCGTCATGAGCGTGCGGTCACTACACTTGTGGCGGGCACTGGTGAGCCTTGGCAGCGGGCTCGTGTTCGGCGTGGGTCTGGCACTCTCGCACATGACCGATCCCGAGCGCGTACTCGGCTTTCTCGACGTGACCGGACAATGGGACCCGCGTCTGCTGGGCGTCCTCGGCGGCGCGGTGGCGGTGACTGCGCTGAGCTTTCGTCGGCTGCTAGGTCGGCCGGCGCCGCGTCTCGATGGATATTTTCACCTGCCCCCGTATGAGCGCGTCGATGCCCGCCTGCTGCTCGGCTCGGTGTTGTTCGGGACCGGCTGGGGTATCGCCGGCTACTGCCCGGGTCCGGCTATCGCTGTGCTCGGATCAGCCAACAACGAAGTGTGGTGGCTGGTGCCAGCGATGTTGGTGGGTATGGGCTTGCAGCGCTGGCAGGCAGACCACCAGCAGGGACTCCACAGCTAACCCCAGGGCATCGGGTTCGCCTTGCGCTTGCGGCCATATTGGGGCAACTTCACCCTGCGCACGGAATGGGGGATGTCAGGTTGGATTCATCCATGACTATCAGGCCGCTGGCAATACTGGTGGCGACAGCAACCATGGCCGGGCCGGTCGTTGCAGCGCCACCTCTGGAGGCCTACGGCAATCTACCCGCCGTTGAAACCATAGAGCTGTCGCCATCAGGCATGCGCTTCGCAACGATTGCGACCATCGGCGAACAACGCCGCCTGATCGTGGGCACGCCGGAGGGCGAGGTACTGCGGGTCGCCGCGATCGGCGATCGCAAGGTGTCCGGCTTCAAGTGGGTGGGTGATAACCATGTACTGGTGCGCACGCACAATACCTTCAAGGCTCCATTCCTGCTGGCCGCCCGGCAAGTCGAGCTGTGGGGGGTCAGCAACCTGACGGTTGCAACCGGCAAGGTCGCAAGCGTCTTCGACAAGCTCCGCTGCAGCGGAAACACGGTCTTCGGCGAGTTCGGATCGGCCACCTTCGATAAACACACTTACGGCTACTTCAGCGCCGTGAGATTCATAGAGACGCGGACCCGTGACTGCATGGTTGACACCAGCCAGGGCGTCCTGATGAGCGACCTGTACAAGGTCGACCTGGATTCCGGCAAGGTCAGGCGGATCGCCCGCGGTAGCCAGCGACACCGGAGCTGGGTAGTTGGCAGCGACGGAAGCATCGTGGCACACGACGAATTCATGCGTGAGGATGGCGTCTGGAGGCTTTACGCCGGCAAGGATCACGACAAGCTGTTGATGGAAATTGATGCACCGGTCGTGACGCCGGACCTCACGGGACCGGGCCGCACGTCGGGCACAGTGCTGGTCTTCGACCCGACATCGGATCGGGACTCGGTCATCGAGGTCAATGTCGGTAGTGGTGCAACCGAGGAGCTGGCGCACGATGAAAACACCGGCACGCCGCTCAGGGATCGCGACAGCGACCTGCTTCTCGGCTTTGACACGGACAATCCGGACTATCCGGAGGTATTCAACCAGGCGCTGCGATCGCGGTTGATCGGCACGCACAAGGCGTTCCCTGGCTATCAGGTTCGTGTGCTTTCCTTCAGCCAGAACTTCGATCGCCTCATCGTATTCACCGACGGCAACAACGATTCCGGCACCTACTGGCTGGTAAATATCCCCAAGGGGAAAGCCGATCCGATCGGCTACGCCTATCCCAAGGTCAGCACGAAGGATGTCGGGCTCACCCGGATGTTCAGCTACTAGGCGGCCGATGGTCTGGCCCTCGATGGCGTGCTGACGCTGCCGCCGGGAAGCACGGAAAAGAAGCTGCCCGTTGTCATCCTGCCGCATGGTGGACCGATCGGCGTGTACGATTCACCGGGCTTCGACTGGTGGGCACAGGCCTACGCTTCAGCCGGATATGCCGTGTTCCAGCCAAATTTCCGCGGCTCTGGCGGACGCGACACAAACTTCCGCAAGGCCGGCTACCGCGAATGGGGTGGCAAGATGCTGAGCGACATTGCCG
Organism: Gammaproteobacteria bacterium; assembly: GCA_041396045.1. Lineage (GTDB taxonomy): Bacteria > Pseudomonadota > Gammaproteobacteria > Steroidobacterales > SHZI01. Next base: position 126,953 of record JAWKZI010000006.1, on the reverse strand, counting down.
ATGGGCTCGCTGCGCTGGTCGCCGAAGACATCGTCGACCCGCAACGTGCATGCATCGTCGGCGCAAGCTACGGCGGCTACGCGGCGCTGGCCGGGGTCACCCTGCAACAGGGGCTCTATCGCTGTGCGGTGTCGGTGGCAGGTCCGGCTGACATGCCGGCATTCCTCAGCTGGATTCGGCGTGGCTCCGGCACCAGCAGCGAACGGCTGCGGTTCTTCCTGGAGGCGATCGGTGTTGGCGACACTGGCAACATCGGCGATACCAATCGTATTTCGCCGAGCGAGCTGGCAAGCCGTGCCGATGCGCCGATCCTGCTCATTCACGGCGTCGACGACACCGTGGTCCCGATCGCCCAGAGCATTACCATGGAAAAGGCACTTCTGGATGCCAACAAGCCCTGTGAATTCATCCGCATGAAGGGTGCAGACCACTGGCTGTCCCGCGGAGCAACGCGCCTGAAAATGCTCAAGGCATCGCTGGCCTTTGTGGAGCAACATAACCCCGCGCACTGAATACGCCTGATACCGTTTGCGTTATCGACTCCGGAGGTTTGGCATTATTTGGCAGCCCGTATAAAGTCACCGGGTGACCCCGAAACTTTTCACAGGGTTCCTTCTGATGGTCGCGCTTGCCATGAGCGCGGAGGCCGGGCGGGCCGATGTTCCGGAACTGTTGCCACTAAAGGCTTTCGCCGCCCTGCCCGGTCTTGACGACCCCGAGATCTCACCGGACGGACGCACCATCGCCACGCAGCTTCGCAAACAGGGCGAGGCTTTGCTCGTCCTTCACGATATCTTCGGGGTCAAGCCTGGCAAGTCAGCAACCCGGGTCTTGCCGCTACCGGCCAAGGCGACCGTCAACTGGATGAGGTGGCTGAATGACCAGTACCTGCTGGTATCGGTTCGCAATTTCACCCGGATGTTCCGTCAGGATGTCCCCTACGACCGCCTCTACATCGTGGATAGGGCCACACGGAAGACCACACCCATCGGTCCCAAGGGTGGCGGACTGGAGGGTGATGACGTCATTTACTGGGCGCCCGACGGCAGCTTCATCATTCTCAACTTCTCCAGGGGCATGTTCAGCGCTCCAGCGGCCATGCGGGTGGCACTACCATCGAATAAAGTCACTACAGCAGAGTCGGCCCACTTTGACATCGGCCACTGGTTCACCAATTCCCGGGGCGAGGTCATTGCAGGCATCGGGCCATTGAGAGGTGAGCGACTGAAGTTCATCTACCGGCAAACACCCGAAGATGATTTTCACACACTCCTCAAGTTATCTACCACAAAGGACGATGACGGCAGCGAACCCCTGTACGTCATGCAGGTGGATGCCGAAACGCAAACCGGCTACGTCATTTCCCGTCGTGGCGGCGACCACTGGGGCCTGTACAAATTCGACTTCAAAGCGGGGACATTCGGCGAGACGTTGTTCAGCAGCGACGTGGCCGACATACAGGGCCTGCACTTCGACCGCGCCGGCAAGCTGAGCTGGGTGAGCTATATCGATGACCGGTGGCACATGAAGTGGTTCACCGACGCCGACAGTGAGTTCTACGCGGCGCTGGAGAAGGCAGTTCCACATATGGTGGCACGAGTGGTCAGTTCGTCAGCGGATAACGGGATCCGTATCGTGCGTACCGATTCCCCGACGAATCCCGGAACGTTCTACGTGTACTCGGCAACCACCGGCACGATGAAACAATTGAGCGGTGTCAACAGTGCTCTGGCCGGCAAGCCACTGGCGCCGATGGAATATGTGGCATACAAGGCCCGCGATGGCCTCGAGATCCCCGCGTATCTCACGCTGCCGGTCGGTCGGGCACCGGACAGCTTGCCGCTGGTGGTCATGCCGCACGGCGGGCCATTTTACCGGGACCAGTGGCAGTACGATTTTCTGGTCCAGTACCTGGCGAATCGGGGCTATGCGGTCCTGCAACCCAACTTCCGGGGTTCAACAGGGTATGGCAAGGTCTTTCAGCAAGCCGGGTACAACGAGCTCGGCAAGGCCATGCAGGATGATCTTGACGACGGCGTTGCCTGGCTGGCAACGACCGGCAAGATCGACCCCAAGCGCGTGTGCATGGTCGGCTGGTCATATGGTGGATATGCAGCGCAGGTTGCTGCGTACCGTAATCCGGAACTCTACCGCTGCGCCGTGAGCATTGCCGGCATCTCGGATTTACCCACAATGCTTCGTTACGACCATCGCTTCATGTACTGGCAGGACTGGAGGAAGTGGAGCTCCCGTTACCGCGGCGATGCAGACTCTCTGTCGCTCGGTGATGTGTCTTCCTTGCGGCATGTCAAGGAGATGCGCATTCCGTTGTTGCTGATCCACGGCGACGACGACAATGTCGTGCCAGTGATCCAGTCAGAGCGATTGGCGAACGCCCTCGATGATGCCCACAAGCCCTTCACGTTCATCCGGATAAAGGACGGCGATCACAGCCTTGATGAAGAGGATCAGCGCCTGCAACTGCTGACGGCCCTCGATGACTTTCTGGCGCAGAACAATCCGACGGACGTTCTAACGGGGAAATAAGGCTGCCTTGAGCACGGTCACCAGCGGCGCGCCGAATCCCGCCAGCAGCGTGAACACGGGCTTGAAGACCATCCGGGTGATCCACGCCGGAACAATCACAAGCAGGCCGGTGATCAGGTACCGTTTGATGTGCAGCCCGGGCATGGTCACAACGCGTTCTCCATAACCCGCATTGCAGGCGAGGCTATTGTTTCCCCGGCGTGAGCTTGTAGATCATTCCTTCGTCCACCGCAGCATAGAGACTGCCGTCTGGTCCCAGGACCAGTGACCGGAAGCGGCCAGGTTCCATCGGCAGCGTCATCCTGGTGGCATCGACCACGGATGTGTCGTCAGCGGAAAGCTGGAGCACGTCGATGCGCTGGCCTATAGGTGTACCAGCGAACCCTATCCCCATGTAGCCGATGACCAGCGCGCCATCCCATTCGCCCCACTGATTGCCCTGAAGGAAAGCGGCCGAAGACAGGCCCTGGGACCAGCCATTGTTATTCCAGATCGGCGGCATTGCGTCCGGGTAGGTCTTGAAGTCAGTCATCGGCATGTAGGCCGCCCGCTGGAAGCGATTCATGCCTTCCATCTGGTTCGGAGAGTATCCGCAATAGTCGTCCGGATAGTCGCCACGACCGGCCATGTTGGGCCGCGGATCCCAGCCCCCGTTTCCGCCATTCGACAGCACGGTGATCTCGTCGGAATGCCATGGCCCATGTTCCGCTACGACCGGCGTGCCTGTTCCCGGCTGAAACGCGATGCCTTGCACATTCCGGTGCCCGTAGGTGTAGATCCGCGGATCAAAGCCTTTGGGCGGATTGTTGCCAGGCGCCGCCTTGCCGTCTGTGTCGATGCGCAGCACCTTGCCGCCCATGAGTGTCGGGCTTTGGGGCAACTCGCCGTGGTGGTTGTCGCCAGTGGTCAGGAACAACAGACCGTCGTTCGGACTGAACCGTACCCGGCCACCGTTATGTGTGCCCGACGCGCCAAACGGATGATCGCTTGGGGCCATCTTGTAGGGTATGTCATCGACGATATCGGTACGCTCTGAAACTCCCGTGAAATCCTTGTTCACGACAAAGCGCATCAGCCGATTGGTATGCGGATCCGACTTGTTGGAGGTCGAATAAACATAGATGCGGCGGTTGTCGGCAAAGTCCGGATCAAAGGCGACCCCCATCATGCCGGCCTGCCCGTCGCAGAAAAGATCCTCAGCTGTAGAGGCATAGCCTTCGGAGCCACCCATGCCCAGCAGGGCCTTCACATCACCCGAGGGCATGCGCACAGAGAGTCCCTTGCACTTCTCGGTGAACAACATCGTGCCGTCTTCGAGAAACGCCATGTCCCAGGGGTTATCAAGGCCATCCAGCACGACAGCATGCTGAAGCTTCGTGGTATTGGTGCCGGTCTGCCCGGTCGTGGATGTCGGAGCAGGCGTGGATGGCGGTGAGCAGCTGGCGAGTGCCATTGCAATTACCGGCGTCATCAATCGCGCTGAAGAAATCAGTAGATTGTCAAACATGAGATTCTCCCAAAAGACCTTGAGGCGACGGATGGTGTCGTCGACATTCGGATTTCCGCATACAACATTCCCGGCGTCGGCGGTTTACTGTTCGCTACCAGTCTTGGGCGGTGCAATCAGGGCACGAAATTGATCGATCGCTTCTTTGGAGGTCGCGACCAGCAAACCGTCCCCAACCTGCAATTTCGTACCGCCATGCGGGACAATTTCACTTTCCCCACGAATCACGCCGACGATCAGTGCACCGATATCGGCCAGTCCCAACGAGCGGACCTCCCGGCCAGCCACCGGCGATCCGGCTGGCATTTCGATTCTGTAGAGCCGTTCCGTGCTGTAGCGCAACGATACGCCCTCACCTCGATCAAGCGCGGACTGCAACTCGCTCCTGAGTATGTTCTGGTCCAGATGTACCTGTTGCCGGCGCAGCAGCTCGGCTGCAGTCTGGTAGAAGAGATCATGGTACACCGGACTGTCCGCTGGCGTCAGCGTCTGTGCTTCGTAGATTGTCGGGTGTTTTGCGTGCCGGGTCAGCGTGAGCTGCACAATGAAAGCGAGTGCGACGGCCAGCATACTCGGCATGATGAGCTGAAAACCGCCGGTCATTTCGATCACCATAACCATTGCGGCAATCGGCACACGCGCGGCGCCGGCAAAAACCGCGGCCATGCCAACGACGGCGAGCCAGGTGCTATCGATGTTGACGTGAAACAGGTGCAGCAGCGCCGCGAAGGCCGCGCCGAACATGACACCGATGTACAGCGTCGGACCGAAAACGCCGCCGGAGCCACCCGAGCCAACCGATAGCGACAATGTCAGAATCTTGCCGAACGTAAGCAACAGCAGCAGCCCCACGCCGAACCCGGAACTACCCGGCAGGACGAATTGCATGTAACCGTAGCCACCACCGATGATCGGCGGGACGGCAACACCGATAAGGCCGACGACAAGACCACCGATTGCTGGCTTGATATAGCGGGGGACTGCGAGCGCTGCAAAACCATCGCGGATGCGGTAATAGGCTGCCGGCATGAGCGCGCCGAGGCCCCCCGCGAGCACGCCGAGCAGACTGAACCAGACGAGATCCAGAGGTACAAGGGACCGGCTGTCCGGGTGCAACAGGAACAGCGGTGTGTAGCCGGAGAATGCGCCGGTAATCGAGTATGCGACCGAGGCAGATATCAGCGTATAGATAAGTGCGCCACCCTCGAAGGCCATGCCCGAATACAGAATCTCGACCGCGAATATCGCGGTACCGAGCGGACTCTTGAAAATTGCCGAGAGTCCTGCCGCCATACCTATCAGGATGACGATGCGCCGCTCTTCGTCGGGCAGCCTGAAAACCTGGCCAACAATCGCACCCGCCCCCGACGCGATCTGTGCAGTCGGCCCCTCACGCCCGCCCGAGCCGCCGCTGCCAATGGTAATCGCGCTGACAATGGTCTTGACCAGCGGCACCCGTGCGCGCATGCGCCCGTTGTTGCGATGAAACGCAATCAACGTGGCGTCGGTCCCGTGGCCTTCGGTCTCGGGTGCAAGTGTGTAAATCAACAGGCCTGCGACCAGTCCACCAAGTGTCGTGGAAACCGGAATCCACCAGTACCAGTGGCTGAAGGGCTCCGGCGGCGTACTCATTGCATGCGCTGCCTGGACAGAAATCGTTTGATAGCGACCGATGGAACTCAGGACATAGGTATCCATGAGGTGCAACAACAGCAGAAACAGTTGTGCGCCGACAGCTCCGACCACGCCGAGGAGGACGCATATCAGGATCAGGCGTGGAGTGCGGTTGAGCTTGAGCAGCCACATCTAGCGATTATCGCTGCTTGAATGTTGTACAAAGCGTCATTCTGTTGGCTTCCGTCCATGCGTCGCTTGCGCGACGGACGCGGCGCTGATCACCGCCGCGCCTCATACAACGCTATAGCGCTACAGCGACTTCAGATATTCCGCCAGATCCCGCTGCTCCGCCGGTGTGAGCGCCAGTTGCAGTTTGTCGTTATACCGGCCTACTGCATCCTCGAGCGTCGCTGCGGATCCGTCGTGGAAGTACGGTGGATGTGTCCACACCCCGGGCAGCGGCGAGGTACGCCAGCTTCTCGACGCTGACCGTTCCACGTAGTCAGGATCGGCAGAGGCAGTTGCATTTACATCGTGCAAGGTGTCATTGGCATCCGTGAACACGGCGCCAGTGTGGCAGGTGCTGCAAGTAGCCTTGCCACTGAACAGCATCGCGCCGCGTTCGGCAGCGACTGCGTCAAAGTATGTTGGCAATCCAGGTGCATCAGCGAAGTCCTGCATGCCCTGGTTATTCTCAATGACGTCCAGCCCTGGAGCAGCAATTGACAGCTGATAGGCCTGCAGGGCCGGCAGATAATTGCTGACGCAATCGGTTTTGCCGTTACTTTCGATGTTATTGACGGGAACCGTTATCGTGGTGCCGTCTGGCCCGCCGGTACCGGAGCCGGCAGCCAGCTCAATGTTGGCCACGCAATCCAGGCCGTCCCCCCGCTGATCACGGTTGATCGGGTTGCCAGCATTCTGCAAGAGATCAGGCAGCCGCGGATCGGCGAACACACCCTGGCCTCCCATCTGGGTAACGCCGACGTAACGGTTCCAGTAAGCCAGTTCCGAACCGTCACCGGTAAAGATTGCGCTGTGAACGTTGTCCAGCCCGAACACAGGGGGGATAACCGGTGCAGCTTCGTCTTTGCCGTCAACATTGAAGCGCGGGTCGTACTTGCCGGGACCCCAGGAGTTGTAGATGACCGCGCTCGCGCTGCTCGCCACGGCTGGTGACAGCGCGATGATGGCTCCGGGGTTCAGGTCACGGTTCGCCCAGCCGTCCAGACGATGCCCGATGCCCTGAGGGATATTCGGATTCGCGGCGTGCCCCGCGTTGTCGACGGTCGAGTGACATAGCGCGCAGGTGATGCCGACGCGATCCAGGTGAAGCTTGTCGTCACTGCCCTTTGAAACGGTTCCCTTGATCCCGACAACGGCGTTCAACTGTATCAATGCCAGCGTGGTCTGCGGATCGTTCAGCGGGATGCTACCGTCGAGAACGCCATTTACCACGGCGGGCGGCAAGGCATCCATGTCGACCTTGAGGCCTACGGCCAGCGCCAGGGCCGGATCGACGGCACTCTCGATGACCGTGTTCATTTTTAGCTGATCCGTCCACTGTTGTTCGTCACCAAAGGTCCAGTAGCGGAAAATGTTCTGCCCTTGCCGGATCAATTCCTCGCCAGCCGCGCTTGCGGTTTTTGGCCCGATGATTTCACCAGCTACACCACCACCACGTGCGCCAGCGTGGGTATCTGGTGGCGGTGTTGCAGGGTTGGCCGGTGCGTTGTTATCGCTGCCGCAAGCGACCAATAGCAGCGCAATGCTGCAGCTCAATGCCGCAAGAACATTCTTCGTCGTATCCATTTCAGGCTCTCAGTCAATGGCTGTGGTTGTTACATCAAGATGCAACAGCCTCGGGAAAGGTTCCCGTTCAAACCACGAAGAGAGTTGTCCGTAGCGATGCGGTTGGCGTGTGCCCGGAGGTGCCCGGCAGGACGTGAGCTTTGCGCGCGAAGTCCTACCGTGGCTTCAGAAACCGCAAAACAAAGCGATGGGTGCGATCGCGAATACGTTTTTGATGAACCTCTTCGGTGCACGGATCCTCAGGGTGCTCCAATACGTCGCTTTCCGCCGCAAGTTCGAAGCCGGCCGCCGTGATCTCGTCGACGACGATGTGCTTCTCGATACGATGAAGGCCATGACAATCGTCGGTACCGCGGCCGGGCTGGGCATGATGGTCGATGATGCCAGCGTTCCACCCGGTTTGAGCGCCGTGAAAATAGCCTGATTCATGGCGGGACGATCGGCGCCGCTCCACACCGCATCGTGGTAGGTCATGATCATGAAAACAGCGTCAAGCCCCGCCGGAAGACCAGGCGCATCCATGGTTCCGACCACCGGCTCGATGTTGTCGATGCCGTATTTCTCGATGCGCTTGGCGATGGGGTTGCCGTTCCAGCGCTTCATGCTGGCTTCGGTCGTATGGGCATACACCTTGCCGGCATCTCCGACGACTTCAGACAACAGCCCGCTAAAGTAGCCCCAGCCCCCATTCAGTTCTGCGACCCGCTGGCCCGGCTTGACAGCAAAAAATGCCAGCACCTCCGCCGGCCGGCGGCCGGCATCGCGCGCCGTATCCCGGTCCGGGCGCCGCTCGCTGACAATAGCGCGAGTGATGTAATCGGGGATCTGGTTTTCGCCTGTCATGGTCCTGTACCTCCGGATGTAAATTCAGGTTCGAGCCAGCGAGCACTGCATGTAGAACTGATGAGCAGGTACCGCGGGTTCGTTTCAGGGCTTACCACGTTCCACGTCCGGAAAACGATCCGGTCCAACCGCACCGCCCGACACGATAAAGGCCATCGCCTGATCCATGCTCCAGTCGGTCGGGATGAGGCGATCGGTTTGCACTATGGTGAGGTAGCCGCTTGTGGGATTGGGAGTAGTCGGCACGTAAACGGCAGCAATCTCGCGTCCGGTGGCATCGCGGAACGTGCGGGTCACGAAGCCAATCGCTTTCAATGGTGGCGACGGAAATTCGATTAATACCACGCGCTGCGTGTTGCCTGGGTTGGTCTGCATGAGTGCCAACAGCTTCTTGACACCGCCGTAGATGGTCTGCACCAGTGGCAGTCGTTCCAGCAGCCGATCAATCCATCCGAGGACGCGTCGCCCGATGACGTGCGTCGATAGCCAACCGAGCAGGTACAAGGCGAGGATGGTGAGTATGAACGCCAGGATCGATACGACCCAGTCGCGGTGGAGCGCACGCGCCGCGGCGGGCGAGCCGACGCCGATCAGTTCGATGATCGTGGTCACCAGCGGCGCGCCGAATCCCGCCAGCAGGGTGAACACGAACTTGAAGACCACCCAGGTGATCCACGCCGGGATAATGGCCAGCAGACCGGTGATCAGGTACCGCTTGATGTGCAGCTCGGGCATGGTCACGACACGTTTCCCATAACCCGTATTGTAGGCGAGGCTACAGGTTGCCGGGTGCGTATCGGCCTGAACGTCGAAATGCCGGCACGATTTACCTCACGCGGCAGGTCACGATCTCAATCCAGACTTGCGCAGTCTCGCCCGTAGCTCTGATTTCGTACATTCATCGAGTAAATATCTGCCGGGCGCCGGGCAGGCTGTCGTCGCGCCAGTGCCGGATCTTGCCGTTCGGGATCCACAGCGTGCCAGTCACGTTGAATTCCCAGTCCGCCTGGCCTTCACGACCCGTGTAGAGCTCGCAGCGTTCGTGGATCACGAAAGACCCGAGTGACGCCAGGCGGAACACGCGGAACTCGATCGAGCGCCAGCGCGTCATGAACTGTGTCAGCGTCGTGTGGATTTCCTGCACGCCGTGCCTGACGGGACCGCCTTCGTAGATCTGGTAGATGCACTCCTCATCGAGGTGGCTGACGATCGCGTCCGGGTCCATTGCGGACCAGGCCGCGCAGAAACTGCGCACCAGCACCTCGTTGCGACGCTCGGTTTCATGGAGCAACGGGTTCTGGTCAGGAGCAGCGCCGGCCGACGGCTTCTGCTGTGCGTTGGCCATGTGTCTGCTTACGTGGCAGTGCTGCTGGTGATCGCCAGCCGCCCTACCAGGGCGCCCCGGCGCCGGTGTGACGTATGAAGGTGCCGGTCTTCGCAAGATCGTAGTCATCAATCACCTTGATCACCGCCGCGGCACTCTCCTGGGGCGTGATCATGATTGGCAGGTCGATACCCTTCGTGAAGTCATCCTTTACGAATCCGGGTGACACGAGTCCGACGGTGATGCCCTGGCGTTTGAGGTCTAGCGACAGGGAGCGCATCGCCATGTTCAGCGCGGCCTTGCTTGAACGGTAAAAATAGCTGCCGCCCCTGGTCTTGACCGACCCGATAGAGCCCTCCGTGCTGGTGATGTTGATGATCTTCTTCTGCTGGCTCGCCGCCACGTTCGGCAGAAACGCCTCCGCCATCTTCAGCGGCCCGATGACATTGACTGCATGGACCTTGTTGTACACCGCATAATCGAGGTGGCCGAAGCTACCCATCTCGTCGGCGCCGGAAATACCGGCGTTGTTGAGCAGCACGTCGATGGGCTTGCCCTGGTATTTCTTCGCCAGCGCGTCGATCTGCGCGTGGTTAGTCACGTCCAACGCTTCCAGCGTGACATTCGGATGGCGGCTGGCAATCTCTTGCAGGGCCTTGGCCTTGCCTGGCGTCCTGGCCGTGGCGATCACATGCCAGCCACGCTCGGCGTACTGGCGGGCGAGCTCCAGACCGATACCACGGCTCGACCCGGTGATGAGTACCGTCGGACTGTCGGCGGCCAGGCCAGTGCTCGTCTGAAAGAGAACAAGCAGCAGGATCGCGGAGAGAGTGCGCAAGGCAGACATGACTGTGTTCCTCAGAGGCGGGTTTACCGCAGTTCGTATTCACCGGGAGGCTGAATGCGCTTGTTGCGCAGACTCAGGATCATATATTGCCGGATGTCTATAGATCGCGAAAGGCGCAGAATCACTCCCAGTCGATTGCTTGAAGCATCTGCAAGCACTTGAAAACCGGTACTTTGGTGTCGGAGCGCTACTTTTGCTGTCGACCAATAGAGGCTTACATCGTGAATGCTGACATCTCGCTGGAAACACCCACTTTGCACGATCAGCATGGTCGATGGCCTCAGGCTGTATCGCTAGATGACTTTCGCCGGAACCTCGCCGACGTCCACGCACGTATGGCAGCGGCTTGTATACGCGTTGGACGCGATCCGGCCGGCGCACGTCTGCTGCCCGTGAGCAAAACCAGGGATGAGGCGAGCATCCGCCTGTCCTATGCGGCCGGCTGCCGGCAGCTTGGCGAGAACAAGCCGCAGGAGGCCTACCGAAAATGGGAAGCTATGGCAGATCTGAGGGATCTGCACTGGTCGGTGATCGGTCACTTGCAGACCAACAAGGCCAAACTGGTGGCGCGCTTCGCCACCGAGTTCCAGGCACTGGACAGCCTGCGCATTGCCGAGGCGCTGGAGCGGCGCCTGCAAGCCGAAGGTCGCGCCCTGGATGTGTACGTGCAAGTCAACACATCGGGGGAAGCCAGCAAGTACGGCTTGCCACCAGACCAGGTGGCTGCATTTATACAGGCACTCCCGGCGTTTTCAGCCCTGCGAGTACGTGGGTTAATGACGCTGGCGATGTTGGCAGCCGAGACGGATCGCGTCCGCCAGTGCTTCGTGCAGTTGCGTGAACTGCGGGACAGGTTGCGCCAGGAGGCGCCAGGCGGCATCGAACTTGACGAGCTGTCGATGGGAATGTCTGGTGATTACGAGATTGCCGTTGAGGAAGGCGCGACAGTTGTGCGCGTGGGGCAAGCCATCTTTGGCGCACGATCCAGACCAGACTCCTACTACTGGCCATCAAGTACGGAAGTCGGGCCTCGCTGACGAGCCAGATCAAGCTCGGCGTTGTCTTGCCTGGCTGGGCCTTCCGGGGTCGTCAGTCAGCTGCGGCAGTCGCCCGCGCCGGCACCACCAGCATCCGGGTCGGTTGCCCGCCCAGATCGATGCGACGCAGGACCTTGCCGGTGCGGACATCAGCCTCGATCAGCGTGCCTTCAGGCGGAATCGTGATGTAGGCCCGATCACCCAGCATCACGATATCGGGCAGCACCGCCTTGTCCACGTGCTCATGAAAATTGCTCTCAAAACTTGAAGACACCGGGATTTCCCGCAGGAGCTTGCCCGAACCGCCGTCGCGGATCTCGAGCTGCCCGTTACGCGAATACAGCACGAGAAATTCGCCATCATCGCTGCTGGCCCGCTGAATCGACGAGTCGACCGGAATGGTCTGGAATTCGTACGGCTGAACCGCCGTATCCAGACGGAGAATCGCCGGATTGGCGCCTTCCGTGCTTCCAGAGAACCCGGTCCCGCCCGTTGAAGAAAACCGCGATCCGCTGTTTGCCCGGATAGGGAATGCGCGCGACTTCCTGGTCCTTCTCGGCACCCCTGGTGCCGATGACCATCACATTGGCCATGCAGGCAAAGAACAGCCGTCCGGACGCCTCGTCTTTCGCCATTCCGTGCAGGACCGGACACTTGCCGATACGACCGACTTCCGTACCGGTCTTCCGATCCAGGATCTGCACCAGGCCCTTTGCCAGATGTCCGACATAGAGATGATCACCAGCTTCCTGGTAATGATAATGATCCGGAGCCGCCAGCTTGATGATCCGGGTGGGAACCGCCGCCAGCGAACCGAAGGCATCGGTTTCGTAGATCTCCATCTCCGCGCTTTCTTCGTTCAGCACGGCGTTGTGACCGCCGACGGTTGCCCATCATGCCATGGCGCACCCCGCCGGGCGCCTTGCCCGTGAAAGTGCGTGCGATGGTCGGGAAGCGCGCCTTGCCCGAGCCATCGATGCCGGTGTCGATGACAGTGATGGTATCCCGGTCCGTGTCGCGACCACGCATTGCAAACACCAGGCCGCCGTCGTGACTGAGACCCAGGTTCATGATCGACGGAGGCGTGGCCATCCGGGTGAGCACCTCGCCGGTCGGGAGATCGAGCACGACGACTTCGCCCGTCGCAGAGTCCGCAATGAAGAATCGCGCGTCAATGTCCACGCCTTCCGCATTCCGCGCTACCGGCCCGTGGGCCTGCAGTGCTGAAGCGAACAGGACGACCGCCGCGGCGAAAAGGTATCTGCTGCTCATTCTGTATTCTCCGAGTGGTCCCTTCCGCGTCGCCGGCAGTATGCAAGGTTCGAGGGATGGCGGTTTCTGAAGAGGCTTAGTGATGATCGTGCTGCTGCTGACCGGTGAAGATCTTGCCGGCATCGACGTCCTGCCAGCCCGCGTAGTAATCATCCGGCCAGAGCTTTGTACGTACGCCAGCACCGCTTCCATTTCCGCGGGGCTGAGCACGTCGCTGAACGAAGGCATAGTGCCGCCGACGGGTCCACCGCCGATGGTCAGCGTGTTCAGCATGCCCTTCAAGGGATGCTGGTCGGCGTGCCCGCTGGCGTCGAGGGGCGGAGCCGGATAGAAACCCATCGAATCGCGTTCCTGCCAGTCGGGCTGGCCCTCACCTGCTCTCCGTGGCAGATGGCACAATCCTGCTGGTAAATGGTCCTGCCCTGCTCGACCTGCTGATCGGTATACCACCGTTGGCCGGTACCAGCGTCAGCCGGAAGATCGGCCATTGCTGCACTCCACGGCAGAGTCAGCGCGACTACAACGCTACAATCAAGCCAGTACGCTTCCTGCGAGTCGTCTGTTCATTGCGGCTCCATGCATTGTTCGCAGAGCCATTCAAACATGGAAGTCAGGTTGAGTGCAAGGCGAACCGTCGACGACGTCCTCAGCCCGAAGAAATATCAGTAGCCTGGTGTCGGAGCGCTACTTTTGCTGTCAACCAGCTGACGGGCTCATGCTGGCTTGCGTGCGACAGCGATCGCTTTACCGGCTTTACACAAATAGCAATCTATCTGGTTGTGCGCCGACGGGGCATGACCACGGCGAGACCAAGTGCGATGGCGAATGCACCGAGCAACAGCGACATTTCGAGCGCGTATTCCATTGGCTGCGTCCAGAACTCCGTGAACAACCCCCACTCCTGGGTGATTTCAATCGTCACCCACATAATTCCCGCAGTCGGTATCGCGTAGCGCACGGCGGCTAGGCTGCGAGTGAAGCGTGCAAGCCGCATCAGCAGGTAGAAAGTCCAGATCGCGAGCAGAAATGTAACGCCGTACGTTACGGGGTGATGCAAGCCGAAGAAACGCGAATCGACCAGAAACAGCGATACCGCGTAGCAGAACCAGACCACGTACAACACTTCGAGGAATGTAATGCGGGCGAAGTTGCGCTCGGAGGCGGGCGCCGGCTTGCCGGCGTCATAACGAAATACGCGCTGGATCCACATGAAGGCGTTGCAACGCGTGTCTCGATTGAACACGAAAAACGGCAACGTCGCCATCAGCAGGCCGGTCGTCCCCTCCACGAACAGCAAGCTCGCGGACAGCACATGCTCGCCATTAACTATCAGCGGACCCATGCCCATCATTTGTGGGTTGAAGCGGAATGACAACTCGATCCAGCCGGTCCAGACGAGATGCGCAGCAATGAACCCGACCCACGTGCCCACTGCCTCGCTGGGACTCAATGAAGCACGAATCAGCAGAGCAATTGCGACAACGCCGATCCCGATGCTGAGCGGCGTGTCGTAATGGTCAGGGAACACATCCATGATGAGGCCCAGAGCGCTGTGCATCAGCGGCACCATGCCGAGCACGGCGATAAAGGCGAAGATACCGACAAATGGCGGAGCAGAAAGGCGCCCGAGCCTGGCCGCCGGTACGGGACCAATAGTTGGCATGCTGGAAATCCCCCCTCTCCGGTAATTGCTGACCCTATCCGTGCGGCGGGGTCGGAGTCAATCTCATGGTGAGTCTATTCCTAAACCCGGGCGGCCTGAGTAATGCAACCCTTGCCGGCCTGAAACCAAACATCCGCGATTGCTCCGTTGATCAGGGTGAATTGGGGGCCTGGTGCACGATATCTACATCGTGGAGCACTTGGCATAGACGACACGCTGATCGTTACCTTCCCTGCCGAGCAGGCCGACAGCAACCAGGGCATCCAGGAACTCACGCAGGTCATCGCCCCATTCCAGGCAGCATTAGCAGCGCGAGTACGCGCAGCGCAGGAGCACCCATGAAGCCTCCGAGATTGTGATTCGCCCAGGCCAGGGCGGCGAGGGTTGTGCTGACTCACCCGTCTCGGCACTAGGCGGCCAGCTGATGATTGCACGAGAGGAGAGCCATTATTACGGACCATGGCGCTGCTGAATTACAGTCGGGACCGTCGTCGCCGGGCAATTCCGATTGTGGCCAGCGCGCTGGCAAACATCCAGACGGCTCCGGGAATGGGAACAACAGTAAACAGCGCGTTCGGTCCGACGAAATACGCACCCTGAAATGTCTGAATACTCGGGATGCCGAGCCCTGGCGCGCCTGACTGCACGCGCGAGTAGCCCAGCGCAATCGCAGGATCGTGGCCTACGCCCAACCCCAATGGGAATGCCTGATAATCGTAGCTTATGCCCTCGGGATCATTCGTGTAGTAAGACAGCACGTATTCGACACCGCTAACGAGCGTGACGTCGGGAACGTCGACATACCGAAATTCATCGACCAGCGGGTCGACGAGCCCTGCACTCACAACGCCGGATGCCAGCTCCGCGCCATCATCCAGCCGAAACAATCCGATGGGGTGGGCAATGTCGAATCCATCCGAGTAGTCGTCGAACAGCCCGAGGTGGGTAATGGTGATGGCCGTTGTCGGAAAGAAGGTCCAGCCGAGCAGGCTCTGGTGCAGCGGCCGGCCGCCTTCGGGAGACATCGGCTCGTTGTAAAAAAGTAGCGTATCAGCCCCTCCAGATGGTGGCGCCATGACCACTACGGCCAGTAGACAGGCTTTGACTACAGTCTTCAGTGAAGCCGGCATAGGTACATATCTCCGTGAGATACGAGCCTACGCCGCAGTCGCGCCTTTCAAGCCATCCCAAACGACGAGGCCGCACGTGATTATGTCCGCACGCTGCTGTCTCGAATGGAACAAGGGGTCAGCGGCTGAAGCCGCTCCTACTCCCGCTCGATCATTGACAGACCGCCAGAACCCGCATGGCTAAGGGACTTGGCGGTGATCGACGTGGGTCTTTACCGTCGCTTTTACCGTCGGAAGTGGAGATCTTTTGCCCGCGCTGGAAGTGGAGCGAATCGCGGTAGCCTGGCGCCGCTCGAGCATTTTGAAGAGTCGACAATGTCATTGGCGTCCAGCATCTGCATACGGCTCCAGAACAGAGACACATGCAGCAGGCCATCGACATACAACGGCAAAGCGTGGCTCCATGGTGACAGTCGCAATCCCCACTCTGGTGCGCTCATGGGTCCGGGTTTGCCCATTGGCAGATGTGGTGATACCGGGAGAATCCGATTTAACGTAACGGCCGACACCCATCCTGCCAGATAATGCGTCAACGTACAGGCCGGTGTAGTCTGATCTCAACAAGAACAAAGGTAATTTCTGATGAGACGTTCTGTACTGCATATTCTCGAGCTGGTGATGCGGTGATCCCTTATATTCGCTTTGCTGCAGGAGCCGCAGCGTCAGAACATATGAGAAAGGGGCGCCACATGAAAAAGCGATGCATCGCCACAATGTTGCTTGCCCTCACGTTAGGCGGCATCCCGAGCTATGCCGCGACAGTGAATGTCGTGGCGATTGGCCAATACCCGGTTGTTAGCGATCCTTTAAATCTTCTGCCGTTCCCTCATCCGTCGAGTGACACCAAACTTGTTTTATCGTTTTCGTATGAGAGCGCAACGGTGGACTCTGATGCAGACCCCCACGTCGGCCTGTACGTCGGAGCCATTTCGAACATCACGCTATCCATTGGAGAGACTACGCTTCCAGCGTACGCAAGTAACAAGATCGATGTCTACGATGATCGTATTCTCCCGGGTAGTTCGTCCCCGGTTGATGTGTGGGCAGCCGAAACATTCGTGCTCGATCCAACGTCAAACATTCGCACGAATTATGCGCTTGTGCTTTTGGGATCCGGGGGTAGCGTAATTGACTCGGATGAACTGACCTTGCCGGTGTATCCAGCGCGGTGGCGCGCGGGATATATCTGGGCTGGTGTTGATGATGCTTCAAACCCGGATAGCTCGCAGTGGGTTAATTTGGCTGGAGTCCAGGCGGGATTGGAAAGTATCCAGGTAACGGTTGTGCCGCTGCCTCCGACGAGTGCATTGCTCGCCACTGGTTTGCTGGCGATTGGGCGTAAATTCTTGAAACGCTCGCGACAAAGTGGTTCACCCCCGTTTCCACGGAACGTTCAGTACTCGTGTATTGCGTACTACGGTCGGAGTGCAGAATCACGGCAGTGGTCGTGTGACTCTGAACAACGTTGAGATGCAACCACTGCATTCTCCGGTGTTTCAGCTCACTTGCTGAATGGCGCTGAACAACAGCACACGACAACTAATCATTCCCACTCGATCCCAAGCACTACTACTAAGTCGTTGCCCCGTCTGGCTCTTTTCTATTCTGTGCGAGATGGAGAAGGTTCAGCGCGGCCTCCGTGGGCCGCTTTTGACCGACCTCCCACTTCTGAACCGTCGAGACACTGGTATTCAGGAGCGCCGACCTGCATTGACAGCTGGTCCTGCTTGTCTATATATTCACCCTTATGGGTGAATATGAGTCTGCCGACCTCGATGCGATCTTCAATGCATTGGGCGATCCGACACGGCGCGCAATCTTGACGCGGCTTCAGGCCGCCGATGCACGTGTTACCGATATCGCCGGAGATTTTCCGATCTCTGAACTCGGTCTCCAAGCACATCCGAACACTGGAGCGCGCGGGGCTGCTGCGGCGTTCCGTTAGCGGGCGCGATCATGTGCTGTCACTCAACGCCGAACCGCTGGCCGAGGCCGCGGCGTGGATGGAGCACCACCGCAAGTTCTGGGGAGACCGGCTCGCCGCTCTCGAAACATACGTTGTGAGAAGGAAGAGGAAACATAAATGAATGCCGTCGTCAAAACTGCTCCCGCAGTGGTAGTGCGCCGCACGATATCTGCTACTCCCGAGGACCTGTTCGACGCCTGGCTCGACCCCGAGGCACTGGGCATATGGATGCGGCCCGATGGCATCCGCCACGCCAGCGCGAAGTCAGAGGCGCGTGTCGGCGGCAGCTACGAAATCATCATGCAAGGTGACGAGAAGACCTATCCCCATCAAGGCGTGTACCACGTCATCGATCGCCCTCGTCGACTGGTCTTTACCTGGTTATCCGATGGCACCGAGGGGTGCGGCACTTTGGTGACCGTGGACTTTGTGCCCGTCGGCCAGCGCACTGAAGTCATCGTCACGCATGAGCATTTGCCCGAAGGCGCCCGCGAATCGCATATGCGAGGCTGGACTAGCGGGCTCGAGCGTCTCGCTGAATTCTGTGGCATGGAGGCACTGCCATGAGTGAACTCACCATCTGGACGTACGACTGGGTTCCGCAAGGCCCTCGTGGTTTCGTTCGTGATCTAAGGTTGCGATGGGCATGTGAAGAAGCGGGGCTAAGCTACGCGGTACGTTCGATCCCATTTGATGGTCGCGAGACCAATCATCTGGCCCAGCAGCCATTTGGCCAAGTCCCGTTCCTGACGGACGAGGCGGTGGAGCTATTTGAGAGCGGTGCCGGACTGTTGCATCTGGCTCGGAAAAGCGAAAACTTGATGCCGCGCGATCCCGTTGGAGAAGCAGCAACTTTGCAATGGACAATCGCCGCGCTTAACTCGATCGAGATGGTCACCGTACCGTGGTGGTTTCTCAAGATGTCCGGCGACGAAGACAACGCGCTTACAGGATGGATGGGCCAGCGGCTTCACCATCTGGAAAGAGTATTGAGCGAGCAGGAATGGCTCGCCGCCGGGCGCTTCACCGTTGCAGACCTGTTGATGGCAGATGTGCTACGCGTTTCAACGGTCCGCTCTTTTGGCGACCGTCCGGCCACGGAGGCATACGTAACTCGGGCAACCAATCGTCCTTCATTCATGAAGGCTCACGCCGATCAGATCGATCATTTCAGGATGGCCGACCAGAGAAGATGAGCGCAATTTGGTAGGTGATGGAATACTCGATCAAGTCTCGTGGGGTAACGTCCGGGCACTACTCTTCACTCCCACTCAATCGTCGCGGGCGGCTTCCCTGAAATGTCATACGTCACGCGCGAGATCCCCTCGATCTCGTTGATGATCCGGCTGGAGACCAGATCGAGGAACTCATAGGGCAGGTGCGCCCAGCGGGCTGTCATGAAATCGATGGTTTCGACCGCACGCAGTGCAATCACCCAGTCGTAGCGGCGACCGTCACCCATGACACCGACCGAGCGCACGGGCAGAAATACCGCGAAAGCCTGACTGACCTTGTCGTAGAGGTCGGCACGACGCAATTCCTCTATATAGATGTGGTCGGCCAGGCGCAGCAGGTCGGCAAACTCACGACGGACTTCGCCGAGTATGCGCACGCCCAGACCCGGGCCGGGAAAGGGATGACGGTAGACCATCTCGCGCGGCAGGCCGAGTTCCACACCAATGCGCCGGACCTCGTCCTTGAACAGTTCACGAATGGGTTCTACAAGCTTTAAGCGCATATTGGCCGGCAGCCCGCCAACATTGTGATGAGACTTGATGACGTGGGCCTTGCCCGTGTGTGAGCCGGCCGACTCGATGACATCGGGATAGATCGTGCCCTGCGCCAGCCATTTCACGTCCTTGAGCTTCGCGGCTTCTTCATCGAAGATCTCGACAAAAAGCCGGCCGATGATCTTGCGCTTGGCTTCGGGGTCGGTGACACCGGCCAGCGCCTCCAGGTATCGGTCTTCGGCATTGACGCGGATGACTTTCACGCCCAGATGTTCGGCGAACACCGCCATCACCTGATCACCCTCGTGGAGCCTTAGCAGTCCGGTATCGACAAACACGCAGATCAGTTGCTCACCCAGCGCTTCATGCAGCAAGGCAGCCACCACAGAAGAATCCACACCGCCGGACAAGCCCAGCAGGACGTGATCGCTGCCCACCTGTGCACGCACCTTGGCGATTTCACGGGCGATGATGTTGTCCGCGCGCCAGGTGTCCGGGCAGGCGCAAATATCCCGCACAAAGCGCTCGATAATCTGTTGACCCTTTGCGGTGTGTGTCACCTCCGGGTGAAACTGCAGGCCGTAGTACTGACGTCCCTCATCGGCCATGCCGGCCAGCGGCGCGTTGACGGAGCTCGCAATGGCTTCGAATCCCTGGGGCAAGCGTCGAACGCGATCGCCATGACTCATCCATACCGGCATGTCCGCCCCGGTCGCCCATCCATCCAGGAGACGATTGCCAGGCGCCGGACGCACCATGGCATGACCGAACTCGCGATGCGTCGACGACTCCACTTCGCCACCGAGTTGCGCCGCCATCGCCTGCATCCCGTAACAGATGCCCAGCACAGGCACACCCAGCTCGAACACCAGTGAGGGAATCGTTGGCGTGAGATTGCTGAACGCGGCCCCGCCAATGACTGACTCCGGACCGCCAGACAGGATTACGCCGGCGGGTGCAAAGTTGCGGATCGCGGCGTCGTCAGCGTCCCACGGCAGGATTTCGCTGTACACGCCGGCTTCCCGCACACGCCGGGCGATCAGCTGCGTGTATTGCGAACCGAAGTCGAGGATCAGGACGCGCCGGGCGGCGACGTCAGGTGTCCGTCGGTAATTGGGCGGCTCCTTGGTCATCGTTACATCGCGCACAGACTCTCACATGCCAGCGCCGGTAATGCGCACAAAATGGGTGGTGGTATCTCCTCGATGCTGCTGCAGCCGGTGTAACCCATCGCCGCGCGCAACCCGCCAACCAGCTGAACCACGATCTTGGCCATCCCGCCCTTGTAGGGCACGCGGCCTTCGATGCCTTCGAACCAGCTTTTCCAGCCCCTTCCGAAGCATCCTGAAAATAGCGGTCGAGAGCCATGGCGCTGGGCCATTGCGCCCAGCGACCCCATGCCCCTGTACGACTTGTAAGAGCGGCCCTGATATAGCTCGACTTCACCCGGCGCCTCTTCGGTGCCCGGCAAACCAGTCCGCCGATCATCGTGCAGCGCCAGCGGCAATGGCCTTGCAAGATCGCCGGAGTAACGGATACCGCCGTCGGCGATTATCGGCACGCCGGTTCCTTCCAGTGCCGCCGCAACATTCGCGACAGCACTGATCTGCGGCACACGACACCAGCAACGATGCGTGTGGTGCAGATAGAACTGGACCCACACCAACCTTGACGCCATCGGCGCCCGCCGCGACCAGCGCCTTGGCAGCCTCGGCGGTAACGGATGTCCACACCTGCACGTGGGGATATTCCTTCGATGGCGCGGATACGGTCGAGCACGCCCTTCGAGTGGCCGTGAGCCGTGTCGACGATGAGCAGATCCACACCCGCTTCAACCAGTGCCCCTGACGCGTTCGTTGGTGTCACTGCCGGTACCCACTGCCGCGCCGACCAGGCACCGCGGCTGTCCCTGAGGCCCACGGGTAGTCCTTCGCTTGGAAGTCCTTGGCGGTGATCATGCCGCGTAGCTGATTGTTCACCGGCAACGACCAGGACTTTCTCTATGCGATGTTTGTGCAGCCCAGCACTTCCTTCTTGTCGGCACCTTCACGGGACCGTAACCAGCGGTCCTCAGGCGTCATCACCGACGACACCGGCGCGTCCAGGCGGGTCTCGAGCGCAGGTCGCGATTGGTCACGATACCCACTGTGCGTCCCGATCCACCACCGGCATCCCGGAGAAATGGTGGGCGCGCGTGATATCCAGCACTTCCTGGATGGTCTGGTCCGGACGCACCGTGATCGGATCGTGAACGATGCCGCTCTCGTACTTCTTGACCTGCGCCACCTGGCGGGCCTGGTCGGCCGGACTCATGTTCTTGTGGACGATACCCAGCCCGCCCTCCTGGGCCAGTGCGATGGCCAGGCGGCCTTCCGTCACGGAGTCCATCGCTGCGGACAGAATGGGGATGTTCAGGGTGATGTCGCGGGTCACATGGGTGAGCAGGCTGGCGTCCCGGGGCAGGATCTCCGAATACGCTGGCTGGAAGGACGTCATCAAACGTCAGGGCGTCGTGGTATCCGCATAAGACGCGTCATGGTACGCGGCGCGGAAGGCCGTAAACTGCCAGCATGGCACCCGCCCCCGACAAACAGGTCCTGACGGTCTCCCCAGCTCAACCGGATGGTGCGCCAGCTTCTGGAGCAGGACCTGCCAACCCTGTGGGTAGAGGGCGAAATCTCCAACCTGGCTCGGCCGGCGTCCGCCACCTGTATTTTTCGCTGAAAGATGATCGCGCCCAGATCAGCTGCGCCCTGTTCCGCAGCAGAGGTGGCGGCAGCCGGGGGTCGCGCACCGAGGTGCCCGTGGCCAACGGGCTAAAGGTGCTGGCTCGCGGCCGGGTGAGTATTTATGAGCCTCGCGGCGCCTACCAGCTGATTGTGGAGCACCTGGAACCAGCCGGCGAAGGCCTGCTGCGCCGCCGCCTCGAAGAACTCAAGCAGCGCCTGGCCGCCGAAGGTCTCTTTGATGAAGCCCGCAAGCAGGAGCTGCCGCGTCTGCCCCGCCGAATTGGTGTCGTGACCTCGCCCAGCGGTGCCGCAATCCGCGATGTGCTGCAGATCCTCAAGCGACGCTTCCCGGCCATCCCGGTCCTCATCTATCCGGTGCAGGTGCAGGGTGAGCAGGCGAAGTTCGACATCGTCAATGCACTGGAATCAGCGGCCCGGCGCGCGGAATGCGATGTGCTGATCGTGGCGCGCGGCGGTGGCTCACTGGAAGACCTGTGGGCTTTCAACGAAGAGATGGTGGCGCGTGCCATCGCTGCCTGCCCGATCCCGGTGGTTTCCGGCGTTGGCCATGAGGTCGATGTGACGATTGCCGACCTGGTGGCCGATCTTCGCGCGCCCACACCGTCCGGCGCTGCCGAACTGGTGGTTCCCGACAGCCACGACTGGCTGCGCCGCGTGGAAAAGCTCGAACGCGACCTCAAGCTGGCCGTCAGCCGGCGGTGGATACCCTGCTCACCGCATGGCGCACCCCTGCGGCCCGCCTGGACCGCTGCCATCCTGGTGTTCAGTTGCGTCAACATGCACAACGACTGGATGAATTGCGGGGGTCAACTCGCACTCGCCCTGCGCAATCGGCTGGCACTGGATCGGCTGCGGATCCACACCGCGACTGCACGCCTGCGTGCCCTGTCTCCCGCCACCCGGATCGCCATTGGCAGTACGCGTGTGGCCACCGCACGCCAACGCCTGGCATCGGCACTGCGTTCGCGACTGGCGGTCCCTGCCACCCGCCTTGCGGTGCTGAGCGGCCGCTTTGCACACGGTGAGTCCCCTCAAGACCCTGGAACGCGGCTATGCCATTGTGCTCGACGAAGCCGGCGCCGTCGGTCCGCAGCGCCGCGCAGCTTCAGACCGGCGATCACATCACGGCCCGCGTTGCCGTCGGGGAAATCAAGGCCACCGTCCGATAGAAGCAGCTTCAACGTCGCTTGATCTGTTTCACTCTGCACACGCGGCATCCCGGCGGGGAAATCTTGTCGTCCTGGCGTGCGGCACGCCCCTTTCGGCCGACAAGACACCCGCCACGCTGCCGCTGCGTTGTGGAGTGCAACAGAGATCAAGCATCGCTGAAGGCAGTTGTGGGGTCGGAGTTGGCGTCAGGTGCCGAAGAAGGAGGCGACGACCGGTCTGAACCGATCCATGTCGACCAGAAATGAATCGTGACCCTGGATTGACGGCAACTCGACCAGATGGACCTCGCGGTTGCGGGCATCCAGACCGGAGGCCAGTTCGCGCTGCTGGGCGATCGGAAACAGGATATCGGTTTCCACACCAACGACCAGAACGCGCTCGGCGCGGATCTTGCCCAGCCCGGCGGTCACCGAACCACCATGTTCGGCGACGTCGAACAGGTCGCTGGCGCGCGACAGATACAGATAACAGTTGGCGTCAAATTGACCGATGAATTTGTTGGCATGATTTTCCAGGTAGGACTCGACCTCAAAATCCAGCCCGAAGGCGTCACCGGTTTGGCGTTCTTCGGCTATGCGCTCCCGACCGAAACGCTTTTCCCACTCGCGGGCTGACCGGTAAGTCACCATCCCGAGTTTGCGCGCCAGGCGCATACCGATAATCGGGCTGGAAACCCGCCGTCGGCCCACTGGCATAGTTGCCGTTATTCCAGGCTGGATCGCGCCGGATCATCTCCCGCTGCAGCGAGCGGACGGCAATGGAAAATGGTCAAGGCCCGGGCGGCTGTCGACAGCAAGGCCAGGTTGCGCACCATGTCGGGATGCTGAATGGCAAAGGCAGGGTCGTCATGCCACCCATGGAGGACCAACTACGGTGTGCAGCCGGGAAATGTCGAAGTGATCCACCAGCAGGCTTGCCGGCGTTGGCCACGTCCTCAAGGCTAGTACCGGAAACGAAATCCCGTAAGCCTGGCCGGTAGCCGGGTCCACCGATGCCGGCCCGGTGGAGCCAAAACAGCTACCCAGTGAATTGACGCACATGACAAAGTAGCGCTGCGTATCGATGGGCCGCGACGGGCCCACCATCCTTTCCCACCAGCCCGACGACGGATCTTCGGGCGACGAGTCGCGTGCGCCGATGGCGACATGCCGGTAAAAATCAGGATGGTGTTGTCGCGTGCCGCATTGAGTTCACCCAGGTCTCGTATGCGATCACCGGACTATCGAGGGTGCCG
Source organism: Gammaproteobacteria bacterium (assembly GCA_041396045.1). Taxonomy (GTDB): domain Bacteria; phylum Pseudomonadota; class Gammaproteobacteria; order Steroidobacterales; genus SHZI01. Next base: position 102,504 of record JAWKZI010000006.1, on the reverse strand, counting down.
CCCCGACGCATGGCGAATTGCCCGGGGATCTGCAGAAGTTTGCGTGCTGCCATCATAGGGCCCGAATTATGCCAACCGGAGCGCCACGTCCGGCGCGCAGAGTCTCCATCGATTGGTTATATGGATATGGTTCAGTTGCGCTTCTTGCCACGGATACGATCGCGACTCTTAATCTGGCGGGGCGTCAGCTTGTTGCGTCGACCGGCAAAGGGTTTCCGGTCCGCAGTTCGAGCCTGATCGGCGTCCCCTGCAGACGAAATGCCTTGCGAAAAAAGCCGACCAGATAGCGCCGGTAGTTATCCGGCAGCGCATCGGTCTGGTTGCCGTGAATCACGATCAGTGGTGGCCGACGGCCTCCCTGATGGGCATAAGTCAGCTTGATGCGTCGATTGTGGGCGACCGGCGTGGGATAAGCCTGTACAGCATCCTTGAGCATCCGGTTCAATACCGGCGTCGGCAGCTCCCGGACGGCCGCATTCGCCGCGCGCCTACCACTTTCCAGCAAGTCGTAGATGGCCGTGCCGTGCAGGGCCGAGATGAAATGCACATCGGCAAAGTCCAGGAACGGCAAACGACGATCCAGATCACTGCGTACCTGTGCTCGCTGATCACTGGGCAGTCGATCCCATTTGTTGATACCAATGGTCAGCGCCCGACCCCGCTCCAGAGCGAGGCCAATCAGGGACACGTCCTGCTCGGTAACGCCTGTTCGTGCATCCAGCAGCACCAGCACCGCATCGGCCTCTTCCAGTGCCTGCAGCGATTTGACGATGCTGAAGCGCTCGATCATTTCATCGACTCGTGCCTTGCGACGGATGCCGGCGGTGTCCCACAGCACGAAATCGCGATCGGCATGGCGGAATGCCACCTGGATGCTGTCGCGGGTGGTGCCGGCCTCGTCGGAGGTAAGCAATCGCTCCTCGCCCAGATAGCGGTTGATCAGCGTGGACTTGCCCACATTCGGACGGCCGATAACCGCCAGACGCGTACCGGTCAGGGCTGGCCGCGCTTCATCCTCGATCGGCGCCAACCCTGATTCAGGCGTTGACTGTGGCTCCGACTTTGGCAGCCGGTCCTTGATCCGGCTGCCGAGAGCGCCAAGCCGGTCACCCTTGAGGGCAGAGATGGCGAGCGGTTCACCAAGTCCCAACTCGTAAAAGGCGGCAGCAAGTTGCAGGGGCTCGCGCCCCTCGGCCTTGTTTATCGCCAGAACCACTGGCTTGCCGGACTTCCGCAGTCTCTCAACGATGGCGTGATCGTCGGGCAGCGGACCGGGAGCGGCCTCGACCAGCAACACGACAACATCGGCTTCCGAGATCGCGTACGCGACCTGGCGCTCGATCAGGGCCTTGAGGCCAGTATTGTCGGCATCAATGTTTGCACCCAGGCCGCCGGTATCAATAACAATGAACTGTTGACCGACGAGGGTTGCGTAACCGTAGAGACGGTCGCGCGTGAGACCGGGGAAATCCGCTACCAGCGCATCGCGCGTCCCGGTCAGTACATTGAACAGGGTGGATTTGCCGACATTCGGGCGGCCGACCAATGCTAGAACTGGCAGCACGTCCGGATGCCGCTACTTGTCGATCTGCCGGAACGCTGTGAGATCGCCGCCGTCGGTTTGCACGTAGATCATTTCATTGACGACCAGTGGCGGAGAGGTCACGCGGTCGCCACCGGCACGCACACGCGCCTGCAGGTCCCCGGTAGTTGCGTCGAAGAAGTGTACGTAGCCCTCAAAATCACCAACGACCACGGAGTTTTTGAAAGCAGCCGGCCCGGAGATGTCGCGGTTCTTCACTACCTCCTGCTTCCACGCCTCGGTACCTGTGTGCCGGGACAGGGCAAACAGTTCGCTGTGCGAGCCGGATACATACACGTTTTGCAAATCTACCGCGAGGCCTTCATAGCTCGGGACATCCTGCGACCACAGCGCCTGACCGGATTCGGCTGCGACTGCCGAAACCTGACCGCGATAGCCGACGACGTAGAGGTCGTCACCAATCGCCCGAACGGTGGAGTTGATATCCGACAGGCGTTCGATCTCGGTGCGGCCAGCCGGCGGGTCCAGCAATACGTCCCATCCCTCGGAGCCATCGGCCAGTGCGTACGAGGCAAGCCTGCCGTTGTCAAAACCGCAATAAACGGTGTTCTTGATGACAACCGGCGCACCCGTGCCGCGTACCGTGAGCCTGGGCATGATCTGCTGAACAAACCAGCGCTGTGTGCCGTCAGTCAACTCGAGTGCCGTAAGCTTGCCATCAACGGTGCGCACCAGCGCCAGCCCATCGGCCAGCACCGGTGCCGCCAGCACTTCACTGGAAACGCTGTGCCGCCAGCGCTCCGTACCATCTTCGGTATTCAGCGCCACTACTTCACCATTGCTGGACCCGATCACAACAACGGCGCCGTCCGTGGCCGGCCCGCCAGACAGTTGCAGCTTGGTCTTGCGGCGCCAAAGTCGCTTGCCCTTAACTGCATCGAATGCCGAGACCTTGCCGTCGTGGGCGGCAGCAAAGATTCGCGAGCCGTCGGACGCCGGCTGAAGCGCCAGCCGCAGATGCTCGCTCTCCGCACCCAGGCCCGCATGCCAGGCCTTCTTGATCCGCAGGGTCGGCTTGAATTTTGTCAGTTCTGCCGGGGGATTCGGATCATCCTTGCCGCCGAATACGCTGCATCCCGAAACGGACAACAACACGACAACCATCAGGGCCGCGATCAGGAAGGTACGCCACCACCAGCGGATCTGCAGCCGATTGATACGCCACCCCGAAACCGGATGCAGCGCTGCCAAAGTCATCATTTTTCTGCCTTGATGTCCGACGTCACTTTGGATGCCATTTCCGGCGTCACTTCCGGCGTCAGAGCACCGCCAAGATCGTCCAGCTTGGCCTCAACGTAGGCCCGATCGATCACCACCGCCGCATCGTCACCGTGCAGGGCCTGCTCGTACTGGCTGCGGGCTTCATCGAACTTGCCCATCGCGAAGTAAACATCGCCGCGTACATCGTGATAGGCCGGGGCATAGGCTGCAGATTTGGGGTCGGTCAGTACCTTCAGGGCCTCGTCGAACTTCTCCTGCTGGTTCAGAACCCGCGCCAGGCGCAACCGGGCGATAAGCTGAATCTCGGTCGTTGCCGCTGAATCCACCACCTTGCGCAGAAGTTCGGCAGCCTGGTCAGCCTGGCCCTGCTCCAGATACAGATGTGCCACCGACATGCGAGCCAGGTCGGTGTACGGCGTAGATCCATAGTCGGCAGTCAGTGTTGCCAGTCCGGTTTCTGCCTGGCTGACCTGGTTGCTGCGCACCGCTTGCAGAAGCGATTCATAGACGTCCGAGGCCTGTTCTGCGTGACGCTCCTGATAATTGCGCCACTGATTCACGCCAAACAACAGGCCAAGCCCCAACACAACGCCGGCAGCCAGAACCAGGCCATTTTGCTGGACCCAGTGTTTGACGTTTTCGGCCTGTTGCTGTTCTGTCAGTAATTCATCTGCCACGCTGATACATTCCTGATAACTTCAACATTCAATTTACGAGATGCGCGGCGATTGCCGCTGCCAACTCAGGGGTTGCCACACTCCGCTGACCCATTTCTGCATCGCCGCCGCTGCCGGACCCTGTGGATCCGGATTCCGAACGCAGCGGCTTCACAACCGCTGTGCCGCTGGCAACTTCATCCTCGCCGATGATCAAAGCCACCTGCGCGCCACTGCGATCCGCGCGTTTCATCTGGGCCTTGAACCCGCCACCACCGCAATTCATCTCCACGCGCAACGGCGGGTTCGCATTGCGCAGGTCTTCTGCAATCCGGAAGGCGTAGCGAGTGGTGCCCTCGCCTGCGGCAACCACATAGACGTCCGGGGCCCTTGGCGGAACCGGCATGCCGCCCAAAGCGTACAGCGCCACCAGTCGCTCCAGACCAATGGCAAACCCTATTGCCGGTGTGTCGTCGCCGCCCAAATGAGCCACCAGGCCATCATACCTGCCACCCGCACACACCGCGCCCTGGCTGCCGAGGCGATCTGTAACCCACTCAAAGACAGTTCTGCCATAGTAATCAAGGCCGCGCACCAGCCGCGGATTTACCGAAAACGCCACTCCGGTATCCGTCAACAGGCTGGTCAGCCCGGCAAAGTGATCGGCGGATTCGTCATCCAGATACTGTGTCAATTGCGGAGCCGCAGCGATCAACGTCTGCAGGTCGGGATTCTTGCTGTCGAGTATGCGCAGCGGGTTTCGGTCCAGTCGGCGCCGGCTGTCGTCATCAAGCTGATTCAGATTGTCGCGAAAGTATTCGCTAAGGTCGGCCCGGTACTTGTGCCGGGACGCAGGCGTACCCAGGGTGTTGATCTGCAGTTCAACATCGCGAATACCAAGCTGACGCCAGAGGCGATTCAGGAGGATGAGCAGCTCGGCATCAATATCGGGACCCGCAAAGCCAATAGCCTCAACATCGAACTGGTGAAATTGCCGGTAGCGGCCCTTCTGCGGCTTCTCGTAACGAAACATCGGGCCCGTGGTGAAGAGTTTGTGGCGCTGGTTGCGGATCAGCCCGTGTTCCATGCAGGCGCGCACGATGCCGGCGGTGGCTTCCGGGCGCAGGGTTACCGACAGCCCATTGCGGTCGTTGAATGTATACATCTCCTTTTCAACGATGTCGGTCACTTCCCTATCGATCTCTGGAACAGTTCCGTCTGTTCGACAATGGGGACGCGAATTTCCTGGTAGCCAAAATCGAGCAGCAAGCCGCGCAGTACGGCCTCGACGTGCTGCCAGGTTGCACTGGCGGGCGGCAGGATGTCTTCCATGCCGCGAATGGCCTGCAAGGTGTCGCTCATTCGATGCTGGACGGCGGGGTCATGGCTGGAGGGATTATTGAGCCGCTGCCGGAACCCAGAATGTAGATAAGCCCCATGACGATCAATGCCAGGACGATGCCGACCATGATCGCCAGTGGCCCTGGACTGGTAGTCAACGGTTTCTCGATTTCGCGGGTTACTTTTGGCGGTATCGCCGAGCCGGGATCTGCAGCGCGATACGCCTCCAGCACAGCTTCTTCGGACAGGCCGAGGATCCGTGCATAAGCCTTGAGGTGGCCGCGAACAAAAACAGGAGCGCCCAGCGCATCGAAGCGCTCGTCCTCCAGCGCGCGGAGGATGGAGATGTCCATCTTCAGGGTGAAGGCCGCCTGTTCCAGGGTAAGCGCGCGCGCCTTGCGGGCCGAACGTAAACGTTCCCCAAGTCCCAGGGCCGTGTCCTTCTTGCCATCTGCCATATATGAACCGTGCGGAACCGGCTAACTGCGGGACTGAGCTTGTTCGGCAAGCTGCCGCACTTCGTTTGATTCCGGAAATTCGTTACGCAAGCGGTCGCTGTAGTGACGAGCGGCCGTATCGTCGTTAAGCGCTTGCTCGATACGGGCACCCAGATAAAGCGTTGCTGCCGTAGCCGGAGACTGTGCCATGTAGCGCTCCAGGAAGCCGCGGGCCTGTAGCGGCTTGCCCTCGTCCAGCGTCACCTGGGCGAGTTGCAGCAGCGCATCGCCAAACTGCGGATCTTCCTTCAGTGCCTTGCGCAGGTAGGCTTCGGACCGCGCGAGATCCACTTGCTTCGCGCAGGTGCCGGCGTTGGTATAGAGCATGACGCGGTTGGCAACCTTGCGCGACAGCGGTACCGCAATCGCGCGATCGAACAGCTTCAGGGCTTCTGCGGGGTCCTGCTTGTAGTTGCAGGTAAAAACCGCCATGGCATTCAAGGCATCCGGGTCGGATCCATCCAGTTCCAGTGCCCGCCGATAGTGAACCTCGGCACCCTTCGGGTCCTCAAGTCGCTCGAACACCACGCCCAGCGCCCATTCTGCTGTCGCTAGCCTGGGTTCCTGCTTGAGCGCTCGCTCGAACTTCTCGCGAGCCGCCTGCAACTTGTTGTCGCGAAGGTAACTTATGCCCAGTTGCAGATTGTACTGTGCGGCATCTTCGGGCGACGCCGGCGCCAGCGGCGGACGCGAAGACGTGGTTATGCAAGCGCTGGCAGCCAGCAACGGCACGATAACCAACAGTCGCAACCCACGCTTTTTCAGGCTGGCCACCGGATGTCCTCCACTGCCACGCTGACCTGGGCTTTTCGACTTCCCTTGCCGCCCAACGGTGCAAGTACGCGATTGCGAACCTGTCCGGCAAGCTGACCGCAGGCGGCGGCGATATCGTCACCTCGTGTGCGGCGCGTGATGGTCATGATGCCTGCATCAAGAAGAATCTGGCGAAAAGAGCGTATCGCGTCCGGAGTAGAACGGCGGTAGCCGCTGTCCGGGAAGGGATTGAACGGAATCAGATTGACCTTCGCCGGCCGGTTGATCAGCAGTTTAGCGAGCTGCCGGGCCTGCGCTTCCGAATCATTGATACCAGCCAGCATCACATCTTCGAAAGTGATGCCCACAGCGTTGGTCGCCTCCGCATAGTCCCAGCAGGCCTCCAGCAGTTCGGCAATCGGGTGCCGCCGGTTGATGGGTACCAGAACGTTGCGCAGTTCATCATCAGGCGCATGCAGTGACACCGCCAGCGCCGCATTGCTTTCCTGGCCGAGCTTGCGGATCTGCGGCACCAGTCCCGAAGTACTCACAGTGACTCTACGCCGGGAGAGCTGAAAGCCCAGGTCGTCAATGAGCACGGAACAGGCCTGCACGACTGGCCGAAAATTGGCCAGCGGCTCGCCCATGCCCATGAACACGACATTGGTGACCCGCGAACGACCGGCAACGAGTCCCAGTTCGCGAGTGGCCAGCATGACCTGACCGATGATCTCGGCAGCACTCAGGTTCCGGTTGAATCCTTGCCGGCCGGTGGCGCAGAAGGAACAGTCCAGTGCACAACCCACCTGCGACGAGACGCACAGTGTGCCGCGCCCCTCCTCGGGAATAAAAACGGTTTCGATCAACTGGCCCGCGCCGACAGCAAGACGCCACTTGGTGGTGCCGTCGGCAGATTGCTGCACGCTATCAATGGCTGGCAGCCGGAAATCGGCGCGATTATTCAATAACTCGCGCAGCCCGGCCGACAAGTCGGTCATCAATGCCGGCTCCAGCACCCCGCGACCGTACATCCAGCGCATCAACTGCCGGGCACGAAAAGGCTTCTCGCCGAGACTGGCAAAGAGCTGTTCCAGTTCAGCGCGGGGCAATCCGACAGGCTGCAGTTCCGGCGAACCGTTCATTAAACCTTACCGTGTACGCGGGCAGATATCGGCCTGGGCAAAAAAGAAGCTGATTTCCTGCCGGGCAGTTTCCAGCGCATCGGAACCATGGACCACGTTTTCCTCGATGCTGGCAGCGAAGTCGCGGCGGATTGTTCCCGCATCAGCCTTCTTCGGATCCGTAGCACCCATGATCTTGCGGTGGGCCTCGATGGCGTTTTCACCTTCCAGCACCTGCGCAATCACCGGCCCGGTAGTCATGTAGCTGACCAGGTCCTTGTAGAACGGCCGCTCACGATGCACAGCGTAGAACGCTTCCGCCTGGGCCTGCGTGAGGTGCAGCATGCGGGCTGCAACAATCCTGAGGCCAGCTTTCTCGAAGCGAAGATAGACTTCGCCGATCAGGTTCTTCTGCACGCCGTCGGGCTTGATGATGGACAAGGTACGTTCGATAGCCACTAATAACTCCTGAAGTGATTGGCCGGCTTCTAGCAGTGCCGGGGGAATCGTCGCTAGACGGTAAAGCTCTCGCCACAACCGCACTCGCCCTTGGCGTTGGGATTGCGGAAGCGGAATGCCTCGTTCAGGCCCTCGCGGACAAAATCCACTACGGTGCCATCAATAGTCGCCAGCGCTTCGCGAGCGACAACCACGCGCACGCCGTCCTGGTCGAAAACCACATCGTCGTCGGTCACGTCGTCGGCTGTACTTATGACATACGCAAGTCCCGAGCAACCGGTCCGCTTGACGCCTATACGCACCCCCGGGGGCCCGGACATGAAGTTCCGTACGCGGTTCAGGGCATTGTTGGTCAGGGTAATTGCCAAGCTGGACTCCTTCGGTTCATATAACCACCCCATTGGTGGCTTCAGAGTACCGTCGACAATCGCCCATTGTCCCAATCTGCCAAGCACTTACGCAAGGCATCCTGAATGATCAACATGCGACCGGTCTTTTCTACCGGTATTCCCAGCGCACGGCGCCATTCATGCGGGTCGAAATCCTCAAGAGCAGACACCGGACGCCCCGACAGACCGGCCGCCACCTGGTTGCCGGCCTCCCGCGTATGGGGGCAACCGTAAATCTGCACATCCAGGCGGACTAGCCGGTCTGCCGCTATCCAGGCATTAAACGCCACCCACGTGCCCAGAGCCTCCGATCCGGCCTCGCCGCGCGCCAGCACAACCGTACCGGGGTAATCGTCCGGCATTGAGGGCGGGGGTAGCCAGCCCGGTGGTCCGATGGCAGGCGATTGGCGGCGCAGCATGCTGACTACCGTCAGCGTCCGATCTGCAGCCGCATCAATGTCATCGGTGGTTGTAGCCCGCCCGAAGGAAAAACGAATCGAGCTGCGGGCGAGTTCAGCGGATCGGCCCAGTATACGCAGAACATACGAGGGTTCATCGTTCTGACTGGTACAGGCAGAACCGCTGGCAACCGCCAACGGTGGACCTTCAGGCCCTGAGCCGGCCGGTATGACGGCCTGCAGCCCGGCATGCAGGCTTTCGCCCTCGACCCCGGCAATGCTGACATTGAGAATGTGGCCGGTGGTCTGCTCGGCATGCCCGTTGCGGATGATGTCCGGAAGCGTTGCCAGGCGGGACCAGAGCCGGTCGCGCAGCGCCGTGACGTGAACGCGGTCGGCTTCACGGCGTGCAGCGGCAAGCCGGAATGCTTCACCCATGCCGATAATCTGGTGGGTTGCGAGCGTACCGGGCCGGATGCCGCGCTCCTGCCCGCCGCCGAACAGCAGCGGTTCCACGCGCCGCACCCGCTCCCGGTCGATGAACAGCGCACCTATACCCTTGGGCCCGTAGATCTTGTGCGCCGAAAGCGACAGAAGATCGATGGCCTGCTGACGCACATCGATCGGTACCCGGCCGGCACTCTGCGCCGCATCGACGTGAAACAGTGCGCCGTGCTGTCTGCACAAGGCACCGATGGCCGCCACATCCAGCAGAACACCGGTCTCATTGTTGGCATGCATTAGCGAAACCAGCGTGGTATCCGGTTCCAGCGCTGCCGCCACCGCCTCAGGCCGGATAATTCCGTCCGGGTCCGGCTTGAGCCACGTCACCCGCCAGCCATTCGCAGCCAGGTGGCGAACGCTTTCCAGTACTGCCTTGTGCTCGCCAAGCGCCGTAATCACGTGGCGACCATCGGCCTGCCTGAAGCGTGCGCCACCGATAATCGCCAGATTGTCTGCTTCGGTTGCACCGGAACAGAAGACCAGCTCATCCGGGCCTGAATTAATGAGGGCAGCGATCTTGAGTCGCGCGGCCTCGATGGCGGCAAAAGCGTGGTGGCCTTGCGGAAACCCGCCTGCGCCTGAACTGGTCGCGGGATTGCCGACCAGTTCAGGCGCCCGCAGGGCAGCGGTCATGACCTCGACCACCTCCGACGCAACGGGCGTACTCGCCGCGAAATCCAGATAGACAGGTAGCGTCATGGCTCTGCTGACCAGCCGATCAGTCCGGCCTGGGATTGTCACCGGACCCGGGAATCAGGCTGCTAAGTATCCCTCGCAGGATGTTCAGCTCATTCTCGTCCAGCCGTGTGCGGTTAAACAGGCGGCGCAGGCGGCGCATCAGGTGGCGCGGATTGGCCGGGTTCAGAAAGCCACTGCCGAGCAATACACGCTCAAGGTGCTCATAGAACAGTTCAAGCTGGGCGGGTCCGGCCAGCGGAGATTCCGGGATCGGCAACTCCAGCGGCGGCACCGCACCCTCCGCCAGCTGTCGTTGCCTCAGTTCGTAAGCAATGACCTGCACTGCCTGCGAAAGATTCAGCGAGCTGTATTCGGGATTAGCCGGGATATAGACAATCCCGTTACACAAATCGAGTTCGTCGTTGGCAAGACCCGAACGCTCGGGACCAAACACCATGGCTACCGCTCGCGTGTGGCTTTGCTCAACGAGCTCTACGGCACCCTGCCGGGGATCCAGCTCCGGGCAGCCGATACGGCGGTGCCGGGCACTGGCGCCCAGAACCAGGCCGCAACCTTGCAGCGCTTCGGCCAGGGTGGTCACCACCCGTGCACCGTGCAGTACATCCTGGGCACCGGAAGCCAGTGCGCGGGAGTCGCCACACAGCCATTCAGCAGGCGGATTTACCAGCACGAGCTCCTTGAAGCCCATGGTTTTCAGCGCGCGCGCCGTTGAACCAATATTGCCCGGGTGGGTCGGCTCGAACAGGACGAAGCGAATCGGGAAACTGGCAGTCATGAATTACTCGTATCGATATTGCAGAAGTCCGGGGCGTTATTGTATGAGCTGGACCGGATGAGAGTGTGCCCGGGTGTGTGACGCTGGCGGGACTTGTAGCCGTCTGTACAATGGCTCGGTTATGCAACCTTTACTCAACACCGCCATTCAGGCTGCGCGCCGGGCTGGCGATATTGCCATCCGCGCCCTGTCCCGGCTCGACCAGCTCGAAATCCGCTCCAAGGCCCGCAACGAGTATGTGACGCAAATCGATCAGGCGGCCGAGCAGGCGATACTCGACAGCATTCGCAAACGCTACCCCGACCACGCTTTCCTGGCCGAGGAATCAGGCCGGTCTGGCGAGAGCGAGTACGTGTGGATCATTGACCCGCTGGATGGCACTACGAACTTCATCCATGGTTTTCCCACTTTTTGTGTGTCGATTGCCCTGCGCAGGAAAGACACGCTTGAGGTTGGCGTGGTGTATGACCCCTGCCGGCAGGAGCTGTATACCGCCATTCGTGGCCGCGGCGCCCAGCTGGACGGCAAACGCATCAGGGTCAGCGACCGCAAGGAGCTCGAGGGCACGCTGATTGGTACCGGCTTTCCCTATCGCAGCAACACCCGCTGGCTTAAAACCTACCTGCAGATGCTGGGTAACGTGATGGAACAGACCGCCGGCATCCGCCGACCCGGCTCCGCCGCCCTGGATCTCTGTTACGTAGCAGCCGGCCGGCTCGACGGATTTTTCGAGTTCGGTCTGGAGCCGTGGGATACAGCGGCCGGTACGCTGATGATTCAGGAAGCAGGAGGCATTGTGTCCAGCCTCACGGGTACGGGCTCACATCTGGACAGTGGCAACGTGCTGGCCGGCAATCCCAAGGTCCACGAAGCCCTCCGACTACTCCTGACTCCCCACCTCTCGCAGCAATAGCCGCGGCTGAAGCCGCGCTCGAACTGGCACCGTCTGGGATACCACTCCGTAGGACGCGTGCCGTCGGTGAGTAGGGATTCGCGTTGTTGTCCAGGCCGATGGGAATTCGATCACCTCCACCGCGAGCGGCAGCGTGGCGGGTGTCCCTTCCGCCGAAAAGGCGTGCCGCACGCCAGGCGGAAGGGATTTCCCGCCGGGATGCCGCGGGCTACAGAGTGTTATAGCGGATCGCCAGGTCGAGCGCGGCTGAAGCCGCTCCTACAGCACAGAGTCGGGCTGGTTCTTGTCCTTAACGGGTACCACGAGATCTGCCAGGCTGGCCTTCAGCTCCAGAGCCAGCGCACTCGCAACGAAGATCGACGAGTAGGTGCCCACCACGATACCAATCAGCAGTGCCGCGGAGAATCCACGCAGGGTTTCACCACCGAACAACAGCATGGCAATCACGACCAGACAGGTTGTAAGGGCCGTCACTATGGTCCGGCTCAGGGTCTCGTTAACTGACAGATTCATGATGTCCTGAGGCGAACCGCGCCGGACCTTGCGGAAATTCTCACGAATCCGGTCAAACACCACGATCGTGTCGTTAACCGAGTAGCCGATGATGGCCAGCATCGCGGCCAGCACCGACAGATCGAAAGTCAGGCCCGTAAGAGAGAAGAACCCGAGGGTGATGATCGGATCGTGCAGGGTGGCAAATATCGCACCCACTGCAAATTTCCACTGAAACCGGATGCCAATATAAACAAGGATCATCAGCATCGCGAAGAGCATGGCCAGTGCACCCTGTTGCGCCAGCTCGTCGCCAACCTGCGGGCCCACAAACTCGGTACGCCGCAACTCGGCAGTGGCGTCACCCATCTTCAGCACACCAAGAATCTGCTCGGCAACAGCCTGTCCGGCCACGTCCTCGCGCGGCAAGACGCGAATCAGCACGTCATTGGCAGTGCCGAAGTTCTGTACCAGGGCGTCCGGAAAACCATTGGCCTCCAGTCTCTGGCGAATATCCGGCAGATCCGCTGCCCCCTTGTAGGCGAGCTCGATCAACACACCGCCGGTGAAGTCGATGCCGAAATTCAGGCCGCGCACTCCGGGAATGACCAGGATCAGGGACCCGATGATCATGAAGATCGACAGGGCAAATGCAGCCTTGCGCCTGGAGAGGAAATCGAAGGTGCTCTTCGAACTGAAAAATTCCACAGGAATACCCTTCTAGACCGACAGCTGCGCGACTTTGCGGCCGCCATAGACCAGATTCACGATGGCCCTGGTCACGGTGAGCGAGGAGAACATTGAGGTCAGGATACCGAGGCACAAGACAACGGCGAACCCTTTGATGGGGCCCGTGCCAAAGGCAAAAAGTACGATGCCGGCAATCAGCGTCGTGATGTTGGCGTCCACAATGGTTGACAGCGCCTTGTCGTAGCCGGCATGGATGGCCGCCTGTGGCGACATGCCGTTGCGCACCTCTTCGCGAATACGTTCAGCGATCAGCACGTTGGCATCCACCGCCATGCCGATGGTAAGCACGATGCCGGCAATACCGGGCAGGGTGAGCGCCGCCTGGATCAGTGACAACAGCGCCACGATCAGGATGACGTTAACCAGCAGACCGATATCAGCAATAAAACCGATCAGCCGGTAATAAACAATCATGAACAGGGCAACGACGGCAAAGCCGATCAGGAAGGCGCGAACGCCGCGATTGATGTTGTCCTGGCCCAGGCTTGGGCCGATGGTCCGCTCTTCCACCTTGTAGATAGGCGCCGCAAGGGCACCAGCCCGCAGCAGCAGCGCCAGGTCACGCGCTTCGATGGTGTCCAGCCCGGTTATCTGGAAATTGCTGCTGAACACGCCGTTGATCGTGGCCACGTTGATGACTTCGCGCGACTCGCGCGGTACTTCCATGATCTGGCCATTACGCTCGATCTTCTCGCGCTTCTGCTCCACGAAAACCACCGCCATCGGCTTCTTCAGATTGGCTTTGGTTGTTTCGAGCATGCTGCGGGCGCCCTTGCTGTCCAGTCGGACAAATACGGCAGGTTGCCCTTCGGAAAAGCCCTGACTGGCGTCGACCAGCTGATCGCCAGTAACAATAGTGCGACGCTTCAGCAATACCGGACCACCGTCCCGCATCTTGAATATTTCGCAACCAAGCGGTGCGCGGCCGGTACGCTCTGCTTCAACCGGATTCTCGTCGGCACAGACCAGGCGAAACTCCAGCGTGGCGGTAGCACCGAGTACCCGTTCTGCCTGGGCCGGATCCTGTACACCAGGAAGCTGAACCACAATGCGATCGACGCCCTGCCGCTGAACGATAGGCTCCGCGACGCCAAGTTCATTCACCCGGTTACGCAGCGTCGTGGTGTTTTGCTGGATTGCAAAGTCCTGTCGTGCCTTGATCTGCGCTGGTGTCATCCGGACCACGATAAGCGCGCCTTCGGGCGTATCGCGTTGCTGGATGTCGAGGTCCGGATCTGCGTCCTTCAGCAACTTTTCGGCTTTGGCAACATCCGCAGCGTCCGGGAGCCGGATTCTCACTTCCTGGCCAACCACGGCGATGCTCCGGCGAATTCGATTGTCCCGAAGCAACTTGGTGAAATCGGTGGAATAGGCATCCAGTCGCTGCCGGATTGCCGTGGACACATCAACCTCGAAGAGAAAGTGCACGCCACCACGCAGATCCAGGCCCAGAGGAACTGGCTTGAGTCCGATGGCGCGAAGCCACGCTGGCGTACTGGGCGTCAGCGTGAGGGCTACTACATAGGTTTTGCCCAACGCCTCCCGCAATTCGTCAGCCGCGCGCAACTGCACATCCACCGTCGGAAACCGGACCATGACGCGGCCCTTCTCCCGGTACAGAGCCGTAATCTCGCCGGATCCCAGCGCCTGGCGTACACGCTCGATGCCGCTGTCCTCCATGGCCTGACCATTGGCCAGGCTGATCTGCACAGCCGGTGCGTCGCCAAACAGGTTAGGCAGCGACACCAGCAGGGCCGCCAGCAGCGCAATGACAACCAGAGCATTCTTCCAGGCGGGAAAGCGATTCATGGAGACAACCGAGGCTAGGGGACGAAAGGATTGCGACGCCGGTTCACGTGGGCCGGTATCCGGGTTCCGGAGCTATCGTTCAGGCATTTTTCAGCGTGCCCTTGGGCATCACCGCGCCGATCGTGTGGCGCTGCACCTTCACCAGCACACCGTTGGCGATCTCGACCTGCACAAAGGACTCACCCACTTCGGTGACCTTGCCAAGTATCCCGCCAGCAGTGGCGATTTCATCGCCAGTGGCCAGTTTTGCGACCATTTCGCGATGCTCCTTCTGGCGCTTCTGCTGAGGACGAATCAGCAAAAAGTAGAACACCACGAAAATCACCACGAGAGGCAGCATGCCAATCAGGGTGCCGCTTCCAGAGGGCGCGGCGGCCTGTGCCCAAGCGTCTTGAATGAAGAAGCCCATGATTACTTGCAAGTCCGAAAAAAACGCGCGCTATTATGGCACAGAAGCCTGGCTCCGCTGGCGGACCAGGAAATTGGTGGCGAAGCTCTTGATCGTACCCTGTTCGATGTGCAGGCGCAGGTCCGCCATAAGCTGCACATAGAAGTGCAGGTTGTGGATCGTGTTCAGGTGGGGCCCCAGCATCTCGCCGCACTGGTCCAGATGGCGCAAATAGGCCCGGCTGTAGTGCTGGCAGGTATAGCAGGTGCAGCCCGGCTCGATCGGCTGCGGATCATCCCTATAGCGGGCGTTGCGGATACGGACCACACCGTCGGCCACAAACAAGGTCCCGTTGCGGGCGTTCCGGGTGGGCATTACGCAGTCAAACATGTCCACGCCACGTAATACGGCCTGGACGATGTCCGACGGGGTGCCAACCCCCATCAGATACCGGGGCCGGTCTATCGGCATCTGCGGCAGCGTGTGATCAAGGATCCGGAGCCGGTCAGCCTCGGGTTCGCCGACCGACAAGCCCCCGATCGCCAGACCGTCGAAGCCTATGTCGCACAACCCGGCCAGGGAGGCGCTGCGCAGTGACTCGTGCATGCCACCCTGGACAATGCCAAACACCGCAGCGCCCCGACCCGGTGCCGGACCGGTGTCAAAAGCGTCGCGACTGCGTTGCGCCCACCGCAGCGACAACTCCATCGACGCCCGCGCTTCCGCTTCGGTGGCTGGATAGTTCGTGCACTCGTCGAAAATCATCTGGATGTCGCTACCGAGCTGGGCCTGTATACCCATGGCAACTTCCGGCGACAGAAATACCAGGCTGCCATCGGTCGGCGCCCGGAATTCAACGCCCGCTTCGCTGACCTTGTTGCGGGTCGCGAGGCTCCACACCTGAAAGCCGCCCGAATCCGTCAGAATCGGACGCTGCCACTGCATAAAGCCATGCAATCCGCCCAGAGACTCGACGATCGCCCCGCCGGGCCGGAGCATCAGGTGAAAAGTATTCCCGAGGATGATCTCGGCCCCCACGGCGACCAGATCTTCCGGCGTCATGGCCTTGACGGTGCCGTAGGTGCCGACCGGCATGAACACCGGGGTCTGCACCGGGCCATGCGCCAGGCTCAGTTGACCGCGTCGGGCCGCGCCGTCGGTAGCCTTAATCTCAAACGTCACGCCGGTCTCCCGTTGGCGCCGCTGCCAGAAACATGGCGTCACCGTAGCTGAAGAAGCGATAACGTTCCCGGACGGCGTGCCGGTAAGCCGCCATCACCCGATCTGTACCGCCGAAAGCACAGACCAGCATCAACAGTGAGGATGCCGGCAGATGAAAATTGGTGAGCATCGCGTCAACTATGTGGAAGCGGTAACCCGGACGGATGAACAGGCTCGTCTCGCCCCGCAGCGGCCGCAGCTCACCAGACGCACCGGCAGATTCCAGAGCCCTCGTGGCCGTGGTCCCGACTGCTATCACGCGGCCACCCCGCTGGCGACACGCGTTAACGGCCGCACACAGCTCCGGGGTCACCTCCAGTTGCTCCGAATGGAGGCGCCCGGTCTTGAGCTGGTGAGGGCGCAACGGCGCAAAGGTTCCGGCCCCCACATGCAGGGTCACTGTGCGGAATTCGATGCCGCGTGCCGCAAGGGTAGCGAGTAACGCGGTGTCAAAGTGCAGCCCGGCCGTGGGTGCCGCGACCGAGCCCCGCCGGGTGGCGTACACCGTCTGGTCACGGTCGCGGTCGTCTGCCGTGTCGTCACGGCGTATATAGGGCGGCAAGGGCACATGACCGACCCGCTCAAGCAGCGGAATCACGGGGGTGGAAAAGCGCAGGTGGTAGAACTCGGCTCGGCGCCCTACAACCTCTGCAGTCACCTCATCCCCGAATTTCAGACGGCTGCCTGACTTTGGCCCATGACTGGCGCGCAACTGCACCAGCGCCTCGACATCATTCAGCACGCGCTCCAGCAGCAACTCCACCTTGCCGCCGCTCTCTTTCGCACCGAACAGCCGCGCCGGCAACACACGGGTGTCGTTGGCAATCAGCAGGTCGCCAGCGCGTAGCAAGTCAGGCAGATTCCGGATCGTGAGATCCTGGACGAATTCATTTTCAGTCACGCCACTTTCATCGCGGCAGCCAACCGCCAGCAACCGGCTTGCGGTGCGCGCAGGTAGCGCCTGCTGGGCAATCAGCTCGGGCGGCAGCTCGAAATCGAAATCGGTCGGTTCCATCGTCTGTCCCATGGGCGCCGCATCCTAGTTCAGTTTGGCCTCGTGTACACTGGCGACCCGCGCCGGTGTGGCGGAATTGGTAGACGCACGGGACTCAAAATCCCGCGACCGCGAGGTTGTGTCAGTTCGAGTCTGACCACCGGCACCACCCATCCCCAGGTACTAAACTGCGCCCATGGACCAAACGGACGCGGTGCCCACCGACCCAACGGCACTTTCACCTCTGCGCTACCCGGTATTCCGGGCAGTCTGGGCCGCCAGCATTGTTTCCAATCTCGGCGGGCTGATTCAGTCGGTGGGCGCATCCTGGTTGATGCTCTCCATCGCAAATTCTGCGGCCATGGTCGCGCTGGTGCAGTCCTCCGTGGCGCTGCCGGTGGTGCTGCTGTCGCTGGCGGCCGGTGCGATCGCGGACAACCACGATCGCCGCGTGGTCATGCTCAGTGCCCAGATCTTCATGCTGACCGTCTCGGTTGCCCTGACGGTGTGTGCCTGGGCCGGCCTGATCACTCCATGGCTGCTGCTGTCGTTCACCTTCCTGATTGGCTGCGGTACCGCGTTGAGCGCGCCGGCATGGCAGGCTTCGGTGGGCGACATGGTGCCGCGCACGGAACTCGCGGGGGCCATCACCCTCAATAGCCTGGGCTTCAATATTGCCCGCAGCGTGGGCCCGGCAATCGGCGGAATGATCGTCGCGGCAGCCGGAGCGGCGGCCGCATTCGCCGTCAACGCGGCCAGTTATGCCGCACTGATCACCGTACTTTCTCGCTGGCGTCCGGCGCGCGATGCACAGGTCCTGCCGCGCGAGTCGCTCGGGGTCGCGATGGCGGCCGGTGTCCGTTATGTGACGATGTCGCCCGCCATCCGCACCGTTTTGTTACGCAGTGTGATCTTTGGCTCCGGTGCCAGCGGACTGATCGCGCTGATGCCGGTCGTGGCCAAGGATCTGCTCGGTGGCGGGCCGCTGGTTTACGGCGTGATGCTTGGCGCATTCGGGGCTGGCGCTGTACTGGGTGCCATCGCCGCCGCCAGACTGCGCCACGATTACGCCACCGAAATCATCGTCCGCTGGGCGTGTATCGCGTTTGCCGTGGCGGCAGTCGTGGCGGGACTGAGCACATGGTTGCCGCTCACCATGGCGGGTCTGTTGCTGGCCGGTGCGGGATGGGTGCTCGCGCTCGCGACGCTCAACGTCACAGTCCAGCTGTCGGCGCCGCGCTGGGTCGTGGGCCGCGCCCTGGCGCTCTACCAGATGGCTGCGTTCGGTGGTCTCGCCGGTGGCAGCTGGCTGTGGGGCGAAGTTGCGCACGACGGCAACATCACGCTGTCATTGTTCGGCGGCGCGGCCGTATTGCTGGCCTGCGCGGCCTTTGGCCTCTGGCGTCCGCTGGCGCCGTCGGCAGATGTTGATCTTGATCCCTTGCGTCACTGGGAAGAGCCCGACACGGCGGTGCCGGTAGCGCCCAGAACCGGACCGGTCGTCATAACCGTGGAATATGTGATCCGTCAGGACGATCAACTTCGCTTTCTGGCCGCGATGGCCGAGAGGCGCCGCATCCGGCGTCGCGACGGGGGGCTGAACTGGCGGCTGCTGCGCGACCTGTCGGATCCCGAAGTGTGGGTCGAGCGCTACGAGACACCAACCTGGCTGGACTATCTGCGCCTCAGCAGCCGGCTGACCCGCGACGACGCGACAGTCCCGGAATCGCTACGCGCACTGCATCAGGGCGATGGTCCGCCACGGATCCGGCGCATGATTGAGCGTTCGACCGCTGCCCCGCCCGTCAACCAGGTATCGGGCCAGGAGCATCTGGCCGTACCCTTAAGCGATACCACACAGTCGTCCTGAAGCCCTGTTCCGTTCCGTGCAAGAGGAGCAGCGGAACCCCTCCGCGGGTCACAATCCTGCCGCCAGAATGGACCCCTGCCTTATCGCCCGGACTGCATCCAGCTCTACAGCCCGGTCCGCGCCACCGACCAGATGCGTCGTCATGCCGGCTGCGGTGAGCGATGCTGCCAGGTCGCGCAGCGGCTCCTGACCGATACAAAGCACAATGTTGTCGACGGTCAGCAGTCGGGGCTCATCGCCAACATGAATATGCAGTCCACGATCGTCAATGTGTTCGTAGCTCACACCAGACAGCGTCTCTACCTGCTTCATCCGCAATGAAGCCCGATGAATCCAGCCGGTGGTCTTGCCCAGACCCGCACCAGGTTTGCCACGCTTCCGCTGCATGAGGTAAATCTGCCGGGCCGGTGGCGTGGGTGCAGTGTTGACTCCCTGCACACCGCCACGCGCGTGTGCCGGATCGCCAACCCCCCACTCGCGCCGCCAAAGATCCGGGTCCAGGGTCGGCGATTCACCATCTGCCACCAGATACTCTGCGACATCGAAGCCGATGCCACCGGCACCGATGATGGCGACGCGCTTTCCGACCGGCTGTTGATGCAGCAGTACATCAAGATAGGACAACACCTGCGGATGATCCTGACCGGCAATGTGCGGACTTCTAGGCACGACACCAGTGGCCAGCACGATTTCATCATAGCCACCGCTGATCAACTGCTCCGGCGTTGCCCGGGTGTTGAGTCGTAGCTGTACACCGGTGCGCACAATTTCGTACTCGAAGTAGCGCAAGGTCTCGTGAAACTCCTCCTTGCCGGGAATACGCTTGGCCATGTTGAACTGGCCACCGATTTCTGCGGCCGCCTCAAACAGTGTTACCTGGTGACCACGTTCAGCCAGCACGCAGGCGGCGGCAAGCCCGGCTGGGCCTGCACCGACCACAGCCAACTTCTTCGGCCGGGCTGCCGGTGAATAGTTGAGCTCGGTTTCGTGACAGGCTCGCGGATTGACCAGGCAGCTCGCCAACTCGTTGCGAAAGGTGTGGTCCAGACAGGCCTGGTTGCAGGCAATGCAGGTGTTGATCCCGGCAGCCCGGCCAGTGGCCGCCTTCACGACAAAATCCGGGTCGGCGAGCAGCGGTCGCGCCATCGACACGAGATCAGCCTCGCCTCGCGCCAGAATGTCTTCGGCCACCTCCGGGGTATTGATGCGGTTGGTGGTACACAGCGGAATGCCCACTTCGCCCATCATTTTGGCCGTTACCCACGAGAAGGCGGCGCGGGGAACCGAGGTGGCGATGGTCGGCACACGAGCCTCGTGCCAGCCGATGCCGGTGTTGATGATTGTCGCCCCGGCACGCTCAATGTCTTTGGCGAGGCCGACCACCTCGTCCCAGTTCTGCCCGTCCGGAATCAGATCGAGCATCGAGAGGCGGTAGATGATGATGAAATCCGCGCCCACTGCCTTGCGGACCCGCGAGACGATCTCAACCGGTAGCTGCATCCGGTTTGCATAACTGCCACCCCAGCGATCGGTGCGCCGATTGGTATGCGTCACCAGAAACTGGTTGATCAGGTACCCCTCGGAGCCCATTACCTCAACGCCGTCGTAACCGGCCTCGCGAGCCAGCGCGGCACAGCGCACAAAAGCCCGGATCTGCCGTTCGACGCCCGCAACAGACAGTGCCCTTGGCTTGAACGGTGTTATCGGTGACTTGATACGCGAGGGCGCAACGAGCAGTGGATGATAGCCATAGCGACCGGAATGCAGGATCTGCAAGGCGATCTTGCCGCCCGCTTCATGCACTGTGTCGGTGATGAGGCGATGATCGCGTGCGGCGCGCCGCGAAGCGAGCCTGGAGGCAAACGGCAGCAACCAGCCCTCGACGTTGGGGGCAAAACCGCCGGTAACCATCAGCCCTACACCACCCCGGGCGCGCTCGGCGAAATAGGCTGCGAGGCGTGGAAAATTCCTGACGCGATCCTCGAGGCCCGTATGCATGGATCCCATCAGGACGCGATTGCGGAGCGTCGTGAAGCCCAGATCCAGCGGGGCCAGCAGATGTGGATAGTCACTCACGATCAGCGCCCGATCTGCCGCGGCGAAAACGGCGGCAACGAGTCTGAATCTGCCCCTTTGGCAGCCGCTTGCTGCAGATTCCGGCGAACCGCGATGCGTTGATTCCGCCGGCCAATCACCCGGCGCTGCCAACGGCGTTCAGCCGCCAGCGCCCCGGACTCACTGCGCGGCCAGGCTTCCTGCAAAAGGAATTTGCCGGCAGCAACCGCATCCGGCGAACGATTGCTGATCTCCTGCGCCAGCGTCACGGCGTCTGCCAGCGGATCATCACTGACATGGGTGACCAGGCCCAGGGCATGGGCCTCAACGCCGCTGACGACACGCGCCGTCATTGTCAGCTCCTTGGCCACGTCCAGAGCGACTACATCACGCAACAGAACGGTGCCACCCATATCCGGCACCAGACCCCACTTGGCCTCCATCACCGACAGCCGGGCATCCGGTGTGCAGAGCCGCAGATCGGCACCCAGTGCCAGTTGCATTCCGGCGCCAAAGCAGTTGCCGTGAACGACGGCGAGTACCGGCACCGGCAGATCCCGCCAGGCCAGGCTCCAGCTCTGGAAGCGATTACGGAACGGTGAACAGAGTGCCGCGATACCCAGGATGCGGGCCCGCGTACTGCCCATTACCGACTTCACGTCCAGACCGGCACAGAATGACGGCCCATCACCGGACAGAATGACGGCCCGTACGTGGCGCATGCGCCGCAGCCGGCGGGCTGCCGAGGCCAGCGCCTCGATCATGGCCAGATCGACCCCGTTGTGGCGCTCGCCACGGGTCAGCGTGACATGTGCTACCGGGCCATCGCAGCTGAGCCTCACCCGGTCGGCTGCCGCCTTATCGACCATAGCGCCCCTTGCCGAGCCCGCAGAATCAGAAGGAATCATGCCAGAATGTGCCTCGCCCATGGCTGAGTCCCCCACCTTTCGCAAAATTCTCTCTGCGCTTCGGCTAAAGCGCAGTCATACCGGTGGGCGGATACTGTTCACCAAGTCGCCGCTGGCGCCGGAATTGAATCTGCTGCTGCGCGCGCTGACTATCCTCGGGCTGTTTACCGCGGTGCTGGCCGTCCTGTGGTGGGATCGTGCGGGCCTCCAGGACAATGTCGACGGGAACGTCAGCTTTGTAGATGTCGTGTACTTCACGATGGTGACCATCACGACGGTGGGTTACGGAGACATAGTGCCGGTATCCGATCGGGCCCGGCTGATTGACGCCATTTTTGTCACCCCGGTCAGAATTTTTGTCTGGTTTGTGTTCCTGGGAACGGCATACCGGTTTCTGGTACAGAAAGTTGTTGAGGACCTGCGCATGATGCGTCTGCAGAAGAATCTCAAGGATCACATCCTGGTGCTCGGCTTCGGCGGCAGCGGCACCACGGCAACCAGCGAATTGATCGCGCAAGGTATTGCCCCTGACACGGTTGTGGTCGTCGATCAGCATGAACAACGCGTGCGTGCCGCCGCTGCTCTGGAATGCGTTGGACTACAGGGCGAAGCCACCCGCGAGGAACTGCTGCAGGTTGCCGGGGCGGCCCGTGCCAGAGCAGCAATTGTCGCCCTCGGTCGGGACGACACCACGGTGCTGGCCATACTCACCCTGCGCAGTATCAACGCCGGTATGCGAATCATCGCCACGGTACAGGAAGCGGAAAACAGCAAGCTGGTTCGCCAGAGCGGCGCAAACGCTATCGTCGCGCCATTCCAGGTGGGTGGTTTTCTGTTGGCCGATGCCGTCACCAATATCACTGCCGTCGATATCCTGACCGACATGCTCTCCTGCGAAGGTGAAGTGGCCGTGACCGAAGTTGTGGCCACCACGACCGAAGTCGGCGAGTTCGCGCGCACCCTCGCCGACAAGCTGGTCATTGCCATCCGTCGCAATGGCCGAATTCTGCGTTTCTGGGAAGACCCCGCCATGCGGATCGAACCAGGCGACACCCTCATCGCCGTCACCCACAACACCCACCATCGCTAGCTGTCGCAGGCGCGCTTGAAGTGCGCACTTAGAGCTACTCCGGCAAATCAGTTGGTGTGCACGAGTTCCCGGGGTGGCGGAAACGCCGAAGCATCCCGTCCGGTCGCTGCCCGCAGGAACGAATCGACCCACCAGAAGACGTCCTGTCGGCGAATGGCCCGACGCAATCGTCGCATCCGGCTGCGTCGCTCGGTACGCTCCATCGTGCAGGCCCGGTGAATCGCATCCGCAACCTCCTCGATCGAATAAGGATTTACCAGCAAGGCGGACTGGTGCATCTGTACGGCGGCGCCGGCAAACTCCGAGAGAATCAGTACGCCTTCTTCATTCGGGCTGCAGGTGCAGAACTCCTTGGCAACGAGGTTCATGCCATCTTTCAGTGGCGTGACCAGGGCAATGTCAGCCGCCCGGTAGTAGGCCAGCAACTCGGTAAACGTCAGGGCACGAAAAATATAGTGAATGGGCACCCAGCCACCCGGCTGCGTGAAGCGTCCGTTGATCTCGCCCACCAGATTTTCAATGCGGTGCTTCAGCTCGTAGTAGCGCGGGATCTCGGAACGGCTAGGCACCACGACCTGAATCAGCGTCACATGCTTGCGCAGCTCCGGGTAGCGCTCCAGCGCATTCGCAAAGGCCAGCAGGCGTTCCGGAATGCCTTTGGTGTAATCGAGCCGATCGATGCCCAGGATCAGCTGGCGATCGGGCAGCGCCGCTGCAAGTTCGCTGGCGTGCGCAACGACTTCTGGCGCCGACGCGGCTCGCGTCAGTGCGTTGAAATCGATGCTGATCGGGAAGGTTCCCACCCGGACCTCGCGGTCCCCCATATGGGCGACCACCATGGCTTTGCCCCGCCCGCTAATTCTGACCTCCGGCATCAAACGCTTGATGCAGTCGAAAAAGTTTCGTCGGTCGCGCACCGCCTGAAAGCCAAGCAGATCGTATTCAAGCAGGGCTTCCAGAATTGGCCGCCGCCAGGGCAGCTTCACAAAAACGTCCGGGGCCGGGAACGGTATATGCAAAAAGAAGGCGGCCGGCGTCTCGACGCCCATTGCGCGCAGGTGTTGCCGAACGCCGAAGAGGTGATAGTCATGAACCCAGATGAGGTCCGTCGGCGCCGCGACAGCGGCGACTACCTGCGCATAGCGCTGGTTGGCACTCTCGTAGGCTTTCCAGTACGCAGGATCGAAATTGCAAAGCGTTTGCAGATCGTGAAACAGCGGCCAGATCACTTCGTTGGAAAAGCCCATGTAGAAGCCGTGGCGCTCTTCCTCACTCAGCCATACAGGTTGCAGGGTGTAGCCTTCCGTCTCACCTGCAGCCTGCAAGGCCTCTTCAAGGGCCTTTGCACCAGCACCTGTACCGCGGTCTACACCCGGCCAGCCAATCCAGGTGCCGCCACGATGGCGCAATACCGGCGCCATAGCGGCTACCAGGCCGCCGTCACTGGTTCGAAGTTGCAGTCCATCGACATGATCCAGATCAACGCTGACTGGCAACCGGTTCGAGACGACGATCAGCTCGGCGCCGTGGTACGTGTCCGCGGCCTCAGGTTTCCTGGCTGGCACTGGTTCCCGTCCCGCTTACTGCAAAGTCTGCGAATGCGCCCGAGCCGGCCCGCACTGGTCGAGCGTCCGTGCCCAGGTTGCCAGGAATTCCAGAAGCTGATCGGGCGGCCGGATCCAGACATCGGCGGCAGTCCGCCGGCGTACCGGCCGCACGAGCACGCCGATGCCGCGACCACGAATCGCAGCGAAACCATCCTCGTCAGTGCGGTCGTCGCCCAGAAATGCGGCGGCAATATCGCCGGCGTCCTTGAGAACCGCGTTAACAACATCCGATTTTCGGCCATTGGGTGCCGCCAGTTCGATGCCACCGTCGAACTCCAGCCAGCGCAAGAACTGAATTTCAGGCGCAGCGTTCCACTGGCGGGTCAGCAATTCACGAATGGCAGCAACGGAAGCATCCGGCAAGCCACGCCAGTGAAATGCCGTGGAGCCTGGCTTTCGTTCCGGACGACCGCCCGCTGCCCGCACCTGATCGGCCCAGCCATCGACCTCCAGCAGTGCCTTCAGCGTCGCTTCGTCAATCCCCGCCGCGTGGTAGCTGCCATCGGCGCGACGATGTTCCCGCCCGTGGCCGCCCCAGAGGTCAACGGGCTGATGCAAGGCCAGTTGCGGCAAGCCATCAACCACGCTGCGCCCCGTCACGATAGCCACGCGCGAGCGACCCTGCTCGACGATACGATCGATCAGCGGCACGACGCCGGGATACGGCACTGCTGCAGCTGGGTCTTCGTGAAACGGCGCGAGGGTACCGTCGTAGTCCAGCAGCAGCACGCCGGTACCGCAGTGCGCCAGCCGCTGCCAGAAATCGTCCAGGCTCGGGGATGAAGGTAGGCT
Source organism: Gammaproteobacteria bacterium (assembly GCA_041396045.1). Classification (GTDB taxonomy): domain Bacteria; phylum Pseudomonadota; class Gammaproteobacteria; order Steroidobacterales; genus SHZI01. Next base: position 77,199 of record JAWKZI010000006.1, on the reverse strand, counting down.
CTGCATGACAGCCATTCAGGTTAGCGGCTGATGCACATCACATCCACCCCGATCTGGCGCGATCGGGTTCGTTCGGGCTGAAGCCGCGCCTACGAGCCGAGGCGCTCGCCGTGCTCCCGGGTGGCGTGAAAGTCGATGGTCGGCCAGCGTTCCAGCGTCAGTTTCAGGTTGTATTTGTTGCTGGACAAAAATACCGGATTTTCGTCCACATCCTGCGCCAGAGACATGGCTTCATCCTTCTCGAACTTTTTACGTGTTGCTTCATCCGGGTAGCTGAGCCAGCGCGCCGTGTAGATGTCCACGTTGTCGTACACGGCGTCTACGTTGTATTCGGCCGACAGGCGATGCGCGACGATCTCGAATTGCAGGCGCCCGACAGCACCCAGAAGCGTCTGGGCGCCTTGCCGTGCGCTGAATACCTGGATCGCGCCCTCTTCCCCAGTTCCCGCAGCCCCTTCTGCAGCTGCTTGCTTTTCATGGGATCCCTGGGCCGCGCGGAGCGGAACAACTCCGGGGCAAAATACGGGATGCCGCGGAAAACCAGTGGCTCGCCACTGGATAACGTATCGCCGATCTGCAGCTGCCCGTGGTTATAAATGCCGATGATGTCGCCGGCTACAGCGCCCGTACTGGTGACCCGTTCGTTCGCCATGAACGTCAGGGCATTACCCAGTTTCATGTCGCGATCACTGCGCAGATGCCGGGCCTTCATGCCGGGTACATACCGCCCGGAGCACAGGCGGAAAAAGGCGATTCGATCCCGATGCTTCGGATCCATGTTGGCCTGAATCTTGAAAACAAATCCGCTGAAGTCCGGCTCGGCAGGTTCCACAAACCGGATGCCACCATCGCGCGGCTGAGGTGGCGGCGCCCAGTCGATCAATGCCTGCAGCACTTCCTGCACACCAAAATTGTTGATCCCGGAGCCAAAGAACACCGGCGACTGCTGTCCCGCCAGAAACTGTTCGGGTTCAAACGGCGTGCTTGCCTCGCGAATCAGATGGACGTCGGCTCGCAGGCTGGCGATTTCATCGGGAAACAGCGTATCCAGTTGCGGATTATCCAGACCGCTGATGGTCTCCACGTCCGTGCGCTTCTCGGCACCGGCCGTGAATCGCAACAGCCGGTCCTGCAGCAGGTGATACACGCCACGGAAGGTCTTGCCCATGCCGATCGGCCAGCTGATGGGCGTGCACTCGATCTTCAATGCTGCCTCGATTTCTTCCAGCAGCGACAGTGGCGAACGGACTTCCCGATCCAGCTTGTTCACGAAGGTAATGATCGGCGTGTTACGCAGCCGGCACACCTCCAGCAGCTTGAGCGTTTGTGCCTCCACGCCCTTGGCGGCATCAATGACCATCACTGCCGCATCTACCGCGGTCAGTACGCGGTAGGTGTCCTCGGAAAAATCTTCGTGGCCGGGCGTGTCCAGCAGGTTGATCGTGTGTCCGGCATATTCGAACTGCATCACGGAGCTGGTTACCGAAATACCCCGCTGCTTTTCTACTTCCATCCAGTCCGAGGTCGCATGCCGCGAACTGCGCCGTGCCTTCACCGTGCCTGCCAACTGGATGGCACCACCAAACAGCAACAGCTTTTCGGTGAGGGTCGTCTTGCCGGCATCCGGATGCGAAATGATCGCAAACGTCCGGCGCTGTGCGACCTCCGCGGCAAGATCCTGGGCTGACGTCGACGCGATACTTGAGACTGAGTGGGACATGAGGGCGCGAAGGATATCACTGGCGCACAGAAGTGCGCCGGCAACGGGTTCTACAGCGGTTTGCGGAAGCGCAGGATGACCTGGGTCGTCCGGCCCTGCACCGACGGATCGAAAGCAGACTTGGTGCGATCGTCGTTCGGATTCAGAAGCGCATCACTTTCGCCGTCCAGCACAAAGCCGGCGGCGGTGATGTCTTTTTTCAGCAGCGCCGGATCGATCCTGTGCAGGGTATTGCCGGTTTCAGGGGGTGCGCCGGGCAAAGCCGCGTGGTCCACCACGCCGAGTACGCCACCCGGCTTGAGACTCTGGAACAGCGTCGCCAGCATCTTCGGCGCATCAATACGGGGCCAGCCTGCTTTTTCATCCACGTGATACACGTCGTGGTACACATCGGTCATCAGAATCGCATCGAAGTCGTTGGCTGGCAGCTTGAGTTGGTTGTTCTCGGCCAGCAATCGCTCGACATTTGGCAGGCGATCGTTCGTGTAGCGATTGGCGAGATCCTTGCTGGCGAAGCGCAGATACGCGGCATTATTGTGCGCCACCACCTTGCCGGTCGGACCCACGATATAGGACAGCAGTTCGGTGTAGTACCCGCCGCCCGAATAGAGATCCAGCACCTTCATGCCGGGCGCAATCCGGAAGAAGCGCAGCACGGCACCGCTCTTGCGAGACTCATCGCGCACGCGGTCAGACGCGGGGCGGCCGGGGTTGGCAAGCGCGGCTGCGACCGCGGCATCTACAGGATCCGTGGGCGGCTTTTTGACGGGACGCTTCACGGCATCCTCGGAGCGCAGATCGGGGCCGGGGGTGGTCGACGCCGTGCCGGCGGTGTCAGCCAGGGCCTCCGAGCGTTCGGGATCGAGGCGCAGGCCTGAGTCACCACAACCATATAGGACCATGGCCATGGCCAGTGCCAGCGGCGACGCAAGCAGACGGATTGTGGAGATCATGAATTTTGTCCTTCAGAAGTCGAAACTGAAACTTTCACCATCCAGGTGCCGCTGCCACACCACGGTGGCTGGCGGTACCAGCAACAGGTGCCAGGTTTGCTGCTGATGACGGTAGGGCTGTGCCACGGCCCGGAACACGCCCGGACTGAGTACTGCCAGGCAATAGCCCGCCGGATACCGAGCCGATTCATAGCGTAGCAGTTCAATGGACGCCCGCCGTGCAACGGCTGCCAGTGCCTGGGTAGCTCCGTAGTCGTTCGGATCAGTCCATTGGCTGCGGTCACGGGACAAGGGCGGCTGGCTCAGATCCAGCATACGCCCGGTGGCGCCGTGAAACTCGAAGAGCGTCATCTCCAGCGAGGCAGTCCGACTGGATAGTCCGGCACTGTCCAGCCAGAAACGCAGTCGCCAGTAGCCAGCTTCGGCACAGGCCGTCTGGCGCTCCACGGCACCGTACAGCACGCCGGGTTCGTAGGCTTGCCGGAAACGGGAACCGGTGGCGAGCGGCCGGTACCGGAACGGTGTGCTGAGCAACCAGTGCAGGCCATCCAGGCCCTCTGGCAACGGCGGTTTGGCTTCGTCGAGGATGGCCTCCAGAACTGTCTGGTCGGGCAAGCTGCCCCCGGCGAGCAGCATGCTGGCCACGCGATGTTGCGCCTCCACGGCGCGCCAGCCCGCGCCCTGCCAGGTGCCGCACTCAGACTCTAGCGCGGTGGGCGTCCACGTAATCGCAGGCATGCACCAGACCCTCCACACGACCCAGGGCCTCAAGCGGCGTCGAACCGCCGAACGCCTGATTATTCGACCGCAACCAGGTACGCGCCAGTTCATCGTTCCCGCCGACCATCGACGACAGCGAACGATAGAGGCGCACGAGATGGCTACCCAGTTCCCAGGGCTTGGTGCCTTCCGTCAACAAAAACTTGCCGTTCAGCAAGCGGGATGCCGTGGGCTGGCTGACGCCGATAATGGTCATCAGTTCGGTGGATTTGAGCTTCAGGCGTACCGCCGTCTCAGCCACGGCACGGGTGAGTACCCGCGAACGATCCGGGGTGGAGTTGTCCTCGGTGGATGGCTTGTTCAGTGGGTGTACATTGAGCATGTATGTACTCTACAGCATCATTTGCAGATATTCCATGCTTCTGGAATACATTTCATCCTTATGGAAAGTAACAATATCGGCTCAAACCGCTGAATAGAGCCAAATTCCGGCACTCGTCGTGCTCCGTCGCGCTCGCCCCCGCCTGATCAGGCAATGCAGATGTGCCAGTGCTTCACCGGTGGCAAAACCCAGCAGATCAGTCGTGACAGCTCGTGGAAACAGGATCGGGAAGAGGTCAACGCAGCGCTTCGGCGCCTCGCGAAGGGACTCCTCGACCTGCGCCAGCGAGGCCTCGTGATGATCAATCAGCGCCTGCAGTCGTTCATGGGCGCCCACGAACGGCTCATTGTGTGCCGGCAGCACCAGCACGTCGGCCGGCAATGCCTGGCGAAGCTGTGCGCAGGATTCCAGCCAGTCGCTCAAGGGGTCGGCCTCCGGCTCGGTCGGAAATACCGATACATTCGATGAGATTCTCGGCAGGATCTGGTCGCCGGAGATGAACACATTCAGGGCCGGACACCACAGACAGATGTGTTCGGGTGAGTGACCATTGCCACCCAGCACGTGCCAGACACGCCCGCCAATCCTGAATGCATCGCCGGCAGTGACCCGTCGGAACGAGTCAGGCATCGGTGACACCAGGCGGCCAAAGCTGCCGAAGCGCTCTCGCCAGGACGCCAGCGCCGCGTCGTCCCAGCCGGTCGCCAGGTAGAAGTCGGCGGCATCGTCCGGTGCCTCCCGCCCCAGGTCCGCCACCAGCATCCGGCCGGTGATGTACTCCAGTCGCGACATCCACAATGGACAATCGCATTCGGTCGTCAGCCATCCGGCAAGGCCCAGATGGTCGGGGTGCATGTGCGTCACCAGCACGTGTTGCACTGCTCGCCCCTTCAGCGCCGGGCTGGCCAGGATGGTGCGCCAGTGCTGGCGGCACTCATCGGTGGCCACGCCGGTATCGACCACGATCCAGCCGTCGTCATCTTCCAGCAACCAGAGATTGATCCAGCGCAGTGCAAACGGGAGCGGCATACGCAGCCACAGGACGCCCGGTGCAATCTCCCGCGTCACGCCGGCAACGGGCGGCTTGCCCGCTGGATAACTAAGGGGCCTGGTCATAGCGCGTCAGCACACTCCCGACACCCGGTCACAAGCAATATCCAGTCATAAGCAACACTAAAGACCCAAGCAACGTTCAGTCACCAGCAAAACTCAGGCACAATACCCGCTTCCCGCCCACGACCGTTCCCGCCATGCCCCCCGACGCCCCATCGACCCCGAATTTCACCGATCTGGCCCTTCCCGACACCTTGATGAAGGCGCTGTCGGATGTTGGCTACGAATCGCCGTCACCCATTCAGGCGGCCACGATTCCACCGCTGCTGGCCGGCCGTGACATGGTCGGGCAGGCCCAGACCGGCACTGGCAAGACTGCCGCTTTTGCGCTGCCCATTCTTGCGCGGCTCGATCTCAAGAAGTTCGGCCCCCAGGCACTGGTACGTGCTCCAACGCGGGAACTGGCGATACAGGTGGCCGAAGCCTTCCACAAGTATGCGAAACACCTGCCAGGCTTTCACGTGCTGCCGATCTACGGTGGCCAGGCCTACGGACCACAGCTCGGCGGCCTGCGCCGGGGAGCGCATGTGGTGGTGGGCACCCCCGGTCGCGTCATCGATCACCTGAATCGCGGCTCGCTGGACCTCAAGAATCTCAGCACGCTGGTACTCGATGAAGGCGACGAGATGTTGCGCATGGGATTCATCGACGACGTGGAGCTCGTCCTTGAGAAATCACCGGACGGACGGCAGGTGGTGCTGTTTTCAGCCACGATGCCACCGGAGATCCGGCGGATCGCCAAGAAACATTTAAAAGATCCCGTCGAGATCACCATCAAGAACAAAACCACCACCGCCGCCAATACCCGGCAGCGCTACTGGATGGTCAGCGGCCTGCAGAAGCTCGACGCGCTGACGCGCATCCTGGAGGTCGAACCCTTCGACGGCATGATCGTCTTTGCGCGTACCAAGGTGGCCACCGAGGAAATCGCCGAACGCCTCGAAGCACGCGGCTTTGCCGCCGCTGCCCTGAACGGCGACATGGTCCAGGCACAGCGGGAACGCACCATCGGCCGGCTGAAGAACGGCGATCTGGACATCCTCGTGGCCACGGACGTTGCCGCCCGCGGTCTGGATGTGGACCGCGTCAGCCACGTTGTGAATTACGACATCCCCTACGACACCGAGGCCTATATTCACCGCATCGGCCGAACTGGCCGTGCCGGTCGCAAGGGCGAGGCGATTCTCTTCGTCGTACATCGCGAGCAGGGCATGCTCCGCGCGATCGAACGCGCCACCCGACAACCCATCGAGCCGATGGTTCTGCCCACGGTTGCCGCCGTCAATGATCAGCGCATTGCGAAGTTCAAGCAGAAGATCACGGCAGTGCTTGAAAATGCCGATCTGACCATCTTCCGCAACGTGATCCAGCAATACGAGCAGGAACACGGCGTCCCGGTGCTCGACATTGCTGCCGGTCTGGCCCGGCTTGCCCAGGGCGATTCGCCGCTGCTGGTGCCGGACCTGCCGAAGCCGGCGGCCCGCCCGCCAAAAACGGGTCGCCACGAGCGACCACAGCAGGATCAGAGATCTCACGACCGGCCGGTTCATGATCGACATGGCCATGGCCGCCCTGCTGAGGGCGACCGCGCATCACGGCCACCCTCGCCCTTTCAGCGCGCCCAGCGACCCGTACCCCGTATGGCGCCGCCGGCCGAGGGCGTCGTTCGCTATCGACTGGAGGTCGGCCATGCGCACGGCGTAAAGCCTGGCAACATTGTCGGCGCCATTGCCAACGAGGCAGGCGTGGACAGCCGCAATATCGGCCGCGTGGACATCCGCGACGGCTACAGCCTGGTTGATCTGCCCGCCGGCATGCCGGATGACATCCTCAAACACCTGCAGAAGGTCTGGGTGGTCGGCCAGCAATTGCGGATCGCCCCGGAGGGGCGTGGTGCCATGAATGCCCCGGAGGGGCGTGGTGCCATGAATGCCCCGGAGGGGCGGCCGATGAGCTCTCCCGAGGGGCGCGGCCCCTCTCGAAAACCCGGTAAACTTCACACCACCGGGCGTCACACAGACCGCAAGGGCAAGAAGATTACGACCAGCAAGCAACCGCGCAAGAAGCCGCGCAACGGCGCCTGATAGCCATCCATCACTATCAAGAAGGACTCCCATGAACTTTCGTCTGACAGCACCTGCCGGCACCGCGTTGCTCATCCTGGCAACAGCAACACTCATCGGCTGCAATCGCCCTGACCCGGCCGCGCAGACGGCCAGCAATACCGTTGCCTTCGAGACCTTCGTGAAGGCAGCCGTCCAGAAAAAGGCCTCGGAACTGAACTCCGAGGAGCTCAATGAAGCGGTGGACCAGTATCTGGGCCTGCAGGCTGCTGCCGAGACTGCCACGCAGTCCGGTCTGGACAAGGACCCTGAGGTTCAGGCGCAGCTTGAACTGAATCGCAGCAACGTCCTTACCGAGGCGGTTCTCAAACGCTACCTGGATGCCAACCCGATCTCTGATGCCGAGATCCAGACGGAATACGACGAGCAGGTGGCCAATGTGCCCAAGGAATACAAGGCTCGCCACATTCTGGTGGACGACAAGGCGCTGGCCGAGGCCATCATCAAGAAGCTGCAGGCCAGCAAGAACGTGGACACGGACTTCGCGGCCCAGGCCAAGGAGTTCTCCAAAGACGGCTCAGCAGCCCAGGGTGGTGATCTGGGCTGGTTCAACCCGCAATCGATGGTGAAACCCTTTGCCGATGCCGTGGTGGCCATGGACAAGGGGAAATTTTCCGAAGTCCCGGTTGAAACCCAGTTTGGCTACCACGTGATCCTGCTGGAAGACATCCGCTCCCCGGAGCTGCCGGCGCTGGCGCAGGTCAAGGACCAGGTAAAGCAACTCGTGCAGCGCAAACACGTGCGTGATTACCTCGCCGAATTGAGAAAGAACTCGAAGCTCGACCTGCAAAAAGCGGCGGCAACGCTGGTGGCCTATGCACACGGCAGCGACACCCAGAGTAACGACGTCAAGGGCAACGACGTCAAGAGCAACGACGCCAAAATGGACAAGCCGGCACCCCCGTCAGCAACCAAACCCTGAGCACCTCGGCATAGCCTGGCTGGCTCCGCGTAACAGCGTTGGTGCCGAACAACAGCTTGGCGAGGCCCTGAAGGGCGCCAATGTCCGCTTCGATGATGTGGAAGACGCCCGCTCTGCGCTCAAAAAACTCAAGGCCGGCTGATACCGGGTTGCATTTCCACAGGAACAGGTAAGATACCGCCTTCTCACAAATACGTTGCCGGGGAACCTACGCACATGAAGAAAGTACTCATTGCGGCCGCGATGCTCGTGGTCTCAACAGCTGCCAACGCGGCGACTTACAGCGTCACGCTGACCGATCACCTCATTGGTCGCGCTAACAACGCGCCTTCTGCTTCCCTGATCAACCCGGCACCAACCGGTGCCGGGGATCCGGCCCAGATACCAATGCCGACCTTCACCTATAACGATGTCACTGGCGAATTGGCCGCTACCGGTGTGCTGAACGTGCGCAGCCAGACCAATCCCACGGCCAACGGCCGGGTATTCGACCGCTATGTCACCGACCTGAACATCGTTGCCAGCAGCCCGGCCGCCACCACTGCCTTCAGGTGCGAAAACAGCCCTGCTTCGGGTACTGCTGCCGGCGGCTTCGGTGCTGTCGTTGGCGCCAACATCTGCGGCAACTACACGCTGGGCAGCGACTTTGTCGACAACAGCACGCTGACCTACTCGGGTCTGACCCACACGCGGGTGCTCTCCGGAGACGACGTGGCTAGCGGCCCGGAACAGAGCATTGATAACTACGAACTGGCTGTAGTCAGCTTCACCGGAACCGGTGGCGAACTGGTCCTGCAGTCGGCTGACTGGCTGCCGCAGCCGCAATCCCCGGCCAACAGCCAGGGTACGCAGCTGAAGTTCACCGTTGGTGCCGTGATTCCGACCGGCCCGGAAGCTACGGACGATACCGCGAACACCCCGCAGGACGTGCCTGTAACCATCGATGTACTGGCGAACGACACGGGCCTGACGGACACGCCGATCACCGTGGCAATTACCACGAACGGCACGCTAGGCACTGCGACAGTAAATGGCTCACCGGGTGATCCATCCGCAATCACGGTGACCTATACGCCGAATCCCGGCGCCACAGGCCAGGACACGTTTGTCTATACGGTCACGGATAACAGCGCCGCCTTCGACACGGCCACCGTCACTGTGGACATCACGCCCCTGGGCGCCAACGACGACACGGCCACCACGACCCGAAATACGCCCGTTGACATCAGCGTCATGGCCAACGACGTCGGCTTCAGCGATCCGGTGACCGTGACGATTGGCACAGCTCCCGGTGCGGGTACGGCAACCGTCGCCGGTTCCGGTGGTCCGCAGGCAGCGGTCCGGATCACCTACACGCCAAATGCTGGCGCCGTGGGTGCGGACACCTTCACCTACATCGTTGATGACGGCGTTAACCCCGCTGCGACGGCAACGGTGTCGGTCACGGTGACCAACATTACGCCGACGGCTGCAGCCGGTGCCATTGCGATTGCCACGGCCGGTGTCGATCCTTCAACGGCCACGGGCACCTTCAACGCGGCAACCGGCAATACCCTCGGCAACCTGCCGGCGGTTGTAACTGTGAGCACCCAGGGTACCAAGGGTGCCGCAGTCGTCAGTGGCACGACGATTACCTACACGCCCTCCGCCACGTTCTTCGCCGGCACTGACACTTTCGACTACACCATCACGGACAAGGATGGCGAGACGGCAACAGCAACGGTCACCGTGACCATTGCCGATGCCACACCAACAGTAGCCGGCGGCACAGCAACAGGTGACGAAGGCACGGTACTGAACGCCACGGGCGCCTTTACCGCCGGTAACGGCACGGCGGCTCAGCACACGCTGTCGGTATCGACTGCAGCCGCCAGTGGCGCCTGTGTCGCATCGATCAGCGGCAGCAACATCGCTGTGGCCTATACGCCCAATGCCGGCTTCACTGGCAACGACTCTCTGTGTCGTGAAGCTGGTCGACGGCAACGGGTCCGAGGCGACGGGCACCTACAGCTTCACCGTTAACGCCGCCAGCAGCGGTGGTGTAAAGCTCCCGGGTGGCAGCAGCGCAGTGGACCTCTGGAGCCTCGCGCTCCTCGGTGGTCTGCCGCTACTCCGCCGCCGACGCCGCAAGAGCTAAGCCTGCAGCCTCCAAAAACCCCGCTTCGGCGGGGTTTTTTTTGGCTCATGACCTGACACCGGGGAATGCACGCTGAAGCTGGCCGCTAAGATGCGCTTGCCATTATCCGAAGCAGGGCTGAAACCATGTGCGCACCTCATGCACGATGCCGGGTACAGATCCTGGCCCCGCTGTGCGCCATTCTGCTGTCTGCGCTGGCAATGCCCGCCGGCGCGCAGATCAATGATCCAAAGTATGCCGACTACCTCCTCGTCGGGCAGTTCGGTGAGATCTGTACCATGTGCGAAGCAACCGTACTGTGTGAAGCCGGAGCCGACGTGCCGACTCACAAGGCCATTCCCGAGCAGGGCAGTTTCAAGCTGTACTACCTGCACACACGCAGTTTCTGGTCGCAGGTGGCAACCATCCGGGAGTGGTTCATTGCCAACTTCAGCGCAAAACCGCTCGCCTCCGGCCACGATCGGCCTGTGACTGCATACAGCGTGAAAAACGGCGTATGGGCGGAGCGGATCAATGCCAGCGCGCATATCTCCCTGGAACCGGCACTGCTCGTCATGGGTGACGGCTACGAGATTGACCGGGTCGATCGGCGCTGGCGGAAGACCGGCAGCCACGCAACGCTGGGCTACTGCCAGCGTCTGCCCCTGTGGGAGTCGCTGGCAACGATCAAGACCGAAACCGGCGCCACTGGCCGGGGCTCCCGATGAATCTGCCCACTGCGACGGCTACCGGCATCTGGACGGTTGCCTGGCTCAGACAGCACCCGTTTCGCCTTGCGGGCATCATTCTGCATCTGCTGTTCCGCATGCTGTTTGGCATTTTCTGGCTGGCGGCAGGCACCAACAAATTGAGAAAGGGCTGGCTTAACTCGGACATCCTCAAGCGGATATTCGAGGACCGGCTGACCGAGATGCCACCGGACAGTCTGCAAGTGCTGTACCTGCAGTCCTTTGCAATCCCCCTCTACAAGTTCGTCGCGCTACTCGTGACGTTCGGCGAACTCTACGTGGGGTTTGGCCTCCTGCTCGGCCTGACGACCCGCTGGGCCGCCGGGCTGAGCCTGTTCATCCTCATCAATATGAGCCTGGGCGGCTACTACGATGCCTCCCTGATCCCGTTCTACATCCTGAGCATCGTCATCATGACTGGCGCGTCCGGCCACTGGCTGGGCCTGGACAAGTCGCTCTCCCGGAAATACCCCGGGTCACGATGGTTCCGCTAGTACGCCCCTACCGGCGACCAGATACCGGCGGCGATCAGAACTTGTAGCTGGCCCGTATGCCGAACTGACGGGGATTCGGCAGTGTGCCGAAGTATTGCGTCACACCCAGCCCTGCCGTGAAGCCCAGTTCAACCACCTGGGCGCCGAAATCCGGGCCACTGCCGCCGGTCTTGATGGTGTCGTCATCGAACAGGTTGTCGACATAGATGAGAAAATCCATCTTGTCGCCGATCAGCCCGATGCTGGTGTCCGCCAGCCAGTAGCTGTCGAAGTAGATCGCATTATCAGCCTCGGTGTAGCGCTTGCTCTGCCATTGGGCATTGAAATCCCAGGTCCACTCGAAGGCGGTGTCCAGAAATGGCCGCGTCACGTTGAAACCCGTTACCACCGCATGCTTGGGCGTGCGCTCCAGTTGATTGCCTGACAGATCCAGCCGGCAGTAAGGCCCGCCATTGGCCGGGTCAGACAGGTCCGTGGGATCGACACCCTGGCCACCTTTGTAAACAACACTGCACGACCCGGCGCTGTTTGCCGCGCGCAACACACTGGTCGTGTCATCAAAGAAGTCAGAATAGGTCGGATCGAGATAGGTATAGGCCAGGCGGAGGGTCAATCCCGTGAAGAAATCCGGCGCCCACTGGGCGTCCACTTCTGCGCCCCAGACTTCTGCGGATGAGGCGTTGACCACGCGCGGCTGCAGAACGCCATCCTGCAGAACCTGGGTACCCACCTGCTTGTCCGCGTAATCCTGATAGAAGCCGGCAACATTCAGGCGTAGCTGGCCTGCTACATCCCAGTCGGTCTTGGCACCCAGCTCCCAGGCCGTCATTTTTTCCGGATCAAAGCGATCGTCATTCATGGTTACCGGCGCTCCGCCACCCGGCGTGGCTGCGATACCGCCCGGCTTCTGGGCATTTGCCCAGCTGAAGTAATACTGGGCAGAGTCCGATGCCTGCCACTGCAGCGTCAGCTTCGGCGTATTGAAGTGGGAGGTCGTGGATCCGCGGTTGATGCGGTAGCCCTGGGTTCCCTGCAGTGAAATTGGCAGGGGTGCGTAGTTGAAACGAGGATCGAGCAGGTACTGCGCGGAACACACCTGATCATTGATCGGCGTGACACCATCCGGACCGATGACTTCCTTCTCCATCTTGACACCACCCGGATTCGGGCCGAAGAACTGGGTGCAGGAGCTCTGGTTGGGCTTGGAGAAATCAAAGGACTCGGACACAAACCGGTCTTCGAAGGTCAGCGTCCAGTCGTCCGTCATCTGCCATTCCAGCACGCCATAGAACGACCAGCTATCGGTGTCGGCCCGCCAGGGCCCTGCCGTCTGGGGTTGCAGTTGCTTGTAGTAGTCCTGCCAGTTGTCGAGGGTGCCGTTCTGGCCATCGCAGTACGAAGTGCTGCTGGTGTCGACGAGATCCGTTTCCGTCGGGCCGGAACCGGAGCGCCGGGTCAGCGTGCAGAAGATGATTACGGAGGTGTCGTCGAACTTGCGGGTCTCGGTCCAGTAGAGGGCGCCCAGCGTGAACTGCAGGGGGCCATCCAGCTGACTGGCAAAACGGATCTCATTGCTGAACTGCTGGGTATTGACGCTGGACCCTGCCGTCTGTTCGCCCAGCAAGGTGTCCGGACGGCCTGTAGCCTGCCAATCCTGGTCATAGGCATCTCTGCCGTCGAAGTCCGTATAGCCGGTGTAGGCAGAGAACAGACCAACGCCGACATCCAGCGTGGTTTCCAGCGCGATGCGCCGGGTCTCGGTTGAGGTGCCGGAAAAATCCTGGCCGGTCAGCGGATTTTCGCTTTGGGTCACCACCTTGCCCTTGCCACTGCCATAATGGGTCGGTACGCAGAAGCCCGGGCCGCGGGACGGATCCTGCAGCTCAGGTGGACAGTACTGGCCGAAGTTGATCAATGCGGTGCTGGTAGACCCGGAGGTCGTATCCCAGCCGGGCACACCGCCATTGATGGCAGCCGGGATGTACTGACCGTTCTGGCCCAGACCCGCATCCAGCGCGACCTGGGGATACTCGTACAACCGCAGGTTGTAGCCCTGGCGACCGCCACCGAAGCGGACATTGGGCAGGGGCCCCGAGTCCTCCTTGCTGTATTCACCGCGCAGCTTGAAGCGCAGCTGATCGGTGGGCGTATAGACCGTGGTCAGGGCAAAGGCCCGGCCGTCCACATCGGCCAGGTTCTCACCGGACAAGGAATTGGTGTAGTAGCCATCGCTGGTATACCAGATCGATGACGCACGCATACCGAGCACCCCGTCGATCAGCGGACCGGACAGGGACAGGCCCACTTCACGCTTGCCGTAGTCGCCGAAATCGACGTTGACCTTGCCCTCGAATTCGTCGCCGGGATTCTTGGTGACATAGCTGATGGCGCCGGCAAAGGCGGCCCGGCCGTACAACGCGCTTTGCGGCCCCTTGATCACCTCGATCCGCTCTACATCGGACAGCAGCCGCCGGTTGGCGAGCAACCCGGAACCGCCAGCGTTCAGATTCTCGGTGGTGACGTCGATGCCATCGACCAGAAAGGCCACGTTGGACCGGCCGCGGGTATTGGACAGGCCGCGCACCGTCTCCCGGGTATCGGCCGGGCCGTTCGAGGTGTCGATCTGTACGCTGGGATCCTGATTGGTTACGTCATCCAGGCTGCTGATGCCCTGACGCTCGATCTGCTCGGCCGTGATCGCGGTGACTGCCAGCGGGACTTCCTGCAGGTTCTCTTCCTTCTTGCGGGTAGTCACCACGATTTCTGCAATCTGCGCATAGCCGGTGGCGGGTACCAGCATGACGCCGGCCGCTACCACACTGACAGCGATGGCAGAAATCAGACACGCTTTGGCCGGCCTTCCGGCCAGACCGGAAATGCAATGCGTAGTGGACATCTAACGGGACCCCCGTAACGAAAAATGTACTTTTGGACGCAGCAGCAGGGCCGGATATTACCAGAGCCTTTTACTGTCGCTATCTGTGTCCTGACTGTCGGCAACGTTACCCACAGTCAGTGCACTTTTCCCCAGGCAGTGTGCATTTGTCCGCCTGCCGACCACGACAACCGGCGCACGAGATTCAATCCTTTGGGCGCATGGTATCGGGAAATTTGTTTCGTTATAGTCGCCGCTCGGATCTGACCAGACCTGAGCCTTCCCGGGGGAACTGACGCCTATGTTGAACCTTAAACAACTGTGTCTGACGACGGTAGCAATGACGCTCCCGATCGCAGCCGTGGCTGATATCAACTACTACCTCGGTGCCGGTGTCGGCGGGGCCCGTGTGGAACGCAACGACATCAACTTGCGTTTTGACGAGTACACACAGGTTAATGTGCCGGGAATAGCGCCTGGAACCTTTCTGCCCCCCTATGACACCGATTTTCGGGGTCAGATCGTTAACGCAAACAACGCCCAGGGGCTGCGCACCTCCGCTTCACAGCCGGTTGATGTCCGCGACCCCGAAGGCAGTGATTTCTCGTTCAAGGTATTTGGTGGGGTACGCGTGGGCCGCTATTTCGGCGTTGAGGCCGGATACATCAATATGGGTGAAGCCGACGCCCGCTTCGGTTTCCAGATTCCCGTGATTGAAGTTGATGGCCCCTTCCCGCCGCCGCCCCGCCCCCTTCAGGATCGTCAGATCGACATAGAGACAAAGACCGACGGGTTCCAGGGTTATCTGGTCGGCTTTCTGCCACTGAACGACTCGGTAGAGTTGTTCGCCAAGGCCGGCGTGCTGGTCTGGGACCAGGACACCCTGATCGTCGACCGTATCGGCGCCCAGGTGCGCGTGGATCAGCCGAGCATCCCGGAAATCATTCTGGGCGACGAGGCACCAGATGGCGTGTCCTTCAGTTCAATCCGTACGTCGGACAGCGGCACGGACCTGGCGCTGGGCGCCGGAATCAACCTTCGTGCTTCGGAACATGTGAGCCTGCGTGCCGAACTGGAATGGTTTGATATTGATACCACCAGCCTTGCCTGGGCCGGCACGATGTCGCTGGTATTCAACTTCTAGCGTAACCGGCGGATAGCACTCTTCTACGGTGAAACGCCGCGGAGCATGCGGCGCAGGACGTTATCCTTCAGCACCCAGTGGTGCCACAACGCTCCGACCACATGCAAGCCCAACACAACGGCACCGATGCGCCAGCAGGTCTTGTGAATTGCGGCGTAAAACTCATAGGGCTGGTGGGAGCCGTCTATGGACTGCGGCACCAGCCGCGGAACATCATCCCAGCCAAAGAAAAAGATCGGGAACTCGCCCTCGTAGGCCGACAGGGTCGCCCAACCCGATAGCGGAAAGGCGAACAGCAATCCGTAAAGAAAAACATGCGTCAGCCGTGCCAGCCAACGCTGGTAGCGCGCGAGGCCAGGCGGCAGATCCGGCGTCGGGTTGGTCGACCGCCAGACCAGTCGCAGCGTGACGAGGATCAGGATCAGAAAACCGTTGGTGTGGTGGATTTGCGAGACCTGCAGCAGGTGCGAGAAATCATTGCTGCCGGTGGCAATCAATTCCTTGTAGACATCGTTCATGTAGAAGCCGAGTGGGACCTGCACGGCGATCATCGCAACGATCAACCAGTGAAAGTTCCGGGCAACCAGCCCCCATCCCAGGCTGGAGTTACGAAGCATTGGAGTCGGTCAGTGGAGCCCCGACTGAAGTCGCTCCATTGAGACGATCGATCACTTCGAGCAGCGCTTCCGGCGGCTGGGCGCCCGAAACCGCATATTTCCGGTCGAAGATGAAGAAAGGCACGCCGCTGACACCGATTCGTTGCGCCTCGCCGATCAGGGCCTGCACACGATCCTCATCCAGTCCTCCACGCAAGTCCGCCTCGACGCCGGCCGGATCCATACCGACCTCGCCGGCGATCCGCGCCAGCACAACGGGGTCGCCAATGTCCTGACCCAAGACGTGGTGGGCGGCAAACAGGCGCTCGGCCAGCTCGTTCTGGTCTGTATCGGGTCGCTCGCCCGCCCACATGAGCAGGACATGGGCTGACAGGGTATTCGGTGCCCGTGCACCGGGCCTGGTCTCGAAGTGCAGACCCTCGTCCGCCGCGGTCTGACGCATGGCAGCCTGAATGGTCTGTGCCCGGTTGGAGCCGAACTTCTCAAGGTAGTACTCCGCCCGATCCCGACCTTCCCGGGGCAGTTCAGGGCTCAGCTGAAACGGCAGCCAGGTGATTGAGACGTCCAGACCCGGCCGCTCGGCCAGGGCGCGCTCCAGACGACGCTTGCCCACATAGCACCACGGGCAAACGAGGTCGGAGACAATTTGAATATCGAGGACGTCAGACATATGAAGGTGGGACCTTTCGCCGTGCGCAGGCCAGTTTTCGCCGTGCACAGGCCAGTGTAGCAGTGGTGGTGCGGGTCGCCCGCCTCATGCTGCTCGCGCCGCTTTCACGAAATCCCGCTGGGCCGTAAACTGTAGGCCTGCGGACCGCTCGTCGCGGTCCCGGTTCACTGACCCCGAGTACACATTATGAAAAACCACCAGCGTCGTGGCGAGCTGCCCCTGCTCCGCACAAAGCGGTCACAACGGCCGGAAAAACAAGGACTTTACGACCCGGCTCTGGAGCACGATGCCTGCGGCGTCGGCTTCGTCGTTGATATCAAGGGTCGCAAGTCGCACCAGATTCTGGCCGACGCAATCCAGGTTCTGCGGAACCTCGACCACCGCGGAGCCTCTGGCCACGAGGCCAACACCGGCGATGGCGCAGGTGTGCTGTTGCAGATGCCGCACAAGTTTCTGGAAAAGGCTGTAGAGCCGCATGGCTTTACCCTGCCAGCGCCTGGCGAATACGGCAGCGGCCTGCTGTTTCTGCCCCGCAATGCCAGCAAACGTCGCCGGCTTGAACAGAATTTCGAACAGATCGTGCAATCCCAGGGGCAGATCGTTCTGGGCTGGCGCACCGTGCCGACCAACAACGACACGCTGGGCGAGATGGCCAAAAGCTCTGAGCCCTTTGTGCGGCAGATTTTCATTGGCCACGACCAGTCAGCAGATGAGCCCGGCGAAGGTACCGCCGACGGCCTGGATTTTGAACGCAGCCTGTATGTCATCCGCAAGCGCGCCTATTCGGAAATTCGCACCACCACGCAGGATGGCGCCGACTTCTGGTATGTCTGCAGCCTGTCGAGCAAGACGCTGGTTTACAAAGGCATGCTCCTCACCGAGCAGCTCGCCGAGTATTACCCGGACCTGAAGGATCCGGACATGGAAACAGCGCTTGCCATGGTGCATTCACGCTTCAGCACCAACACCTTCCCGAGCTGGGACCGGGCCCATCCATACCGTTACGTGGCCCACAACGGGGAAATCAACACCCTCCGCGGCAACATCAACTGGATGCATGCCCGCGAAGCCTTGTTTGAATCTGCGCTGTTCGGCGAGGACATTGACAAGGTTCCGCCAGTCGTCAATCCGAACGGCAGTGACTCCGCCATGTTCGACAACGCGCTGGAACTGCTTGTGCTGGCCGGCCGCTCGTTGCCTCACGCCATCATGATGATGATTCCGGAGCCCTGGTCGAATCACGCCACCATGGACGACGAGATGCGGGCCTTCTACCAGTATCACTCGAGCCTGATGGAGCCCTGGGACGGACCGGCGTCGATTGCCTTCACCGACGGCAAGAAGATCGGTGCCGTGCTGGACCGGAATGGCCTGCGCCCCTCCCGCTACTACGTGACCAAAGACCACCGGGTCATCATGGCGTCCGAAGCGGGTGTGCTCGATATTCCGCCTGAAAACGTGCTGCGCAAAGGGCGCCTCCAGCCCGGAAAGATGTTCCTGGTCGACACGGAAGAAGGTCGCATCGTCGACGACGAGGAGATCAAGCGCCAGGTCGCCAACGAGCGGCCCTACCGGGCATGGCTCGATCAGCATCTGGTACATCTGGATCAGCTACCGCCGGCGCCTGAAGTCCCGGCGCCGGATCACGACACCTTGCTACAACGCCAGGTGGCATTCGGTTACACCTTCGAGGATCAGCGCATCATCCTGATGCCGATGGCCCGCGACGGCGTCGAAGCCATCGGTTCGATGGGCAACGACACGCCACTGGCGGCACTTTCCAGCCGGCCACGGCTGCTGTTCGACTACTTCAAGCAGCTCTTTGCCCAGGTGACCAACCCGCCAATCGACTGTATCCGCGAGGAACTGATCACGGCCTCGGAAGTGTGGCTGGGTTCCGAAGGCAACCTGCTGGAACCGCAGCCGGCGGACTGCAGGCGCCTCGAACTGAATGGACCCATCCTGACCAACGAGGAATTCGCCAAGGTCCGCCGCGTGGAGCTGCCAGGCCTGCGGGTCGGTGTACTGCCCACCCTGTATCGCATCGCCCGCGGCGAGAAAGGGCTGGTGGGTGCGCTCGAAGACCTCTGGACAAATGCACAGCGCATGATCGAGACCGAAGACCTCAACGTCATCATTCTCAGCGATCGGGGCGTGAACAAGGAATTCGCACCCATTCCATCGCTGCTCGCCATGTCCAGCCTGCACCACTTCCTGATCCGCGAAGGCCTGCGTACGCGCGTAAGTATCGTGGTTGAAACAGGCGAGGCGCGCGAGGTACATCACTTTGCGCTGCTTATCGGCTATGGCGCGACGGCAATCAACCCGTATCTGGCGTTTGAAACCCTGGATGGCATGATCGTGGATGGGCTGCTGCCCAACATCGACCACAAGTCGGCGTGCAAGAACTTCACCAAGGCGGCTACCAAGGGTGTAGTCAAGGTCATGTCGAAGATGGGTGTGTCGGCCGTGCAGAGCTATCACGGTGCACAGCTTTTCGAAGCACTGGGTGTGCGCCAGGACCTGATCGATGAGCATTTCACCGGCACGGCATCACGAATTGGCGGCATCGGCATGGATGTGGTTGCACGCGAAGTGCGCATGCGCCACGACGCCGCCTTCCCGGCCCGCCCCCTCCCGGGTCAGGCCTTGCCTTCCGGCGGACAATATCAGTGGCGGGCGAACGGCGAACAACACCTGTTCAGCCCGGAGTCGATCCACCGGCTGCAAAAGTCGGTACGCACCGGCAGCTACACAACGTACAAGTCATACGCACGGCTGATCGACGAGCAGGCCGGAAACCTTCTCACCCTGCGCGGCTTGCTGGATTTCAAGACCAGCAAACCAGTCCCGCTGGAGGAAGTCGAATCGGCTGAGACCATCATGCGACGTTTCAAGACGGGCGCAATGTCGTACGGGTCGATCAGCAGCGAGGCGCACGAAACTCTGGCGATCGCGATGAACCGCATTGGTGGCAAGAGCAACACGGGCGAAGGCGGCGAAGACCCGGCCCGCTACACGCTGCTGCCCAATGGTGACTCGAAGAACTCCGCTATCAAGCAGGTGGCCTCCGGTCGCTTTGGTGTGACCAGCGAATACCTGGTGAAGGCGACGGAACTGCAGATCAAGATGGCGCAGGGCGCCAAGCCAGGCGAAGGTGGCCAGTTACCGGGCACCAAGGTCTATCCCTGGATCGCCAAGACCCGCCTGACCACTGCGGGCGTCGGCCTGATTTCACCTCCGCCCCATCACGATATTTATTCCATCGAGGATCTCGCGGAGTTGATTCACGACCTCAAGAATGCCAATCGCGAAGCCCGCATCAGTGTGAAACTGGTCGCTGAAGTGGGTGTAGGGACGATCGCGGCCGGCGTTGCCAAAGCCCACGCCGATGTCGTGCTGATCAGTGGTCATGACGGCGGCACAGGCGCCTCACCCCAAAGCTCGATCACCCATGCCGGTTTGCCATGGGAACTGGGCCTCGCTGAAACACACCAGACGCTGGTGCTGAACAACCTGCGCAGCCGTATAACGGTAGAAACCGATGGTCAGCTCAAGACCGGCAGGGATGTCGTCATCGCTGCCCTGCTGGGAGCTGAGGAGTTCGGCTTTGCCACAGCGCCGCTGGTTGCTGTGGGCTGCATCATGATGCGGGTCTGTCACCTCAATACCTGCCCGACCGGTGTCGCTACCCAGGACCCGAAATTGCGCGAACTCTTCACGGGCAAGCCCGAGCACGTGGTCAATTTCATGCGCTTCATTGCCGAGGACATGCGCGAACGGATGGCCCAACTCGGCTTCCGCACGGTTGACGAGATGGTTGGCCGGGTCGATCGCCTGGAGCCGAAGAAAGCGATCAATCACTGGAAAGCCAAGGGTTTCGACTTCAGCAATATCCTTTACCAGCCGGACCTGGGCCCCGAAGTTGGCCGCTACCGGCAGATGGAGCAGGATCACGGTCTGGACAAATCCCTGGATGTCACCACCCTGCTCGACTTGTGCGCGCCTGCTATCGCGCGTGGCGAGAAGGTCAGCGGCGAATTACCGATCCGCAACGTCAACCGTGTGGTCGGCACGATTACCGGCAGTGAACTGACCCGGAAGTGGGGCAGCAAGGGCCTGCCGGACGACACCATACAGTTGCACTTCAAGGGATCGGCTGGTCAGAGCTTCGGCGGGTTCGTCCCGAGTGGCATGACCTTCGTGCTGGAAGGCGATGCCAATGACTACTTTGGCAAAGGCCTTTCCGGTGGTCGCCTGATCGTACGACCGCCAGCGGCGGCCACCTTTGCTGCCGAGGAGAACATCATAGTTGGCAACGTTGCCTTGTATGGCGCCACCAGCGGTGAGGCCTTTATTTGCGGCATGGCCGGCGAGCGCTTTGCAGTTCGCAACAGTGGCGTCGATACCGTGGTGGAGTCTGTAGGCGATCACGGGTGCGAGTACATGACGGGTGGTCATGTGGTCGTTCTGGGTACCACCGGCCGCAATTTCGGTGCGGGCATGTCGGGTGGTGTTGCCTATGTGCTCGACGAACAAGGCACTTTCAGCAACAACGTCAATACCCAGATGGTAGGCGTCGAGGAACTGACCGAACCGCTGGAAATCGGCCGGGTCAAGGCGCTCGTGGAGAAGCATCGGGAACTTACAGGCAGCAACAAGGCAGCGCGTGTCCTGAACAACTGGGAAGAGTCTGTTGCGCGTTTCGTGAAGGTCATCCCGAAGGATTACAAACGAATGCTGGCCTGTATTACCCGCGCCCACGAACAGGGGCTGACGGGCGACGAAGCGATCATGGTGGCTTTTGAGGAGAATGCGCGGGATCTGTCGCGCGTTGGTGGAAACTGATGGGCAAGCCGACCGGATTTATCGAATACCTGCGGGAATTGCCCGTAGACCGCACGCCCCGTGAAAGAGTGCGTGACTGGAACGAGTTTCATCATCACATGGATGAGAAGCGGTTGCGTCAGCAGGGCGCGCGCTGCATGGATTGTGGTGTACCGTTTTGCCAGACGGGTACACTCATTAACGGGGCAGCATCCGGTTGTCCAATCAACAACCTGATCCCGGAGTGGAATGACCTCGTGTACCGGGGGCTTTGGCAGGAAGCGCTGGTTCGCCTGCACAAGACCAATAATTTCCCCGACTTCACCGGGCGAGTCTGTCCGGCACCGTGCGAGGGTTCCTGTGTACTCGGCATCAGCAGCCCGCCGGTGACAATCAAGAACCTGGAAGCCGCAATCATCGAGCGTGGCTTTGAAGAAGGCTGGGTGGTGGCCGAACCCCCTGCCGTACGCACTGACAAGAAGGTCGTGGTCATCGGCTCTGGACCTGCCGGCCTGGCGGCCGCGGCCCAGCTCAACAGAGCGGGCCACATGGTCACCGTACTGGAACGGGAAGACCGTCCCGGTGGCTTGCTGATGTATGGCATTCCCAACATGAAGCTCGACAAGCGTGCCGTGGTTGAGCGGCGGTTGAAGCTTCTGGAGGCAGAAGGCATCAAATTCATCTGCAATGCCAATGTGGGTGACAACGTGGAGCCCCAGCTGCTGCTCAAGGACTTTGATGCAACCGTGATCTGCACCGGCGCCACGCAGCCGCGTGACCTGAAGGTGCCCGGTCGTGAACTTGGCGGCGTCCATTTCGCGATGGATTACCTGACAGCCAGCCAGAAGGCACTGCTGGCCGACACGCCGGACGAGGCGTCGATCCATGCGCGCGACAAGAATGTAGTCGTACTGGGTGGTGGCGATACCGGTACGGATTGTGTCGGCACCGCGATGCGCCACGGATGTCGCTCGCTGACCCAACTGGAAATCATGCCGCGACCACCAATGGATCGTGCCGAAGACAACCCGTGGCCCGAGTGGCCCCGGATCTACAAACTCGACTACGGCCAGGAAGAAGCTGCAGCGAAATTCGGTGAGGATCCCCGCGCTTACCTGACTACCGTGAAACAGTTTGTGGGCGACGAACAGGGTGCAGTCAAAGTCATAGTCACGGTCGAAATCGGCTGGGAGCGCAACGCTGCCGGGCAATTCGTGCCAAAGGAAAAGGCCGGCAGCGAGAAAACAGTGCCTGCCGAGCTGGTGCTTCTGGCCATGGGCTTCACCGGTCCGGAATCCGGTGTGCTGAAGGATTTTGGCGTGAGCTGCAATGCCCGCAGCAACATTGAAGCTGAACACGAGAAGTACACCACCAACGTCAAGGGTGTATTTGCTGCCGGCGACTGCCGACGGGGTCAAAGCCTGATCGTCTGGGCCATCAACGAGGGTCGTGGCGCAGCGCGGGAAGTAGACCGCTTCCTGATGGGCAGCACACAGCTGCCATGAACCGGATACCGGGCAGGGTACGGCCACGCTGGGCCCTGCCTTTGGTCCTGGCCGTGGCTACCCTCTCCGGCTGTGCCACAGCACCCCCGCCATCCGGCCCGCTGGTTTCTGAGCAGAAGATTCCGTCAGCAGCAGTAGCTACCCGCACCGGTCTGGATACCGAGATCGTGGCTTTTCTCGCTGACTATGCAGCGGCCTACAACCGTCAGGACTACAGCACCCTGCTCGGCATGTGGGATCAGGACGATCCCGATGTCTTCTATATGGCCGAAGAAATTGATCCGCCAATGCACGGCTGGAAAACCATCCGTGCCTACTTCGCCCGCACGGGAGTTCTGGATGGCATTCGCAACGAATACAGTCAGGTAAGAGCCCATCGGGTTGCGCCCGATGTTGCTGTTGCAACCTACCGGCTGCGCTTTGACATCAAGGTCCGGAACATGGAACCACTCTCAAGCTGGGACCGTGTCATGGCCGTGTTCCGCCACAAGGACGGCCACTGGAAACTGATCGCCTACACGGAGGCACCGCAGGCGCCACTGACGATGATTCGCAAGGCACTCAAGACTTCAAAATCACTCTCGACCGCGGAGCAGAAAGAGTTGTTGCGTACGGTACAGACGCTGCTGACAGACGCCGTACCGGATGATTTCGACCAGTGGCTGGAGCAGTCGCACCAAGCCAATCGTTAACGGCTGGCAACACTGGTGTTGCCTGAATCCGGGACAACCTTGACACCATTGCGCTTATCCCAGGGGAGATGTCGACATGCTGCTATCGAGTCTGGTTTACCCCATGTTTGCCATGGTCCTGCTGACCGTCGTCGTGCTGGGCATCCTGTTCAGGAGTCGAGTGCGGGCCGTGCGCAGCAATCAGGTCACGATGAAGTACTTCCGCACCTTTCAAGGTGAGGTCGAACCCGAGTCGACTGCCAAGCCGGCGCGACACTTCAGCAATCTGTTCGAGGCACCGATGCTGTTCTACGCTGCATGCCTCGCCGCGATGTTAACGCGACAGACCGGCCTCACGATTGTCCTGCTGGCGTGGGCCTATGTTGTACTGCGAATCATTCACGCCTGGATCCACCTCGGCGGAAACCGGGTGCGTTACCGGATGCGGGCCTACTTCGCCGGCTGGGTGGTGCTGCTTGCGCTGTGGATTGCTGTGGTCGCTGGCGTTGCGTTCAGCGGTGCCTAAACCATGCCTCGGGTAACGAGGCTTCTGACAACGCACTAAAGCTGGTCGGCAATATCCTGCAAGAGGCCCTTGTCGTCGGGCTTGGTTGCCGGTGGATACCGTTTCACGACCTTGCCCTCCCGGCTGATCAGGAATTTCTCGAAATTCCATTCGATGTCGCCGGGGAATGCGTTGATCATCCACTGGTATATCGGGTGGCGATTGTCGCCATTGACGTCGATCTTCCGGGTCATCGGGAAGGTCACCGCGTAGTTAGTGCTGCAGAACTTTAGGATCTCGGCTTCGCTGCCTGGTTCCTGGCTGCCAAACTGATTGCAAGGCAGGCCAAGCACCACCAGGCCCTGGTCCTGCAGTTCCTCATAGAGCTTTTGCAGCCCTTCGTATTGCGGTGTCAGGCCACACTTGCTGGCCACATTGACAGCGAGCACTACCTTGCCGGCCAGATCCGGAACAAGGTTGCCGCTACCGTCTATGCGCTGGGCCTGGAAGCTTTGCAGTGTGGTCATAACATCTCCCGTTTTTCACCAGACCTGTTATTCACCAGGCCTTGCTGGATACAGCCGGATGTTAACCGATTGACGGTAGAATGACCGTCGCATGAATTTTTGCAGCGACTGTGGTCAACCCACCACGACAATCATCCCCGACGGCGACAACCGCCCCCGGGCCGTGTGTACAGCTTGTGCCACGGTCCACTACGTCAATCCGAAAATTGTTGCAGGTTGTGTTCCGGTATACGACGGCCAGATTCTGCTATGTCGGCGCGCAATAGAGCCCCGCCGCGGCTTCTGGACCGTCCCTGCCGGCTTTATGGAAATGGGCGAGACATTGGCCGAGGCTGCCCTTAGGGAAACCTGGGAAGAGGCGCTGGCGCGGGTCGAACTGGGCTTCCTCTTTTCGGTGGTTGATGTTGTGCATTCGGGGCAGGTACATGTGTTTTTCACGGGCCGGCTGCTGGGTCCTGAATTCGGCGCCGGTTCGGAAACGCTGGAGACCCGACTGTTTCAGCCGGAAGCGATTCCATGGGAGGAACTCGCATTTCCCAGCATCCGGATTTCGCTGGAGCAGTACTTCGAAAACCAGCGCTCCGGGAACGTCGAGGTGCGGTTGAAGGCCGCACCCCGCGTTCGGCTCGGCAACCCTGGCGCCTGATTCCAGGAATTAATGCGCAAACTGACTTTTGTCAGTCTAGTCAGGAACAACTTAAGTTACTAAAGTAGCAGGACTTGCTGGAGCCGGAAGATCATGACGTTTGTCGTTACTGAACAATGCATCAAGTGCAAATACATGGACTGCGTGGAAGTCTGTCCCGTGGATTGCTTCCACGAAGGGCCGAACATGCTCGTGATCGATCCGGACGAATGCATCGACTGCACACTGTGTGAACCCGAATGCCCGGTTGAGGCCATCTTCTCTGAGGATGAGGTTCCGGCAGATCAGAAGGATTTTATTCCGATCAATGCCGAGCTGGCCAAGAACTGGCCAGTTATCACCGAAGTCGGTACGCCACCTGCGGATGCCGACGAGTGGGCAAAGATCGCCGAGAAGCGCCACCTGCTCGAACGCAGCTAAAAGCGCTCGCTAAAACGCTAAAAGGGGACGGTACCCTTTTTGTACCGCTAGCTACCGTCAGTCAAGGGCAACTGCTACAAAAAGGGTACCGTCCCCTTTTAGCGCATTTAGCGGCTAGTTGAGGGCGACGCTGCCTGACTTGGCAACTTTGGTTTCGGCGATGTATTTGGCCAGTTCGACGGGATCCAGGTAGCCGCCAATCAGTTCGCCGGATTCAAGAATAATGGCGGGAGTGCCTTGCAGGCCGAAGTCCCTGCCGATGTTGTAGTGTTTGGCGACGGGATTATTGGCACACGGCTTGTCGTTCAGTGACTGTCCCAGTTTTGAGCGGGTCAGTGCAGCCTTGCGATCTGGCGCACAAGCCACCTGCTCAGCCTTGACCCAACTCTCGGTTCCAGGGCCACTGCGTGGAAAGTACATGTAGCGGACCTTGATGCCCCGTGCGTTGTAGTCCTTGATCTGTTTGTGCAACTTGCGACAGTAGCCACAGTCGACGTCAGTAAATACCGTGATTGTGCTGGTGGGTTTCGGCGGTGAAAACACCACCATCTCGGACTCATCCACACCAGCCAGCACGGCGCGCCGGACACTCTCCCGGCGGCTCTCGGTCAGATTCTGGTCCGTGTTGAGATCAATAATCTCGCCCTGGAGCAGGTAGCGTCCATCAGCAGAGATGTAGGCGATCTTGGACCCGACCCGCACCTCGTACAGACCTTGTACCGGCGATAGCACAACCTGTTCGGGTTTGATGTCCGGAAACTTCGCCAGTACAGCAGCGCGGGGGTCAGACTCGACGGACCGGGCCTGATCAGCCGCCTGCGCGGCAGACTGGCTGGCGGGCCGGGTGGTTGCCTGGGCGATTGACTCGGCGATTGCCGCGGGCGATACAAACATGCCCAATGCCGCCAGCCCGGCTACTGCCAGCCCGGCGTTTCTGAGCCATACGGAACGGCCGTCTCGTGGATTCATCAATGAAGCCCTGCTTGATCGCGATGCGGAATTGGACTGACTGAAACTGTCCAAGTTCAACTACCGGTCGCTGGTAGCCTATAAATATTATCACGCCCGGGTACGACGTCCGCGGATCGAATGCCGAAACCAGTCTGGCGAGGAGCCCTGGCTATGCCGCGAGGTGGATCAGCCCCGGGGATGATGCTGCGCGTGCATTTCCTTCATGCGCTCGCGAGCCACATGGGTATAGATCTGGGTGGTCGACAGGTCGCTGTGACCCAGCAGCATCTGTACTACGCAAATCCGCGCCGTTATTCAACAGGTGTGTGGCAAACGCATGGCGCAGGGTATGCGGTGACAACTTGCCGACGATGTCAGCCTTCTTCGCATAGCGCTTGATAATGTGCCAGAAGGCCTGACGCGTCATGTGGTCACCACGACGGGTGGGAAACAGGTAGTCGCTCTGGCGTTCCAGCAGGATCTCGACGCGTGGCCCGGAGATGAACTCCCGCACCCAGCGTTGTGATTCCTCGCCGAGCGGAATGAGCCGCTCGCGATCACCTTTGCCACGTATACGCAACACGCCCTGGTTCAGGTTCACCTGGCTCTGCTTCAGGTTAATCAGCTCCGAAACCCGCAAACCGGTTGCATACAGAACTTCCAGCATTGCCCGGTCCCGGTGCCCCAGCGGATCGGATATCTCGGGGGCTGCCAGCAGCGACTCCACCTCGGATTCCGTGAGAGACTTGGGCAGCGACCGGCCGATCTTCGGCATGTCGATCTTGACCGTCGGATCTTCCTGAATCACGCCCTCGCGAAGGAGAAAACGATAGAAGCGCCGAAAGCTGGACAACTGCCGGGCTGTGGAGCGAGGTTTGGCACCTTCCTTGCCGCGGTTGGCGATGAAGGCCAACAGGTCGGAACGCGTCGCATAGATCAGGCTGGTGTCACGCTGGGCAAGCCAACGTTGCAACGCTACTACGTCGGCGCGATAGGCGCCGAGCGTGTTGGTTGACAGCCCACGCTCCATCCAGATGGCATCGAGAAACTTGTCGATGATTCCCTCGGAAGAGGTCGGGGTCGAGCTGCTGCCCGATATTCGGGTGACGGACGCGGGTGACATCAAGGATTCTGTCCGGGTTTCTGATCAGGAGGCAGTATGGCGACGGCAGTTTTTTGCCGGCGTGACCACACTCACAAATTATGATGAATTACATAAGCTTACGATTTAACTAAACCACTGGGTGCAGTACCTGCTCATACGCCTGCGAAATAGCCTGTTTGGAGCCTGCGCCGGCACCATATTTGCCGCTGTCAGTCTGACAACGTTGATAATTCTGGGCGGGGTGCCACGACTGTCGACGCGTCGCCGTATTGCGCGACGTGCCGCACGAATTCTCTTCAGCGTACCCGGGATTACCCTGTCGATTCGCGGATTGAGTCACATCCCGCCTGAACCTTGCATTATTGTCGCCAATCACGCGAGCTATCTGGACGGTCCGATACTCACTGCTGCATTGCCGCCCCGCTTTGGCTTCGTCATCAAGCGGGAAATGACTACCGTACCGCTCGCACATTATTTTCTGCGGCGAATTGGTTCGGAATTTGTCGAACGCAACGACGCCCAGCGAACAGCGAGTGATGCACGGCGGATCCTGCAAAGGGCGCGCGCGCACGAATCCCTGGCCTTCTTTCCCGAAGGTACCTTCCGCGCCGAGCCCGGGCTACGACGTTTTCACAATGGTGCCTTTGCCGCCGCGCGACGCGGTGGACTGGTTATTGTCCCGGTGGTTATTCGCGGTAGCCGTCACCTGCTGCCTGCGTCGCGCTGGCTGCCGCTGCCCGGACGGCTTGAAGTAATCGTCAAACCGCCGCTGCTACAGACGGAAACTGAATCAGTGGCCAGCCTGCTGCAGCAGGCGCGACACAGCATTCTCGAAGATCTGGGCGAACCAGATCTTCAGACGTGATTATGTAGAACGGTCGTCCGTGCAAGAGCACCTGAAGAGCGCTCCTGCAGGTGCTCTGCATCGCGTTTGGGCACGGGTCGACTTGGCGATGTTGTTTTTGCATCGCATAATCCAGTCTGACTCTCGCTGAATCCTTGTCTGGAGCCGTCCTTTGTCTGATGATCCCGTCGTTCTAGTCGCCGCCCGCCGCACTGCAATTGGCACTTTCCAGGGGGCATTGAGCCCCATTTCTGCTCCCGAACTGTTTGCAGCCGCCGCTCGCAGTTGTCTTACCGATGCTGCTTTAGAACCGGCTGATGTCGACGAAGTCCTGGTTGGCTGCGTGCTGCAGGCCGGTCTGGGCCAGGCACCGTCACGGCAAGCGAGCCTCGCCGCCGGCGTGCCAGTTTCGGTACCGACCACGACCATCAACAAGGTGTGTGGTTCGGGAATGAAGACGATACACATCGGTACCAACCTGATCCGTGCCGGCACCGCGTCGGTGGTACTGGCTGGCGGCATGGAATCGATGAGCAACGCGCCGTACCTGTTGCCGAAGGCCCGCCGTGGATACCGCATGGGTCACCAGGAAGTCCTGGATCACATGTTCTATGACGGTCTGCAGAATCCTTACGACGGGCAGATGATGGGCCAATTCGGCGAAGCGACTGCCCAAAGGTACGGCTTTTCCCGGGCTGACCAGGATGAGTTCACGATTGAATCCGTCAAGCGTGCGCTGACGGCGCAGCGGTCCGGCCACTTCGCAGACGAGATCGTCCCGATAGCGGTCAAGTCCCGGTCCGGCGAATCTGTGATTGACGCGGACGAGGATCCCCCGCGCTACGACCTGGATCGCGTTCCGACCATGAAACCTGCATTTAGCAAGGACGGTACGATCACGGCTGCCTCCTCCTCGTCGATCGCCGACGGCGCGGCAGCCGTGATTTTGATGAGCGCCAGCGAAGCAGTTCGCCGTGGCCTGAAACCACTCGCCCGCATTGTTGCCCAGGTGAGCCACGCCCAGGAGCCGGAATGGTTCACGACTGCCCCTGGACCCGCACTGAAGAAACTGCTGGCAGCCAGTCAGTGGAAAGTTGCCGATGTTGACCTCTTTGAGGTGAACGAAGCGTTTGCTTGTGTATCAATGGCGGCGATGCGCGACGTTGGCATCGATCGGGACCGACTGAATGTCAATGGCGGCGCCTGTGCGCTTGGCCACCCTATCGGTGCTACGGGTACCCGGTTGCTGGTCACGCTGATCCACGCGCTGAAGCAGCGCGGCGGTCGACGTGGAGTCGCCACGGCCTGCATCGGCGGTGGCGAGGCAATCGCGACTGCGATCGAGATGCTGTAAAGCGGACCCGTTACATTCCTGAATAGTTGGGCCCGCCACCACCTTCTGGTGGCACCCAAAGGATATTGTCGGCCGGATCCTTGATGTCACAGGTCTTGCAGTGGATGCAATTCTGCGCATTGATCTGGAAGCGTGCACTGCCATCGCTCTCCGCACGACTTCGTAGACACCTGCCGGACAGTAGCGTTGCGCTGGCTCGTCATAGAGCGGGAGATTGCGCTCGATCGGTACCGCCGGATCCTTCAGCTTGAGGTGGCAGGGCTGGTCTTCCTCATGATTGGTGCTGGACAGAAATACCGATGACAGCAGGTCAAAACTGATCTTGCCATCCGGCTTCGCATAAGCGACAGGCCTTGTTTCGCGGGCCAGACGAAGGCCCTCGCGGTCCGGCTGGCGGCTGTGCAGGGTAAGGAGCAGCCGGCCTCTGAAAATATTCTGATCCAGCCAGGTAAACGCACCACCCAGCAGCAGTCCGATTTCTTCTGGGCCGGCCCAAAATTCCGACCCTCGTGAAGTTCTTTCCACACCCATGAATTCCGTACGCGCGTTTCAAATCCGTCGAGTACTTCCGGCGCAGCGTCGCCTTCGGCCAGCGCCTCTACAATTGCTTCAGCCGCCAGCATGCCGGTCTTGATCGCTGTGTGTGAACCCTTGATTTTCGCCCCGTTGAGGAATCCGGCATCGCAACCTGCCAGCAGCCCGCCCGGAAACGTCAGCTTTGGCAGCGACTGCAATCCACCCTTGTTGACCACGCGGGCGCCGTAGCTCACCCGCTGCCCGCCTTCAAGTAACGTACGAATCGCCGGGTGCTGCTTCCAGCGCTGAAATTCCTGGAATGGATTCAGGTGCGGGTTGCGGTAATTCAGCGCAACGATCAAGCCGAGAAACACCTGGTGATCAGCCGCGTGATACAGAAAGCCACCACCCTCGGTGCTGTTGTCCAGGGGCCATCCGAGGGTGTGCATTACCATTCCCTCGCGGTGTTTCGCCGGGTCGACAGCCCAGATTTCCTTGAAGCCGAGTCCATAGTGTTGCGGATCACAGTGATCCCGCAGGCGGAACTTCTGCATCAAGGTCTCGCCAAGACTGCCGCGACTGCCTTCGGCAAAAATCGTGTATTTGCCACGCAACTCGTAGCCGGCCTGAAATCCCGGTTTCTCGTGGCCATCGGCGCCGCGACCCATGTCGCCTGTCAATACGCCGGCGACCCGCCCGTCCTCATACAGGACGCTGACTGCGGCAAACCCCGGAAAAATATTCGCGCCCAGGCCTTCAGCCTGCTCCCCCAACCACTTGCACAACCTGCCAAGACTGACGATGTAGTTGCCGTTGTTGTGCATTAGCCTCGGGATGAAGAATCCCGGAACCTTCAGGCTGGCGGTCGCATTTCGCAGCCACAGGAACTCGTCGCCGGTCACGCCGGTTTTCACCGGTGCGCCACGATCCCGCCAGTCCGGAAACAGCTCTTCCAGAGCGCCAGGCTCCATCACGGCGCCGGACAGGATATGAGCACCAATTTCGGCACCCTTTTCGACCACACACACCGAAATTTCGCGGCCCGCGGCCGCGGCAAGCTGCAAGACGCGGCAAGCGGCAGCAAGCCCGCAGGGACCTGCCCCAACGATCACCACGTCGAAATCCATGCGTTCGTGTTCGGACATTGCGGCTTCAGTCTACCGTGTTGCCGCCAGAAACCGGTAGATTGGGCGGCCGGCAGTCACGCAGAGATTCATGGAGCTTCTAACCCGCTATCAGGCCAGTATCGCCGATCACGGCCTCAGCGAAGATCCAGCCCGGCTACGCGCTGTCACCTCGTCCTGGACCGCGTGGCCAGCGAGCTTGTTGCACAATCGGCCGCGCAGTCCGTGGCCAGATCGGTGACAAGATCCGTGGCGAAATCGGTAGCACCACACCTGCCACGACTGCTGTCCAGAATCCTCCCCGTGATACCAGGGGCGTTTATCAGATTCGTGGTGCCTATCTGTGGGAGTGGCGTTGGTCGTGGCAAAACACTGCTGATGGACCTGTTCTTTGACTCACTGCCATTTGCGCCGACAAGCGACGCTGTCACTTTCATCGCCTGATGAGCCGCATCAAGCATCGGCTGGCAGAACTGCGTGACACGCAGGATCCGTTGCTGGTTATCGCCACAGAGTTTGCCCGCGAAACCCGCGTTATCTGTTTCGACGAGTTTTTTGTATCCGATATTGCCGATGCCATGCTGCTGGGTCACTTCCTTGAAGCATTGCTGGCCCGTGGAGTAGTACTGGTGGCAACCTCCAACACGGCACCCCCGGGACCTCTACCGCGGCGGTCTACAGCGTCAGCGATTCATGCCGGCCATCGATCTGCTGGAGCGCCACACCGAAGTGGTGCATGTTGACGGGTTGACTGATTACCGGCTGCGGGTACTCGAGACTGCGGAAATCTGGCAGGCGCCGCTGGATGAAAGCGCTGCAGTGAATCTGGAGCGCTATTTCGACCAGATCGCATCGGGACCCGGCGTTCGCGACACGCACCTCAAAGTACAGGGGCGGGAAATACCGGCACGCCGGCGCGCTGCGGGTGTGGTCTGGTTTGATTTTGCCAGCACTCTGTGACGGCCCACGCAGTGCAAGGGACTATATTGAGATCGCCCGCTCCTTCCAGACAGTGCTGAACTTCGGAGTGCCGGTACTCGACGAAACACGGGAAAATGCTGCACGCCGGTTTATCGCCCTCGTTGATGAGTTCTACGACCGGCGGGTCAATCTGATTGTGTCAGCAGCGGCTGCATTGGACGCATCTGCACGGAAACCAGCGCAGCCGGAAGTCGAACGAACGCGAAGCCGACTGCCGGAGATGCGGTCCGTCGAGTACTGGCGGCCGGGCATCTGCACTAGCAACCCGGTGAATCGGGCAGCCGAAAGCGTGATCGAACTGCCTTACGCTCAAGAGGTCAGCGCGGCGGCGTGTCGGTGTCGGGATGTCTGTGGCGGGCAATCTGCGGTCGACGTCTGTCGCCCTTGAATCAAGCGCGCCTCATGAAAAAGCGCCATCCATGGCACGCTCGGCGCGCAGGGCCACGCTACTGAACATCCCCGCCGCCCGCCGCTCATCAGCCGGCAGAACCACGGCGACAGTGAACAGCGGCAGGGTGTTCCGGATTGGATTGGCGGGTTTGCAGACCGACCAGGCGGGACAGCCCGCCGCCGATCGAAGGCGAGGCCATGGATGGCCGTAGCGGCAAGCCCTGCTGGCTGCCCTGCTGCCGCATGAACGCGGAACCGTGTCGCCGCACGCCGGAAACCTGGGCCGATCTCTGTGTCTTCCCGACGGTCGGACTGACTTCCTCCGAGTTGTGCGATAAAGCGGAAAAATGGGCAAGGCCACGAGTGACACCCTAAAATGTCCGTTTAATCAACCTGGAGCTTGGGAATGACAGGCAAGCTGGTTCTCTGCCGTCACGGTCAGAGCACATGGAATCTGGCTAACCGGTTTACCGGCTGGACCGATGTCGACCTGACTGAGCAGGGGTGCCAGGAAGCGCGCCAGGCTGGCGCTCAACTGAAGGCGCTCGGCTACCGCTTCGATATTGCCTACACCTCGGTACTGAAGCGCGCCATCCGCACGCTGTGGCTGATTCTGGACGAGATGGATGTGATGTGGCTGCCCGTTGAGCGCACGTGGCGCCTCAACGAACGGCACTACGGTGCCCTGCAGGGACTGGACAAGGCAGAAACGGCAACCCGGCACGGCGAAGATCAGGTCAAGATCTGGCGGCGCAGCTACGACATCCCGCCACCACCACTGGACCGGTCCGACAAAAGGCACCCGGCAACGATCCACGCTACGCCACAATTCCGGGAATGCCGGGTGCGGAATCCCTCAAAGACACGCTGGCTCGTGTCTGGCCTTACTGGCAGGACAAGGTCGCGCCGCGGTTGCTGCGTGGAGAAAACGTGCTGCTGGCCGCTCATGGCAACAGCTTGCGGGCGATGGTCAAGATGCTGGATGGTCTGTCTGATACAGAGATTCTGGAGTTCAATATTCCAACAGGCCATTCCACTCGTTTACACGTTCGATGCCGGACTGTCGGCGCAGTCGTGAATTCATCGGTGACCCCGACGCCGTACGCAAGGCGGCCGAGGCAGTCGCCCATCAAGGCAGCGCCGCCGCCGGGCACAAGCCATGATTTACACACTAGACGGCATTACGCCGGCGCTGGGCCAGGACGTCGCTGTCGCGCCGGCGGCCGTTATTTGCCGATGTTGAGCTCGCTTGATGAAGTGAATATCTGGTTCGGTGCGGTCTCGTGGCGACGTTGAGCGGCGCCACGATCGGCCTGAAAACTATTATCCAGGACAATTCCGTACTGCACTCGATCCAGGCTCACCGCTGACCCTGGGTGAGCGGGTTACCGTGGGTCACGCCGTGGTACTGCACGGCTGCACCATCGGCGATGGCGCCTGATCGGTATGGGTGCGTGACTGTTGAACGACGCCAGGTTGGCAAAAACTGCCTGGTAGGCGCGAACGCACTGATCACCGAAGGCAAAATATTTGCCGACGGCATGTTGATTGTTGGTTCGCCGGCCCGTGCAATCCGGTCACTGACGCCCGAGGAACTTGCCCGGCTCGCCACCAGTGCCGATCGCTATGTAGAACGAGCCGCACTCTATCGTCGTGCGCTGAAGGCCGTTCGCCCCAATCCTGATGCCGCTTGGGCAACTACTACGCCTGCGGTGCAGCGCGTGTGCCGGCGGCTAGTTCTTTCGGACGCGGATCAGACCTTCCTGGACGATCGTCACAGCCAATTGGCCGGACTCGGTGAATACATGGCCCGGGCCAAACCACGACCGCCGGCCGCGACCGGGCTGTCGAGACTGAACAGCAGCCACTCATCTACCCGGACGGATCGGTGAAACCACATGGCATGATCGAGACTGGCCATCTGCAAAGTGGTCCTTCGTGTCATGTAACGCGTGAGGGCAGGGTTGCCGTGCCAATGAGTTCGTAGTCGGAAATGTAATTCAGGAGTACCTGATGCAGGAAAAGATCGTCTGGCAGCGACTCCGCAGCGCGGATCCAGAACTGCTTGACCGGCACGCGCTTCTCACGCAACAGGAATTGCCGGGGATCTACCGGCCGCACGGTGAATGGCCGCTCCCACTTCAGGTATCGTTGCATGCGTTCAGAAACCTGATCACCAAATTCCTTGACCAGCGCTTCCACATTCTGGAGGTCAGCGGGGCCCGGTACGGTGGGCATGACGATCTGGTGTTCCAGGCCGACCTCGGCTACCTGGAATGAGGCCGTCATGTTAAAGATCTGTTCGCCATGCTGAATGGCCACGACCCGGCGGTTGGAGAACGAACCGCCGTCCCGGGCGCGATCAACTTCGTAGACGATCGGTGCCTGTACATCGCCCCTCTTGAGGAAGTACGCATGCAGGGAATGCACGGCACGTCCGGATACAGTCCGGCTTGCAGCGGCCAGTGCCTGACCCAGAACCTGGCCACCAAATACCTGCGGCGTACCGATATCCCGGCTCTGGCCACGGAAGATGTTCTTCTCGATCTGTTCGAGATCGAGCAGGGAAATCAGATCCTTCAGACTGTATGCCATGCGTGAATTGTACCCGGCCTGTGCTAAGGTTTCGGCCCGGAGGGAGAGCATATGAAGGACGCACTTCAGCCAGTTCCGCGCAAAGGCTCCCGGATGTCGCGCATCGGAATCTGGACAGCCGTTGTCGGCGTGATCGTGGTGGCATTGGCCGGTTTGGCCGCGCGGCAAGGGATATTGTCGCCTCTGGCCAGCATGGGGGCCTATACGGTCGCCAGCCTGCTGCTGCTGCTGGCAGCGATCTCGGCGGCGATCGGGCTGATGCGGAGTGGCGGCACTGCGGGCACGGCATCCCGCACGGCAACCTGGCTCGCCTTACTGATAGGCATCGCCATCACCGTCAACAATGGCCTCGTTATCGGCAACGCGCGTAAGGCGCCACCAATTCACGACATCAGCACCGATACCGATAATCCCCCGGCCTTTGTTGCTGTGCTACCGCTGCGCGCTGGTGCCCGGAATCCCCCGGAGTATTCCGGACCGACGGCTGCCGCCGCCCAGAAGAAGGCCTTCCCGGATCTGCATCCCCTCGTCGTCGCCCAGCCAACGGACGTGGTGTTCGCGGCAGCGCGCGCCGTGATAGCCGACAAGGGTTGGACCCTGGTAGACGCCAACCAGACGGATGGACGCATTGAGGCCACTGCGGAGACCCCCTGGGTACATTTCAAGGATGATGTCGTGATCCGCATTCAGCCGGACGGTGCTGGTACCCGGGTTGATGTACGGTCGAAATCCAGAGTCGGCGTGGGCGATATGGGCGCCAATGCGGCACGTATCCGTGATTTTCTGGGCGCCTTGCAAGCCCGCCTCGCCAAAGGCTGATCAGGTCTCGAAGAAATACAGCACTAGCGTTTCGAGTGTGCAGGCTGGCTTGATCTCGCCCTCGATCTCGATGGCGTTTTCCATGATGACCTGCAAACCACCAGCCCGCTGCCGGGCTGATCTCCTTGCCGCGCAATGCGCGCTTGCCCGCCGGCACCATGTTCTTGAACCGGACATCGTTCAGGCCGTAGTTGATGACCCGCGTGACACCGCGGAATTCCACAAAGGTGTCCAGCAGTTTCGGCATCAGTGATACCAGCAGATAGCCGTGTGCAATGGTTGAGCCAATCGGCAGTTCCCGTTGTGCACGTGCGACGTCAACATGAATCCACTGGTGATCTTCGGTGGCATCCGCAAACCGGTTGATCCGGTCCTGATCGACCATGATCCAGTCCGAAACGCCCACTTCCTTGCCTTCGTAGGCCTTTACGTCGGCAACACAACTGAGAATTACCTTGCTCATCGTATTTCGTATCCGCTATCGGGTTCAGCCGCGCGCTATCGCTGCCAGAAACTCGGCGCGAACTTGCTCGTTGTCCTTGAAAGCACCCAGCATCTCGCTGGTCGTCATGCGCACATTGTCACGATGTACGCCACGTGTGGTCAGGCAATGGTGCTGGGCCTCAATCACCACGGCAACGCCGCGCGGTTCCAGAACCTGCTGGATGCAGCCCGCGATTTCGGCGGTAAGCCTCTCCTGCACGATCAGGCGCCTGGTAAAAGCCTCGACGACACGGGCAAGTTTGCTGATGCCGGCCAGCCGCCGGTCCGGCAAGTAAGCCACGTGTGCCTGGCCGATAACCGGCGCCACGTGATGCTCGCAATGTGATTCAAAATTGATGTTGGTCAGTACGACAAGCCGGTCGTAGGTGTCGACCTGCTGGAATGACGCACCGAGCAGCATATGCGGGTCGGTCTTGTAACCGGAAAACCAGTCTTCGTAAGAGCCAAGGAACCGGGCTGGCGTGCGCTTTAATCCGCGACGTTCAGGATCTTCGCCGATAAACGCCAGCAGGGTCTGCACGGCGCGTTCAGCGTCGGCGCGCGACGGCTTGCGGACGGATTTTTTAGGACTCGAGGCCATTTGGACTTTCCAGGTAATGACGCAGATCGGATGGCGTATTGAGGCTTGTAAGTGCCTCCGCCCGTACCGGACTTAGCAGATGTGGGCGCGATCCAGCCAGTACCACACGCGGACTCACAGGTCCGGCGCCAGGCTTGCAACAAGTTCCGCCAGGCGAGCGAGGGTAGCGGGTTCCCAGATGGCACACAACAGCTCTGGCAGGCCATCGTCCGGATTGATCCACGCCACGTACCCCCGCGCGTCGCGTCGCGACTGCCTGTCAAAGCCTCGATGGCTATGCGGTCGAGACCGGGCATATCACAGGCAAGTACCAGCCACGCGGTTGCCGGATCGAATCGCCAGGCAGCCAGCAGGCCACCGGCAGGTCCTGAAGCACTAGGGTCATCGGTCAGTAAATCAAATTGCAGCCGCAACTGATCGTCGGTCTGGTCCGGGCGAATCGCGACATGCGTGGAGCGGGTAAACGGCTCAAGCAGCGCGACGCTACGGGCCAGCAGCGGATGTCCGCCAATCGACAGCGCAGCCTTGTCCTGGCCCATGCGTGTGCTCCGGCCTCCAGCCAGAACCAGGCCCCGTAACCCGGAATGTTCAGCCCTTGGCCCCAATGTCGCTCTTGCCCCCGGTCTTGGCCAGGAGTCGCAAATCAGTGATGACCATGTCATGAGACAGCGCCTTGCACATATCGTAGATCGTCAGTGCCGCCACCGACGCGCCGGTCAGTGCCTCCATTTCGACTCCGGTTCGATGCTCCACGCGGGTTGTACAGTCGATCTGTACATCGCCGGCCGCATCAAGGGCAATGTCGATCCGACAGCTATCGAGGCCAATCGGATGACAAAAAGGAATCAGCTCGTGCGTGCGCTTGGCAGCCTGCGTACCGGCGATTATGGCGGTGTGAAAGACGGGACCTTTGGGACTCTGGATTTCTCCGTCGGCGAAAGCCGCACGAACCGCCAGGGGCAGAATAACGCGCACCCGGGCCTGCGCCGTGCGCCGGGTGACGGCCTTGCCGCTGACATCGACCATCGCGGGCCGGTTATTTTTGTCGATATGGGAAAGCACGGCAGGATTATAGCCCTGCCTCATCGCCCTGCGGCTGGCGACACCTCGGCAGAAACCAGTTCATGGCCCAGGCGGAAGGTGGTCAGTGCGGTAACGATCAGCGTCACTGTGCCCCACCCCAGGCCAACCAGCACCCCCGAGTCCAGGATGCCGCGCCAGGGCTGTGGAACGCGGTTAAATAACAGTACAGCGCTGACGATCAGTCCGGTCCCGATCCACACGGTCAGGCACAATCGCCGGGTAGCGCCGAAGTATCCGGCACAGAAAAAGGGTGCCAGCCACAGGCGGGTCCAGGTTGGTGCCGTATAAACATGCAGTGCCCGTGCCGCGACGCGCGGCGAAAAGCGCTGCTGAAAGCCACGATAGCCCTCGGCCCACGCCATGAAAACGCAGTTCCCGATCAGTGCCAGCCATTCCACCGGCCCGAGTCCGGCAAGAACGGCATCTGCGGTATAGCCACCAAGACTCACGGCTGCATAAACCAGCACAGCAGCAATACCACCTACACCCCAGATAACACCCAGTACACGCACACTCTCCGGTGGCATCCGGGGACCTGGAGAGGATGGCGGAATTCCGGCATTCCGCGGAGGTGGCTGCTGACCTTGAACTGGTATCATCGTGTCCGTATTTTCAATCTATTACGCCACCGAATCCAGCGCTCCTGGCCAGACTGATGAACCGCAGCATTTTTGAAAAACTCTGGAACGAACATCAGATTGCAGATCTGGGCGACAACGCGAGCCTGCTGTATATCGACAGGGTCTTTCTCCACGAACGCACGGGCAGCGTGGCTATGAAGGGCCTGGAGACCGCCAACCGGACGGTTCGCAACCCGGAACTGGTTTTCTGCACGATGGATCA
Source organism: Gammaproteobacteria bacterium (assembly GCA_041396045.1). Classification (GTDB taxonomy): domain Bacteria; phylum Pseudomonadota; class Gammaproteobacteria; order Steroidobacterales; genus SHZI01. Next base: position 37,811 of record JAWKZI010000006.1, on the reverse strand, counting down.
CATCGTCGACACCACCCCGGGCCGCACGGACAACACCCGGGTTCCAGGCGGACGGGACTTCATCACCAGCACCCGCGCCTCGGCTCTGGCCGCCGGCATTAATCTCTTCGACCTGGGCGACGATCGCCAGGGCATCGTGCATGTGGTATCACCGGAGCAGGGTATTGCGCTGCCAGGCGTCACGCTGGTGTGCCCGGACAGCCATACCTGCACGATTGGTGGACTGGGCGCACTGGCCTGGGGCATCGGGTCTACCGAAGCCGAACATGCCCTGGCCACGCAAACCCTGGTCGTCCGCAAACCCAAACAGATGCGTATTCGTTTTGAAGGTCAACTTGCGCGCAATGTCTACGCCAAAGACCTGATACTGCATCTTATCGATCGCTTTGGTGCATCGGGTGGTGCCGGTCATGCGATCGAATTCGCCGGAAGTACCATCACCGCGCTGCCGGTAGAAGCACGGCTGACTCTGTGCAACATGGCAGTGGAGTTTGGTGCATGGACTGGCATCATTGCACCCGACGAACGCACCTTCGAATACGTCAAGGGCCGCCCCTTTGCCCCGAAACAGGCGCTGTGGGACCAGGCACTGGCGCATTGGCGAACGCTGGCCAGCGATCCCGGCGCGCAATTCGATCAGGACCTCGAAGTCGATTGTGCGGAACTTGCACCGCAGGTGACATGGGGCACCAGTCCTCAGCATGGCAGTGCAGTCAACGGTACTGTCCCCGATCCGGCCAGGGAGTCGGATGCCAATCGGCGCCAATCGGCGGAACGCGCTCTCAAGTACATGGGCCTGACGCCGGGTACCCGACTCGAGGGTTTGCCGATTGATGCGGCATTCATCGGCTCCTGCACCAACAGTCGGCTCAGCGATCTGCGTGAAGCGGCCGGCATACTGCGCGGACGTCATGTGGCAGACGGCGTGAAGGCGATCTGTGTACCGGGTTCAACCCAGGTCAAAAAGGCTGCGGAAGCTGAAGGCCTCGACAAGGTCTTTCGCGCAGCGGGCTTCGAATGGCGGGAGTCGGGCTGTTCGATGTGCTTCTACGCCGGCGGTGAAAGCTTCGGCTTCGAAGAGCGCGTGGTCAGCAGTACCAACCGGAACTTTGAAAATCGTCAGGGGCCGCGCACACGGACCCACCTTGCCAGTCCGGCCACGGTGGCGGCGTCCGCGATTGCCGGCAAACTGGCCGATGTGCGCAAGCTGCCGCAAGCGGCACGCTGATCGTTCACGGTTCGTTCGGGTAATCATTTATGGAAAAGTTCAGCAAACTGACCTCCATCGCCGCACCGCTCGTGCGAATCAACGTGGACACCGACGCGATCATCCCGAGCCGCGAGATGAAGCGCGTGTCGAAGGTCTGACTGGCGGATGGCCTGTTTGCCGGCTGGCGTTACCAGAGTCCCGGGAGTCGGGAGGAAAATCCTGATTTCATCCTGAACCAGACGCCCTACCGCGATGCCCACATTTTGCTCGCCGGCTTGAACTTCGGCTGCGGGTCGTCGCGGGAGCATGCGGTCTGGGCCCTCCATGAATGGGGCATTCGCGCCATCATCGCGCCGAGCTTCGGTGCGATTTTCGAAGGCAATTGCGTGCGCAACGGGATTGTGCCCGTGAATCTCCCCGATGCGGTCGTGAAATCCCTGGCACTACAGGTTGAAGCTGCACCTGCTGAAAATCTCGTCACTGTCGACCTTGTGGATTGCGTGGTTGTTGCTCCGGATGGCAAGCAACACAAGTTCCCGATCGCGACTGCCGATCGCGAAATGCTGCTGGAGGGGCTGGATGCGATCGACATGACGCTGAAGCGGGATGCCGAGATCCAGGCTTTTCAGACGGCCGACCGCGTTCGGCGTCCCTGGATCTACCTGTCGACCGGCACGGTCAGGCCGACGTCACCCCGATAACCTGCTGATCGATCATTGCATCGATCTGACTGTCCGCCAGACCAGCCTCCCGCAATATTTCCCGGCTATGTTCGCCCGCTCGCGGCACGTCGCGGTGGACGCCAAACCGGCTGCCGTCCATCTCCAGCGGCAAGGCCGGCAGACGGGTCTTCTCGCCCGTGCGGGCGCCATCGGTAACCGTCAGCGGCAGCAAGCCGGAACTCGCCGCCAGATGCGGATCGTCGAACAATTCTTCCGGCCTGGTGATCGGCGCAAACGGCAGACCGGTTTTTTCCAGCTTGGCCATTAACTCCTGCTTGCTGTACTTGAGGAAGGTCGCCTTGATCAATGGCAGCAACCGGTCCTTGTGTTTGACCCGATCGTTATTTTTCGCCAGCGTAGCGTCGGCCGCCAGATCCTGAAGATCGAAAGCCACACAGAAATCCTTCCACTGCTTGTCACTGACGACACCCACAAACACCTGCTGCCCGTCACCGGTGTCAAATACCTGATAGATCGCCCAGGCAGATACCCGGACCGGCATGGGCGCCGCGGGCTGGCCGGTGACCGCAAACTGCGCCATGTGCTGCCCTACGAGGAACACGGTGCTCTCGAATAACGAAGCAACGACGTTCTGGCCCTCACCGGTGGACTTCCGCTGATGCAGCGCAGCGATAACGCCCACCGCCCCGAACATGCCGCCCTGAACATCGATCACGGAAGTACCGGCGCGCAGTGGCTGGCCGGCGGCCCGGTCATGTAGGCCAGGCCACCCATCATCTGGGCCACTTCGTCGAGCGCAGTACGGTTTTCGTAAAGGTCCGCTCAGAAAGCCCTTCTCCGAGCAGTAAATCAGACGGGGATTACGCGCCTTGAGCGTTGCATAACCCAGGCCCAGACGATCCATCGTTCCGGGTCGAAAATTCTCGATCAGCACATCGGCGCCGTCAAGCAATTGCAAAACCAGCTCGCGGCCGGCGTCGGCCTTCAGGTCGACGCACAGGCTGCGCTTGTTGCGGTTATACATTGGAAAGTAGCCGGCGCCCGATCGGGTAAACGCCGCGTATCGCCGCCAACCGGTTCAATCTTGATCACATCCGCGCCGAGGTCAGCGAGAATAAGGCCGGCTGCCAGCTCATGACCATGTGAGTGAATTCAATAACCCGCACCCCGGCTAGCGGTAACCCCTGACGCTCTGCCATACCTGTACCTTCTGTCAAAAACGCACGCGAAATCACGCTCGATTCACGCGAATCGGTCGGACGATGGCTGGATTATCGCCCACGGGACCCCCATATAGAAAATGCAGCCTACAATCAGGATCCGTTGCCGCTGCGATGGCGTCCGTGGAAAATGTCAGGAATATTCAGATGAGTGATTTTGACGAGATTGATGTACTGGTAAGTGAAGTTGGCCCCGGGATGGCCTGCAGAGCATCAAATCCATCATGCCTACCAGCGCCAAGAAGGCCTGGATTACGGCTGAGGCTGCCGCGGGTGTGCGTGAAATCGAGGTCGGGTCATTTGTGCCGGTGAAATTATTGCCGCAGATGGCCGACGCGGCCGAAATTGTCGCATTCGCGCGAACGATTCCCAGACTCACAGTGCTGGCCCTCGTGCCGACTTCAAGGGGCGCGGAAAATGCCGGACACAGCCGGTGCCCACTGACTTGCCCTCCCTTGTCGGCCAGTGAGACACACAGCAAAGGCGAACCTCCGCAAGACGCATGCAGAAGTGCTCGACGATGTTCGGCGTATCACCGAACGTCTGGCCGAGATCCCAGCCGACCAGCGGCCCGGCTTCGAAAGGCAATATCTCCGCCTTTGGCTGCACGCTGGAGGGTGTCGTTCCTGAATCAAAAGTTGTCGAACTCGCGGTTGCGCTGCTGAACGCCGGTTGCGAGGACATTGGACTTTCGGACACCACCGGTTATGCCAATCCGGCCCAGGTCCGTCGACTGATCAGGCTGGTCCGAAAGGAGACGGGCGCCGACAAACTGACCAGCGTGCATCTCCACAACACTCGCGGACTGGGCCTCGCAAACGCCTTGGCCGCGCTCGAGGAAGGCATCACCACGCTCGACAGCTCCCTTGGTGGCCTGGGCGGCTGCCCCTATGCACCCGGCGCCAGCGGTAATATCGTCACTGAAGACCTGGTCTTCATGCTGGATGCCATGGGCCTCAAGACCGGCATCGATCTTGAAAAGTTACTGGCAGTCAGGACGATCCTGACGGAGGCGCTGCCAGCCGAGGAGTTATACGGATTTACCCCCGAGGCTGGCCTGCCGCTCGGTTACAGGACAGGTGGGTGGGGTGTCGGCAGGTGACAGCCTGATGTTCTGGTCCATCAAAGAAAGCAGGAGCAGCATCGTGACGATGCGCCCCTGTTTCCAGAATCAGGATGTCACGGGCAGCTGGTCAGTACTTGACTCACATCCATCTGCAGGCGATCGTAATCCCGCAGAGGTACCCAGGTCTTCACCGATTTCATTGATGAAATACGTGGCCTTGAGAGCTGGTCCGGTCGGTCGGTGCATGGGCCCACTAAGAACGTGGCCACGCACATCAGTACCCCGCCGCCAAAGTCTGAATCCGTGAGCAAGCCCAGGACTGCGTCGGCCTGCAGGTCTTCGTAAACATAGCCGAAGCCCAGGACCCTTTAGCCTTGACTTTGCCGAGGTCATACCGATTGCCCAACCTGTGTCCAGTTCGTCGGCTTCCGTATTGTTTACATAGTCGACAAACATGCGCAGCGGCAGATTGTTTACCTTCATCGCCAGCTCGGCAAAGGCCTCGACCTCCTGATAACCAGTTGCGTAGATCAGGTCGCCATTCGTATTGGTTGCCGTGCTATTGCCAAACGAATCGTCCGGCGCAAAGAGAAGGGGCCTGCCCTCCACGTCGCTGAGATCAAAGTAGCCGACACCGACGGTCAGACCGATATCCTCGTTGAACTGTAGTCGACCGCCAAGCTGCGCACCAAAGATAAATGTGTCACTGCGACTGGCGTTCTCCTGGGCTGTAAAACCGGAGCCCGACGCAAAGAACGTGCCGCTATCCCATTGGACACTGATTCCCTCGGGTCGTAGGTCGTCATCCCAGATCAGGCCATTATCCCCCGGACGGTAGAATGGATTTTTGAACTTGCCTCCGACCAAATGAGTGCCGGGACGCATGGTCCAGTCAAATTACGCCAGATCAGAGCTACGCCCTTCTTGCTGAATCCGTTACCCAGCGTTTGATTGGCGGAGACCGGATCCTCACTGCCGGTTGACGAGGCCCATTCCCACTTCAAGGTTGTCCTGAACCTGGGCAATTAGTGCAGCGCGTGCCCGGATGCGCTGTCGGCTGCGCGAACTCGAGCCTCCAGCTCGATGTTCTCTTGCCGAAAACGTGATCACCTTGCAGCTTGATACGCTCTGCAACCTTTGTGACGGCGGCGGACGCCTTTTCAGCGCGCCACGCCAAGATCCACCTGTTTTTTCTGCTACTTTCGGCCGTAGCTACAGCGACTGACTCTGTTCGGTCGACGTCTTGACTCCCTTCTCGAGTTCAGCAATGCGACGGTCCTGCTCTTCAATTCGATCGATCAACTGTTGAACCTGCTCATCGCTGACAGCACCGTATGCGACCGTTGCCGTCATACCCAGTGTGACAACGATGGCAATTAACAGCGCTTGTGACGCACTTCTCATGTGATTTACCTCTGAATTGGATCCTGTAAACGAAGCTGCCTGGCGACGACGTGAGTCAGCAGACGAAGCGCAGTCTGCTATGGCATTGTTACGAATTCATGAATTTGGCGACGATCAGGACGATCGTCGGAAAGATACTGGCGACGAACAGTTGGAGGCATTAAGCCGCGACGGGATCCCGATCGCGGAACGCCCCCTACCGGCAAGCGTTTAGCCGAAACGGCCCGTTACGTAGTCTTCCGTAAGCTTGTGGGCAGGGTTGGTAAAGATCTTGTCGGTAGGACCAACCTCCACCAACCGGCCCAAATGAAAGTACGCTGTGCGACTCGAGACACGAGCCGCCTGTTGCATTGAATGCGTGACGATTGCAATTGCATATTTTCGTGAGAGCTCGTCAATCAGATCTTCGATACGAGCCGTCGCGATGGGATCAAGCGCCGAACAGGGCTCATCCATTAGGATCACTTCCGGATTGACAGCGATCGTACGCGCGATGCATAGCCGCTGCTGCTGGCCACCGGACAAACCGGTCCCGGGCTCGTCAAGACGGTCTTTCACCTCTTCTACAAGTCCAGCACGTTCGAGACTGCCATAGACGATGTCATCAAGCTCGGCTCGATTGGCGGCCAGTCCATGTATGCGGGGCCCGTACGCAACGTTCTCGTATATTGACTTCGGAAACGGATTGGGTTTCTGGAATACCATACCAACACGGGCCCGAAGCATGACCACATCGGTATCGCGTGCGTAAATGTCCTGGCCGTCCAACCGGAAGTCTCCGCTGACGCGGGCGGACTCAATCGTGTCGTTCATCCGGTTCAGACATCGAATGAACGTTGATTTACCACAACCGGACGGCCCGATCAGGGCCACCACTTCGTTACGGCCAACATCGAGACTGATGTCTTTCAGTGCGTGAGTATCGCCATAGTACACATTGCCCCCGCGGACACAGAATGACAGGATTCTTGGCCGTCACATCGCCTACCGTATCGAGGTGCAATTCGATCGGTCTCTGCCATCAGCAATCCGGGACTGCTGTGCGCTTTCGCCGACATGGGCGTCTATTCTACTAGCGGGTTTCCGCATGGCGACGAAGCCTCGCTCTCTTGCCAATGCCAACATTAATGCCAATCCCTGATGGTACGCACTACCACCGCCGCTCGAAACGGCTCCGCAACCAGATCGCGGCTGCATTCATCACCAGCAGAAATGCCAGCAGCGCCATGATGGCCGCAGAAGTTCTCTCGACGAACCCGCGTTCGGGACTATCAGCCCAAAGGTAAATCTGAACCGGAAGCGCCGTGGACGGACTCAGCGGACTGGTTGGTATTTCGACAATAAACGCCACCATGCCAATCATCAGCAACGGCGCCGATTCGCCCAACGCACGAGCCATGCCGATGATAGCACCAGTGAGCATGCCAGGCAGCGCGAGTGGCAGTACGTGATGAAATACCACTTGCATCTTTGAAGCGCCAATTCCCAGCGCGGCTTCGCGCACCGACGGTGGCACTGACTTGATCGACGCCCGCGACGCAATAATTATTACCGGAAGTGTCATTAACGTCAGTACCAGGCCGCCTACGAGCGGCGCCGAACGCGGTAATCCGAAGAAGTTGATGAATACGGCCAGACCCAGTAATCCAAAAACGATCGAAGGTACGGCCGCAAGGTTGTTGATGTTGACCTCAATCACATCAACCAGCCAGTTACGCGGGGCAAATTCCTCCAGATAGATTGCAGCCGCCACCCCAAGTGGAAACGACAGAACGAGCGTGACCAACAGCATGAAAAACGAGCCCTTCGTCGCACCCCAGATTCCCGCCAACTCTGGCTCCCGTGAATCGCCCGAGGTAAAAAAAGCTGTATTGAATCGCTGCTCGAGCCTGCCATCCCGCTCCAGCTGCGCAACCCAATCCTCTTGTTGTTCTTTCAGCAGCCTCGAATTGCCAAGCGTATGACCGCCTTCTGGTTTCGCCTTTAGGTAGAGATTGACATCGTCATCGGCAGGGAGCCACAGGTCCTTGGTCTTACCCACTAGTGCGGGATTGGCCACGACCATCCGTTGCAGCTCGAAGGCGCCACCGGAGCTGACGAGTGCGTTCAGATCACGGCGGGACTTTCTATCTTCTGCTTCCGGAAAAATGTCACCTAATGAAGTCTTGATCAACCGAGCATAGTCAGCCGATGCCAGAACGTCTGGATCTCGTGTGCCAGTCGGATCAATCACGGCGGGATCAAAGTGGATTTCCAGATTTACGTAGGCTTGCCGGAATGCTCCGTAGCCGTTGCCAATGATCGTGACAAACAGCACGACCAGGAAGCTGATTCCAAGTAACACGGACGCGAAACCACAGAATCGAAACACTTTTTCGGTGCGATATCGGCGACGCAGGCTGGCGTCAACACGGCGCCGTGTTTCCGCGGGACTAAGAATGGCCACTACTCGTATTGCTCCCGGTATCGACGCACGACCTGCAGCGCCACAATATTAAGAATCAGCGTTACGACAAACAGGACGAGCCCCAGGGCAAAGGCAGCCAGAGTCTTCGGGCTGTCAAACTCCTGGTCACCAACCAGTAGTGTCACAATCTGAACGGTGACGGTAGTCACCGATTCCAGCGGATTGACGGTCAGGTTGGCTGACAAACCAGCGGCCATAACCACTATCATTGTTTCACCAATCGCGCGCGAGGCCGCCAACAGCACACCCGCCACAATTCCGGGCAGTGCAGCCGGCAGCACAACGCGCTTGATGGTTTCAGACTTCGTCGCGCCCAGACCGTAGGAGCCGTCACGCATGGCCCGCGGGACCGCGTTGATGACATCGTCAGACAGTGAGGACACGAACGGGATAATCATGACACCCATGACCAGCCCCGCACCGAGCGCGCTTTCAGAGGCAACGTTCAGGCCCACTGCGCCGCCCACATTGCGAATGACCGGCGCCACAGTCAGCGCAGCAAAATACCCGTAGACCACTGTCGGGATTCCGGCCAGTACTTCCAGAACGGGCTTGACCACCCGACGCAGCGCCGGCCGCGCATATTCCGTCAGAAAAATTGCGGTCATCAGGCCGATCGGCACAGAAACGAGGAGTGCAATACCAGAAATCAGCAACGTGCCAACAAACAGGGGTACGGCGCCGAATGCCCCGGACGAACCCACCTGGTCGGCACGAATTGCCGTTTGTGGACTCCAGCTGAGTCCAAAAAGGAAATCGGTGAACGGCACCTGATTGAAGAACCGAATGGCTTCGAAGGTCACCGACAGCAGGATGCCGAGTGTCGTCAGAATAGCCACCAGCGACGAGGCCAGCAAAGCAAGTCTTATCGCCGATTCAACATGATTCCTGGCGCGGAATTGCGGGCGGAGCCGGGACCAAGCAATCGCAAATCCCATGAATGAAACTGCAATAGTCAATCCGGAAAGAATCCTGCGTGAGGCACTTTGAAGGTTTGCATACAATTCGGCAGCAGCCGAGAAGTCGGCACGCCGGGCTTCGTCCACCATCTGGCCCGCTGCCTGATTGCGGATACTGTTGAGAGTCAGGCTGAGGTGGGCTTCGGACTGATTACGCAACTCGTCCGGCAACGAGGCTACAACCCGATCCGTAATAAGCGCGTTGCTGAAGGCAGCCCAAACCACCAGTAGTACCAGACCAGGCAGCAGACACCACAAGGTAGTGAAGTAACCATAGTATCGAGGAAGCGAATGAAGGCGGGTATAGGGCTGGGCACGGCTGGCAATGACAATCGCGCGGCGTCGCCCGGCATAGAAGGCTGCCAGCGCCATGGCCGCCAGAATCAGTGCCAGCGTTGTCAGGCTCATCGGTCGCTAGTCTCCCAACCCGGCTACGCGCTTCGACACGGCCTGGTATTCCGCTGTGGGTAGCGGCACGAGACCACGATCAGCCAAGTAGCCGTCCTCGCCCATCGCTTTCGTGCTGGTGAATTCGGCGACAAATTCCGAAATTCCCGGAATCGATCCGACGTGCGCTCTCTTGATGTAAAAGTACAGCGGTCGTGATACCGGATATTTACCGCTGGCTATGTTCTCGAAGGTTGGTAACTCTCCGTCGATGGCCGAACCCTTGACAGTATCCGAGTTCTCCTCAAGAAAGCTGTAGCCGAAGATTCCGACAGCGTTCTTGTTTGCCTTCAGCTTCTGCACGATCAGATTGTCGTTTTCGCCAGCCTCTATGAAACGACCGTCTTCGCGAATCGTGTAGCAGATCTGCTTGAAGCGGCTCTCATCCTGGTGCTTGATCGCCTTTATCCACGGTATGGTCTTGCAGCCACCGTCCATGGCTAGTTCGACGAAGGCATCTCGCGTCCCTGAGGTTGGTGGCGGGCCCAGTACCTCAATCACCTCGCCAGGCAGCTTTGGATTCACGTCTTTCCATGTTTTATAGGGATTTGCCACCAGAGTCGCCGACCCATTCGGGTTTGGTACCTGCTTGGCCAGCGCCAGGTAGATATCACGCAAGCTGAGCGGCAAGCCCGGCGCAGCGACGGATTCGGCCAGGACAATACCGTCATAGCCAATCTTGACTTCGACAATATCCTTCACGCCGTTTGCAGCGCAGTTCGCCCGTTCGGTGGCCTTGATGGTGCGGGACGCATTCGCAATATCCGGATACTGCACCCCAACCCCGCTACAAAATAACTTGAAGCCCCCACCAGTTCCGGTGGACTCCACCTTGGGCGTCTTGAATTTACTGGTCTTGCCAAACTGCTCCGCTACAACTGTCGAGAATGGATAGACCGTAGATGAGCCCACGATACTGATGTAGTCGCGCGCCGATTGGGCAGTTGCCGGGTTGGCGGCGACAGTAATCAGGGCAGCAATTGACAACAGGGCTGAAATGGGGACTGAAATGGCCTTGATATGCTTCACTTAAACCTCCAACAACGGGAACACCACAGGGTTCCAACACCAAGTAGTTTATTGCCCCTTTGTTAAGGAATTATTTCAGCCAGTGGTCGGCCGGTCGCCCTTGGCAGCCTCGATTTCCTGCATCACGGCTCCAAGTTCTGTATGCCGTATATCCCGGCCATGCACCAGATAGACCACATATTCAGCAATATTCTTGGCATGGTCGCCAATCCGTTCCAACGCCCGAGCAACCCAGCTGACATCCATGAATCGACGGATAGTCCGTGAGTCTTCCATCATCAGGGAAATGCACTGACGGAGCAGCTGGTCGTACTCTTCATCAACCAGCTTGTCTTCTTCTATCACTGACATTGCGTCGTCGACGTCCATGCGGGAGAAGGCATCGAGGGCATTGTGCAGCATCTCTTGAACGTGCTCGCCGAGCGCTTTCAGTTCACTGTAGGCCGCGTACCGGTCCCGGTCCGTCGCCAGATGTGACGCCAGGTAGCCGATCTTGGAGGCCTCGTCGCCCACACGTTCGAGATCAGTAATGGTCTTGATAACCATGACTATCAGCCGCAGGTCACCGGCCGCCGGCATACGCGTGGCCAACAGCTTGCGGCATTCCTCGTCTATAGACACCTCTAACATATTGATCTTGTGGTCTTCGTTGGAGACCCGCAGACCCATCTCGCTGTCACCGGAAACAATGGCTTCCACGGCAAAGCTCAGATGCTGCTCAACGAGTCCACCCATGCGCAGCACGTCGCTGCGCAGGTTCTCAAGCTCGGTGTTGAACCGCCGTGAGATGTGGTGACTGAATCCTTCGGATTCCATCGGGTTGCTCCTTAAGCTCACATGGACGCTCGGATATGGGTGCCCTCGCATCGGCACCCGCGGACACTGGTCTACCAGGTTGGATCTAGCGTATCAGGATAGGGAGAGCCGATCTTGCGGAAAGTGGCAGATGAAAGTACTTCCCTGCCCCAAGCCGCTGCGTATCTCCAACTCAGCATTGTGACGTCGTAACGCGTGCTTCACGATGGCAAGGCCAAGGCCGGTCCCGCCTTGCTGCCGGGTACGCCCGCCGTCAGTACGATAAAATCGCTCTGTAACGCGGGGAATATCCTCTTCGGAAATTCCGATTCCCGTGTCCTGGACAGCCAGGTGACCACCGTCGTCATCCACCGTCCAGTTGATCAGAATCCGCCCGCTTTTCGGGGTATAGCGGGCTGCATTCAGCACCAGATTAGACACGACTGACTGCAATTCTGTCTCTTCGCCCAGTAAATTGGCGGCACTGTTCAGCTCAACCTCAATCGTGCCCGGATGTTCAGGCAGTGCCAACGCCTCCTGTTGTGCCGACCCAAGGATCGCAGCCACATCGACTAACCGGTTTCTGGGCACCGACTGACTCGATTCCAGCTTTGACAACTGCAGCAAATCATCAACCAGGCCGCGCATCCGCACCGCCTGCTCATACATCACCTGAATCGGCTCTTTCCACTCCGGCGAAAGTTTTGGGTCATCACCGAGCGCATCCAGGTACCCCATAATGACCGTCAGGGGTGTACGCAACTCGTGGGATGCGTTGGCGACAAAATCACGTCTGATCTTCTCAATCTTAACCCTCTGGCTGATATCCCTGATCATCAGAAGATTCTGGTCCGGACCATAGGGGATCAACCGACAGGAGAGCCAGCTATCGCCCCCGGTCGGCGAAGAAATTTCCACCGAGTCCCGTTCACCTGGGTTGTACAGGTAATCGACGAAGTCCGGATACCGCAATAGGTTTTCGACGCGCATGCCCCGGTCACGACGAGACTTCAGACCCAGCAGTACCCGCGCTGCCTGGTTGTAGTTCACGATCTCATGGCGGGAATTGAGGATCACGCCACCATCAGGAAATGCTTCCGTTGATGCTCGCAAGTCCTTGACTAATTTACGAAATCTCTTACCGCGTCGCTTCGCCTTATTCTTTGTAAACTGAATCTTGGCAAAGACCGGTGGCCACACACCATCACCATCGGGGATCTCGTTAATGCGGCCCGTCGCGAGCCAGCGCTCCAGCAGATAAAGGTTGTACAACTGCCAGACCAGCAACCCCAACGCTACCAGCAGTGCGCCAGTTTCAGGATGGCCATAAAACAGACCGATGCCGGCACCTGCCAGCATTGCAACTCCATAACGGAATAGCGTCCAGGTCCAGACCTTAGGCATTGGCGGGGTCAGGCATGGTCAAAACGTGTGGAAAAACGGTAACCCGCACCCCTGACGGTCTGGATATAACGGTCCGCATTGAACTCCTCCAGCGGCTTTCTCAATCGGCGTATATGGACGTCGACGGTTCGCTCCTCGACATAGACATTCTGGCCCCACACCGCATCGAGCAGTTGCGTGCGACTGTAGACACGATCGGCGTTCTCCATCAGAAATTTGAGCAATCGAAACTCGGTGGGCCCGACGGGAATTTCCTGCTTCCCGACGAATATCTGGTGACTGACAGGGTCCAGACGCAAATCACCCGCAACCCGGGGCTCGTCGTCCGGCGGTGCCACCCGGCGCAATATGGCGTTGATCCGGGACAACAACTCGCGCGGCGAGAAGGGCTTGGTAATGTAATCATCGACGCCACCATCGAGACCCAGGATTTTGTCCTGTTCCTCGGCCCGCGCGGTCAGCATGATGATCGGAATTTCCCGATTGGCTGCTTCTCGCCGCAGCGTCCGCGTCAGTTCCAGCCCGCTGGATTCAGGCAGCATCCAGTCCACCAGTACCAGGTCAGGGCGATGGTCCGCGATCCGGAGGCGGGCTGTTGCATAGTCTTCTGCTTCGTCGACTTCAAATCCGGCACGAGTCAGATTGAATGCAATCATCTGCCGGATTGCCGCTTCGTCGTCGACCACCAGGATTCTGCGCACTGCCATGACATTCCGTCGCATAGTTGACGCGAAACATTGCACCAAGCTTGTATTACCGGGCTATGACATGGTCAATAGCCAGATGGATGATGCCTATTGCGGCATTGTGATCCAACCCCCTGATTATTCGGTATGCTTTTCACCAAGCTCCTCCCGGCAGTCTAGCATTCGTGGTACTGACGACCGGAGCAGCCGCGATCCTGAGGATTCACCAATGGGTTCCGAACGATGACCAAACAGGGAAAACGCGGATGGCGCCGGCTGCGCGACGCCATCAATTTTTCAATGGCCGGACTGCTTGCCGCCTGGCGCGGTGAAGAGGCCTTCCGCCAGGAAGTACTGCTGGCCATTGTGCTGGGACCGCTCGCGTTTTGGCTGGGTCAGACCCACTTCGAGCGCCTACTGCTGGTCGCATCCTGGCTGCTGGTGATGATCGTTGAAATACTGAATTCCGCGATCGAGGCAACCGTCGATCGCATTAGCGATGAACACCACCCTCTAGCGGGTAAGGCCAAAGATCTGGGATCGGCAGCCGTGTTTTTAAGCGTGGTTCTCGCCACTATCACCTGGGTGACTGTGGCCTGGGAGCGATTTCTCGGCTGAGCCAAAAGCCGAACAAGTCCGGCTCAGTTTGCCGGTGTCACTCAATTGGCTGGAACAGTGGTAGCGTTTCCGGCCGATGAGCCACCCGCCTCCTGCTTCAGATAAGCAATCAGATTGGCCCGGTCTCCAGGGTTGCGGATCCCGACGAACACCATGTGATTACCGGGGATGAGCTCACTGGGCCGCTCAAACCAATGGTCCAGCGTCTCCGCGGACCATACGACACCGGAGTTCTTGAGCGCGTCCGAATAGTTGAAACCAGGTGCAAATCCTGCCTTCTTGCCGAACAGGCCATGCAGGTTGGGGCCAACCTTGTTGGGGCCAGCGGCTTCCAGGCTATGGCAGGCCCGGCATTGCAGAAACTGGACCTTGCCCTTGGCCGGGTCTGCAGTGGCCAGCAATTCATTGAAATCCGCCGGTGCTGCGGTCGCTTCAGTGGTTGCAGCACCGGGGGATGGCGCACTGCTGTCGCCATCCGCACAAGCAGACAACGACAGTGCGACGCTCACGGTGACGAAGGCGAGCAGTTTTGCTGGCAGATTTGAAGTGTTGTGCACAGGCTTTACTCTACAGTTGGGAACGCGAAGGTTAATGCCAATTGGCGATTCTGTCAGGTCAGGTCGGCTCCAGCGGCCCCGGCCGCCGCCCGGTGAATCGCCCGACGAATACGCGGATAGGTACCGCATCGGCAGATATTGGTGATGTTGGCGTTGATGGCTGCATCATCCGGTGCCGGATCAGTACGCAGAAACGCTGCCACGGCCATGATCATGCCCGGCTGACAGTAACCGCACTGGGGCACCTGTTCATCGATCCAGGCCTGTTGCACCGGGTGGAGTTCATTCCCGGCACTCAGTCCCTCAATGGTGGTTACGGATTTGCCGGCCACCGCTGACAAGGGAACGACGCAGCACCGGGTTGCAACGCCATCGACATGCACTGTGCAGGCGCCACACAGCGCCCTGCCACAACCGTACTTGGTGCCCGTCAGGCCCAATTGGTCCCGCAGAGCCCATAAAAGCGGCATGTCGTCGGTGGCATCCAGGTCGACTGTCGCCCCATTGAGGGTGAAGCTGATCATTCGCCTAGTTTACGTACATCCCCGGCTTCTGATTAACCTGAGATCGCCGAATTAATGCCCGGGCGTCGGCCTGCGCTCGGCTGCCGTGGCCGGGTTGGCCGAGAGCAGCGTCGGGTATTCCCTTTCGACCCGTTGGCGATATTCGGTCGGAAGCTGCGCGATGGACTCCAGTTTGGCGCCACCAGCGTGCCAGACCATATGGCCTGGCCGGTCCCCCATGTCCATCCATTTGAACCATGGCATATGAACGGTAGAGCCGAAGACCACCGGCACGCTGTCCAGCGACTGGTTGCAAAAGTCCTCCTGGCTGGCAAACATCGTCTGCTGCTGCCAACGCGGTGGCGGGAGACCTGGCGGATAGCGCGTCCAGTTGTGCAGCCAGACCATGTCGCGCACGAAAGTCCAATCCAGGACCAGCGATTCTTCAGGCAACTGCTTTAACAGCCGGGTGAAGCGGATTCCCTGCGTCGAGTAGTTGAAACCCCGACCCGGGCCACCGCCCTGAATGGCCGGCTGCACCTGATTGATGGCATTGGTGTACGGATTACGGAACTCCGACAGCATTTTGCCGCTTTCCACGTCACGAAAAATGTCACGGTGTTGCCCGTCAACTCGAAGGCACCGCCGGCCAGATGCTGCATCCAGTAAAGCTCCATCCCTCGAACTTCAACAGCGGCCGGGGATTCTCGCCCGGCACGACGCCGAGAATCGTGCCGTCGTACCACCACGGGACATCGCGCTCCTTGAGACTGGCGGTAAACCGCACCAGGGCCCGGAGATTCTCTGCCGGACTGCTCAGGTCCGGCGCGCCTGCAGGCACGTCACCAGCGACACGCGGCAAGGCGTCGCTGCTGGCTGTCAGCGCCAGCAGCCCAGCGCCAAACTGTAGTGAACCTGCGGTGAAATCCCGCCTGGAAAGTGCTTTGACTGGTCCTGAATCGGCTGAATTCATGGCACCCATTGTTGCGTGACCAGAGTTTCAGGCACTCTGCCACAATCGGCAGACCACAATCGAGTGGCGCCGGCTATAGCGACGATCATTGTGCGGTCAGACTTTGCACCGTAAAGGAGTCGTGTCATGCATCAGGTACTGGTTCTGGGCGCCGGCAAAATCGGCGCATTGATTGCCGGATTGCTGGCTGAATCCGGGGACTACGGCGTGAGTCTGGCAGATTCCAGACCGGGCGCGGCGGCAGACGTAGCCGCAGCACAACGCCAGACCTCGGGAAACAAAGGCGGTGCCGGCCTCATTGGCGCACTTGATCTGGATGCCACAGACAGCATCGCACTGGAAGCAACGCTGCGTCGTCTCGGAAGTTCTGCCGTCATCTCCAGCCTGCCCTACTATTGCAACGAGTGCGTTGCCAGAGCCGCGCGTGCCGCCGGCGCGCACTACTTTGACCTGACTGAAGACGTGCGTTCCGCTGCCGCGGTTCTCAATATTGCCGAAGATGCTGCAACAGCCTTTGCACCCCAATGCGGCCTCGCCCCGGGATTTATCAGCATCGCCGCGGCCGAACTGATCCGGCACTTCGACACCATTCGCAGCGTAAAACTACGCGTCGGCGCATTGCCACAGCATCCGAACAATGTACTCAAATATTCACTGACCTGGTCTACCGAGGGCCTGATCAATGAGTACGGCAATCTGTGCCGGAGCGTCGTCAATGGCGAGGTCCAGCAGGTGCTGCCACTGGAGGGGCTTGAAGAGATCGCCATCGATGGCACCTTGTATGAGGCATTCAACACCTCCGGCGGTCTTGGCTCCCTGGCTGAAAGCTACGGACAGGATGTGGAAGCGATGGATTACAAGACTATCCGCTATCCCGGGCACTGCGAACAGATGCGGCTGCTGATGAATGGCCTGAAGCTGAATCAGGACCGGGATACCCTGAAGCGCATCCTGGAAAACTCGGTGCCGCAGACGCTGCAGGACGTGGTGATTGTCTATGCGGCTGTCACCGGCCTCCAGGAAGGTGAATTACGCGAGGAAAACTACGTCAACAAGATTTATCCACAAGTTATCGGTGACCGCCTGTGGTCAGCCATCCAGATCACAACGGCTGGTGGTATCTGTGCTGTGCTGGATCTGGTACTGCGCAACCCGACGCAATATCGGGGCTTTGTCCGTCAGGAGCAGTTTCCGCTCAACGATATCCTGGCGAATCGCTTTGGCCGTTACTACAGCAACGGCGCCGGCAAGGAAGTCTCATCCCGGATCATCGCTGCCGGCAGCCGGGGCAAGCAACGGACGCACGATCATGCATAGTGTTCTTGAATCCCTCGGACTATCCGACCTGAATCCCGGCGCCTGGTCAGCGTCCGGCTGGCATCCCACTGGCAACCGTGAACAGATCGCGTCCGAGAATCCAGGCACTGGCGGTGTGGTCGCGAACGTCGCAGCCGCCACCGAGCAGGACTACGAACAGGTAATCAGCAGCGCACGAAACTCGGCAGCGGCCTGGCGCGATCTGCCGGCGCCACGGCGCGGTGAGGCGGTCAGGCTCGTGGGCGCAGCGCTGCGCCGGCACAAGGATGCGCTAGGCAGCCTCGTCACGCTGGAGGTCGGGAAAATCAAGGCCGAAGGCGATGGCGAAGTGCAGGAGATGATCGACATCGCAGATTATGCCGTGGGGCTGTCGCGTATGCTTGGCGGCAAAACCCTGCCTTCTGAACGCCCGTTTCACCGCCTTTATGAACAATGGCATCCACTCGGTGTCGTGGGGGTGATCAGCGCGTTCAATTTCCCCGTGGCGGTCTGGTCCTGGAATGCTTTCATCGCTGCTGTCTGTGGCAACGTGACCGTATGGAAGCCATCACCCAAAGCGCCACTAACCAGTGTTGCAGTTCAACGTTTGTGCAATGAAGCCCTCGAAGCTCAGGGATTCCCACCAGCATTCTTCCTGTTCAATACCGACGACGTGGCCCTGGCCACGCGTTTCGTCGACGATCCGCGCGTCGATCTTGTTTCCTTCACGGGATCATCCGCAGTGGGCGGCACAGTGGCCGGACGGGTGGCCCGGCGCTTTGGTCGCTGCCTGCTGGAACTGGGCGGCAACAATGCAGTAATTGTCGATGAACACGCGAACCTGGACATCGCCATTCCCGCTATTCTGTTTGGCGCTGTCGGCACCGCCGGCCAGCGCTGTACAACGACTCGCCGCCTGCTGGTGCATCGCCAGCGTGTTGACGAACTCAGTACGCGACTGGTCGACGCCTACAGCCAGGTAACAATCGGCGATCCCTTGAGTCCCGGCACCTTGATGGGCCCCCTGATTGACCACAAGGCTGTGGAAAGATACGAGCAGGTCATCGCCGAACTGGCCACGCAGGGCGCGCGACTGCTCTGTGGCGGCAAGGTACGCAAGGGTGCCGGGCATTTCGTGGAACCAACCATCGTCGTCGCAGAGAACGACTGGCCGGTTGTTCAGACGGAGAATTTCGCACCCATCCTTTATCTGATTCCGTTCGATGATCTGGCCGATGCGATCGCCAAACAAAATGCCGTACCCCAGGGTTTGTCATCCGCAATTTTCACCGATCGGCTACAACACGCCGAGCGCTTTCTCAGCCATTCAGGCAGCGACTGTGGCATTGCCAACGTCAACATCGGCACATCGGGTGCCGAGATCGGCGGGGCTTTCGGTGGCGAAAAGGAAACCGGTGGCGGACGCGAGGCTGGCTCCGATTCCTGGAAAGCCTACATGCGCAGGCAGACCGTGACGATCAACTTTGGCAGCACGCTTCCCCTTGCCCAGGGCATCGATTTTTCAACGCGCCAGTAGCTGCATCAGCCGCGACTGGTCCTGGCAATACGCCGCTACCACGGGTGCAATGGAGGAAATCAGCGCATACAGTAGCACCGGCTATTTCTTCACCGGCTCTGTCATCACGGTTCGACTGGAGGATGGCGCTATCTTTGCACGCAGCAATGCGGGGCAGCAGGAATCCCTGTCCGGCATTGTGGAGGATCCAGGATGATTGACCGAAGCTTGAATCGTCGCCAGCTCATTGCCGGCGGCACCGCGATGGTGGCAGCAAGCACCCTTGCCGCCTGTAGTGGTGAAGACAAGCCGATCGTACGGCCCAAGGGCGTGCCGTTGGGACCCTATGGTGCCGAATCCACGGCGATGCAGGTGGTTGAAGGGCTGGACCTGCGTGGCAAGACTGCCCTGATTACCGGCGCCAATTCCGGACTGGGCCACGAAACCATGCGGGTACTGGCTTCGCGGGGCGCACACATTTTGTGTGCTGCACGTACCCGGAAAAAGCGGAAGCAGCCTGCGCAACCATCGATGGCCAAACGACCCCGGTGGTTATCGAGCTGACAGACTTCCCGTCAATCGTCAGTGGCACTGATGCCGTCCGCGCCATGGGACTGCCCATCGACATGTTGATTTTGAATGCGGGCATCATGGCCCTGCCGGAACTGGAGCAGGTTTACGGACTGGAGAAGCAATTCGTCACGAACCACCTGGGTCACTTCATCGTCGGCAACCGGCTGATGCCGCAGTACAGGCCGCCCCCCAGGGGCGGGTCGTCGTTTTGTCCAGCAGCGGCTATCAGTGGGCACCGGAATCCGGGATCGAGTTCGACAACCTGTCGGGCGAACGTGACTACGATCCGAACAAGATGTACGGACAGTCCAAGCTGGCCAACCACCTCTATGCCCGACAACTGGCGAAGAACATGACCGGAACGTCGGTGACGGCGAACTCCGTACATCCCGGCATCATCATGACCAATCTCGGCCGCAGCTTTCCGGAATGGAAGCAGCTGGCAGCAAAACTGATTGGCTGGACCTTCATGAAGAGCGTCGAGGCCGGTGCCGCCACGACCTGCTATGTAGCGACCGCACCGGCCCTGACCAGGGTCAGTGGCTACTACTTTGCTGACTGCAACCCGCAGGTCCCGGGCGGCCAGATGCAGAACGACGAACTTGCTGCCCGGCTCTGGCAGGTATCCACGGACCTCACGCAGCCCTATCTGTTGCCGCAATCGTCGTAGCAAGGGATTCAGGCGCGCTCAATCTGGAACGCACTCTGTAGCCCGCAACCCACTTCGTAGCCCGCGTGCCGCCGGTGAGTGGGATCATGTTGTAGTCAGTGTCGATGGGACTTCGTTCACCTCCACAGCGAGCGGCAGCGTGGCGGGTGTCTTGTCGGCCGAAAAGGCGTGCCGCACGCCAGGACGACAAGATTTCCCGCCGGGATGCCGCGTGCTACAGAGTGCTCTAGCCGAAAGGATTTCCCGACGGCACGCGGGCCACGGAGTGCAACAAGGATCGATCGAGCCTGAGTCCGTGCTGTCCACAGTATCCGGTGTTATGTGTCATCACAGCCGCTGACACTAGAAATCGGTGGATACTGCCGTTAAAACGAGAACAGGGATCCACCCTGCATGTCAGTTCATTCCAAACGTCGGGTTCGGCGCGTGGCCCTGCTGGGCTGCGTACTGGCCAGTCAGTTCATCGCCTTGTGGGTCGGTGATATGGCCGTGGCTGCGACCTGGCAGATTGCCGCTGGTCCTACTCGCCACGAGGGCGGTGCCTTCGAGATTGCCAGGTCGACGCCGCACTGGGAGACAGCTCGGCTACATCAGCGACCAGAGTGTCGCCGTGAATACCGTGCAGGAGATATGTATTGCACGAGCCACCGGACCCGATTGTGTTGACCAGACCGGAACCGCAGCACGTACCGTCACGCGCTACGGCTACCTGAGTCTGCAGCGCCGCTTCACATTCGGATCGAATCCCCGGCTGCAGCCGGTGTTTGGCATCGGCGCGGTCGCCAACTCCGATACCAACCCCTACGTGTCCTCGCCACTGACCTTCTCACTGTCGCTCGGGCTGCGACTCGGACGACAGTGGTCAGTGGAGTGGCGACACTTCAGCAACGCGGGTCTCGCCCCACCAAACCTGGGCCAGGCCATGCAGCTGCTACGAGCCCGCTTCGGCCAGTAGCAGCGGCGTTGGCCGCGACCATTGTCGATCGCGGCTGACACTGCTTCTACAGACCGAGTGCGCCGGGGTTCATCAGGTTCTGCGGATCCACGCTGGCCTTCAGGTCACGCAGGACACGCGCCGCGGCGGGATTCCGGCCTTTAAAGTATGGATAGCTCTTGCCCACTTGCATGTGGACTGCACCCACCGAGCCGAAGATCTCGTTGATTTCAAGGCGCAACTCCCGCACCAGGGCCCGGCCTTCCGGGTTCTCGCCATACTCCGGCAGCGTGGCCAGGTATTCCTGTGGCAGGTAGCGTTTGTGAAAAGCCGTCCGGCTGTCTTCCCAGTAGAAGACCGGTTCATACAGGAAGGCATGGGTATTGATGGTCATGAACATCGCGGCGTTGACGACCTTCGCTTTCTGCATGCGCTGAGCATTGTCGGCGTAGAGTTTCTGCAGCTTCTGATTGAACTCGGACAATTTGGAAAATGGCAGGATGCCGTGCTGAGGAACCCAGCGCTCGCCCTTGGGGCCGAGAATCGGATACAGCGGAATGAAGGGCATTGCACGAAGAACCGTCGGAATGGTATTTGCCGTTTCCGTACCCACGTCGCTCATGGCCTGGCGGATCAGTGCCAGCTTGGCATTGACTTCAGCCTGGCAGACGCCCTCTACGGTGTAATGCGCCGAGTAGTTGTGACCGGCGAGAAAGCGTTTGCCGGCGGCCGCCATTTTCAGCAGCCGGACACCGGCAACCAGCGGATTACGTGCCGTTTTCGCCACAGCCCAGGCCGCACCGAACGCATCCTTGGCGTTGGCCTTGCCGAGTTGGCCCTGCTGCAGCCTGGGGTCCAGGCCAAAGCAGTCCGACACCACACCCTCCCGCGCAGCGGCCGCCATGCCCCGTGCCATGTTGTCGAAAGTGTCGAAACCAAAAGATGCCGCTCCGAAAAAAGGCGGCGACTTGATCAGCTTGAGCGTTATGCGTGACTTGATGCCGAAGGCGCCGGCATCACCGGTACAAAGGCCGGTAAGGTCCGGCCCATACCAGCGGAAATAAGGAGCCCATTGCGGGCCGCGCTGGAGCCCGTCTGCATGATTTCTCCATTGGCGAGCACGATGTCAAAGGCCAGCACCGCATCGGCTGACACACCATGATTGCCTGAGCCCAGACTCGCACTGTTCTGGGACATTGATCCGCCCACGGTCGCCTTGATGCCGGAAAACGGCCCCCAGAACGAGGTGCGCAAGCCTTTGGCCTTGAGCGTATTCCACAATTCTGCCCAGGTGATGCCAGGCTCCACCGACACATACATGTCGATTTCATTGAGGTCCACAATGCGATTCAATCGCCCTGTGTCTACCAGTATCGAGTCGGGACGCGTCGGCAGGTAGCCGTCCGTGTATGAAGCACCCTCCGCGCGGAACCACGGCGACCCCGGCAGCCGTCGTCAGGCGTACCACAGCCTGTAACTCATCAACAGTGCCCGGCTGTACCACAGCGAGCGGGAGCTCCAGGTGGTTATAGACATCCATCGCAAAAAATTCACGGTCGGCGGCGGTGGTCAGCACATGGGCATCTCCCACAACATTGACCAGGCTGGCCAGCAGATCACCGGCAGACGATACAGGGGCGGGATTGGCAGACATGACGGAAGGCTCCTCAAACTGGCTCAGTGGGCAGCAGGCTGTTAGCCTAAAGCGCGAAGCGCTTATTTGGAAACAAATTTCATGGTCGCGAGGACTTTCTGTGTACCGCTGGCCCGCTGGCTGGCTGCGTTCCTGTTGTTGGGTGGCCCCCTGTTGGTGAGCGATATGGCATTGGCGAGCGGAGACGACTCTTCTGCAGCGAGCAGCGACCGGCATGAATCCGCCGAAAATGCCCCGCTATCTTCCACTCCGGACACCAGGCCCTATGTGGTCCTGATTACCGGCGCCAACCGCGGCATCGGCTACGAATTTGCCCGGCAATATGCTGAACGGGGCTGGACAGTGATTGCCACTGCCCGCAAGCCGAAAGCCGCCGATCAGCTCAAGGCCATTGCCGGATACTGGGACAATGTGCATATCGAGAAGCTCGACGTCACCAGCGATCGCAGTGTGCGCGCGCTGGCAGAAAAATATCGCGGCCAACCGATAGATGTACTCATCAACAATGCCGGCATTCTGGGCGACATCGGTGCCCAAAAATATGGCAGCTACAACTTCGATGTTTTGGACGAAGTCCTCGACGTCAATCTGAAGGGCCCCCTGCGCATGATCCAGGCATTCATGGACAACGTGGCGACCAGTCGCCAGAAAAAGATCATGAATATTTCCAGCGCGGTTGGCTCCATACAGATGACCTTTGGCGGACAGCTCTACTATCGCAGCAGCAAAGCGGCGCTCAACATGGCAATTCGTACGCTGTCCAGGGAAGTGAAGCGCGACCCTGATCCAGGGCGCCACGCACTTGTGTTTGGTCTGATCAATCCCGGCGTCGTCGATACCGAGTTTGCAAAGAACGTCCCCATTCCGATGATCACCGCGCGGGAATCTGCTGAATACTGCATCGCAGTTATTGAAGGCTTCACGCCGGAAAACTCGGGTCAGTTCTTCGACTACAAAGGCGAAAAGCTTCCCTGGTAGAGCAGGCGCAATGAATGCTGCAATCGCGCGTCAGTGATTTCAGCTTGACATAAGCGTCAACTCCTACAACACGCCGCTCGTCGCAGCGTTTAAGCTTCCTCCATCATGCATGGTGGCTCCTTCCAATTTTCACTGTTGGCCGTACCTCTATGGTTCGGGCTTTTGGCTGTGCTGCCGGCCAGCGCCGCGCCGGGCCTTGATACACGTCCGCCCAACACCACCTGTCTGGCGCCGGATCGCGCCGGAGGCACGGCTGCGGTTAACTGGCAGAGCGCTGATGTTGGTGCTGTAAGTGCTGCCGGGTCTGCTGCCTGGGTTGGCGACTCCGTAACCGTTCGTGGCTCCGGTGCCGATATCTGGGGCACGGCGGATGAGTTCCACTATGTAGACAAGCCACTCACTGGCGACGGCGATCTGATTGTTCGCGTTTCTTCCCTGAGCAACACCGATCCCTGGGCAAAAGCCGGCGTCATGTTGCGTGAATCGCGAGCACCAGGATCGCGATTCGCATTGATGATGATGACGCCCGGAGCCAATGGTGCATCTTTCCACTACCGCACGGCTACCAATGGCAACTCAGCGCCACCGAACAGCGCTGACAAGGTCACCACACTGCCCCGCTGGCTCAAGATCAGCCGACGCGGCAACGTGGTCAGTGGCTACCATTCCCTGGACGGCACCACATGGACGCTCAGGGACAGCATTATCCTGGACCTGCCATCGACTATCCGTGCCGGCATTGCGGTGACCAGTCACAACGACGGCTCTCTCGCCGCGGGCAGCTTCAGCAACGTGCAGTTGATACAAAGCGGTGGCGGAGAAGCCACTTCCGTGACGGTCGAAGATCCGTTCCCGACGGCACCTGCATTCACCCAACCCACCAAACTGCTGCAGCCACCCGGAGATCCTTCACGCTGGTTTGTGCTGGAGAAAACGGGCCGGGTCAAAACCTTCAGCACAGCGAATCCGGCAAGTGTCAGTACATGGCTGGACTTTAGCGCGAAGGTCAACACCAGTTCAGAGGGTGGATTGCTGGGACTCGCCTTTCACCCTTTGTACCCTGCCCGTCGTGAAGTGTTCGTGACCTACACCACCGGAGATCCCATGCAGTTGATCGTCTCCCGGTTGATTCTGGATCAGGTCGCCGCACCGTCTACGGTCACCGAGCAGGTTCTGCTCACCATTGACGAGCCGTACACCAATCACAATGGCGGTGATATCGCCTTTGGCAATGACAACTACCTCTATATCTCGTCAGGCGACGGTGGTAGCGGCGGCGATCCCCACGATTTTGCCCAGAACCAGACCCGGCTGCTGGGCAAGATATTGCGTATCGATGCCTGGAGTGCAACGGGTTGGCCAAATCCACGCTACGCCATCTCGCCCGACAACCCGCACGCGTCCAACGCTCGCCATGGCGCATCCACCAATAATGCCGCCTGCCCGGAACTGTATGCCTGTATTTCATGCAATCCAGCGGCGCATTGGCATCGATAGCGCCACCGGCGACCTGTGGGCAGGTGATGTCGGCCAGAATGAACGCGAGGAAATTGACCGTATTGTTCTGGGTGGCAACTATGGCTGGCGCTGCCGGGAGGGCACCGCCGCTTACAACGGCAGCGGCTGCCCCTCATCAGGCTTGATTGAACCGCTCTACGACTACTCCCACGCGGATGGCAATGCTTCGGTGACCGGCGGCAACGTTTATCGCGGCGCCGGCATTCCGGCTTTGCAAGGCCGCTATGTATTCGGAGATTTTGTTTCAGGCCGGGTCTGGGCGCTGCGTGACAATGGAACCGGAGGCTACGACGCCGACGAAATCGCCGACACCAATGCTTCGATCTCCAGCTTTGCTCTCGGCAATGACGGAGAGTTGTACTTCAGCGATTACAGTTCCGGTCGTCTGCAAAGACTGGTCGGTAGTGGCGGCGGATTCGTGGACGTCGTACCGGATGATCTGGCGGCGACCGGCTGCGTCAATCCTGCCAATCCGGAGGAAGCCGCGCCGGGTGTCATCCCCTACAGCGTCAATGCATCATTCTGGTCGGACGGTGCCACGAAGACCCGCCATCTGGCAGTTCCGGACGGAACCACCATTACGGTGGGTGCTGAAGCCGACTGGCAGTTCCCGGCAGGCTCAGTCCTGATGAAAACCATGGCCTTGAGTGGCAAGCCGGTTGAAACGCGGTTGTTGATGCGCCATCCGGATGGCGGTTGGGCGGGTTACACCTACGAGTGGAACACCGCCGCGACGGCCGCCACACGTGTGCGTGGCGGCAAAACACGCTTCGTCAGCGGCCAGGACTGGATCTATCCCAGTGAAGGCCAGTGCATGCAGTGTCACACGAACGTCGCCGGTATCAGCCTGGGGCCGGAGACAGCCCAGTTAAACCGCAGCCAGCACTATTCAGCCACTAACCGGAATGCCAACCAGCTCGAAACCTTGAGCCACATCGGTTTGCTGCCAGCATCGGTCGGCGTTCCCGCCAACCAACCGGCATTGGCCACACCGATGACGGCCACCAGCATTGATGACGTGGCGCGAGCCTACCTGCATGCGAACTGCGCGTATTGCCATCAACCCGATGGCCCTACCGGGGTAGACATGGACCTGCGTTACTTCCAGACCTTAAAAGGCACCCAGACGTGCAATGCCCCACCGCAGGCCGGTGATCTCGGCATTGCCGGCGCCCGGCTGATCGTACCCGGTGATCCATCACGCTCCATTCTGCTGCAGCGAATGCTGCGCCGGGATGCGCACGGCATGCCGCCACTGGGCTCAAGTCTGCCGGACGCCGGCAAGGCTGCCGTGATTGCCAACTGGATCACGCAAATGCCCCCCTGCGAAGCCAGCGCGGGCGGGTGTCACCAGGCTATGGACTCTTTTTAAACGCCTACAGCAGGCGTTCAAAGGTCGCCCAGAAACGCTCCTTGATCCGCTCCCCCAGCGAACGTTCCTGCCATTCCTCCCAGGTGATCGGAACCGAGTTCTGCAGATCTGATTCGAACAATTGCCGCATGCGATTCGCAAAGTTCTCGTCTATCACGACAATACTGACTTCGTCATTGAGCCCGAAACTCCGCCAGTCCCAGTTGGTAGACCCGACCGTTGACCAGATGTGGTCAACGACAACTGTCTTGGCATGCAAAAACGCACTGCGCTCCTCGAAGATTTGCACCCCACCTTTCAGCAAGCGCGCATAGTGGTAGCGGCCGGCGTAGAACACACCGTCGAAATCACTGAACGATGGCAAAATCAGCCGTACGTTGACTCCACGTCCGGCGGCTGCAATCAGTTCGTCCTCCAGTTGCTCGTCCGGCACGAAATAGGCCATCGTTACTTCGATCGAGCTCTTTGCAAAGGCAATTGCACCCAGCACGGAGATGTAGGTCAGATTCTGTGCGGAATCCGGCGAACTCGGGATTACCTGGACCACCGTATCGCCAGCCTTTGCGACGGTTGCGGTGTCCTGCCGGCCTTCCGGCACCGGCCGGACTTCGGCCGCAGGGTTTTTGCAGTCTTGCTTCTTCCAGCTCTCCTCAAACAGTTCCGCCAGACGGCGGGCAGCAGGCCCCTCGATTCGAACCTGGGTGTCCCGCCAACCTGCATTCAGTGCATCGGCCTGACGTTCCGGTAGATCTTCGGCGGGTCGCGACCGGGAAAAACCTGCAGAACCCAGGCTATATACCCGGCTGAAGTTTATGCCGCCCGCAAACGCGTCCTGGCCATCGACAACCACGATCTTGCGATGATCGCGGTGATTGAGACGTGTAGGGCGCCAGAGTGAGGGAGCTACCGGATTGAATCCACAGGTGGCTATTCCGGCTGCTGACCATGCATCAAGCGAGATGGTCGAACCCATGGTGCCAACGCCATCAACCAGCACACGCACCTGAACCCCGGCCCTGACACGCTCCTCCAGCAACGCAGACAGGCGCATTCCATCCTGCTCGACTTCGTCGAAGATATAAGACTCCAAGTCTATTGTGCGGGATGCGGCCTTGAGGGACTTGAACATGGCCGCGTAGGTCTCCGGCCCATCGATCAGAAGCTCGACATGGTTGCCGATAATCAGAGGCTCGCGGATTGATCGGTGACTGAGCCCGAGATAGCCATCCAGCACGGTCCCGGCGCTGTATTCCGCCAGGGCTTCGGAGGTCTTGATTGCCACTTCGGGTTCGATCGGCCCGGTGGGTCCTTCCATATCGAAAGTGACCGGGGTTCGCGAAATTGGCAATTCACGCGACAGACGTACCGAGGGCAGTGTGGCGCAACCGACCAGACTGGTCATTAGCGCAAGCAAAATGAGTGGGCCAACCGAACGAAGCCGCGTGCAGGCAGTCATCGTACGGTTGGCCCTTGACATAAAGAAGTCGAGGTTAGCGACTCAGCTTTGTGAACTCAATACGGCGCCCTCAATAACCTGGTGATTCAGCGAAGATCTATATCGTTGGTAACCTTGCGAACACCATCAACCTTGCGTGCCACGTCAGACGCTGCATTCTTTTCCTGAGCAGACTTTACGTAGCCGCTCAACTGCACCTCACCACTGCGCGATTCAACATCTATGCTGAGTGCACTGGTACGAGGATCCCTGGCCAACGCAGCATCAACCTTGGCGGTGAGTCCCGCGTTGTCAGCGGCTTCACTGGCGCTACTATCAGGTGTTCTGACCTGCAGATTGTTCTGCACCCTGGTGACGCCATCAGTGCCAGCCGCAATCCGCGCAGCCTCGCTTTTCGCGCCTGCAGAATCCACAAACCCGTTAAGCTGTACTACACCTTTGGAGGTTTCCACGTTGATCTGACGAGCCTTGGTATCACCGTCGGCAACCAGTCGCGTCTTCACGCTCGCGGTGATTGCCGCGTCATCCATTGTCACACCCACCGACCGCGACGCACTGTCGGCTGCCCACGCTGGGGACACCATTGTCGACATCGCCAGTCCGGACACCATGAGCGCCACTGCCGCTGTAGCTGTAGCTGTGCCACGCATCGTCTTCCTTGATTGCATCTTGCTTGTCAGTTGCATCACGATTTCCTCATAAACAGCTCATCTGAGCCTGTAGAGGAATGGTGTCGCGTGCCGGGACCAGCGGCCACCGGCGACAACCGCTAGCGGTTGTCGGCAGATTCCGACAATCTGAACGGCCGTTCAGCTTTCTTGGCGTCCAGGTAGTCCTTGCGCGACATCTCATGCAACTGCTGCGGGTAACGTTCAGTGGCGTCATACCAGGCGGCAAACAGCGACCCCGTTTGGCGGGTCGATGACTGGGCTCCGCCTGTGCCTCCAACTGATGCCAGATAAACGTCCACAGCGAGGTAGTAGCGCATCGTGTTGCGCTCGAGAATGCCGCGCAGTCCGCCAACATATTGAGGCTCACCATCACTGTCGTGGCCGGTAATCGTGAACCCGACCTTGTCCCGACCCAGGGTCTGCAAATAGGTACCGGTGGCAAACCGTGTTGCCGCACCAACCTGATAGGTGTACGACAGTCTCACGTACGAGTGCGAGGCATCACGTGGAGCAGCTTCAAACTCCAGCCGGTAGTCACGCGTGTCCAGCGGCCCGGAGTCGGCCGCCAAAACTACCAGCAAACTGGTGGCAGAACCATTGCCTGCGCTGAAGCTGAATTCGATACCTTTTGAGCTATTGCCCGTCGATGCCGACTTGCGACCCATTTCAAGCCGGATCCGGTCGCCGTCGGATGCATAACCACAACCCTTGACGTTGAGATGCAGGATCAGCACGGCGCACCATTCAGCCGGACTGTCGAGATTGGCCCGGATAGCAGACAAGGGATACGGGACGATGGCAAGCACTTCGCCACGCACCTGATTGTCCTGTTCAACCGACTGAAGATGCAGCGGAATGCCGAACGGGCTGGCAACGATCGGCGGATTCAGAGCATTAATTCTTTGTGCCAGTGTCGCGGCTCCGGCCAGCGTGGCGCACAGATACAGCACCAGGCCACAAAGCCTAACCACAACGACGCGTGACACCCGAGCTGCCTGATACCAACGGCAGGTAGTCGCCCCGCTGCCAGACACCGACTGGAATGCCGTTCCTGTATACGAGTCGATTGCGCAGCAATGCCGGTACCTTGTCGCCCGGCGTGACAATTCCGGCGAGGTTCAAGGGATCAACTGCCGGAACCACAATTTCAAGCTCGTCGTTACCAGCATGCCGAACCTCGCGAAGCTGTGCAACCGCTTCCGGCCAGGCGAATTGTTCACCGCCGAAGCCGGTTACAAATCGACCACCGCAATTTCCCCCGGGCTTCGAGGCGTCGCCACGCCTGCACCAGTTCCCTCCACGGCGGCAGAAACCGCGCCTCCCGCTGCAGCACACTCCGAAAAACCACGCCGTAGCGCTCCAGCAGAATACGCGCCATGTACTCAACAGCGGACCGTCTGCCGGACGCGGCTTCGCGCGGCGCGGACTCAATACACTTTTCCGGCAGTGTCAGCGACCAGCGGCCCGGTGGATCCTGATGCCCCCACCAAACACAGGCTGGCGAGTTGCCGCCCCTTGTCGGCCGGCGCGCGCCAGCTGCTGCTCCAGTGATACCCGTGGAGAAACACCTTGCCGCTTGAGTCGAACTGCAGCAGGAAGCAGCAGCTCCCGCAGACCGGCATAACCATCGCCGGTTACCAGCCCGGCACCAACCAGTTCACGCAGCGTTGCAATCACCGCATTTCGCGACATGCCCGTCAATCGCACCAGGTCACTGAAGAACAGCGCACCCCGGGCACCGAGCAGCGCCAGAATCGTCCCGGCACTCGACGAGTAACCAGTGATATCCGCCGCAGCGTCGCCGTGAATGAGTCTGTCCCAGATCGCCTGATGACCACGATCAATGAATACCAGCGGGGTGCTGCGAACGGGCCCGATGCGGGCAGCACGAGCCGGACCATCGTGGCCGCTTTCGAGGGCTGATCCGGTTCCCACTACCGGTTTGAGCCACAGAAACTCGCCGCCGGCCAGAAGCTGGTCCAGATGCGAAGAGTGAAACCCCTTGATGCGTGCCGGCAGCACCGTGCTTTCCCACGCCGCAGCCGCCACCGGGAAGCCAAGCAATCTGCCCATCACCGCCCTGATATCTGCAGACTCAACGCCCGCACTGTCTGCGACACGATCAGACCGCTGACAGTCAAGCTGATGCCATCGAAACAGGAAGCGCATGTAAGCGGCGGGACTCGCTGCTTCTACACTTCGCCGCAATGACTTGAGTGTGTAGCGGTGAATTCGTGCCAGCAGTCGACGGTCACACCACTCCTCCGTCAATGCGCCAGGATTGAACCGGCCGCGTATAGCCTGCCCTTCTGCCTCCAGTGCCGCCAGACTTGCGTCTGCATCGCCAACAGGCACGCCCAACGGTGCTGCCAGCATGCTGGCGGTCACGGGGCCCAGCGTTTCCAGTCGGCTGCGTACCAGTTCCCGCAAGGCATGAGACCGGTCCGGTGCCTCGCTGCGCTTGCCGGCATGCGCAGCCACTATTGGTGGCGTGACTTCCAGTGCCGGGCATGCCAGTCGAAGCTGCGCAAGGCGCTCGGCGCTGACCCACAGCAACTGGCCGCCAGGAATCGTCGCCACGGTGGCCCTGGCATCCATCAAAAGCGGTTCAAGCAATTGTTGCCAGGCGTCCCGGTCGGCGGCGGCAATCTCCTTTACTGCAATAAAGCCACTCAGCGTCAGTGCATCGTGCAATTCGTCCGGCGTGTGCGCTTCCGGCCAGGCCTCCTTACAAACCTGGCGGATGGCGCCGGCATCCAGCCGGCCGATCGTGGCTGCCTCCTCCGGGTCCAGCAGATGACGGGTACGGATGGCACGGGTGCGACGCTCCTCGGCCGGTGCATCATCCAGAAAGGCATAGGGTCGGGCGCTGACAATCTCCTGGGCTAACGGCGATGGCGTGGTCAGCTCGCGCGTAAGGATCTCGACATGACCAGCGGCCATGTTGGCCAGCAAGGTTTCGAGTCCCGCTACATCCATGAGTTCATGCAGACAGTCATGCAGCGTTTGTTGAACCAGCGGGTGATCCGGCACGACGCGATCACCGGCAAGGTTCTCGGCGCAGGCCACCTGATCCGGGAATACCAATGCCAGAAGATCGTCGGAATCACTGCGCTGAAACTGCGGCGGCACCTTGCCACCATTACGGAAACGGCGAATGGCCAGCGCGGTGGTGACCACCCATCGCCAGCGAGTCGGAAACATCGGCGCCTGCAATGTCGCCTGGATCAGCACGTCACGAACTGTCTCTGCACGCAGATAGCGGCTTATTTCCTCCAGCGGAAAACTGTGGGTAGGCCCCAGCGACAAAACAATGCAGTCTTCCATGGCTGCAGCCTGCAGCTCGAAGTTGAACTGGCGGCAAAATCGCTTGCGCAATGCCAGGCCCCAGGCCCGGTTCAGCCGCGATCCGTAGGGTGAATGAATTATCAGATGGGTATCGCCGACTTCGTCGAAGAACCGCTCGAAGATCAGTGTCTCCCTGGTCGGCAGCACGCCTAGCGCCGCCCTCCCGGCCGCCAGATAGGTCGTGAGCTGTTCACTGGCTGACGGTGACAAGCCTAGTTCATCCTCCAGCCAGCTTCCGGCTGCGCCCTCACCATCTGCCAACAACAGATCAATCTGTGCGCGCAATCGCGAGACCGCCATGGACAGCTCATCGGTACGGCCCGGGGCCTCGCCGAACCAGAACGGGATATTGGGCGGCTGGCCATGAGCGTCTTCGACGAAGACCCGACCTGTTTCGACCTTTCGTATCCGATACGAGGTATTACCCAGCTGAAAAATATCACCTGGCAGACTTTCAAAAGCGAAGTCCTCGTTCAGGGTGCCTATAGGCAGGCCGTCCGGCAGCAGCACAACGTCGTAGTCAAACTGGTCCGGGATCGTGCCACCGTTCGTGATGGCGGTCAGGCGTGCCCCTGGCCGCGCCCGCAGACGCTGATTTACGGCATCGTAGTGCAGGTGGGCGGCGCGCCGTCCGCGGGCGGTGTTGTAACCATCCGCCAGCGTATGGACAATCGCGTCGAAGCGTTCACGAGTCAGATCACGATAGGGCCAGGCACGACAAACCAATGCGTAGAGTTCGTCTGTGTGCCTCTCGGCCATTGCTACTTCGGCAACCAGTTGCTGGGCCAGGGCATCCAGCGACGGGCCCTGCAAGCGGATGGCATCCAGCTCTTCGCGCCGCACAGCATCCAGTAACGCCGCACACTCCACCAGGTCATCCCGGGAAATCGGAAACAGCCGTCCCTTCGGAATGCGGTTTACGCCATGGCCGGATCGGCCCACACGCTGGAGGAAGGTCGCGATACTTCTGGGCGAGGCGATCTGGCACACCAGATCTACATCACCAATATCAATGCCGAGTTCCAGTGATGCAGTGGCAACCAGTACCCGTAGCTTGCCGGCCTTGAGCCGTTCCTCGGCGTCCAGCCGATGGGCCCGGGCCAGGCTGCCGTGATGCGCGGTGACCACGTCCTCGCCCAGTCGATCGGCGAGATGTCTGGCCGCGCGCTCTGCCAGTCGGCGCGTGTTGACAAAATCAAGTGTGGTGCGATGTTCCTGCACCAGTTCGGCGAGTCGATCGTAGATTTCCGCCCAGACCTCGGTCGCCATAACGGGAGACAACGCCGACGGTGGCAACTCGAGAGCCAGATCGCGCTGCCGGCTGAACCCGGCGTCGACGATCGCGCAGGAGTCCGGGTCTTCGCCCTTCGACTCACCGGATGCAGGTCGATTGCCAACCAGGAATTCGGCCATGCGCGCCATCGGCTTCTGCGTGGCGGAAATGCCTATGCGCAATGGCTCATTGGGGCACAGGGCCGTGAGGCGCTCCAGCGACAATGCCAGATGCGCCCCCCGCTTGGAGTCGGCCACGGCATGCAGTTCGTCAACAATTACCGTGCGCACCGTTGACAACATGGCACGCCCGGAAGCGGAGGTAAGCAGGATGAACAGCGACTCGGGCGTAGTGACCAGAATGTGGGGCGGCGTGCGTCGCATACGAGCACGTTCGGCAGCCGGCGTATCACCCGTTCGTACTGCTGTACGTATTTCTACATCTTCGAACAGGGAGAGCCGTGCGCGAATACCCGCCAGCGGTTCTTCCAGATTCTTGCGGATGTCATTCGACAGCGCCTTCAGCGGCGAGATATACAGAACCCGAGTCTCATCGGGCAGGCCGCCGTTGATCGAACCTTCCTGAATCAGCGCATCGATGGCCGACATAAATGCGGCAAGTGTCTTGCCGGACCCGGTCGGTGCCGCAAGCAAGGTGTGCCTGCCCGCCTGTATGGCCGGCCAGGCACCCGCCTGAACTGCCGTAACCGATTGAAATTCCTCCTGGAACCAGTCTCTGACGGCGGGATGGAAGGGGCTGAGGGACATGGCCCGACTATAACGCCAGTCGCCGGCCACAGGCAGGCCGGGGCGGCGCTCGACGAGATGTAGGAGTGCGCCTACCGACTGTCGGACCCGGTGGCATGGTCATCACGCAGATGACCGACAGCAGCGTTATTCGGCCCCGTCTACGCTTCATTCAAGTACTACAGCGAACTTGGGTCGGGTGGCTTCCAAACTTCATGCCCTCCCCCCGGAAGCCATCCGGCCGCCTTTATTGGTTTGTATCCGACCTCCCCAACCTCGCCACGTCACTCGTCTCCGGTAGCCGTTTGACCCACCCCTGTATTGCACAGCACCCGGGCCATTGCTGCCCGTGCTGTCTTTTGTTAAACAGGGTTTCACGTCGCCAGACAATACCTGTTGTAAGACGTGGCCAGGAATACCTCGTCGGGGTATCAACGCGGGGAACGGGACGAGATGAGCGACCAGGACAAAGCGCCAGCCAAGGGCTGGCGGGCGGAGTTTCGGCTTGTTCCCGCGCCGGTCATCATCACGCTGGCGGCACTGCTCCTCGTCAGTATCAGCATCCTGGTTCTGGGAGAGGTAACCCTGCGCAACAGCGAGGGATATGCACAGCAGACTGCCGAAGTGCTCCGGCGCCTGGATGCCTCCGCCCGCCTCAAAGGCCTGCTGATCGACGCGGAAACGGGGCAACGCGGCTTTCTGCTGACCGGCAATGCGCATACCTTGTGCCATTCGAGCGGGCGTCCGGGAAATTTGAACAGGCGATTGCTGAACTTGAAAGCGCTATGTCCGACACCCGCGCTGAAGACACAGGTTGCACGCATCAAGGACGTAGCGACTGAACGACTGGGCGTGGCAAGCACCAGCATTACCCTCTGGGAAACCGGCGAGCACGAAAATGCCATCAACATGGTGCGCGAAGGACGCGGCCAGGTTCTGTCCGACGAGCTACGGGAGAAAATCGGTACGCTGGAGGAGATGTCCCGGGGTGAACTCCAGGAGTTGCGCCGCCATCAGCAGCCCAATACTTTCCGGACCCGGTTTGCCACCCTGGTATCCAGCCTGCTGGCGATCGGTTTGCTGCTGGTCATCATCCGGATGTTCATGCGACAGGCTGCATTCCAGCGCGCCGAAGCCGACGCAGCCTACGATGAAGCCCAGCGCATGCAAAATCTCGTGGACGAGCGAACCAGTGAATTGTCCAGGCTCTCCTCGCATTTGCAGGAAGTCAGCGAACGGGAAAAAGCAGAGCTGGCCCGGAACCTGCACGACGAACTGGGTGGTCTGCTGACGGCCGCACGAATGGATATCTCGTGGTTACTTGGAGCCACGGCGACAATGGACCCGGAGATTCACAAGAAGCTGGAGCAGGTGAATGACGGGTTGACAGAGTCGATGGATATCAAGCGTCGGGTTGTCGAGAGCCTGCGACCCGCGTTACTCGATCATTTTGGCTTGCCCACGGCCTTGCAGAATTACTTTGACGAGTCCTGCAAGAAGGCCGGCCTGACCTGCAACACCAACATACCGGAAGAAATGGCCGACCTGCCGCAGGACCTTGCCATCGCACTTTTCCGTGTCGGCCAGGAATCATTGACCAACATCATTCGGCACGCCAAGGCACGGAATGTCCACATGTCAGTGGAATCCCACGGTGAGATTGTTCGTGTCATTGTCGTTGATGACGGAGTGGGCATGGACCTGAACAGTCCGACGTTTCGCGCCTCCCATGGCATCACGGGAATGCGTCACCGCGTGAACGCGCTGGGCGGTACTTTCAAGTTAAGCAGTACGCCAGGCACCGGCACCCGGCTGGAAATTACCGTACCAAGCACCCCGCCACCTCAATCTGACGCCAAATGATGCTGCCGCCAGTCCGTGGCCATGAATCCCGGACGCCGCGCTGAAGGCGCTCAGGATGGCGGGCGGCAGCTGGCAACTATCAGCGGCTTCACATCCTGGAACTGGCGCATCTTGTCGAGAAAGTGATTGGCGCCGGCTGCCATGCATCGGGCGCGAACTGCCGGCAATGCATAGTTTGTCAAAACTATGATCAGTGGCTGACGATCTCGCGGGTAGGTGGCCCGTGCGTACCGTATGGCCCCGATACCACTGCCGGCGCGAAGTTCCACATCAACCAGCAGCACATCGTATTCGTCTTCACTGATGCGCTGAACTGCCTCCAGTTCTGTCTCCGCAGTGGCCGTGACGTGCATGGTCCCTGGCTCGTCCAGCAGCTCCACCAGCCGAACCCTCAAGCGCTCCGAGTCCTCGATCAGCAGTATGCTCAGTTCGCCATCGGAGTACCGGCAATTGCCGTCGTGGCTGCGACCGCTACCTGGACCATGCAGCCCTGCATGAGTCGAACCATCGTGCTTGTCGCCAAAATTCATTTGCCCTGAAATCATCTACATCGCTGCGTCATATTCGACGCCCTACTGCATCA
Source organism: Gammaproteobacteria bacterium (assembly GCA_041396045.1). GTDB lineage: Bacteria > Pseudomonadota > Gammaproteobacteria > Steroidobacterales > SHZI01. Next base: position 1,339 of record JAWKZI010000006.1, on the reverse strand, counting down.
ATCCGTTCTTGATGGCGTAGTACGTCATGTCGGCATTGGACTTCATCGCCATCTTGTCCAAAATGCGGCTTCGGTACGTGCTGACAGTCTTCACGCTCAGGCACAGCATTGCTGCGATGTCGGACACAGTTATGCCCTCGGCCAGCTTGCAGAAGATCTGGAATTCACGCTCGGAAAGCACGCAATGACGGGGCTCGTTCGGATCGCCATGAACCCCCGACACCAGCTGATCAGCCAGTTCCGAACCGACGTAACGATGGCCTCGCGCCACCGAGCGTACTGCGCGCAACAGTTCCGCCTGTTCCACGCCTTTGCTGACAAAGCCGGCCGCACCGGCACGCAGAACATTCAAACCGAACTGTGACTCCGGATAGCCGCTGACAACCAGTACTGCCACGCGCTCATGCTGAGCCCTGACATGCTTCAGAACTTCCAGGCCTGAGATGTCAGGCAGGGACAGGTCAAGCAGCAATACATCACAGGCCTCGGTGCGCAGGCTGCTGAGTACCTCACGGCCAGTACGACACTCAGCAACAAGCTGCATGTCCGGCTGGCCTTCAATCAGCTGGCGCAAGCCAGCCCTGACCAATTGATGGTCGTCGGCTACCAGAACACGAACGGCGGACATTTTCCCAGGCTCCGGAAATGGTTTCACGATTGGAGCGGATTTAGTCATTCCACTATCCCAGCCAGCCCGGGCCAGCGATAGCTGGCCCGGTTGCGGCTGGTTCAGTTGTACCGGGTCTGCCAGTCATTTACCCGCTTTTCGGCTTCATCCTTCGACAGTCCGTAAGATTCCTGAACGCGACCCACCAGCTGATCACGCTTCCCGGCAATCTGGTCGAGCTCGTCATCGGTGAGCTTGCCCCATTGTTCTTTGACCTTGCCCTTGGCCTGCTTCCAGTTACCTTCAATTCGATCCCAGTTCATGATTCTCTCCGTTGACAACGCCCATGCGTCTGATACGGGAGTTAAAGTACCGAATACAGGGTATCCCGGAAATCAGGAATGGCTGCCGAACGACCGCTACCGGTCTGACTCCACTGTAGGATTAATCTGACAACGGGCTGCATTGAACCCGAACGCGCCATTCGTCGTTAATGCGAATCAGCGGCCGTAGGTCGCCATCAGCTCGGCACTGCCCAGGGCATTGGCGCGCACATTGAACCCCACCATGGCGGCCGTGGCATCGGCCGGCAGGTCAAGCGTGGGAACCTTCAGGGCATACAAACGAAAATAATAGCGATGCGGCTTGTCACCGACCGGTGGGCACGGGCCACCGTAGCCGGGCTTGCCAAAATCAGTATTGCCCTGCATGACACCATCGGGCAGCAATCCG